>NZ_JAUQYR010000001.1:303766-1276579 GCF_030588125.1 Isoptericola sp. b515 | reverse complement strand
ATCCAAAGGAACCAATGAAGGTTCAAAATTTGGCATTGACTATCAAGCACACTGTTGAGTTCTCAAACAACCGACACACACCATCCGAAAGCCGGAACCTTCCGTTCCGACCCCGTCCGGGGCAACCCCTCTAACTTAGCATTTCGCTTTTCTCTCTGCAAACCGCCCCGATCTTTTCGATCGGATACAGCTTTGGCAAAAGCGACCTGCTCCACCAGGTTCAGGGCGCACAATGCTACCTGTCCCGGAGGGTGGTGGTCGTCAGCTCCGGCCCGGCCACCGAATCGAACTCTGCAGCTCGTTCATCTGGTGTCCGTCGGCCCGTCGGGCTGACGTCAGAGAACATTACCGATGCCTCTCCCCGAGAGTCAACGTCGGACGACGTGGCGCGCGCCACTCTCGCGGCAGAGGCCCGGAATCCTGCCGCTGGAGCACCCCGGATCAGCTCTCCGACCGGCGGTCCGGCGGCTGACGTCGGCGAGACGACGTGTTCCGCGGGCGGCTCCGCCGTGTCGGCACCGTGAACGGCGGGTGGTCGACCGGGACGGAGCTCGACAGCCGGCAGCGAGGCCGGGGCCGTCCGGACGGGCTCTCGTCGCGCCGTGCGATCCCGGCCTCAGGACTCGCCGGTCCGGCCCGCACGCCAGATCATGACCACGCCGTCCACGACGAGGAGTGATCCACCAATCGACATCGTGAGGCCGAGCGCCTCCCCGAGCTCGCGCACGTGGGACAGCACCACGGCGCGCACTCCCGCCGCGGCCCAGCATCGGGCCGCTCAGGCACGGCGTCGTCCGGCGCACGACGCCGTGACGGGCAGGACTTCTCCGCAGCAGAGGCACCCGCTCCCCCGCTCGTGCACCCGGGGCACCGGCGTGCGGAAGGTGGAGGCCGGATCGCCGGCGCGGTCAGCGGACAGTCCGGAAACGACGACGGGGCCCACCAGATGATCTGGTGGGCCCCGCGTGTGCTGCGCGCCCGGAGGGATTCGAACCCCCAACCTTCTGATCCGTAGTCAGATGCTCTATCCGTTGAGCTACGGGCGCAGTACGTCCGATGCGTTCGCACCGGCCGACGAGAACTCTACCGCCCTCCACGCCGATCCCCAAACCGGATCGGCCGTTCGTGACCCACGCCACGGGATGGCGATCGAGGCCACAGAAAAGGCCCCGGGCGTCGAGCTCCGAGGCCTTCCTGGCGGAGACGGCGGGATTTGAACCCGCGAACGGGTTGCCCCGTTACCACCTTAGCAGGGTGGCGCACTAGACCAGACTATGCGACGTCTCCTCGCGGCCAGCGGCGACGCACGTCGCCATGCCGCGGCGACCAGAGTAACCGCCAGGGGCGGGATCGAGCAAAGCGCCGTCGTATCGTCAGGGCATGGCACGCACCACAGTCGGTGAGGACTACGACGTCCTCGTCATCGGATCCGGGTTCGGCGGCAGCGTGGCGGCGCTGCGGCTCACCGAGCGGGGCTACCGCGTCGGTGTCCTCGAGGCGGGTCGGCGGTTCGCCGACCACGAGCTGCCCCGGACGTCGTGGGACCTGCGACGCTTCCTCTGGGCGCCCGCGTTCGGGTGCTTCGGCATCCAGCGCATCCACCGGCTCCGGGACGTCGTCGTCCTGGCAGGCGCCGGCGTCGGCGGCGGATCGCTCGTCTACGCCAACACCCTGTACCGCCCGGTCGGCAGGTTCTGGTCGGACCCGGCCTGGTCCGGCATCGCCGACTGGGAGGCCGAGCTGCAGCCCTACTACGACCAGGCCGAACGCATGCTCGGCGTCGTCGACTACGGACGCACCACGCCGGCCGACGAGGTCATGCGTGACGTCGCCCGGACCATGGGCGTCGAGGCCACCTGCCGCACCGCACGCGTCGGGGTCTACCTCGGCGACGACGTGACCGGGGCGGCCGCCGGGATGCACGACCCGTACTTCGGCGGGATCGGCCCGGACCGGAGCCCCTGCCTGCACTGCGGCGAGTGCATGACCGGGTGCCGGCACAACGCGAAGAACACCCTGGTCAAGAACTACCTCCACCTGGCGGAGCGCGGCGGCGCGCAGGTGCACCCCCTCACGACGGCCACCGCCGTCGTCCCTTGCCCGGACGGGGGCTACGAGGTCCGCACCCACCGCACCGGCCGCCCGTGGTCACGTCGCCGGACCCTGCGCGCCCCGCAGGTCGTCCTCGCCGCCGGCACCCTCGGCACGCAACGGCTGCTGCACGCGATGCGCGACGCCGGCACGCTGCCCCACCTGTCGGACCGCCTCGGCGAGCTCACCCGGACGAACTCGGAGGCGCTGCTCGGGGCCGGCCTCCCCGCCCGGGACCGGCACGAGGCCGACTACACCCGCGGCGTCGCGATCACCTCGGCGTTCGCGCCGGACGACGAGACCCACGTGGAGCCCGTGCGCTACGGGCGAGGCTCCAACGCGATGGGGCTGCTGCAGACCGTCCTGGTCGACGGCCGGCGGCGCCCCGGGGAGCGTGCCCGATGGCTCCGCTGGCTGGCAGAGCTGTGGAGGCAGCGCAGGCACCTGCCGTCGCTGCTCGACCTGCGCGGGTGGTCGCAACGGACCGTCATCGCCCTGGTGATGCAGAACCGGGACAACTCGCTGACCACGTTCACCCGCCGCGGTCTCCTGGGCAGGAGACTGTCCTCCCGCCAAGGGACCGGTGAGCCCAACCCCGCGTGGATCCCCGTCGCGCACGACGTCGTCCGCGCGATGGCCGCACGGATGGGCGGCGTGCCCGCCGGAAGCATCGGCGACCCGTTCGACGTCCCGATGACCGCGCACATCCTCGGCGGGTGCACGATCGGCGAGTCGGCCGACACCGGTGTCATCGACCCCTACCACCGGGTGCACGGTCACGACGGCCTGCACGTCCTCGACGGGTCCGCCGTCACCGCCAACCTCGGGGTGAACCCGTCACTGACGATCACGGCGATGGCCGAGCGCGCCTGCGCGCTCTGGCCCAACCGCGGGGAGCCCGACCGGCGCCCGGCGCCCGGCGGCTCGTACACCGTCATCACCCCGACGCGGCCGGTGCGACCGGTCGTCCCCACGACGGCTCCCGGAGCGCTGCGCCTGCCCGTCGTGGAGGTCCGCACACGACGCGACCGGGGTGCGACGTCGTGACGTCGCACCCCGGTCGGTGGCGGAGGGCGGGGGATTCGAACCCCCGGTTGCTTGCGCAACAACGGTTTTCAAGACCGTCACATTCGGCCGCTCTGTCAGCCCTCCTCGGCCCGACAGTCTAGTCGGGCCCTGCCCGGGGACGACGACGGCCGGGCTGGCTGCCCGAGCGCAGCTGGCGCATCGCGAGCTGCACGAGCGAGATCAGCGTCTGCTTCGTCGCCGCCCGCGACCGCGCGTCCGTGTAGAGCATCGGCACGTGCGCCGGGATCTGCAGCGCCTCGCGCACGTCCTCGAGGCGGTGCTTGGCCACACCGTCGAAGCAGTTGACGCCGACGACGAACGGGACGCCGCGCGACTCGAAGTAGTCGATCGCGGGGAAGCACTGCTCGAGACGGTCGGTGTCCACCAGCACGACGGCACCGATGGCGCCGCGGACGAGGTCGTCCCACATGAAGAGGAAGCGGTCCTGGCCGGGGGTGCCGAAGAGGTAGAGCCAGAGGTTGCCCGGCAGGGACACGCGCCCGAAGTCCATCGCCACGGTGGTGGTCGTCTTGCGGTCGGTGACCCCGCCCGCGTCGTCGACGCCCATGGAGTGCTCGGTCATCGCGGCCTCGGTGTTCAGCGGCTCGACGTCCGAGATCGAGCCGATGAACGTCGTCTTGCCGACCGCGAAGCCGCCCGCGACCACGATCTTCGTGACGGTGGGGGCGGCGCTGCCGTCCGGCGCGGTCGCCCTGGCGGGAGCCGTGGGAGCGGGGGCCTGCTCCTGGGCCTCCGGAGCCTGCTGCGGGGCCGCCGGGGCGGCGCTCGAGCTCTGCGCCGGGGCCTGGGCCGTCGGGGCGGCCTGGGTGTCGGTCGCCACACCCGGCTGGGGTGCGGTCGAGGCCTGGGGCTCGGACGTCGCGCGCGCCGACGGTGCGCCACCGCCGAGCACGCTCTGGCGCACCGGGCCACCGCTCATCGCGGCGCCCGACGGTGCGGCACCTGCTGTCGACGCGCCCATCGCACCAGCAGGCTGCGAGATCGGCGCCCAGCTGGGAGCGAACCCGCCCGAGCCTGCGGGCGACGCACTGTCAGAGGGCGGAAATGCCATTGAGAACACTCTCCAAGACGCTCAGGGAAAGTCCCGAGTGGTTGCTGCCGTGGCCCGTGTGGACGTTCACGGGGGCCGAGGTGTGCACGGTGATGTGCCCCTCCTCCTGCATGTCCGCCACCAGGACGCGGACCACACCGAGGGGGAGCTTGAGCAGCGCCGACAGTTCGGCGATCGACACGTAGGTGTGCGCGGCGTGCTGAAGGATCGCGCGCTTCTCCGGCGTCAGACCGTGGCTGCTCACCGCTCCCGGCATGACCTCGACAAGCGCCTCGAGCGGTAGATCGGACATCGACGAGCGGACACGACCTCCCGTGACCGCATAGGGACGCACCGTGGCAGCCTCGTAGCCGTCCGCGGATTGCGCGCCCAGGGAACCGAACGGTGCGTGCGTCATGCTTTACCTCATCCCACCTGTGCGGAGCGCTGGTTGCCGTCGACCGGAAGGGCGCCGCGCATCTCCGAGATGAGCTGCGGCGTCAGGGTCGACTCGGTCCGGGACACCAGCAGGGCCATCTCGTACCCCACGAGCCCGATGTCGCAGTTCGCGTCGGCCACCACGGCGAGCACGGACCCGTTCGAGACGTTCATCAGGAAGAGGTACCCGTTGTCCATCTCGATGATGGCCTGGCGGACGTTCCCGCCGTTGAGCTGGCGCGAGGCGCCGCGGGTCAGGCTCGACATCCCCGACACGATGGCCGCGAGCTGGTCGCCGCTGGTCCGGTCGAGCTGGTCCGACATCGCCATGAGGAGACCGTCGGCCGAGACCACCAGCGTGTGGCGGCTGCCCGGCACGGTCCGGACGAAGTTGTCGAGAAGCCACCCGAAGTTGGTCGCTTCAGTACTGAGGGTCACGCTTCCTCCTCGTCAAATGCGCTCTGCTGCGCAGGTCACCGCTGGTGCGGGGCCGATCCTTGGACATCATTCACGCTCAGGAGCCGTTCGTCGAGGCCCTGTCGTCGGTCTTCTCCGACCGGCCACGCGCGGTCGCCGACTGGAAGGCCGACAACCGGGAGCGCAGCTGCTCCGGATCGCGCTCGATGCGGGCGGTGAAGCGCTCCGGAGGCTCCACGGGCTCGTCACGCCGGGTGCGGCGCGTCAGGCCGTTGCCAGTCGGTGCCATGTTCGCGGGCCGATAGCTCTGCTCCTGGTTCGTGGTCGTCACGTTCTCTTCCTGGAAGATGCCGCGCTGCATCAGCGTGGACATCTCCTCGTACAGCACGGCCGACGCCATCCACTCCGAACGCGCCTCGACCGTGTCGGCGACATCGCTCGGGTCGTACGGGTCGACGTCGGAGGTCTCGGTGGATCGCAGCGGAAGGACGGACTCGCCGTAGGAGGTCCGCGCCGGACGCTCCTCCCGGGCCACCTGCTCGGGCTCGGGCTCGGGCTCGGGCGTCGGGGCGGGCTGCGACGACGCCGTCGACTCCGTCGACCGCTGCGGACCCGTCCAGCGTCCCGCCTCCGTCGAGGCTCCGGTCGGCCACGTCGTGCGGCCGGTGGGAGCGGCGGACGGCATCGGCAGCTCGTCGGGACGAGGTGCCGGCACGGGCGCCGAGGTCTCGTGCCCGCTAGCCGGTGCCGCGGGTTCGGCCGGCGCCGGGGTGCGCGACGGGCTCGACGCGGCCCACGGCGTGGACGAGGAGTCCGCCGTCGGAGCGGTGAGCGGGTCGTCGCCCGACCCGACCTGCTGCGGCACGGCCCCGTCCTGACCGGACGTCCCGGTCGCGCCGGTCGTCTCGGCCGCGGCGGGCTTGCGCCCGAACAGACCCCGCTTGCGGTGCCCGGCACCGGAGGAACCTTCGGTCCGCCGGGTCGGCAGGTCGGACATGAGCTCCTCGAACGCCGGCAGGGCCGAGAACGAGGTCGACTCCTCGGTGCGGTCCGTGCCGTTCGCCGAGGACACGGTGCGCGAGGGCGTCGGCGCGTCCTCGACCGGCGTCCGGTCGACGGGCTGCTGCGGACGCTCGGCCGGCTGCTCCGGCTGCTCCGGCCGCTCCGGCCGCTCGACCGGCTGCTGCGTCCGCTGCGGCACCGGTGCTGCCGGGGCGGGGACCATCGGTTCGTAGGCCGGGGCCGAGCTCGCGGGAGCCTGGTAGGGAGCCGAGGTCGCCGACGCCGGGTCCGCCGCCGGAGCGGGGGCCGGCGCCGCGGACTCGCGTCGCGGCGTCGGAGCGGGCGCAGGCTGCGGAGCCGGAGCCGGCTGCGGAGCCGGGGCCGAGGCCGCCGACGCCGCGTTCGCCGCCGGAGCGGGCTCGGTGCGCGGTGCCGGCGCGGGCGCGGGCGCCGAGGCGGTCGAGGCCGCGTTCGCCGCCGGGGCGGGCGCGGGCGGAGCGGACTCCGACGTCGCGTCCGTCAGGTCCGGGACGTTCGCCGGGTCGTCGGTGACGGCGTCGAGCTGCAGGGTGCTCTCGGCGAGGTTGTCCATCGTCCGGAAGCTCGAGAACAGCCCCGTCCGTGCCTGGGGCTCGACGGGCTCGGCGGTCGGCTCGGCCGCCTGGGGCAGCGCGATCGCGCCGGAGTGCGGCGCGGGCTCGCTCGGCATCGAGGCCGCCCGACGCCGGCTCGGCAGGGACGCCGCTGCCGGCTGGACGTCCGTCGGCGGCGCCCACTCCCCGTCCGAGGAGTCGGTCTCCTCGAGCTGGGGCGTCTCCAGCGGGGGCAGCACGATCGACTCGGTCGGAGGCGTGGTCGTCTCCGAGCGGCGGCGACGGGGCATCCCGGCGCGGGTCGTGCCGTCCATCAGGGCGTCGAGGTCGACGGGCTCGGCCTCCGGCGGCTCCGGGGCGAGGTGGTGCGACGCGACGGGCTCGCGTGGGGCGGGCGCGGGCTCGACCGGTGCGGGTGCCGGCGTCGGAGCCGCAGGGGCTTCGGTCGGCTGGTCGCTGCCGGGCGCCGGGACCGTCGAGGGCTCGCTCTGCGACACCGGGGCCTCGGTGCGCGGGCTCGTCAGCTGGGCGGCGGAGCGCTGGGTCGCGGCCTCGAGCGGGTCCGTCGGCTGCGGCAGCGGCATCGCCTCGTCCGCGACGAACAGCTCGTCGGGGAAGGTCACGGTGGCGACCGTGCCCCGGCCGTCGCGGCCCGTGGCGAACTCCACCCGGGCCTGCAGACGCTGGGCGAGGCGGCTGACCACGAACATGCCCAGTCGCTGGGCACCGACCGCGTCCGAGGGCGTCGAGGAGGAGACCTTCGCGTTGGCGTCGGCGATCTCCGCCGGGGACATACCCAGGCCCTGGTCGTGGACGGTCACGACGACCCCGTGGGCCTCGCGCGCCGCGGTGACCTCGACCGCCGTGTGCGGCTCGGAGAACATCGTCGCGTTCTCCAGCAGCTCGGCCAGCAGGTGCGCGGCGTTCAGCGCGTTGTGGCCCAGCATGTGCGGGTCGGCCTGCAGGTTCAGCCGCACCCGGTCGTACAGCTCGATCTCCGAGGAGGCCGTGCGGATGACGTCCGAGACCGGCATCGGTGTGCGCACGCGGCGACCGGAGTCGATGCCGGCCAGGACCAGCAGCGACTCGGCGTTGCGGCGCATACGGGTCGCGAGGTGGTCGAGCCGGAACAGGTTCGACAGCGTCCCCGGGTCCTCCTCGGACCGCTCGAGCTCGTCGAGGAACGCGAGCTGGCGGTTCAGCAGGACCTGGTCGCGACGCGCGACGTTGACGAACATCTCGGCGATGGAGCCACGCAGGGCGGCCTGCTCCCGGGCGACCTCGATCGTCGTGGCGTTGACCTCGTTGAACGCGGTCGCCAGGCGCCCGACCTCGTCCGTGGACTCGATCGGGATCTGCACCGCGTTCATCTCCGGCGCCTGACCCGGCACCGCCATCTGCTCGACCATCTGCGGCAGGCGGTCGCGCACGTCGGCGGTGGCGGCCGTGAGGCGACGGAGCGGGTTGACGATCCGGCGCGCGATGATCAGCGCGATGATCAGCGAGATCAGCACGATGCCGAACGTCGCGGCGATCGTGCCGATCGCCTGGTTCTGGGAGTCGTCCGAGGCGTCGGAGGCGTAGCTGACGGTCTCGTCACGGACGTCGTCACGCACGGGACGCATCGAGTCGACCCAGGCGTCGGACAGCTCGCCCCACTGGGAGGCGGCCGACCGGTCGATGCCGGAGAAGTTCTGGTACCGCAGCGGGAAGCGCAGCGCGTCGAGCTCGTCCGAGAACTCCGGGACGGTGATGTCGAGCCCGAGCCGCTCGGCCTGCTCCTTCGCCGCCGCGTGCAGCTCGTTGGTCGTCTCGAGGGCGTTGACCATGCGGGCCGCCAGCTCGGCGTCGCGGTCGTCGCCGGACTGCGCGGCACGGGTGGCGTCGGCCAGGGCCAGGGCCACGATCGGCCGCTCGACCGTCTTGGCGAGCATGAGCTCGTCCATCGCGACGTAGGCGTTGAGCAGCTCGGACAGGCCACCGTTCGTCGACGCGGCCGAGACGGACCGCGGGACGTCCAACGCGCGCTCGATGATGTCGGTGTACTGGTCGGCCGCGGCGGCCTCGGTGACCTGCCCCGCGAGAACCTTGCGCTGCAGCTCGTCGAGCACGCGGCGGTCGTCGAGGGTCGTCTGGATCGCGTTCTGGACGTTGACGCTCAGCGCGTCCGTCTCGATGCTGCGCAGCTCGGCGTCACGGGCGTCGACCGCGGCGTCGCTCTCGGCCTGGGCCGAGGCGAGCTGCTCCCGTCGCTCCTCGTCGCCGTTGAGGACGGCGATGGCCAGCGCCCGCTCGGTCGCGACCGCGGTTCCCGCGGCGTCCTGCGCCTGGAGGCTGTCGGCGAGCTGGGACGTCTGGTCCGCGCGGACGGCGTCCTGCAGGGCCCCCCAGGAGATGTAGGCGGCCGCCACGACCAGGACGAAGATCGGCACGGCGAGTGTCGCAAGGATCTTCCCGCGAACGCCCAACCTGCGGAGCATGTGGACCTCTCTCCATCACTTATCGTTCGAGGTCGGCGGGGTCGAACCTCCCCGATCCTCCGGCTTCTCGTCGCCTGCCCGCTGGGACATCTCCCCACGCTCGGCGCCGCGCGCGAGTAGTCTTCGTCGGTGTGCGAGCCGTCACGATATCGGGCGATGGGCCCTCAGGGAAACTCACCACGAGTCAGGTCGAGCTCCGGGAGCCGGGCGACGGGGAGATCGTAGTCGACGTCGCCGCCGCCGGTGTCAACCGGGCTGACCTCCTCCAACGGGCCGGCCTCTACCCGCCGCCACCCGGGGCCCCCGCGTGGCCCGGACTCGAGATCTCCGGCACGGTGAACCGACTCGGGCCTGGCGTGTCGGACCGGCGTGTCGGCGACGAGGTGGTGGCGCTGCTCGACGGCGGCGGCTATGCCGAGCAGGTCGTGGTGCGGGCCGGCCAGACGCTGCCACTCCCCGAGGGCGTCGACCTCGTCGACGCGGCCGCTCTGCCCGAGGCCGTCTGCACCGCCTGGACGAACCTCGTGGACACCGGCCACCTGCGGGCCGGAGAGACGCTGCTGGTGCTCGGCGGTTCGGGAGGCGTGGGGAGCGTCGCGATCCAGCTCGGCCGTGCGCTCGGCGCCCGCGTCGTGGCGACCGCCGGCGGCCCCGAGCGCACCGCGCGCTGCCGCGAGCTCGGCGCCGACGTCGTCGTCGACCACCGCAGCGAGGACGTGGTCGACGCCGTGCGCGGCGCCACCGACGGTCGCGGCGCCGACGTCGTGCTCGACGTGCTCGGTGGCGGCGCCCTGGGAGACAACGTCCGCGCCCTCGCCCCCGGCGGCCGGCTGGTCGTCATCGGCCTGCAGCAGGGCCGCACCGGAGAGCTCGACCTCGCCCGGCTCATGGCCAAGCGGGCCGTCGTCACCGGGACGCTGCTGCGGTCCCGCACCCCCGAGGAGAAGGCGGTGATCGTCAGGGACGTCGCCGAGCACGTGTGGCCGCTCGCGGAGCGGGGCCTGATCCGCCCCGTGGTCCACGCGAGGCTCCCCTTCGACGAGGCCGAGAGCGCCCTCGGCATGCTCGAGTCCGGCGAGGCCTTCGGCAAGGTGCTGCTGCTGCCCTGACGCGAGCGGCCCGGCACGGCAGACTGGGGGCATGACGGACGAGCAGCCCGGCGAGGAGACCGCGCCCGACGTCGCGAGCACGCGGCCCCCCGGGCCGGAGAGGTCGCGCATCGAGGAGCCGGCGAAGGTCATGCGGATCGGGAGCATGGTCAAGAAGCTCCTCGACGAGGCCCGTGCGGCCCCGCTGGACGCCGCGGCACGGGAGCGGCTCGCCGAGATCCACGAGCGGTCGCTGACCGAGCTCGAGGACGGGCTCTCCGAGGACCTGGTCGCCGAGCTGCACCGCATCACGCTGCCGCTGACGGACCACGAGCCGCCGTCGGACGCGGAGCTGCGGGTGGCCCAGGCCCAGCTCGTCGGGTGGCTCGAGGGGCTGTTCCACGGCATCCAGACCGCGCTGGTGGCCCAGCAGATGGAGGCGCACCAGGCCCTCGACCAGATGCGGCGGCAGCTCCCGCGCGGCGCACGGCCCGGCATGCCGGGCAGCGGCCCGGAGGACGGCGACGCCGCCGCCTCGCCCGGGCAGTACCTCTGACCTACTCCCGCCCGGTCGCCGTCATGGCGATGGCACCGGAGACGAGCACGAGACCGGCGATCTCGGGCCAGCTCGGGAGCTGGCCGAGCACGACCGCGCCCACGACCGTGGCGGTGGCGGGCAGCAGGGCGAGCAGCACCGAGAACGTGGCCGTGCCGATCCGCCGCAGCACGAGCTGGTCGAGGACGTAGGGCACGACCGAGGAGCACACCGCGACCACGAGCAGGAAGCCGAGGAGCCGCAGGTCCGGCACCACGGTGGTCACCGACGTCGCGAAGAACGGCGCGAACACGACAGCCCCGGTGACCATGCCGACGGCCAGCCCGTCGATGCCCGCACCGCCGCCGGCCACCCGCTTGCCGAGCACGATGTAGCCGGCCCAGCAGGCCGCGGCACCGAGCACGGCGACCAGGCCGACGATCGCGTCCCCGCGGGCCAGGTCGCCCTCCAGCGTGACACCGGCGAGCAGGACCACCCCGGCCGCGGCGACGACGATCGCGCCGCGCTCGCGCCAGCCCCGCCCGGTGATCGCGGCGACGGCGATCGGCCCGGTGAACTCGATGGCGACGGCGACCCCGAGCGGCAGGTGGTCGATCGCGACGTAGAACACGATGTTCATCGCGGCCAGCGCCACCCCGAAGAGCCCGGCGCCCACCAGGTCCTGCCGCGTCCAACGACGGCGCCAGGGACGTCGCCAGGCGACGAGCACGACGGCGGCCAGCAGGATGCGCCACCAGCTCACGGTGGGCGCCCCGAGGGTGCCGAAGAGCCCGACGGCGACCGCCGCCCCGAGGTAGAGCGTCAGCCCGGACGCGACGAAGAGCAGCGGCGCCGGGACACGGTCGGCGGCGCCACGGGCGGCCGACGGCGGTGGGCCGGGCCGGGCGGGAGAGGTCGCGTCGGGCACGCGGGGAGCCTACGCGGCGCCGGTCGCCCGTGCCGCCCGACGGCGAGCGCGCCGCCGCCCCGGGGGACGTCAGCCGCCGCGACGAGGCCGGCCATCCGGTGTGCCGCTTTTCTGCGAAGTGTCTGGATTTCCCGTGAAGGGTGCCCTAGGTTCGGCACGCGTCGCCGCGCAGGGTGGCGACGATCACCATCACGAGAGGCACATCATGGGATTCGGCACCGCCGTCAAGACCGTCTTCAGCAAGTACGCGACCTTCTCGGGGCGCGCCCGTCGCTCCGAGTTCTGGTGGTGGGCCCTGTTCACGGTCCTGCTGAGCATCGTCGTCAACACGGTCGTCCTGGCGACGGGCGGGATCTCCATCGACCCGCAGACGATGCTGCCCGTCTACGGCCCGACCTACGGGCTCTCGATCATCCTCAGCCTGGCGCTCCTCCTGCCGAGCCTCGCCGTGACCGTGCGACGCCTGCACGACACCGACCGCAGCGGGCTCTGGTGGTTCATCGGCCTCGTGCCCTTCGTGGGCTGGATCGTCCTGCTCGTCTTCACGGTTCAGGCCGGCACCCCGGGCGCGAACCGCTTCGGTCGCGACCCGAAGGCCGCCGTCGCCCCGGACACCGCCCCGACGGCCGCTGCGAAGACCGAGTCCGCCCAGGCCTGAGCCGGTCGCCCGTCCCTCGCACAGCTCGTGGGACGGGCGAGGCCCTGTCCGACGTCGTCATCCCCGAAGTGGAGCGCCCCCAGGGCGCGTGAACGCGACGTCGGGCAGGGCCTCGCCCGTGCCTGCGGGACTACCCCTTCACGGCACCCGCCAGCATCCCGCGCACGAAGTAGCGCTGGAGGAGCAGGAACACGATCAGCGGCACGATCATCGAGATGAACGCGCCGGCGGTCAGGATGTGCCAGTCACCGCCGCGGGTACCCGCGAGCTCGGCCACCGCGACCGTCAGCGGCCGGTACTCCGGCGCCGCGAAGGTCAGACCGACGAGCAGGTCGTTCCAGACCCAGAGGAACTGGAAGATCCCGAACGCCGCGATGGCCGGGACCAGCAGCGGGAACAGCACGCGGAAGAAGATCTTCACGTGCCCCGCCCCGTCGACGCGGGCCGCCTCGACGAGCGACCGTGGGATGTCCTTCATGAAGTTGTGCAGCAGGAACACCGCCAGCGGCAGGGCGAAGATCGAGTGCGACAACCACACGGCCCAGAACGAGCCCGCCATGCCCCAGTTGTTGTAGTTGGTCAGCAGCGGCACGAGGGTGACCTGGATGGGCACCACCTGCAGCGCGAAGACCGCCACGAACAGCAGGTTGCGGCCGGGGAAGTCGATCCACGCGAAGCCGTAGGCCGCCAGCAGCGCGACGGTGATCGGGATGATCACCGCCGGGATCGTGATGACGAAGGTGTTGATGAACACCTCCGACAGGCCGGTCCCGCTGCCGTAGAGCGCCTGGTCGTAGTTGTCGAGCGTGAACTCCGTCTCGCCCGTGAACATGCCGGGGATGACCGTCCACCAGCCGCTGCGGCGGATGTCGATCTCCGGCCGGAACGACGTCACGAGCAGGCCGACGGTGGGGATGGTCCACAGGATCGCCAGGATCACCGCGGTCAGGGACGCCCATGGCGAGGTCAGGCGGCCCTTGGTGGCGATGGCCCGCTTCTCGAGGCGGGTGAGCTTGCGCTCCTTGACCGGAGCGGTGTCCTCCGTCTCGGGGTTCGTCGTGGGGACGGGCGGCGTCGTACTCATCGAATCTCCTCCGACCTGCGCATCTGCCGCACGTTGTAGGCGACGATCGGGACGACCAGGATGAACAGCACCACGGCGAGCGCCGCGGCCAGACCCTGGTTGTTCTGGCGGAACGCCTGCGTGTAGAACTCGTTCGCGATGATCTGCGTGCCGAACTGGCCACCGGTCATGGTGCGGACGATGTCGAACGCCTTGAGCGTCGTCATGGCGATCGTGGTCAGCACGACGACGAGCGCCGGGCGGATGCTCGGCACGGTGATGTAGCGGAACATCCCCAGACCGTGCAGGCCGTCCAGGCGGGCTGCCTCGACGATGTCGTCCGGGATGGCCTTGATGGCCGCGGCGAGCACCGTCATGGCGAAACCGGTCTGGATCCAGATCATCACGACGATGAGGAACCCGGTGTTCCACGGCTCGCCGATGAGGAACTGCTGGGGTGGCAGCCCGATCCAGACCAGCAGCTGGTTGAGCAGACCGATCTGCTCGATACCCGGCTGGTCGGGCCGGAACTCGTAGACGAAGCCCCAGATGATCGAGGCGCCGACCATCGAGATCGCCATCGGGATGAAGATGAGCGTCTTGGCGATCTTCTCGAAACGTGCCCGGTCGACGAGCACGGCGTAGATCAGCCCGATGAGCGTGCTGACCAGGGGGGCCAGGACCACCCAGGCCGCGGTCACGACGAGCACCTTCTGGAACTGCGCTCCGGTGAGCATCGTGACGTAGTTGTCGAAGCCGACGAACTCCGTGGTGGTGCGGTTGAAGAACGAGTTGTACAGCGTCTCCAGCCCGGGTCGGAGCAGACCGTAGGCGATGAGCAGCAGGGCGGGGCCGACGAAGCCGATGGCGACCACCCACGACGGGATGCGCTTCGGCCGGTCGACGAGGAACAGGATCAGGCTCATCACCGCGACGAACAGCGCGATGCCGATGCCCATGACGATGAACTTCTCGGTGACCGTGTCAGGATTCAGCAACCAGTCCACGACAATTAACTCCTCACGGCGTAGGACGGACCGGGCCCGCCGACGAGGTGTCGGCGGACCCGGTCCGCGGGTGTCACGGCCAGCTGTTCTCGATCTGGTCGGTGACCTCCTGGGTCGAGGAACCGGTCACCCAGTTGACCATGCCGGTCCAGAAGGTCCCGGCACCGACCTCACCGGGCATGAGGTCCGAACCGTCGAACCGGAACACCGTCTCCTCGTCCGCGAGGATCGCGGCGGCGTCCTGGTCGAACTCCGTGGCGAGGTTGTTCACGTCCAGGCCGTTGTTGGCGCTGATCCAGCCGCCCTCGGGCGTGGCGATGGCCTTCTGGTTCGCCCAGTCCGCGCTGGCGAGGTAGGTCTGGAACGCCTGGACCTCGGGGCGGTCGTCGAACGCGAGCACGAACTCCCCGCCACCCAGCATCGGCTGGCTCTCGCCGTCGCCGGGCAGGTAGAACGCGTAGACGTCACCGTCCGACCCGACCTCGGTGCCCTCCGGCCACTGCGTGGCGTAGAAGTTGGCCATGCGGTACATCCAGCAGGTGCCGTCCAGGACGCCCGTCCCGGCCTGGTCCCAGGCCGTCGTGGCGATCGAGTCGACCCCGCCCAGACCCGCGTTGACGTAGTCCGGGTTCTTGAGGATCTGTCCGGCCTCGTCGAACGCGTCGACGATCTGCGGGTCGTTGAACGGGATCTCGTGCTTGTACCACTGGTCGTAGACCTCGGGGCCGGCCGTGCGGAGCACGACGTCCTCGATCCAGTCGGTCCCGGGCCAGCCGGTGGCGTCACCGGACTCGAAGCCCACGCACCACGGCAGGACCTCCTGCTCGGTGGCGATGGTCTCGCTGAGCTCCAGCAGCTCGTCCCAGGTCTCCGGGATCTCGTAGCCGGCGTCGGCGAACGCCGCCGGGTTGTACCAGACGAACGACTTCGCGTTCGCCCCCAACGGGGCGGCGTAGAAGGTGCCGTCGACCGAGCCGTACTCCTTCCAGTCCTCGCTGAAGTACTCGTCGACGTTGGCCACCGTGGCCTCGGGAGCCTCCACCACCGCGTCGGGGTAGTCGGACACGATCGTGTTCAGCAGGCCGGGCTGCGGCATGTAGGCGATGTCCGGGGTGTTGCCGGCCTGGATCCGGACGAGCAGCTGCGCCTCGAACTCGCGCGAGCCCTCGTAGTTCACCGTGACGCCGGTGCACTCCTCGAACGCGTCGTAGGACATCTCCTGCTGGGTCTGCTCGGGCTCGACGATCGAGGTGTAGATGCTGACGCTCGTGCCCTCGAGGTCGCCGAACTCGTCGTACGCGGCGCAGTCGATGTCCTCGGCGGTCCCGCCGCCGCTGTCACCGCCGCCGTCAGAGGTGTCGTCGTCCCCGCCGCCTCCACAGGCGGCCAGCACCAGGGCGAGGCCGGCACCACCGGCCACGACCGCCAGTCGTCGGCGATTGCTCGCCATGGTCCTTCGTGTCATCAGACTCTCCACTCCGTCGTGCGGTCAGCCGGCGGCCGTCCACCGTCGGACGACTCCGGTCGGGACCGTCCGGCGGACGTGACCGCAGGACGTCTTCCCTGATGAAAGTCGACCGCAAGGTTTCACCCGGTGCAACCTCACCCGGTGCACATCTTGATGACGATGCCGTAACGATCATGCCCTCGTGGATGTGTGACACCCTTGAGCCGACACCGTCGGACCGGACCGGAAGGACCCCCATGATCGAGCTGAGGACGCCGCGTGAGATCGAGGAGATGCGTCCCGCCGGTCGCTTCGTCGCCGAGACCCTGCAGGCCGTGCGCGAGGCGGCCGAGCCCGGCGTGAACCTGCTCGAGCTCGACGCGCTGGCGCACCGGCTCATCAAGGAGAAGGGCGCCGAGTCCTGCTACATCGACTACCACCCGTCCTTCGGTGCCAGCCCGTTCGGCAAGGTGATCTGCACCTCCGTCAACGACGCCGTGCTGCACGGACTCCCCCACGACTACGACCTCGTGGACGGTGACCTGCTGAGCATCGACTTCGCGGTCGCCGTGGACGGCTGGGTGTCCGACTCCGCGATGTCGTTCGTCGTCGGCGAGTCCCCGTCCCCGGAGCGGGCCGCCGCGGACGCGCAGCTGATCCGCACCACCGAGGTCGCGCTCGAGGCGGGGATCGCCGCCGCGCAGCCCGGGAAGAAGATCGGCGACATCTCCGCCGCGATCGCCGCCGTCGCGCGCGAGGCCGGGTACTCGATCAACACCGACTTCGGCGGCCACGGCGTCGGGCGCACCATGCACGGCGACCCGCACGTGCCCAACGACGGCCGCGCGGGACGCGGGTTCCCGCTGCGCCCGGGCCTGGTCATCGCCATCGAGCCGTGGTTCCTCGAGACCACCGACGAGATCTACACGGACGAGGACGGCTGGACCCTGCGGTCGGTGGACGGCTCGCGCGGGGCGCACAGCGAGCACACCATCGCGATCACCGCCGACGGCCCGCTGGTCCTCACCGCGCGCGACTGAGCCCTCGACCGGGTCGGCACCGTCCTCCGACGGCCCGACCCGGGGGCGCTCCGGTCGGGGCCTATGGCGCCTCGAGGAGCGAGCGCAGGACGGTGACCGCGCCGTCGTCGTCGATCGGGCCGGTCACCTCGTCGGCGGCCGCCCGCACCGTCTCGTCCGCGTGCCCCATCGCCACGCCGCGGGCCGCCCAGCGCAGCATCTCCAGGTCGTTGTGCCCGTCGCCGACCGCCACCGTGCGGTGCGGCTGCAGGTGCCGCCGTCGCCGCACCTGCTCCAGCGCCGTCGCCTTCGAGACCCCGAGCGGCGCGAGGTCCATCCAGGCGCTCCACCCGACGGCATAGGTGACGTCCTCGAGGCCCAGGTGCTCGACCAGCTCGTGGAAGTGCCCCGAGGTCGAGTCGGGTCGCCGCACGATGACGCGGGTGACCTCGGAGGACCACAGGTCCTCCATCGGGACGATGACGTGCTCGCCCTCCAGCTCGCCGTCCGGGAAGTGCTCCGTCATCCGGAAGCCGACGCCGAGGTCCTCCACCGCGTACCGGGCGTCGGGGAGCTGCTCCCCCAGGAGGCGCAGCGCCGGCTCCGGGTCGAACGTCACGACGTCCTCGGTGACCCACCCGTCGGGCGCCGACGGGTCCAGCCGCACCGTGACCGCCCCGTTGGAGCACACCATCCACCCGGTCGCGATCCCCAGCGCGGACGCGACCGGCAGCATGGCCAGCAACGACCGGCCCGAGGCGAGCACCACCTCGTGCCCCGCGTCGCGCACGGCGCCCACGGCCTCGCGGACGGCGTCGGTCAGGTCGCCGTCGTAGGACAGCAGCGTGCCGTCGATGTCGAGGGCGACCAGCATCGGCCCGTCCGGCGGCAGGGTGCGGGACATCTCAGCGCACCGGCTCGAGCACCTCGAGGCCGCCCAGGTAGGGACGCAGACCCGCGGGGACGTGCACCGAGCCGTCCGGCTGCTGGTGGTTCTCCAGGATCGCGACGATCCACCGGGTGGTGCCCAGCGTGCCGTTGAGGGTGGCCACGGTCCGGGTGCCGTGCTCGACGCGTTCGCGCACGTTGAGGCGCCGCGCCTGGAACGTCGTGCAGTTCGACGTCGAGGTCAGCTCGAGGTAGCGCTGCTGGGTGGGGAGCCACGCCTCGCAGTCGAACTTGCGGGCCGCGCTGGTGCCGAGGTCGCCGGCCGCCGTGTCGATCACCCGGTACGGCAGCTCGACGGCGGCCATCATGGCCTCCTCCCAGGCGAGCAGGCGCTGGTGCTCGGCCTCGGCGTCGTCCACGGAGCAGTAGCTGAACATCTCCACCTTGTGGAACTGGTGGACGCGGATGATGCCGCGCACGTCCTTGCCGTGCGAACCCGCCTCGCGGCGGTAGCAGGCGCTCCAGCCGGCGTAGCGCTTCGGGCCGTCCGACAGGTCGATGATCTCGTCGCCGTGGTAGCCCGCGAGCGCCACCTCCGAGGTCCCGACGAGGTACAGGTCGTCGCGCTCGAGGCGGTAGACCTCGTCGGAGTGCTCCCCGAGGAACCCGGTGCCGCGCATCGTCTCCGGGGTGACGAGGGTGGGCGTGATCATCGGGGTGAAGCCCTCGGCGAGCGCCTTGTCCATGGCCGCCTGCAGGATGGCGAGCTCGAGCCGCGCGCCGACGCCGGTGAGGAAGTAGAACCGCGACCCGGAGACCTTCGCGCCCCGCTGGGTGTCGATCGCGCCCAGGCCCTCGCCGAGGTCGAGGTGGTCGCGCGGCTCGAAGCCCTCGGCGGCGAAGTCGCGCGGGGTGCCCACCGTGGAGAGGGTGACGAAGTCCTCCTCGCCGCCGGCCGGGGCGCCCTCGACGACGTTCGGGATGCGGAACAGCAGCTCGTCCAGCTCGGCCTCCGCCTCGTTCGCGGCGGCCTGGTGGTCCTTGACCTCCTGGGCGAGCTGCTGGGTCCGCCCGATCAGCGCGGCCTTCTCCTCGCCGCTCGCCCGGGCGACCTGCTTGCCCATCGCCTTCTGCTCGGCCCGGCGGGACTCGAACTCCGCCAGGGCGGAACGGCGGCGGGCCTCGGCGGCCAGTGCCGTGTCCACGAGGTGCTCGTCCTCGCCGCGGGCTCGCTGGCTCGCGCGGACGGCGTCGGGGTTGTCGCGCAGGAGACGGATGTCGATCACGCCCGCAAGCCTAACGGCCGCGCGCGCGGCCGCTCCCGGGCGTCGGCCGTCGCCGGTCCCGGACCGGGACGCGTCCCCGTCCCCGGGACGCCGTCGTGCAGTCCTGGGGGATCAGTCCTATCTTTCGGTCATGCCCTGGGAACTCCTCGTCGGGGTCGTCGCGTTGGTCGTCGGCCTGTCCGCCCTCGTGGTCGCGCTGGTCGTGCTCCGGCGCAGCCGCCGTCCCACCCCGTCTCCGTCACGGGGTGACGCCGACGCCGACGCCCGCCCGCAGCGTCCGCAGCTCGCCGTCGTGGTCAACCCGTCCAAGGCGAGCACCCGGCGGGCCATCGAGACGGTGCGCCGCCTGGCCGGCGAGGCCGCGCTGCCCGCGCCCCGCTTCTACGAGACGACCGTCGAGGACCCGGGCACCGGGCAGGCCCGCGAGGCCGTGCGCGACGGGGCGGACGTCGTCGTCGCGGCCGGCGGCGACGGCACCGTGCGCGCCGTCGCGGAAGGCATGCTCGGCACGGAGGTCCCGATGGGGATCCTCCCCGCCGGCACCGGGAACCTCCTGGCCCGCAACCTCGACCTGCCCCTGACGGACACCCAGGAGGCGCTCGCCGTCATCCTCGGGGGCGTCGACCGCTCCATCGACGTCGGTCGCATCCGCGTCACGGAACGGCCGCCGGACGAGGAGGACGACGACGACACCGCGCACCTGTTCCTCGTCATCGCCGGCCTGGGCTTCGACGCCGCGATGGTGGCCGACGCCGACGACCAGCTCAAGGACAGGATGGGCTGGGTCGCCTACTTCCTCGCGGGCGCCCGCCACCTGCACGGGCGACGCATGGCCACGCGCATCGCCGTGGACGACGAGGAGCCGGTGGAGACGCGGCTGCGCAGCATCATGGTCGGCAACTGCGGCCGGTTGCCCGGTGGCATCAACCTGCTGCCCGACGCCTCGCTGGACGACGGCGTGCTCGACGTCGCGGCGATCGACACCCGGGCCGGGCTGGCGGGCTGGGCACAGCTGTTCGGGGAGGTCGTCGCCCAGGGCATGGGGGTGCAGAACGACCTGCCGGCCAAGATCGGGCGCATCGACCACGTCAAGGCCCGGCGAGCCACCATCCGGGTGGAGGACGGCGAGCAGGCGCAGGCCGACGGCGAGGTCCTGGGCCGGGCCATCCAGATCGAGACCTGGGTGGAGCCCGGGACGCTGGTGGTCCGCGCCCCCGCCTGAGCCGCTTAGGCTGACGGGGTGCGTCCCCTCGTCCGACTCGTCGTCGCGGCCGTGGCGCTCCTGGTCACCGCCGCGGCCGTCGTCCTGCCGACGAGCGCGCAGGCCGAGGAGTCCACGGCCCCGACCGACACCCCGCTCGTGCTGGTCGGGGTCGCCGGCCTGCAGTGGACGGACATCGACGCCGCCCGCACCCCGAACCTGTGGCGCCTCGTGGGCGGCGGGTCGGTGGCCTCGGTGTCGGTGCGCACCCTGACCCCGACCTGTCCCCGGGACGCCTGGTTGTCGCTGTCCGCGGGCAGCCGGGTCGTCACCGACGCCGCGCAGGACCCCCGCGAGGAGGACGCCGGCGCCGACGGCGACGGGGAGTCCGCCGAGGAGCCCGAGCAGCCCTGCCCCCCGCTGCCGACGCTCCCCGCCGCCGACACCCCGACCACGGTCCAGGTCCCCGGCTGGGACGCGCTGGTCGCCGAGGAGGCCCTGGCCTCCCCCGCTGCCCGACCCGGCACGCTCGGCCGGCTCGCCGACACCGTCGGGACCTGCACGACGGCGGTCGGCCCGGGCGCCGCGCTGGCGACGGCGGACCGGTCGGGGCAGGTCGGCCGCTTCCTGTCGAGCTCCGACGACCTCGAGGCCGAGGACCTGACCGCCTGCCCGGTGACCGTCGTCGACCTCGGCGAGCTCCCGGACGCCGCGACCGAGCGGACGGACGCGGTGTCCGCCGTCGACGCCGCGGTCGGCCGGATCGCCGGTCTGCTGCCGGCCGGGGGGCGGCTCGTCGTCGCCGGCCTGGCCGACACCCCGCTGGGCCCGGCGGACCTGCAGGTCGTGGTCGACTGGACCCGCCCCGGCGGCGGGGCGACCTGGTTGACCTCGACGTCGTCCCGGTGGCCCGGTGTGGTGGTCTCGGGCGACCTGTCGGCCACGCTGGCCGACGCCCTGCTGACCGAGGCCGACCCCGCGGAGCTCGCCGCGGCGGAGGAGGACCCTGACAGCCGGCTCGCCGAGCTGAGGTCAGCGTTCACCGGGTCCGCCCTGGAACGGGGCGAGGACCGCCGGTCGTCCGTCTCCCGCACCGTCGAGAACCGCCAGTACCTCTCGGTGCTCACCGAGACCCTGCCCCGCATGACCCCCGTGCTGGTCGGCGTGCTGGCCCTCGGGGTGGTCGGCGTGGTGACCGGCCTGCTGCTGGCCCGACGGCGTGCGGAGGGCGCCGGGACCCCCCGGGACCCCTGGCGCACCCGGACGGCCCTCGCCGTGCTGACCGTGGTGGCGTGCCTGCCCGCGGCCGCCACGCTGGCCACCCTGGCCCGCTGGTGGGTGTGGCCCGTGCCCGTCACGGTGCTCTGCCTCGCCGTCGGCGTCTCCGCGCTGGCCGTGGCGCTGGGCGCCTGGTGGGTCCGGGTGCTGCTGCCCCGCTCCCCGTGGCGCCTGCCGACGACCCTCGCCGCGGCGACGTGGCTCGTGCTGACGATCGACGGGCTGACCGGCACGACGCTGCAGCAGGGGTCGCTGCTCGGTCCGGCCCCCTCTCTCGGCGCACGCTTCTACGGGTTCTCCAACTCGGTGTTCGCCGTGTACGCGGTGGCCGGACTGGTGCTCGCCGCCGGGCTCGCCGCGCTGCTGCGCGACCGCGGTGCGGCACGCCGCACGCAGGCCTGGGTCACCGGCGCCGTCGGCACGGTCACCGTGCTGGTGGACGGGCTGCCGCCGTTCGGTGCGGACCTGGGCGGCATCCTCGCGCTCGTGCCCGCCTTCGCGGTACTGGTGCTCGGCGTCGCGGGGATCCGCCTGACCTGGCGGCGGGCGCTCCTGGTGCTGCTCGGCGCCGCGCTGGTCGTCGCGGTGATCGCCGTCCTGGACTGGGCCCTGCCGCCCGCCACCCACCTGGGCGGGTTCGTGGACTCCGTGCTCGACGGCAGCGCGCTGTCGGTGATCGCGGGCAAGGCGGCCGGTGCCTGGGCGACGGTCGCGAACCCCGCCGGCGCGTTCGCCGCCGTGGTCTGCGCGGCCGCCGCGTGGGCGGTGCTGGACCCGCGTCGCGCCCGGCTCGACGGCCTGACCGCCGCGTACGACCGCGACCCGCTGCTGCGTCGCGCCGTGGTCGCGATCGTGACGGTCGGCGTCGTCGGCACGGCGGTCAACGACTCCGGCGTCGTGGTGGCGATGTACGTGCTGCTGATCGGCACCCCGCTGCTGCTCGCCGGGCGCCTCGAGGCCGCGCTGACCCCGCCCGTCGCGCCGGAGCACGCCGACCGCGGGACCGGGCGCCGGATCCTGGGCGTCGCCGCGGGGGTGGTCGTCGCGCTGCAGCTCGGGGGTGCCGCGGTCCCCGCCGGGGGCATGGCGCACGCCGGCGACGTGACCGCCGGTGGCGACGTCCTGCTGGCCGACGGCGAGCCGGTCGTGATCGTCGGCACCGACGGCCTGCGCTGGCAGGACGTCTCCCCCACCCGCACCCCGACCCTGTGGGGGCTGCTGCGTGACGGCGCGAGCGCCGGCGGGATGACCACGACGGTGACCGGCGCCTCCGGCGACTGCCGGTCCGCCGGCTGGCTGAGCCTGTCGGCCGGGCGCAGCACGGTCACCGGCGCCACCGAGGGCGACGTCTGGCGCTGCACCGACTGGGGTGTCACCGCCGACGGCGCCGGGGCCGTCGTCGACGGCTGGGACGACCTCGAGGCCCGCCAGAGCGCCTCCGAGTTCAACCCGCACCCGGGCGTGCTGGGCGAGACCCTCGCCGCCGGGGACGTGTGCGCGACCGCGGTCGGCCCCGCCGCCGCCCTGACGCTGGCCGACGGGGACGGGGCCGTCGAGCGCTACCGCACCCTGGAGGACGCTCTCGACGACCCCGAGGAGGCCTTCGCCTGCCCGGTCACCGTCGTGGACGCCGGTTCCGCCCCGTACCACCCGACGGGCGAGGGGTCGGACGCGCGGCCGGTGCCCGAGGGCGCCACGGGCTCCGGGCCCGAGCGGGACGACGCGCTGCGAGCCGTCGACGCGACCGTGCGCCGCGTGCTGGCGGCGGCACCGCAGGACGTCACCGTGCTGGTCACCGACATGGGCAACCCCTCGCCCACCCGGCCGGCGCTCGGCGTCGGCGTCGCCCGCACCCACACCGACGCCGCGCCGTCCTACCTGGCGTCGTCGGCCACCCGCTGGGTCGGCGTCGTGCGGCTGCTCGACCTGCCCCCGACCCTCGTGGCGAACTTCGACCTGGCACCGCCGGCCGACTTCTCCGGCGCCCCCGTCACCCTCAGCGCGCAGCGGCCGAGCGGCACCGGCGCCACCGTGCGCGACCTGTCCTCCCTGACCGAGCGCGACCACGGCCTGCGCGAGGTCACCGGCGCCGTGACCGGGGTGCCGACGTACGTCGCGCTGGTCGCCTTCGCCCTGGTGGTGCTCGTCCTGCCGCAGCTCCGGCGCCGGTCCTCGCCCCGCGCCGTCCGGGTCTGGACCCGGACCCTGGAGACGGTGCTGCTGGTCTGCGCCGCCATGCCCGCCGCCTCGTTCCTCATGACCACCTGGTCGTGGTGGCGGATGCCGGACCCGCAGACCGGCCTGTGGCTGGCCCTCGCCGGAGGCACGGTCCTGGTGGCCCTGGTCGGGACGCTGGCGCCGCGCCGCCCCGCCTGGGCCGGGACCGCCGTGCTGGCGACCGTGACCTTCCTCGTGCTCAGCCTGGACGCGGTGCTCGGCACGCCGCTGCACCGCGGCAGCCCGCTCGGGGCGGCGCCCACGCTCGGCGGCCGGTTCTACGGGTTCGGCAACCCGACGTACTCGGTGTACGCGGTCGCGGCGGTGCTCTGCGCCGC
Source organism: Isoptericola sp. b515 (assembly GCF_030588125.1). NCBI lineage: Bacteria > Bacillati > Actinomycetota > Actinomycetes > Micrococcales > Promicromonosporaceae > Isoptericola > Isoptericola sp. b515. The sequence goes on along the minus strand of NZ_JAUQYR010000001.1, from coordinate 1,252,486 downwards.
GGGGCTCGCGACGGTCGTGGCTCGTCGCTGGGGCCGGGTCCCCGGCGCCGTCGTCGCGGGCCTCGTGGGCCTGGTGGCGCTCGTGGTGACCGTGTGGCCGACGTTCGGCGTCGACGTCGGCGGCGGGCTGGTGCTCGTCCCCGTGTTCGCCGTGGTGGTCCTGGCCGTCCTGGGGGCGCGCCTGACCTGGCGGCGGCTGGCGCTCGCGGGAGGCGCGGGCGTGCTCCTCGTGGCCGTCATCGGTGTCCTGGACTGGCTGCGCCCGCCCGCCGAACGCTCGCACCTGGGCGCGTTCGTCCAGTCCGTCGTGGACGGCACGGCCTTCGAGACCGTGTGGCGCAAGGCGGGCTACGCCGTCGGCTCGCTGGACGGCGGCCCGCCCGCGTGGCTGTCGCTGGCCGTCCTGCTGGGTGTCGTGGCGGCGCTGTGGGCCGGCCCCCGCTTCCCCGCCGGCTGGCTCCGACGGGCCGAGGACTCCTGGCCGTTGCTGCGCCCCGTCCTGGTGGCGCTGCTCATCGCGGGCGTGGGCGGGGCGCTGGCGAACGACTACGGCATCCGTGTCGTGACGATCATGCTGTTCCCCGCCGTGCCGCTGATCGGCCTGCTCGTGCTCCGCACCGACGATTCTCGACAGATGTCTGTCAACTAACTCACACCTTTTGGTTGACAGTCGCCATAAGTGCCCCTAGGTTCGGGCCATGGTCATTGACGACCGCGCGGCACAGGAGCCGCGCCAGCGGGCGGTCCACCCGCCCCCCGGAGCAGGCCCGACGCCGTCCCTGACGCCGTCCGCGCCGTGCCACGGCCCCCGCGACGAGCACGAGGGGAGGCCGGCGCACCACACCACGGAATGAGAAACCCCGCCTGTCCGGGTCCGTCGTAGCGGCGACGGGGACATCGACGGGGCTCTCACGCACTACATCCAGGAAGGCAAGTGCGATGACCCATTCTATGCGTTCACGTGCTCTCGCGGCGGTGGCGACCGCCGCGCTGGCACTGCCGATCGCAGCGGCGACGGCGTCGGCCCACGACGGCGTCGACCACGGCTCCGAGGAGGGCGCCGAGGCGGCGCTCGACTGGTCCAACTACGAGAAGATCCTGCTCACCGAGAACACCGGTGAGCCCATCGGCATGGCGGTCATGCCCGACGGGTCGGTGCTGCACACCGCCCGCGACGGCGCGATCCGGCACACCGACCCCAGCACGGGCGTCACCGCGGTGGTCAACACCGTCGACGTCTACGCCAACTCCGAGGACGGCATGCAGGGCATCGCCCTGGCCCCCGACTTCGCCGAGTCCGGCTGGGTCTACCTGTACTACGCACCCCGCGTCATGGAGGGCGAGGACTACCCCACGACGACCCCGTCGGGGTCGGCGCCCAACCAGCTGCCCGACGGTGCGGACGAGTCCTACTGGGACCAGTGGAAGGGCTACAACCAGCTCTCCCGCGTGCAGTGGGACGCCGCGGCCGGCGCCCTGGACATGTCCACCGAGCAGAACCTGCTCCAGGTCGAGGTGCAGCGCGGGCAGTGCTGCCACGTCGGCGGTGACATCGACTTCGACGCCGAGGGCAACGTCTACCTGTCCACCGGTGACAACACCCCCGCGAGCACCCCGGGCTCCAACGGCTTCGCCCCCAACAACAACGCCCCCGGCATGAACCCCGGGTTCGACGCGCGGCGCGGCGCCGGCAGCACCAACGACCTGCGCGGTGCGATCCTGCGGATCCACCCCGAGGCCGACGGCAGCTACACGATCCCCGAGGGCAACCTCTTCCCGCCCGGGACGGAGAACACCCGCCCCGAGATCTTCGTCATGGGTCTGCGCAACCCGTTCCGGATCGACGTCGACGACGTCACCGGCGCGGTGAGCTGGGGCGACTACGGCCCCGACTCCGGCGTCGCCAGCGACGAGCGCGGCCCGATGGGCTACGTGGAGTGGCAGAGCACGACGACCGCGCTCAACGGCGGGTGGCCGTACTGCCACGGGCCCAACGCCAACTACAACGAGTGGGACTTCGAGACCGCCACCCCGGGACCGTGGTTCGACTGCGAGGCCGGCGCGGAGAACAGCTCCACCTGGAACACGGGTCTGGACGTGCTGCCGCCGGCGACGGCGCCGCAGGTCTACTACGGCGACGACCCCGGCGACCAGCCGTTCGACGAGTTCGTCGAGTTCGACCCGCAGGGCGGCCAGGGCCCGATGGGCGGCCCGACGTTCGCCTTCGACCCGGAGGGCCCCGAGACCCAGTGGCCGGAGTACTGGGACGGCACGGCGTTCTTCTACGAGTTCTCCCAGGACTACATCGCCGGGCTGACCATCCCCGACCGTGACGGCCCCGTCACCCACGTCGAGCACGTGCTGCCCAACGCCGCGCTGACCGACAACGTGCAGGCCATCACCGACGGCCCGATCGACATGGAGTTCGGCCCCGACGGCTCGCTCTACATCCTCGACTACGGCAACGGCTTCTTCCGGCAGAACCCGGAGGCGGGCCTGTACCGCGTCGACTACGCCGAGGGCAACAAGGCCCCCACGGCGGTCATCGACGCCGACCCGATCTCCTCCTCCGAGGCCCCGCTGACGGTGACCCTCGACGGCTCGGGGTCCAGCGACCCCGAGGGCGGGGCGCTCACCTACGAGTGGGACCTCGACGGTGACGGCACCTTCGACGAGAACGGCGAGCAGGTCGCCACGACCTACGACGAGCTCGGCCAGTACACCGTGCGCCTGCGGGTCACCGACCCCGGCGGCCGCATCGGCCTGACCTCCGAGCTCGTCACGGTCGGCAACGTGGCACCCACGCTGACCGCCGACTACCCGGCCGACGGCGGCTTCTTCGCCTGGGGCGACGCCGTGCCGTACGGGTTCTCCACCTCCGACCCGGAGGACGGCGACGAGACCGTGTGCTCGAACCTGTCCTGGACGCTGGGCCTGGGTCACGACACCCACGCGCACCCCGAGGTGCTCGGCAGCGGCTGCTCCGGCGCCTGGGTCACCCCGGCCGACGCGCCGGAGCACGGCGAGACGGAGAAGCTCTACGCCGTCGTCGTGGCGAACTACACCGACCAGGGCAACGGGGACATCCCGCCGGCCCAGGACGAGGTCTCGCTGCTGCTCAACACCTTCACCCAGGAGGCCGAGCACGCCGACACCCTCTCCGGCGTGGAGGTCGTCAGCGACGACACCGCGGGCGGTCTGGCCAAGGTCGCCTCGTTCGACGCCGGTGACCACCTCGCCTGGGAGCCGGTGAACTTCACCGGGATCGACGGCGTCGACGTCACCGGTGCCGGGACCGGCACCATCGAGCTCCGCTGGGGCGCGGCCGACGCCGAGCCCTTCGCCACGGCCGACCTCGACTCGGCCGGCTGGTCCACGGTGGCCGCGGACGTGACCGCGTTCCCGGAGGGCACCGGCGAGCTGTTCGTCACCTCCACCGGCGGCGTCGAGCTCGACACCCTGGTCTTCGACGGCCCGGGCGTCAGCGACGTCACCCCGCCCGAGGCCAACCACTCGCTCGACCCGGCCGAGCCGACCGGCGACAACGGCTGGTACACCGGTGAGGTCGAGGTGTCGATCAACGGCACGGACGACGGCGAGGTCGCCGACGCCGAGGTCTCCGACGACGGCGGTGAGACCTGGGAGTCCATCCGGCACCGCTGGTTCGGCATCCAGCCCGTCACGCTCGACTCCGACGGTGTGCACGAGCTGCAGTACCGCGTCATCGACAGCGGGGGCAACGTCTCCGAGGTCGGCGAGGTGACCGTGTCCATCGACACCACGGCCCCCGAGGTCGCGGTGACCGGTGTGGCCGACGGTGACGAGCTCGGCTCCTCCCAGGTCCTCGACCTGGGTGCCGAGGCCACGGACGCCACCTCCGGCGTCGCCTCGTGGAGCCTGGCGCTCGACGGCGAGGAGATCGAGGCCGACGAGATCGAGCTGTGGACGCTCGACCTCGGCGAGCACGAGATCGTCGCGACCGCGACCGACGAGGCCGGCAACACGACCGGGGCGACGGTCGGCTTCACCGTCACCACCTCGGCCGACGACCTCGCGGCGCACCTCGAGCGCCTCGAGGAGGCCGGCGAGCTCTCGACCGACGAGTCGGCCCGGCTCCAGGCCTTCCTGGACCAGGCCGAGCGGCACGCCGACGCCGGCCGGGACGCCAAGGCGGCGGCCGCGTACCAGCGGTTCGCCGACGCCACCGACGAGGAGGTGCTGACCCGCGACGCCGAGGCGCTCGTCGCCGAGCTCGGCTGACCTGCTCGCCCGAGCACGGTGGGGCGGGGCCGCGACGGTCCCGCCCCACCACCCCGGGCGGCGGAGCAGCCGCCCGTCGATCCACCCCGTGCAGCACCGACGCTGCCCACCCGAGGAGGAACCGCAGTGACCACGCACAAGACCCGTCGCGTCCTCGCGACCACCACCGCCGCCGCCATGCTCACCGCCGGTCTGTTCGGCGCGGGGACCGCCAGCGCCGTCCCCGAGCACCCGCACGGCGACGAAGCCCCCGGCCAGGGCCAGGGCCGGACCGTCCCGGCCGAGAAGATCTCGATCCAGCTGTTCAGCTACCTCGGCTGGACGCTCTCCGACGGCTTCGACACGGTCGTCGACGAGCTCGAGGAGATCGGGTACCGCAACGTCGAACCGTTCAGCTCCCCGGGCAGCGTCTTCTACGGCGGCAACACCGCCGCCGAGCTCCGCGTCGAGCTCCGCGAGCGCGGGATGTCGGCGCCGACCACGCACGGCAACGTGTCCGAGGCCAGCTTCGACGCGGCACTGGAGAACGCCAAGGACCTCGGGCAGCGATACGTCGGCTCGGGCGGCTGGCCCGGTCCCGGCATCGCCCGGGACGGGTCCAGCACCTACGAGGACGTCCTCGAGACCGCGGCCGCCATGGACCGCCTCGGCGAACGGTCGGTCAAGAACGGCACCGGCAAGATCTTCGGGCACAACCACCAGTGGGAGTTCACGACCACGTTCGAGGACCCGGAGACCGGCGAGACGAAGAGCGCCTGGGAGGTCCTGGTCGAGAACACCGACCCGCGGTACGTGACCTTCCAGCTCGACACCTTCTGGGCGGCTGACGCGGGCGCCGACGTGGTCGAGCTGCTGGAGGAGCACGGCGACCGTGTCGAGCTGCTGCACATCAAGGACGGCGACCTCAACGGCGACGAGCGGGGCATCCCCGGCGACGTCGGCGAGGGCGACATGGAGTGGGGCCCGATCCTGCGGGCCGCCCACGGCAAGGTGAAGCTCTACGTCGTGGAGCGGGACGGCGCGCCGTCGACGCCGGAGTTCGCGGAGGACAGCTTCGAGTTCCTCACCAGCTTCCGCTACTGAGCACGCTCGTCGACCACGGCGGCCCCGGTCACCCCAGCGGGTGACCGGGGCCGCCGTGCATCCGCGCGGGGGTCCTCGGGCGAACACCGGGTAGACCACCATGACGTCAGTTGGCGTCCGAGGGGTGGGACCAGGAATCCTGGCCGACGCACGAACGTTGTGCAAAGTGGAACAAGACCATCAGCCAAGGAGAGTTGTGCGACGCATCCCCCGGAAGGTCGAGATCGAAGACGACGCGGGCAACGTCACGCGGTACGTCCGACACGACAACGGCCAGGGCTACGTCTCCCCCCACGCGTCCGTCCACCCGGAGGCGCGGGTCGAGGCGGGTGCCTACGTCGAGGCCGGTGCTCGGGTCGCTGCCGGTGCCCGGATCGGTCGGTTCAGCTGGATCGACGTCGACGCCGTCGTCGGCACCCGTGCGCGCGTGGGCCAGTGCGTCCACGTCGGACCACGCAGCGTCGTGGGTGACGACGCCCGCGTGGGCGCCTACGCCCAGCTCGGCGAGGACGCCGTCCTGGAGCCCGGAGCCGACGTCGAGGCCGACGCCGCCGTCCCCGAACGGACGGTCGTGCGCGCTGCCCGCCGGCAGCGGCACGACTTCAGCACCGCCGCCTGACCGCGGCGGACCGCCAGGCCGTGTGCCACCGCCCGGCCCGGCGCGCGCCTCGCCGGGCGTGGCGGTCCTGGCCGGGTGAGGCTGGGGTCCATGACGACCCCGCCGAAGCCCGCGGCCCCGACCGTCTCCGCCCAGCAGCAGCACCTGCTCGCGACCCTCCCCTTCGACGACACCCAGGACTTCGAGGACGCCCGGCGCGGCCTGGTCGCCCGGCGGACGCCGAGCGCCGTCACGACCGGCGACGGCACCGTCGTCTGGGAGACCGACACGTACGCGTTCCTCGAGGGGGACGCCCCCGACACGGTGAACCCGAGCCTGTGGCGGCAGTCCCGGCTCGTCGCCGAGCAGGGGCTGTTCGAGGTGGTCGAGGGCATCTACCAGGTCCGCGGTCTCGACCTGTCGAACGTCACGTTCGTCGAGGGCGCGACCGGCGTGATCGTCGTCGACCCGCTGATCTCCACCGAGACGGCGGCGGCCGCCCTCGCGCTGTACCGGGAGCACCGGGGCGACCGGCCGGTCACGGGCGTCATCTACTCCCACTCCCACGTCGACCACTTCGGCGGCGTGAAGGGCGTGACCACCCAGGAGGAGGTCGACGCCGGCCGGGTGCCGGTCCTCGCCCCGGAAGGTTTCGTCGAGCACGCCGTCGCCGAGAACGTGTACGCCGGGACGGCCATGAGCCGTCGCGCGGGCTACATGTACGGCGCGGCTCTCTCCCGCGGGCCGCGGGGACAGGTCGGGGCCGGGCTCGGGCAGACGACGTCCACCGGCACCGTCACCCTCATCCCCCCGACGATCGACGTCACGACGACGGGCCAGGAGGAGACCGTCGACGGCGTGCGGATCGTTTTCCAGATGGCCCCGGACACCGAGGCGCCGTCGGAGATGCTGTTCTACTTCCCCGACCACCGCGCGCTGTGCGCCGCCGAGGACGCCACGCACACCCTGCACAACCTGCTCACGCTGCGCGGCGCGCTGGTCCGTGACCCGAACGCGTGGGCGAAGTGCCTGACCCGGACCATCGACCTGTTCGGCGCGGACCTCGAGGTCGTCTTCTCCTCGCACCACTGGCCCACGTGGGGACGCGACCGTGCCGTGAGCTTCCTGGAGAACCAGCGCGACCTGTACGCCTACCTGCACGACCAGACGGTGCGGATGATGAACCAGGGGCTCACCGGTCCCGAGATCGCCGAGCGGTTCCAGCTCCCGCCCGTGCTCGAGAACGCCTGGAACGCCCGGGGCTACTACGGGTCGGTCAACCACAACGTCAAGGCGATCTACCAGCGCTACCTGGGATGGTTCGACGGCAACCCGGCCCACCTGTGGGAGCACCCGCCCGTCGAGCGCGCCCGGCGCTACGTCGCGCTGGGGGGCGGTGCCGACGCCGTCGTCGCCGCCGCACAGGCCGCCGTCGACGACGGCGACCTGCGGTGGGCGGCCGAGCTCGCCAACCACGTGGTCTTCGCGGAACCGGACCACGTCGCGGCCCGCGAGCTCCTGGCCGACACGTACGAGCAGCTCGGCTACGGCGCCGAGAACGGCACGTGGCGCAACTTCTACCTCTCCGGCGCCACCGAGCTGCGCGAGGGGCCGTTCGGGACCCCGATCACGACGGCCGCCACCGACGTCGTCGCCCACCTGACCCCGGAGATGCTCTTCGACGCGCTCGCCGTCCGGGTGGACGGCCCCCGCGCCTGGGACGAGCACCTCACGCTCGACGTCGTCCTCACCGACACCGGCAGCCGCTACCGGGTGCGCCTGGCCCACGGCGTGCTCACCCACAGCACCGCGGCGCGGCACGGGGACGCCGACGTCCGCCTCACCACGACGCAGGCGGCACTGCCGGCGCTCGCCGCCGACCCCGCACCGGACGCACTCGCGGCGGCCGGTGTCGAGGTCACCGGCGACGAGGGCGTGCTGAGGCGTCTGGCCGCCGTGCTCGACCCGGGCGACCCGGACTTCGCGATCGTCACCCCCTGAGCACGCCGGGGATCAGCGGGTGACGCGACGTCCCATCGCGTCCACGGCCCGACGGACCTGCCGGGCCCCCACGGCCGCCATGACGTCCCGGTACTGCCCGGCGCGGTGGAGCTGGCCCGCCAGGTCGTTGGACGAGGCCCGGTGGCGCAGGTCGCAGGGCACCTCGACGGCCACGTAGCCGGCCCGCAGGAGGTCGATCGTCATCCCGGTCTCGACGCCCCAGCCGTGGGCGAGGGGTGTCGCGGCCTCGAACGCGTCCCGGGTCAGGCACCGCATGCCGGACAGCGGCTGCGTGGGGCTCCACCCCGCGAGGCGCTGGATCGCGCGACGCGCGGCACCGACGACGATGCCCCGGCCGCCCGCGCCCTGCTGCCGGGGCAGCAGGGCGATGGCCAGGTCGGCGACACCCTCGCGGACCGGGGAGACCAGGGGTGCGGTGTTGACCGCGGTGTCACCCAGGTCGCCGTCGATGAAGAGCAGGAGACGCGGTGCCCGGCCGTCGGCGTCACGCATGGCCACGACCGCCGCGCCGGTCTCCATCGCGGCCGCCTTGCCGCGGTTGTGCGAGTGCCGCACGACGACGGCGCCGGCCTCCCGCGCCACGTGCTGGGTGTCGTCCTCGGAACCGTCGTCCACCACGAGCACGAGGTCGACGTGCGGGATGGCGCGCGCGGAGCGCACCGTCGCCGCGATGCGCTCCTCCTCGTCCTTGGCGGGCACGATCACGGCGACGCGCTGGGTGCTGCGACCGTCACGCGTCCGGGGTGGGCGAGGGGTCTTCGCCACGGGCATGCTGGGACGCCGCGCCGGCGTCCGTCCGTCGGCGTCGCCGGTGCCGCCGGTCGGCACCCTCGCGTCGCCCGTCCTGGTTCCCCCGTGTTCCGCGTTCACAGCTCCCTGCCTCGTGCGGTGGTCACGACCGTGGTCGTCGGTGGGCCCGGCCGGAGGGGCCGGGCGGAAGTGCAAAGAACTTCCCTCGGAATCCTACGTCCACGGTAGGGGCAGGCAGAGGACCGAGGACCGGTGCGGCGGCGCGCAGCGGGTGAAAATTCGGTGTGGATCAGCGCAGGGTGACCTGGCGGGAGACAATCCCGGCCCGCGCACGACGCTGCGTGGCGTCGAGCGGCTCCTCCACCGCCAGCGCCTCCTCGAGACGGCGGGACAGGTCCTGCACCGGCTCGGTCAGCTCGTCGGCCTCGGTGCCGCGCGGCAGCTCCCACACGGGCACGACCAGGCCGCAGGCGCGGAACATGCCGAGGAACTTGCCCCCGGCCAGGCCGGAGTCCCGCTTCGCGTGCAGGCGCGCGATGGCGTCCACGACGCGGTCCTCGTCCTCGGTCCGGGCCCACCGGACGAACTCGCGGCTCATGCGGCACCAGTAGGCGGCGTCCACACCGTCGAGCTTCACCGTGGGGACCGACTGGGCGGCGGCCTCGTCCAGCCCGGCCCTGATCTCGTCGGTCATCTCGGCCGAGGAGTCGATCCAGTAGTCGTAGCCCTCGTGCACGGTGACCTCGAACGGGACGGAGTCGTCCAGGACGTCCTGGAGGCGCGGGCCGTCGGCGGCGACCTGGAGGTGCTCGGGCAGGACACCCGTCCCCGGCTCACCCTCCACCGCGGCCAGCAGGGCGGCCGCCAGGTCGCGGCTCAGGTCGTCCGAGTTCAGGACGCCCTGCACGCCGAGCAGCACGGTGCCGTCCTCGCGGCGCATGGCGGCCCAGCCGCCGGGCAGCACCGTGGCGACGACGACGTCCTCGCCGCCGTGCTCGGCGGTCATCCGGGCGGGGGCGGTCGCGGACGGCACGATCTCGCGCATCGACACCCAGTCGGCCTCCCCGGGGAGACCCTGGAACGGACGCAGCACGAATTCAGCGGTGGACTTGGCCATGTGCCGCATCCTAACGGGAAGCGGCCGATCCGCCCCGTCCCCGCCCCCGGACCAGGAGCCGGCTCAGCCGACGAGCTCGTCGAACAGCCGCGCTCCGTCCCCGTCCGCGAATCCGATGACGTTGCCGGACGGGTCGGCGTACCAGACGCCGTCGCCGCCCTCCATGAACCCGCGGACGACGCCGCGCTCGTCGTGGTCGAAACCCTCGTAGCGGATCGGCGTCACCCCCTGGGAGCCGAGCTCGTCGACCACCGCGTCCACGTCGTCGACCAGGAGGTGGAAGACCGTGAAGGACGCCGGCGTGTGGTCGTCGCCCTTCGGGTAGACGAAGACCGGCGTGCCGCCGGGCAGGTGGAGGATCAGCATCTCGTCCTGGACGATCTTCGCCTTCAGTCCGAGCACGTCCTCGTAGAAGCTCCGGGCCTCGCCGACGTCCTTGACGGAGAAGCTGGCGATCCCTCGCTGAGCGGTGACCATGGCGCACTCCCTCGTGCCGCGGAGACGCCCGGGGGCCGCCGTCGGCCCGTGCGATGAGGACGCCGCCTCCTCCAGCATGCGCCGACCCGGCACGACAGACCGGGTGAAATCGTCGGCCGCGGGTGGGTACCGTCGGACCATGACCTGGCTCGCGGCCACGCTGCCGGTGCTCGACCTGGCCACGGACGCGCTCGGTGTGCTGCGCTCGGCCGCGCGTCGCGCCGGGGCGACCGGTCCGCTGGTCGACGACCCCCTCGACCCGGCCCGCGTCGCCGCCGCGTTCGGCTCCGACCGGCTGCTGCGGATCGACGGCGACCCGGTCGCCGGCTTCGCCCCGCACTCGGGGTTCTTCGCGACGTCCGACGGCTGGGTCCGCACGCACGCGAACTATCCCCACCACCGGACCCGGCTGCTGCGGCTGCTCGACCTGCCCGACGACGCCACGCGCGACGACCTGGCCGCCCGGCTCGCGACGTGCTCGGCCCGTCAGGTCGAGGACGACGCCGCCGCCACCGGGGCGGTCGTCGTGCGGGTCCGCGCCGAGGACGAGTGGCGCGCCTCGGCGCCCGGCCGGGCCGCCGCCGTCGGACCCCTGGTGCGGGTCGAGCCCCGGTCCCCCGGTCCTGCCGCCACGTCCTCGGGCACCCGTGGCGGGCCCGCGCCTCTCGCCGGGCTGCGGGTGCTCGACCTGACGCGCGTCGTCGCCGGCCCCGTCGGGACCCGGACCCTCGCGCTGCTCGGCGCGGACGTGCTCCGCGTCGACCCGCCGGCGCCCGCCGAGATCGCCGCCCAGCACCTCGACACCGGCCAGGGCAAGCGCACGACGGTCCTCGACCTGCGGGACCGTGCCGACCACCGGCGTGCGCAGGAGCTGCTCGACGCCGCCGACGTCCTCGTCACCGGGTACCGACCGGGTGCTCTGGAGGCGCTCGGGCTGCGCGTGCCCGCGTCGGTGATTCGCGCCCGGATCTCCGCGTGGGGCACCGACGGCCCGTGGAGCGGCCGACGGGGCTTCGACTCCGTCGTGCAGGCCGCCACCGGGATCGCTCTGGTCGAGTCGCCCGACGGCGTCACGCCGGGGGCGCTGCCCGCCCAGGCACTCGACCACGCCACCGGCTACCTGCTGGCCGCCGGGGTGCTCGACGGCCTGGTCGACCGGTCTGCGGACGGGTCCGGTCGCGACGTGTCGGTCTCGCTGGCCCGCACGGCGGCCCGGCTGCTGGACGCGCCGGGGCGCGACCCGGACCCTCCTCCCGCTGCCGTGCCGCCGGCGTCGACCACCGTGACCCACGCCGGCGTGCGGACCGCGCGCCCGGCCCTGCCGGTCGACGACTACCCCGCGCCGGCGCACCCCTGGGGCTCCGACCCCCCGCTGTGGGCATGAAATCTGCAGCGCTCGAGTCCCCGGAGCCTGCAGATTTCATGCCCACAGCGGGTGTGGCGCCGGGTCAGAGGTGGTCGAGCCGCTGGAGGATCGCTCCCTCGCGCAGCGCCCACGGGCAGATCTCCACCTCGTCCACGTCCAGGGCACGCATCGCCTCCTCGGCGACGACCGCCCCCGCCACGATCTGCCGGGCACGTCCCGGCCCGATGCCCGGCAGCACCGTGCGGTCCCCCGAGGAGAGCTTCGCCAGCCGCGGTTCCCAGTCGGCCAGGTGCTCCTGCCGCATCCGCCACCGCTCGCCGGTGCCCATCACCTGCCGCGGCATCCCGGCGAGACGTGCCAGGGACCGGAACGTCTTCGACGTCGCCACGGCGTGGTCGGGCGCGGGTGCGTCCCGGACCGGGCCGACCGCGTCCTGCAGCACCTGGCGGGCGTGCTTGCGCAGCCGCTCCACGTCGCGCTTGGCCGGCGGGTCCTCCTCGTAGAGGAACTCCCGGGTCGTGCGGCCGGCGCCGAGCGGCACCGACAGCGCGACGTCGGGCGCCTCGTCGACGCCGCTGGCGATCTCGAGGGACCCGCCGCCGATGTCCAGCAGCAGCAGCCGGCCCGCGCCCCAGCCGTACCAGCGACGCGCCGCGAGGAACGTCAGCCGCGCCTCCTCCTCGCCGCCGAGCACCTCGACGGGCACGCCGGCGAGCTCGGAGAGGTCGGCGATCAGCCGGGCCCCGTTGGTCGCGTCCCGCAGCGCCGAGGTCGCCAGCGCCATCGTGGCCTCGATGCCGTGCTCACGCCCCACCGCCACGGCGTCGCCGACCGCCCCGTGCAGGGCCGCCACGCCCTCCGCGGAGATCGACCCGTCCGGTTCCAGGTAGCGCATGAGACGCACGGTGGTCTTGTGGCTCGCCTGGGGGACGGGCCGGGCACCGTGTCGCGCCTCCATGACCAGGAGGTGGACCGTGTTGGAACCGATGTCGATGACGCCGAGCCTCATGAGGGCAACCTACCGGCGCGGGCCGGCGCACCCTCCGTCAGGAGAGGGCCTTGGCCTTGATCGACTCGAACTCCTGCGGGGTGATCGCTCCCTCGTCCAGGAGCTTCTTCGCGGCCGCGATCTGGTCGGCCGGCGCCGGGTGCGACGCCACCGAGCGGATGTAGTCGTCCGTGGCCGCCTTCGACTCCTTGACCGCGGCGAGGTTGCGCTCGGCCATCCCCCGTCCGCGGGCGATGAGGTAGACGAGCGCGGTCAGGAGCGGGACGAAGATCAGGAAGAGGACCCAGACCGCCTTCCACCAGCCGCTGAGGGTGTGGTCACGGAACAGGTCCGCGAGGATCTGGAAGAGCACGATCAGGTAGGCCATGAAGAGGAAGATCCAGAGGAGGAACCAGATGTAGTCCCAGAAGCTGTCCATCGCCGGCACGTCCTTCCGCGGGTGCGTCGACCGCTCGCTGCGGCCTCGCCGATCACGCTACGGGAGGCGCCCCGCACTCGCCCGACAAAAGCACTATGCGCGTGAGGGGTGTGTTGCCCGAGAGGCCCGAAGGGTCTGCTCCGCGCCGGCGACCACGGCGGCCTCGGCGGCCCGGGCGTCGGCCAGGGCCGTCGCGCGCACCGCGACGATGCGACCGTGCAGCTCGGTGTGCACGCGACGGCGCACGGTCCGGGCGATCCCCTCGAGATCGGCCTCCGTCGGCGACTGCCCGAACGGGGCGAGCTCCTCGACCAGCCGGGCGGACTCCACGGCGACCTCGTGCTCGACCTGCCGCTCGGCCTCGTCGAACAGCTCGACGACCGCGGCGTCGGCGGCCCGCCCCAGCCGGGTCTCCTCGAAGCGCACGGCCGCGTCCGCGACCAGGTCCCGCGCGCGGTCCAGCTCGGCGTGGTCGGTGGCCGGCGCGTTCGCCTTCAGGGTCGACAGGTCGTACAGCAGCACGCCCTCGACGTCGGCCACCCGCGGGTCCACGTCGCGGTGCAGCGCCAGGTCCAGGATCACCAGCGCCGGCGGCTCCGGGGCCTCCTCGGCCCGCGCCGCCGCCCGTTCCCGTGCCCGTGCCACCGCGGCGGCGTCCAGGACGTACGCCAGGGACGCCTCGGGGGCGTCCACGCCCGGCAGGTCGAGCGCCCGTCCACGAGCGCCCGAGCAGGACACGACGACGTCGGCGTCCTCGAGCGCCTCGACCAGCGCCTCCAGGTCGGTGGCGACGGCCTCGACGTCGTGCGAGGCCGCGAAGTCCGCCGCCCGTCCCGACCGGGAGTAGACCCGCACGTCGTGGCAGCCGCGGGCGCGCAGCGCCGCCACCGAGGCACCGGCGTAGGCGCCGGTGCCGATGATGACGGCACGGGTCCCGGGGTACGGCGGCAGGGTCTCCCCGGCGAGGTCCAGGCCCAGCGCCACGAGCGACCGCCCGACCCCGCCGAGCGTCGTGTGGTGACCCACCCGCTTCGAGGTCCGCGAGGCCGTCTGGAAGAGCAGCTCGAGGGTCTTCGAGGTGGTCTCGTCGTCGCGCGCGGTCACCAGCGCGCGCTTGACCTGACCGGCGATCTCCCGCTCCCCCACGACCATGGAGTCCAGCCCGGCGGCGACCCCGAACAGGTGCTGGGCCACCTCGGAGCCGGTGCGGACCGTGAACGACCCGGCCGCGGTGTCGGTCGTGACCCCGGAGGACGCGGCGACGAGGTCGGCGACGTGGTGGGTCGCGTGCCGCACGGCGTCGCCGTCGAGCGGGGCGTCCACGTCGAGGTAGAGCTCGAACCGGTTGCAGGTGGAGATCACCACCGCGCCCTGGACCGGGCGGCAGCTGCCCACGACCTCACGACCCACGGAGTGCGAGCCGGACGAGAGGCGCTCGAGGGCGTCCAGGTCCAGCTCGCGGTGGGAGGCGGTGAGAGAGAGGAGTACCACAGTGGCTCCACTTTAAGTTCACCCCGGCGTGGGGGCAGAATCGTCAACCGTGACATCCCCCACGCCGAGCGTCAGCAACCTGCCGTCCACCCATCCCCTGGTCGACGGCCGCACGTCGACGTCCCCCCTGGTCAGGGCCCTGCGTGGTGACCGGCCGGAGCGCACCCCCGTCTGGTTCATGCGCCAGGCCGGGCGCTCCCTGCCCGAGTACCGCGAGGTGCGGCAGGGCATCGGGATGCTCGAGTCCTGCCTGCGGCCGGACCTCGCCGCGGAGATCACGCTGCAGCCGGTGCGCCGGCACGGCGTGGACGCGGCGATCTTCTTCAGCGACATCGTGGTGCCCCTGAAGCTCGCGGGCGTCGACGTGGAGATCGCCTCCGGCGTCGGCCCGGTGATGGACCGCCCCTACCGGACGGCCGCCGACATCGACGAGCTCGTCTCGCGCGACCTGGACGAGACCGCGCTGGCCCCGATCACCGAGGCCGCCGCGCGCACGGTCGCCGAGCTGTCCGACGGGCCCGGCTCCACCCCGCTCATCGGGTTCGGGGGTGCGCCGTTCACCCTCGCCGCCTACCTCGTCGAGGGCCGGCCCTCGCGGGACCACCTGGCGGCCCGCACGCTGATGCACGCCGACCCGGAGACGTGGCAGCGCCTGACCACCTGGACCGCGGACCTCACCGGCCGGTTCCTGCGGGCCCAGATCCTCGCCGGCGCCAGCGCCGTGCAGCTCTTCGACTCCTGGGCCGGCTCGCTGTCCCTGGCCGACTACGTCGCGCACGTGGCGCCGTCGTCGACGCGGGCCCTGCGGCACGTCGCCGACCTGGGCGTGCCGGGCATCCACTTCGGCACCGCGACCGGCCATCTGCTGCCCGCCATGCGCGACGTCCTCGTCGCGGCCGGGCTGACCCACCGCACCGTCGGCGTCGACTACCGCACCCCGCTGGACGAGGCCGCCGGCCGGCTCGGCGACGACGTCCCCCTGCAGGGCAACATCGACCCGGCGCTGCTCGGCGCCCCCTGGCCCGCGCTGGAGGCGCACGTCCGTGACGTCGTCGACCGCGGGCGCGCGGCACCGGCGCACGTCGTCAACCTCGGCCACGGCGTCCCGCCGACCACCGACCCGACGGTGCTCACCCGCGTCGTCGAGCTCGTGCACTCGCTGTGAGCCAGCAGGTGGACGCCGTCGTCGTCGGCGGCGGGATCGGGGGCCTGGTCGCGGCCAGCACGCTCATCGACCGCGGCCTGCGGACCGTCGTCCTGGAGTCCTCGCCCCGGCTCGGCGGACCGATCCGCGGCGGCTCCTTCGAGTCCCTGCCGCGGGTGCCGGTCGACCTCGGTGCCGAGTCGTTCGCCTCCCGGGGGACCGCCGTGGCCGACCTCGCCGGCCGGCTCGGCCTCGAGGTCGTCGCCCCCGCGCCGCTGTCCGCCTGGGGCTACGCCGCGGGTCGTCCGTTCCCGCTGCCCGCCGCCGGGGTGCTCGGCATCCCGGCGGTGCCCTGGGCGTCGGACGTGCGCCGCGTCATCGGCTGGCCCGGCGTCGCCCGGGCCGCCCTGGACCGCGTGCTGCCCCGGTTCGTGGGGGCCGGGGCCGACGACCTCGGCACCCTGGTGCGCGCCCGGCTCGGCGCCCGTGCCACCGACCGGCTCGTCGCCCCGGTGGCCACCGGCGTCCACTCCGCCCCGCTGGACCGCCTGGACGTCGCGGCGGTCGCCCCGGGCCTGCGGGAACGGTTCGCCGTCGAGGGGTCGCTCACGCGCGCCGTGGCCGACCTGCGGGCCGCCGCGCCGGCGGGTTCGGCGGTCCGCGGCATCGCCGGCGGCCTGCACGGGCTGGTCGAGGCGCTGGCCGGGCAGATCGCCGCGAGCGCCGAGGACTGGACCGACTCCCCCACGACCGACGCCACCGGCCCCATCCACACCACGCTGCGCCTGGGCCACGAGGTCGTCGGGGTCGAGCGGGCCGACGACGGCGGCTGGGTCGTGCGCTCGCGGGCCACCTCCGCGCAGGTCCGGGGCGGCCACGGCTCGGTGCACACCACCATCGCCGAGCGCCTGGTGGTGGCCACGCCCACGGTGGCACCCATGCTGGAGCCGTGGACCGGTGTGGTTCCCGTCCCGGAGCAGGGTGCGGACGTCTGGCTGGCGACGCTGCTGCTCGACGCCCCCGAGCTGGACGCCGCACCCCGCGGCTCCGGGATGCTCGTCGCCCCCGACGCCGGGCCGGTGCGGGCCAAGGCCATGACCCACTCGACGGCGAAGTGGCCGTGGCTGGCCGAGCGCGTCCGCGCCGCGGCCGGCGAGGGCATGCACGTCGTCCGGCTGTCCTACGGCCGGCTCGGCGAGCCCACGGTCCCGCCCACGGCCGAGGAGGCCGCGCGCGACGCCGCCGAGCTGCTGGGCGTACCCGTCGCGGACCGCGTGGTCGACCACCTGCTGCAGCGCTGGGACGGCGCGCTGCCGCCGCCGACCCCCGCCTACCGCACGGCGGTGGCCGACCTGGGGGCCGCCGTCGGCCGGACGCCGGGGCTCGCCACCACCGGGGGCTGGGTCGCCGGGACCGGCCTCGCCGCGATCGTCACGCACGCCCAGGCGGCCGTCGCCGGGCTCTAGGCCCGGCCCGTCGGCCTGCGGGTCACTCGGCCGGTTCGCCGCCCACCCAGCCGCGCTGGTCGATGACCGGCCGACGGGCGCCGTAGTCCTCGTGCATCAGCGGCGAGGAGATCATCATGTCCGCCGTGGCGACGTTGCACGCCATCGGCGCGTTCCAGACCGCCGCGAGGCGCAGCAGGGCCTTGACGTCCGGGTCGTGGGGCTGCGCCTCGAGGGGGTCCCAGAAGAAGATCAGCATGTCGATCGTGCCCTCGGCGATCTTGGCGCCGATCTGCTGGTCGCCCCCGACCGGGCCGGAGAGCAGGCGGTTCACCGGGAGCCCGAGCTCGAACTCGAGCATCGTCCCGGTGGTGCCGGTGGCCCAGAGCTGATGGCCGGCGAGGGTGTCGCGGTTGAACTCCGCCCACCGCAGCAGCTCGACCTTCTTGTTGTCGTGCGCCACCAGGGCGATGTCGTGTCGGACGGCCTCCATGGAGCGCTCCTCTCCGTCGGGGCACCCCCGTGCCCCCTGGTGCTCATGCTGTCACGAGGGCACTGTGAGATCCGCCGGAACAGGGCCGTCCGGGTTGTCCCGGACCCCTCGGTTCGCGAGAGACTGGACGGGTGAGCACCCTCGACGTCACCCACCTGCGCCTCGGCACCCGGGCCAGCCGACTGGCGACCACGCAGTCCGGCTTCGTGGCGCGCCGCCTGACCGAGCTGCTCGAGCACCCCGTCGAGCTGGTCCACGTCCGGACCGCCGGGGACGCCGACCGCACGACCTCGCTCTCCCAGCTCGGCGGCACGGGCGTGTTCGTCGCCGCGCTGCGCGAGGCCCTGCTCGACGAGCGCTGCGACGTCGCTGTGCACTCGCTGAAGGACCTGCCCACGGCCCAGCCCGCCGGTCTGACGTTCGTCACGCCGGAGCGGGAGGACCCCCGCGACGCGCTGTGCGCCCGCGACGGGTTGACGCTGGAGACGCTGCCCCGCAACGGCCGGGTCGGCACCGGTTCGCCGCGCCGGGCCGCCCAGCTGCAGGCGGCCCGGCCCGACCTCGAGATCGTCGACATCCGCGGCAACGTCGAGACCCGGCTGGCCCGGGCGCTCGGCGAGGAGGCCGACCTGGACGCGGTCGTGCTCGCCTTCGCCGGGCTGAGCCGGCTGGACCGCACCGAGGTCGTCAGCGAGGTGCTCGACCCGTCGGTCGTCGCCCCGGCGCCCGGGCAGGGCGCCCTCGCCGTCGAGGCCCGCGCCGTCGACCTCGCCGACGGCGCGCTCGCCCAGGCGTTCGCCGCCCTGGACCACCGGCCCACCCGGTTGGCGGTGACCGCCGAGCGCGGGGTGCTGGCCCGTCTCGAGGCCGGGTGCTCGGCCCCGATCGGCGCCCACGCCCGCCTGGAGGACGGCGAGCTCGTCATGTCGGCCGTCGTCGGACGGGTCGACGGCGCCGAGCAGCTCACCCACACGGCCCGGGTCGCCGTCGGGCCCGACCTGTCCGACGCCGACGCGGACACGACGGCCCGCGCGCTGGGCGTCCGGGTCGCCGAACGGCTGCTCGCCGACGGCGCCGCGCGGCTGGCACCGCTGACCGCGGCGCCGCCGTCCCGCGGCGACGCCGACCGGACGCTGACCGGGACGGACGACCCGGAGGTCCCGTGACCGCCCCGGACGTACGTCCCCCGCTGACGGGACGGTCGGTGCTGCTGCCGCGCTCGCCGGAGCGGGCGGCCGGGCTGGCCGGGCTGCTGCGCGACGCCGGGGCGGACGTCACCGTCGCCCCGGTGATCACCCGGGCGCCGGCGCACGACCAGGAGGCCCTGCGCGGGACCGTGGCCCACCTGCACGACGGACGGTTCGTCTGGACCGTGATCACCAGCGTGAACGCGGTCGACGCCCTGGCCGGGGCCGCCGCCCGCCCGCTCGCCGCCGCACCCACCCGGTGGGCCGCCGTGGGCCCGGCCACCGTCCGCGCGCTGCGGGCCGTGGACGTCGAGCCGGAGCTGGTGCCCGCGGACGCCTCGGCCGACGGGCTCGTCGCCGCCTTCCCGCACGCCGACGAGGAGGGGCGGCCCGTGCTGCTGCCGCTCGGCGACCGCGCCCGCCCCACCCTGCGTGACGGTCTGGCCGCCCGCGGCTGGCACCCCGAGGTGGTCACCGCCTACCGCACCGTGCGCACCGCGCTGCCGGCGGACGTCGTCGGCCGCCCCTACGACCTGGTCGTGGTCACCTCGGGTTCCGTGGCCCGAGAGATCGCCGCCCAGCTCGGCACCGCCGCACCCGTCGTCGCGATCGGCCGTCCGTCGGCCGACACCGCGCACGAGGTGGGCCTGACCGTCGCGGGCGTCGCGTCCGCACCGACCGACGACGGCCTCGCCGCCGCCGTCACGACCGCCCTGGAGCAGAACTCATGAGCACGTCCGGCATCGTCTACCGGCCCCGCCGTCTGCGCACGACACCGCGGATGCGCCGGCTCGCCGCCGAGACCCGGCTGCACGCGGCCGACCTCGTGCTGCCGCTGTTCGTCAAGGAGGGGCTGACCGAGCCCGCGCCGATCTCGTCGATGCCCGGCCAGGTGCAGCACACCGAGGCCACGCTGGCCGACGCCGTCGCCGCCGCGGCCCGCGCGGGGGTGGGCGGCGTGATGCTCTTCGGCATCCCCGCCGAGCGGGACGGCCGCGGCACCGCCGGCGACGACCCGGACGGCATCCTGCAGCGCGGGATCCGGGCCGCGCGCGCGGCCGTGACCGCCGTCGAGGCGGAGACGGGGCGCCCCGGACCCGTCGTCATGGCCGACACCTGCCTGGACGAGTTCACCGATCACGGCCACTGCGGCGTGCTCACCCCCGAGGGCGTCGTCGACAACGACAGCACCCTGGAGCGCTACGCGACGATGGCGGTCGCGCAGGCGAAGGCCGGCGCCGAGGTGGTCTCGCCGTCGGGCATGATGGACGGCCAGGTCGCCGTGATCCGTGACGCGCTGGACGACGCGGGCTTCGAGGACGTGTCGATCCTCGCCTACAGCGCCAAGTACGCCAGCGCCTTCTACGGCCCGTTCCGCGAGGCCGTCGACTCCGCCCTGCAGGGCGACCGGCGGACCTACCAGATGGACGCCGCCAACTCCCGCGAGGGGCTGCGCGAGGCCGACCTGGACCTGGCCGAGGGGGCGGACATGGTCATGGTCAAACCCGCCGGGACCTCCCTGGACGTCCTGCGCGGCGTCGCCGACCGTGCCGACGTGCCCGTGGCCGCCTACCAGGTCTCCGGCGAGTACGCGATGATCGAGGCGGCGGCCGCGAACGGCTGGATCGACCGCCGCGGTGCCGTCCTGGAGTCGGTGCTGGCCATCAAGCGGGCCGGCGCCGACGTGATCCTCACCTACTGGGCGCACGAGATCGCGGACTGGCTCGCCTGACCCGGCCGAGCCCCCGCCACCACCGAACGGAAGGACCACGATGACGGACACCGCAGGCTTCGGCCAGGTCGAGACGGCGCTCGTGGGCGCCACGCCCCCGGCCGACAACCACTCCGCGTTCCTGCGTGCCCAGGACGCCATCCCCGGCGGGGTGAACTCCCCGGTGCGCGCCTACGGCTCGGTCGGCGGCGACCCGCGGTTCCTCACGTCGGCCCGCGGCCCCTACGTCACCGACGTCGCCGGGCGCGAGTACGTCGACCTCGTCGGGTCCTGGGGCCCGGCCCTGCTCGGGCACGCTCACCCCGAGGTGGTGGCCGCCGTGCAGGAGGCGGCATCGCGCGGACTGTCCTTCGGCGCGCCGACGATCGGCGAGGTCGAGCTCGCCGAGGAGATCCGTCGGCGGGTCCCGGCCGCCGAGCACGTCCGGCTGGTGTCCACCGGCACCGAGGCGACGATGACGGCGGTGCGGCTGGCGCGGGGCGTCACCGGACGCCCGCTGGTCGTCAAGTTCGCCGGTTGCTACCACGGGCACGTGGACGCGCTGCTCGCCGAGGCCGGGTCGGGCGTCGCGACGCTGGCCATGCCCGGGTCGGCCGGGGTCACCGAGGCCGCGGCCGCCGAGACCCTCGTCCTGCCGTACAACGACCTGGACGCCGTCGAGGCGGTGTTCGCCGCGCACGGCGACCGCATCGCTGCCGTCATCACCGAGTCGGCCCCCGCGAACATGGGTGTCGTGCCGCCCGCCCCGGGCTTCAACGCCGGGCTGCGCCGCCTGACCTCCCAGCACGGGGCGCTGCTCGTCCTGGACGAGGTGCTCACCGGGTTCCGCGTCTCCGACGCCGGCTACTGGGGTCTGGCCCGGGCGCAGGGCGAGGACTGGACCCCGGACCTGTTCACCTTCGGCAAGGTCGTCGGCGGCGGCATGCCGGTGGCCGCGCTGGCCGGCGCCGCGTCGGTCATGGACCATCTCGCCCCGACCGGCCCCGTCTACCAGGCGGGCACGCTGTCCGGGAACCCCGTCGCCGTGGCCGCGGGCCTGGCGACGCTGCGGCTGGCCGACGAGCTCGTGTACGACCGGGTGTCCGAGGTGGCCGACACCGTGTCGACGGCTCTCGAGGAGGCCCTGGACGCCGAGGGCGTGCCGCACCGCGTGCAGCGCGTGGGGTCGCTGTTCTCGGTCTTCTTCGGCGAGGCCGCGGCTCGCGACGGCGTGGCGTCGTTCGCCGACGCCCGGGCCCAGGACGTCTTCCGCCACCGGCCGTTCTTCCACGCGATGCTCGACGCGGGCGTCAACCTGCCGCCCTCGCTGTTCGAGGCGTGGTTCTGCTCGGCGGCGCACGACGAGGAGGCGGTCGGCCGCATCCTCGAAGCGCTGCCCGCGGCGGCGCGGGCCGCGGCGGCCGCGACGGCCTGACCCGGCTCCCGAGCACCCGTGCCCCGGTACCCACGGCGGGTACCGGGGCACGGTCGTCCCGCGCCGACGACGGTCAGCGGGCGCCGACGCCGTCGGTCCCGGTGGCCGCCGTGGTGCGGTTGGTCGGCGCGACGACGATCCGCACCGTGCCCGCCTTGCCCTTGCGGATCCGCGTGACGACCTCTCCGCCCGTCCCGGTCGTGACGTACTTGACGGTGCTCCAGCTCGCCGCGCCGTCCGGCTTGAACTGGATCGCGACCTCGACGCCCTTCCTGCCCCTCCACGTCCCCTCGTACGACGTCGAGGACTTCCAGACGTTCTCCTTGACCGTCCCGCGGACCTGGACGTAGGCCCGGGAGCCGCTCTTCCGGTAGGCGTCCGTGCCCACGATCTTGCGCGCGTTGCGCAGGTACACGGTCGTCAGGTGGTCGTCGAACGGGTAGAGCAACGAACCGCCGTACACGGGCGCCGTCTCGGCCCCCACGGCGAGCCGCTGCGGCGCGAGGCGGTCGTACTTGCGGAAGACGACGGTGGTCTTCTTGGTGGTCTCGACCGTGTCGGTGAAGTCGGCCCAGGAGAACTGCCAGTCGCCGTTGATCGACTCGGCCGTCGCGTAGCCGGCGTCACCCCACCACCCGGTGAAGGTGCCGGGCCCCGAGAATGCCAGCCTGGCCGTCACCGGGATCTTGGTGTAGCCCGCCCGGTTGATGGTCACGTACTTCGGTGTGGTCACCGTCATGCGGACGGACCGGCCCTCGGTGTCCGAGTCGGTGACGGATCCGGATCCGGCGGTCGCCGGTGCGGCGACCCCTCCGACGGCCAGCAGGGCGCCCACCACGGACGCCACGATCATGCGCTTCATCGACGCTCCCTGATCTGCCGCTCGGCACAGCGCTCGGGCGGCGGCTCAACATAGCGCCACTGGGGCGTGAACGGCCAGGTCATGCCCCTCTTTCACCCCGTCGCGCCCCGACGGGTCGCGACGGCAGGGCGGCCCGGCGGGAGGACCCGTCCGCGCGATCCTGGTGACGACCAGCACCCTTGGGTACGTTGGGTGGATCTCGGGGGCCCCGGCTCCCTCGACCGGTGCCAGGAGAGGATCAGAGATGAACAAGTCCGAGCTCGCCGCGGCCGTCGCCGAACGCACCGAGAGCACCCCGACCCAGGCGCGGCGGCAGGTCGACGCCGTCCTCGACTCGATCATGGAGAGCGTCTCCGCCGGTGAACGCGTCTCCTTGCTCGGCTTCGGGACCTTCACCGGCGCGGAGCGCCCCGCCCGGACCGCCCGCAACCCACGCACGGGCGACACGGTCGAGGTCCCGGCCGCCGTCGTCCCGCGCTTCCGGGCCGGCTCGGGGTTCAAGGCGCGGGTCTCGGGCGGCGACCCTGCCCCCGCTCCCGCCACGAACGGTGCCTCGACGGACACCGGCAAGACGTCGCAGGCCACCAGGGCGGACCAGGACGCGACGTCCGGCACCGGGAAGACGGCGGCCACGGACGCGAAGGCCGACACGGGCAAGAAGAACAAGAAGGGGAAGAAGGCCAAGAAGGCCAAGAAGGCCGGCAAGGGCAAGAAGTCGGCCAAGGGCGCCCCGAAGGGGGCCTCGGGCAAGGACGCGAAGAAGTCCGGGAAGAGCAAGAAGTCGAAGAAGAAGTGACGGCGGACCGTGCCCGGAATCACCCTTGACCACATACCCCCGGAGGGTATGCTGGAGCCATGACCGAGACAGCAGCGCCCGACCCGACCACGGCGGTCGGCGTGGACGAGCACGACGGCCCGCACGGGTACGCCTCGGACAAGGCGGCGTACCTCAAGCGCATGCGCCGCATCGAGGGCCAGGTCCGCGGCATCGCCCGGATGATCGACGAGGACGTCTACTGCATCGACATCCTGACCCAGGTGTCGGCCGTGACGAAGGCGCTGCAGTCCGTGAGCCTGGCGCTGGTCGAGGACCATCTCAACCACTGCGTCGTCGGGGCCGCCCGCGAGTCCGACGAGGCAGGGGCCGCGAAGGTCAAGGAGGCGACCGATGCCATCGGACGCCTCGTCCGCAGCTGATCCGAGGAGACCGAGGAGCACCATGAGCACCGTCACCACGCTGGGCGTCACCGGCATGACCAGCACCGACTCCGTCGCGCGCGTCACCGAGCGCATCGAGAGCGTCGACCGCGCCGAGCACGTCAGCATCGTGCTCCACCCGGACGCGGAGTCCGAGGTCACGGTCTTCTCCGACGAGCCGCTCGACGAGGCTGCGCTGCGCGCCGCCGTCGACGAGGCGGGCTACGAGGTCGCCTCGCTCGACGTGCAGACGGACGCGCTCGCGGCCCAGCAGGCCGAGCAGGCGCCCGGCAAGCAGCGGGCGCATGACGACGCCGCGCACACCTGGGGCCGCTGAGCGGCCCCCTGCGCCCCCCCTTCTTCCCGCGGACCGTCCGCCGACCCGCCGTCCTGCCGGACGGCGCGGACCCTCCGCGCCGCACCGGACACCCCGGTGCACCCGACCGCGCCGACCGCCTCCCCGGTCCGCCGCCGGTGACATCCACGCACGCACCACAGGAGTCACCTCCCATGACCACCACCCCCAGCCCGACCGTGCGCGAGGTCGACCTCGCCGTCTCGGGCATGACCTGCGCCAGCTGCGTCGCGCGCGTCGAGAAGAAGCTCGGCAAGCTCCCCGGCGTCGAGGCGACCGTGAACCTTCCCCTCGAGACCGCGCACGTGGTCCTCACCGAGGAGCACGACGACGACGCCCTCGTGCGAGCCGTCGAGGCCGCGGGCTACACCGCGACGATCACCCGCTCGCGCAGCGCGGAGACGTCGTCCGACCCCGGAGCGGGCACCGACGTGCTCCTCGCACCCGACGGGCGGGACGTCCCCGGACCGGAGGAGTCCTCCGACGCGCCGGCGGCGGACGAGGCGCCCGCCGCCGGCGGCGCCGAGTACCGCGGCGCCGACCTGCTCCGCCGGCTCCGCGTGTCCGCCGTGCTCACCGTGCCGGTCGTCGCGCTGTCGATGGTGCCCGCCTGGCAGTTCCCCGGCTGGCAGTGGGTCGTGGCGGCCCTGGCGCTGCCCGTGGTCACCTGGGGCGCGTGGCCGTTCCACACGGCGGCCGCCCGCGCCGCGCGGCACGGGTCGTCCACGATGGACACCCTGGTGTCGATCGGCGTCACCGCCGCGACCCTCTGGTCGCTGTGGGCCCTGCTCCTCGGCGGGGCCGGCGAGATCGGCATGACGATGGACGTGTCGCTGCTGCCCTCCCGCGAGCACGCCGGCGCACCGGAGCTCTACTTCGAGGTCGCGGCGGTGGTCACGACCTTCCTGCTGGCGGGACGGTACGCCGAGCACCGCTCGAAGCGACGGGCCGGCGACGCGCTGCGCACGCTGCTCGAGATGGGCGCCAAGGACGCCGAGCGCGTCCGCACCCGACCGGACGGCACCCCCGTGACCCGTGACGACGGCCGGCCGGTCACCGACCGCGTGGCCGTCTCCGCGCTGCGCGTCGGCGACCTGTTCGCCGTGCGGCCCGGGTCCACGATCGCCACCGACGGCGAGGTCGTCGAGGGCGCCTCCGCGGTGGACACCTCCCTGCTGACCGGCGAACCGGTGCCCGTGGACGTCGCACCCGGTGACGCCGTCACCGGTGCCACCGTCAACACCTCCGGCCACCTGCTGGTGCGGGCCACCCGTGTCGGCGAGGAGACGACGCTCGCGCAGATCGGGCGGCTCGTCGCCCAGGCGCAGACCGGCAAGGCCCCGGTGCAGCGGCTCGCGGACCGCATCTCGGCGGTGTTCGTGCCGATCGTGCTGACCCTGTCCGTGCTGACGTTCGGCGGGTGGCTGCTCGCCGGTGCGGACCTGCCGTTCGCGTTCACGGCCGCGGTCGCCGTGCTCATCATCGCGTGCCCGTGCGCCCTGGGCCTGGCGACGCCGACGGCGCTGCTGGTCGGCACCGGGCGCGGGGCCCAGCTCGGCGTCCTCATCAAGGGGCCGGAGATCCTCGAGTCCACGCGCCGGGTCGACACCGTGGTGCTCGACAAGACCGGCACGGTCACCGCCGGCGCGATGGCGCTGGAGCGGGTCGTCCCCGCGGCCGGGGTCGACGCCGACGAGGCGTTGCGGCACGCGGCCGCCGTGGAGGCACGCAGCGAGCACCCGATCGCCCAGGCGATCGCGCACGCGCCCGCGGCGGCTGCCGAAGGACACGACGCGCCCCACTCCGCGGGGGATCCTGCCGCGGACCCGGGCCGCCGGCCCGCCGAGGTCGGGGCCGACGGCGTCACGGCCGGCGCGCTGCAGGTGTTCGACTTCCGCAGCGTCCCCGGCGGGGGCGTCGAGGCCGTCGTGCGGACCGCGCACTCCGGGCTGGGCGACGCGGGCCTGGGCAGCCGCCGGGTCACCGTCGGCCGGCTGAGCTGGCTCGACGAGACCGACGTCCGTGTCCCCGACGAGGTGCGGGACACCGTCGCGGAGGCGGAGGACGACGGGGCGACCGCCGTCGTCGTCGCCTGGGACGGGTCGGCCCGCGCCGTGCTCGTGCTGCGCGACCCGGTGAAGCCGACGTCGGCCGAGGCCGTGCGGGAGCTGCGCGACCTCGGGCTGCACCCGGTGCTGCTGACCGGGGACGCCGAGGGCGCGGCCCGCGCCGCGGCGGCCGAGGTCGGGATCGACGAGGTGATCGCCCGGGTGCTGCCGCAGGACAAGGCGGCCACCGTGGCGCGCCTGCAGTCCGAGGGGCGCACGGTCGCGATGGTCGGTGACGGCGTGAACGACGCCGCCGCCCTGGCCACCGCCGACCTGGGCCTGGCCATGGGCACCGGCACCGACGTGGCGATCGAGGCCAGCGACATCACGCTGGTGCGCGGCGACCTGCGGGCGGCCGCCACCGCCGTCCGGCTGTCCCGGCGCACCCTGCGGATCATCCAGCAGAACCTGTTCTGGGCGTTCGCCTACAACGTCGCCGCGATCCCCCTGGCCGCGGCCGGTCTGCTCAACCCGATGATCGCGGGTGCGGCGATGGCGGCCTCGTCGGTGATCGTGGTGAGCAACTCGCTGCGCCTGCGCCGCGCCGGCTGAGATCGTCGTCGTGGGCGGGGATCAGCGGAAGCGCCGGCCCTCGTCGCGGCGGTACGCCACCACGGCCAGCGTCGCGAACAGCACGGTCCAGCCGAGCAGCACCGGCCACGCGCCGGCGTAGGCGTCCGCGCCGGTCAGCGCCTGCACGAGCAGGTCGCGGCCGGCGCGGGTCGGCGTCCCCTGGGACAGCGTGTTCAGCCAGTCGGGGAACGCGACCGGCGGCAGGAACAGCCCGCCGGCGAAGGCCAGCGGGAACAGGACGACCTGCACGACCGGCAGCGCGGCCTTGGCCGTCAGCGAGTACCCGACGGCCATCCCCAGCAGCACGAACGGGACCGCCGTCGCCAGGATCGTCGCGACCCCGGCGAGCAGCTCGAGGAGCGTCACCGAGGCGGCGGTGAAGAACGCGCCGATGAGGATCAGCGGCACGAGTCCGAAGAGCGCGAAGACGGCCCCGTTGAGGATCCGCGCGACCATGCGCGGTCCCGGCCCCGCCGGCAGGGAGCGCACGAACGGGTCGAACGGGAGCTGACGGTCCTCGGCCACGCCGAGGCCGTAGGTGAACAGGCTCGCCGAGCAGACGGCGAAGAGGGCCAGCCCCGCGACCGCCATCGTGGCGAACACGGGGTTCTGCGCGACGTCGCTCTGCGGCACGACGAAGAAGAACATCGCCAGCGCGGGGAAGAACATGTTCCCCAGCACCGCGATGGGGATGCGCACCGTCTCCAGGAACTGGAACTTCAGGTGCAGCCAGGTCATCCGCACCGGGCTCACGGTGCCCGACGGCGCGACGACGGCGGGTGCGGGTGTCACGCGGGTCATCGGTCCGCTCCTTCCAGGGAACCGGAGGCGACCATCTCGGCGAACGCCTCCTCGAGGCTGGCGCCACGGATCTGCAGGTCCGAGAACGCGACGCCCGAGGTCACGAGGTCACGGACCAGCGCGTCCGCGTCGGGCGTGTAGAGCTCCTGGGTGCCGTCGCCGCGGTGCTCGCCGCGGGACACTCCCGGCCGGTCGACCAGGTCGACCGCCGCACGCAGCACCACCCGGCGCAGTCCCACCCGACGCAGGATCCCGTCCAGGGAGTCGTCCGCGCGCACCACGCCGTGGTCGATCACCACCACCCGCTCGGCCAGCGCCTGGATCTCCTCGAGGTAGTGGCTGGTCAGCAGCACGGTCCCCCCGCCGGCGTGGTACTGCCGGATCGCCTCCCACAGCACCTGCCGGGCGGTGACGTCCAGCCCGGTGGTGGGTTCGTCCAGCAGGATCACCCGGGGACGGCCGACCAGGGCCAGGGCCACGGCGAGACGCCGCTTCTGGCCGCCGGACAACGACCCGGTCTGCTTGCGCGCCTTGTCCGTGAGACCGAACTGCTCGAGCAGCTCGGCGGTCGGCACCGGGTCCGGGAAGTGCCCGCCGACGAAGTCGACCACCTCGCCGACGCGCAGGGTCGGCGGGAGGCCGGTCTCCTGCGGGGTGATGCCGAGCCCGATCCGCGACGCCGCGTCCCGCGGGTCGCCGCCGAGCAGCCGGACGCGCCCGCTGTCGGGTCGCCGCTGGCCGCTCACGAGGGACAGCAGGGTCGACTTGCCGGCCCCGTTCGGACCGAGCAGCCCGACGAGCTCGCCGGGGCCCACCTCCAGGGAGACGTCGTCCAGGGCGACGACCTCCCCGAACCGGCGGGTGACGCCGTCGACGTCGATGACGGTCATGATCCGGCCCCTCTCAAGAGGTCCTGCAGGGTGGTGGTGTAGTCCTCGAAGGCCCGGCGACCGTCCGTCGTCAGGGCGAGGTAGGTGACGGGCCGACGGCCGGCGAACTCCTTGGTCTGGCGCACGTAGCCGGCGTCCTCGAGCTTGCGCAGGTGCGTCGAGAGGTTGCCAGCGGTCATGTCCAGGAGCTTCTGGAGCTTGGCGAAGGTGATCTCCTCCCCCACCTCCAGCGCGGCGAGCGTGGACACGACCCGCAGCCGCGCCGGGGCGTGGATGACGGTGTCGAGCTCGGTCATCGCCGCGCCCCTGCCCGGCGCCGCAGGTGCAGCACCTGCCAGACGACCGTGATCGCGAGGAACCCGCCGCCGCCGACCGTCGCCATGACGAGGTAGGTGGCGGGCATCCCCGCCATCGTCGCGACGCCCCCGGTGAGCAGGATCCAGGCCCCGAGGACGAACAGCCCGCGGTCGCCGAAGGACGCGCCCCCGGTCAGGTACATGACGCCGATGATGACGCAGGCCAACGCGTTGGACGCCAGGCCCGTGACGTCGTCGGACGCCCCGGCGCGGCCGAGTCCGGCGATGACGAAGGGGTACACGCCGAACGCCAGGAACCACGTCGCCCCCCACAGGACCGTGGCCCGGTGCCCGGGGCCGCGGGTCCCGGCGGCGCGGCGCGCGCTGTGCACGATCGTGACGACGACGGCCACGGCGAGCAGGGCCCCGAAGACGACGTAGGCCACCACGCCGGGCACTCCGAGCGCGCGGGCGCTCGTCCACAGCACGAGGTAGCCGACCGCCCAGGCGATCCCCCACACGAGGCAGATCAGGCGGCCGTCCGGTTCGGTGCCGCGGCGGACCCGACGCTGGGACTCCGCGATGAGGTCCAGGCTCGCGGCGGGGTCGAGGGGGTGGTCGGACCGGCTGTCGGGTGCGGTGCTCACGGGGGCTCCGGTGCTCTCGATGAGGTTTGCAGTACAAACTACTTTGCAGTGTGCCACCGGTTCCAGGAGCGCACAAGACCCCGCCGACCGCTGTGGGCATGAAATCTGCGCCTCCGACCCGCGGTGGGGCCGCACATCTCATACCCACAGCGAAGGGTGGGGCGCGCTTAGGCTGGGCCGGTGAGCGCACCACGACCCGCCGTGAAGGACCGTTGGACGCCGCCGGCGCCCGCCGCGCCGGCCCGCACGCCGCGGGACCGCCGCCGGACCGGCGCCGAGATCTGGCTCGTCCTGGGCCTCAGCCTCGGCCAGAGCGCGATCTACGCGCTCGTCAACATCGTCGCCCGGCTGACCTCCGGCACGGCGCTGGCCGAGCAGTCCGCGACCCTCAACGCCTCGCGGTCGGCGCGGCCGTACCTCGACCTGACGTACCAGCTGCTCGGCATCGCGTTCGCGGTGCTGCCCGTCGCCCTGGCCCTGTACCTGCTGAGCGCCCGCGGCCCGGGGACCCTGCGCCGCATCGGTCTCGACGCGGCCCGGCCCGGCCGGGACACCGCCTGGGGGTTCGCCCTCGCGGCGGCCATCGGCATCCCCGGGCTGGCGTTCTACACCCTCGGGCGGTTCCTGGGGATCACCGTCGAGATCCAGGCCAGCGCGCTCGAGGACTACTGGTGGACCGTCCCGGTCCTCATGCTGGCCGCGCTGCAGAACGGGCTGCTGGAGGAGGTGATCGCCGTGGCCTACCTGCACGAACGCACGAGCGACCTCGGCTGGCACCGCGTGACCTTCGTCGTGGCCAGCTCGCTGCTGCGGGGCTCCTACCACCTGTACCAGGGCATCGGCCCGTTCTTCGGCAACATGGTCATGGGCGTCGTCTTCGCCTGGTTCTACACCTCACGCCGGGGACGGCAGCGCGTGCTGCCCCTGGTGATCGCGCACACCCTGCTCGACGTCGTCGCCTTCGTCGGGTACGCGTTCCTGCCGGCCGACTGGCTCTCCGCGCTCGGCGTCGGCTGACGGCGGACCGCCGGGTGGGAGCGGCACGGGGCCGCCCCCACCCGAGGGTCACGGCGTCACGCCGTCGCCAGGGCCGTCCGGCGTCGCGCCTGCTCGGCCGGGTCCGGCACCGGCAGCGAGGCCAGCAACCGACGGGTGTAGTCCTCGCGCGGCGAACCCAGCACCTCCGCACCGGTCCCGGACTCGACGAGACGCCCGCGGTAGAGCACCGCGATGCGGTCGGCGAGCAGGTCCACGACCGCGAGGTCGTGCGAGACGAAGAGGCAGGCGAAACCGAGCTCGGCCTGCAGGTCGGCGAACAGCTCCAGGACCCGGGCCTGCACCGAGACGTCGAGGGCCGAGGTGGGCTCGTCCGCCACCAGCAGCTCCGGGTCCAGCGCCAGGCCGCGCGCCAGGGACGCCCGCTGACGCTGCCCGCCGGACAGCTCGTGCGGGTAGCGGTCGCCGTAGGAGCGCGGGAGCTGGACGGCCTCCAGCAGCTCGTCCACCCGGCCACGTGCCGCCGCGGGCGACGCGGCCCGGCCGTGCACGACCAGCGGCTCGGCCACGCACTCGGCGATCGTCAGCAGCGGGTTGAACGACGTCGCCGGGTCCTGGAAGACGAACCCGAGCCGCGGCCGCATGCCGGCGAGGGCACGGCCCCTGGCACCGCGCATCTCCGTGCCCAGCACCCGCAGCGACCCGCTGGTGACGGGCTGCAGCCCGGCCACGGCCCGGGCGATGGTCGTCTTGCCCGAACCGGACTCCCCCACCAGCCCCAGGACCTCACCGGGCCGGATCGTCAGGGACACGTCGTCGACCGCGGTGAAGCCCGGACGCCGGAACCTGCCCGGGTAGGTGATGGTCAGGTGCTCGGCCCGCACGACCGGCTCGCCGTCGGCCCATCCCTCGGGCCGGGACGCCGCCCGGGCCTCGGCGCGCGCGGTGCCCTCGCCGACCCGTGGCACCGCCCCGAGCAGCGTCCGGGTGTACTCGGCCTGCGGGTCGGCGAAGAGCTCCTGCACGGGAGCCTCCTCGACCACACGGCCCTGGTACATCACGGCGACCCGGTCGGCCAGGTCCGCCACCACCCCCATGTTGTGGGTGATGAGCACGATCGCCGTCCCGGTCTCGTCCCGCAGCCGCCGCAGCAGGTCCAGGATCTCCGCCTGGACGGTGACGTCGAGCGCCGTCGTCGGCTCGTCGGCCACGATCAGCCCGGGGTCGAGGACCAGCGCCATGGCGATGACGACACGCTGCTTCTGACCGCCGGAGAACTGGTGCGGGTAGTGGTCGACGCGCTGCTCGGGGTCCGGGATCCCGACGGTCCGCAGTACCTCGACCGCCCGTCGCCGCGCCTCCTTCGCCGAGACCTTGCCGTGGGCACGCAACCCCTCGGCGATCTGCCAGCCGACCGTGTAGACCGGGTTCAGCGCCGTGGAGGGCTCCTGGAACACCATGGCGACGTCGCGGCCGCGCACCCGGCGCAGCTCCGCGCCGGACACGTGCACGACGTCGGTCCGCGCGCCGTCGTGCCCGCTGAGCACGACGGCGCCGCTCGCCGTGGCCGTCTCCGGCAGCAGACCGAGGATGGTCTTCGCCGTCACGGTCTTGCCCGACCCGGACTCGCCGACGATCGCGAGCACCTCGCCCGGGGCGACGTCGAGGCTGACGCCGTCGACGGCCCGCACCGGGCCGGCGTCGGTGGCGAACGAGACCGCGAGGTCCTCGATGTGCGCGACGCGCGACGTGCTCATGACTCCTCCTTCGACGGGCCGGTGGTCCCGGCGTCGGCGTCCGACCCGGCGTCCACCGACGTGGCGGCCACCGCGCCGGCGACCTTGCGCGACCGGGACCGCACCCGCAGGCGCGGGTCGGCCAGGTCGTTGAGGGACTCGCCCACGAGCGTCATCCCCATGGCGGCCAGCACGATCGCCAGACCGGGGAACAGCGCCGTCCACCAGATGCCCGAGGTGACGTCCGCGACCGCCCGCTGCAGGTCGTAGCCCCACTCCGCGGCGGCCGTCGGTTCGATGCCGAACCCGAGGAAGCCCAGCCCCGCCAGGGTCAGGATGCCCTCGGAGGCGTTCAACGTGACGATGAGCGGCAGGGTGCGCACCGAGTTGCGCAGCACGTGGCGGGTCATGATCCGCCGGTGCGGCGTGCCCAGGACACGAGCGGCGTCGACGAACGCCTCCCCCTTGATGCGGACCACCTCGGCCCGCACCACGCGGAAGTACTGCGGCACGAACACCACCGTGATCGACAGCGCGGCGGCGAGGACGCCGCCCCACATGCTCGACTGGCCGCCCGAGATGACGATGGCGAGCAGGATCGCCAGCAGCAGGGACGGGAAGGCGTACACGGCGTCGGCGACGAGCACGAGCACCCGGTCCGCCCAGCCGCCGAAGTAGCCCGAGACCAGACCGAGCAGCACGCCGACGACGATGGACGCCGTCACCGCGACGATGACGACGAGCAGCGCCGTCTGCGCGCCCCACACCACCCGGGAGAGCACGTCGTACCCGCCGACGGTGGTGCCGAACCAGTGCTCGGCGCTCGGGGGGTGCTGGGCGCCGAAGGCGCCCTCCGGTGTGCGCAGCTGGGACCAGCCGTACGGCGCGATCCAGCGGGCACCGACGGCGGTGACCACGAACACGGCGCACAGCACCAGCCCCGTGACGAGCATGCCGCGCTGGAGGCCGACGCTCTGGCGCACCTGGTGCACGACGGGCAGCCGCTTGAACCACGCGCCGCGCCCCTGCAGGTGCTCGGGCGCGGCCGGCACCGGGGGCGGGGCCCCCTGGGTCTCCGGGGCGGTCATCAGTACCTCACTCTCGGGTCGACGAGGGCGGCGATCACGTCCACCAGGAAGTTCGTCACCGCGACGATGACGGCCATGACCACGACGATCCCCTGCACGGCCACGAAGTCGCGGGCCTGCAGGTACTCCGAGAGCTGGAAGCCGAGGCCGCGCCACTCGAAGGTGGTCTCGGTGAGCACGGCGCCCACCAGGAGCATGGCGATCTGCATGCCCGCGACGGTGATGATCGGGATGAGCGCGGGACGCCACGCGTGCGCGGTGACCAGGCGCCGCTCCTTCACGCCGCGCGACCGGGCGGAGACGACGAACTCGGTGCCCAGCGTGCTGATCATGTTGGTGCGCACCAGCCGCAGGAACACCCCGGCCGTGAGCAGGCCGAGCGCCAGCGACGGCAGGACGGCGTGCGAGAGCACGTCGAGCAGGACGGCGGGGTCCCCGGTGGCGAGGGCGTCGACCACCATGAAGCCCGAGTCGGCACCCGCCTTGCGCATCTCGATCTCGCCGGCCGTCGAGACCCTGCCCGCGACCGGGAACCAGCCGAGCCAGACGGAGAAGATCAGCTTCAGCAGCAGACCGGCGAAGAAGACCGGCGTCGCGTAGGCGAGGATCGCCAGCACGCGCAGCACGGCGTCGGGCAGCAGGTCGCGCCGGTAGGCGGCGATCATGCCGAACGGCACGCCGAGGACGAGCGCGACCAGCACGGCGTACGTGCTCAGCTCGAGCGTCGCCGCGCCGTAGGTGGTGAGCACCTCGGTGACGGGCCGGTTGTCGCTGATGGTGGTGCCGAAGTCGCCGGTGAGGATCCCCGAGAGGTACTCCCAGTACTGCACGAGGATCGGCCGGTCGTACCCGGCGGCCTGGATGCGTTCGGCGAGCTGGTCGGGGGTGAGACGACCGCCGAGGGCGGCCGTGATCGGGTCACCCGTGGCGCGCATGAGCACGAACACGGTGGTGACCAGGATGAAGACGGTCGGGATGATGAGCAGGAAGCGCACCAGGACGTACCGCCCCAGTGCGCTTCCTGCCGTCGGTGTTGCAGCCACGAACAGGGTCCTCGATCAGCCCTTGCTCAGCGCCGCGTAGCGGAACTTGAACGAGGCGTCGAGGGTCTCCTCGGCGCCGGACACGTCCGAGCCCACCACGGCGACCTGCGCGCCCTGCAGGTAGGGCACGGTCGACAGGTCCTGCGCCACCGTGTCCTGGATCTCCTCGATGACGCCGGCACGCTCGTCCGCGTCCTCGGTGACCCCCTGCTCGACGATCAGCTCGTCGACCTCCGGGTTGGAGTAGTGGTTGCCGAGGAACCCGCCGTCGAGGAAGAACGGCGTGAGGTAGTTGTCCGCGTCGGAGTAGTCCGGGAACCAGCCGAGCTGGTAGGCCGGGTAGACGTCGGCGGTGCGGTCCTTGCTGTACTGCACCCACTCGGTGGTCTGCAGGTCGACGCTGAACAGCCCGGAGGACTCCAGCTGGTCCTTGATCAGGGCGTACTCGTCGCCCGAGGACGGGCCGTAGTGGTCGTTGGAGTACTGCAGGCTGAGCTCGACCGGCGTCTCGACGCCCGCGTCCTCGAGCACCTGCGTGGCGGCGTCGGCGTCGGGGCCGCCGTCACCGTCGCCGTACATCTCCTTGAGGGACTCGGTCGCACCGGTCAGGCCGGCCGGGACGTAAGAGTACAGCGGGGTGTAGGTGCCCTTGTAGACCTGCTCGGAGATCGCCTCGCGGTCGATGAGGTGGGCCACGGCCTGACGCACGGCCAGCGCCTTGTCCTCGTCGGCGTCGTCCTGCGCGGCGCCGTACGGCTGGGTGTCGAAGTTGAAGACGACGTAGCGGATCTCGCCGCCCGGGCCCTCGACGACCTTCACGCCGTCGTCGCCCTGCAGGTCCTCGATGTCGGTCGAGGACAGCGACCGGAAGGCCACGTCGACCGAGCCCTGCTGGACCTCGAGCTTGAGGTTGGAGGCGTCGGCGAAGTACGACACGTTGATCTCGGGGGTCTTCGCCTCGCCGAGCAGCCCCTGGTAGCCGTCGAAGGCCTCGTAGGTCACCAGCTCGTTGAGCGTGTAGCTGGTGATCACGTACTGGCCGGCGAAGGCCTGGCCGTCCACGATCTCCGTGTCCGGGGTCAGGGCGTCGGCCGAGAAGACGTCCTCGTCCACGATCGGGCCCGCCGGGGACGACAGGATCGACGGGAAGACCTGGTCGTTCGCCTCCTTGAGGTGGAAGACGACGGTGGTGTCGTCGACGACCTCGGTGCTGTCCAGGTTGTACAGCAGCGACGACGGGCCGCTCTCGTCGGCGATCGCCAGCTGACGGTCGAAGCTGAACTTCACGTCCGACGCGGTCAGGTCGTTGCCGTTGGCCCACTTCAGCCCGGACTTCAGGGTGACCGTGTACTCGGTCGGCGCCGTGAACTCGGCGGACTCGGCGATGTCCGGCTCGACGTCCGGGCTCCCGTACGGCGTGTTCATCAGGAACGGGTAGACCTGGTTCATCACCGCGAAGGACCCGTTGTCGTACGAGCCGGCCGGGTCGATGGTCGTGATCTTGTCCGTCGTGCCGATGGTGAGCGACGTACCAGCACCGCTGTCGCCCTCCGCCTCGGAGCCCTCGTCCGTGCCGCCACCGCCGCACGCGGTGAGCACCAGCGCGACAGCAGCCGCCCCGGCAGCGGTCGAGACGGCGCGTCGCGTCCCGCGAATCGTCCTCATGTGTGTTTCCCTCCTCGATGCGGCCTCCCGGCCGCATGCCGTCCACGTTGACGGCAGTTCTATCAGGCAATCATGTCGCCCAGATCACATCAGTGTGACATGTCCGGCAGATCAGTCCGGCCTTCACCCCCCTCCACCGGGCCTCGACCGCCCCGCCGACCTAGACTCCCCCCATGTCCCGAGGCAGCGGCGAGGGCCCCGCGGGCCCTGGAAACCCGCCGGGCACGGTGCACGACGTCGGGTCGTACGGCGCCGCGGACACGCCGCCGCCCACCGGCGCCTTCGACGCGCTCTTCCTCGCCGGCGGCGCCCCCGACGACGACGCCGGGCTCGTCCGGGTCGTCGACACCCCGGAGCAGCGCGTCCGCAACCCCTCGGACCTGCTCGGCCTCATCAGCAGCGCCGTCGGCGTCGCCGCGGTCCTCGTGCTGTCCGTCGTCGCCCACGGCACCACCGAGGGCGTGACCGCCGACGTGCGCGCCTTCAACACCCTGCTGGGCGAGCTGCTGTTCATCCCGGTCGCCGTGCTCGAAGGGCTCGTCACGCTGTTCGTGCCCGTCGCCGTGCTCGCCGAGCTCGGCGTGCGGCGCCTCGGCCGTCAGGTCGTGGAGTCGATCGTCGCCGCGACGCTCGGCATCGTGCTCGGCGTCCTCACCGTGCTGATGGTCGGCTGGTGGGGCGGCGACGACCTGCTGCGGTCGCTGTCGATCTTCCGCGACGGGGCCTGGCGGATCACGGTCCCCATCTACGTCGTCGGCATCGCGGCGCTGCTCACCACCGCCGGCCCCCGCACCCGTCGGCGCACCGTCCGCTGGTCGTGGAACGTCCTCTACCTGGCGCTGGTCATCGCGCTGATCACCGGGCAGGCCCCCCTGCCGAGTGTGCTCGTCGCCCTGCTGCTCGGCCGGCTCGCCGGCCAGACCGTGCAGTACGCCTCCGGGGTGCGGTCCGAACGCGCCTACGGCGGCGAGCTCGTCACGGCCGTCCGCCGTGCCGGCTTCCGCCCGACCACCCTCGTGCGGGTCCGGGACGTCACCGCCCCCGTGAACGCCGACACGCCCCCCGCCCCGATCCCCGACGAGACCGTCACGGACGTCGACGCCTCCGGCGCGGTCACCGGCCGCACCACCCTGCGCGCCCTGCTGCGCAACCGTCCCCGCTACGGCGGCCGCCGCGGCGCCGGCGCCGACGTCCGCACCGGGCTGCCGGCGTCGGACACCCTCGCCGACCCGGCGACCCGCGCCCTGACCCGCACCGGGGACGCCCGCGTCTACGCGATGTTCACGCCGGACGGCGACCGCCGCGACGTCGTCGTGCTCGACGGCGACCGGCACGTCGTGGGCGTCCTGACGCGCCTGTGGCGCGGCCTGCGCCTGCGCGGCCTGGAGGGCCGGGCCCAGGTGTCCCTCAAGGCCGTCGCCGAACGCACGGCGATGCTCACCTACGCCGCCGACGCCGCCCACGTACGCACCCCGCGGCTGCTCGGCGTGGGCGAGGCCGCGGACTCGATCGTGCTGGTCACCGAGCACGCCGTCGGTGCCGTGCCGTGGCGCGACCTGCCCGACGAGGCGCTCGCCGGGGACCGTGGCCACGCCGTCCTCGCCGCCGTCTGGGAACAGCTGCGGCGCGCGCACGAGGCCGGCCTGACCCACCACGCGCTCACCCCGGACGTGCTGCTCGTGGACTCCCACGGCACCCGCCCCCGGGTGTGGCTGACCGGGTGGGAGCAGGGCGAGATCGCCTCCACCATCCTGGGCCGACGCCTCGACCTGGTGCAGATGCTCGCCCTGCTCGCGCTGCGGGTCGGCCCCGGACCTGCCGTCGCGTCGGCCGTGCGTGCGCTGCCCGCCGACGACGTCGCCGCCGTGGGCCCGCTGCTGCAGTCCATCGCCCTGCCCGCCGCGACCCGCGTGGCCGTGCGCCAGCGCCGCGGACTGCTCGACGACCTGCGCGACGCCCTCGTGGAACGGCTGCCGCAGGTGGACGTCCAGCCGGAGAACATCACGCGGTTCGGTGCCCGGACCGTCATCACGCTCGCCCTGTCGATCGGTGTGGTCACCGCGCTGGTGACCACCATGAACCTCGACGAGATCACCGACGCCGTGAGCCGGGCCAACCCCTGGTGGGTGGTCGCCGCGTTCGTGCTGGGCGCGGTCACGTGGTTCGGCGCCGCGCTGACGTTCGTCGCGTTCTCCCCGAAGCGGCTGCCGCTGTGGCGGGCGACGCTGACCCAGATGGCGGGGTCGTTCGTCGCGCTCGCGGCCCCGGCGGGCATCGGTCCCGCCGCCCTCAACCTGCGGATGCTCACCCGCCGCGGCGTCGAGCTGCCGATGGCCGTGGCCACCGTCGCCCTGGTGCAGGTCTCCCAGTTCGTGGTCACCGTGGTCCTGCTGGTGGTGCTCTCGATCTTCACCGGGTCCGGCGGACTCATCGAGCTGCCCTCGATCACGGTGCTGCTGGCGATCGCCGGGATCGCCGCGGTCATCGCGGCCGTCCTGCTGGTCCCCGCGATCCGCCGGTGGATCTGGGGGAAGATCAGGCCCACGCTGGAGCAGGTGTGGCCGCGGCTGTCGCAGATGCTCGGCCAGCCGACCCGGCTGGCCCTCGGGATCGGCGGCAACGTCGTCATGTCGCTGGGCTACGTGCTGGCCTTCGACGCCGCGCTGGCGGCGTTCGGCCAGTCCCTCAACCTCATCGACGTGGCCGTCATCTACCTCGTGGGCAACGCCCTCGGAGCCCTGGTCCCGACGCCGGGTGGTCTCGGTGGTGTCGAGGCGGCGCTGACGGCCGGGCTCACCGCCGCAGGCATTCCGGCCTCGATCGCGCTGTCCACGACGATCCTGTTCCGGGTGGTCACCTACTGGGGCCGGGTGCCCTTCGGGTGGGCCGCGATGCGCTACCTGGAGCGCAAGGGCGACCTCTGACCCCGGGCGCTGGGCCGGGCGCGGGAGCGGGAGCGACGAGCGTGCTCGTTCAGCACGCCATCCCCGCGGATCGGGTACCGAGTGCGCACGCTCGTCGCGCCGGAGGGGGAGCGGACGCACGAGGGCCCGCCGTCCGCGACTCCGCGGACGACGGGCCCTCGGACGCTGACCGGGGTCAGCGGAGGATCACTTGGCGACGGCCTTCTTCAGCAGCGAGCCGGCGCTGATCTTGACGCCGTAACCGGCCGGGATCTGGATCTCCTCGCCGGTGCGCGGGTTGCGGCCGGTGCGGGCGGCACGCTCGACACGCTCGACCGACAGCAGACCGGTGACCTTGACGGCCTCACCCTTGCTGAGGGACTCGACGAGCACCTCCTGGAAAGCGTTGAGCGCAGCCTCGGCGTCCGACTTGGTCAGGTCGGCCTTGGAGGCGATGGCCGAGGCCAGCTCGGACTTGTTCAGCGACATGTGAATCCCTTCTCCGGATCACGACGTACGGAGCCGTACGTCGTCACGTTCACGGCCAGACCGGCAGAACCGGTGGACCGGGAACACACTATGGAACATCCGCGGGTTCCTGCGACTTTTCGCCGTCTCGGCGTGCCTGACCAGCCCCGTGCGGACGGGTGGGTCAGCTCAGCGGCCCCTGGGTCGGGCCCTGGCCGTGGTCGTCGTGGAGCCGGCGGCGCGAGCGCGCCAGCATCAGCGCGGCGACCCCGATGATCGCGACCAGCGCGCCGCCGTACAGCACGGGCATCCCGCCCGCGCCCGAGGAGTCGTCCTGCACGGGAGCGGACGGGCCGGGCTGCTCGCTCGGTGCCGCGGCCCGGTCGTCCGTCTCGGCGGCCTGCGCGGGGTCGTCGCCCGCGTCCGCCGCCGGAGCGGCGACCTCGTAGGCGAACGACCCCTCGATGGGGTGACCGTCGGAGGACACGGCGCGCCAGGCGACCTCGTACTCCCCGCCGGCGGCCTGCCCGGGCACGGCGGCGACGACCTCGGGGCCGTCGACGGTGACCTCGGCGTCGACCGGCTCGCCGGACGGCGGCGTCACGCGGACCTGCGTGCCGTCGGCGATGACGTCGGAGCTGAAGGTGAGCGTCAGGTTCTCGACCGGCGCCTCGAGGGAGGCCCCGTCCTCGGGGTCGGTGGAGAGCAGCTGGTCGTGCGCGCCGGCGGACAGCGCACCGACGAGCATGACGGCGGTGCCGCCGACGGCGGTCAGCAGCATCGAGAGCGCCACGACCGCGGCGATCAGGCGGTTCCGCCGCTGCGAGCGGACGGGCGTCCAGTCCGGCCCCTCGGACGGGGCGGACGGTCGGGATCGGGGCCGGGAGCCCTCGGGATGGTGCGCCACGACGTCGACGATAGCCCCGCCGTCGCGGCGTCGGCCAACACCGGACCGGTGTCGTCGGGCACACTCGGGGTGTGGACTTCCGCAACGCCTACGCCCACGGGTTCGCCCGGGTGGCCGCCTGCACCGTGCCGGTGACGTCGGCCGATCCCGCCGCGAACGCCGCCGCGATCCTCGACCAGGCCCGTGCCTGCCACGACGACGGGGTGGCGGTCGCGCTGTTCCCCGAGCTGTCGGTCTCGGGGTACGCACTGGGCGACCTGCACCTGGCCGACCCGCTGCTCGAGGCCGTCGGGGACGCGCTCGAGCAGATCGTCGAGGCCAGCGCCGACCTGCGTCCGCTGCTCGTGGTGGGCGCGCCGCTGGAGATCCACGGGCGCGTCCACAACTGCGCCGTGGTGGTCCACGGCGGCCGGGTGCTCGGTGTGGCCCCGAAGTCGTACCTGCCCACCTACCGCGAGTTCTACGAGCAGCGCTGGTTCGCCTCCGGCACCGACCTGCGCGGGTCCACGGTCCGGCTGCCCTTCGCGGCCGAGGAGGTCCCGTGCGGCCCGGACCTGCTGTTCCGCGCCTCCGACGTCGCGGGCCTGACGGTGCACGTCGAGGTGTGCGAGGACATGTGGGTGCCGGTCCCGCCGTCGGCCGAGGCCGCGCTGGCCGGCGCGACGGTGCTGCTGAACCCCTCGGCGAGCCCCATCACGATCGCCCGCGCCGAGGACCGTCGGCTCCTGGTGCGCTCGGCCTCGGCCCGGTGCCACGCCGCCTACGTCTACGCCGCGGCGTCGCAGGGCGAGTCGTCCACCGACCTGTCCTGGGACGGGCAGACCATGGTCTACGAGGCCGGCGACGAGCTGGCCGAGACCGATCGGTTCCCGGACGGCCCCCGGCGCGCGGTGGCCGACGTCGACCTCGACCGCCTGCGCCAGGACCGGCTGCGTCAGGGCACGTTCGACGACAACCGGCGCGCCCTCGGCGACCGGGTGCGCGGCTTCCGCGTCGTCGAGTGGCAGGTGCGCCCGCCGTCGGGCGACGTCGGCCTGCGCCGGCACGTGGACCGCTTCCCGTTCGTGCCCGACGACGCGGCGCGGCTCGCCCAGGACTGCTACGAGGCGTACAACATCCAGGTCACCGCCCTGGAGCGACGGCTGACCGCGATCGGCCGGCCGAAGGTCGTCGTCGGCGTCTCCGGCGGTCTCGACTCCACCCACGCGCTCATCGTGGCCGCGAACGCGATGGACCGGCTCGGGCGGCCGCGCACGGACGTGCACGCGGTCACGATGCCGGGGTTCGCGACGTCGGCGGAGACCAAGGACCGTGCCACCCGCCTGGCCACGGCCCTGGGCGTGCGGTTCGAGGAGCTGGACATCCGGCCCGCCGCGGAGCAGATGCTGCGCGACCTCGGCCACCCGTACGGCGAGGGCGAGGCCGTCTACGACGTCACCTTCGAGAACGTGCAGGCCGGGCTGCGCACCGACTACCTGTTCCGGATCGCCAACCACCGCGGCGGCATCGTGCTGGGCACGGGCGACCTGTCCGAGCTGGCGCTGGGGTGGTGCACCTACGGCGTCGGGGACCAGATGTCGCACTACGCCGTGAACACCGGCGTCCCCAAGACCCTCATCCAGCACCTGATCCGCTGGGTGGCGGACTCGGGCGACTTCCCGGTCGAGGTGGGCGACGTGCTGCGCGAGATCGTCGTGCAGGAGATCTCCCCCGAGCTCGTGCCGTCCGGGGAGGGCGAGACGCCGCAGTCCACCGAGGCGACGGTCGGCCCGTACGCGCTGCAGGACTTCACGCTGTTCTGGACGCTGCGGTTCGGGATGCGGCCGTCCAAGATCGCGTTCCTCGCCTGGCACGCCTGGCGGGACGCCGAGGCCGGGGCGTGGCCGCCGAACTACCCGCACGACGACCGGTCGGCCTTCGACCTGGCCGAGATCCGCCGCTGGATGCTGGTCTTCTTCCGCCGGTTCTTCGCCTCCCAGTTCAAGCGGTCCGCGCTGCCCGACGGCCCCAAGGTGTCGCCCGGCGGCACGATGTCGCCGCGCGGGGACTGGCGGATGCCGTCGGACGCGTCCGCGGCGGCCTGGCTGCGCGAGATCGAGGAGAACGTCCCGGAGCGCTGACGCGGCGCGGGTCGCCCGCCGGCCGGCCCCGCCCGGTCGAGGCCGTCGAGGCGCCGGGGGCAGGATGGCCCCCATGACTTCCACGTATCCCACCGCACCCGGAACCACCCGCAGCTCCGTCGCCGTCACGAACGGCTACGTCGTCCCCGTGGCGGGCGACCCCGTCGAGAACGGCACGGTGCTGATCGAGAACGGCGTCATCACCGCCGTCGGCGCCGACGTCGAGATCCCCGACGGCGTCCCGACCCTCGACGCGGGCGGCCGGTGGGTGCTGCCCGGGTTCGTCGAGGCCCACGGCCACGTCGGCGTCCACGAGGAGGCCGAGGGCTGGGCCGGGGACGACACCAACGAGAAGACGGCCCCGAACGGGGCCGCGTTCCGCGCCCTCGACGGGATCAACATCGAGGAGGAGGGGTTCCGCGACGCCCTGGCCGGCGGCGTGACCTCCGTCGTCGTCAAGCCGGGCTCGGCCAACCCCATCGGCGGGCAGACCGTCGCCATCAAGACCTGGGGCGGACGCACCGTCGACGAGCAGGTCCTGCGCGAGGCGGTGTCGGTCAAGAGCGCCCTGGGCGAGAACCCGAAGCGGGTGTACGGCGAGCAGAAGAAGACGCCGTCGACCCGGCTCGGGGTGGCCTCGGTGATCCGCCAGGCGTTCCTCGACGCCCAGCACTACGCGGCCGCCCGCGCCGCCGCCGAGGAGAAGGGCGAGCCGTTCGCCCGCGACCTGACCAAGGAGACGCTGGCCCGCGTCCTCGACGGCGAGCTCGCCTGGGACCAGCACACGCACCGGGCCGACGACATCGCCACGGCGATGCGGCTCGCCGACGAGTTCGGCTACCGCCTCGTGGTGAACCACGGCACCGACGGCGCCGCGGTCGCCGACGTGCTCGCCGAGAAGGGCGTCCCGGTGATCTTCGGGCCGATGTTCACCACCCGCACCAAGGTCGAGCTGCGGAACCGCGACATCGCCCACCTGGCC
This sequence comes from Isoptericola sp. b515, assembly GCF_030588125.1. Classification (NCBI taxonomy): domain Bacteria; kingdom Bacillati; phylum Actinomycetota; class Actinomycetes; order Micrococcales; family Promicromonosporaceae; genus Isoptericola; species Isoptericola sp. b515. Next base: position 1,208,843 of record NZ_JAUQYR010000001.1, on the reverse strand, counting down.
CGGCTGGCCGAGGCCGGGGTGACCGTCGCGATCACCACCGACCACCCGGTGGTGCCCATCAACTTCCTGGTGCACCAGGCCTCCCTGGCCGTCAAGGAGGGACTGGACCGGCAGGTCGCCCTGGAGGCGCTGACGGTCAACCCCGCGAGCATCCTCGGGCTGGACGACCGGGTCGGCGCGCTGCGGCCGGGCCTCGACGGTGACCTCGTGATCTGGTCGGGCGACCCGCTGGACGTCAACGCCCGCGCCGAGCACGTCCTCGTCACCGGGACCGCGGTGTACTCCTGGGACCGGGACGCCGACGGCGGGCGGGGCGCCGGGCGCGTCGTGGAGCGCTCCGCCCGGTTCGCCTGAGGTCTGCCGCGAGCGCCCGGGCGGGAGGTCCCGGACCGTCCCGCCCGGGCCCGCTGTGAGACACGCGACAAACACCCGGAGGAAGTTGCCTGGTCGGGCCCGATCCGTGTCGAATCGTTCCCATGCGAACCCTCCACGCCGCGACCGCGGTCGTCTCCGTTGCCCTCCTGCTCACGGCGTGCGCCGGGCCCGACACGGTCTCGCCGGCGTCCGGGTCGTCCGGGTCGTCCTCCGCCCCGGAGGCCTCGTCGGAGACGGAAGCCCTCACCCGCGTCCAGACCACGTGCAGCGGCTACTACGGCGGGGACGACCTCTCGATCGACCACCGCGTCGACAGCTGGGCCGCCGAGCTCGACCAGCCGCTGACCGAGGAGAGCCGCGAGGCGTTCTCCATCATCAGCTACCGGCTCGACTCCCGGATCCGCTACGCGGACAACGGCCCCGTCGCGATGCTGAAGGCGATCAAGACCCCGTTCGACGAGGCGCTCGCCGGCACGCCGGCCGACCCGGACGACGTCGCGGAGGCCGTCGCCTCGCTCGAGGCGATGTGCCAGGACGACGGGTTCACGATCCCCGAGTGACGGCCCGGCGGTCGCGGACCGCCCCCCGCCGGACGGCCGGACTCAGCGGCCGGTGAGGAACCTCCCCATCAGCGGTCCCGCCGTCGTGGAGCCGAACTCGCCGTCCTCGACGAACACCGCGACCGCGAGGTCGTCCGCGATCGCCAGCATCCACGCGTGCTGCTGGGACCCGTCGCCGTACTGGGCGGTCCCGGTCTTCGCGCCGGTCACGCCGGGGACGTCGGCCAGCTCCGAGGCGCTGCCGTCGGACACCACGGCACCCATGAGGTCCTGCAGGTCGGCGGCCTCGGACGCGCCGAGCCCGTCGGCGGTCCCGGCCGGTTCCTCGGCCGGCTCCGCCGTGGCGTCCTCGGCCGACGGCGACGGTGACGCGCTGTCGTCGTCCTCGCCCTCGGCCGGGCGGACCAGGAACGGTTCGACCCGCTCGCCCGCCGCCACCGACGCCGCCACCGTGGCCATCCCCAGCGGCGAGGCCAGCACCTTGCCCTGACCGATGAGCGCCTCCGCGTGCCCGGTGGCCGACGCCTCGGTCGGGACCGCGCCGAGGAAGGCCGGGGCGCCCACCGCCGGCTCGCCGAGACCGAGGTCGACGGCCGCGGCCGCCAGGTCCGCCTGCCGGACCTCCGCGCCCGCGCCGATCATGGCGGTGTTGCACGAGTGGGCGAACGCCGTGCGCAGCGTCACCTCACCGGTCGCCTCCTGCGGGTAGCCCGGGACGTTCTCGTACGTGCGCCCGTCGACGGTGATGCGGCGCGGGCACCGGACCGTGTCCTCGGGGAAGACGCCGGAGCGCATCAACGACAGCGCCGTGGCCACCTTGAAGGTCGAGCCCGGCGCGTACTGCCCCAGCGTGGCCGTCGACCAGCCCGCGCCGCCCGGGCCGCTGGCCGCGGCCAGGACCTCCCCGGTCGACGGCCGGACCGCCACGATCGCGCTGGCCGGCTCGACGTCGGCGAGGACCTTCTCGGCCAGGACCTGCAGGTCCGGGTCGAAGGTCGTCGCGACGTCCGCGCCGTCGACGCCCTCCACGCGGTAGGCGTCGCGCAGCACCTCGCCGTCCTCGCCCGCGACCACGTGGACCGCCAGACCGTCGGTCCCGGTGAGCACGGCGTCGTAGTCGCGCTGCAGACCGGACAGACCGACGACGTCCCCCCGCTGCACGGCGCCGTCGGACTCCTCGATGATCTCGGCCGTCGCCTCGCCGGCGCGGCCCAGGATCGGCCGGGCGAAGGACGACGTCGGGGCGAGCTCCATCGTGTCCGCCAGCACGTTGACGCCGGCGATCGACCGTGCGTCGCGTGCGGTGAACGACACCCCCGAGGTCTTGCGGTCCTGGCGGATCGTGATCGCCTCGACGTACGCCTTGTCGCCGGCACCCTCGACCCGCGCCGCGTAGGCCGCGGGATCCAGGCCGACGAGCTCGGCCAGCTCCGTCGCCTGCTGCTCGTACTCCTCCGGCTCGAGGAAGGTCTTGTCGATGCCGATGCGCCACACGTCGCGCGCGGTGACCAACGGCTCGCCGCGCACGTCCAGGAGGTCGCCGCGGTCGGGCGCCAGCACCTCCAGCTCGAGACGCTCCCCGCCGGCGAGGCCGGGCACGATGACGTCGGGCCCCCAGCGCACCTCCCACGTGCCGGGTTCCTCGGAGTCCTCCGGCGGCGGGGCCCAGACCATCTCGGTCTCGGTGGTGTAGTCCCAGGTGTGCCCCGCGGCGAGCGGCCAGCTCCAGGCGAGCCGCACGGACGCACGGGGTGGCTCGTCCTCCTCGGTCGTGGCCTCGACCACCTCCGCGACGGTCACGTCCGGCACGGCGTCGCCGTCGCCGGCCGCGGCGACGAGCGGTTCCACGACCTCCGTGAGCTGCTGCTGCGGGATGGCGCTGGTGTCGGACACCAGCGTCAGCGCCGACAGGTCCTGGCGCGCCAGACCGTCCGCCAGCGCCTCCGCGGTGTCGTCGGGCGCGGGCCGCTCGGGGCCCGTGCACCCGGCCGCGGCGAGCACGGCGGACGTCAGCAGGACGGTCAGGGCGAACGATGTCCGACGGCGCACGTGGCGAGCGTAGCGTCCCGTCTGGCACGCTGCGGTCGTGAACTCCCGATTCGTCCCGCCTCGGCGGTCGTCCCGTCTCGCCCGGACGGTCCTCGTCGCCACGGCGCTCGCCGCCGGGACGGTCGCCGGGACTGCGCCGTCCCCCGACCCGACGGGAGGCACGACGAGCACTCTCGCCGACGGAGCGCCGGCGGCGCAGCCCACCCCCACGGCGGCCTCCCGCTCGACGCGGGGGCGCGAGGACTCCGGGGCCGGGACGACCTCGTTCGTCGGGTGGGACACCGACGCGCGCCGGACCGCCGACCAGCCGTCCGCCGACGGGGTCCTGGTCGCACCGGCCCAGGGGCGACGGCTCGCGCTGCAGCAACGGGTCGACGGCGAGTGGCTCACGCGGAGCACGCTGACGCTGGACCACGGCGGCGCCGACGTCGCGCGGGTCGCCCTCACGCGGCACTGGCGCCACGCGCCGACCACGCGGTGGCGGCTGCAGGCGTCCGCGACCGCCACGGCCGCGGCGGCCACGAGCGCGGTCAAGGAGGTCACGGTCACCTGGGAGGCCACCGACGACCCGACCCTCCCGACGGTGCTGGTGACCAAGGACCGCCCCGTGCGCCCGGCGGGCTACGAGCCGGAGCGCCTGGTCCGTCCCGAGGGCCCGGGCCAGGCCGGGGACGTCCGGCTGGTGCCGGCGGCCGCCCGCGCGATCGAACGGCTCGCCGCGGACGCGGACGCGGCCACGGGCCGCGAGCTCGTGCTCGTCTCCGGCTTCCGGTCCGCCGACTACCAGGAGGACCTCTTCGGCCGGTACGCCGCGCAGCACGGCACGTCGGGGGCGGACCGGTTCTCCGCCCGCAGCGGCCACTCGGAGCACCAGACCGGCTGGGCGGTCGACGTCACCGAGGCGGGTGTCGACTTCACGCGGTTCGGCGGGACGCCGTCGTCGGACTGGGTCGCCGCGAACGCGTGGCGCTACGGCTACGTCGTCCGGTACCCGGCCGGCGGCGAGGAGATCACCGGCTACGACGCCGAGCCGTGGCACCTGCGGTACGTCGGCGAGGACCTCGCCACCTACGTGCACCGCACGGGCACGACGCTCGAGGAGGCCTTCGGCGTGGCGTGACGGCGGCGGGCGGGCACCGGATCAGAACGCCCGGCCGAGCCGCTCCACCGCCGCGGTGAGGATGTCGACGGAGGTGGCGAGGTTGAGCCGCAGGAACCCGTCACCACCGGCACCGAAGTCCCGTCCGTCGCCGAGCGCCACCTTCGCGGTGCGCAGCACGTGCCGGTGCGGGTCGACCCCGGCCGGGACGGCGTCGCGCACGTCCAGCCACATCAGGTAGGTGCCCTCGGCCGGGTGGACCCGGACCGCGGGGGCGTGCTCCGCCAGCAGCCGCGTCGCGAGCTCCCGGTTGCGCACGATCCCGGCGCGCAGGGCGTCGAGCCATGCGTCGCCCTCGGTGTACGCGGCGGCGTGCGCCAGCACCGCGAGGTGGTTGACGGCGTGCCCGGCCTCCTCGGGGACGCGGCGCAGGTCGGCCACGGCGTCGGGCCCCGCCAGCGCCGTCGCGGCCCGCAGACCGGCGAGGTTGAACGCCTTGGACGCCGAGTGCACGGCGATCGCGCTCTCGCTGCCGGGCACGCTCAGCAGCGGCGTGAACGGCGTGCCGCCGTCGGTCAGGTCGGCGACCGTGAACGGCGCGTGGATCTCGTCCGCCACGACGCGCACGCCGTACCGTCCGGCGAGGTCGAGCACCGTCTCGAGCTCGTCGCGGGTGTGGACCGTGCCGGTCGGGTTGTGCGGGCTGCACAGCAGCAGCACGGCACGCCGCCCCGACCCGGGTCGCCCGCTGGCGGGTCCCCCACCGGTCGCCTCGCGGAACGCGGCCTCGAGCGTCGTCGGGTCCAGACGGCCGGCGTCGGTCAGGGGTGCCTCGACGACCCGGCGCCCCTCGTTGCGCGTGTACCCGTAGAACGGCGGGTAGACGGGCGGGGTGACGACGACGGCGTCGCCCGGGGCGGTGAGCACCCGCAGGATCTCCGTGACGGCGACCATGACGTCGGGCAGCGTGCGGCCCGTGGACGCGTCGGGGGTCCAGCCCCAGCGGCGCTGCGCGAACGGCACGAGCGCGTCCGCGTAGGTGGTGCCGCGGTCGTACCCGGTGTCACCCACCTCGAGGGCACGGGTCACCGCGTCGACGACGAACGGCGCCTGCGGCACGTCCATCTCGGCGACGAACATCGGCAGGACGTCCTCGGGATAGGCGGTCCACTTCACCGAGGTACGACGGCGCAGGTCGTCGAGGGAGAGCCGGTCGAGCGGGCTGACGCTGGTGTCGATCACGTCCCCGGTCTAGCAGACGACGCGGACGTCGGCAGTTCCTCCGGTCACACCGCGGCCCGGTGGCTCACACCGTGGCGGGACGGACGACGTCCGCCCACTGGTCCTGCCGGAGCGACTCGCCGGCCTCCGCGAGACCGGACCAGCGGCGGGCGTCGGCGATCGTGTCCGCGAGCAGGGCGCGCAGCCGGGCGTCGACGTCGGGCAGGAAGGACTCGCTGATGCCCTGGACGGCCGTGGAGACGACGGACGGCGCCGCGTCGCGCACGAACCGCTTCGGCTTCACGTGCGTGCCGGCGCAGAACCGACGGGCCCACTCGGCGGTCTTCGGGACGGTGGCCAGCGCCGCGACGCTCTCCGGCGACATGGTCCCCTCCGGCCGGGCGTCGAGGACGTCCAGCATCCGTTCGGCCCCGTAGACCGCCACCGCGAGGGTCTGCTGACGGTCGGCCGGTGCGACGGGCAGAGCGGTCTGGGCGGCTCGCAGGGCGATGCGCACGTCCCAGTGCGGGTCGTCGCTGTTGAGCCCGATCACCGACGGGATCATCGGCGCCAGCCGGGGCCGGTGATGGTCGGACGTCAGGTCGTTGACGGCGCGCGCCAGCATCGCCAGCAGCGGATGGGTGCACTGGGGATGATCACTCCAGCGCTCCCCGGCGAGGAACGACGCCAGCTCCATGAAGCAGGCGCCCTTCTTCGGGTTGCGGTGCTTGCCACGGCCCAGCATGGGCAGTGCGTCGAACGTTCCAGCGGTTCCCACCACGGTGCCACCCCCGTCTTGGTCCTTGCTCCAGTGTGCGCGCGGTGTGACGTAGATCGCAACGGGAAGTCGTCACCCGGTGCCCGGGACGGATCACCGACGTGGCCCGGACGGTGTGCGGCCGACGCCGTGATCAGGGCCATACTGGGACCGTGCCCGAGACCCAGGTCCTGGGTTCGCTGACCCAAGGCGCTCCCGGAGATTCCCCCGCCGACGAGGTTTTCGACCGGATCGTGCGGATCGCCCGTCGCACGCTCGACGTGCAGGCGGCGTCCTTCATCGTGCTCGGGGGCGACGACGTCCAGTACCTTCCCGGGGCCGTCGGCCTGCCCGAGGAGGTCCAGCGGAGCCGTGTCTACCGCCTCGATCGGCCGGCGACACGCATCGTCGCCGAGACCCGCACGCCGCTGATCGTCCCCGACGTCGCGGACGAACCGCTCGTCGCCGGTCGCGGGATGATCGCCGAGATGGGGGTGCGTGCCCTGGCGGGCTACCCCGTCGAGGACAGCCGCGGCGAGGTCGTCGGAGCCCTCTGGGCCCTGTCCGAGCACCGCCGGGACTGGACCGACGCCGACCTGGCCACCCTGTCCGACCTGGCGGCCTCGTGCACGGGCGAGCTGCGGCTGCGCGCCGAGCGGGAGCGGGCCCGACGCGCCGAGCAGGTGGCCTTCCGTGCCCACCAGCGCGCCCAGTTCCTGCTCGGCCTGTCCGAACGCTTCGCGGGCGTGACCACCATCGAGGAGATCGAGGAGACCATCGCGCAGGTGGTCGGCGCCGGGATGGGGGCGCGGTGGTGCTCCCTGGCCCTCGTCGACGCCGACCGCCGGCACCTGCGCTACGTCACCGTCGGCCACCAGGAGCCCGGGTTCCCCGACCAGATGCGCAACCTGCGCCTCGACGCGCCCCGCCCGGACGTCGCCGCCGTGCGGGAGCAGCGCACCCGCTTCTACCGGGACCACCAGGAGATGATCGCCGCCTACCCGGCCATGGCCGGCCTCGGCCTGACCTCGACCGGCGCCCGATCGTTCCTGCCGATCATCGCCGACGACGACGTCGTCGGCGTGGTCGTGTGCGTCTGGGCCGACGAGCGTGACCACGACGCCGCCACCGCCGCCCTGGAGACCACGGTGACGCGGTACGTGGCGATGGCCCTGGAACGGGTCGCGCTGCTCGAGGCCCGCCGACGGGTGGCCACCACGCTCCAGGAGTCGTTGCTGACCGACCCGCCCGCGGTCGCGCACCTCGACATCGCCACGACCTACGCCCCGGCCGCCCGCACGGACCAGGTCGGCGGCGACTGGTACGACGCGGTCGTCCACGAGGACGGGGCCGCCGTCCTGTCGATCGGGGACGTGGCCGGGCACGACGTCAACGCGGCGGCGCAGATGGGCCAGCTCCGGTCCATGCTGCGGGTGCTGGCCTGGAGCCACGACGAGTCACCGGCGGCCCTGCTGTCCCGGCTGGACCGGGCGGACAGCCAGCTCGGGCTGCACGCGATGGCCACCGCCGTCGTCGTGCGGCTCGACCACGACGCCGAGCCCCGCGGCGACACCGGTCCCGACGGGACCCCGGAACGCGGCTACACCCTGACCTGGTCCGACGCCGGTCATCCCCCGCCCCTGGTGCTGCGGCGGGACGGTTCGGTCGAGGAGCTCGAGGCCCGCCCGGACATGCTCCTGGGTGTCGACCCGGGGGTGCGACGCCGCGACCACGTCGACCGGCTGCTCCCCGGCGACACCCTCGTGCTCTACACCGACGGGCTGGTGGAACGGCGCGGCGTACCGCTCGGCGACCGGATGGCCGAGCTGAAGAAGGCCCTGGCGGACGTCCACGGTGAGGCCACCGCGGCGCTCCCGCGCGCGCTGGTGCGCCGGCTGGTCGGCCGCGCCCAGCGCGACGACGTCGCCGTGCTCGTGGCCCGCGCCCGTGTCCCCGCCCCGTCCGGCCCGCCGTCCGCCGCCGGACCCGCCACGGCGGAGCGCAAGGTCGCGCACGAGGACCTCAGCGACCTCGGGCCGGCCCGCCGGTGGGTGGACGACGTGCTGGAGTCGTGCAGCGTCGACGCCGAGCAGCGCCGCACCGCGATGCTGCTCTCGAGCGAGATCCTCACCAACGCGCTGGAGCACGGCAGGGGTCCGATCGTCGTCACCGTCGAGGTCGACGCGACGCGGCTGCGGGTCGCGGTCCGCGACGGCTGCACGCGGCGGCCCGTCCTGCAGGCCCCGACGCCGCAGGACCTGTCGGGCCGCGGGGTGCAGTTCATGGAACGCCTGGCCTCCCGCTGGGGCGTGGAGCAGCACCTGCCGGACGCCGCGGTCGGTCGCCACGGCGCCCAGGGCGAGGGCAAGACGGTCTGGTTCGAGATCGACCGGTCGGCCCGGCCGCTGACCGGCGTGGTGCCCGTCGTCCGCCGCCAGTCGCCGAGCACGAGCTCGGTCCCGCTGGTCGAGCGCGTGCTGCCGTGGACGCGCGACGAGGCCCGGCGCCGGCGCACCTGACCCTCTGCGCGCGGGTGTCGGAGGGCCGACCTACCGTGTGAGGCATGACACAGACGGCCTCCCCCGAGGCCGGCGCCTCGTCGGCGATCGAGGAGAAGCTCGAGACCTATCGCCGCGAGCTGACCGGCTACTGCTACCGCCTGCTCGGCGGTGCCGCCGACGCGGACGACGCCGTGCAGGAGACGATGCTGCGCGCCTGGCGCGCCTACGACCGGTTCGAGGGGCGCTCCTCGCTGCGCTCGTGGCTGTACCGGATCGCCACCAACGTGTGCTTCGACCACCTCGGGTCGGCGAAGCGCCGGGAACGCCCCATGGGGGTCGGCGCACCGCAGCCGGCCGAGATCGAGAACTTCGGCGACACCCTGGCCGAGGACCGCTGGGTCGAACCCGTCGCGGACGACGCCGTGCTGCCGCGCGAGGGTGACCCCGCGGACATGGCCGTGGGCCGGGAGTCCGTGCGGCTGGCGTTCGTGGCGGCGCTGCAGCACCTGCCGCCCCGGCAGCGGGCCGTGCTGGTGCTGCGCGAGGTGCTGCGCTGGTCGGCGGCCGAGACGGCGTCCCTGCTGGACACCACCGTGGCCTCGGTCAACAGCGCGCTCCAGCGGGCGCGCGCCACGCTCGGGTCGAAGAACCTCTCTCGGGACGCCGAGGGCCGGGGGCAGGTCGACGAGGCGCTGCTCGGGCGGTACCTCGACGCCTTCGAGCGCTACGACATGGACGCCCTGGTCGCGCTGCTGCACGACGACGCCGTGCTCAACATGCCCCCCTACACCCTGTGGGTCCACGGTCCGCGCGAGATCGTGCGCTGGATGGTCGGGCCCGGGCACGGCTGCCGGGGGTCGCGGTGCCTGCGGGTGCACGCCAACGGGTCCATGGCGTTCGGGCAGTACCGGGCGTCCCCCGACGGCGGCTGGACACCCTGGGGGCTGGTGGTGCTGGAGGACGACGGCGCGGGCCGCGTCACGGGGATCACGACGTTCCTGGACACGGCCACGTGGTTCCCCCGGTTCGGGCTGCCGGACCGTCTGCCGCCCGCGACCGCCTGACCTCTCCTGCGGGGCCGGTGGACCGCGGGGTGGGGCGGCACGCAGGATGGGCACCGTGGCCCCCGACCGACACCCGCACCGCGACGTCCGCCTCGTCGCGCTGGTCGCCGCCGGCGGAGCCGTCGGGTCCGTCGCCCGCTACGGCGTGAGCCTGGCCCTGCCGCCCGGGTCCGGCGGCTGGCCCTGGGCGACCCTGGCGGTCAACGTGCTCGGCGCGTTCCTGCTCGGCTGGTTGCTGGAGGCGGTGGCGCGCCGCGGTCTCGAGACGCCGCGGCTGCGCCGGGTCCGGCTGTTCCTCGGCACCGGCGTGCTGGGCGGTTTCACCACTTACTCCGCCCTGGCGCTGGAGACCACCGCGCTCACCGGTGACGGCGCCTGGTCGGTCGCCGCCGTCTACGCCGGCGCGACGCTGGTCCTCGGTACGTTTGCGGCGCTGCTCGGCATCCTCCTGGGCCTGCGGACCTCCCGCAGCACCTTCGGACGCCTACTCCACCCCGAGGAGGGCGCATGAGCGGACTGCTCGGAGCGGTGCTCGTCGGCGTCGGCGGGGGCGTCGGCGCCGCCGCGCGGTTCTGGCTCGCGGACACGGTCAGGGCCCGCCGGCCGGACGGTTTCCCGTGGGGCACCTGGATCGTCAACGCCCTCGGCTCGCTCCTGATCGGGCTCGTCGCGGGCTGGTTCGTGCTCTCCGGCGAGGTGTCCCCGTGGCAGCTGCTCCTCGCCGTCGGTGTCTGCGGCGGGTTCACCACGTTCTCGACCTCGATCGTCGAGACCGCGACGATGCTGCGGGGCGGCCGACCCGCCCGGGCCGTGGTGCACGCGCTGAGCACGCTCACGGTCTCGGTGCTGGCCGTCGCCGGCGGCCTGGTGCTCGTGGCGGCCGCCCTGGGCTGAACGGCTCGCCGGTGCACAGGCCTGTGGACGGCCCCGACGCCGCCGAGGTGCCAGGCTGACCCCATGCGCCTGCTCCTGCTCGACACCGCGTCGCTGTACTTCCGCGCCTACTTCGGCATGCCCGACTCCCTGCGCTCCCCCGACGGCCGGCCGGTCAACGCCGTGCGCGGCCTGCTCGACATGATCGCGTTCCTCGTCACCGAGCACCGTCCCGACCGCGTGGTGGCCTGCTGGGACGACGACTGGCGGCCGGCCTTCCGGGTCGAGGCCATCGGCAGCTACAAGGAGCACCGCGTCGCCGAGCTGCGCTCCGACGGCCCCGACGTCGAGGAGATGCCCGAGGACCTGCGCGCGCAGATCCCCGTCATCGTCGACGTGCTCGCCGCGCTGGGCATCGCCCGCGTCGGCTCGCCCGGGTACGAGGCCGACGACGTCATCGGCACGCTCGTCGCCCGGGAGGTCGCGGCGCACGGCCCCGGGGCCGACGGCGGCACCCCGGACGAGGCGGAGGGGCCGGGACCGCAGGTCGGCATCGTCACCGGGGACCGCGACCTGTTCCAGCTCGTCGACGACGCCGCCGGGGTGGTCGTGCTCTACCCCGCCCGTGGCGTGCGCGACCCGGACGTGGTGGACCAGGCCCGGCTGGCCGAGAAGTACGGCGTGCCGACCGGCACCGCGTACGCCGAGATGGCGGTGCTGCGCGGCGACCCCTCCGACGGTCTGCCCGGTGTCGCCGGGATCGGGGAGAAGACCGCCGCGAAGCTGCTCGCGACGTTCGGGACGCTGGACCGGATCCTCGCGGCCGCGGCCGCCGGGGAGAAGGGCGTCACGCCGTCGCAGCGGACGAAGATCGCCGCGGCGGCCGACTACCTCGCGGTGGCCCCCGACGTCGTGCGCGTGGCCCACGACGCCCCGCTGGAGCCGTTCGACGACGCCCTGCCGGACGGACCGGCCGACCCCGACACCCTCGAGACCCTGGCCGAGCGGTGGGGCATCGGCTCGAGCGTGCGCCGGGTGGTGAGCGCCCTGCAGGCGTGATCGTCTGTGACCGTCCACCACCACGCCGGAACGGAGCCCGCCAGATGCCCGCTGTGGAGAGCCTGCCCGAGGGAGCGCCCGGCTGGATGGACCTGGCGACCCACGACCTCGACGCGGCGGTCGCCTTCTACACCGGCCTCTTCGGCTGGGAGCACCGGGACCTCGGCGAGCACTTCGGCCACTACGGTCAGTTCATCCACGGCGGGTCGCCCGTCGCCGGGGTCGCACCCCTGCAGGCCGACGAGCAGACGCCGGGCTGGCACGTGTACCTGTGGACGACGGACGCCGACGGCGTCGCGGGTCACATCGGGGCGCTCGGGGGGACCGTCGACGTCCCGCCGCAGGACGTCCCGGGGATGGGCCGCTACCTGTTCGCCACCGACCCGACCGGCGGGCCGATCGGGTTCTGGCAGGCCGCGGGCCACCCCGGCTTCACCCGCCTGGCCGAACCCGGCGCCCCGTGCTGGTTCGAGCTGTGGACCAGCGACTACGAGGCGGCGTTGCCGTTCTACCGCGACGCCCTCGGCTGGGACGTGCACGTGATGGCCGACGACGACGCCTTCCGCTACGCGACCCACGGGGCGGGGGACGCCGCCGTGGCCGGGCTCTTCGACGCCGCCGCGCCGCTCGGGGACGACGGCCGGTCGTCCTGGGTGGTCTACCTCGGCGCCGTCGACGTCGACGCCGCGGCGGCGCGCGCGGTCGACCTCGGCGGGACGGTGCACGGCGAGCCGGCCGTGACGCCCTACGGACGCATGGCCGAGGTCACCGACCCGGACGGAGCGGCCTTCCGCATCCTCACCGCCTGAGCACGGCCCCGGCGGGTCCGCGGCGCACGACGGCTCCCGCCGGCGCCGGAGCGCCGACGGGAGCCGTGTCGTGCCTGGTCAGCCGGTGTTCTGCAGGCCCGCGGAAACGCCGTTGACGGTGAGCAGCAGCAGGTGCCGCCAGCGGTCCTTGTACCCGCCGTCGACCCACTCGCCGTCGTCCACCGTCAGGCCCTCGCTGGCACCCTGCGTGCGCAGCGCCCGCAGCGCGCGGACCTGCAGCAACGACAGCGCGTCGACGTACGGCGAGCGGAGCTGGACGGCGCGCCCGAGCACGCGGCGGCTGGCCAGCGGCCACTGGTTGCCGGTCACCTTGAGCACCCACTCGTAGGTGCGGTGCATCTCGGTCAGGACCATCTCGGCCAGGTCGTCCCGGTCGCCGAGGTCGAGGTACATCCGGGCGATGCGCTCGTCGGCCTTCGCCAGGGACATCTCGATGTTGTCGAGCAGCGTGGTGAACAGCGGCCACTCGCGGTAGGCGGCCCGGAGCTCGTCCAGGTCGCCGTACTCGCGCAGCGCCGTGCCCAGGCCGTACCAGCCGGCGAGGTTGATCCGCGCCTGCGACCACGAGAACACCCACGGGATCGCTCGCAGGTCGTCGAGCGAGTTGACCGACAGGCCGCGCTTGGCCGGCCGCGATCCGATCGGCAGCAGGCCGACCTCCTCGAGCGGCGTCACCTCGGCGAACCACTGCGGGAAGCCCTCGGACTGCACGAGCTCGTGGAACCGGGCGCGCGACGTCGCGTCGAGCGCCGCGGCGAGCTCGGAGAACCGCTCGGTGGCCTCCGCGTTGCGCTTCTCCGTCGACGGGGCCGAGGCGAGCAGCGTCGCCGCCGCCACCTGCTCGATGTGCCGGGCCGCGATCGTCGGGTTGCCGTAGCGGGCCAGGATGACCTCACCCTGCTCGGTGAGCTTGAACCGGCCGTCCACCGAGTGCGGCGGCTGCGCGAGCACCGCGCGGTTCGCCGGACCGCCGCCGCGGCCGAGGGCACCGCCCCGGCCGTGGAACAGCGTCAGGGTGATGTCGTGGCGCTGCGCCCACTGCGCGATGCGCGACTGCGCCGAGTGCAGCGCCAGCGTCGCCGCGACCGGACCGACGTCCTTGGACGAGTCGGAGTAGCCGAGCATGACCTCCACCCGGCGACCGTTCTCGGCCAGCCGCTGCTGCACCTGCGGCATCTCGAGCATCGCCTCGAGGATGTCGACCGAGTTCTCCAGGTCGGCGAAGGTCTCGAACAGCGGGATCGCGTCGACGACGGGTGCGTCGTCGGCGCCGTCGAACGCCAGCGCGGCGAGCTCGTACACGGCCGCCATGTGCTCGGGCGCCTGGGTGAAGGACACGATGTAGCGGCGCGCGGCCCGCTGGCCGAAGCGCTTCTGCACGGCACCGAGGGCGCGGAACGTGTCCAGCACCTCGCGGGTGCGGTCCGACAGCTCGCCGTGCACGCCCTTGTCGTGGATCTCCTCCAGAGCGGCGGCGTGCACCTGGGAGTGCTGGCGCACCTCGATCTCGGCCAGGTGGAACCCGAAGCTCTGCACCTGCCACAGCAGTCGCTGCAGGTCGCCGTACGCGGCCCGGTTGGCACCGGCCTCGACCAGCGAGCTCTGCACGATCGCCAGGTCCGCCTCGAGCTCGGCCGGCTCGCGGTAGGCGAGGTCCGCGTCGCGGGCGCGGGTCGCGCCGATCCGGCCGGCGATCGCGAGCACGGCGGCGCGGTGCGGCTCGTTCGGGGACTCGGCGGCGGCCTGGGCGGCCAGCCCCTCCGAGAGCTGGCGCATCCGCTGCCACAGCGCCTTGAGCCCGTCGGAGGCCGGGGTGGTCGCCTCCTCGAGGGTGAGCTTGCGCCCGGTCGCCCGTGCCGCCTGCTCCAGGGCGGTCAGCGCGTGCTCGGCGGCCAGCGTGGCCGCCTGCCGGGTCACCTCGGCGGTGACGTTCGGGTTGCCGTCGCGGTCGCCGCCGATCCAGGAACCCAGGTAGACGAAGGGCTTGGCGAGGGGCTCGGTGCGTCCCGCGTCGCCGTCGAGCAGCCAGTCGTCCAGGCGCCGGTAGACCTCGGGGTAGATCTCGAACAGCGTCGCGTCGAAGACGCCCATGGCGGTCTTGACCTCGTCGAGGACCGTCGGCTTCGACGCGCGGATCGGCGAGGTGCGCCACATCGTGTCGATCTCGGCGATCAGCCGGCGCTCGTTCTCCGAGCGCGAGGTCCCGCCGAGCTCGACGGTGTCGCGGTCGGCCAGCAGGTCGGAGATCCGTCGGACCGCGCCCGACACGGCCCGACGACGGGCCTCCGTCGGGTGGGCGGTCAGCACCGGCCGGAACTCGAGCTCGGACAGGCGGCGCAGCGCCTCCTCGCGTCCGACCTCCTCGGTCAGCCGGGTGAAGGCCGCCGGCAGCGACTCCTCGATCGCCGCGCCGGACTCGGCCTCGCGCTGCCGCAGCACGCGCACGCGGTGGTACTCCTCGGCCAGGTTGGCCAGGTGGAAGTAGCACGTGAAGGCGCGCGCGACCTGCTCGGCCCGCTCCAGCGAGTACCCCGCGACGACGTCCGAGGCCTCGGCCAGCGCGGCGCCGCCGTCGTCCACGCCGTAGGCGCGGATCGTCAGCTCGCGCAGGCGCTCGACGTCGTCGAGCAGGTCCTGCCCGCCCGCCTCGCGCAGGACGTCCCCGAGGAGACCGCCGAGCAGCCGGATGTCGTCACGCAGCGGGTCCGGCATCTCGTGACGGGCGACCACACGCTCGATCGCGCCCGTGGTCGGGCTCTGGTGTCCGTAGTTGTCGCTCACGCGCTTCAGACTAAGCGGAACCTCGCTTGGGACATAGTTGGCGTCCGCCAGGCGGTCGCGAGGGACGGGGGTCGTCAGACGTCGGCCGAGGCGAGCGGGTCGGGGCGCCCGGCGACGGCGATCTCGACCCGCACGACGTCCTCCAGCGGCAGCGCCGACGACGCCTGCAGGCCACGGGCCGACTCCCCGACGGCCGCCCACGTCGCCACGACCTGGCGCGCCCCGGAGCTGTCCACGAGCACGAGCTCGTAGGACAGGTCCCCGTAGGACCCGGCCACAGCCGGGTACTCGCAGCTCCAGTGCAGCAGGGTTCCCCAGGGCCGGGAGGTGGCCGCCACCGAGGCCGTGACGTCGGCCGAGCCCACCGGGGCGAGCCGGACCTCGACGTCCGCCGCCTCCACGACCGCTCCCCCGTCGGGCGGCGCCGCGTCGAGGGTCAGGCCGGTCAGCACCCCGGCCACGGCGAGCGCGGCGGCCGCCACCGCCCCGACGGACCGGCGACGCAGGCGGGACCGGCGGGCCCGGCGGGCCAGCGCCGTGATCGGCACGGCGTCACCGTCGGCCGCGGCACCGTCCTCGAGCTGCGCGACGGCCTCGCCGGCGGGGAGTCCCGCCAGCAGACCGGGCATCCCGGCGAGCTCGGCGACGGCGGCCCGGCAGTCGGCGCAGCCAGCCAGGTGCGCCTCGAACTCGCGCCGCTCCGCCGGGCCCAGGGAACCCAGGACGTAGGCGGCGTCCCAGTCGACGTAGGGGTCCGGCGGCGACCCGGTCCGTCCGCCAGAGGCGGTCATGACGTCACTCCTCTCTCCTGCAGGGCGAGCCGCAGGGCGCGCAACGCGTAGTGCAGGCGCGACTTGACGGTGCCCGGCGGCACGCCGTGCTCGACAGCCAGCTCCGCCACGGTGCGGCCGCCGTAGTAGGCGCCGACGACGACGGCACGATGGTCCGCGGAGAGCCCGGACAGCGCGTCGGCGACCAGCCAGGCGTCCAGCACCGCCTGGGTCGCGTCCGGCTCCGGGATCTCGGGCACCTGGTCGGTCGTGCGCTCGCGGCGACGACGCGCGCTGCGGGCCTGGTCGACGACGAGGTGCCGCGCGACCGTGAACAACCAGGCACGGACCGACTCCTCGGGGCGCTCGAGCACGTCGGGATGCCTCCACAGCCGCAGCAGCGCCTCCTGGACGACGTCCTGGGCCTCGCCGGGGTCGCGCACCAGCCGGGTCACGTACCGGTGGAGGTCCGCGGCGTGCTCGGTGTGGATCGCCGTGAGGAGCTGGTCGTCGCTGGCCACGGACGTCACCCCGCCGGGACCAGCTCGAGGGAGAACTCGACGGCCCCCTCCTCGTCCACCTCCACGAAGCCGAGCGACGGCGCCTCGATGCCGAAGTCGGTGAAGGTCACCGGGACGCTGCCC
Organism: Isoptericola sp. b515; assembly: GCF_030588125.1. Taxonomy (NCBI): domain Bacteria; kingdom Bacillati; phylum Actinomycetota; class Actinomycetes; order Micrococcales; family Promicromonosporaceae; genus Isoptericola; species Isoptericola sp. b515. The sequence goes on along the minus strand of NZ_JAUQYR010000001.1, from coordinate 1,192,260 downwards.
GCCACCTGCGCACCGTCGGCGGAGGCGGCGACCTGCGCGGGGACGGTGACCTCCCGGGTCACGTCACGCAGCGTGAGGTCACCGGTCAGCTCGACGTCGCGCCCGCCCGGGTCGAGCACCACGGGCGTCGTGAGCTCGAAGGTGGCCGTCGGGAACGTGTCCACGTCCATGACGCTAGCGCGGAAGTACGCGTCCCGCGGCGCCTGGTCGGTGGCGATCGCCTCGACCCGCACGACCACCTCGGCAGCCGTGACGCTGCCGTCGGCGACCGTCACCGTGCCCGCCACGTCCGACGACGCCGGGTCCGTACGCCCGGTGACCGTCACGTCCTCACCGCGCAGGACCTCGTGCACGCGGTAGCCCGCGAACGACCCGGTCGCGACCGTCCACTCGCCGTCCAGGTCGGCCGGGTCGACCTCCGTCGCCGTGCCGGTGACCGACGGGGCGTCCGCCGCCGACCGGTTGGCCCAGTCCGCGTACAGTCCCGGGCCGGCGATCACCGCCGTCGCGCCCACCACGACCACCGCTCCGGCGACGATCGCCGCCGTGGCCCCTGCCCGCACGCTGCCCACCTCCTCGTCTCGCCCTGGACGGGCCGCCGGCCCCCGACGCGCCCGTACCCCGTACGACGGGACACGGCCCCCGGAGGTTCACCCCACGGTGAACCCCGGAGCGGTCGGTCCCGTCGTACGGGGTGACGGACCGACACGAGGAGTGACCGTGCGACGCATCACCAGGACGACCACGGTGGCGATCTCGGCCGTCGCGGCGCTCGCCGCCGTGACGGCGTGTTCCACGCAGGAGGAGCCCGCTGCGCAGGAGACGGCGACCGAGGCGACGACCGGCGAGGAGGAGGCGACCGAGTCCGACGACATGGAGTCGGAGGACACGGAGTCCGAGGACATGGAGTCGGAGTCCGAGGACATGGACGACGACTCCATGGGGCCGGTGCTCGGCACCGCCGACAGCGAGCTGGGCGAGATCGTCGTCGACGGCGTGGGAATGACCGTCTACGTCTTCGACAACGACGAGCCGGGTTCCGGGACGAGCGCGTGCGAGGGCGACTGCCTGGCCGCGTGGCCCCCGGTGCACGCCGGGTCCGAGGAGCCCGAGGTCGAGGGCGTGACCGCGGAGGTCGGCACCATCACCGGCAACGACGGCGAGCTCCAGGTGACCCTGGACGGCCGTCCCGTGTACCTGTTCGCCAACGACGCCGCCCCGGGCGAGGTCTCCGGCCAGGGGGTCAACGACGTCTGGTGGGTCGTCGCCCCGGACGGGTCCGCCGTCACCGAGGGCGGTGGCGGGTACTGACCGGTGCGGGCACGCTCCCGGTCGGCCGGGTCACAGGGTGCCGAGGAGGCGGGCGCGGACCTCGTCGCGCTCGGTGTCGGTGACGCGGCCGGCCTCGTGGAGCCTGTCCACCTCCGCCAGCCGGTCCTCGAGCGACGCACCGCTCGAGGTCGCGGACGACCGGTCGGCACCCCGCGCCACCAGGACGATGACCAGCACCACCGCGGCCACCACCGCCAGGGCGCCGAGCACGAGGAGCAGGGCCAGCGCGTACGACATATCCATCGGAACTCCTCCGTGGCGATCGACCGTCAGCGCCAACCTAGCGTCGTGAGACGCCCGCGTCGATGCTGGTGGGGGCCCAGATCGCACCCCGTCGTCGGACCGCCCGCCTAGGGTGGTGACCATGAGCGTGAAGATCGGTGCCCACGTCGGCCTCGCCGACGCCGTGACCGAGGCCCGCACCATGGGCGCCGACGTCGTGCAGGTGTTCCTGTCCGACCCGCAGGCGTGGAAGGTGCCGCCGCTGGAGTACCCGGGCGGGGCCGAGGCCTTCCGGACCGCGACGGCGGAGGCCGGTGTCGACGTCGTCGTGCACGCCCCCTATGTCATCAATGTGGCCTCGACGAACAACCGCATCCGGATCCCCAGCCGCAAGCTCCTGCAGCAGATCATGACCGGGGCCGGGGAGATCGGGGCGAAGGGCGTCGTGGTGCACGGGGGCCACGTCACCGCGCAGGACGACCCGGCCAAGGGCTTCGACAACTGGCGCAAGGCGATCGAGGCGCTGGACACCGACGTGCCGGTGCTGATCGAGAACACGGCCGGGGGCGACCACTCGATGGCGCGCCGGCTCGACCGGATCGAGCAGCTCTGGGCCGCGGTGCAGCAGGCCGACAGCGACGTCGAGGTGGGGTTCACGCTCGACACCTGCCACGCCTGGGCCGGCGGGCTCGACCTGTCCAGTGTGGTGGACGACATCCGGTCGATCACCGGCCGCATCGACCTCGTGCACGCGAACGACTCCCGCGACGCCGCCGGGTCCGGGGCGGACCGGCACACGAACTTCGGGGCGGGCGAGATCCCGGAGGAGCTGCTGCTCGCGGTGATCCGTGCCGCCGGGGCACCCGTGGTGTGCGAGACGAAGGGCGACGTCGGGACCGACATCACCTGGCTGCGCGAGCGCCTCTGAGCGTCACGAGCGCCTCCGCGCTCCATGAGCGGCCCCGAGCACGACGCACGACCTGTGGACAGTGACGGTCCGCCCGCGCCGTCGGGGACGACGGACGACCGGTGCGATGGCACCCGTCCACCCTGACCCGATGCGACGTCTTCCCGTGCCACCCCCTGACCTGGAGCCGATGGTCGACCTCGACGACGCCGAAGCAGGACCCGACGGTGATCTCGAGCTCGCCCGTCCGCCGCGCCGTCGGCTCCCGCCCCGCGTCGCGCACGACGGGCTCGCGATGGTGGCCGCGGGCGCCGTCCGGCTCGAGACGGCCCGTCGTGGCATGTCCCAGCAGGACCTCGCGGCCGCCGTCGGACTGTCACGGACGGCGGTCTCGGCACGATTCCGCGGTCGCGTCGCCTGGTCCCTGGACGAGATCGGGACGCTGGCCCAGCTCTTCGGCTGTCGCGTCGTCGACCTGGTCACCGAGGCGCCCCGGCCCCGCGGCATCCAGGCCTGGTAGGTCGGTTCGGCGGACCGGTGGCCCCGGTCTCCGGCCGCCGCCAGCGGTTGGATGTCTTGTTCGGGGGGGTGCGCACCGCGGGCATGCCGACGCCTTGGCGTGCCGGGATCACGCACTGCGTGACTCTCACGCCATGCGTGATCCGCGACCGCGCGGACGTCACGACTCAGGCCCTGCTGACACCACGCAGAACGACAACCCGCCGGCGACGGCGAACCGGGTCGAGCCGGGGATTCGAGGAGACGAGACCTCTGACGGGCTACGGGGCGAGTCCGGCGTCGTGCACGGCGATGGCTGCCTGCACCCGGTTCCCCGCCGCCAGCTTGTCGAGGATCCGCGAGACGTGCGTCTTCACCGTGGGCACGCTCAGGTACAGCTCACCGGCGATCTCGGCGTTGGACAGCCCCCGGGCCAGCTCCGCGGCGACCTCGCGCTCCCGGTCGGTGAGCGTCTCCAGCCGGCGTCGCGCCGCCCGGCGGCCGGCCTCCGACTCCGCGGCCGCACCCCCCGAGACCTGGTCGATGAGCTGGGCCGTCACCGACGGCGACAGCGTCGGCTCGCCGGCCGCAGCCGCCCGCACCGCGGCGACCAGCTGGTCCGGTGGCGTGTCCTTGAGCAGGAACCCCGCCGCTCCGGCGCGCAGCGCACGCAGCACCATGTCGTCCGTGTCGAACGTGGTCAGCACGATCACCCGCGGCATCGCGTCGGCCGCGGCCAGCTGCCGCGTCGCCTCGATCCCGTCGACGCGAGGCATGCGGATGTCCATCAGCACCACGTCGGGCCGGACCCGTCGCACCAGCTCGACCCCCGCGTCCCCGTCGTCCGCGTCCCCGACGACGCGCACCTCGGGCGCTCCGCCGAGGATCAGCCCCAACCCGGCTCGCACCAGGGGGTCGTCGTCCACCACCACCACCGAGATCGTGTCGGTCATGACGACCACGGTAGCCAGGCCCGCACGGTGAACCCGCCGTCAGCCTCGTGCGTCGTGAGGGAACCGCCCGCGAGCTCGGCCCGCTCGACCAGACCGAGCAGCCCGAGGCCCGACGGCGGGATGTCGGCAGCGGTCGCAGGTTCCGTCGCCGGCGTCGGGTTCGACACCGTGATGGACAGTCCCCGGCCGGGACCACCCCGCAGCAGGACCGTCGCCGGCATGTGCGCCGCGTGCTTGCGCGCGTTGGTCAGCGCCTCCTGCACGATCCGGTAGGCGGTGCGCGACGTCGTGGTCGGCAACCGGGCGGCCTCGTCCGTCTCGTCGACGACCCGGACGGCCGTCCCCGCCTCCCCGGTCGCCCGCGCCAGGTCCGCCACGTCGGCGAGCGTCGGCTGCGGTCTCTCGGGCCGGTCGACCGGGACCCCTGGGGTGCCACCGGCCTGCCCGGGAGCGCCGGGCCCGTCCAGCCCGCGCAGCACCCCGAGCACCTCGCGCAGCTCGCCGAGCGCCTCGTGGGCGCTGTCCCGGACCAGTCCCGCGGTCTCGGCGACCTTCTCCGGTGGCAGGTCGCTGCGATACGCGAGCGCGCCGGCGTGCATCGCCACCAGGGACATGCGGTGGGCGAGCACGTCGTGCATCTCCCGCGCGATCCGCGCCCGCTCGTTCGCCCGCGCCTGGGCGACCCGGCTCGCCTGCTCGCGTTCCGCCGTCGCCACCCGCTCGTGCAGCTCGGCGAGGTGCTCCCGCCGCAACCCGACGTACGCGCCGATCCAGATCATCAGCGCGTACGCACCGATGCCGCTGCCGACGTCGAAGACCCAGGTCATGCCGTCGCCGACCGGGTACAGCACCCCGTAGACCCACCCACCCACGACGAACACCGCCCCGACCAGGCCGATGCGCCACCAGCGCCGGTGCGTCGCGAGCGAGACCACCGCGAGCGCCAGGGGACCCGAGGAGAACACCGAGACCGTCGACGCCGCCGCGATCAGCAGCGCGACGGTCGTCGGGAACCGGCGGCGCAGCAGCACCAGACCGAAGCAGAGCAGTCCCACGGAGATGTCCAGGGCGAGGAGGTCGGGCGTGGACTCGCGCTGGCCGGTCTCCACCTCCCACGCGACCGTGCCGGCGACGAGCATGCTCACCGCGAAGGCCGCCAGCAGCCGCCAGGCCTCGCCCCACACGCGGCGCCACCGCGCAGCGGTCGGCGGCGCGGTCGGGGCCGGTCCCGCGACCCCCGGTGCCGGGCGGTCGGCCGAGGAGTACCGGTAGGGGTCGACGGGCGGGGCGGGCACCCTACGAGCCTAGGCGCACCGGGGACGCCGGGGCATCAGCCGAAGGGATGAGCCCGAACCCTCCCACGGGACGACACGGACCCTCCCCACGGGCGATGTGCTGCTCCGGCGCCGCGCGCGAGGGTGGGGCCATGATCACCGTGGAGCACCTGACCAAGAGGTACGGGCCCGTCCTGGCCGTGGACGACGTGTCGTTCACCGCCGAACCGGGCCTCGTGACCGGATTCCTCGGCCCGAACGGCGCCGGCAAGTCCACCGCCATGCGCATGATGACGGGCCTGACCCCGCCCACGAGCGGGGCGACACGGATCCTCGGCAAGCCCTTCGCCGCGCTCGCCAACCCTGGCCGCCGGGTCGGCGTCCTGCTGGACGCCTCCGCCCAGCACGCCGGGCGCACCGGCCGCGAGACGCTGGTGCTGGCCGCCCTGCTGACCGGGGTGGAGCGTCGGCGCGTCGACGAGGTCCTCGACACCGTGGGGCTCACCCCCGCCGAGGCCGGACGCCGGGTACGCACCTACTCCCTGGGGATGCGGCAGCGGCTCGGCCTCGCGACCGCGCTGCTCGGGGACCCCGACGTCCTGATCCTCGACGAGCCCGCCAACGGCCTCGACCCCGCCGGCATCCGCTGGATGCGTGACCTGCTGCGCGACTTCGCGCGCGACGGGGGCACCGTGCTGCTGTCCAGCCACCTGCTGTCCGAGATCGAGCAGGTCGCCGACCGGCTCGTCGTCATCGGCCGCGGCCGGGTCGTGGCCGAGGGCACCAAGGACGAGCTGCTCCGCGCGGCCGGCGTGGTGGTCCGCTCGCTGGACGACCAGGCCCTGGCCGCCGAGCTGCGCCGCGCCGGCGTCGACGTCGAGGCGGGCGTCCACGGCGGGCTGTCCGTCGCGGCGGACGCCGAGACCGTGGCACGGACCGCTGCGGGCGCGGGTGTCCTCGTGACCGAGCTGCGCCCCGCCGACTCCCGCGGGCTGGAGGAGCTGTTCCTCGAGCTCACCGCCGCGGACGCCCGAGAGGAGGTGTCGGCATGACCGCCGTCGACCAGACCCGGACCACCCGCCGCACCGGTGCCCGCACCGCGGCCGAGATCCGCCCCGTCCCCTTCTCCCGCCTGACGCTGGTCGAGTGGCGCAAGCAGCTCGACACCCGGGCCGTGCGGTGGCTGTTCGTCATCATCGCGCTGCTGACGGCCGGCGTCGTCACCGTGACGGCCCTGGTCGGTGACGGCGACGTGTCGTTCGAGACGTTCGTCTCGACCACCTCCACGCCCCTGGCCATGCTGCTGCCGATCGTCGCCATCCTGGCCACGACGGCCGAGTGGTCGCAGCGCACGGCGCTGACCACGTTCACGCTCGAGCCACGGCGCGGACGCGTCGTCGGGGCCAAGCTGCTGACCGCCGTCGGCTCCGGGCTGGCGTTCTTCGTCGTGGCGGTGGGGATCGCCGCTGTCGCCCACGTCGGGGTGGTCATGCTGCGTGACGCCTCGCCGGACTGGGGACTCGGCGCGATGACGGCCGGCATGGCCCTGATGATCGTGCTGTGGATGGTCCAGGGCGTCGCGTTCGGCCTGGCGCTGCAGAGCACCCCGGCCGCGATCGTGGTGTACCTCGCGGTGCCCTCCATCGTCGGGGCGATCACGATGCTCCTGACCTCCTGGTCCGACGTGTGGCCCTGGCTCGACCTCTCCACGTCCTCCGTCCCGCTGATCACGGGCGGGTCGCTGGGCGGCACCGAGTGGGCGCAGCTCGCGACGTCGGCGGCGATCTGGGTCGGCCTGCCCCTGGCGCTCGGCACCTGGCGCGTGCAGCGCGGGGAGGTCAAGACCACCTGACCCGCAGGCCGCCGGGGTGCCGGCACGACGGCGGCCGGGCCGTCCGCTCCGTCCGCCCGGACGGGCGGGCGGCCCGGCGGCGCCGTGCTCAGGACCCGGTCGCGTAGCCGGTCAGCCCGCGGGGTGACCACCGCAGGAGGTGACCCGCGGCGGCCAGGTCCAGGCCCCAGCCGTCCGAGGAGAGCTCGGTGGACCACAGGTCCTCGCCGGTCGCCGCGTCCACGGCGTTCCACCGCGCCAGCACCCGTTCGCCGGTGTAGGTCGGCACGACGACGGCCACGACCGTGCCGTCGGTGAAGGCGGCCTCCAGCTCGCCGCTCCGGCCGCCGCCGACCAGCGCCGAGTACTGGACGACGAGGTCGTCCCGGACCCAGCGCACGGCGCCGTCCTCGCGCCCCAGGCCGACGACGCGGTCCAGGCTGTCGAGCACGACCGCCACGTCGTCGGTACGGGCCAGCAGGCGCTCGGCGTTGATGTCCGCCCGCCACAGCTCCTCCCCGGTGCGGTCCAGCGCGATGGTCCGCGCGGCGTAGGCGACCAGCAGCTCGTCGGCGTCACCACCGACCGTGGACAGGGGGTCCAGGACCCGCCCCTCGACCGAGTACAGGTGCTCCCCGTCGGCACCCAGGACGTCGTGCTCCAGGGCCGGTCGGTTCCACACCCCGCTCGAGACGACGTACCCCCCGTCCGCGAGCGGCCGGACCCGCCGCACGACGTCGTCGTCGTCGGACGCGACGTCCGGGACGTCGAGGCGCTTGCCCTCGGGCGTCAGGTAGGCCAGGATCCCGCAGCCCGCGACGCCGATGAGCTCCCGGCCGACCGCGTGGTCGAGCGTGGCACGCCGGTCGACCCGGGCGTTGCGCCCGCCGACGTCCCACGACACGCACTGCGTCCGGTCGCGCACCTGCCCGAACGGCACCGTCGTGACCCAGCGCTCCTCACCGGTGACGGCATCCGCGGCGCTCAGCTCCAGGTCGTAGCCGTCGTCGATCTCCCCGATCACGGTCAGGTTGGTCAGCGGGTCGCCGCGCAGGTCCACGTCCACGTCCTCGGGGTCGCCCACCCACGTCGCCGACACCACCGTGCCGCGGGGACCCGGCACCACGAGGTCGTGGTCGCCCTCGACGGTGCGGCGCACCAGCACGCTGCCGTCGTCCTCGACGACGGTGACGTGCGCCTCCCCGTCGATCTCCTGGGCCACGCAGACCACCAGCTCGGCGGGGCGGACGTCGATCGTGTCGCCCCAGACGGCCATCCCCGGTCCGCAGCTCCCGTCGGCCTCGTCGAGCTGGACCGTCCACCGCGGTCGCCCGGTCGCCAGGTCGATGCCCACCAGCTCGTCGTGCCGGTGCACCGCGACCACCTCGCCCTGCATGGCGACGAGCCCGCCGCTCAGCCCGAGCCCGCCGATGTCCTCGTTCAGGCTCCAGGCCTCGAAGGGCGGGCCCGAGAGGTCCGTCACCCCGCCGGCCGCCGCACGCAGGTCATCACCACGCCAGCGGTCTGCGGCCCCGTCGACGAGCACCACGGCGGCCAGCACCCCCACCAGGCCCAGGACCCCGACCCAGCGCACCCGCCGCGCCCGGCCGGACCACCGCCGTCGGGCTCCCGACGCCGGTCCCGGGACTGCGCCGGCGGACTCACCGGGGTCCGCGGCCTCCTCGAACGCAGGTTCACGACCGGCCTCGGACCCGTCAGGAACGAGGTCGAACGTGAACGCCCCCTCGGGGGCACCTCGTCGTCGCCCCACCTCTCGACGTTACCGCTGTTCGAGCACTCTGACCGAGATGATCTCGGGCCAGGCCCGGAAGAAGGGACCGCCCTGACGGACCTCGTGCAGCAGCAGGTGCCCGTCCACGGCGGTGACCCACGGCAGACCGTCCAGGTCCAGGCCCGTGCGGTGCGCGTCGCCGCTGGTGAGATCGACCGTGAGGAGGCTGCCGGGCCACGTGGGACCTGCGTCGATGCCCTCCATCAGCGCGACCGTGACGCGCTCGCCGTCGGTGACGGCCGACGTCGGCCACACCCAGCGACCGTCCGGTGCGGGATGGACCATGTCGATGCGCCACCGCTCCGCGCCGTCCCCGTCGTCCAGGGCCACCAGGTCGGTGGACACGTCGGTGGACACCACGGTGACCCCCGCGGCGCGGGCGAGCACCCGGGCACGGCCCTCGAGCTCGGTCTCCCAGCGCGTCTCCCCGTCCGACGCCAGCCCGACGACGGTGCTGCCCCGGGTGGCGATCACCGCGGGGTCCACCGTCCCCACCTGCGTCGCGGGTGCCTGCACCCTGCTGTCCGGGTCGAGGGCCGGCCCCGCGCCGTCGTCGGCCACCAACCCGGCACCGGCGAGACGCCGGGACACCACGAAGCCACCCCCGGGGAACGGCTCGACGAGCTCCCCGGACGGCAGGTCGGCGAACGCGACGCCGGCCACGTCGGTGACGCCCAGCGGCGTACCGTCCGTGGCCATCCCCGTACCGCCCTGGCACATCTGGTATCCCACGACCGCCGGTGTCGCGATCGGTTCGCGGACTCCCTTCAGCTCGATCCGTGTGGTCGCCGGACGGGGTCGTCCCGCGGCGTCGGCCGTGAGCACGACGCAGTCCTGCAGGGACTGCGGCCACCGTTCCGCCGTGCTCTCGGCCCGCACGGCACCGGTGAGGGCGTCCTCCACGCGCAGCGTCGCCGGGCCCAGACCCTCGGGGTCGATCCCCGCGACCACCCGTGGCGCCGACGAGTTCTCCACCGTCCGCGGTTCCGGCAGGTCGATCTCGTGCTCGACCACGGCGAGCCCGCCGGCGGCTGCGGGCGCCACGAACACCCCGGCCTCGGGGCTCGGCTGCGGGTCGAGCGTCCGCTCCCCCACCTGTGCACCGGTGGCGTCGAGCACCGTGACCGTCCGCGCGCCCGCGGTGCCGTGCAGGCAGGTCACGAGGTCGGTCGTCAACGTCCACTCGACACCGCTGCTCAGGCGGGGGCGCGGGCCGCACTCCGGCTCCGGTCCGAGATCGGCACGCCATCGTTCGGTGCCGTCGGCGACGTCCCGGACGACGACGTCCTCACCGTCGACGAACGCGAGACCCCCGTCGGCCAGCACCGCGACCACGGCGGAGGCCTCGGTGCTCCACGCCTCGCCGAGATCACCGTGCAGGGACACCACGCCGCCGGGGGCGGCCCGCAGCCGGTCCGCCCGGACCTGCTCGGCCACCTGCAGACCGACGACGGACGCCCCCGCGACGGCCAGCAGGGCACCGCCGACCGCCACGACCGCGGCCCGGCGTCGGCGGCGCGAGGCCGCTCGCCACCACGCGGCCGCCCGGGTCCACCACTCCGGCCGGTCCGGCGGACGCGGCTCGCCGCCCGGGGGTCGCCCCGCCTCGTCCCCGTCGGCGGACACGTCGAACGCGACCACGGGGCCGTCGGGTCGTGCCGCCATGCCGCTCACACCCCCTCGGGGGCGAGGACGGTGAGACCCACCACCGCGCTGCCCGGCCCGGCGGTCATGGCCTCGCGGTCGGCGAACTCGGGGACCAGCAGGTGGCCGTCGACCGCGACGAGCTGTCCCGTCTCCCCGAGCCGCCCGTCCCCGAGCGGGACCCGCGGGGCGACCTCGCGTCCCGTGCGCAGGTCGATCGTGAACAGCGAGAACGTGGCCGGCCCCGTGGCGGGGAACTCCAGCAGCACACCGGTCATCCGCTCCCCGTCCGTGGTCGCCGACAGCACGTACCGCCGCGGGCCGGCGTCGGGTGCCAGGCTCCACCGTTCCGACCCGTCGTCCGGGTCGTAGGCGGCCAGCAGGTTCCAGCCGCCCGCCACGACGACGTCGGCGGTCCGCACCAGCACCTGCGGATCGTCCATCGCGGCCTCCCACCGCTGGGCCCCGTCGTCGGCGAGGGCGACGACCCGGTCCGTGCCGACGGCGACCTGGCCGGACCCGCTGCTGCCGTCGGTCGCCGGGACCTCCACCCGCAGGTCCGGGAGCTCCAGCACCGGGGTGCCGTCGTCGGTCTGCACGATCGTGCCGGACCCCTGCGGGACGACGAACCGGTCACCCGGGGCGGGCTGGCGGACGGGGTCGTCCGGCCAGGTGCTCCGGTCCGTGGCGTACCCCAGCGGCACCCCGTCGTACGTGGCACCCCCGTCGACGGCGCAGCCGTCGAAGGCGACCATCGACGGGGTGCCCAGCAGGACGCCGAGGTCCAGCACGGCCCGACCCCCCGGCCCGGGCACCGCGTCCCCGCTGCGCCCGTCGGCGCCGAGGTCGTAGCAGTCACTGACGACGACGTCGGACAGCGCGGCCAGGTCCAGGGTCTGGCGCCGCTCCCCGGTCAGGGCGTCCTCCAGCCGGACCTGCGTCGACCCCGGCTCGAGCCCCGGACGGAGGAGCTCGGCGAACACCTGCCTCCGCGAGGCGAACGTCACCTGGGCGGGCAGGTCGCTGTCGTGCTCCGCGACGAGCAGCCCGCCGTGCGCCGCGGGGGCGACCGCGCGCAGCGGCCCGCCGTAGCGGTCGTCGTCCAGGTCCCGCCGCCCGACGACGTCCCCGTCGGCGTCCAGTACCGTGACGGCGCGCGCGCCGTCGCTGCCGTGCACGCACGTGACGGTCCCGACCGGGATCGTCCACTCGACGCCGCTGCCGAGCCGGGGACGCGGGCCGCACTCGAGCCTGTCGTCGAGGGTGGTGCGCCAGCGCTCGGCGCCGGTGGCGACCTCGAGAGCCACCAGGTCAGCACCTCTGACCACGGCGAGACCGCCGTCGGGCAGCACCGTCGCGAGACCGTCGACGTCGGCGTGCCAGACCTCGGTCAGCGCGCCGTCCAGGGAGAGCACACCACCCGGTGCGGTGCGCAGGCGGTCGGTCTCGACGTGGTCGGCCAGGGCGCCGGCCGCCACTGCGCCCCCGGTGAGCACGAGGACGGCGACGGCCGCGATCCCGAGCGCGGTGCGGCGCTGGCGGCGACCCGCCCGGCGCCACCGTTCGACCGCCCGGACGGCGCGTCCGGTCCGACCGGGTGCCGGGCCGCCGTCCGGGTGCCCGGTGGCGTCGGGGTCCGCGGCGTCGTGGGACACGTCGAAGGTGACGACCTCGCCCCCGCGCTGACGGCCCATGCGCGCGACCCTAGCTCGCCAGGCCGACGATCGCGTCGTCGGCCGTCCGCACGACGCTGCCACCGATGGCCGCGACCCGGACCGTGCCGACCGCGTCCGTGTGCCAGCGGGTGGTGCCGTCCGCGAGGTCGAGGGCGAGCAGGCCCGCCGACCCGTCCGCGCCGACGGCGGGGAGCAGCACCAGGGTGCCGTCGGTGACGACGCCTCCCCCGCGCGGTCCGGCGCCGGTCGTGCGCAGGTCGTCCCGGGCCCAGCGCACCGCACCCGTGGCGACGTCGATCCCGACGAGGCCGGCGTCCGACCCGACCTGGGCCACGACCGTCCCCCCGGCCCGCGCCAGCACGCCGTGCACCGTGCCGACGTCGGCGGACCAGACCTCCTGGCCGGTGGAGTCGTAGGCGGTGAGACCTCCGCGGGAGCGGGCGAACCGCGGCCCCGTCCTGCTGTCGACGGCCATCGGCTCGAAGACGTAGCCGCGGACGACGACGTCGCCCCGCCCGCTCGCGTCCGTCAGCCGGGTGCCGCCGCCCTCGAACAGGTTCCAGCCCCCGTCCACCGACGGCAGGGCCAGACCGTCCACGGTCGACCCGTCCGGGAGCATCGCCGTGCTGCTGCCGCACACCGCGAGGCGGACCGTGGAGGACGTCGTCAGGACGGACGTGTGGATCGAGATGAGGTCCTGCCCCTCGGGGCCGGACGCGAGACCGCAGGCCCGCAGCTCGGCGGCGGTGCGCAGCTCCACGGGGACCCGCGCCCGCTCGGCACCGGACGCCGCGTCCTGGAGCCGCAGGACGGGGTCCTGCCAGTCCTCGGACTGCTGGATCGCGGCGAGCCGCGTCGCGGCCTCGTCGGCGTCGTCGACCGTGAGGAGGGCCGCCGACCGCGCCCCGACCGCCACGGACCCGTCCGGACCCGGTTCGACCCGCGGCGCCCCGGCGGTCCACGTCTCGAGCGTGCGGTCGTTGACCAGGCCCAGGTCGCGGCGCCCCTGCACCTGCCCGGCGGCGTCGACGACGACGGCCCGGCGTGCGGGCGCCCCCTCGAGGCAGACGAGACGGTCCACGGGTTCCACGAACTCCACGGGGAACGTCGGCCGCGGTCCGCACCGCGGCTGCTCGCCCAGGGCGTGCCGCCACACCTCGTCACCGGTCGTCGTGTCGACCGCGAGGAGCTCGGAGTCCGCGCGCGTGACGACGACCCCGTCGGGCAGCACCGCGAGGACACCGTCGTCGGTCGCGACCCGCCAGACCTCGCGCAGCGGGGTGGAGAGGTCGGCGACACCGCCCGGCATCGTCGCCATGTGCGCCGCGTGCGCGGCGTCGGCCCGGCTGTCGGTGACCGCGACCCCGGCCGCCGTCCCGAGCACGGCGAGCGCCGTGACGCCGACGGCCCCGACACGGAGCCGGGGCGACGCGGCCCGCCACCGCGCCCGGAGCGGGCCGGCCACGTGCCGCCGGAACCAGCCCGGCCCGCCCGGCGCGGCCCCCCGGGTCGACCCGTCGACACCCGGTCCGCGGCCGCCGTCGTCCTCCTCGCCCTCGTCCGGGGCGAGGTCGATCTGCACGGGATCGGGCCGTCGCGGCATACCCTGCAATCTACCGCCGCAGCAGCAGGCTCCCGCCGCTGCCCGCTCTAGCCGGCACCCGGGACCTCGGGCGCCAGGCCGACCAGTGCGGCGTCGGCGGTCTCGACCTGCACCCCGTCGACCGTCTCGACGAAGCCGCTGCCCGTCGCGTCGACGAGGACGGGTCGCCCGGCCACGACGGAGACGCTGCCGTAGCGGGCGTCCACGGTGGTGCTCCACACCGTCCGGCCGTCGTCGAGGTCGACCGCGACGAGATCGGTCAGCGGGCCGCCGGTGACGGTCAGCAGGGCGATCGAACCGTCGGTGGCGGCGCCGTGCACCCCGCCGTGGTCACCGGGCGACAGGTCGTCGCGGGTCCACCGGAGGTCACCCGTCCCGAGGTCGACGGCCGACACCGCGCCGTCGTCGAACAGCAGCACGGCGACCCCGTCGGCACGTGCCAGGTAGCTGTGGACCCGGACCTCCTCGGCGTCGGCCGTCCACAGCCGGTCGCCGTCGCCGACGCCCGCCAGACGTCCCTCCTCGACCAGGACGAGTCGCGGCCCGGTCGTGCCGTCCACGACGGCCGTCTCGAGGACGGCTCCGGGGATGGTGCGTTCGACGTCGCCCGAGGCGTCCACCACACGCGTCCCGCCCTCGACGGGCTGCAGGAACCCTCCGTCGACCGACGGATACCGCACGGGCTCGGACCGCTCGCCGTCGGGGCTCAGCGCGACGGACTCCCGACACACCGAGAGGTGGACCTCCCCGCCCCAGACCCAGAGGGTGGGCGCCACGTGGAGCGTCGAGCTGCCGTCCGGGCCGTCGCTCGTGGCACAGCCCGCCAGGTCCTCGGCGGTGCGGAGCTCGAGCGTCGCCTCGCCCCGGACCTGCCCGGTCAGGGCGTCCTCGACCCGGACCGTCGGGTCCTGCCAGTGCCCCTCGGAGCGGGCCCGCGCCAGCTCCGCGACGGGGTCGGTCGGGTCGAGCGCCAGACCGTGCGTCGCGCGTTCGAGCACGGCGATCGTCCCGTCCTGCGCCGGGAGGATCTGCGGTGCGTCCAGGTCCCAGATCTCGCGACCCCAGTTGGCGAAGCCCAGGTCGCGTTCCCCGAGCACCACGCCCGTGGCGTCCAGCACGGTCGCGGTGCGTTCGCCCGCGCCGTGCACGCACACGAGCGTCTCCGACGGCGTGACCGCGGCTCCGGTCGTTCTCGAGCCGCACTCGGCGAGCGCGCCCAGCTCGTGGCGCCACACCTCGTCGCCCGTGGCGCCGTCGACCCCGAGCACGTCGGCCCCGTCGCGGGTGGCGACGACACCGTCCGGCAGCACCGCCAGGACGCCGTCGTCGGTCTCCACCCGCCACGTCTCGTGCAGCGGCGCGGAGAGGTCCGCGACCCCGCCCGGCATCGCGGCCATGTGCTCCGCGTGCGCGGCGTCGGCCCGGGCGTCGAGCGCTGCGATCCCGGCCGCCGCCCCGACGACGGCGACGGTCGTCACGCCGACGATCCCGACCTGCAGCCGACGAGGTGTCGCCCGCCAGCGTGCGCGGACCGGACCGCCGACGTGCCGGCCGAACCAGCCGGGCACGGCGTGCTCGCTGTCCGGTCCGGCGTCGGCCGTCGCTCCGCCGTCCCCGGGACCGCCGTCGTCGTCGGCGACGAGATCGAACCGGACGCGGTCAGGCGGTGGGGACATACCCGGCAATCTATCCGTCACGATCGCCTCAAGAGAACCCCTTGACTAGTTCTGCGGGCGCAGCGCCTGCCGCCAGGACACCCGGCCACCCGTCTGCAGCAGCGACCCGCGGAACGCCCGCTCGGAGACCAGCAACGCCGCCGCGGCGAACCCGGCCAGGAGCACCAGCGAGACCACCGGTTCCCACCACGCCGCGTCCCGCGCCAGCACCCGGGCCGGCATCGCCACCACCGACGCGATCGGCACGTACGACAGCACGGTGAGGAACGCGCCCGAGGCGGAGAACGTCACGAAGTAGACGCCCATCACCAGGAAGGTCATCGGCGTGGCCGTGTACTGCAGGTCCTCGGCGCGGCTGGCCAGGGCCCCGGCGACCGCGTACAGGGCCGCCAGCGCCAGGAACCCGACCGTGAAGAACACGACGAACCAGATCAGCGACGTCGACAGCGCCGGCAGCGCCATCGAGACCGGGCTCGCCGAGACCGCGACCAGGCCGATCCCCGCGAACAGCAGGTTCTGGCCCACGGCGATGACCGAGCTGCCCAGGATCTTGCCGGCCAGCAGCTGACGCAGCGGGATCGCGGTGGCGATGATCTCCACGAGTCGGGACTGCTTCTCCTCGACCACGGAGCTGGCGATCATGTTGCCCGAGGTGATCGCCCCCGCGAAGAACAGGAACGACAGCGCGAGGGTCGCGAAGAAGAGCGCCTGCTCACCGACGGCGTCGGGTTCCAGGGCCTCGGTGGTCAGCTCGGCGCCGGCCGACAGCTCCGTCACCGAGGTGCCGGCCGCCTCGGCGTTCGCCGCCACCACCTGCTGCTCGACGGCGGCGGCCACGAACCGCTCCACGGACCCGCCCGGCTCACCCTGGCCGGCGAGCACCCAGCCGTCGTCGCCCGGATGCAGCCAGGCGTCGGCGTCACCGGCGGCGAGCGCCCTCCGTGCCGCGTCCGCGTCGGCCACCTCGAGGACGTCGATCTCGTCGTTCCCGCCCTCGTCGGCGGCCAGCTCGCCGGCGGATGTCACCGCCGCGACGGCGGCGGTGTCGTCGCTGCTCACCGCGACGGTGGTGGTGTCGACCCGGTTGGCCTGCCAGGCGAAGAACGCCGCGAGAGCGACGATGACGACGAGCGAGACGACGAGGCCGACGACGAAGGCCCGGTTCATCGCGCGGGTGACGATCTCGCGCTGCATCACCAGTCGCCAGGCGCCCCGGGTGCCCTCGTCCCGCCGTCCGGACGACGAGTCCGCGGCGAGGCGTGTCGGTTGCTGCGTGGACGTGGTCATGAGGTCACCTCGCGGTAGATCTGGGCCAGGGACGGGCGGACCGGGGAGAGCTCGCGCACGGTGCCCCGCTCGACCGCCGCGGCGAGCAGACGCCGGGCCGCCTCCTCGTCGGCGAGCTCCAGCAGCGCCGTCGCGCCGTCCACGTCGACGGCGTGCACACCCGGCACGCCCCGGACCCAGCCGGCGTCGCCGCCGAGCACCAGCCGGTGCCGCACGGTGCCCGTCTCCTGCAGCTCGGCGGGGGTCCCGTCCGCCACGACCCGGCCGCCGCGCAGGATGACGAGCCGCTCGCACAGCCGCTCGACGAGGTCGAGCTGGTGGGAGCTGAACAGCACCGGCACCCCCCGTGCGGTGTGCCCGCGCAGCAGGTCGACCATGTCGTCCACGGCGGTGGGGTCGAGCCCGGAGAACGGCTCGTCGAGGATCAGCGCCCGCGGCCGGCCCATGAGCGCCGCCGTGATCTGGACGCGCTGCTGGTTGCCGAGGCTCAGCTTCTCCACGTGGTCCTTGGCGCGGTCTGCCAGGCCGAGGCGGTCCAGGTGCTCCACGGCCTCGGCGCGCGCCGTGGCGGCCGGGATGCCGCGCAGCCGCGCGAGGTAGACGAGCTGGTCCAGCGCCGGCTGCTTCGGGTAGAGGCCGCGTTCCTCGGGCATGTAGCCGAAGGTGCGGCGGTCGGCCCGGGTGACGGGAGCGCCGTCGAACAGCACCTCCCCGGAGGTGGTGGCGAGGACCCCCATCATCATCCGCATCGTGGACGTCTTGCCGGCGCCGTTCGAACCGACGAACCCCGTGAGCATCCCGCCACGGGCGGCGAAGGAGACGCCGTCGACCGCGCGCAGGTCGCCGAAGGTTCTGGTCAGGTCCCTGACCTCGAGTGTGGACATGCGACTCACGCTACGGGCGCGGTGCCGGTCGCGGATCCGCCGTGAGGAGGACCTGCGCGCCTCCGTCGTGCGGGCGAGATCGCCGCGTCGTCGGCGACGTCGTCCGCGGTCATCGATCGGCGATGGATGCGTGACCGAGCACGTCGGGGTGGTCACATCCTGTGGACGACGTGCCCGGCGATTCCTTCCACCTGGTCTGCTGGGGCGATGCCGTCACCCCCGCTGGTCGTCCCGCAGCGTGCTCGACGGATCGCGGCCCGGCAGGAGGGACTGCTCTCGACCGACCAGTGCAGGTCGTCCGGCATCACCCGTCAGCAGGCGGCGCGCCTGGTCGGCCCAGGGGCGCTGGCGCCGCCCGGTCCGGGGCGTGTACGACACCGGAGTCCCCGGGGAGCCGGGACGGGACCGCCTCGACCGCGCGCGTCGACGGGCCGCCCTGCTCGGCCCGCTGGCGTGCCCCGGCACCGTGGCCACCGGTGTCGCCGCGCTGGTCCTGCACGGCGTCCAGGGTGCACCGGTCGTGGTCCGGTCGGAGGTCACGGTCCCGGACGGGTCCGCACGCCGCGGCCCCGGCCCCGTCCGTGTCCGTCGGCTGCGGCTCCGTCGCTGGGCGGAGGTCGACGGCATCGCCTGCGCCCTGCCGGAGGACGCCCTGGCCCACGCGGTCCCGACGCTGCCGAGGTACCGCGCCGTCGCGATGATGGACTCGGCGGGCCACCGAGGTCTCGTCTCACGCGCTCTCCTGGACCGCGCCCGGGAGAAGTCCGGCGACCTCGCCGGGTCGGCCGCGCGCCGGCCCTGGTGGGACGAGTGCGACCCGCGCGCCGAGTCGCCGGCCGAGACCTGGGCACGCCTGAGCTGCGCCGACGCCGGCGTCGCGCCGGACGCCCTGCAGCTGCGGCTGGTCGGGGAGTCCGGGCGGGTCGTGGCCCGCGTCGACCTGGCGTGGCTGCTTCCCGACGGGAGCGCGCTGCTGGTCGAGATCGACGGGCGTGATGCCCACACCGGGCCGGAGGCCCTCGTCGCCGACCGGATCCGTCAGAACCGGATCGTCGGACGGCGGTCCCTGGTCCGCCGGTACACGGGGCGTGAGGCCTGGAACGGCACCGTCGCCCGGGAAGTGGCCCGACTCCTGGCCGCGGAGGGCTGGCACCCGCACCGGGTCCCCGACGGACCATCGCTTCGTCCTGCCGAGGTGACGGGACAGCTGCCGGTCGACGACGGCCCTGGCCAGCCGTCGCCTCCGGAGCGCTGACCGGGCACGTCGTCACCCACGCACGGCCCTCGGCGACGACGCGGAAGGTCAGGCATCACCGGCTGATGGCTGACCGTCCACTACGCCGGATCCGGCCCGTCCTGCAGACCGTGCCGGTGGACGTAGACGACCGCCTGGACCCGGTCGCGCAGGTGGAGCTTGGACAGCACGTTGGACACGTGGGTCTTGACGGTCGCCTCGCCCAGGTACAGCTCGGCGGCGATCTCCGCGTTGGACAGCCCGCGCCCCACCTGCACCAGCACCTCGTGCTCCCGGGCCGTCAACCGGTCCAGACCCGGGGCCGACGGCGGCGTGACGGCGTCCCGGACGGCCGGTGCCTGCACCGGACCGGCGGTGCCCCGGGCCACCATCCGCTCCACGACCCGCCGTGTCACCTGCGGCGACAGCAGCCCGTGGCCGTCGGCGACGGTGCGCACGGCCTCCACGAGGTGGTCGGCGTCGGCGTTCTTGAGCAGGAACCCCGACGCACCGGCGGCCAGGGCGTCGAAGACGTAGGCGTCGTCGTCGAACGTCGTGAGCACCAGCACGCGGGACAGGTCCTCCGCGACGATCCGGCGGGTCGCCTCGATCCCGTCCATCACCGGCATCTGGACGTCCATGAGCACGACGTCGGGACGCAGCTCGCGGGCCGCCGCCACGGCGTCGACGCCGTCCCCCGCCTCCCCGACGACGTCCAGGTCGTCCTCGAGCGCCAGGATGAGCCGGAACCCCGACCGCACCAGCCGCTGGTCGTCCACGAGCAGCACCGAGGTCACGACGCGTCCTCCGGGAGGGGGAGCCGCACGCGCACCCGGTAGCCGCCGGTCACCCGCGGGCCGATCTCGGCCACTCCGTGGTGGGCGGCGACGCGCTCCCGGAGCCCGACGAGCCCCAGCCCCGTGCCGGACGACCCCGGCCGTGCGCGACCGTCGTCGAGCACCTCGACCTCCGCGAAGCCCGCCGAGGCACCGGGCCCGCCGCCGTCCCGGCGGTCCACCCGGACCGTGACGGACGCCCTGCGGGCCGTCGAGTGCTTGCGCACGTTGGCCAGTCCCTCCTGGACCGTCCGGTAGAGACTCAACGCCAGCGGGGCGGGGACGTCGGCCTCCGCCCCGGAGGGTTCCGCGACCAGCGCGTAGGCGACGTCCAGCCCGTCCTCGGCGGCGGCCAGCGCGGGGATGTCCGGCAGCCCCGGCCCGGGCGAGCGCCCGCCGGTGTCGTCGGCACCGGCCGCGTCGGTGCCGGTGTCCCGCAGGGTCCCCACGAGCCCCCGCATCTGGGTCACCGCCTCCCGGGAGGCGGACTCGATCACCGCCAGCGGCACCCCGGGGTCCTGCGCGGCGGTGTCGCCCTTCGCCAGCAGCCGGCGGGCCGCCGCGGCCTGGATGCCGATGACCGAGACGTGGTGGGCGACGACGTCGTGCAGCTCCCGGGCGATGCGCAGCCGGTCCGAGACGACGGCGCGCCGCTGCAGCTCGGCGGACTGCCGTTCGATCGTGGCGGTCTGCTCGCCGAGCTGGCGGCGACGCCGCGCGGCGTTCCAGGACACCTGGCCGATCGCGATCGCACCGAGGAAGTACGCGATGTTGATCAGCCACACGTTGGCGACCATGGCGACGATCGGGTCGACGGAGCCGGGCGGCTCGTCGAGGAGTCCCTGCGACTCGGCGGCCTGCTGCAGTCCCGAGCCCACGGCGATCTCCCACAGGAGCCAGGTGAACATCGCCAACAGGCAGACCCCGACGACGACCACCATCGCCTGGCGGTCCCGCGCCCAGGCGACGGCCGAGTACAGCGCGACGAAGTAGACCGCCTGGAGCACCACCGTCATCGGGATCGTCGGGACCGTGAGGCCCACCACCAGGAAGTGCGCGTAGACGACCACGAGGACCGTCAGGGGATACCGGCGGCGCACGACGAGGGGCAGCGCCCCGGCCGCCGACAGCACGGCCACGAGCCACGCGGGCGTCCCCGCCTCGATGATCCCGGCCGAGCGCGCCAGCTCGGAGCCGCCCACGGCCAGCACGACGAGGGCGAGACCGAGCCACACGTCGTGCCGGCGCGACAGGACCGGGTCGGTCGGGGTGCGTTCGAAGTCGGCGTCGAGACCGAACCACTCGGCGATCAGCTCGGTAGGGCGCAGGCGCGGCATCCGTCCAGCGTACGGAGGAGCGCCGCCCGGGCGCCTCCCCCGCGCGACGGAGGCACGCCGGGCAGCGGGGCCCCGGCCGCCGAGGCCACCTCAGCCGCGTCGGTGCTGCACGCGGTTGGCGGCGAGGCTGACGATCATGGCCACGAAGACCACCAGGTAGACCTGACCGATGACGGCCTCGCTGGTGGCCAGCAGCCGGCCCGCCGCGTTCTCCGCGGCGAGGTCCCCGTACCCGAGCGTCGTGATCGTCGTCAGCGAGAAGTACATGAACGCCGTGCTCGGCTCCTCCTGCCCGAAGAACGGCGTCGAGGAGACCGCGTCGGCGGTGATGAACGCGTAGTAGTACGCGACGGCGATCAGCACGTACGCCGAGACGGCCCCGAGCACCGTGGCCAGGGAGACGACCCGGTGGTAGAGCAGGCGACGCACGACCAGCACCGGGGCCATCGCGGCGATGATCGCCAGCAGCGGAGGCACCGACGTCAGGGTGTCGGGGGTGTTCAGCACCAGCACGATCGTCAGGGACAGCACGAACAGCAGGCCGAGCACCAGGTAGAGCCACCGCCGCGGCCGCGCACGCAGGCCGGCCGCCCGCAGGGCCAGCACGAAGGTCGCTCCCACCGTCACCGTCGTCGCGAGCCCCGCCAGGGCCGGTCCCAGCTCGCCTCCCGGGGCCGACCGGATGTCCACGAGCGACAGCAGCACGACCGTCAGGGCGCTCAGGGCGAGGAGCAGGCCGAACCGGTCGACCCAGCGGGAGTGCGGGTCGAACCGGGGGTCGTCGGGCGCCACGGGCTGCGGCCGGCGCGGGAAGAAGCCCTCGTGCGGCGCGTCGGGGTCGACGTCGCCGGTCACGGCTGCTCAGCCCCGGGATCTGGTCGGCTCGGCACGGCGCCCTCCGATGTCGGGTGCGACCCATCGTGGCCGACCTCGCCACCCGTCGCCAGGGCACGGCCGGTCGGGACCGTGACGGCGGCGATCGCCGTCGTGATCGGGATCGCCAGCACCAGGCCGATCGACCCCACCAGGGTGCGCACGACCTCCTCGGCGATCTCCCCCGAGGTCAGCGTCGTCAACGGCGTCTGGTCCAGCAGCCACACCGTCAGCAGCAGGGGCAGGGCGGCACCGACGTAGGCGAACGCGATCGTGTAGACGGTCGAGGCGATGTGGTCGCGCCCGATCCGCATCGCCCGGGCGAACAGGGCCCGTCGCGGGGCCGACGGGGCCAGCGCCCGCAGCTCCCAGACGGCCGACGCCTGCGTGATCGTCACGTCGTTGAGCACACCCATGCCCGCCAGCACGAGACCGCAGAGCGCGATGCCGCGCAGGTCCACCCCGGGGGCGATGACGGGCAGGTTCTGCGCGACCTCCTCCGAGGCCCCCGTGATCTGTGCGGCGCCGGTGGCCCACGCTCCGATCCCGGCGGTCAGGGCCAGACCTGCCAGGGTCCCGAGCAGCGCGACGGTGGTGCGCGCCGTCAGGCCGTGGGCCAGGTAGAGCACGGCCAGCATCACCGCCGACGAGGTCACCAGCGCCACGCCCAGCGCGTTCTCCCCGGAGAGCAGCGCGGGGAAGGTGAAGGTCACGAAGACGCCGAAGGCCACCGCGAGCCCCGCGAGCGCCGCCAGGCCCCGCCACCGGGCCACGAGCAGCACGACCAGCACGTACGCGGCCGCCAGGAGCGCGAACGGGACCTCCCGCTCGTAGTCCATGAAGACGTAGGGGACGGGGGTCTCGGCGAAGTCGCCGATGTACAGCGCCACGACGGCGTCGCCGGGTTCGAGCGCGAACCGTGGTTCCGCCTGCATCCCGGAGGTGGTCCCGTCGGGCAGCCGGATCGCGACGTTGCCGGTGGTCGAGTCCTCCGTGGTCGGCCAGGAGGCGTCACCGGCGGCCTCGCCCTCGAGCGGGCCGACGACGGTCGCGGACACCAGCTCGCTGCCCTCGACGACGACGGGCACCCGGTCGGGCACGTCGGCGGCCGAGGGCCACAGCTGCCACAGCCCCAGGGCGGTGGCAACGAGGGCCGGAAGGACCAGGAGCGCGAGCACGACCCGTGTCCGCAGCGGGGCGGGCGGGGCCGGGCCTCCGTGACCGTGCCCGTGCCCACCGCCGGTCACGGTGGTCAGCTCGGCGGTCCGGGCGTGCCGGGCGCCGATGTCGGTCGTCACGCCCGGCATCCTGCCACGCCGCGCTCGGGCGTTCCGCACCCCGCGCCGTACACTCCGCGGGTGACCACCCCTGCCCCGGTGCGCAACGTCGGCACCGTCGCCGGCGTCGCGGCCGCCGTGCTGGGCGGTCTGGCGGCCGCCACGCAGTCCCGGGTCAACGGGACCCTGGCCACCGAGGTCGGCAGCGGTTTCGGGGCGGCCGTCGTCTCCTTCGGCTCGGGGCTGCTCTGGCTGACGGTCGCGGTGCTGTGCTGGCCCGCGGCGCGCACCGCCCTCGGTCACGTCCGCACCGCCCTGCGCACCGGGGGGCTCCGCCCCTGGGAGGTGCTGGGCGGACTCGGCGGCGGGTTCTACGTCGCGGCCCAGGGCCTGACCGTCTCCTCCCTCGGCGTCGCGCTGTTCATGGTGGCGATCGTGGCCGGGCAGTCCGTGAGCTCGCTGGTCGTGGACCGGCTCGGGCTCGCCCCGGGCGGGGTCCGGCTGGTCACCGTGGGCCGCGCCGTCGGCCCGGCGCTGACCGTGGTCGCCGTCGCGGTCGCCGTGTCCGGGTCGGTGGACCGCGTCGAGGATGTGTGGCTGGCCGTGATCCCGCTGCTCGCCGGGATCTTCCAGGCCTGGCAGCAGGCGATGAACGGGCGGGTGCGGGGTGCGGCCGTCCCGGCGGCCGCACCGGGGGCACCGCCGTCGTCCACGTTCCCCGGGGTGGCGGCGGCGACGTTCATGAACTTCCTCGTCGGCACGACGGCGCTGGTGGTCGCCTTCGCCGTGTCGGTGCTGGTGGGCGGGTGGCCGGAGGGCGCGCTGCCGACGCGCTGGCCCCTGGACCTCGTGCTGTACTCCGGCGGGCTACTCGGCATCGTGTTCATCGCGATCCAGGCAGCCGTGGTACACCGCATCGGCGTGCTGCTGCTCGGTCTGGGGCTCATCGCCGGGCAGGTCGTCGGCGCGCTCCTGCTCGACGTCCTCGTCCCCGGGGCCGCGGCTCCCGGTGCGGCCATGTACGTCGGCGCCGCCTTGACCCTGGTGGCGGTCGCCGTCCCGCTCGTCGAGTCGCGGCTCCGGCGCCGACGCTGACCACGCACGCTGGTAGAGCTCACGGTAGGTGTTCGGCTGCTGCTTGCCGACACCGGCCGCGTCGTCGATCTCCAGGCCGTCGAAGCCCTGCGGGATGTCGTTCGAGAAGGCGTACCCGTTGTCGTAGTGCGCCGACCACGACCCGCCGAGGATCAACCGCTCGGCGGACAGCGGGCCCCGGTCGAACCAGGCGATCTCCGTCGGGTTCGTGGCGGGTCAGGGAGCCGTCACGAAGATGTCGAACAGCTCCGGGTGGTGGCCGTGGACCAGCACCGCGAAGACGACCGCGTCGAAGAGCAGGTGCACGGTGACCACGTACGGCAACGACTTGTACCGGGCGAAGATCCAGCCCTGCACCAGCGCGAACGGGATCGTCAGCAGCGGCCCCCACTCGCGGTAGCCGAGCTCCCACAGGAACGACACGAACACCGTGGCCTGGAGCAGGTTGGCCGCCTGCAGCGGGAAGTGACGGCGCAGCAGCGCGAACACCGTGCAGATGAAGAACAGCTCGTCCCAGATGCCGACCGCGTTGACGCCGACGAACAGCCTCCCGATCGCACCGTCCTCCTCGAGCGGCGGCCAGTTCAGGTACGCCCCGGAGGACAGGAAGTACCAGGGCAGCACGAGGTAGCCGACGACGACCACGACCACCAGGTACAGCCACTGCCCGCGGGTCCACCGGCGCCCGGTGAGGACGGGGAACTGCACCGCCCCCTTGCCGTCGTCGTCGCGGAACACGTAGCGGGACAGCGCCCAGGGCACCAGGACCGCCAGCGACAGCGCGACCGTGAACCGGGCCATGCCGGCGTCGGACAGGTCCGCCTGCAACGAGATCGACGAGACGATCGTCATGCCGAGCGCGATGAGCGCCAGGTCCCGCCCGAGGAGGCGGTCGACCACGAACCCGAGGACGACCCCGGCCAGCAGCGGCACGTAGCCGAGCGGGCGCACATGCACGGCGAACAGGAGCACCGCGGCACCGCACACGAGCACGGCAGCGCTGTAGCGGGCGAGGACGACGGCCATGCCGGGCACCCTAACGGTGCGGACGGGCGACGTCAGGGCGCCGGGTGCGCGTCGCCGAGCTCGACGAACACGGCGCGGTTGAGGCGGAACGCCTCCTGGGCCTCCGCGACGGCCGTCGCCGTCTCGTCAGGGGTCAGCGCGAGGTCGTCGAGCCGGGCCCGGTACAGGTCCTTGAACGGCTTGAGCCGCGGGATCGCGGGGAAGTCGTAGAACTCCAGGCCGTCGGCCCCCATGCCGTAGTGGCGCTGCATCATCCGCTGCACGATCTGCCCGCCCGAGAGGTCGCCCAGGTAGCGGGTGTAGGCGTGGGCGGCGTACTCCGGCACCCGGGTCCCGACGTCGTGCAGCCGGGCGACGTAGGTCGCGGTGGCCGGCAGCACCCGGATCTCGTCCCGCCAGGCCGGTCCGCGCAGGAACGCCAGGTCGCGTTCGATGGCCGGGACGCGCCTCAGCTCGTCGAACACCAGGCCCGTGCCGCGCCGATCCTGGCGCACGGTCTCGCCCACCTGCTCCAGGGCGGTGTACACGGCGTGCTGCTGGGCGGCCAGGTCGGCGTAGGCGTCCACGTCGAGCCGACCACCCAGGAGCAGGGAGACGAAGCCTTCGCTCTCGGCCCGCTCGTGCTCCTCGCGCGTGCCGTCGCGCAGCAGGGCGGAGAGGGTGCGCTCCGGGGCGACGACGGGCATGGGACCTCCACCGGGACGGATGGTGACGACGTGTCGGGACCCCTCCACGATAGCGCAGCACTTAGGTATACCTATCCTCCACCGGCGGCGCGACCGCGCGGTCCTCGGGGGCGTTCCGCAACGCTGCTGCCCGACGCAGCAGGTGGTGCCGCTCCGGCACGGACGTGGCCGTCCCGGCAGCCCGTGCGTACAGGTCCGCCGCCAGCACCCGCGCACCGGCGAGCTCGTGCAGGTACGCCTCGACGGCGACCCGTCGTGGCACGTCCGGGGCGACGGCGTCGAGAGCCCGGAGCCCGGCGGGTGGACCGTCGGCGTGCCCGACGGCGACCGCCCGGTTGAGGCGCACCACCGGGGAGTCCGCGAGCGCCACGAGCTCGTCGTACCACTCGAGGATCTGCATCCAGTCGGTCTCCGCGGCGGTCGCCGCGTCGTCGTGCAGCGCCTGGATGGCCGCCTGCACCTGGTACTCCCCCAGGCGGTCCCGGGCGAGCGCGGCCTGCAGCAGCCGCACCCCCTCGGCGATCGCCGCGGTGTCCCAGGCCGAGCGGTCCTGCTCGGCGAGCGGCACCAGCTCGCCACGCCGCGTCCACCGGGCCGCGCGACGCGCGTCGGTGAGCAGCATGAGGGCGAGCAGGCCGGCGACCTCCGGGTCGGCCGTGGCGACGGCGAGCTGCCGCGTCAGCCGGACGGCCTCCCTGGCCAGGTCCACCTCGCCCGTGTGCCCCTCGGTGAACATCACGTACAGCACGCGCAGGACGTTCTGTACATCACCTGGCCGGTCGAACGCCTCGCCGGCGACGGTGCGCTTCGCACGGCTGATCCGCTGGGCCATCGTGGCTTCCGGGACCATGTACGCCCGCGCCACCTGCGCCGTCGTCAGCCCGCCGACCGCGCGCAGCGTCAGCGCCACGGCCGAGGCCGGGCTCAGCGACGGGTGGCAGCACCGGCTCAGCAGCAGCAGCGTGTCGTCGTCCTGCTCGGTCGGGCCCTGTCCCGGGGCGGCCGTCACCTGCTCCTCGCGCCGTCGTCGGGCCTCGTCCGCGCGCCGGGCGTCGAGGAACCGGCGCCAGGCCACGGTGACGAGCCAGGCGCGCGGGTCGGCCGGGAGGTCGGCGGGCCAGCGACGTGCGGCCTCGACCAGCGCCTCCTGGACGCTGTCCTCCGCGGTGGCGAAGTCCGCGCCGCGCCGCACGAGCGCGCCGAGGACCGGCGGGCCGAGCTCGCGCAGGAGCCCGGCCACGTCCGTCCGGTCCGCGGCCGCTCCGTCGCCCGGGCCGGTCACTCCGCCCCGGCCGGCGCGTCCTGCAGTAACGGGCGCACCTCGATCCACTCCTCCAGCGGCAGCCCACCGGGTCCGGGCGCCGACGACAGGAACGCCGCCGCCTCGTGCGCCCGCTCGGTCGAGTCGACGTCGATGATCATCCACCCGGCGATCACGTCCTTGGTCTCGGCGAACGGTCCGTCGGTGACGGGCGGGCGCCCCTCGCCGTCGAACCGCACGAACGTGCCCTCCGGGGACAGCGCCTGGGCGTCGACGAACTCACCACGCTCGGTGAGGACGTCGATGACGTGGTCCATGAACGCGATGTGGTCGGACACCTCCTGCGGCGTCCAGCGGTCCATCGGCTGCACCGCGTTCGGCCGCTGCTCCGGGCCGCCGCGGTAGTGCTTGAGCATCAGGTACTTCGTCATGGTCGTCTCCTTCGTCAGGGGTCCTTCGTCGATCGTGCCGACACCCGGGGGACGGAGCCACCGGACGGTTCTCGACATCCCCGGGTACCTCAGGCGGTGAGGCGGGACGTCTGAGGTGCCCGGAGAGCGGCAGGACCGGTCGTTCGGACGATCCGCCCCCGGGCACCTCAGGGGCACCGTCGGGGGTGTCAGGACGACGCACGACGAGGAGCGAGATCATGTCCCAGCTGTTCGGTCCGGCCCTGGAGGCCGAGCTCGCCTACCGGCGCGAACGCGCCGCGCAGGCCTACCACGCCCCGACCTGGTGGGATCGGTGGCGCACCCGGCGGGCCACCCGGGGCCCTGAGGCACGACCGGTCCGGGTCCGTGCCGGGGCACACCACCACCAGCCGGCGTGACCGCGGCAGGGCCGGGGGCCGTCGACGACCATGTCCGAGATGTCGGGGGCGGGTGGGACGATATGGAGGTGAGGCGCTCGTCGCAGGTTCCTCTGGTCGGCCGGGAGTCACAGGTCGCCGGGTTCCGCCGTGCCTACGACCGCGCGGCCGTCGGACGGCCGGGCGTGCTGGTCGTCTCCGGCGATGCCGGCGTCGGCAAGACGCGCCTGGTCACGGACCTCGCCGCGACGGCGGACCGTGCCGGTGGGCACGTGGTGGTGGCGCACTGCGTCGACCTCGGCGAGATCGGCATCCCCTACCTGCCCTTCACCGAGGCGCTCGGCCTGCTCCGGGCCCCCGCCGCGTCCGACGACGACGTGGCCGGCCGCGTGGCGCGGCTGATCGCCGGGCGGCCCGCGCTGGCCCGCCTGCTCGGGCCCGGTGACGACGAGCCGCCGTTGTCCGGTCGCGACGACCAGGCCGAGCGGCTCCCGCTGCTGGACGGGATCGCGAGCGCGCTCGCGATCGCCGGCCGCCCGGGCGCACCGCTGGTGCTGGTCGTCGAGGACCTGCACTGGGCCGACCCCTCCACGCGGGACGTGCTCCGGTTCCTCGTCGCCCGGATGCGGACCGAGCACCTGCTGCTCGTGCTCACCTACCGCAGCGACGACGTCGACCGCCGGCACCCGTTGCGCCCGCTGCTCGCCGAGCTGCACCGCATGCAGCCGGTCGAGCACGTCGAGCTCGACCCGTTCACCCCCGACGAGCTGCGGACCTTCACCACCGCCGTGCACGGCGAGCCGCTGCCCGAGGCAGACTTCGCCGAGGTGCTGCGCCGGTCGGAGGGCAACGCGTTCTTCGCCGAGGAGCTGCTCGCCGCGGACGCGTCGCCCGGCACCCTGCCGTGGACCCTCGCCGACATGCTGCACGCCCGGATGCAGCACCTCGACCCCACCGTGCAGCAGCTCGTGCGTCTCGCCTCGGTCGCCGGTCGCCAGGTCCGCGAAGACCTGCTGCTGGCGGTGGCGGCGCGCACCCCCGGGCTCGACGGGCCCGGCGCGGCCACGGCCGCGCTGCGCGACGCCGTCGCCCGGCAGGTGCTCACGGTCGAGGGCGTCCACGTCACCTTCCGTCACGCCCTGCTGGCCGAGGCGCTGGCCCTCGACCTGCTGCCGGGCGAACGGGCCACGACCCATCGCACCTACCTCGCCACCCTGTCCGAGCGGCCCGACCTGGGGTCGGCCGCCGAACGGGCCCACCACGCCCGGCAGGGGCACGACCTGCCGACCGCGCTGGCGGCGTCCGCGGAGGCGGCCGACCGGGCCCGCGAGCTGCTGGCCCCCGGCGAGCAGCTGCGGCACCTGGAGAACGTCCTGTCGTTGTGGGAGTCCGTGCCGGACGCCGCCGGGCTGATCGGGGCGGACCGCGTCGACGTGGCGCTGGAGGCGGCCGGGGCCGCCTCGCGCGACGGGCGGCCGACACGCGCCGTCCAGCTGGCCGAGGGCGCCGTGACCTCCCTCGACGACAGCCCGCGACGGCAGGCCGCGCTGCGCCACGTCGTCGCCCGCTACCAGCTGGAGCTCGACGACCTCGACGAGGCCGCCCGGCAGACCGACCTGGCCCTGACGGCGCTCGGGGCGGAGCCGACGGCGGAGCTCGCCGCCACCCTCGCCACCCGGGGCCGCATCGAGCTCA
Source organism: Isoptericola sp. b515 (assembly GCF_030588125.1). Taxonomy (NCBI): domain Bacteria; kingdom Bacillati; phylum Actinomycetota; class Actinomycetes; order Micrococcales; family Promicromonosporaceae; genus Isoptericola; species Isoptericola sp. b515. The sequence continues at coordinate 1,162,553 of NZ_JAUQYR010000001.1, read as the reverse complement.
ACCGGGACGAGGACGACGTCGCACGGGAGTTCCTGGAACGTGCCGTGGCGGTCGCCCGCGCCGTCGACGACCCGGTGCCGGAGACCGACGCGCTGACGTCGCTCGCCGTCCTGGAGGTCGGCGATCCCGACGAGGCGGCGCGGCTGCTCGAGGCGGCACGGGACCGCGCCGTCGCGGCGGGCAGCCTGAGCACCGAGCTGCGCTGCTGGTTCAACCTCGTCTCGACCCGGTACTACGCGGGCCAGCTGGACGCCGCCGAGGACGTGCTGCGCGCCGGGCTGGCCCGCGCCCGGGAGACCGCCACGGATCGCGGATCCTACGGCCTGGCGATGCGGGAGCTCGCCGAGCTGCTGCGCTACGTGCGCGGCGACCTGAGGGCGGGCGAGAGCGGACCGGGCCCGGGGGCGGCTCCGACCGTGGCAGCCGCCGGGCTGTACGCGGCGGTCGCCCGCGGCGACGCGGACGCCCTCGACCGGGCCGCCGCGCTGCGCCAGGACGGTGAGATCGACGGGTTCGTCCTGCTGATCGCCGGTGGCTGCGGCGTCGACGCCCTGACCTGGGCCGGGAGGTACGACGAGGCGGTGGAGCTGGCCGGCGACGTCGCCGAGCGGCTCGGCACCGTGTGGAGCATGTACTTCCTCGGCCGGATCTGGATCTCCGCGCTCGCGCTGGCGGCCCTGGCCGGCGCGGCGGAGGAGGCCACGGCCGGTCGGGGCGACGCGGCACAGGCCGAGCGCCGGCGGCGCGGCGACGAGCTGCGCACGATCGCCCGGCGGACGGCCGAGCGGGGCAGACCGCGCGGGGGCGTCCTCGGCCCCGAGGGGCGGGCGTGGCTGCAGCGGGCGGAGGCCGAGCACGCCCGGCTGGTGGCGGCCACGGGCGGCGACCCCGCCGACCCGGAGGTCTGGGAGGCCACCGTGCAGGAGTTCTCCTACGGCTACCGCTACGAGGTGGCCCGCTCGCGGCTGCGCTGGGCCCAGGCGCTCTTCGCCGCCGGTGAGCGCGACACCGCGGAGCTGGAGACCGCCGAGGCCCTGCACGAGGCGGAGGCCATGGGTGCGGTGCCGCTCGTCGAGGCGACCCGCGCGTGGGCCCGACGCGCACGGGTGGCCCTGCCCGGCGTGCGACGCCAGACCGGGCTGCTGACCGACCGGGAGGAGGAGGTCCTCGCGCTGGTCGCCGAGGGGCTGTCCAACCGCCTCATCGGCGAACGCCTCTACATCACCACCAAGACGGTCAGCGTGCACGTCTCCAACATCCTGGCCAAGCTCGGGGCGTCGCGTCGCGCCGAGGCCGTCGCGGTCGCCACGCGCCGCGGTCTGCTCACCCTCTGACCGCCGGAAGGACACCGCCGTGACCACGATGGACACCCGGGAGATGCTGCTCCACTACCTGCACGACGCGCGCGAGGCCCTGGTGTGGAAGACCGAAGGACTCTCCGAGCGGGAGCTCCGGATGCCACGCACCACCACGGGCACCAACCTGCTCGGGCTGGTCAAGCACGCGGCCAGCACGGAGGTCGGCTATTTCGGGGAGGTCTTCGGGCGGCCGTGGCCGACGCCGGACGAGATCGCGTGGACCACCCGCTTCGACACCGAGCCCAACGGGGACTTCTTCGCGACCACCGACGAGTCGGCGGAGCAGATCCTCGACCTCTACCGCCGCGTCGCGGCCTTCGCCGACGAGACCATCGAGTCGCTGCCGCTCGACGCCCCGGGGCACGTGCCCTGGTGGGGCGACCGTGGCGGCGTCACGCTCGAGCGGGTCGTCGTGCACGTGCTCGCCGACCTGCAACGGCACGCCGGCCACGCCGACATCCTCCGTGAGGGCATCGACGGCGCCGTCGGGCTGCTCCCCCGGAGCACGAACATCCCCGACGTCGACCAGGCGGCGTACGTCGCCCGGCTGCGCGCGATCGCGGAGCAGTTCCCCGCCTGAACCGGGCGACAATGGGTCGGTGCAGTGCCCCCACTACGACGCCGGCCGGTGCCGGTCGTGCACCCTCATCGAGATCCCGCGCCCCGAGCAGGTCCGCGACAAGGAGTCGCACGTGCGCGAGCTGCTCGCGGGGTACGACGACGTCACCTGGCTGCCGCCCGTCGTCGGCCCGGAGAGCGGGTTCCGCAACAAGGCGAAGATGGTGGTCACCGGCACCGTCGACGACCCGGTGCTGGGGATCGTAGGACCCCCCGGACCGTACGCCGGGCAGAGCGTCGACCTCACCGACTGCGGCCTCTACCCCGCCGCGCTCCAGGCCTCCTTCGGCCCCCTCGCCGCACTCGTCACGCGGGCCCGGATCCAGCCGTACGACCTGTCGCCGCCCGACGCCGGCGCCGACGGCGCCGCGCGCCGGCGACGGGTCACCCCCCGGGACGCCGCCCGGCGTGGCGAGCTCAAGCACGTGCTGGTCACCCTGTCGCCCGACGGCGAGCTCATGGTGCGGCTCGTGCTGCGCTCCACCGAGGCGGTGGACCGGATCCGCAAGCACCTGCCGTGGCTGCACGAGCAGCTCCCCGGGCTGGCGGTCCTGAGCGTCAACGTCCAGCCCGCGCACGCCGCCGTGCTCGAGGGCGACGAGGAGATCGTGCTCACCGAGCGCTCGACGCTGCCGATGCGCGTGGACGGGATCACCCTGCACCTGCGACCGCAGAGCTTCTTCCAGACGAACACGGGCGTCGCGGCGGCCCTGTACCGGCAGGCACGCGCCTGGGTCGACGAGATCGGGCCGACGTCCCTGTGGGACCTGTACTGCGGGGTCGGCGGCTTCGCGCTGCACGTCGCCGCGCCGGGTCGGACCGTCACCGGCATCGAGATCTCCGCGGAGGCCGTCGCCTCGGCGACCACGACGGCGACCGAGCTCGCGACCCTGCCTCCCGACGCGGTCGTCGGCGACCACGACGCGGCCTGGTGGCGGGACGCCGTGCGGGACGTGCGGTTCGTCGCCGGCGATGCGACGGACTTCGCGCTCGGCACCGGGAACGACCCGCAGCTGGTCGTGGTGAACCCGCCGCGGCGCGGCATCGGCGCCGACCTGGCCCGCCGCCTCGAGGATGCGGCGGTGCGGCACGTCCTGTACTCGAGCTGCCGCGCGAGCACGCTCGCCCGCGACCTGGCCGAGATGCCGTCGCTGCGGCCGCGGCGGGCGGTGCTGCTGGACATGTTCCCCCAGACCTCCCACTTCGAGGTGATGGTCCTGCTCGAGCGGATCTGAGCGCGTGTCGGTAGTGACGTAGATCACCCTGAGGCTCTAGTGTCGCGGGCAACCGCACCCGCATCCGCGCGTCGTGCACGGGTGGACAGGGGGCCGACCGGCCCCGGGTGCTCGACCTGGAGGTTGATTCGTGCGCAACAAGCTCCTCACGCCAACCGTCGCGTCCGTGGCCCTGACCGGGCTCCTCGGCGCGGCGCTCCTGGCGCCGCCCGCCACCGCTGCACCCCCCGAGATCCCGGGCCGCGACCTGGCCAAGAAGGTCACCGGCGAACGGGTCTGGGACCACCTGGAGGCCTTCCAGGAGATCGCCGACGAGAACGGTGGCAACCGCGCCATGGGCACCCCCGGCTACGAGGCGTCCGGCGCCTACGTCGAGTCGGTGCTGCAGAAGGCCGGCTACGAGACCGAACGGCAGTACTTCGAGGTCGAGCAGTTCAGCGTCCTCGACCTCACCGTCGAGGTGCCGGGCGTCGAGCTCGAGCCCCGTCCGATGAGCTACTCCACCTCGACCCCGGACGACGGCGTCACGGGGATGCTGGTGGAGCCGTCGGTCGTCACCGGCTGCGCGGCCGGCGACTGGGGCGGCATCGACGCCACGGGCATGATCGCCCTCGTCTCGCGCGGCGGCTGCACGTTCGCCGCCAAGTCGCTCAACGCGGCCGCGGCGGGTGCCGAGGCCGTCATCATCTACAACAACGCCGCGGGCGCCCTCAACGGCACCCTCGGCGGCCCGGACGCGAACTTCGCACCGACCGTCGGCGTCACGCAGGCCGAGGGCGACCTCATCCTGCAGGCGTGGGAGGCGAACCCGGACCTCGAGGTGCTCTTCGACCTGCAGACCTCGCTCGAGACCAAGGAGACCTTCAACGTCCTCGCCGAGACGCGCACGGGCCGTGACGACAACGTCGTCATGCTCGGCGCCCACCTCGACAGCGTGGACGAGGGCGCCGGCATCAACGACAACGGCTCCGGCTCCGCGGCGATCCTCGAGACCGCCGTCCAGCTCTCCAAGGGCGGCCCGCTGAACAACAAGGTCCGCTTCGCCTGGTGGGGCGCCGAGGAGCTCGGCCTGCTCGGCTCGTGGCACTACATCGAGGACCTCTACGTCAACAGCCCGGAGGAGCTCGAGGACATCTCGGCCTACCTCAACTTCGACATGATCGGCTCGCCGAACTACACGATCGGCGTGTACGACGCGAACGAGTCGACGTTCGAGGCCCCGGTGACCGTGCCGGACGGGTCGGTCGCGGTGGAGTCGATCTTCACCGACTACTTCGACGGTATCGACCAGCCGTGGGTCGACTCCCCGTTCTCGGGCCGTTCCGACTACCAGGCGTTCATCGAGGTCGGCATCCCCGCCTCGGGCCTGTTCACCGGCGCGGACGGCGTCAAGACCGAGGAAGAGGTCGACATGTTCGGCGGGACGGCCGGCATCCTGCTCGACCCGAACTACCACACCCCCGCCGACGACATCGACAACGTGTCGATGGAGGCCCTCGACATCATGTCGCGGGCGATCGGTCACGCAGCCCAGCAGCTGGCGTGGAGCACGGAGGACGTCAACGGTGAGGTGGGCGGCGGCCCGGGCAACGCCCCCGAGCCGCCCGGCAAGGGCCTGCGCCGCTGAGCGCAGCGACGACACCACGGACCGGGGCGGTCCCGCATCACGCGGGGCCGCCCCGGTCCGCATCAGTCCACGGGCACGAGGAGGGCGCCCGGTGCGGACCCGCCCGGCCCGGTGACCCGCACGTCCAGGACACCCGTCGAGGACCCGCGGGTCGACACCGACCAGGAGCCGTCCGCGGCGCGCTGGACCCGCACGTTGCCGTCACGCGGTGAGACGTCGACGATCTGGCCGCCTCCCGTGGGGACCACCTGGGACGTCCCGCGTCCCGAGACGTCGAGGGCCACCGTGGTGGTGACGGGCTCGGAGGCCGGAACCGGGGCCGACGGCGACGACGCGGACCGGGTCGGTTCCGGGGACGGTGCGGACGTCGTCCCGGGCGACGATCCGCGAGGCGGCGTCGAGGCGGGCGGCACCGACGCGGACGACTCCTGCGACGTCGGCTCGTCGCCCGGGGAGGACGTCGAGGCGGAGGGCGTGGGGTCCGGGTCGGGCACCGGACCCGACGAGGCCGACGACGACGGCGACGGCGAGGAGGTCGGCGACACGCCGGGCGACTGCGCCGAGGCGGAGGGGTCCGGCGACAGCAGCATCGTGACCTGGGGTGCCGGCGCCGAGGAGGAGCTCTCCATCGCCGCCGGGACCGGCAACGACGTCCCGTCGAGCGCACCGCCGCCGTCGAGCAGGGTCCCCGCCGCGATCGCGACCGCGACGACGCCGACCGCCGCGGCGACCGCCACCGTGCGCCCGACCGCGGCCGGTACCGGCCCGGGGAGGAGCCCGCGGCGCGGGCCGGGGGTGAGCGGGGCACCCAGCACGGCCGGCAACGACCGCACGGTGGGGACCGGCGCACCGCGCAGCGCGGGCGCGACGTCCTGCAGCGCCCAGGCCACCCCGCGGACCTCGACGAAGGCGCGCAGGCAGCCGCTGCAGCCGAACAGGTGGTCCTCGAGGAGCTGACGACGTCCGCCACCGAGCCGGTGCCCGACGTAGCCGGGCAGGGCGTGGCGCGTCTCCACGCACGCGCGGCGCGACCCGCCGCGGGCGTGCGCTGCCGCCAGCGCCCGGGCGAACCGGTCCTCGGCGTGCCCCAACCGACGTGATGCCGACCGACCGGGGATCCCGAGCTCACGGGCCACGACCTCGAGCCGTCGGCCCGCGACGTACCGGTCCCCGAGCAGCCGCTGGTCGTCGTGCGACAGGGTCGCCAGCGCCGTCCGGACGACGTCCGGGTCGACGGTGCCGGCGGCGCCCGGGCCGTCGTCGTGGCCGGCCGCGGCCGCCGCGGCGCGCAGCTGCCGCGCCCGCTCGACGGCGCCCGACGACCGCTCGACGGCGTTCTTCCTCGCGCTCACGCGCCCTCTCCCCCTGCCGGTCGCCCCGGCGCCCGACATCCGCGCACGTCAGGGACATGATGGCAGCGCAGCACCAGGTGCTGGCAAGCCCGTGCACAGGAATTCCGGCCCGGGATCGGTTTGACTGGATCCATGCCCAGCCACGAGAAGACCCGCCCCTGGTCGCGCGTCAGCGACTGGCTCACGTCGCCCGCGAACCAGACCGACGTCCTGCAGCTCGTCAAGACGGCGTTCGCCGCGACCGCCGCCTGGGGTCTCGCCGAGTTCGCCTTCGGGCTCGAACAGGCGTTCCTGGCACCCTGGGTCGCCCTGCTCACGGTGCACCCCACCGTGGACCGCACGCTGCGACGCGGCGCGCAGACCGTGCTCGCCGTCGCCGCCGGCATCCTCATCTCCCTCGTCGTCGTCTCCGCCTTCGAGGCGACCGCGTGGTCGCTGGGCCTGGCGCTGCTGGTGGGCCTCGGCCTGAGCCGTCTGCCCTGGCTGAGGGACGAGGGCATGTACGTCGCGACCACCGTGCTGTTCGTCATCACCACGGGGTACAACCTGTCCGAGCAACGAGCGATCGCCCTGCTCCCGGACCGGTTGATCGACACCGCCATCGGTGTCGCCGTCGCGCTGCTGGTCAACCTCATCGTGTTCCCGCCGCTCAACGACTCCAGCGCGCAGCGGCAGATCGACGACGCCGACGAGCGCCTCGGGCAGCTGTTGCAGGACATGGCCGTGCAGATGGACCGGTCCTGGGACTCCCAGGAGGAGGAGGACTGGATCGAGCGCACCCGCTCCGTCCAGCGCGACGTCGACCACGCGTGGACGCTCGTGCGGCACGCGCGCGAGGCCGGCCGGTGGAACCCCCGCCGACGGGTGCATCCCGGGGAGGAGATCGGCACCTACCCGGAGGTGCTCCTGCGGCTGGAGGAGGGTGTGGCACAGACCCAGAGCATCGCGCGGCAGGTGCGCGACTCGAGCCGCGAGGCGCACGACTGGGACCCGCGGTTCCGCGACCGGTACATCGACCTGCTCAGCCAGACCGGCCGGGGGGTCGCCGACCCCGACGTCGACGTCGCACCGTTGCGCCGGGACGTCCAGCAGCTGGCCGACGACCTGTCCGACGAGGACCTGTCCGGCCGCTACTGGCCGCTGTACGGAGCGCTGATCGCCAACCTCCTGGCGATCATCGACGTCGTCGACGACGTCGCCACCGCCCGGCCCGTGCGGACCTGAGCCCGCACGGACCGGGGAGGTGGGGCCCGCCGTCAGCCCTGCGGCTGCAGCAGCGGGGTCGCGACGAGGGAGAACAGGTCCTTCGGGTCGGTCGGCTCGGCGATGAGGTCGACCTGCTGGAGCAGCTCGCGCCCGGCCGGGTCCGACCGCAGCGCGGCGTGCACGAACCGCAGCGTGGTCCAGTCCTCGACGGCGAAACCGACGGAGTCGAACACCGTGACCTGGTCCGGGTCGGTCCGGCCCGAGGCCTGGCCGGTGAGGATCTCCCACAGCTCGGTGACGGCGAAGTCGTCGGCGAGCTGCTGGATCTCCCCCTCGATCCGGGTCTGCGGGGTGTACTCCGTGACGACGGCGGTCCCCGGCGCGGTGAGGATGCTCGCGTCGAGCTCCGTCTTGCCCGGGCAGTCGCCGCCGATCGCGTTGACGTGCACGCCCGGCGCGGCGGTGGCCAGCATGGCGGCCGTGAGGACGGTCGCGTTGCGCTTGTCGGCGGTGCAGGTGGTGACGACGTCGGCACCCGCGACGGCGTCCTCGGCACTGGTCGCCTCGTGCACGTCGAACCCGAGGGCACGGGCGTTGCGGACGAACTTCTCGCGGGCCGCCGGGTCCACGTCCCAGGCACGGACCTGCGTGGCGCCGAGGGCGGCGCGCATCCCGAGCGCCTGGAACTCCGCCTGCGTCCCGGTGCCGATCAGGGCGTGCGTCCGGGCGCCCGGGCGGGCCAGCGTCCGCGCGGCCAGGGCCGACGTCGCCGCGGTACGCAGGGCGGTGAGCAGCGTCATCTCCGCCAGGAACGTCGGGTAGCCGTTGTGCACCTCGGACAGCACGCCGAACGCGGTGACGGTCTGGTAGCCGCGCGTCGGGTTCAGCGGGTGGCCGTTGACGTACTTGAAGCCGTAGGTGACGTCGTCCGACGCGGGCATGAGCTCGATGACGCCGTCGCGCGAGTGCGAGGCGATCCGGGGACGCTTGTCGAGCTCGGGCCAGCGGCGGAAGTCCTCGGCGAGGGCGTCGGCGAGCTCGCTGATGATGCGCTCGGGGCCGCGCTCGGCGACCCAGCGGGCGGTGGCGGCGACGTCCAGCAGGTCGACGGTGGTCATGCGCGCACCTCCGGGGCGGGACGGAGCTCGAGGGTGCAGCACTTGACGGAGCCGCCGCCCTTGAGGAGCTCGGACAGGTCGATGCCCACCGGGGTGAAGCCACGCTCGCGCAGCGCGGCGTGCATCCCGGTGGCGCGGTCGGACAGGAACACGTGCTTGCCGTCGCTGACGGCGTTGAGGCCGAGCACCTCCGCGTCGGCCTCGGTGGCGATGATCGCGTCCGGGTAGCGCTCGCGCAGCACGGCCTGGGCCTCCGGGGTGAAGGCCTCGGGGAAGTAGGCGACCTCCGGGCGCGTGCCGTCGTCCGACGCCGTCGTAAGGACGGCCAGCGCCGTGTCGAGGTGGTAGAAGCGCGGGTCGACCAGCTCGAGGGTGACGACGTCGACGCCGAGACGCTCGGCGACCTCGGCGTGCGCGGCCCGGGAGGTGCGGAAGCCGGTGCCGGCGAGCATGACCTCGCCGTCCCAGAGGAGGTCGCCCTCGCCCTCGTTCTGCTCGGCGGCCTGCCCGAGCCCGACCAGACCGTGCTGCGCGCCGGAGCCGCGCAACCAGGCGTCGTAGGCCACGCCCTCGGGCTGGCGCTCGGGGTGGGTGAAGCGCGCGGCGAGCGCCTGACCGTTCACGACGATGCCGCCGTTGGCCGCGTAGACCATGTCGGGCAGCCCGGGCTCGGGCTCGATGACGTCGACGGTGTGGCCGTGCGCCTCGTAGGCGTCCTTGAGGGCCTGCCACTGCACGACGGCGTGACCGGCGTCGACCGGCACGGACAGGTCCATCCACGGGTTGATCGCGTAGACGACGTCGAAGTGGACGGGCGGGCACATGAGGTAGTGGCGGGCGGTCGGCGTGCGGTCGGTGCCGGTCGGCTCCGACTCGGCGACAGGCGGTGTGAGCAACGTCATGCTGCGAGGCTAGGGGGACAGACGTGAACCCGAACGGCACTTTTCCTGCACATGGACGATGGATATCGCACGGTTCCGTACGCTGGGCGCAACGAACCTGCGTCGAGGAGGAGTGGATGGACCAGACCAACCGCGAGATCGTGTCGATCCTGCTGCGTGACGGCCGGGCGTCGTTCGCCGAGATCGGGGACGCCGTCGGGCTGTCGGCGACGGCGGTCAAGCGCCGTGTCGACCGCATGCAGGCGCGCGGGGAGATCTCCGGCTTCACGGTCCGGGTGGCGCCGGAGGAGCTCGGCTGGGGCATCGAGGCCTACGTCGAGATCTTCTGCCGCGGGAACATCTCGCCGGCGGCGCTGGAGCGGGACTTCGGACCGATCCCGGAGGTCGTGCGGGTCGACACCGTCACCGGGGAGGCCGACGCGCTGGTGCAGATCATGGCGGGTTCGATGTCCGACGTCGAGCGGATCGTCGAGTCGTTCCGGGTCAACGCCCGCGTGGACAAGACGCGCACCGCCATCGTCATGTCGCGGGTCATCGACCGGCCCGCGCGGCTGGACTGACCCGTCCGACGGCGCGGTCCGGGCTGGATAGGCTCCTGCCATGGAGCCACGCGAGATGTCGCAGCTGTCGGGTCGACGCCACTCCCGCACCTGGGTGTTCGCCGGGATGCTGTTCTCCGCGCTCATCAGCCTGACCGCCTCTCTCGTGCTGTCGATCGACGCCGTCAAGCTCGCCGGCGACCCGGGGACGGAGCTGGCCTGCGACATCAACTCCGTGCTGTCGTGCGGCAGCGTCGCCCTGTCCTGGCAGGCCCAGCTGCTCGGGTTCCCCAACGCGTTCCTCGGGCTCATCGCCGAGCCGGTGGTCATCACCATCGCCGTCGCCGGGCTCGGCGGCGTGCAGTTCCCGCGCTGGTTCATGGCCGCCGCGCAGGGGGTGTACACGATCGGCCTGCTGTTCGCCTACTGGCTCTTCGCGCAGTCGTACTTCGTCATCCACGCCCTGTGCCCCTGGTGCCTGCTGGTCACCCTCTCCACGACGGTGGTCTTCATGACCCTGCTGCACTGGAACGTCATGCAGGACAACCTCTACCTGCCCCGCCGCGTGCAGCGCTGGGCGGTCTCGATGATCCGGATCGACGCCGACGTGTACCTGACGGCGGCCTGGATCGTCCTCCTGGTCGCCGCCGTCCTGCTGCGGTACGGCAACGCGCTGCTCGGCTGAGAACGGCGTCGCGCTCCCGTGCGCACGCGCGCGACGCGCGCTGGTGACACGAGTGAGCGGCGTCTCGCCGGACGGCGTCCCGCCCGGTCGTCCTCGTCGCCGGTCGGCCGTATCCTGCTCTCCTCGGACGATCCATCGGAGGTGGGTGTGACCGAACAGGGGTTCCTCGCCCCCGACGAGACCGTCGACCTCGACAACTGCGCTCGTGAACCGATCCACATCCCCGGGCGGATCCAGCCCCGCGGGGTGCTGCTCGCCCTGCGCACCGACGACGCGGTCGTCACGCAGTGCTCGGCGAACGTGGCCGACGTGCTCGGCGTCGAGCTGGACGCCGTCCTCGGCGCGCCGTTCGCCGCCGCCGTCGGCGACCAGGCCGCCGACCGGCTGCTGGGGCACGTCGCGTCGGTCGACGACCCACGGCTGCGCAACCCGATCGAGATCGAGATCGAGGTCCGGGGCGCCTCCCGGCCGTTCGAGGCTGTGCTGCACCACGCTCCGGGGTCGGCCACCGCGGACCGCCCCGCCGCGCTCGTCGTCGAGCTCGAACCGTTCTCGGGCCACGTCTCGCTGACCTACACGAGCACCTTCGAGCCGGTGCGTGACGCCCTCACCGAGCTGGACCGCGCCAGCTCGCTGCAGGAGCTGTACGACATCGCGGTGCGACGGGTCCGCGAGCTCACCGGGTTCGACCGCGTGATGCTCTACCGCTTCGACGCGTCCTACAACGGCGAGGTCGTCGCCGAGGCGCGACGGGAGGACCTCAACCCGTTCCTCGGGCTGCACTACCCCGCCTCCGACATCCCCCCGCAGGCCCGCGCGCTCTACGAGAAGAACTGGATCCGGCTCATCTCGGACGTGGGCTACCGCCCCGCCGACGTCGTCCCCGTGGCGGACCCGGTCAACGGGCAGCCCCTGGACCTCACCTACGGCACGCTGCGCAGCGTCTCGCCGATCCATGTCGAGTACCTGCAGAACATGGGCGTGGGCGCCTCCATGTCGATCTCACTGCTGCGCGACGGCCGGCTGTGGGGCCTGCTCGCGTGCCACCACTACTCCGGCCCGCACACCCCGTCCTACGGGGCCCGTGCCGCGGCCGAGTTCCTCGGCTCGACGCTCTCGGCCCGGCTCGTCACCCAGGCCGAGGACGACCGCGCCTCGGCCGCGCGCCGCTCGGCCGGCGTCCTGGCCCGGCTCGTGGCCGTGACCCGCGACGACGACGTCCCCCTGACCGACGCCCTGACGGGGTCACCCGGTCTGCTCGACCTCGTGGCGGCCGACGGCGCGTTCGTCGCGGCCGAGGGCCGCGTCAACCGTATCGGGACGGTACCCGACGAGGAGACCTGTCTCCGGCTCGCCCGGGCACTGGGTGAGCTCGACACCGAGGTGCTCGTCACCGACCGGCTCGCCGAGCGCGAACCCGAGCTGGCCGAGATCGTGCCCGACGTCGCGGGGATCCTCGCGCTGGTCGTGCCGGGCGGTGCCGCGGTCGTGTGGCTGCGCCCGGAGGTCGTGCAGAGCGTGGACTGGGGCGGCGACCCCCGCAACAAGGCGATCGCCCGACGCGAGGGCGACACCGTGCGCCTCTCCCCCCGCAAGTCCTTCGACCGCTGGCGCGAGGTCGTGCGCGGGACGAGCGAGCCGTGGGCCGAGGAGCAGGTCGACGTCGCGACGTCGCTGCGGTCCTACCTCGCCGAGGGCCTGCTGCTGCGGGGCCGCCGGGACATCCGTGCCGCCGCCATGCTGCAGCGCAGCCTGCTGCCCACCGAGCTGCCGACCGTCCCGGGCTGGACCGTGGACGCCGTCTACGAGCCGTCCGGGGGCGGTCTGGCCGGCGGGGACTGGTACGACGCCCTGGTCCTGGACGACGGCCGGCTGGCCGTCGTGGTGGGTGACGTCACCGGTCACGGCCTCTCGGCGGCCGCGACGATGGGGCAGATGCGCAACGCGCTGCGCGCGCTGCTGCTCACGGGTAGCGGGCCGGGGCTCGCGGTCGAGCAGGTCGACCAGCTCCTGCGCTCGACGATGCCCGAGCAGGTCGCCACGCTCGTCGTGGCGCTCGTCGACCCGACCACCGGCGAGGCCGAGTACGTGACCGCCGGGCACCCGCCGCCCGTCGTCGTGGGTCCGGACGGCGCGGTCGTGGCCGAGACCCTCGGAACGCCGCCCCTCGGGGTCGGTCGGCGCGAGAGTCGCACCGCGACGGTGCAGGTGCCGCACGGTGGCGCCCTCGTGCTCTTCAGCGACGGCCTCGTGGAACGTCGCGACGAGTCGATCGTGGATTCCCTGGAGCGGCTGCGGAGCGCCACCGAGCAGACGCTGGGCGCTGCGACGCTGGTCGCGCTGGTGCGCGACCCGGGTTCCGACGACGACGCCACCGCGGTGGTCGTGCGGCGCGACTGACGGCCGCCCGCCGGGCGGCTCTCGTCGGCACGTCCGACGGGCCGGCAGCGGGCCGGGCCGGTCGGTCAGGCGGTCAGGGACGGTTCGCGGGTCGCGACCGTGAACCGGGCCCATACGTGCTTGCCGGCCCGGGTGGCGTACCAGCCGACGGCGTCGGCGAGCCGTGCCGCGAGCATGAGGCCGAACCCCCCGGAGGCGCACGGGTCGGTCGTGATCCTCGGCGTCGTCCCCGACGCCCGGTCGGCGACGTCGAGCAGCAGCTCTCCGTCCCTCTCCAGCAGGCGGACGGCGGCCGGGCCGTCACCGTGCTCGATCGCGTTGGTCGCGAGCTCGCTCGCCACCAGCACGATCGCCTCCGGCACGGCGTCGAGGCTCGCGCTCTCCGCCGTGGGCAGGTTCGCCTCGAGGTCCCCTCGCAGGGCGGGAAGCTGCTCGATCGTCAGGAGCGGCCACGACCTCACCTCACGGAACCCGTACGGCGCGGGCGCGGCGGTGATCCTGGGATCCACGATCTCGCCTCCTTCAGTCCGCGAGAACGAACAGCGTATCCACACCGCTCAGCTTCAGCAGGTCGAGGACCCGCGTGGGCACGTTGACGAGCGCCGGCGGGGACGACTTCTTCTCCGCGGCCATGTACAGCAGCCGCAGACCACCGGAGTCGATGAAGGTCACCTCGGCGAGGTCGATCGTCAGAGGGTCGTCGGCCGTGGCAAGCAGGTGCGCCTCGAGGTCGTCGCCGACCCGCTTCTTCACGGCCGCGTCGACCTCGCCCCACATGGTCCAGCGGGCATCGTCGGAGTCGAAACGGACTCCGCCGTGGGGTGTCTGGTCGTCCACTGTCATCCTCACTCGATCTTCGGTGGCCGCGTCCACTCCACGGCCGTCCACATAGTGCCCGATGCTCGCCGGTTGCGCACCACGGCCGCCGCGGCTCGACAGGGACGGGAATCACCGGTGCCCGACCGGCGTTCGCCCGACAGGAGCGACCCGAGGGGGACCCCGTGCCGAGACCCGTCCGCGCCGCCGTCCCGACGGCCCTGGTCAGCCTGCTGATCGCGGGGTGCACCGCCTCCGGCGCCGGTGGCGCGGCGGACGGCGCCGCCCCGGAGAACGCGGCGAGCACGCTGCCCGCCTCCCCGCACGGCGAGCCGTTCCCCGTCACGACGCGACTGGCGGCGCCGTGGTCGATCGCGTTCGTGGACGGCACGCCGCTCGTGAGCGAGCGCGACAGCGCCCGCGTCCTGGAGGTCGCCGACGACGGGGCCACGCGCGAGATCGGTGTCGTCGCGGGGGTGGACGGCTCGGGCGAGGGCGGGCTGCTGGGTCTGGCGGTCGACGACCGGCGACGCCTGTTCGTCTACTCCACCGGCGCCGACGGCAACCGCATCCAGCGCTACGACCTGCGTGGCGACCCGGGTGCGTTGACGCTGGGCGAGCCGGTGACCCTCGTCGACGGCATCCCGGCGGCCTCGTTCCACGACGGCGGGCGGCTCGCGTTCGGACCCGACGGGATGCTGTACGCCAGCACGGGTGACGCCGGCGTCCCGGAGCGGGCGCAGGACCCGGACTCGCTCGCCGGCAAGATCCTGCGGATGACGGCCGACGGCGAGGTGCCGGGCGACAACCCCTCCCCCGGGTCGCTCGTGTACAGCTCCGGGCACCGCAACGTCCAGGGTCTGGCGTGGGCCGACGACGGCACCCTGTTCGCCACCGAGTTCGGCCAGAACGCGTGGGACGAGCTCAACGTCGTCGAAGCGGGGGCGAACTACGGCTGGCCCGACGTCGAGGGGATCGCCGGCGTCGAGGGATTCGTGGACCCGGTCCAGCAGTGGCGGCCCGAGGACGCCAGCCCCAGCGGCCTGGCCCAGCTCGGGGGCACGCTCTTCGTCGCGAACCTCCGGGGCGAGGCCCTGCGCGCCGTGCCGGTCGACGACCCGTCGACCTCCGCCGTCGTCCTCGACGACGAGGGCCGGCTGCGCGACGCCGTGGTCGCCCCGGACGGGTCGCTGTGGGTCCTCACCAACAACACGGACGGGCGCGGGTCACCGGGCGAGGACGACGACCGGATCCTGCGGCTGGAGATCGCCGCTCCGTGACCCCGCCGGCCCGGCGGCCGTCAGGGGGTGCAGGGGCAGGTGTCGGCTCCGCGCCGTACCCCGGGCACCCCGCGGCCCGGTGCGGTGGTCCGCGCCCGCCAGGCCACGACCAGGTCCCCGAGCCGCTCGGCCACGGTGGGCCGGCGTCCGCGGACCCGGTAGGTGGAGGCCGCCGCGTCGTCGGACACCATGTCCGCCACCTGGTCCGGCCGGCACCGCCCGTAGGTGGCGCGGAAGGCGTCGTCGAGCAGGTCGTGCATCTCCGGCGCGACCTCGCTCAGCACGACGTGACGGTCGGTGGCGCCGACGCGCACCCGACCGCGACCGCGGGCGTCGACGACGGCGTGCGGCGTCGTCGACCGCAGGAAGGTCTCCTCACCGACACGGACGAGCCACGCCGGGGCCGGGACCTCCTCGCCGAGCAGGTGGACGACTCCACCCGTGGGTAGCGCGTCGGTCTCCGGTCTGGTCGTGGCGATCGTCATGTGACTCCTCGGGTCGGCGGTGGCGGCGAGCCTCGTTGGGCTCACGGGTCACAACACCGGGAGGCCGAAAAGATTCCGGCCGACCGGCCCGCAGGGGTGTCCTGACAGGGCATGTCCCGCCCCGGAGCGGTGCGGTGTCCCGTCGCGGGGCTGTCAGGATGTGCTCCATGGCCTACTTCCGACGCAAGGACGCTTCGACCTTCGCCCCCACCGATCTGGTCGGCGGAGCATGGCGCACCGACGAGCAGCACGTCGCACCGACGTTCGGTCTGCTCACCCATCTCGTCGAGACCGACCGCGTGACCCGCGGCCGCGACGACCTCACCCCTGTCCGCCTGACCTTCGACGTGTGGGGCCCCTACCCCCTGGAGCTCATGGACACCGCCGTCCGCGTGCTGCGCCCCGGACGCGGGGTGGAGCTCGTCGAGGCCGAGGTCTCGTGCGCGGGCCGGACGGTCGCCACCCTGCGGGCCTGGCTCGCCGGCACGACCGACACGAGCGAGCTGGCCGCCGGTGCCCCGCCCGCGATCCCCGGCCCCGAGGACACGACCCCCTGGGACCCCACGACGGACTGGCCCGGCGCCTTCATCGCCTCGATCGACGTACGGCGTACGCTCGCCGAGCCCGGCCGCGGCACGGTGTGGGTGCGGACCGACGTGCCGTTGGTCGAGGACGAGGAGGTCGGCGCCCTCGCGCGGACCGTCGGGCTGCTCGACGTCGCCAACGGGATGACCGTGCGGGCCGACCCGCGCCGCGTCGCCTTCCCCAACCTGGACCTCACCGCGCACCTGTTCCGGGCACCGGCCGGCGGATGGCTGGGGCTGGACACGACCGTCACGTTCGGCGCGCACGGCGCCGGGACGACCAGCTCCGTCCTGCACGACACCGACGGCCCGTTCGGCCGCCTGGCGCAGTCCCTGGTGGTGCGCCCGCTCGGCTGACGACGGACCGCGCGGACGGAGGCAGGGTCCCTCCGTCCGCGCGGTGCTTCCTGCGGGCGGCGCGCGACGACGGCCCGGCACCGGCAGCGCACCGCGCCCGGCCGTCGTAGGCTCCCAGAGCCCCTCGAAGGAGTCCCCCATGGCCCTGAAGATCGCGCAGCGGCTGCGCACCGACACCGGCGCGGCCGTGCTGCTGCTGTCGGTCACGCTGTTCGCCCTGCTGTGGGCCAACTCCCCGTTCTCCGCGTCGTACACCGCGCTGTGGGAGATCCCGATCCAGGTCGACCTCGGCGACCTGGCCTTCGACATGGACCTGCACCACTGGGTCAACGACGGGCTGATGGTGCTGTTCTTCTTCGTCGTCGGGCTCGAGGTGCGTCAGGAGCTGACGATCGGGTCCCTGCGACGACGGAGCCAGCGGCTCGTCCCGCTCGTCGCCGGCACCGCCGGGGTCGTGGTGCCCGCGCTGATCTACCTGGCGATCGCCGGCAGCACGGCACCGCAGGGGTGGGGTGCCGTCGTCGGCACGGACACGGCGTTCCTGCTCGGTGTCCTGGCGCTGGTGGGTCCGCGGATGTCCAACCAGCTCCGGGTCTTCCTGCTGACGCTGTCCGTGGTGGACGACTTCCTCGCCGTGTCGATCATCGGCGTCGTCTACTCCGAGGACGTCCAGGTGGGCCCGCTGCTGCTCGCCGGGGCGTGCCTCGTCGCGCTCTGGCTGCTGGGCCGGATGCGCGAATGGCGCAGCACCCCCTACGTCCTCGTCGTCGTCGTGCTCTGGGGCGCGACGATGCAGGCCGGCATCCACCCGTCCATCGCGGGGATGCTCGCCGGGCTGCTGGTGCCCGCCGCCCTGACGAAGCGGGCCGACGTGGTCCGCACCAAGAACCTCTACCGCGCCTACTGGCAGTCCCCCAGCGCCGCCGTCGCCCGAGACGTCCAGCTCGGGCTCTCCCGCTCCATCTCGGTGAACCACCGTCTGCACGAGGTGCTCAACACCCCCGTGAACGTCGTCGTCGTGCCGCTGTTCGCCCTGGCCAACGCGGGGATCGACCTGCGCGGCGGAGCCCTCGGCGAGGCGCTCGTCTCGTCGATCACGTGGGGCGTGGTCGCCGGGCTCGTGGTCGGCAAGCTCGTCGGCATCAGCCTCGGCACCTGGGTGGCCGTCCGGCTGGGCCTGGGCACGCTGCCCGACGGCGTGGGGCCCGGCAGCGTGCTGGGGGGCGCCGCCCTGTCCGGCATCGGCTTCACCGTGTCGCTGCTGGTGATCGGCCTGGCCTTCGACGACGAGTCCCAGGTGCAGGCCGCGACGGTCGGCGTGCTGCTCGCCCTCGTGCTCGCCTCGCTGCTGGGCTGGGTGCTGTTCCGGCTGGCGCGCGTGCGCTGGGGTGAGGAGAGCGCCGACCTGCCGACGACGCTCGACCCGGCGGTCGACCTGCGCCACGACCACTACCGCGGCAACCCGGACGCGCCGCACACGATCGTGGAGTACCTCGACTTCGAGTGCCCGTTCTGCGCCCGGGCCACCGGCATGTGGCGCGACCTGCGCGACGCCCTGGACGGTCGGGTGCGCTACGTCGTGCGGCACCTGCCCCTGGACGACGTGCACCCGCACGCCCGGCTCGCCGCCGTCGCCGCCGAGGCGGCCGCCCGGCAAGGACAGTTCTGGGAGATGCACGACCTGCTGTTCGCGAACCAGACCGCGCTCGAGGCCGAGGATCTGCGGGGTTATGCCGACGAGCTCGGGCTGGACCCGGAGCAGTTCGACGCCGACCTGGCCGACGAGGCGCTGCACGCCCGGGTCGCCGACCACGCCGAGAGCGCCCGGGCCAGCGGCGCGCAGGGCACACCGACGTTCTTCCTGGACGGCAGCCGGCACCGGGGGCCGCACGACGCCGCCACGCTGATCGCGGCGGTCGAGGAGCTCGAGGCGGCGGAGCGGCCCGGGTCCTGACGACGACCCGGCCCGTCAGGCAGCAGGGCTGTCGAGTGCGCCGCCGGGGTGGATCCGGCCACGGCGCGCATGCTCCTCGGCGGTCCGTGCGATGCGCCGCGCGATGGCGGCCGAGGGCACGACCCGACCGGAGAGATAGGTCGAGAGCCGGGACGGTGACGTACCGACAGCCGCCGCGAGCTCCTGGGCCGTGAGTCCGGATCGGCGGACGTGCTCACGCAGGCTCCGGGCGACGGCCGCCCGGTCACTCTCCCGGGCCTGCGCGAGCACGGCGGACAGCAGGGCGGTGGCGCCGTTCGGCTCGACGACGGTGAGCGCCGTCTCGAGCTGGCGGGCGACGGTACCGTGCGGCTCGTCGCGGACCGCTCGCGCGATGCGCTGCCAGTGCGGCAGGTATCCCCGCTCCAGGGCGGTGGACAGTCCCTCGATGCCCCAGGACGACACCGGATCCTCCGGGCTGGCATCGATGTTGCGGAAACGGAGCATCGGTCCTCCTTATCAGATACGATAATCATATGCCTGCTGTGGAGGACGCTGCAGACCCGCACGATGTCCCGACCCTGGACGAGCTCGCGGAGTCGGCCGCGAGGCTGCAGGAGATCGTCCCGGACGCCGTCCTCGTCGGGGGTACCGCCGCGGCGCTGCACGCGCGGCATCGACTCTCCGTCGACCACGACCATGTGCTCGTCGACCTGCGCGACCGTTTCGACATCATCCTCGATGCCCTCGAGCGCGAGGGTGAGTGGCTGACCAACCGTGTCCGCCCCGGAAAGATCATTCTCGGAGAGCTCGGAGGCATCGAGTCCGGCCTGCGGCAGCTGATCCGCACGAGGCCGCTGGAGACCGAACGACTTCGCCTGCCCTCGGGCCGCACGCTCACGGTGCCGACCTTCGACGAGATCCTGCGCATCAAGGCCTTCCTCATCGTCAAGCGGAACCAGGTGCGCGACTACCTCGACGTCGCGGCGCTCGCCGCGGCTGCCGGGACCGACCATGCTGCACGCGTGCTGGTCGGCATCGACGACTACTACGCCGACCTGCTGCACGACGAGTCCCCCGTCGCCACCCAGGTCGCCGCTCAGCTCGCCGCACCGGAACCGAAGGACGCCGCCGTCATCCCCGAGCTCCCTCGCTACAAGGGCCTGGAGAAGCGGTGGTGGAAATGGGACGACGTGACGGCGACGTGTGCCGAGCTGGCGCGCGCAATGGTGGCCTCAGAAGGCTGACTCTCTATTCAGTCCAGCGGGTCGCGCACGATCGGGCACGTCATGCAGTGCCCGCCGCCGCGGCCGCGGCCGAGCTCAGCGCCGACGATCTCGATGACCTCGACCCCGGCGCGCCGCAGCGCCGCGTTCGTCAGGGTGTTGCGGTCGTAGGTGAACACCACGCCGGGCTCCAGCGCGACCGCGTTGTTCCCGGAGTCCCACTGCTGACGCTCGGAGGCGTACAGGTCCCCGGCCGTCTCGACGACCCGCAGGCGTGGCAGTCCCATGGCCCCGGCGACGACGTCGACGAAGGACTTGCCGCGGGCGTCGACCACCTCGATCCCGGGTGAGCGGTCGCTCGGGTAGAGCACGTAGGGGTGGATGCCGTCGACGATCTGCGGGTGCACCGTCACCAGGTCGCGGTCGGCGAACGTGAACACGGTGTCGAGGTGCATCGCCGCGCGCAGCCTGGGCATGCCGGCCACGACGACCTGCCGGGCGGCACCGGCGTCGAACAGCGACTTGGCGAACTGGCTGATGGCCTGGCGCGACGTGCGCTCGCTCATCCCGACGAGGACGACGCCGTCGCCGACCGGCATGACGTCGCCACCCTCGAGCGAGGCCTGCGCCCAGTCGACCTCCGGGTCGCCCCACCAGATCGTGGAGTCCTTGTAGCCCGGGTGGAAGGAGTAGATCGCCGTCATGAGCAGCGTCTCGTCCTTGCGGGCCGGCCAGTACAGCGGGTTCAGCGTCAGCCCGCCGTAGATCCAGCAGGTGGTGTCCCGGGTGTACAGCGTGTTGGGCAGCGGCGGCAGCAGGTACTCCCGCGCGTCGGGCGACTCGCGCGCCAGGGAGACGTAACCCGTCAGGTAGTCCTGGGGCATGTCCGCCGTGGACAGCCCGCCGATGAGGAACCGGGCGAGCTCGTGCGGCGCCAACGACTCGAGATAGGCCCGGGTGCCGTCGACCAGTCCCAGCCCGACCCGGTTCGGCACCAGGAGGCGGTCCAGCAGCCAGGCGCGCGCGTCCGGGATCGCCATCGTCTCGGCGAGCAGGTCGTGCAGC
The DNA here is from genome assembly GCF_030588125.1 of Isoptericola sp. b515. NCBI lineage: Bacteria > Bacillati > Actinomycetota > Actinomycetes > Micrococcales > Promicromonosporaceae > Isoptericola > Isoptericola sp. b515. Next base: position 1,141,767 of record NZ_JAUQYR010000001.1, on the reverse strand, counting down.
TCGACGACCTCGACCCCGCGGGAGGTCAGCTTCTCCACGAAGTCGGCGTGGTCGCGCTGGGCCGCCTCCACCCACATCACGTCGTCGAACAGCAGGTCGTCGCTGTTGGTCGGGGTGAGCCGCTCGTGCGCCAGACCCGGTCGGCAGACCAGGACCTTGCGCAGCCGCCCGACCTCCGAGTGCACGCCGTGGGCAGTCGCTCCGGTGGTTCCCGTCACGGTCCTTCTCCTTGTCTCACAGGGTGACCCAGCCGGTCGCCAACCCGACGACCCCGAGCACCGCACCGGCCGTGACGACCCCGAACAGGACGAGCTCCGACGGGCGGAACACCGCCCGACCCTGCTCACGCCGGGTCATCACGAAGAGCAGCGTGGCAGGCGCGTAGAAGATCAGCGACAGGAGCAGCAGGTCGAGCCCGGCCGCGAACACCAGGAACGCCGTGTAGAGGGTCGCCAGGACGGCGATCAGGAGGTCGGCGCGCAGCGTCCGGGCCGGCGCGCCGTCGTACGTCTCGCGCCGGACGCGGAGCTTCAGCGCGTAGGCCGCGGCCAGGAGGAACGGGATGAGAGTCATCGCCGCCGTCAGGTCGAGGGCGAAGTCGAAGGCGTCGGCGCTGAACATCGTGATGACGAGCACGACCTGCGACAGCACGGTGGTGAGCAGCAGCGCACTGACCGGCACGTCGCGCGCCGAGGTCCGGGACAGGAACCGCGGCATGTCACGGTCCTTGGCGGCGACGAACAGCACCTCGGCGGCCATGAGGGTCCAGGCCAGGTAGGCACCGAGCACGGAGATGATCAGGCCGACACTGACGAACGCGGTGCCCCACTCCCCGACCGCGGCGTCGAGCACGCCGGCCATGGAGGGCTGCCGCAGCTCGGCGATCTCCTCGACGGGGAGCACGCCGTAGGACACCATCGTCACCGACGCGAAGATCGCCAGGACGCTGCCGAAGCCCAGCAGGGTGGCCCGGCCCACGTCCTCGCGACGGCGGGCGTGCCGCGAGTAGACGCTCGCCCCCTCGACGCCGAGGAACACGAAGACCGTGATCAGCATCGTGTCCCGCACCTGGTCGAACAGGGAGCCGTAGGACTCCCCGCCCCAGTTGCCCGCGAAGACCGCCGGGTCGAACACGAACAGCGCCAGCAGGACGAACACGACGATCGGGACCAGCTTGGCGACCGTCACCACGCGGTTGATGGCCGTCGCCTCGGTGATGCCGCGCCGCACCAGCAGGTAGAAGAGCCACAGCCCCACCGACGACACGGCCACCGCGACCAGGGTGTCCCCCTCGCCCAGGGCGGGGACCCAGGCGCCGAGCGTGGACATGATGAGCACCCAGTAGGTCACGTTGCCCACGCAGGCGCTGGCCCAGTAGCCGGCCGCTGAGAAGAACCCCGTGTACTCGCCGAACCCGGCCTTGGCGTAGGCGAAGACCCCGGCGTCGAGGTCCGGGCGGCGCACGGCGAGACGCTGGAAGACGAGCGCCAGGGTGAGCATGCCGCCCCCGGCCACGGCCCAGGCGATCAGCGCGCCCGCCACCCCGGTCTCCTCGGCGAACCGGCTGGGCAGGGAGAACACGCCGGCGCCGACCATGGAACCGACGACCATGGCCGTGAGCGTCCAGACGCCGACCGTCGTCCGGGTCGCCCGCGTGTCCTCCTGCGACGTCATCGTCAGCCCCCCGTCACGCTCCCGGTGGATCCACGTGCCGCCATCGTGGCAGGCAGGTCGGCACTCCGCACCAGGGGCCCGTGCCGGGCGTCACTCCACGGTGACGGACTTGGCCAGGTTGCGGGGGCGGTCGACGTCCTCGCCCAGCGCCACGGCCGCGTGGTACCCGAGGAGCTGGGTGGGGATGGTGAGCAGGATCGGGTCGAGCTCGACCTCGTTGCGCGGCACCTCGATGCGCGACGTCGCGGCGTCGCCGAGCTCGACACCCGGGTGGGTGATCGCCACGACGGCACCGCCCCGGGCGCGGATCTCCTGCGCCGCCGTGATGTTGCGCTCCACCAGGTCGTCGTCGGGGATGATCGCCACCGACGGCAGCTCGGGGCTGATGAGCGCGAGCGGGCCGTGCTTGAGCTCGCTGGTCGGGTAGGCCTCGGCGTGCCGGTAGGTGATCTCCTTGAACTTCTGGGCGCCCTCGCGGGCGACCGGGTAGCCCCGCACCCGGCCCACGAAGAACAGGCTCGCGGCGGTCGCGAGCTCGCGCGCCGCTTCGGCGAGCGCCTCCTCGTCGGCGAGGATCTCGCGGATCTGCCCGGGGATCGCCCGCAGCCCGGCGATGATGCGCCGCCCGTCGGCGTAGGAGAGGTCGTGGACCCGGCCCAGCACGAGGGCGAGCAGCGCGAACCCGATCGACATGTGCGTCAGCGCCTTGGTGGAGGCGACCGCGACCTCGGGCCCCGCGTGCAGGTAGATGCCGCCGTCGACCTCGCGGGCGATCGAGGACCCGACCGCGTTGACGAGCCCGACGACGGTGCCGCCCTTGCGCTGCACCTCGCGGACCGCGAAGAGGGTGTCGGCGGTCTCGCCCGACTGGCTGACCACGACGTACAGCGTGGTGGGCTCGATGATCGGGTTGCGGTAGCGGAACTCGCTGGCGGGCTCGGCGTCGGCGGGGATCCGCGCGAGGTCCTCGATCATCGAGGCGCCGAGCTGACCGACGTAGTACGCCGACCCGCAGCCCAGCACCTTGACCCGGTCGAAGCGGCGCAGGTCGCGCGGCTCGAGGTTGAGGCCGGCCAGCTTGGCGGTGCCGAACCGGTCGTCCAGGCGGCCGGTGAGCATCCGTTCGACGCTGTCGGGCTGCTCGTGGATCTCCTTGTGCATGAAGTGCGCGTGGCCGTCGAGCTCCAGCTCCTCGACGGTGAGGTCGAGGGTGACGGCGGACCGGGCCGTCCGCTCCTCGCCGGCGGTGAAGCTGTGGAAGCCGTCGGCGGTCACGGTGGCGAAGTCGCCGTCGTCGAGCAGCACGACCTGGCTGGTGTGCCGCACGATCGCCGCCGGGTCGGACGCGACGAACATCTCGCCGTCACCCACGCCCAGCAGCAGCGGGGACCCGTTGCGCGCCACGACGACGCGGTCGGGGGTCTCGACGTCGAGCACGGCGAGGGCGTAGGTGCCGTCGATCTGCGCGACGGCGGCCCGGACCGCGTCCTCGACGCTCAGCCCGGCGTCGAGCTCGCGGGCCACGAGGTGGGCGACGACCTCGGTGTCGGTGTCCGAGGTGAGGTCCACACCGTCGTCGGCCAGACGGCTGCGCAGCGTGGCGAAGTTGTCGATGATCCCGTTGTGGACCACGTGCACCCGGCCGTCGGCCGAGGTGTGGGGGTGGGCGTTGCGCTCGCTGGGCTCGCCGTGGGTGGCCCACCGCGTGTGCCCGATCCCGGTGGTGCCCGTCAGGCGCGCGGGCAGGGCGGCCTCGAGGTCGCGGACCCGGCCCCGGGAGCGCACCACCCGGGACGGGCGCGCGTCCGAGCGCGGGTTGAGCACGGCGATGCCCGCGGAGTCGTACCCGCGGTACTCGAGCCGGGTGAGGCCCTCGACGAGGACGGGCGCGGCCTGCTGGGGGCCGACGTAGCCGACGATTCCGCACATGGTTGCTGCTCCGGAGGGTGTGGTGGGACGGGGTGACGAGCAGGTCAGCCGGTGACGATGCGGCGGACCTGCCGCTCGGTCAGGACCGGAGCGGCGACGACCCGGGCCCGCAGCTCGGCGACGATCCGGGCGTAGACCTCGTCGTTCCGGTGGCCGGCGGTCCGCAGGCTCGCGTGCCGGCGCCGGACGTAGTCCTCGACGGGTTCGGCGTACCAGGCCAGGACGTCCTCGACCACGCGGGCGCCCTCGGACGCCGTGAGGCCGGTCGTCGCGGCGATGCGCGCGACCAGCTCGGGGTCGATGCCGTGCTCCTGCATCCCGCCATGGTGCGCTACCGCGGGCCGAGTGTCCACCTGATGCCCGATATCGGGCAGGAATCGCTATGTCGGCTCGGCCTCGAGCAGGCCGAGGGCGCCGTCCAGCGCGCTGACGGCCCCGGCGGGGTCGACCCGCACGGTGGCGAAGGCGCTGACCACGAGCGCGGTGCACAGGTCCGCGACACGCTCACGCTCGACGGCGCCCCGGTCGGTGAACCGGGCGTCCACGCCGCGCCCCAGCGCGGAGCGCAGCTCGGCCCGGTAGGCGGCGACGGTCCGGCGGACGGTCTCGTCGCGGGAGATCGGCGACCCGGAGGTGTTGACGAGCAGGCACCCGCTGTCCGCCTGGATCGAGTCGGCGCGCAGGAGCGCCGACCGCAGGCCCACGACGTAGTCGACGACCGCGTCCGGGCCGACGGGGTCGGCGACGAGGGGGCGCAACCGGGGACGCACGACGTCGTCGAGGTAGGCCTGCACGGCGGCGTCGAAGACGCCGCGCTTGGACCCGAAGGCGTGGTACAGGCTCGAGCGGTTCAGCCCGGTGGCCTGCTCCAGGGTGGGGACGGAGGTCGCCTCGTACCCGGACCTCCAGAACACGCCGAGCGCGGCGCGCACCACCTCGTCGGTCTCGAAGGTCTGCGCCCTACCCATGCCACGCTCCCGGTTTGCTGCAACGATCGTTCCACTATACGTTGTGGAACGAGCAGTGCAGAACGACCGTGCCGTCCACCGACCGAGGAGCGACCCCGATGATCGTCACGGGACTGGTCCTGGCCGGCCTCGCCGCCGCACTGCACGTCTACATCTTCTGGCTGGAGTCCTTCGCCTGGACCACCCGGGCGCGCGCCGTGTTCGGCACGACGGCGGACCAGGCGGCCGCGACCCGCGAGCTCGCCTTCAACCAGGGGTTCTACAACCTGTTCCTCGCGATCATCGCCGTGACCGGCATCGTCCTGACGCTGCTGACCGGAGCGTCCGACGACCCGAGCCCGGCCGGCGCGTCGCTCCTCCTCGCGGGCACCGGCGCGATGACGGCGGCGGCCCTGGTGCTCCTGGTCTCCTCGCCGGACAAGCGCCGCGCCGCCGTCACCCAGGGCACGCTGCCGCTGCTCGCCGTCGTCGCCGTGACGGCGGCCCTCCTCTCCTGACCCACCGACCGACCGCAGCACCCCACCCTTCTCGGGAGTTCCACCATGTCCCAGGCCACCTCCACCCAGATCCAGCTCGCGGCCCGCCCCACGGGCTGGCCCACCGCGGAGACCTTCCGCACCGTCGAGGTCACCTACGGCGACCTCGAGCCCGGCCAGGTCCGCGTCGCCAACGAGTACGTGTCCGTCGACCCCTACATGCGCGGTCGGATGAACGACGTCAAGAGCTACGTCCCGCCGTTCGCGCTGGACGAGACCATGACCGGCGGCGCCGTCGGCCGGGTCGTCGAGTCCGCGTCCGACGACGTCCCCGTCGGCGCCCTGGTGCTGCACCAGTACGGCTGGCGCGACGTCGTCCAGGAGGACGCCGGCGGGTTCCAGGTCCTGCCCGAGATCCCCGGCGTCCCGTCGTCCCTCTACCTCGGCATCCTCGGCATGACCGGCCTGACCGCCTACGTCGGTCTCACCGCGATCGCCGACCTGCGCGAGGGCGACACCGTGTTCGTCTCGGGTGCCGCCGGTGCCGTCGGCACGGCCGTCGGCCAGATCGCGCGCCTCCTCGGCGCGGGACGCGTCATCGGCTCCGCGGGCTCGGCCGAGAAGGTCGAGCTGCTCACCAGCCGGTACGGCTACGACGCCGCGTTCAACTACAAGGACGCCCCCGTGCGCGAACAGCTGCGCGAGGTCACCCCGGACGGCGTCGACGTGTTCTTCGACAACGTCGGCGGCGACCACCTCGAGGCGGCGCTGGACCGGATGAACACCGGCGGACGGATCGCCCTGTGCGGCGCCATCTCGCAGTACAACGACACCGAGCGCACGCCCGGCCCGGACAACCTGGCGAACGCGATCACGCGGGGACTGACGCTGCGCGGCTTCACGCTGGGCGGCTACCTCGACCACGCGCCCCGGTTCCGCGAGCTGATGACCGGCTGGTTCTCCGAGGGGAAGATCGCCTACGACGAGACCGTCGTGGACGGCATCGAGAACGCACCGCAGGCGTTCCTCGACATGATGAGCGGCGGCAACGTCGGCAAGATGCTGGTCCGCACCGGCGCCTGAGACCCCTCCGTGGGCGGGCACCCCGGTGCCCGCCCATCGGTCAGGCCCGCACGCCGGCCGGGACCGACCGCGCCCGCCACCGACGCAGCGGGCCGTACCGCGGGCTGGTCAGCAGCACCACGGTGAACACCGCCCCCTGCACCAGCACGACCATCCCGCCCGAGGCGGCGTCGAGCCAGTACGACAGGTAGATCCCGACGATCGAGGACAGCGCCGAGATCGTCGGCGCCAGCACCAGCATCCGTCCGAACCGCTGGGTGAGCAGCGACGCCGTCGCCCCGGGGATGATGAGCATCGCCACGACCAGGATCACGCCGACCACCTGCAGCGTCACGACGGCGGTCAGGGCGAGGACCCCGAGCAGCAGGGCGCTGAGCCGGCGCGTCGACAGCCCGATGGCGTGGGCGTGGGTGGGGTCGAAGGCGAACAGCACGAGGTCGCGCCGCTTGACCAGCAGCACCGTCGAGCCGACGACGGCGAGCGCGAGCACCTGCGCCAGCTCGACCGACGAGATCCCCAGGACGTTGCCGAAGATGATGTGGCTCAGGTCGGTCTGGCTGGGCGTCACCGAGACGAGCACCAGCCCGAGGGCGAACAGCGTCGTGAAGACGATGCCGATCGCGGCGTCCTCCTTGACCCGGCCGGAGTCGCGCACGGCACCGATGAGCACCACGGCCAGCCCGCCGAAGACGAGCGCACCCAGCGCGAACGGGGCTCCCAGGATGTAGGCGATGACGACGCCGGGCAGCACGGCGTGCGAGACGGCGTCGCCCATGAGCGACCAGCCGACGAGCACGAGCCAGCAGGACAGCAGCGCCGCGACGACGGCGGCGACCGTCGTCGTGACGAAGGCCCGGACCATGAAGTCGTAGGACAGCGGTTCGAGGAGCAGGTCGAGGAGGGTCACGAGGCCTCCCCTCCGAGCGCGTCCAGCGGCACCTCGAGACCGAAGGTCCGCGCCAGGTGGTCCGGTTCCAGCGCCTCGGCGACCGACCCGTGGAACAGCACCCGGCGCAGCAGCAGGACCGCCTCGTCGGCGAGCTGCGGCAGGGCGTGCAGGTCGTGGGAGGAGACCAGGACCGTCCGTCCGTCCGCGGCGAGCTCGCGCAGCAGGCGCACGATCGTGGCCTCGGAGCGCTTGTCCACCCCCGCGAAGGGTTCGTCGAGCAGTAGCAGGCGCGCGTCCTGGGCGATGCCGCGGGCCACGAAGGCGCGTTTGCGCTGGCCGCCGGAGAGCTGGCCGATCTGACGGTCGGCCAGGTCCGTCAGCTCGACCCGGTCGAGCGCCTCGGCGACGGCCTCCCGGTCGGCGGGGCGAGGGCGGCGCGTGAGGCCGAGGTGGCCGTAGCGTCCCGTCATCACCACGTCGTGCACGGAGACCGGGAAGCCCCAGTCGACCGCCTCCGTCTGGGGCACGTAGCCCACCAGACCCTGGCGCCGGGCGCGGGCGGGGGTGCCGCCCGCGACCCGTACCCCGCCGTGCGTGACGTCGACCATGCCCATGAGGGCCTTGAACAGCGTGGACTTGCCGGAACCGTTCATCCCGACCAGCCCGCAGACGGTCCCGGCGCCCACGCGCAGGGTCACCCCGTCGAGGGCCAGCACGTCCCCGTAGCGGACGGTGACGTCGTCGGCCTCGATCACCGGGGCCGGCTCCGTCACGAGCCGGCCCCGTCGCCCGCCGCGGCGCCGGTCAGGCCCGCGACGATGAGGTCGGCGTCGTGCCGCACCAGCTCCAGGTAGGTCGGCACGGGCCCGTCGGGCTCGGAGAGCGAGTCCACGTAGAGCGTGCCGCCGAACCGGGCGCCCGTGGCCTCGACGACCTGCTGCATCGCCGCGTCGGAGACGGTGGACTCGCAGAACACGGCGGGCACGTCGTTCGCCCCGACGAACTCGATGACGTCGGCGACCTGCTGCGGCGTGGCCTGCTGCTCGGCGTTGACCGCCCACAGGTACTGCTCGCTGAGCCCGGCGTCGCGGGCCAGGTAGGAGAAGGCGCCCTCGCAGGTGACCAGCGCCCGCTGCTCGGCGGGCAGGGTCTCCAGCGCCGCGACGAGGTCGTCCTGGACCGCCTGGAGCTCGGCGTCGTAGGCCTCGGCGTTCGCGGCGAAGTCCTCGGCGTGCTCGGGCGCGAGGTCGGAGAACGCGTCGACCATGGTGTCGACGTAGGTCTGGACGTTCAGCGGGCTCATCCAGGCGTGCGGGTTCGGGGTGCCGGCATAGGCGTCCTCGGCGATGTCGAGCACCTCGACCCCCTCGGAGACGACGACGTGCGGGGCGTCGGCGTCCTGGACGAACTGGCCGAACCACGCCTCGAGGTTCAGCCCGTTGTCGAGGATCAGGTCGGCGTCGGCGGCGCGTCGCACGTCCCCGGGCGTGGGCTCGTACCCGTGGATCTCGGCGCCGACCTTGGTGATGGACTCGACGCGCAGGTGGTCACCGGCGACGTTCTCGGCGATGTCGGCCAGCACGGTGAACGTGGTCAGCACCACGGGACGGTCGTCCCCGTCGGCGGCCTGGCCGGTCGGCACGGCGCACCCGGCGAGCAGCGCCGCGGCGGCCGCCAGGGAGAGCGCTGATCCGGAGGTCCGCGTCAGAGTTTTCGGCATACCGAAAACTGTAGTTCATGGACCGCCGCGCGCTCCAGCCCCGACGACCGACGGGGTGCCGCCGTCCGCCCGGAGGCGTCGGCGGCACCCCGTCCCGGTGCGGTGGGTCCGGCGGTTCAGCGGCGACCGGCACCCGCCACGATCGCGACACCGATCGCCGCGAGCCCGATCTGGAAGGCCAGCTCGATCCAGTCGATCCCGCCCGTGTCGGCCACCCCGACGAGGCTGGCGAGCCAGGTGCCGATCAGCGCGGCCACGATGCCGACGAGGATCGTGGCGATGATCGAGATGTTCTGCTTCCCGCGCACCACCAGTCGACCCAGGGCGCCGATGACGGCGCCGATGATGATGGCGGTGATGATCCCGGTCACTTCCATGCGCGGTTCACTCTCCAGGGTCGAACGGTGGGCCGGACACCAGTGAACCTAGGACACGTCGGACGACGGTGCATGTTCGGGACGTGGCCGCGAGCGACCGTGCCGCCGCCCCCACCACTTCGCTCCCTCGACGAGGACGAACACCACCGCGGCCAGCGCGGCCGCCACGGCCCAGTCGGCCGGGCCGATGGGCGCCGAGCCGAACCACGTGTGCATGAACGGCGCGTACACGAACGCCGCCTGGAGCAGCAGCAGCACCGCGACCGAGATCCACACCGCAGGGTTCCCGCGCAGCACGTCGACGGTCAGGCTGGAGCGGTCCAGCAGGCGGCAGTTGAACAGGTAGGCGAGCTGGCCCAGGGCGAGCATCGTCACCGCCACGGTCTGCGCCTCGGGCACAGGCACGCCGGACGCCCGGGCCGTGTAGAAGAGGAACAGGGTCGCGCCGCCGATGAGCAGGGAGACCAGCACGACCCGCCGCAGCAGCACGCCGTCGAGGATCGGGGTGTCGGCCGGGCGCGGCGGGCGGGCCATGATGTCGCGCTCGGCGGGCTCGTAGGCCAGGGCGAGGGTCAGGGTGATCGCCGTGATGAGGTTGATCCACAGCACCTGGACCGGTTCGAGCGGCAGCGCGAGACCGAACAGCACCGCCACCAGCATCACCAGCGACTCGGCACCGTTGGTGGGCAGCAGGAACAGCACCGACTTGCGGATGTTGTCGTAGATCCGCCGCCCCTCCTCCACCGCCCGCTCGATGGTGGCGAAGTTGTCGTCGGCCAGCACGACGTCCGCCGCCTCCTTCGTGGCCTCGGTGCCCTTGATCCCCATCGCGACGCCGACGTCGGCCTGGGTCAGCGCCGGGGCATCGTTGACCCCGTCGCCGGTCATGGCCACGACCTCGTCATGGGCCTGCAGCGCCGAGACGATGCGGATCTTGTGCTCGGGGCTGGTGCGGGCGTACACGTGGACGTCCCGCACGACGGCGCGCAGTTCCGCGTCGCTCATCGCCTCCAGCTCGGCGCCGGTCAGCACCGCGGTGTCGCCGATGCCCATCTCGCGGCCGACGGAGATCGCCGTGCCGGCGTGGTCGCCGGTGATCATCGTGACCTGGACCCCGGCGTCGCGGCAGCGGGCGATGGCGTCGACGGCCTCGGGACGGGGCGGGTCGAGGATCCCCACCAGCCCGCACAGCTCCATGCCGCCGTCGACGTCGGGCACGTCGACCTCGGTCGCGCCGTCCGGCGCGGCGGAGCGTGCGGCGGCGAGCACGCGGAGCCCCTGCTCACCGAGCGCGTCGATCTGCGCGTCCCAGAACGCGCGGTCCAGCGGCTGCGCCGAGCCGTCCGGACCGACCTGGGTCGTGCAGCGGTCCAGCACGTGGTCCGGGGCGCCCTTGAGGTGCACGTGCAGCAGGCCGTCCGGGTCCTCGTCGAGGGTGACCATGAACTTCGTGTCCGACTCGAACGGCACCAGGTCGACGCGACGCCACCCGGCCGGCTCGATCCCGGCCTTGTGCCCGAGGGAGCGCAGCGCACCCTCGGTGGGCTCGCCGACCAGGGCCCAGCCGCCCTCGTCGGAGCCGTCCGGGACGATGCGGGCGTCGTTGCAGAGCATCATGACCTCGGCCACGGCCACGAGGTCCGGGTCGGCGTCCGGGTCGACCGGGCGGCCGCCGTGGTCCGGGGCGAGCTCCACCACCCCGTGCGGGGCGTAGCCCGCCCCCGAGACCAGGAAGGACCGCGCGGCGGTGCGGACGGTGCGCGCGGTCATCTCGTTCTTGGTCAGCGTGCCGGTCTTGTCCGAGCAGATCGTCGTCACGGACCCGAGCGTCTCGACGGCCGGCAGCTTGCGCGTGATCGCGCGGCGTCGCGCCATCTGCTGCACGCCCAGAGCGAGCGTGATCGTCACGAGGGCGGGCAGCCCCTCGGGCACGGCGGCCACGGCGAAGCCGATCGAGGCCGAGATCAGCTCGTCCACGCCGAACCCGTGCACGAACCGGCCGACGGCCACCATGACCAGGGCCATCGCGACGATCCCGGCCGCGAGGATCTTGCCGAACCGGTCCAGCCGTCGGGTCAGCGGCGTCTCCAGGGCCTGGACCTCGGAGATCATCGTCTGGATCCGGCCGATCTCGGTCGCCCGCCCGGTCGTGGTGACGACGCCGACCCCCTGGCCCGCGGCGACCAGCGTGCCGGAGAACAGCATGTCGGTGCGGTCCCCGATGCCGGCGCCCTCGGGCACGGCGTCCACGCCCTTGTCCGCGGGCACCGACTCACCGGTCAGCGCGGACTCGTCCACCCGCAGGTTGGTCGCGCGCAGCAGGCGCACGTCGGCCGGCACCCGGTCGCCGGACCCCACGCGCAGCAGGTCCCCGGGCACGACGTCGTCCGCCCCGATCTCGGTCCAGGCGTCGTCGCGCCGCACCTGGGCCGAGGCCGACAGCATCCGCCGGATGCCCTCCAGGGCCTTCTCCGCCCGGCCCTCCTGGACGAAGCCGACGGCGGCGTTGATCACCGCGACGGCGAGGATGACGGTCACGTCGACCCAGTCGGCGAGGAAGGCCTTGAGCACCGCCGCCACGAGCAGGATCTCGATGAGCACGTCGTCGAAGTGGACCGCCACCCGCTTCCACAGGGGGTCGCGCTGCACGGTGGACAACCGGTTCGGCCCGACCGCCTCCAGCCGGTCGGCGGCCTCCTCGGCGCTCAGGCCCGCGTGCCCGGACCCCAGGGCGGCCAGCACCTCCGCGGGCGGTGACGACCAGGGCGCCTCGGGCGGCGACGGGACGGCTGTGCCGACCGCGGCCGGACCGAGATCCGACGGGGATCCCATACCTCCATCTCACCGCCGATCCGCGACTCCCGCGAGACGACCACCGGGCGGGCGTACCCTGGATCGTGGTGACGAGGCCCACGCGGACGTCATCTTGATGCGATACCCCAAGGGGTATATTCTCGCAGCCATGAAGATCGTCATCGTGGGTGGGGTCGGCGGCGGCATGAGCGCGGCGGCCCGGGCTCGGCGGCTCGACGAGAGCGCCGAGATCGTCGTGCTGGACCGCAGCGAGCACGTCTCGTGGGCGAGCTGCGGGCTCCCCTACCACGTGGGTGGGGAGATCGCCGAGGCCGACGAGCTGCTCGTCCAGACCCCGGAGAAACTCCGCGCCGCCCTCGACCTCGACGTGCGCACGCGGCACGACGTCGTCGGCCTCGACCCCGAGGCACGCCGGCTCACGGTGCTGACCGACGACGGCACGGACACGGTCGACTACGACGCCCTGGTGCTCTCCCCCGGTGCCAAGGCCGTGCGCCCGCCCCTCGACGGGATCGACTCGGCACGGGTGCACACGCTGCGTTCCATCGGTGACGCCACCTCGCTGCGCGAGCGCATCGACGCCGGGGCGGGACGCGCCGTGGTCCTCGGGGCCGGCTTCATCGGCCTCGAGGCGGCCGAGACGCTCGCCGCCCGCGGCCTGGACGTCACCGTCGTCGAGCTGTCCTCCCACGTGCTGCCCCCGCTGGAGCACGAGGTCGCCTGGCGGGTCACCGCTGAGCTCGAGCGGATCGGCGTCACGGTACGCACCGGCCTGGGCGCGTCCAGCATCGAGCAGGGCGCCGACCACGACACGGTCGTCCTCGCCGACGGCACCCGCCTGCCCGCCGACGTCATCGTGCTGTCCGTCGGCGTCCGCCCCGACACCGCCGTGTTCGAGAAGGCGGGGATCGCCACCGAGCGCGGTGCGATCGTCGTCGACGACCACGGCCGCACCAGCACCGACGGCATCTGGGCCGTCGGCGACGCGGTCACCAGCACCGACGCCGTCACCGGGGTGCGCCGCCCGGTCGCGCTGGCCGGTCCGGCCAACCGCGCCGGCCGCCTGGTCGCCGACGACATCCTGCGGCCCGGGACCGCCCGGCCGGTGCCGCCCACCGTCGGCACCGCCGTCGTGCGGGTCGGCGAGATGACCGCGGCGGCCACCGGCGCGACGCGTGCCGACCTGCGGGCCGCGGACGTCTACTTCCAGACCCTGCACCTGCACCCCGGCCACCACGTGGGTTGGTTCCCCGGTGCGGAGCAGATCCACATGATGATCCACTTCCGGGCCGGCGACGGCGTGCTGCTCGGCGCCCAGGCCGTCGGCCGCGCCGGCGTGGACAAGCGGATCGACGTGCTCGCCACCGCCGTGCGGGCCGGGATGACCGTGGCCGACCTCATCGACCTCGACCTCGCCTACGCCCCGCCGTACGGGGCGGCCAAGGACCCGGTGAACCTCGCCGGGATGGCCGCCAGCAACGTGCTCGACGGCACCCTGCGGATCTGGCACGTCGACCAGCTCGAGGAGGTCCGGCGCGACACGCTCGTCCTGGACGTCCGCAGCCGCGACGAGTTCGCCACCGGGCACATCCCCGGTTCGCTGAACATCCCGCACACCGAGCTGCGCGAGCGGCTCGACGAGGTCACCGCCGCGGCGTCCGGACACCCGGTCCGCGTGCTGTGCGCCTCGGGCGTGCGCTCCAACATCGCCCACCGCGTGCTGTCGCAGGCCGGGTTCGACTCGGCCTCGCTGTCCGGCGGCATGCTCACGCTGCGCGCCGCCCTCGGCGCCACCGCTGACGACCTGCTCATCAGCACCGCACCCGCCGCGTCCACCGAGTCCAGCCCCGTGGGCTGAACCGCACCTTTCCCGAGAGGACCTGACCGATGTCGACCCAGGACGCTGCCGCCCAGCGCAAGATCGTCAACCGGCTCAAGCGCGCCCGCGGCCAGCTCGACGCGCTCATCACCGCCGTCGAGGACGGCCGGAGCTGCCGTGACGTCGTCATGCAGCTCTCCGCCGTCGCCAGCGCGCTCGACAAGGCCGGCTACGCCGTCGTCGCGAACGCGATGCAGGAGTGCCTCGTCGACCCCGACCACACCACCGAGGACGGGCTCACGCCCGCCGAGCTCGAGAAGCTCTTCCTCACCCTCGCCTGACCCGGACCCGAAGGAGAACGACCCCATGTGCTACCCCGCCACCTGCTCCACCTGCGGCAAGACGACGTGGAGCGGCTGCGGCCAGCACGTCGCCGACGTGCGCCGCTCCGTGCCCGCCTCCCAGTGGTGCGACGGGCACGCCGAGGCCCCGCGCGGCGGCGGGAGCTTCTTCTCGCGCCTCTTCAACCGCTGAGACGGCGACCGGCCGGCCCTCGACCTCACCCGGGTCGGGGGCCGGCCGCGTCGCGTCCGCACCGCGCTGCTGCGGATCGGCCGGTGGCCACGGCGGGCGTCCGGCTTGCCGGTGACGCCGCGCCGGGCCAGTCTCGACGTCATGCGTCTGGACCGGACCGGGCTCGGTCGTGCCACGCTCGCCCGTCAGCTCCTGCTGGAGCGGGCGGACGCGTCCGTACCGGACGCCGTCCGCCGGGTGGGCGCGCTGCAGGCGCAGGAACCCGCCGGGCCGTACCTGGCGCTCTGGAACCGCGTCGCGGGGTTCCGCCCGGACGACCTGGACGCCGCCTTCGCCTCCGGCACGGTGGTGCGCGCCACCCTGATGCGGGTCACGCTGCACGCCGTCCACCAGGACGACTGGGCGGCGTTCCACCACGCGATGACGCATCCGCTGCGCGGCTCCCGGCTGAACGACCGACGTTTCGCCCCGGCCCGGCTGACCCCCGCCGAGGCCGACGAGGTGCGGGACGCCGTGCTGGCCTTCGCCGACCGGCCCCGGACCCAGGACGAGATCGTCACCGAGCTGAGCCGCCTGCTGGACGACGAGCGGGCACCCGCCACCTGGTTCGCGCTGCGGACCCTGGCCCCGCTCCACCACGTCCCGAGCGGGGCACCGTGGTCCTTCAGCCCGCGCGAGCGGGTCTACCGCGCCGGCGCCCGGACCGCCGCGAACGAGCCGCCGGCGGGGGACGACCCCGCCGTGGTGCACCTGCTGCGGCGCTACCTCGCCGCCTTCGGCCCCGCCACCGAGGCGGACTTCGCCCGGTTCACGATGCTGCGCAAGCCCTGGACCGGGCCCGCGGTCGAGACCCTGCGGCCGGAGCTCGTCGAGATCGACGGGCCCGACGGCGTCACCCTGCTGGACCTGCCGGACGCCCCGCGGCCCGCCGCCGACACCCCCGCTCCCCCACGCCTGCTGGGCATGTGGGACAGCCTCCTGCTCGCCCACGCCGACCGGACCCGGGTGGTGCCCGAGGCGTTGCGCGGTCACGTCGTGCGCCGCAACGGCGACACCCTGGCGACCGTCCTCGTGGACGGCCGCGTCACCGGGTTCTGGCGGGCGACCGACGACGGGATCGACGCGGCCGTCGTCGAGCCGCTGCCCGACCGGGTCTGGTCCGCGCTGGCCGCCGAGGCGGCCTCGCTGCAGGAGCTGCTGGCCGACCGCGAGCCCGCGGTGTTCCGCCGCTACCGGCGGTGGTGGGACGAGCTGCCGGCCGTCGAGGTGCGCCGGCTCGCGGACGCCCGGGACGCGGCCGTGCGCTGAACGCCGGGCACCGTCCGGGTCAGGCGGAGTCCCGCCAGACGATCTCCGTCGGCAGCGTGACGTCGTGCGCCTCGTGGCCGCCGAGCTGGTCGAGCACGAGCCGCGCCGCGGCCCGGCCCATGTCCCGCGCCGGCTGCCGCACCGTGGACAGGTGCGGCGTGCTGCGCGTCGCCCAGGCGCTGTCGTCGAAACCGACGAGGCCGACGTCCTCGGGCACCCGGCGCCCGCATGCCCGCAACGTCTCCAGCGCTCCGGCCGCGACCGCGTCCGACGCGGCGAAGACGCCGTCGAGCGCGGGCTCCCGGTCCAGCAGCTCGGCCATGCCGGCCACGCCGGCCTGGTACGAGTAGAGCGGGTCGTCGACGACCAGACGCGGGTCGAAGCGGTCGCCGAGGGCCTGCTGGAACCCCTCGAGCCGGTCGGCGCCGGAGTCGCGGTCCAGGGCGCTCGCGAGCATGCCGACCCGCCGGCGCCCCGTGGCGAGGAGTCGTTCCGTGATCTGCCGCGCAGCGGTGCGGTTGTCGATGCGGACGTGCGGGACCGACGCGCGCCCGGCCGGGTGGCCGACGAAGGCCGCCGGCAGGCCGAACTCCACGATCGCGTCGGCGACCGTGTCGTCGGACCGGGCGGACACCAGGACGGCGCCGTCGACGAACCCCCCGCGCAGGTAGCCGGACACGCGCTTCGCGTCCCGGTCGGAGTCGACGACGAGCACGACGAGCTGGTGGTCGGCGTCGGCGACGACCTCGTTCGTGCCGAGCAGGATGGACCCGATGTTGGGGTCCTCGAGGAAGAGCTGGTGCGGCTCGTGGACCACGAACCCGACCGCCCACGTCTTGCTCCGCGCCAGGTTGCGCGCCGCGGTGTTGCGGACGTACCCGACCTCGGCGATCGCCGCCTCGATGCGCGCGCGGGCGTCCGCGGAGACGTACCCGGCGCCGTTGAGCACGCGGGAGACGGTGCCCCGCGAGACCCCCGCCTGCGCCGCGACGTCGTGCACCGTCGCCCGGGTGCGGCGTGGGGAGGTCATGCCGACATCGTATCGTTCCAATCCGTGTGTGCACGTGGACACACCACGTCGCAGCATGTATCGTCAACGAGTGTGTGCACGTGCACACACAGTTTCTTCGAGGACGAGGATCGGCAGTCGACGTGGACATGCGTACTCACCAGGGACGACCTGGTCTCCCGCGCCCCGGGATCGCGTTCGGGGGCGACTACAACCCCGAGCAGTGGTCCCGCGAGACGTGGGAGCAGGACGCCCGGCTCATGCGCGAGGCCGGCGTCGACCTCGTCGCCGTCAACGTGTTCGGCTGGGCCGAGATCGAACCCGCGCCCGGGGTGCACCGCTTCGACGACCTGGACACCGTCCTGGACATCCTGCACGCGCACGGTGTGGCGGTGAACCTCGGCACCGGCACCTCGACACCCCCGCCGTGGCTCACCACCGCGCACCCCGAGATCCTGCCCGTCACCCGGGAGGGCGTCACCGTCAGCCCGGGCGGCCGCCAGGCCTGGTGCCCCAGCTCGCCGGTCGTGCGCGAGCACGCGATGCGGCTCGTGGAGACCGTCGCCGACCGCTACGCCGACCACCCGGCGCTCGCGATGTGGCACGTGTCCAACGAGCTCGGCTGCCACAACGCGCTGTGCTACTGCGACGAGTCAGCACGCGACTTCCGGCGCTGGCTCGCGGAGCGCTACGGCACCGTCGACGCGCTCAACGAGGCCTGGGGCACGAGCTTCTGGAGCCAGCGCTACGGGTCGTTCGACGAGGTCCTCCCCCCGCGCCACGTCGAGTCCCCGGAGAACCCGACCCAGATGCTCGACTTCCGGCGGTTCAGCTCGGACACGCTGCTCGACTGGTACGACGCCGAGGCCGCGATCCTGCGGGAGCGCAGCACGGCGCCGGTCACCACGAACTTCATGGTCGCGGCCCACATCGACACCCAGGACTACTGGGACTGGGCCGACCACATGGACGTCGTCGCCAACGACCACTACCTCGACCACCGCCTGCCGGACCCGTGGGGCGAGCTCGCCTTCACCGCCGACGCCACCCGCGGGCTGGCGGGCGGGCGCCCCTGGATGCTCATGGAGGCCGCGGCGGGCGCCGTCAACTGGCAGCCGCGCAACATCGCCAAGCGGCCCGGTGAGCTCGAGCGCATGGTCCTCTCCCACGTCGCCCGTGGCGCGGACGCCGTCTGCTTCTTCCAGTGGCGCGCCTCGCGCGCCGGGGCCGAACGCTTCCACTCCGCGCTCCTGCCGCACGCGGGCACCGACTCCGCGCAGTGGCGCTCCACGGTCCGGCTCGGCGGGATGCTCGACGCGCTCGACGAGGTCACGGGATCGGTGCTGCGGGCCGACGTGGCGCTCCTGTTCGACTGGCAGGCGTGGTGGGCGGCCGACCGTCCCGGCCACCCCACCGGGGACGTGCGCTACCTCGACGAGGTCCACGCGATGCACGCCGCGCTGCGCCGGGCCGGCGTCGCCGTCGACGTCGTGCGCCCCGGCGACGACCTCGAGGGGTACCGGCTCGTGGTGGTGCCCACCCTGTACCTCGTCACGGACGCCGCGGCCGCGGAGGTCGACCGGTTCGTGGCCGACGGCGGCACGGCCCTGGTCACCTACTTCTCCGGCATCGTCGACGAGCACGACCACGTCCGCCTGGGCGGCTACCCGGGGGCGTTCCGCGACGTGCTCGGGGCGCGCTCGGACGAGTTCTTCCCGCTGCAGGCGGGCGAGACCGTGTCCCTCGACGACGGCCGCCGCGCGAGCGTGTGGACCGAGCGCCTCGAGGCCCGTGGGGCGGAGGTGCGGGCACGCTTCGCCGACGGCCCCGTCGCCGGGTCCCCGGCCCTCACCCGACACCGGTACGGCGGCGGCGCCGCCTGGTACGTGGCGGCCCGCCTCGACGACGCCGGGCGCCAGGACCTCGTCACGGAGGTCCTGGCCGACGCCGACGTCCCGCCCGTGCTGCCCGGTGCCGGCGGCGACGTCGACGTCCTGCGCCGCACGGCCGACGACGCCTCGTACGTGTTCGTCGTCAACGGCTCGGACGAACCCTTCGTCGCGCAGGTCAAGGGCACCGAGCTCCTGACCGGCCACGACGCGACCGAGCACCACGTGGCCCCGGGCGACGTCGCCGTCGTCCGCGAGCACCCGCAGGACTCCCGACCGACCTCGGAGGAGGACGCATGACCACCACCGGACCGGCCGCCACGGCGGCCCGCACGACCCGCGGCGCACCGGCGCGCCGACGGCGGTCGTCGCACGGCGGCGCCGTGGCCGTCCTCGTGTCGCCGTTCCTCGTGCTGTTCGCGCTCTTCTACCTCGCACCGATCGCGTACGCGGCCTACCGCTCGTTCTTCGTCGTCGAGCGGGAAGGGACCTTCGGCGCGGCGACCGAGGTCTTCGGCGGGTTCGCCCAGTACCGGCAGGTGTTCGAGAACGACGCCTTCTGGGCGTCGCTGGGCCGGGTGCTGCTCTTCGGCGTCGTGCAGGTCCCGGTGATGCTCGGCATCGCGCTGCTGCTGGCCCTGCTCATCGACTCGACCCTGGTCAAGGGCAAGCGGTTCTACCGGCTGGCGTTCTTCGCGCCCTACGCGGTGCCGAGCGTGATCGCGGCGATCATGTGGGGCTTCCTCTACTCGCCCAGCCTCTCGCCGTTCGAGGTCGTCACCAGCAACGTGGACCTGCTCGGCAGCTCGCTGGTGCTGTGGTCGATCGCGAACGTCGTGACGTGGGTCTACATCGGCTACAACATGCTGATCATCTACTCCGCCCTGCAGGCCATCCCGCAGGACATCTACGAGGCCGCGCGGATCGACGGCGCCGGGCAGCTGCGTATCGCCCTGTCGGTGAAGATCCCGCTGGTGATCCCGGCGCTCGTGCTCACCGGCGTGTTCTCGATCATCGGCACGCTGCAGCTCCTCACCGAACCGCAGGTGTTCCGGACGTTCACGACCTCGGTCAGCTCCACCTTCACGCCGAACCTGCTGGTCTACACCACCTCGACGGTGCCGAACTTCAACCTTGCCGCAGCGTTCTCGGTGGTGCTCGCACTGCTGACGTTCGTGCTGTCGTTCGTCTTCCTGCGGCTGACGCAGAGGAGGGCCTTCCAGTGAGCATGCTGACCCGGACCGCGGGGTACGGCCCCGAGAACGCGCGCACCCGCACGGTGCGCGAGCCGCTCATGTCCCGGATGGCCGCCACCCTCGTGATGGCCGTGTTCACCCTGTACTTCCTCATCCCGCTGTGGTGGCTGTTCGTCGCCTCGACGAAGTCGCGCGGCCAGATGGCGTCGACGGCGGGCCTGTGGTTCGCCGACTGGCAGCTCTGGGAGAACCTGCAGTACGTCTTCACGTACGACGGCGGCGTCTACCTGCGCTGGCTGGCCAACGCCGTCCTGTACGCCGGCGTCGGTGCGCTGCTCGGCACCCTGCTGGCCTCCATGTGCGGCTACGCCCTGGCCAAGTACGCGTTCCGCGGGCGGAACCTGCTCTTCAACGTGATCCTCGGCGGCGTGCTCGTGCCCGTCACGGCGCTCGCGCTGCCGCTGTTCCTCATCTTCTCGGCGGTGGACCTGACGAACACGTACTGGGCGGTGTTCCTGCCGAGCCTGGTCAGCCCGTTCGGGGTCTACCTGTCGCGGATCTACGCGGCGGCGAGCGTCCCGGGCGAGCTGCTCGAGGCGGCGCGCCTCGACGGCTCCGGGGAGGTGCGGACCTTCTTC
Organism: Isoptericola sp. b515; assembly: GCF_030588125.1. Classification (NCBI taxonomy): domain Bacteria; kingdom Bacillati; phylum Actinomycetota; class Actinomycetes; order Micrococcales; family Promicromonosporaceae; genus Isoptericola; species Isoptericola sp. b515. Next base: position 1,121,444 of record NZ_JAUQYR010000001.1, on the reverse strand, counting down.
ACCGTCTCGATGCGACTGATGGCGCCCGCGCTCGTCACCGTCTTCCTGTTCCAGTTCGTGACCATCTGGAACAACTTCTTCCTGCCCCTGGTCATGCTCTCCGACGACAAGCTCTACCCCGTCACGCTCGGGCTGTACGCCTGGAACTCCCAGACCAACGCCGTGCCCGAGCTGCGCACCGCCGTCGTCGTCGGGGCGTTCGTGGCCGTCGTCCCGCTCATCCTCGCCTTCCTCGGGCTCCAGCGCTTCTGGCGCAGCGGCCTCGCGGCCGGCGGTGTCAAGGCATGACCGCGCCGAGACACGACCTGCACCACCCACCCCGTTCAAGGAGGAACACCATGTCCCGTCGACACCTGGTCCGCGCGAGCGCGGCCACCGTCGCCGCCACCGCGATGCTCGCCGCCTGCTCCGGCGGCAGCGGCGACACCACCGACGGCGGCGGCGAGGAAGCCGCCGCCTGCGAACCGACGGACGGTCAGGTCGAGCTGACCTACACCGGGTGGGTCCCCGGCATGGAGGCCGCCGTCGAGATCTGGAACGAGAACAACCCCGACATCCAGGTCACCTACAACTCCGGTCCGGCGGGCAACGCCGGCACCTACCAGGACTTCTTCAACCAGCTCGAGGCGGACGAGGCGCCCGACCTCGGCCAGATCGAGTTCGACACGCTGCCGAACTTCCGGGTGCAGGACGGCCTGGTCGACATCGGCGCCTGCGAGGGCGTCCTCGACGCCGGCGACCAGTTCGTGGACTGGACCTGGCAGCAGGTCACGTTCGGCGAGGAGGGGTCGGTCTACGCGATCCCGCAGGACACCGGCCCGATGGCGATGTTCTACCGGGCCGACCTGTTCGAGGAGGCCGGCATCGAGGTGCCGACCACCTGGGACGAGTACGCCGAGGCCGCGCAGGCCATCCGGGACGAGGGCTCCTACATCACCCACTTCCCGCGCACCGACGTCAACTGGTTCGCCGGCCTCGTGTGGCAGAACGACGGCCAGTGGTTCAGCAACGACGGCGACGCCTGGACCGTCGACCTGACCGGCCCGGAGTCCACCGAGGTCGCCGAGTACTGGCAGGGCCTCATCGACGACGACCTGGTCAAGGACACGGCCGGGTTCTCCGACGAGTGGAACAACGAGCTCAACACCGGTGAGCTGTGGACCTGGGTCAGCGCCGTGTGGGGCAGCAACTCGATCTCGTCCGGTGCCCCCGACACCGCCGGCGACTGGGCCGTGGCGCCGATGCCGCAGTGGGAGCCCGGCGCGAACGCGGCGGGCAACTGGGGCGGTTCGACCGTCGCCGTCCTGCAGGGCAGCGAGCACCCGTACGAGGCCGCGCAGTTCGCGCTGTGGCTCAACACCTCCGAGGAGGCGCTGACCACGCTCAACCAGGAGGGCGGTCTCTACCCCGCGACGACGGCCGGTCTCGAGCTGCCGGCGCTGCAGGAAGGTCTCGAGTTCTACGGCGGCCAGGCGATCTTCGACGTCTTCGCCGAGGCGGCCGCGGGCACGGACCCGAACTTCACCTGGGGTCCGACCATGGCGCAGACGTACAACGACGTGGCCGACGGGTTCGGTGCCGCCCTCGGCGGGTCGGGCACCCTGACCGACGCGCTGGAGTCGGGTCAGGAGGCCACGATCCAGACGCTGCAGTCGCAGTCCATCCCGGTGGCGGAGTGACCTCCTCCACCCCCGGGGTGCACCACCTGCGTGCCGCGGGCTCGAGCCTCGTGCTCGACGCCCGCGGCACGCGGGTGCCCGTCGTCGTCCACTGGGGCACCGACCTCGGCGCGCTCGACGACGCGGCGCTGGAGGCGTTCGCCGACGCCCAGGTGCCGGCCGTCACGGCGAGCGCCGTCGGCGCCCCGCTGCGGACGACGCTCGTGCCCACGTCCTCGGACGGCTGGCAGGGCTCACCCGGTCTGTCGGGCTGGCGGCCCGGGGAGTCGGGGTCGGCCGCCCGGCACCCGCACCTGCGGCACACCGGGACGACGGCGACCCCGTCGTCGCTGCAGGTCGGCCTGAGCGACGAGAAGGCCGGGATCGAGGTCGTGGTCACCCTCGGCCTCGACGAGCACGGCGTCCTGGAGTCCACGACGTCACTCACCAACACCGGGCGCGACGACTACGTGCTGGACCACCTCGCGTCCTCCCTCCCGCTGCCCGACCGGGCGGACGAGGTGCTCGACCTCACCGGACGCTGGTCCGGCGAGCGGCGACCGCAACGCGCCCCGCTGCGCGAGGGAACCTGGTTCCGCGGCGCGCGGCACGGTCGCCCCGGGCACGACGCACCGACCGTGACGGTGGTCGGCACGGCGGGGTTCGGCTTCCGCACCGGGGAGGTCTGGGCCGTCCACCACGCGTGGTCCGGGGACAGCGCGCTCCGCGTCGAACGCCTGCCCAGCGCCCGCACCGTCGTCGGCGCCGGGGAGCTGTGGGGTCCCGGGGACGTCGTCGTCGCCGCCGGGGAGACGTACACGTCCCCGCGCACCCTCGCGTGCTGGTCCGACCAGGGCCTCGACGGCGTCTCGGCACGGTTCCACGACTGGGTGCGGGCGAGGCCGGGCCGGGTACGCAGCCCGCGGCCCGTCACGCTCAACACCTGGGAGGCCGTCTACTTCGACCACGACCTCGGGCGGCTGCGGGAGCTGGCCGACCTCGCCGCCGTCACCGGCGTCGAGCGGTTCGTGCTCGACGACGGCTGGTTCCGCGGCCGCCGGGACGAGCGCCGGGGCCTCGGCGACTGGACCGTGGACGAGGACGTCTGGCCCGCCGGCCTGCACCCGCTCGTCGACCACGTGCGGGGCCTGGGCATGGGGTTCGGGCTGTGGATCGAGCCGGAGATGGTCAACGCCGACTCCGACCTCGCGCGCGAGCACCCCGACTGGGTCCTGCGGGGCACGACCCACCGTGACCCGATCCCGTGGCGGTTCCAGCAGGTGCTCGATCTCGCGAACCCGGACGCCTGGACCCACGTGCGGGACGCCCTCGTGGCGCTCCTGGAGGAGTACCCGATCGAGTTCCTCAAGTGGGACCAGAACCGGGACGTGCTCGACGCGCCCTCCCGGCCCCAGGTGCTGGCGACGCGCCGGCTCATGGACGAGCTCCGCGCCCGCTTCCCCGGCCTGGAGATCGAGTCGTGCTCCTCCGGCGGCGGCCGGGTCGACCTCGACGTGCTGGACCGCGCCGACCGGGTGTGGGCCTCGGACACGAACGACGCCCTGGAACGCCAGGCCGTGCAGCGCTGGACCGGTCTGCTCGTGCCGCCCGAGCTGGTGGGCTCCCACGTCGGGGCCGACCGGGCGCACACGACGGGCCGGGTGCACGACCTCGAGCTGCGCCTCGTGACCGCGCTGTTCGGGCACTCCGGGCTGGAGACGGACCTGACGCGTCTCGACGGGGACGATCTCGCGGCGATCACCCGCTGGACGGCGCTCGTGCGCGAGCTGCGGCCGCTCGTGGCCGGCGGACGCACCGTCCGGGCGGACCGGCCGGACGAGGACACGTGGGTGCACGGCGTGGTGTCCCCCGACGCCGCGGAGGCGGCCTTCGCGGTGGTCACCCGGTGGTCCTCGGGCCCGGCGGTGCCCGCACCGCTCGTCCTGCCCGGTCTCGACCCCGCCACCACCTACCGGTTGGAACGGGTCGAGCTGACCGGTCCCCCGCTGGCGGTCGGCGAGACGCTGCCGCCGTGGTGGGTCGCCGGGTCGGTCACCCTGCCCGGATCGGTGCTGGGCAGCACCGGGCTGCCGCTGCCGCCGCTGGCACCCGAGCAGGCCGTGCTGCTGCGCGTTCACGCGACCGCGTCGTCCCTCTGACGCCGTGCGGGGGGTCGTGTCAGGACACGGTGAAGTACAGCGGCACCTTGACCGACCTCTTCTTCGTCGCGGTGCCGACGTAGACGACCTTCAGGTAGTGGTGCCCCGGTTCGACCGATGCGGGCAGCGAGACCGTGCGCGAGCCGTCGTGCTTCTTCCTCAGCCGCACCGTCTTGACCGTCACGCCGTCCACCTTGAGCTTGACCTTGCCCGTCAGGGCGACGTTCGACGGCGAGCTCAGGCGGAACCGGACCTTGACCTGCTGGGGACGGTGGACGGTCGTGTCGAGGATGCTCGCCCGCAGCTTCGTCCTGGCCTTGTACACCCGCACGGTGCGGTACCGCACCGTCTTCTCGTAGACGGTGTCACCGGTGTAGACGACGCGGAGCGTCGTGCGTCCGACCGGGAGCTTCTTGCCCCAGATCCGCACGACGACCTCGCCCGAGTCGTCGAGAGTCCCGGTCCCGACGCGCGTCGTTCCGCGGTACACCTTCACCGTGCCCGTCGGGACGGCGTCGGGCCAGTAGTTGTCGGCGCTGTGGACGGCGACACGGAGCTTGTGCGGACGGCCCCACTGGAAGGTCCGGGCCGTGGCGCGCTCCACGCCGATCACCGCCGGGTTCCGCACGACCTCCAGGTCCAGCGTGGCGCTGGCGTCCTCGACGAACGGCGAACCCGTCAGCCTCGCCGTGAGCGTCCGGCGGCCCGGAGGCACGTCGTCGGCCGCGAGGGTGAAGACGGTGGCGCCGAGACCCATGCCGGCGACGTCCTGGGTCTGCAGCAGCCGGTCCCCGTCGTACAGGGACATCGTCCCGTCGATCGGCCAGGAGAAGTCCATGAAGGCGGCCACCTCCCACGTCCCCCCGGCGGTGTTCATGACTCCTTGCTGGACGTCGTTGGACCAGATGTGCAGCGGCAGCCGGGCCTTGCCGACGGTGAGCGTCCCGGTGGCCCGCGTGATCTGGACGTCGCCGGCGCTGTAGTAGGTCACCTCGTAGGCGTGCGTGCCGGGGACCTCCGCCGGCACGTGGACGACGCCCGTGCCCCCCGAGACGGCAGCGTCCCGCGGACGCATCCCCGGGTCGTCCCAGGTCACCACCGCGCGTCCGTCCGGCTGGTCGGGGTCGTCGACCAGCAGGTCGGGCGGCGTCGCGACGTCGACCGTGAAAGGCACGACGTCGCCGTAGGCGGCCTGCTGCGGGGCGTCCACGGCCATGACCCCCGGTACGTCGCCCTCCACGACGTCCAGGGTCCCGGTCCACTCCGAGGGCCGATAGGTGGAGTCGCCCACGAACCGGACACTGACCTCGTGCGGTCCGGGCAACGACGGCGGAGGATCGACGACCAGCTCGGAGGAGGGCCAGCGCGTCCGCAGGACCATGTCGCCGTCCACCAGCACCGCGACCGGGCCGCCGATGGAGCGACCGCCCTCGTCGGTGACCCGCACGTCGAGCACGAATCCCCCGCCCGGCCTCCAGACGAAGTTGGTGTCCTGCTCGACGACCACCACCGAGGCCTCGCGTTCGTCGTCAGCCGCGGAGGCCGGGACGACGAGCATCGTGAGCAGACCGAGGGCAATGGCGACCGCCATCGCCACGGTGCGGGTCAGGGCGGTGAAACCGCTGGTCATCGGAGTGATCTCCCGTCACCGTCGTCGATGTCCGGGACAGTACAGGGATCCGCCGCGCCCGTCCAGGACATGTTCAGGCTCCGGTCAACCAGCGGTCAGGCGGGCAGTCCAACGCTCCCGCGCCCTGACCACGGGACGCTCGTCGGCGCCCGTTCGAGAAGCGGATCGTGTGATCACTCAGCACACTGAGTGCAGCCGCCCCGAGGAGCCCCATGAGCGAGACCGCGATCGTCACGCGCGCCATCGAACGACGTTTCGGCGACAACGTCGCCGTCGCCGGCGTCGACCTGACCGTCCACGAGGGCGAGATGTACGGGTTCCTGGGGCCGAACGGCGCCGGGAAGTCGACGCTCACCCGCCTGCTGTGCACCCTGCTGGCGCCGACCGGCGGCACGGCGACGGTCGCGGGCCACGACGTCGTGCACGAGCCCACCGCGGTCAGGCTGCGCATCGGCGTCGCGCTCCAGGAGGCGGCGCTCGACGACAAGCAGACCGGCGTCGAGATGCTCCGCCTGCAGGGCCGCTTCTACGGGCTCACCGCCCGGGAGACCACCCGTCGCGTGGCCGAGCTCCGCGAACTCATCGACATCGGCGACGCGCTGGACGACCGGGTGGGCACGTACTCCGGCGGCATGAAGCGCCGGCTCGACCTCGCGCTCGCCCTCATCCACAACCCGCGGATCCTCTTCCTGGACGAGCCCACCACCGGACTCGACCCCATCAGTCGCGCCACGGTCTGGGCCGAGGTGCGCCGCCTCAACCGTGAGCTCGGGGTCACCGTGTTCCTCACGACCCAGTACCTCGAGGAGGCGGACGCGCTCGCCGACCGGGTCGGCATCATCAACCGCGGCGAGCTGGTCGCCGAGGGCACCCCGGGCGAGCTCAAGCGTTCCATCGGCACCGACGTCCTGGTGGTGGAGGTCGGCGACCAGGTCGAGAACGCCCGCACGACGCTCCGGACGCTCGACGCCGGCACCGGCATCGGTGGCGTCGAGACGGACGGCACCTCCCTCATGGTCTCGGTGGACGACGGCGCACGCGCCGTCAGCCCCGTGGCCCTCGCGCTCGACCGTGCGGGCATCACCGTCCAGCAGCTCGCGCTGCGTCACCCGACCCTCGACGACGTCTTCTTCCGGGTGACCGGTCACCGCATCCAGGACGACGAAGGAGAGGCCCCATGAGCACCGACACCGCCGTGCGCGACGATCCGGTCTCGGCCCGACCCGCCGGGTTCTGGCGTGACCTGCTGTCCGTCGCGATCCGCGCGCTCCGGCAGATCCCCCGGGAGCCGGAGGCGATCATCCCCGCCCTGGTCATCCCGCTGTTCTTCTTCGTGGTCAACGTCGGCGCGCTCGGCGACGTCGCGACGTTCACCGGCGTCGACGACTTCAAGGCCTTCCAGATCCCCGTGGCGATCATCTTCGCCGTGACGGGCGTGTCGCGGGCCAGCGCCCTGGTCACCGACATCACCGGCGGCTACTTCGACCGGCTGCTCGTCACGCCCATGCACCGCACCTCGCTCCTGCTGGGCCTGATGGTCGCCGACCTCGCGCTGGTCGTCGCCCTGTCGGTGCCGGTGCTCGTCCTCGGCTTCGCCCTCGGCGTCCAGTTCGCCACCGGTGCCGCAGGTGTCCTGGTCTTCCTGCTCCTCGCCGGCCTGTGGGGGCTGGCCTTCACCGGGTTCCCCTACGCCATCGCGCTGCGCACGGGGAACCCAGCGGCGGTGAACTCCAGCTTCCTGCTGTTCTTCCCGTTCGCGTTCCTCACCACCACGTTCCTGCCGCTGGACGCCCTGACCGGGTGGCTGGCGACCATCGCCCAGTTCAACCCCGTGACGTATCTCCTCGCCGCGCTGCGGTCGCTCATCATGGAGGGCTGGGACGCGACCGCGCTCTGGCAGGGCCTCGCGGCGATCGCCGTCGTCGGCGTCCTGAGCTTCGTGCTGGCGTTCCGCGCGCTGCAGGGCCGCACCGCCCGCACGTGACGGGTATCGCGCCCCCTCCCCCCACGGACCGCCCGCGGTCGGTCAGGGCAGTAGCCCGCGCTCCCGCGCCACCGCGACCGCCTCGGTGCGCGAGCGCGTCCCCAGCTTGGTGTTCACGTGCGTCAGGTGCGTCTTGACGGTCGCGACCGACACGACCAGCTCGCGGGCGACCGCTTCGTTGGACCGTCCGGCCGCGACCAGCGCCAGCACCTCGAGCTCCCGTGAGCTCAACGCCTCGAAGGGCTGCCTGACCCGGCCCAGCAGCCGGCGCTGCACCGCGGGGTCCAGGACGGTCCGGCCCGCGGCGGCCGCCCGGACCGCCCCCGCGAGCTCCTCCGTGGGGGCGTCCTTGAGCAGGTACCCCGTCGCGCCGGCCTCCACGGCGGACAGGATCTCGGCGTCCGACCCGTAGGTCGTCACCACCAGCACCGGGACGGCGTACCGGTCCACGACCGTGCGCGTCGCCTCGGCCCCGGTCAGCCGGTCCGGGCCGAACCGCAGGTCGAGCAGGACGACGTCGGCCGTGCCGCCGTCGGCCAGCCATGCCAGCAGCTCCTCGGCGGTCGCGACCTCGTGCACGACGCGCAGGTCCCCGGTGGACTCGACGACGGCGCGCAGGCCGGCCCTGACCACCGGATGGTCGTCGGCGATGACCAGGTCGATCACGGCGCGGCCTCCTCGGCGAGAGGCACCGCGACCGCGAGCGCCGTCCCGCTGCCCGGGGTGCTGTCGACCACGAGGGTGCCGCCGAGCTCCGCCGCCCGCGACCTCATGGCGGCGAGCCCGAACCCGTCGGTCGCCCCCGGGTCGAACCCGCACCCGTCGTCGACGACGTCGAGCACCACGGTGTCGTCGGTGAAGCGCAGCACGACGCCGGCCTGGGTGGCGCGGGCGTGCCGGACCACGTTCGCCAGCGCCGACTGCGCGACCCGCAGCAGCGCGGTCTCCACCGCGAGGGGCAGCGGCCGTGGTGTGCCGCTCGACTCCACGGTCACCGTCAGGGCGCCGGCGTGTCCCGCGGCCTCGTCGGCCGTGGCGGTCGAGCGCTCGGCCACGCGCCGCAGCGCCGCGAGCAGGGTGCCGCCGTCGAGGTCCACGGGGGTCAGGTCGCGCACGAACCGTCGGGCCTCGGCGAGGCTGCTCGCGGCGGCCTCGCGGGACCGGGCCACGAGCGCCCGTGCCCGGGCGTCGTCGGTCCCGATGGCCTCGTCGGCGGTGCGCAGCAGCAGCTCGATCGCGGACAACGACTGCGCCAGCGTGTCGTGGATGTCGCGGGCGAGCCGTTCCCGCTCCGCCGCGACGGCGGACTCCCGCTCGGCCCGGGCGAGGTGGCGGCGGGCGCGGGTGAGCTCGTCCAGGGCGCGCTGACGCGCCTGGGACTCGCGGACGATCGCCTCGAGGCCCAGCACGACGCCGGCCGCGACGGCGGCACCCAGCACGGGACCGAGCACGAACCCGAGCCACGGCCCCTCGGCGCGCGCCAGCCCGGCACCGACGGCCACGACGGTCGTCACCGCGACCGCGGGCAGCCCCCGGCGCGGCCCCAGGACGTGCATCTGGAGCAGCAGCAGCGGGAAGGCGGTCCACAACGCCTCCGGGGACAGGACCAGCAGCACGGCCCACACCACCGTCAGGGCGGTCACCCAGGCGGCGTCCGGCCACCATCGTCCGCGGGGGGCGTCCACGGGCCGGTCGTACACCCGCACCACGCGTCGTCCGGCCGCGTACAGCCCCAGCAGCACCAGGGCGACGACCGCGGTCGCCGCGCGCTGCCCCGCCGGCGCCCGGACGACCGTGACGACGGTGAGCACGACCAGGAGCACGTCGAGGCCCACCAGGAGCCCGCGTGCCGCCGTGTGCTGCGGGCGACCGTCCATCCGTCCCACGCTAGCCCGCCCGCCGCGCCGCACATCGTCCGAACGGTTGATCCCGGGATCGACCGTGCGGCGCGACAGGACCGCACCCCGGGGCGATGGCACGCCTCGCCGCGCCGACGACGCTGGGGACATCCCTCGTCGAAAGGACCCGCCGTGTTCGTCGCCCTGCGCGACCTGCGTCATGCCCGGGGGCGGTTCGCCCTCATGACCGCCGTCATCGTGCTCGTCACCTTCCTGGTCACCTTCCTCGCCTCCCTGACCGCCGGCCTCGCCCGCGAGTCCACCTCAGCGGTGACCGACCTGCCCGCCGACCACCTGGCGTTCGCCATGCCGGGGCCGGACGACGCCCCGGCCTTCACCGCCTCGCAGGTCACGGCCGACCAGTGGCGACGCTGGCGAGAGGTCCCGGGGGTGGACGCCGCCGAACCCCTCGGGGTCGCGACGACCCGCGCCGGGTCGGCGGCCGGCACCGCCTCGGTCACGGCGTTCGGGGTCCCGGCCGGCTCGCACCTGCTGCCCGCCGGTTCCCCGGACCTCATCACCGGCGGCGTCCTGCTCTCCCCCGCGGCCGCCACCGAGCTCGACGCCGCTCCCGGCGACACCGTGACCGTCGGGGGGACCGCCCTGGAGGTCGTGGGCACCACGGACGTCGAGGCGTCCTTCGCCCACACCCCGGTGGTGTGGACGACCCTCGCGGACTGGCAGGCCGTCGGCGCCCGCGGCACGGGGTCCGCCGACGACCCGGTGGCGACCGTCGTCGCGCTGACCACGAGCGACGACGGAGCGGCCCGGGGCGACACCGCCGTCGGCACGACCACCGTGACGACCGCCCAGGCACGATCGGCCGTGGCCTCCTACGCCGGCGAGAACACGTCGCTGACGACGATGCAGGGGTTCCTGGTCGCGATCTCGGCCCTGGTGGTGGGTGCCTTCTTCAGCGTGTGGACCATCAGCCGGTCGGCCGACGTCGCCGTGCTCAAGGCGCTCGGCGCCACGACCCGATACCTGCTGCGGGACGCGCTCGGCCAGGCGGCCGTGGTGCTCGCCGTGGGAGTCGGGCTCGGGACCCTGCTCACGGCCGTGGGCGGCCGTCTGCTGCCCGCGACGGTCCCCGTGCTGGTGGACACCACCACGACCGTGCTGCCCGCCGCCGGGCTCGTGCTCCTCGGCCTGGCCGGGGCCGCCGTCTCCGTCGCCCGCATCACCCGCATCGACCCGCACGCCGCGCTGGCCGCGCACTGAATACCCCGCAAGGAGAGACCCGTGGACCTGCACCTGGACCGCATCACCCTCGTCTACCCGGACGGGGCCTCGACGCTCACCGCCGTCGACGACGTCTCGCTCACCGTGCCGGGCGGCACCACGACCGCGCTGCTCGGACCGTCCGGGTCGGGCAAGTCGAGCCTGCTGGCGGTCGCGGCCGGCCTGACACCGCCCACCTCGGGCCGGGTCCGTCTCGGGGAGGAGGTCGCGCTCACCCCGACGACCTCCGTGGCCGAGGCGACGCGGTGGCGCCGCGACCACCTCGGCGTCGTCTTCCAGGCACCGCGGTTGCTGGACTCCCTGACGGCCCTGGAACAGCTCGAGCTGCACGCCCACCTGCGCGGCCGACGGCCCGCCACGGTGCGCCGTCGAGCCCTGGAGCTGCTGGACGCCGTCGGGGTGGCCGACCGTGCGCACCACCGGCCGGCGCAGCTCTCGGGCGGCCAGCGGCAGCGCGTCGCGATCGCCCGCGCGCTGGTCGGGGACCCCGCGGTCCTGCTCGTCGACGAGCCGACCTCGGCCCTCGACCACGACCGCGGCGTGCGGGTGGTCGAGCTGATCACGTCCCTGGCCCGCGAGACCGGCGCGGCGACGCTCCTCGTCTCGCACGACGCCTCGACGCTGGAACCGGTGGACGCCACCGCCCGGCTGGTCGACGCCCGCCTCGCGGGCCGGGCCCGGCCGCAGCGGACGGAGGCACCCGGGGGTCGGCGCGTCAGCGCTCCTGCCGGCTGATCTCGGCCAGCAGGGCAGCACGCCGGTCGGCGGGGAGCACGGCGGCCCGGATCGAGTTCTCCGCCAGCCGTGCCCGCTGCCCCGCCGTCATGCCGAGCGACGTCGTCAGGGCCGCGAGGTTGTCGTCCAGGTATCCGCCGAAGTAGGCCGGGTCGTCGGAGTTGACGGACACGTTGAGCCCGCGGCCCAGCATCGCCAGGACCGGGTGGTCCTCCAGCCGGTCGACGGCCCGCAGCGCCACGTTCGACAGCGGGCAGACGGTCAGCGGGACCTGCTCGTCGACGAGCCGCTGGACCAGCGCGTCGTCCTCCAGGGCGCGGATGCCGTGATCGATCCGGTCCACACCGAGCACGTCCAGGGCCTCGACGACGTACTGCGGCGGCCCCTCCTCGCCGGCGTGGGCGATGAGGTGCAGGCCCTCGGCGCGCGCCCGGTCGTAGAGCCGGGCGAAGTTCGACGGCGGGTGGCCGGCCTCGGCCGAGTCCAGCCCGATGCCGACGATCGGCGCGTGCAGGCCGAGGAGGTGGTGGAGCACGTCGAGCGCCTCCGACTCGGGGCGGTCGCGCAGGAACGCCGCGAAGAGCGCGGTCGAGACGCCGTGGTCGGCCTCGCTGCTGGACAGGGCTGCGTCGACACCCTCCAGGACGGCCTCGAGCGGCACGCCGCGGACGACTTGCGCCTGCGGGTCGATCATCACCTCGGCGTGCCGCACCCCGGCACGCGCGGCACGCGCCAGGTAGGCGGTCGTCATGTCCGCGAAGTCCTGCGGGGTGCGCAGCACGGCCATGTTCGCGTAGTACAGGTCGAGGAAGGACTGCAGGTCGCTGAACGCGTACGCGCGGCGCAGGTCCTCGACGTCCGCGAACGGCAGCTCCACGGCGTTCCGCGCGGCCAGCTCCAGGACCAGCTCGGGTTCGAGCGTGCCCTCAAGATGCAGGTGCAGCTCGGCGAAGGGCAGGGCGGCGGGACCGGGGACGGTGCTCACGCCGTCCACCCTGGCACGATCGTCCTGCCGCCGCCGGGACGGCTCAGCCGGCGACGCGCTCCTTGACCAGCGCGACCACGCGGCCGACGTTCACGGTCCAGCCCACGCCGAAGACCTGCGGTCCCAGGACGTGCTCGGCCTCGGGGTCCCAGAGGCGCTCCTTGGCGCGCGAGATCGTCGGCATCCGGAACTCGTACGGCACGAACCCGACCTTGCCGTGCCACTCACGGTCCTCGGGGTCCTTGCGCAGCTCCTTGGTGACGGCCGCGACGGCGATCGCGAGCATCACCACCTTGTAGAACTTCTTGATCCCGCCGGACTTCTTCTTGCCGCTCTTCTCGGTGTCCATCGCGACCTCCGCTCGTCGGTTCCGCCTCCATCCTGCCGCGCCCGGGTCGGCCAGGCCAGGGGACGGCGCACGTCGGGCCCGAGTCCCCGGCCGATTCGGGACCAACGGCCCTTCTGCCGACCCGTCCGCGGCGCGCATCGTGGTGGCATGCCCTTCACCGACCGCACCCAGGCCGGGCAGCGTCTCGCCGAGGAGCTGGCCGGGCTGCGCGACGAGGACGTCGTCGTCCTCGGCCTCCCCCGGGGCGGGGTCCCCGTGGCGTTCGAGGTCGCCGTCGCGCTGGACGCACCGCTCGACGTCATCGTCGTGCGCAAGCTGGGCGTCCCCTACCAGCCCGAGCTGGCGATGGGTGCGGTCGGTGAAGGGGACGCCCGGGTGGTGGACGACCAGGTCGTCAGCCGCGCCCAGGTCACGGCCGAGGAGCTCGCCGGCGCCGAGGCCACCGAACGCGCGGAGCTGGACCGGCGCGTGCACAGGATCCGCCGCCAGCACCCGCTCGTGCCCCTCGCGGGCCGCACGGCCCTCGTCGTGGACGACGGGGTCGCAACCGGGTCGACGGCGCGCACCGCGTGCCTCATCGCCCGGGACCGGGGAGCGGCCCGCGTCGTGGTGGCCGTGCCCGTGGGTGCCGCGCCGGCACTGGAAGCACTGCAGGAGGTAGCCGATGACGTGGTCTACGTCGAGAGCCCCCGCGCGTTCCGCGCCGTGGGCGAGTGGTACGCGGACTTCCGCCAGGTCGACGACGAGCAGGTCATGGCGCTGCTCGAGCGTGCGACGCACGCGGCCCGGCCCGCCGAGCCCCCGAGCGTGGACCCGCCACCACCACGGGACGAGGACGTCGAGATCCGGGCTGGTGCGCTGATGCTCAACGGACATCTCACCGTGCCGCAGGACCCGGTCGGGCTGGTGGTGTTCGCCCACGGCAGCGGCAGCAGCCGGCACAGCCCGCGCAACCGGCGTGTCGCCCAGGTCCTCAACGAGGCGGGACTGGGCACGCTCATCTTCGACCTGCTCACCGCCCGCGAGGAGTGGGAGCGTCCGATGGTGTTCGACATCCGACGCATGGCCGGGCGGCTGGTCGACGCCACCTGGTGGCTGCGCACCACCCAGGGCTGGGACGATTTCCCCATCGGGTACTTCGGGGCGAGCACCGGTGCGGCCGCGGCGCTGCGGGCCGCCGCCCAGCTCGGCCACGACATCTCCGCCGTCGTCTCCCGCGGAGGCCGTCCGGACCTGGCCGCGGACTGGTTGCACGAGGTCCGCGCCCCCACCCTGCTGGTGGTCGGCGGCGAGGACTCCTGCGTGCTGGACCTCAACCGCCGCGCCCAGCGACGGCTGCGGTGCGAGAACGACCTGGCGGTCGTTCCCGGGGCCACGCACCTGTTCGAGGAGCCGGGGACGCTGGACCGCGCGGCCGAGCTCGCCCGGGACTGGTTCCTCGGGCACATGCCTCAGAGCACCGCCACGTCGCAGGCGGTCCTGCACACCTGAGCAGCCGTGCCGCTACGGTGGAGGTCGTCGACCTCCGGAGGACCGATGACCTTCAGCCACTCCACGGGCACCCGCGGAGCGCGCAAGCCGGGCCGCGTCGTGCGGTGGTTCAACGGGCTGGCCCTGCGCCGGATCCGTCGCCGCGGCGGTCCCGTGCTGGGGATGCGGCTGCTGGCGCTGACCACCGTCGGGCGCCGGAGCGGAGCGGCCCGCACCACCCCGCTGGCCTACTTCCACGGCGGCCCGGACCGGTGGTACGTCGTCGCGTCGGCCAACGGCGCGGCCACGAACCCGGCCTGGTACCTCAACCTCGCCGCCCGGCCCGACGAGGTCGAGATCGTCGTGGACGGCGAGACCGTCCCCGTCCGGGCACGGGAGCTGCACGACGACGAACGCGCGCAGGTGTGGGGACGCATCACGACGACGTCGCCCCAGTTCGCGAAGTACGAGCGCGCCACGGACCGGCACATCCCCGTCATCGAGCTCACCCGGCGCGACGGGGACGCACCGTCGGCCTGACGCGTCACCCGTCGGCGACGCTCCGGCGGAACCGGTCGTGGTCGGCCTGGTTCTGCTCGGCGTACGCGACCGCGAAGTCGGCCAGGGCATCGGCGAACGTCCTGCCCGAGCCGAGGTAGCCGGCGATCGTCACCGCATCGCCGGAGCGGGCGTGGGCGTGGGCGAGGGTCCGCCCGCACAGCTCGACGTAGGCCCCGAGCCGGTCCGGGTCCATCGCCGCGACGTCCGCGGACCCCTTCATGTCGTGGAACTGCCGCCAGTAGTAGTGCCGGCCCACCGAGGTGTCGGACCACCCGAGGAACACGTCGGGGCTGGCCTGCACCAGGCGACGGCCCTCGACCACGCGCCGGCCGGCGTGCGGGTCGGGACGCGTCGGCACGTAGGCCTGCAGCACCGAGTCCGTGGCCTCCTTGACCTGCAGGAACAGGGGTTCGCCGTGGTCGCGCCCGGTGAGCAGCACGACCCAGCACCGCGTCCCGACGCTGCCCACACCGACGACCTTGAGCGCCACGTCCACGACGGAGAACCGCTGCAGCAGGTACCGCCGGTCGGGCGGCAGCGACTCGACGTAGCCGGCGAAGGTCTCCGCCACCCGGGTGTGCATCTCCTCGGCGTCCAGGTGCTCCGTCAGGTCGCGCAGGGGCACCAGCAGCGGCGGCTGGCTGCGGATCCGGAGCCGACCGTCGACGGTCTCGGCGAGCTTGCCCAGCGCCCGGACCGAGTCCCTCCCCCGGGCCTTGGCCATCCCCTTGTCGAACACCTTGCGGTCGGCCTTCGAGGGCAGCGCGCGGCGCACGTCGGCGAGGGACACCTGCTCGTACCAGATCCGCAGCGCGGGCAGATCAGCGAACCGGGACATCGCCCGGGCGTACGTCCGGACCGCACCCCGCGCCGCCCGGCCGCCGACGGTGTCGGACCACCCGTTGTCCCGAGCAGCCACGACGACGCTCGCCGCCAGCCGCTTGACGTCCCACTCCCAGGGTCCGGGCACCGTCTCGTCGAAGTCGTTGAGGTCGAACACCTGGCGCCGCTCCGCCGAGGCGAAGGTACCGAAGTTGGCCAGGTGCGCGTCGCCGCAGAGCTGCACGGGCACGCCGATCGTCGGCGTCGGGGCCAGATCCATCGCCATGACCGCCGCGGAGCCGCGGAAGAAGGCGAAGGCCGACTCCGCCATGCGGGCCCTCCTGACCGGCACCAGCCACGGCAGACGGTCGGCGTCCTGCGCCGCCAGCACCTCGACCGGGTCCGTCCGGTCCGCCGGCGGGGCCCAGCGGCCGTGCGCCGACCGCGGCACGTCCCGGCGCGCGCCCCGGCCCGCCTCCGCCCGTGCCTCTGCTTCCGCCGTCCTCGTCGCCATCGTCGTCGACCTCCGACCGGGTGTCGGATCCATCGTAAGGACGGCGCCGCCGCGCGGCGCGGGCAGCCCGACCGGCAGGATCCGCCGCGGGCCCATACCGTGGGGCTCCCGAACGACGAGAGGAGCGAACCATGGCGACCGATCTCACCGACCTCACCGTCCTGGCGATCGTGACGAACTACGGAGTCGAGCAGGACGAGCTCGTCGTCCCGCTGGAGCACCTGCGCGAGCGCGGGGCCGTCGTGACGGTCGCGGCCGCGACCTCCGACGACGTCGCGACGCTCGTGGGCGACAAGGATCCCGGCCGCACGGTCACCCCGGACGTCACGCTCGACGACGTCGACCCGGCCGGGTTCGACCTGCTGCTCGTGCCGGGCGGCACCCTGAACGCCGACACCCTGCGGCTGCAGCCGTCGGCGGTCGAGATCGTCCGGTCCTTCACCCGCTCCGGACGCCCCGTCGCCGCCATCTGCCACGGCCCCTGGGTCCTCGTGGAGGCGGGGGTGACGACGGGCAAGACCGTCACCTCCTACCCGTCGCTCCAGACGGACCTGAGCAACGCCGGTGCCGCCTGGAAGGACGCGCCCGTGGTCGTGGACCCGGGCGAGGGGTGGACGCTCATCACGTCCCGGACCCCGGACGACCTGGACGACTTCCTCGAGGCCGTCGACGAGGTCCTGACCGGATCCTGACGCCCCGGCACGCCGCCGTCCGGGCCCCGTAGCGCGGGACCCGGACGGCGCTGCCGTGCGCGGCCTCAGGCCTCCGGGCTCGTCCTCCCGACGGTGGCCCACACGTGCTTCGACTGGTCGGTCGTGTACCAGCCCACGGCCAGCGAGAGACGGCGCGCGATCATCAGCCCGAGGCCGCCGTGACCGGGGTCGCGGTCCCCGGCGAGCCGTGGCGGCGTGGACAGGTCGTGGTCGGCGACGTCCAGCAGCCAGACCTGCCCGTCACCCAGCAGCCGCACCACCGTGGGCGGCAGACCGTGGCGGACGGCGTTGGTCGCCAGCTCGGACGCGATGAGCACGAGCTTCTCGGCGGTCGACTCCGCGGTCTCCGGGCCTCCCTCTCCCAGCCGCTCCTGCAGGCCGGCGCGCATGGCGGCGACCTCGTCGACCTCGGTCAGGATCCACCGGGCGATCTCGGCGAAGTCCTCCGGCGGTGCGGTGTTGGGTAGTTCGTCGTCCTGTCGAACGGTCACGGCGGTCGCTCCTCACGTGCTCGGGCATGGCAAACCGTCAGGATCGACGGCATCGTCGGCTACCCGACGATGGGTGGTGGTTCGAACCGCGTACGGGGCGCACGTTCCGGGACCTCGGCCGGCGGGATCTCGTCGATCAGCTCGACCAGCTCCAGGGCCCCGCTCATCTCCAGCAGGTCGATCACGGCCTCGGGGGTCCCGACGAGCCGCGGGCGGGTCTCCATCGTCACGTCCATGAGGATCAGGTGCAGGCCCGAGGAGTCCATGAACGTCACCCGGGACAGGTCGACCGTCTTGGCGCGGCCGTCGAGCGTGGCGGCGAGCTGGTCCCGCACGCTGTGCGTGACGCTGAAGTCGATGTCGCCCCACATCACCCAGAGCGACCCCTGCCGCGCCACGCGGACGCCGCCGGACGCCTGTCGTGCCCCCATGCGTGCTGTCCCTTCTTCCTTCTGACGACGTCCCCGGCCCGGCCGCGCAGGACGCCACGTGCGGTCAACACCCGTGCCGGTGTCGGGAAGTCTTGCACGGAACTCGTCCTTTCTCAGGGCGAGCGTCGTCGGCCCGTCGCCGCCGGTCAGTCCACCGCACGCACGGCGGCCCGGCGGTCCCGTGCCGCCTGCCGGTCGGCCGGCAGGAAGAACGCCAGCAGGGCGATCACCCCGCCGCACACCGCCACGACGACGAACACGAGGTGGATCGCCGCCATGAGATCCGGTCCCGACGGCATGCCGTCCGGACCCGTCGTCGCCCGGGCGTTGACGATCGCCCCGCAGACGGCGACGCCGACGGCCGAGCCGAGGGAGCGGGCGAAGATGTTGATCCCGGTGACGGCACCCCGGATCGTGTGGTCCACGGACGACTGGGCGGCGATCAGGGTCGGCACCGCTGTCAGCCCCATCCCGATGCCGACGAGGAACGTGGTGCCCATCACGGCGACGAGCGGGGACGACTCGCCGAGCAGCAGGCTCGACGCCGTGCCGGCGACGACCAGCGTCGAGCCGATGATCGCCGTGAGCCGGAACCCGAGACGCAGGTAGAACCGGCCGGCGTTGGACGCCGACAGCGGCCACCCCACCATCATGGCCGCCAACGCGAACCCCGCCATGAGGGGCCCGAGACCGAGCACCCCCTGGGCGTAGATCGGCACGTAGGTGGCCAGGCCGAGGACGACCATGCCGACGACCAGCGAGATCGCCGTGGCCACCCCGATCACCCGCCGACGCAGCAGACCCAGGTCCAGGATCGGGTGCGCCACCCGGCGGACGTGCCCGACGAAGACGAGGAGCAGCGCGACGGCGAGCGCCAGCACGGTGACCGACGGGACCGAGACCCAGGCCCAGCTGGACCCGCCCTCGAGCAGACCGAGCAGGAGCAGGGCGCTGCCGCCGGCCAGCAGCACGGCACCACGGTGGTCGATCGGCTCCCGGTCACCGTCGAGCGGGGACTCGTGGTAACGCCGCACCAGCATCCAGGCGGCCAGGGCGCACAGCGGGATGTTGACCAGGAAGATCCAGCGCCAGGACACGAACTCCGTGAAGACGCCGCCGAGGGTCGGACCGACGACGGAGGAGATCGCCCACACCGAGGCCAGGTACCCCTGCACCCGGGCCCGCTCCTCCAGGGTGTAGATGTCGGCCGCGATGGTCTGGGACACGGGCATGACGGCCCCGGCGCCGAGACCCTGCAGGACGCGGCCGGCCACCATGGCGCCCATCGACCAGGCGGCCCCGCACAGCACGGACCCGAGGAAGAAGAACCCGACCCCGGCCAGGATGAGCCGCTTGCGGCCGACGATGTCCGAGAGCCGTCCGGCCAGCGGCGTGCTGACGGCCTGGGCGAGGAGGTAGGACGAGAAGAGCCACGGCACCTGCTCGAACGCCCCGAGCTCGTCGGCGATGGTGGCCGACGCCGTGGCGATGATCGTCGCGTCCAGGGCGACCAGGGCCGTGGACAGCATGAGGGACAGCAGGACCGGCCCGCGCTCGGAGCGCAGGCCCACGGACGTCGACGTCGGGGGCACGTCAAGCACAAGCCCCGGGCAAGCGTCGGGTATTCCGGGTGGCCGGTCCGCCCGCGGGACGTAGCGTGCTGCCATGTCGTCCGCACCGCCCCTGTCGGGTCGCACCGCCCTGGTCACCGGGGTCTCACGCCGGAAGGGCATCGGTGTCGCCGTCGCCCGCGAGCTCGCCGGCCTCGGCGCGCACGTGTTCACCCAGCACTACGCCCCGCACGACGCCGACCAGCCGTGGGGCGCGGACGACCTCGCCGCTGTCGACGGCGCCGTCCGGGCGGCGCTGCACGACGGCGCGCGCTCCGGGTCGGCGTCCGCGGACCTCCGGGACCCTGCGCAGGTCGAGTCGCTGTTCGACGCCGCGCGGGCGCTGACCGGCCGCGTCGACGTCCTGGTGTGCAACCACGCGCGCAGCGGCGGGGACGGCTCGATCCTGGACATGACGCCGGAGGCGCTCGACGCCCACTGGCAGACGAACACCCGCTCCACGCTGCTGCTCACCCGCCTGTTCGCCCGGCAGCGCCGCGAGGACGCGCCCGCCCTGCGCCCCGGGGAGACGCTGCGGCGGACCGCACCCGCCGACCCGGCCGGCGCGCCCAAGGTCGTGTGGATGACGTCCGGCCAGGAGCAGGGACCGATGCCGGGCGAGGTCGCCTACGCCACCTCCAAGGCCGCCCTGGCCGGCATCACACCCACCGTCGCCGCCGAGCTGCTCGACCTCGGCATCGTCCTCAACACCGTCAACCCGGGTCCCGTGAACACGGGCTACCTCGACCCCGGCACGACCGACCGGCCGCTCGCCGAGCTCGAGGCGCTGCGCGCGGCGACGCCGTTCGGCCGCTGGGGCGAGCCCGCCGACCCGGCACGGCTCATCGGCTGGCTCGTGAGCCCCGCCGGGTCGTGGATGGTGGGGCAGGTGCTCACCAGCGACGGCGGGTTCAGCCTCCAGCGCTGACGGTCTCCGCACCGGGACGGGGCCCGGCGGTGGCCGCGGCCGCGACCGCCGCCGTCCGGCTCGACACCCCCAGCCGTGCGTAGACCTGGTCGAGGTGGGCGCGCACCGTGCCGACGGAGATGCCGAGAGCGTGCGCGATCTCCTGGTTCGTCGGGCCGGTCGCGACCAGCTCCACGATCTCCCGCTGCCGGGCGGTCAGCGCCGGCGCGTCTGGCTCGACGCCGGTGGCGACGGCCACCAGCATCTCGCGCAGCGCGGGGAGCAGCAGGCGGCACATCGTCACCTGACGCTCGCCGAAGGGCTCCCCCGTCAAGCGAGGCGCCACCACCCGGACCGCCCGCCCCCGCGTCGTCGACCACGTCGGCGGGGCGCCCCGCCACGGTCTCCCGACCCGACTCGACCTCCTGGACGTACTCGGAGGTGAAGTCGCGGGCGTCGGTGGCGTTGAGCGCGACACCATCGCAGCCGAGCATCTGCTCGAGCCGGCGCAGGATCTCCGCCGTCACCGCCGTCGTCGGCTCGTGCCGACGCACGTCGGCCAGGTCGAGGAGGTCGCCGAGAACGGCGAGATCGTCGCTGGTCGCCCCCCCGGGTCCGGTCTCGGGTCGGCGGGACCGGACGACGTCGTCGTCCGGCTCTCCACCAGCGGCCCGTGGGCCACCGGGGGCGACGAGATCACCCGGCTCCTGACGCGGGACGACGAGACCGGCTCGCCCACCATCTGGTCCGACCTGACGGCCGGGACCTGCGAACCTCCCGGGGAGGTCAGCAGCCGCCCGCCGTGGGAACGGAAGTTCGGCAACCCCTGGGGCGGTTTCTCCCCGCACTGACCCGGTCCGCGGCCCCGACACCGTCGTCGGCTCGGTCGCCTACTTTTGATCGCACTCCGACTGAAGAGAGGTATTGCGCTCTTCGCTTTCGCTGATATCTTGCATAAGTACGGGGGCGGATATCGCCGGTCACCCGCCGGTACCCGCCCCCGATCCATGTGCCCGATGGTGGGCACGATCTCCTTCCGAGAGGAATCCCGACGATGCGACGTACTCTCCTCACCCGGGCCGCCACGACCGCGGCGGCCGCAGGACTCGCCCTTCCCCTCGTGGCGGCCGCACCGGCCGTCGCCGACGCACACCAGGACGGCCGATCCGCCGGCGCCTCGGACCAGTGCTCCGGCCGCTCGGTGCCGGCGAGCAAGATCTCGTTCCAGCTCTACAGCTACAGCGCCTGGCAGCAGGAGATCGGGGTCGACGCCGTCCTCGGCGAGCTGGCCGACATCGGCTACAAGAACGTCGAGCCGTTCGGCGGGAGCTACGAGGGCCGCACGGCCGAGGAGTTCCGCGCGCTGCTCAAGGAGCACCAGCTCAAGGCACCCAGCTCCCACGGCGGCACCGACCCGGAGACGTTCGACGAGACCCTCGACTTCGCCAAGACCCTCGGCCAGAAGTACACGGGGTCGGGCGGCTGGTCCGGTCCCGGCGTCCCGTTCTTCGGCGGCTCGACGTCGTGGGAGAGCGCCATGGAGACCGCCGAGGCGATGAACGCCGCCGGTGAGCAGTCCGTGAAGGCGGGCACCGGCAAGCACTTCGGCCACAACCACTGGAACGAGTTCGTCCTCGAGGTCACCGACCCCGCCTCGGGCGAGACGATGAGCTGGTGGGAGGCCGTGGTCCGGAACACCGACCCGCGGTACGTCGCGTTCCAGGTCGACGTCTACTGGGCGACCGACGGCGGCGCCGACGTCGTCGAGCTGCTCGAGGAGTACGGCGACCGCATCGACCTGCTGCACATCAAGGACGGCGACCTGTCCGGCCCGACCCCGGCGTTCGGCACCCAGACCGTCGTCGGCGAGGGTGACATCGACTGGCCGTCGATCCTCGACGCGGCCCAGGGCAAGGTCAAGTACTACGTCATCGAGATGGACGGCGCCCCGACCGACGCGAGCTTCGCGCGGGAGAGCTTCGAGTACCTGACCTGCCTCGACTTCTGACGGGTCCCGCCTCGACCGTGACGACGGCGCGCGGCCCGGAACCGGGCCGCGCGCCGTCGTCACGGGTCCGGACGTCTCAGGGACGCAGCAGCGCCTTGATCGCGCGGCGCTCGTCCATGGCGTGACCCGGATCAGGACTCCCCGCGGAAGACCGCCGACCGCCCCGACGTCAGCGGGATCGGCCGGCGCAGCCGCACCAGCGCCTCGACGTCGAGGGTGCGGGACCTCTCCACGAGCCGCACCCCGTCCAGGGAGAGGGTGCCCGTGACGTCGGCCGACCCGCCCCGGACCGCCACCAGGGAGCCGCCCGCGACGACGGCCGCGACCCCCGTGAGGACGGCGACGAGCGAGATCTCGAAGGTGAACCGGTGCAGGGGGACGCCGTCGACGGACAGGTCGACCCGCGGGTGGTGCGTCGCGGTGATCCGGTGCGTGGCCAGCGCGACGATCTCCTCCCCGGGGGCGAGGGCGGTCCGCCGGCCGGCCGCCGTGAGGTCGGCGACGGACCGCCACGAGCGCAGCAGGACGTCGCCGAGGTCGAGGTCGAGCAGCCCGTCCGCCACGGCGGCGAGCTCGGACCCGACGGCCTCCCGCGTCGCCGTGGTGGCCCGCCGCACGCCCTGGAGCGCCGTGCCGCCGATCCCGTGCCGCCGGACGGCCTCGCCGAGCACCTGCGCGGTGTCCCGGCCCGAGCCGTCGTCGAGGAGGAAGACGCGCGCCGTCATCGCCGGCGCGGCGGTCGTCGTGGTCATCGTCCGATCACCTCCAGGTGCTGGTCCACGTCGTCCGCGGAGGCGACGAGCCGGATCACGAGGGTCGCGCCGGGTCCCGCGGGGTCCGTCGGGTCCGCGGCGAGCGTCACGGTGGGCGGTGGGGTCGGGGCGGGCCGGACCCGGACGTGCTCGCTCACCCACCGCCGGTCCTGCCGGCGACGGGCCCGGCGCAGCCGG
This sequence comes from Isoptericola sp. b515, assembly GCF_030588125.1. Taxonomy (NCBI): domain Bacteria; kingdom Bacillati; phylum Actinomycetota; class Actinomycetes; order Micrococcales; family Promicromonosporaceae; genus Isoptericola; species Isoptericola sp. b515. The sequence goes on along the minus strand of NZ_JAUQYR010000001.1, from coordinate 1,098,327 downwards.
GGGGCACCGGCTGCGGCCCCGGCGACGAGCAGCGCGACCAGGACGATCCACAGCAGCGGGAACCGTTCCGCCGGGTCGTCCGTCCCGGTGTTCCCCGGGGGCGGGACGACGGCGGCGAGGGTGACGGCCACCTCGCTCTCGACGTCGACGCCGGTGCCGGGGCCGGGGTCCTGGTCGGCGACGGCATCGCCCTCGCCCGAGACCTCGCCGAGCACGAGGCCCCGCTCGGCCAGCAGCGTCTCGGCCTCGTCGAGCGGGCGGCCCACCAGGTCCGGGACGGTGACCAGGTCGGCGACCGGCTCGACCTCGAACGTGGTCTCGGCCGCGACGTCGTCGGACCTGGCGCACCGGGCGAACACCTCGTGCCCGCCGGGCTCCGCCTCCGTGGGGACCGGGAACGTCGTCTCGTCGGCGCCACCGTCCAGGTCGACGGTCCCGACCACCCCGGACTCTCCCCACAGCAGCTCGACGACGCCGATCGAGCAGTCGAAACCGTCGACGCTCGCCGTGACGGAGGTCCCGGGTGGCCCGGCCGACGGGTCGAGGTCGATCTCCTGCCCGGGCACGACGACGGCGGGGAGCGAGGACAGCAGGCCGAGGACGGCCGCCACCAGCGTCGGCACGACCGTCCGCGTCGCCGGGCGGTTCCGCACGGGTCCGGATCGCACGGGGCCACCTCCGTCCTGGCCGCGGCTCGAGCGTTCCTCTACCGGTCCGGAGCGCCGTGTCTCCCCTGCTGATACGGCCCGCTCGTCGACCCTCGAGCTTTGTTGCGTCTCTGCGCAATCATGCAGACAATGGGTCGGTGCTGCAGGTCCTCGCCCACCCGGTCTACCGTCGGCTCTTCCTCGCCCAGCTCGTCGCCCTCGCCGGCACCGGGCTCGCCACCGTCGCCCTCGGGCTGCTCGCCTACGACCTCGCCGGGGCCGAGGCCGGGCAGGTCCTCGGCACCGCGCTCGCGGTGAAGATGGTCGCCTACGTGTTCGTCGCCCCGCTGGCGGCGGCCGCGGTCGTCCGGCTGCCCCGGCGGTCGGTGATGATCGGCTCCGACGTCGTGCGGCTGCTCGTCGCGGTGTCCCTGCCCTTCGTCGGCGAGGTCTGGCAGGTCTACGTCCTCGTCTTCGTGCTGCAGGCGGCCTCGGCCACGTTCACCCCGACGTTCCAGTCCGTGATCCCCGACGTGCTCGACGACGAGGAGGACTACACCGCGGCGCTGTCCCTGTCCCGGCTGGCCTACGACCTCGAGGCCGTCCTGTCCCCCGTGCTGGCGGCCGGGCTGCTGCTCGTCGTCCCCAGCTCGACCCTCTTCTTCGGCACCGCCGCCGGCTTCGGGGCGTCCGCGCTGCTCGTCGCAGCGACGGTCCTGCCGCGCCGTGGCGCCGACGCCGGCGGGGACGGCCCGCAGATGCCCTTCGGCGAGCGTGCCCGGCACGGGATCCGCCTCTTCGTCCGCACCCCGGCGCTGCGGCCGGTCCTGGCACTCAACATGGCCGTGGCCGCGGCCGGGGCGTTCGTCATCGTCCAGACGGTCGTGATCGCGCGCTCCGCGTTCGGGCAGGGCGAGGACGTCGTCGCGCTGCTGCTGGCCGCCAACGGCGCCGGCTCCATGACGGCGGCTTTCGCCCTGCCCCGGCTGCTGCGCCGCCGGCCCGAACGGCTCGTGATGCTCACGGGGGCCGTTGCCCTCACCGTGGCCACCGCCGTCGTCCCCCTCGCGCTGGCGGCCCCGTCGCCGGTGGCCGGGCTGACGGCCGTCGCGGCGCTGTGGGTGCTCGTCGGCCTCGGCTGGGCGTCGGTGGAGACCCCCGTGGGCCGGATCGTGCGTCGCACGGTCGCTCCCGGCGACCGCCCGGCGGCCTTCGCGGCGCACTTCGCCCTGCTGCACGCCTGCTGGCTGCTCACCTACCCCCTCGCCGGTCTGCTCGGCGTGGGCCTCGGGCTGAGCAGCACCGCGCTCGTGCTCGCGGCCCTCGCGGCGGCCGCGACGGCGACGGCCGCCCTGCTGTGGCCGCGCCGACCCGGACGTCCGGCCACGACGGGGACGGCGGCGCGAGGGACGGTGCCATCATGAGTCCCGTGGCCCCCGCCGAGCGCAGCGCACCCCCGGACGCCGAGCTCGACCGCGCCGTCGAGGTCCTGCGCCTGCTCGCCGACCGCACCCGCCTCGCGATCCTCGTCATGCTCGACGGCACCGAGATCTCGGTCGGGTCGATCGCCGCGGCGCTCGACCGCCCCGTCCCCGCGGTCTCCCAGCACCTGGCCAGGCTGCGTGCCAGCCGGCTGGTCACGTCGCGGCGCGACGGCACCACCGTCTACTACGGCCAGCCCGACGAGCACGTCGCCGCGCTCGTCGCGAACGTGCTGCACCACACGGAGCACCTGCTCTACGAGGTCCCGCCGCACCACCGCTCCCCCTGAACGGACGCGCCGTGCGACCCGCACGGGTCGTCCCCCGCTCGACAAGCGCTGCGGGGACCTGCGGGTTAGTCTCCCGGGATGCTTCGACGATCGCCCCGGGCCCGCGCTCTGGCCCGCGCCGGCGCCTTCGCCGTCGCCGGATTCGTCCCGGTGCTCGTCCTGGCCTGGTTCGTCCGCACGAACGCCACGGTGCAGGAGGCCGACCAGGCCGTCGTCGACGCCGCCGTGTCGGTCACGCTGGACAACGACTGGCTCCTGGACACCTTCGTCGTCTGGTCGGCGGTCACCCAGCCCGGCTGGGTCGTGCTGGCCGGCGGCGCGGTCGCCTTGTGGATGTGGCGCCGACACGACTACCCCGGGCGCGCCCTGTGGGCGGTCGGGACGTTGCTCGCCTCGTGGGGGCTGGCCAACCTCGCCAAGGAAGCCGTCGGACGGGTGCGGCCGGTCGTCGACGAGGTGATCCTCGACGCGCCCGGCCTCAGCTTCCCCTCCGGGCACGCGACGTCCTCAGCCACCGCCGCGGTGACGATCACCCTGCTGGTCTGGCCGGTCCTCGGCCGGGTCGGCCGGGTCGTCGTCCCGCTGGTCGCCACCACGTTCGCGCTGATCACTGCCGCCGACCGCATCTTCCTCGGGGTGCACTTCCCCTCGGACGTGGTCGCCGGCATCCTCCTGGGCGTCACCATCTCCGGTGCGTCCTACCTCGGGTACCGCGGGTGGTCACCCACCACCCGCACCACAGATGCGGAGATTCGATGAACGCCTTCGTCCACCGCTACGAGCTCGACACCAGTCGGCCGACCAAGGGACAGGCCGCCCGGGACGCGGCGGTGCGCGCGCTGGGTCCCGCCGTCCTCGGCTGGCTCGTGCTCCTCGGCGTCGGGTTCCTCGTCGTCGGCCCCCTGAACGACTTCCCCCAGGGGAACACGGTCGAGCAGTGGTTCGCCGATCAGCGGACGTCCACGATGAACACCGTCTCGGAGTGGCTGGGTCGCTTCGGCATGACCGAGGTCGTGATCGGCGTGACCGCGCTGACGGTCGGGATCCTGTGGTGGCGCACCCGCCAGTGGTGGTTCGCCCTCGTGCCGGCGCTCGCGGTCTCCCTGCAATCCCTGCTGTTCATCACCAGCTCCGCCCTGGTCGGGCGGGAGCGCCCGGACGTCGAGCACCTCGACCCGGCCCCGCCGACCTCGAGCTTCCCCAGCGGTCACACCGGTGCGGCGACGGCGCTGTGGCTGACCATGGCGCTGCTCGCCCAGCGCATCTCGAACCCGGTGCTGCGCCGACTGGTCACGGTGGTGTGCGTGGCCATCCCGTTCATCGTCGGCATCTCCCGGATCTACCGCGGCATGCACGGTCCGCTCGACGTCGTCTTCGGCCTGCTCAACGGCCTGTTGTGCGTGGTCGTCGCCTGGTGGTACCTGCGCCGGGACACGTCCGGGGCCGCGCGGACGCGCTGACCCGCCGCGCACTTCTCAGAGCTGCTGGCGCACGCCGGCCGACCGGGCGACTCCCTCGAGCTGCTCCTCCAGGTCGTCGCGCAGCGGCTTGAGTCCGGCTCCCCGACGCAGCACGGGGAGCCGGACGGGGTGGTCGACCTCCTCCAGGACGAACCCGAGCGCGGCGTAGAGCGCCATCGCGGCCAGGACCAGCCCGAGGACACCGGCGGTCGTCTCCCACGCGCCGGACCCGGTGAACTCGGCGACGCCCGTGACCGCGAAGCGCACGCCGGAGCCGATCATGACGGCGGCCGCGACGACCTTGCCGCCCGCCGCCGTCGCCGGGACAACCATGGCGAGGGCGGCGGTGATCAGCAGCACGCCGAGCGCCGGGCTCGAGGAACCGGGCGGTGACGTCAGCGTCGAGACCGCGAGCATGGCCCAGACCCCGGACACCACGGCCATCCCCGTGCCGGCGATCGGGTCGCGGGCCCCGAAGCCGATGATCGCGGCGAGGAGCTGCAGCGGGACGGTGAGCACGAGGACGGCGAGGGCCACGGTGCTCTCCTCGGCAGTGCTGAGGATCCCCAGCTGCAGACAGCTGAACCCGACCGTCGCCACGGCCAGCGCCATGAAGCCGAGGGGAAGCGGGTTGCCCGTGGGGCGGAGCACGATGCGCGTGATCTCGAGCTGTTCGCTGCGCGTGCGCTGCCCGTCATCGGTGTCGTTCATCGCTCCACACAACACGAGGACCACGGACCCCACAACATCGGGACGGACCCCTGCCTGCGCCCCGGGGAGCGGGCCTCGCGCGAACTCGTTGATCTATACCCACTGGGGGTATAGCCTCCCTGGTGACGACCACCCGTCGGTGGTGGCAGGAGAGGAGAGACGATGAGCACGAACACGTACCAGGTCACCGGCATGACCTGCGGCCACTGCGAGATGTCGGTCCGCGAGGAGGTCGGCGAGGTTCCCGGGGTCGAGGAGATCCAGGTGAGCGCCGAGACCGGCACGCTCGTGGTCACCGGTCCCGCCGAGGAGTCCAAGGTCCTGGCCGCGGTCGACGAGGCCGGCTACTCCGCGGTCCGCGTCGGCTGACTCCCCCCGGGGCGCTCGACCGCGGAGGACGACTCAGTCGATCTCCTCCCCGGCGAGCGCCCTGGCCGCGAGGCGTTCGTCCTCGCTGATCTCCCACACCTCCCAGGCGGCCCGCCCGGCGAGGCCGATGATGACGCAGCCCAGGACGAGGTCCGGCCAGCCGGACCCGGTCCACGCCGTCACGAGGCCCATGGCGATCACGGCGACGTTGACGAGCACGTCGTTACGGGCCGACAGGAACGCCGCCCGGCTGAGCGACCCGCCGTGGTGCCGCACGCCGACCAGCAGCCATGCCGCCGTGCCGTTGACGACGATCGCCCCCGCGGACGCGAGGACGAGCGGGACCACGTCGGGCGCCTCGGGGGCGCCGAACCGCTGCACCGCCTCCCAGGCGGCGAAGGCCGCCGGACCCAGGATGATCACGGCCATGACCTTGCCCATGGCCGCGCGGCGGGCCAGCGGCCATCCCAGCGCGAGCAGGATGAGCAGGTTGACCGCCGTGTCCTCCAGGAAGTCGACGCTGTCGGCGAGCAGCGAGACCGACCCCGCGCTCAGCGCCACGAAGAACTCGACGAAGAAGTAGGCGAAGTTCAGCGCGGCGACGACGGCGACGACCCGTCGCAGCCGGGCGACGGGGATCTCGGTCACGGGTTCCCGACACCCTCGGGGAGCAGATCGGCCGGCACCCGCTCGAGCAGGTCGTCGCAGGCCGCCGCGTCACCCGACTGGCACTGGCCGCCCAGCTCCTGGAGCTCGTCGGCGTCACCCAGCATGCCCCCGAGCTCCTGCAGGTCCTCGAACGAGTAGTCGCCGGTGACGCCGCCGAGCAGCAGGTCCGGGACACTGACCTCGCCCGCGGCGATCGCGTCCGCCTGCTCCAGGGCGGCCTCGACGTCCTCGCCGTAGGCGTCCCAGAACATCAGCCCGCCGACGACCAGCAGCGTGGTGAACAGCACCTGCAGCGTCCCGAGCGTCATCCCGGTCCGCGCCATGCCACGGCCGTTCGTCCCCCGCCGGCGCGTGCGGTCGAGGCCGATGCCGCCGAACACGATCGCCAGGATCCCAACGAGCGGCACCACGATCCCGAGCAGGCCCGTGATCAGGGACGCCACCGCCGTCGGCTCGGTGCCGCGACGCGGGCCGGCGCCGCTCTCGCGCGGTGGTGCGGGGGCCGACGGCGCCGGGCGCTGTTGCGGCGCCGGGCGCTGTTGGGGAGCCGGCCGCTGCGTCGGCGTTGCCGCGGGTCCTGGCGCCGGGGCGGTCCGCTGCGCGGGTGCCGGCGTCGATCGCGGGAAGGCAGCGGCCGACGGCGGCGTCGCGGACGACCGGTCGGCCGGCATCACCCGGGTCCCCCAGGGCGTGGCGTCACGACCGCGGTCGGTGGCGGGCAGCACCGACTCCCGGCGCGGCCGGCCAGCGAGGGGCTGCGTGGCCGACATCGCGCCACCACCGAGGACCTGGGTCTCCTGCCCCGTGTCGCGGTCGAACACCTGCGTGTCCTGACCCGCCCCCGCGGCCAAGGGCTGCGTCTCCTGCCCCGTGTCGCGGTCGAACACCTGCGTGTCCTGCGCCGACGGGGCCGGTGGAGGCTCCTCAGTGTGCGCCGGCAGGACCTGCGTCGCGTCGTCGGGGTCGGGTCCCGTCCCCTCGGCGTCGGTCCGGTCGGGGCGGTGCTGCTCGTTCATGCGGCTCCCGTGTCGAAGTCAGCACCGATGCTATGCCCCGGGCGGCGACCCCGGACAGCCCCGGCCCGGTGGCGGCGCCCGGGTGACCGTCGTGTGCACGCTCCGCGAGCGCCTCGCGCGAGCATCGCGACCAGGGTGGCCACGGGGCGCCGTTGGCCGGAGGATCACCCTGTGAGCACCTCCGAGCCGACCGCGCCCGAGCCGCCGGTCCGTCGCCGCCGCGCCCGGTGGTGGTGGATCGGCGCGCTCGTCGTGCTGCTCGCCGCTGCGGTCGTGGTCGCCGGTGAGCTCGAGCACCGTGCCTGGAAGACGCAGGTCGCCGAGTACGAGGAGGAGGTCGCCCGTCTCACCGACGCCGCCGACACCTCCCGCGGACGCTCCGAGGACGCCTACGCGGACAGCCGTGAGACCCTCACCGCCGCCGTCCAGGACGGCCGGCCCGTGTACCGGCGCAGCGAGGGCCAGGTGGCGGACCCCGCGGTCCGCGAGCCCTTGGACGCCGCCCTCACGGAGGCGCGGAAGCTGCGGGACGCCGAGGTCAGCTACCCGGTCGAGACCCGCACGGTCGAGGCGGTCACCCGCCCGAACCCGTTCTTCCCGGAGACGTTGCCACAGGTGGAGGTCGAGGTCGTCGACGGGTCGGACCCCTCGCCGGAGGCGCTCGACGACGCCGCAGCGGAGGTCCTGGAGACGAGCGACGCCGTCGCCGCCGCACGCCGCCAGTGGGCCGTCGACGAGCTGCAGCCCGCCGTCGTCCAGGGCCGTGACGCGCTGACGGACCTCACCGCGCAGGACGCCGACCTCGACCTCGGCACCCTCGACACGGCGGTCTCCGACGCCGAGGCGATGCTCGACGCCGGCGTCGACGCCGTGGACCCCGACGAGGCCGTGCGCCTGCGGGACACCCTGCTCGAGACCAGCACGTCCCTGTGGCGCACCCGGCTGGACCAGATCACCGCCGAGCGCCGTGCGGCGGCGCGTGCCGAGGGCGTCGACTGCCGGGTGGACAAGTGCGTCGCCCTGACGTTCGACGACGGTCCCGTGGCGCAGACCGAACGGCTGCTGCAGATCCTCGACCGCAAGGACGCACCGGCCACGTTCTTCATGGTGGGCGACAACGTCGCCAGGAACCCGCAGATCGCCCGCGCCGTCGCCGACGCGGGGCACCTCGTCGCCAACCACTCGTGGAGCCACCCGCAGCTCACCACCCTCGACGACGCCGAGGTGCGCGAGGAGCTGCGCAGCACCTCCGACGCGATCCGCGAGGCGACCGGGTCCACCCCGTTCCTGCTGCGGCCGCCCTACGGTGACGTCGACGGCCGGGTCCGCACGCTCGCGACCCGCAGCGGGCTCGACGTCATGACCTGGAACCTCGACACGCTCGACTGGCAGACCCGCGACGCGAAGGAGACCCGCCGTCGGGTCCGCGAGCAGGTGGAGCCCGGGAGCAACGTGCTGCTGCACGACATCCACGCGACCTCGGTCGACGCCGTCGGCAAGATCATCAAGGACCTGCGCGACGAGGACTACGTGCTGGTCACGGCCGACCTGCTCGTCGACGACGAGGAGTGACGCCCCGCCCGGCCGGACGACGCGTCGGGACGCGCCTCGGTCAGCGCCGGCGGTGCCGTGCCAGCACCGCACGGCAGTCGGTGCCGGCCGGCAGCACCCCGTAGCCGGCGCCGCGGTCCTCCCCGAGCCGCGCGGCGACGAACGCCTCGGCGCTGCCCGACGGCGCGTGCCGCACCATCAGCGACGCCTGCAGCGCCACGGCGAGCGACTCGACGACGCGGCGGGCCTGCGCCTGCTGCGCGCCGTCGTCGGACCCGGCGAGCTCGGTGAGCAGCCGCTGCGTGCGCGCGACGTGCGCGTCCAGGGCGGGGTGCGCCCCCGCCGTCGTGCCGAGCTCGGCACGGAACGCCTCGACCGACTCCGGCTCGCGCGCCATCGCCCGCAGCACGTCCAGGGCGATGACGTTGCCCGACCCCTCCCAGATGGCCATGACGGGCTGCTCGCGGTACCGGCGTGCCAGCGGGAACGCCTCGGTGTACCCGTTGCCGCCCAGGCACTCCATCGCCTCGAACGCGTGGTGCGGGCCGCGCTGGCACACCCAGAACTTGCTCACCGCCGTGGCCAGACGGCGGAACGCCCGCTCGGCGTCCGTCTCGGCGTCGTACGCCGCGGCCAGGCGCATCGACGTCAGGGTCGCGGCCTCGGACTCCAGCGCGAGGTCGGCGAGCACGGCCGTCATGGCGGGCTGGTCGACCAGGTGCGCCCCGAACGCGCTGCGGTGGTCCGCGTGCCACAAGGCCTCGGCGACCCCCTGGCGCATGCCGGCCGCCGACCCGTGGACGCAGTCCAGCCGGGTGCGCGACACCATCTCGATGATGGTGCGCACCCCGCGGCCGGGCTCGCCGACGAGATACCCGACGGTGCCGTCGAGCTCGACCTCCGCCGACGCGTTCGACCGGTTGCCGAGCTTGTCCTTGAGCCGCTGGATGCGGAACGCGTTGCGGGTGCCGTCCTCGAGGACGCGCGGCACCAGGAAGCACGTCGGTGACCCGGGCGGCCCGGCGTCCGCGCCTCCGGCCTGGGCCAGGACGAGGAACGCGTCCGACATCGGGGCCGAGCAGAACCACTTGTGCCCGGTGAGCAGGTACGTCCCGGCCGGGCCGGCGGGGACGGCCGCCGTGGTGTTGGCGCGGACGTCCGACCCGCCCTGCTTCTCCGTCATGGCCATGCCGACGAGCACGCCGGGTTTGTCCCCGGGAGCGGCCGGCGTGCCGTCGTAGGCGGAGGACAGCAGGCGCGGTTCCCAGACGGCGGCGAGCTCCGGCGCGTGCCGCAGGGAGGGCACGGCCGCGTGCGTCATCGAGACGGGGCACGCATGGCCGGGCTCGACCTGCGAGAACAGCGAGAAGACGGCGCCGCGCACGACGTTCGCCCCGGGTCCCGGCTCCGCCCAGGCGCCGGTGTGCGCCCCGCGCTCGACGGCGGCGGCGAGCACCTCGTGGTACGCGGGGTGGTACTCGACCTCGTCGAGGCGGCGGCCACGCCGGTCGTGGGTGTGCAGCACCGGCTCGTGGGTGTTCGCCCGCTCGGCCGCGTGCTGGAACGCCGTGGTCCCGACGTGCGCCCCGGCCTCGACCAGTCGCTCCTCGCCCCAGTCGCCGCCGAAAGCGTGCACCGCCTCGCGCAGCACCGGGAAGTCCAGGTACTCGTTGACGTCGACGCGTTCCGGCGGCTGGTTCACGACCTGGTGGGTGGTGCGCGGTGCCGGGTGGCGCTGCGCGGGGTCCGGCGTCGCGACGTCCGGGGTCGTGGCGGGCGGACTCGCGGTCATGGGATCCTCCGTCGTCGTCGACCTCGTCCTCGAGGGGCCGGCTCCAGGATGTCCCCCCAGGGCACCTGCTCGCTACCCGGTGGCGCCGGCTCCCGTCGAGGCGCCCGGTGACGAGGTCGAGGACCGGCCGAGCTCGGTCACCAGCCGCCGGGTGAGGGGCGCGGGGACCTCGTGCCGGTCGGCGGCCCGCAGCACGGCACCGCCGATGGCGTCGAGCTCCAGGGGCCGCCCGGCCTCGGCGTCACGCTGCATGGACGAGCGCGCCTCGGGCGGGAACGTGTCGTAGAAGCGCAGGGCCGTCTGGCTGGTGTCGGGACCGCCGCCGGCCCGGCCGATCGCGGCGACCTCCGCGACGAGCGCCGCGAGGGTGTCGCGACGCTCGGTCCGGAGCGTCCCGATCGGCTCCCCGTGGTAGGTCGTCAGCAGTGCGAAGGGCGCGAGGAGCCCGAGCTTGCCCCACAGCATCGCCCCCTCGTCGTCGCGGACCAGCGTGGTGACCCCCGCGTCCCGCAGGATCGTCGCCGCGGCCTCGAGCCGGTCGGCGGGCGCGGTGCTGCTGGCCAGGTCCACCTCGACGAAGGGGCTGCCGTGCACGATGCGCCCGGGAGCGGTCCGGGTGGACTCGACGCGGATGACACCGGCGGCGACGGACGCCGGCGCGAACCGCTCACGCAGGGCGGCGACGTGCTCGACCCCGTTGAGCAGCGGCACGACGAGCCCGGCGGCGACGTGCTCGGCGGGGACCCGGTCCAGGGCCTCCGGCAGCGACGGGTGCTTGACGGCGACCAGGCACAGGTCGACCGGCTCGCGCAGCTCGGTGTCCGCCTCGACCTCGGCCGAGAAGTCCCCGAAGAAGCCGCTGGTGACGCGGAGGCCGTCGGAACGGAGGGTCGACGCCGTCTCGGGGCCGGCCAGGACGATCACGCGATGGCCCGCCCGGGCGGCCAGCGCTCCCACCAGCCCGCCGACGCCCCCCGGGCCCAGCACGGCGATCGTCGAACGACGTGACGTCCGTTCCGCCATCGTCCACCTTCTTCCTGCGAATCGGGTCAGAGGTTGGTCAACGTAGCGCACCCGTGATCTACCCGTGACAACTCGCGGCGGGAGGGATAGTGTCCAGGCAGCTCACACCCCAGGTGAGATGTCCGAGGCGGGCGCCGAGCCCTGTCACCGCCCCGGAGCCGGACGACACGAACGACAGGGACGGGGGACCCACTCTCGGGCACCGCGGTGCCCTCGGGGTGAAGCCGCGCAGGGACGCCCTGCCGGCCGGGTCAGTCTCCGACCCGAACCCGACAGCTAACCCCGCAGGCGCCAGGAGAATGTTCGATGCGACCCCGCACCGCCCGATGAGGCACACGCGCGACCTGCCCGCGCTCCCCGACGCGACCGCACGACCCGCACCCACGAGGGCACGTGCCAAGGGACGACACACCGCGAGCCACGCGGCCCGACGCCGCCGCACCGGCCCCACCTGGTCCTCGCTCGCGCCCACCAGCTGGCCGCTGAGCATCGGCCTGGGCCTCGCGGTCACGATGGCGACCACGACCGGCATGGCCGTGGCCTCCGGCACGACCGAGCTGCCGCGCGCCACGAGCCCGGAGGCCGCGCCCTCCGGCGTCCGCGCCCCGGGTGACGCCGCCGCCGACCTCGCGGCCGTGACGAGCGCCGCGAAGCAGGCGGCCCTGCTCGCCGACCGTGGCCAGGCCGCCTCCCGGAACGCCGACCGGGCCGCGCCGACGACGTCCCGCGCGGCCGGTGGCTCGGTCGGCGGCACCGTCGTGCCGGCGGACGCCACGCTGTCCGCGGAGAAGGTCGCCCTGTCGGTCGAGGCGGCACCCGAGCCCCCGCCGCCGCCGCTGCCCGGCTGCGACGGCTACGCCAGCGGCACCGGGTCCAACGGGTACATCCCCGAGAGCGAGATGTGCACCCTGTGGGACGGCACGACGCGGATCCGCGCCGACGCCGGCGTCGCCCTCGCCCGGCTCAACCTGGCCTACCGCGTGGTCTTCGGCGAGAACATGTGCATCACCGACGGTTACCGGAGCTACTCGTCGCAGGTCGCGACCAAGGAGGCCAAGGGGTACCTGGCCGCCACGCCCGGCACCTCGAACCACGGGTGGGGTCTGGCCGTGGACCTCTGCCCGGAGACGTACTCCGGCAGCCGCTACGACTGGCTCCGCGCGAACGCCCCGGCCTACGGCTGGGACAACCCCGACTGGGCGATCTACGACAAGTACGAGCCGTGGCACTGGGAGTACACGGACGCCGTCACCGAGATGGGCGGCTGAGACCGGACGGTCTCAGTGCCCCACCGGGCCGCCGAGGTCGTCCGGGGTGAAGGCGGCGAGGTCGACCGACGCCTCGCCCCGCCCGCCGGAGGACCAGGTCAGGGTCCCGACACCGCTGGCCAGGTCGACCTCGAGGACGGCGACGGCGTCGGGCACCTCGACGCCGCGGCGCTCCATGCTCAGCACCGTGCCGTCGAGCGTCGCGTCGACGTCGCCGTCGAACGCCGGGAACGTGTTGCGGAACCGGCACAGGGCCAGCATCCGCCGCACCACCGGCGTGTCGAGTGCGGCGTCGATCTCCTCCGCCGTGTAGTGGTGGCGGTTGATGTCCCGCCCCACGCCCGTGCGCTGCAGGAGCTCGACGTCGTTCTCCCCCGCCAGCAGGCCGACGTAGTAGACCTGCGGGATGCCGGGCGTGAAGAGCTGGAGCGCTCGCGCGGCGAGGTAGCGCGCGTCGTCGCGGCCGAGCGCGTCGTAGAACGTCGAGTTCACCTGGTACAGGTCGAGGTTCGACGCCGCGGCACCCGTCGCCGCGGCTGACGCGCCACCCGTGCGCTCGTGGATCCCCTCCACGAGGGCGTCGATCTGGGCCGGGTCCAGCAGGCCGGGGCGCTCCGGCTCCCCCGGTTCGACGGTCTGGTCGGGGCCGACGTCGATGACCCCGATCCCGTCGTGGGTGTCGAGCACCGTGACGGCGTTGCGGGGACGTTCGCGCAGCCAGTCGAGCAGCGCCGCCCCGTCGCCGGTGTACAGGGCGTGCAGCACGAGCGGAGGCAGCGCGAAGTCGTAGACGAGGTCCACCTCCCGCGCGATCTCGATCTGACGCCGGTAGTAGGAGTGCACCTCGACCAGGACGTCCACACCCCGCTCCCGCGCCCGTGCCGCGAAGTCCGCGATGAAGGCGAAGGTCTCGGGCGTCATGAAGCACGTGCTGCCCGGCGTCTTGACCGCGTACCCGACGGCGTCGAGGCGCACCTGACGCACCCCGGCCGCCGCGACCGTGTCGAGGATCGAGGTGAGGTAGTCCTGGCCGAGCTCGGAGCTCAGGTCGATGTCGATCTGCTGGGGCGTGAACGTCGTCCACACGTAGCGCAGCGTGTCCCCGAGCCGCAGCGCCGTGAACGGCAGCCCGGGCCGGGGCCGGTAGATGCGGGCCAGCTCCTCCTCCCGTGCGCCGTCCGGGAAGACCGACGACATCGTGAGGAACATCGGTGCCCACGGCGAGGCGTCGCCGTGGGCGACGACGTCGCGGAACGCCGCGGAGTCGGCGGAGACGTGGTTGACGATGAGGTCGACCATCACGTCGTGGGTGCGGGACAGGTCACGCACGTCGTCCCATGTCCCCAGGCGCGGGTCGACGGCCGTGTGGTCGACGGGGTCGAAGCCGGCGTCCGCGCCGTCGAAGGGCGTGTAGAACGGCAGGACGTGCACGCCCCCGAACGACTCGGCGACCTCGTCGCGGCGCAGGAAGCGCGCCAGTCCCCGCAGGTCGCCGCCGAGCCGGTCGGCGTAGGCGATGAGCTGGACCTGGTCCTGCGTGCCCATGGATCCTCACCCTCCGTCGGGTCGGTCGGCATGCCTCTCGCCCGCCATGATGCGCCACCGTCGACGACCACGCCCACGCGGCGCACCCGGTGCGGGGGCCGCGTCCGGGTACCGCGCCGGGAGGAGCACACCGGGAGATGTCCCAGGGGGACCGCGGGGGTTCACTCGCAAGAACCCGGACATCACGAAACGAGGTCAGGACATGACGACCACCACCGAGATTCTCGACGACTTCCTCCTCGAGGCAGCGGACCTCCGCGGTCTCCTCGCATCGCTCGACGACGACCAGTGGGAGCTGGTCACGCCCGCCGAACCGTGGCGCGTGCGCGACCAGGTCGCCCACCTCACGTTCGTCTTCACCCTGGCCGCCGCCGCAGCCTCGGACACGGAACGGTTCGCCGCCATGACGGCCCCCGCGGCCGACGTCGGGTTCGACGCCGCGGTGAACCACGCTCTGGACCTCTTCAACGCCGGCACTCCCGCGGAGGTGCTGGGTCGCTTCGACACCGCCGTCGACGACGTCGAGCGGGCGCTGCGTTCACGCGGCCCGGACGATGTCGTGCCGTGGCTGGTCAACCCGCTGCCCGCGGCGGTGCTGACCGCCGCCGGCATGCTCGAGCTGTTCGCGCACGGCCAGGACGTGGCGGACGCGGTCGGCGTGGGGATCGTCCGGACGGACCGGGTACGGCACCTCGTCCCCTTCATCCACCGGACCATCGCCTTCGGCTACCAGGCCCGGGACCTCGACGTACCGCAGGGCTCGTTCCGGTTCGCGGTGAGCCTGCCCTCCGGTGCGGCGGTCGAGGCCGGCGACGAGTACGCCCCGAACATCGTGTGCGGCGAGGCGGTCGACCTCGCGCTCCTGGCCTCCCGGCGTCGACACCCGGACGACCTGGTGCTGCACGCGATCGGCCCCGACGCATGGACCTACCTCGACGTCGCCCAGGCGTACCGCGGGCCCGCCGGCACGGGGCGCGAGCCCCTGGCCGCCGGCGCGGCGACGGTCTGAGCCGAAGGGTCAGGAGGAAGCCGTGCTGAGAGTCATGACGTACGAGGTCCGCGAGGACGCGGTCGGTGCCAACACGGCGCGCGTCCGTGACGTCGTGGCCGCGCTCGAGGCGCGCGGCCACGCGGGGACCTATCTGTCCGCCCACGTCGCCGGGACGGGACGGTTCGTCCACGTCGTCGACCCGCGGATCGAGGGCGTGCTGGACGACCTGCCCGAGTTCGCCGCCTTCCGCCACGGGCTCCGTGGCGTGCTCGTCGCCGGTCCCGTGGCCCACCAGGCGGCCGTCGTCGCCGGCGCCATCGACGGCGCCGTCACCGCGCCGAGCGCCTCGGTGTAGCCAACCTCATGGCCGGGTACACCTAGACGGTCGGGGCGGGTCGGGGAACGTGCCCCGCCCCGCCCCGCCGGCCCGACCCGCCGCTCCGTCGCGGCGGGTCCTCACGTGCCCGCACCGGCCCCCAGAAGAGTCACCGGCACCGGGCCCGGGGTCCCGAGCTCGCGGAACCCTCCGTCGAAGAACGTCAGCACCTCGGGGGCGCCTTCACCACAGCCGAGGACCCGAGCCACGACGATGCCGTGGTCCCCGCCCGGATGAACGTCCTCCACCTCGCACTCCAGCCACGCGGCCGCGCCCGCGATCAGCGGGACACCGGTGCTCTGTCCGCACCACCACGACAGGTCGCCGAACTGACGCCACCCGCGCGGTCGACCGCGGTCGGCGAAGTGCCGGGCGATCGGCTCCTGGCCCCCCGCCAGGATCGAGACGCCG
This sequence comes from Isoptericola sp. b515, assembly GCF_030588125.1. Taxonomy (NCBI): domain Bacteria; kingdom Bacillati; phylum Actinomycetota; class Actinomycetes; order Micrococcales; family Promicromonosporaceae; genus Isoptericola; species Isoptericola sp. b515. The sequence continues at coordinate 1,082,727 of NZ_JAUQYR010000001.1, read as the reverse complement.
AGGCACGCACCCGGGGCGAGGAGGGCGTGCATGCGGGCGCTCGCTGCGACGCAGCCGAGGACCAGGGGCGGGTCGCACGACAACGACGTGAACGAGTTCGCGGTCATCGCGTGCGCGTGCTCACCGCAGGTGGAGAACACGGTCACGCCCGTCGCGAATCGTGACATCACCCTCCGCAGCCGGACCGGGGTCACCGCGGGCATGTCAGACGACCTCGAGCGCCGGCTCGGCGCGGTACGGGGCGAGCGCGGCGACCAGGTCGTCCGGGACCCGGGTCGGCACCGTGTGCTGGTTCGGACCACGCATGCACACGATCTTCTGCCGCCCCTTGCCGACGAGCGTCTCGGTGTCCTCCTCGACCTTCACGTAGTCGAAGGCGAACTCCAACCGGCTCGGGCCGAGGTCCACGAGGCTCATCCGGACGCCGACCTGGTCGAACGCCGTCAGCTCGCTGAAGAACTCGCACTCGACCTTGAGCGTGAACAGCTTCAGGTCCTCCTGGACCTCGGCCAGGACCGTGGGAGCCTTGTCCCGCAGGAACATCTCCCGGCAGCGGCCCTGCCAACGCAGGTAGTTCACGTAGTAGACGTTCCCGACGAGGTTCGTCTCCTCGAACCCGACGACGTGGCGGATCTCGTAGTAGCGCGACGGCATCAATGACCTCCCAGCAGTGCGAACATCGTGCTCGTGCCGGTCTCACCGGTGGGCAGCACCCAGGTGATGACCCGGTAGGGGCCCGCGGCGATGACGACGGCGTCGTCGGTGGTGCTCGCCAGGGTCAGGCCGATCGACGCGTGGCCGACCTTGCGGACGCACTCGAGCGCACCCCACACGCGGGTCGCGGCCTCGTGCACGTCACCGCCGGCCGCGGCGGCGATCTCGCGGACCAGCGTCCATGCGTCGCCCAGCAGGTCCTGCCACACGTCGTCGGGCCGCTCCACGACCGCCTCCGTGTCGCAGGCCACGCTTCGCGGCGCGACGGCGGACATCGTGAACAGAGCGTGGTGGGCGGAGCACGCCTGGGTGGTGTCGTCGAGCAGGAGCCGGCCGTCGGCCTGCCGGCGGAGCGTGGCCCCTGGCCGGAGGCGCGCGATCGCCCGGTCCGTGGCCGCCCGGTCGTCGGCCCGTGAGGCCGACCCGGCGGGTGCATGGGGCTCGACGGCGACCTCCACGCCGCGTCCGAACAGCTCCTCGGCCTGGCGCTGCAGGTAGGGGCCCGTCATCGCCGGGCTCCAGCGCATCGTCCGTGCCGGACGTCTCGTGACGGCGCGCAGCCGCAGACCGGACCAGGTCTCCACCGGACCCGACAGGTCGTGACAGGCGAGTCGGTACGTGTAGGAGTCCCCGTCCTGGACGTCCTCGTGAGCCTCCATCAGCACCTCCGCGCTCGGATGCGTGGCCATGGCCGGCACCAGGAGGTCGACCCTCTCGGGGAGCAGCACGGCGTCCGGGACGCAGCACTGGATGGCGTGCATCATCGCGTCGCGGGCACCAGGTGCGGCCAGGATCAGCTCCTGCGGGTGGACGAGGGAGAACCACGGCTGGCCCGGCCCGGTGTCCAGGTCGGCCACGGCCCGACGGGCCAGCGCCGCGCGGTAGCCACGCACCGCCTGGAACCGCGGCCCCTGGAACATCAGGGACCCGTACAGGTCACGTCCGGGCTCCAGACCGACGGGCTCCAGACCCGCCGACGCGGGAGCATCGGCCTCCGGCACGTCCGGCGGCGGGATGATGAGTGCGGTGAAGTGGTCGACGGCGAACGCGGTACCAGCCGTGCGGACCGCGACCCGGACGGAATCGCCCTCGACCAGCGCGGCGACACGGATCGTCTCGGGACGGTCGGGCGGGACGAGGACGGGCCGGTCGAACGAGAGGTCGGCGAAGGCGAGCCCGCCCCGCAGCTGCGGGCGCAGGGCCACCGCGGCCTGGGCCATCGCCTCCATCCCCATGACGCCGGGGAAGATCATCTCGCCGTCCAGGACATGGTCGGCGAGGTAGGGGTCCGTACCCGGGGACAGCTCGGCGTCGACCACGAGTTCCACCCCGGCGTAGTGCACCTGCGGCGTCTCCAGGAAGCGGAGCAAGGGCAGGTCACCGGGGGCGTGCCGCATCGTCGGGAACGTGCCGGTCCGGCCGGCGACGACGATGAGCGGCGGCAGGTCGCCGTCGTCGACGAGTGAGGTGACGAGCCCGACGCCCCACTCCGACGGGATCGGCTCGATGCCCCGTTGCCGCAGCGACTCCAGGACGCCGAGCCGTTCGCCCATCCCGGCTCCGGACCAGACGGACCACTCGACGGCGCGGACCCGGACCTGGGGGTTCTCCCGGCCGAACGCCAGCACCTCCTCGGTCAGCCAGTCGTTCGCGGTGGCGTAGTGGACCTCGCCCTCCAGACCGGCGCGTCCGATGATGCTGCCGAACGCGACCAGCAACCGTAGACGTGAGGCGTCGAGGCAGGCGAGCACGTTCCGCAACCCGTGCACCTTGGGCGCGACGGTCCGGTCGAGCTGCTCGCGCGTCAGGTCCCGTGCCCGCGCCGGTTCGTTGGTGCCGGCCCCGTGCAGCACCGCCGTGACGGTGCCGAGGGTCGCGGCCCCCTCGCGCACGGCTCGCGCGACCGCGGCGGCGTCGGTGACGTCCGCGGCCACGTAGACGCACCCCACGCCCGCGCTCCGTGCCTGGTCCAGGGTGGCCGACACTGCGGGGTCGGACATCGGCGCGCGGCCCAGGAGCAGCAGTCGGCAGCCCGATGCCTCGGCGATCCGGAGCGCGGACGCGGCGGTGATCCCCTTGCCGCCCCCGGTCACCAGCAGGACGTCGTCCGCCCCCAGGTAGGAGGCCGACGAGGCCTCGGAGGTCTCCAGCGCGGCCCACGCGTCGTGCCGACGGGCACCGCCGTCCGCGTAGGTGACCTCGGCGAAGCCGGCGGTGCGGTCCACGTCGGCGGCGATCGAGTCTGCGACCGCAGGAAGGGGGTCGGCCAGTTCGGCGGGAAGGTGCACGACCGTCACCCGGGGCGAGCTCCCCTCGAGAAACAGCGAGCGCGCCGCGGCCGCCGCTCCGTGGTCCCCACGCTGCAGGACCACGAGCGGCACGGTGCCGTGCTGGCGCAGCGCGCCGAGCAGCGCCTCGATCGCGTCCGCGCCGGCGTCGGGCCCCCGGCCCGTCGTGCTCACGAGCACACCCGGCTCGACGCCGGGCAGGCGGGCCAGACGGGCGAGGACGAGATCCGTCAGCTCGTCGTCCGCCCCGACGAGCGTCCAGCGTCGCTCCGGCCCCTGGGCCGGCGCCGGCAGCAGGTCCTCGGTCCGCGACGACCGGCCGAAGGCCCGGACCCACGGCCCGGCGCCGATGACCTTCGCCGGCACCTCGTCCCGGTCGGACATCTCGTCGATCATCGTCGCGATGTCCCCGAGAGTCGACGTCGCGAAGGACGGCACGCCGTGCAGCGGCCCACGCCCCAGGGAGCGCAGGACGTCGTTGGTGATCTGGCCGACGGTGATCGAGGACAGGTGCAGGTCGTCCAACGGGCTGGTGGCCGGACCGAGCACCGACACGGGCAGGTCGACCTTGTCGGCGACCACCGACAGCAGCACCTCCAGCGTGCTCGCCCCGGCCGCGGCCCCGGTGTCCCGCGATCCGGCAGCCTCGTCCTCGGAGGTCTCGGTCGGCACGAACCCCAGCCCGGGCGCGGCCTCGCAAGGGTTGGCAAGGAACGTCATCCGCTGGCCCGGCACCAACGGGCGGTACGCACGGCCCCGCACCAGCTCCTCGGTGCTGACCGACCGGCCGACCACGTGGGCAGCACCGACCGCGTCCAGGAAGGGCGCCAGCGACCGTGAGTCGGTGTCGATGCTCACCGTCGGCACGGTCGGCAGGTTGGCGGCGACGAGGCCACCGATCGTGCGTCCGGGCCCGACCTCGATCACGAGGTCGTGACCGCCCAGCAGCTTCGCGGCATCGCTGAAGCGGACAGGGTTCGTGATCTGCTCGACGAGGAACGCCGAGACGTCCTGGTCCTCGGGGAGCAGGGCGGCCGACGACGGCGAGACGACGTCCCGCTGCAGCGGCCCGAACGGGACGCCGCGCAGATGGTCGCGCAGGACGGCCGCCGCACGGGCGCACTGCGAGGTGTGGAAGGCGTGCTCGACGTCCAGCACGCTGACGTCCAGCCCGGCGATCGCGCTCGCGGCCACGACGGCCTCCACGTCCGTCCGGGGGCCGGCGACCACGGTCAGCTCGGGTGCGTTGTACCCCGAGACCTCCGCCGCGGTCCCGTCCAGCAGTGCACGGACACGGTCGGGTCCCGCACCGACCACCGCCATGGCGCCGGTGCGGGGGACCTCGTCGTACATGGCTCGCCCGCGCACGCGCGCCAGCTCGATGGCCCGCTCCTCGCTCAGCGCGCCGGACCAGGCGAGCGCCGTGATCTCGCCGAGGCTGTGGCCGATCGCGGCGTCCGCCTCGACGCCGAGGCGGGTGAGCGCCGCGAGCCCCTGCAGCGACCGGCGGACGACTCGTGGCTGGAGGCCTGCCGTCCCCGGACCGTCGTCGACCTGGCCGACGCGGTCGTGCACCGCGTCGAACCGGCGCACCGGGGCGCCGGGGTGCCCGTGCCCGGCACCCTGGCCCGGGAACGCGAAGGCGATCCGTCCCGGTGCGGCCCCGCGCCCGAACCAGATCCCCTCGCCGACCCGGACGAGCCGCCCGGTGGGCACCTGCGTGCCGGTCAGCAGGTCCGCGACGCGCTCGAGCCGCGCCACGGCGTCACCGGGGTCGCGCGCCACGACCGCGACCCGGTGCTCTCCGTCCGTCAGCGTCCGCTGCAGGTGGACGGCGAGGTCCGTCAGCTCGCACGTCGCGGCGCGCTCCAGCGTGCCGGCGGCCTCCCGGACCTCCGCGGCGAGCGACTCGACGTCCGCCGCGGCGAACAGGAGCAGCTCGGCGTCCTGACGGCCGAGGACCGTGTCGGTCACCTCCGGTGCCACCGACGCCCGGGTCGGTGGCGCGGCGTCGGCGCTCTCGAGCGCGATGTGGGTGTTGATCCCGCCGAACCCCATCGCCGACACCCCTGCCCTCACGGGGACGCCGGAGCGGTAGACCCCGGCGTCGGTCGGGACGTGGATCGCGTGCGCGGTCTCGCTCAGCAGGGGGTGCGGGTCCACGTGCCCGCTCGCCGGAGGCACCACCTGGTGGTGCACGGACAACGCCGCCTTGATGAGGCCGGCCACTCCCGCCGCCGCCTTCGTGTGGCCGATGTTCGCCTTGACGGAGCCCAGCGCCGCGGGCCACGGGTCGTCGATCCCCTCGCGGGTGGAGGCGAGCGCGGCGATCTCGGTCGCGTCGCCCACGGCGGTCCCGGTGCCGTGCCCCTCGAAGTACGAGACGGTCGACGGGTGGTATCCGGCCCGAGCGTAGGCGTGGGCGAGCGCGCGGCGGTGCCCGCTCTCCTCCGGCCGCGTGATGCCTCCCTTGCCGTCGGAGGACATCCCCCAGCCAGCGATGCACGCGAGGACCTGCCTGCCCTGCGCACGGGCGTCGTCCTCGCGCATCAGCACGACCATGCCGCACCCCTCGCCCGGCCAGAAGCCGTTGGAGCCGCGGTCGTAGACCACCATCTCACCGGTCGCCAGCGCGCCCGTCTTGCTGAAGCCGACCAGCTCGAAGGGGTCGATGGAGAGGTCGACACCGCCGGCCAGGACCACGTCGGCGTCACCGGACCGCAGGGCGTTCGCGGCGTTGATGACGGACAGCAGCGACGAGGAGCAGGCGCCGTCGACCGTGTAGCCGCCGCCGCCCAGGTCGAAGAAGTTGCAGATCCGGCCGGCGATCGTGTTGGCCAGCCCGCCGGCGAGCATGTCCTCGTTGGCTTCCGGGAAAGGTGCCTTGTAGACGCCCTCGAGATCCCGGACGAACCCGTCGATCTCGGCGTTCTCCCACCCGCGCTCCGCGAGCTGGGCGGAGATCGTCCGGCGGACGTAGGGCCACCGCAGGCGCATCACGTTGGCACGCGAGAACTCGCCGGTGAGCGTGTTGCCGAGGACGACGGAGGTCGTCGCGAGCGGTAGTCCCTCGCCGTCCTCGAACCCGGCGGCGCGCAAGGCGTCCGTCGCGACGTCCAGCGCGAGCCAGTGGGTCATGTCCGTCGACGTCACGGTGCGCGCCGAGATCATTTTCGCGACCCGGTCGAAGGTGTAGTCGCGCAGGACGGCGGCCCGACTCGCGTAGAACTTGTCCGGCGCCGCCGGGTCGGGGTCCCAGTAGTCGGCCAGGCTGGTCCGCTCCTCCGGCATGGTCCGGAACGCCCGCCGGCCGGCCAGGACGTTGGTCCACAGCTCGTCCGGGGTCGCGGCGTCCGGGTACCGCAGACCGACTCCCACGATGGCGATGCGCTCGGACGTCACTGGACTCGCTCCATCCTCCGGGTGGCGGCCCGGCAACCACGACGACAATGCGTTAACCACGACGACAATGCGTTCGAGACCTCAGGATCCCGCCGTGGCACCGTGCGGAGTTCTCCCTGGTTGCCTCCCGCCCCGGCGGGCGACGGCGGCCTGCGCCGGCACCTCCTGACGTGCGCCGGGACGCCCGCACCGTGGACCGGTGCGCCGCGGGTGCCTAGGGTCGCGACCAGCACGTCCACCGACCCGGGGAGACCTCCGATGCCCGTGACGTTCACCCGCATGCTCCGCTGGGCGGTCGCGCCCGCGGTCACCAGCGTGACCGGTGCCCACCTGGGGTTCCCGGCGGCGGAGCTGTCGGCGCGGGCCGCGCTCGACCGGATCCCCCAGGCCGTGGTCGTCGGGTTCGAGTCGGCCCTCGAGTCGCCCGGCACGGCAGCGATCGCCGCCCGCGTGGAGCTGATGGACGAGCACCTGCGCGGGTTCGGGTACGAGGGAGCCGTGATGGCCACGACGATCCTCGACGCGGCCACCGGGGGTTCGCGGACCCGGGCGCTCGTCGAGGGGCCGGCCCGGCCGCACGGGCTGCTGGCGTACATCGGCGTCGGGTTCGCGCTGGCCCGGCTCCCTCGACGGCTGTGGAGCCGCGCCCTGCCCGAGCTCGACCTCGGCGCGTACCACCCGACGCTGTCGTGGCTCGCTGTGGACGGCTACGGGTTCGACCTCGCCTACTTCGACCGGCACCGGTGGGTCGGTACGCGTGCACGTCCACGCCCGTGGCCGTTCCAGGGTGCACCCACGTACTTCGCCCGAGCGGTCGACCAGGGCATGGGACGCGCCGTGTGGTTCATCGACGGGGCACGTCCGGAGCACGTCGCCGCGACGGTGGGCAGCTTCGACCCGGCACGGCGCGGGGACGTGTGGTCCGGGGTGGGGTTGGCCGCCACCTTCGCGGGGCCGTCGACCGGCGAGGACGTGGCCGCCCTGGCCGTCCTGGCCGGCGAGCACGCACCCGACGTCCGGCTCGGCGCAGTGCTGGCGGCCCGTGCACGGTGCGACGCGGGTTCGGTTCCGGCGCACACGGAGGCCGCGACGCACGCTCTTGCCGGGCTGTCCCCCGCGCAGGCGTCGGAGGTGTTCGACGCCTGCGCGGTCCTGGACGACGACGGCCCGACCCCCGCTTACGAACGCTGGCGATTCGCCATCAAGCAGGAGCTCGTCCGAATCCGCTCAACGGTCTGACGGGACGGCGCCGCTGCGGGACAGCTCCTCGAGCAGGGCCGCCTCGACCTCCATGGTCTCGCGGACCAGGGTGGCCGAGGCCTCCTCGATCCGACCGCGGAACAACGGCACCGTCGACGACAGCGTGCCCTCGAAGGTGAGCCGAGCCCCCCTCCCCTCCGGGACGACCCCGACCGCTCCACGGAACCTGACCGGAGCACCGTCGACGTCGATCTCGAAGGCGCCCCGACGGCTGCCGCCCTCCGGCGGGTCCCACCGCTCGGTCTCGGCGACGACCATGACCGGCCGCACGAGGGCCTTGACGAACTCGGGCAGCCCCACCGTCGGAAGGTGGCGCTCGGTCCGTACCGTGACGCCGTCCGGACGTCGGTCCACGGTCATCGCGAAGTCACGGGCGGCGAGGCGGGTGGCCTTCTCCGCCTGAAAGGCCTCGTCGCACAGGTGCGCGACGACGCTCTCGACAGGGAGCGGCACCGGCTGGCTGAAGGTGAACTGCATGGCTTCTCCTCACACGGGGACGGGACGGGGGGTGGGCAGCTCGGCCTGGTAGTCGACGTCCGCGCCGCGCCGCCTGAGACGTTCGACGACGAAGGGGACCGCCCGCTCCGCGAGAGCGGCGATCGTGTTGGAGGGGTTGACCGTCAGGGCGGTCGGCACGGCGGAACCGTCTGTCACGAAGATCCCCTCGTGGCCACGCAGCTCATGCGTGTGGTCGAGGGCGCTGGTCTCCGGGTCGGACCCGATCCGGCACGATCCGAGGGGGTGCACGGTGTACGCCCCGACGAGGTCGTTCGTCCAGGGGTCGACGGTACCGAAGCCGGGCCCCTCGACGAGATCCTTGATGGTCTCGTCGGCACGCCGCCAGGCAGCCACGGTCGACGGGCGGGGCCGGTAGCGCAGGGTTCCTCGTCCCAGCAGCTGCTGCGAGAGCCGCACCGCGTTCCCGGTCGGCGGGGGTGGCCCGAACTCGCCCTCGTTGTCGTCCTCCACCAGCGAGAACAGCATCAACCAGTTGCGCCACCTGCTCAGCAACTCCTTCTTCTCGGGCCCGAACCAGCCCGGCAGCCCGTCCGCCGTGCGGGCCTGGGCGAGGATCGTCCCCAGGCCCGGCGGGAAGTAGAGCTGCTCGACGGCGAACCGTTCGTGCTCGGGCAGGCTCCCGTCGAGCCGGTCCCAGGTCGCCACCACCGGGCCGCGGCCCACCTGGAACGCGCCGTAGGGACGCTCGCCGGCGGTCGCACCCGGTGGCAGGATCTCCCGGACGGCGTTCTCGTCGATGACGGCGACGTTGATCCGCTCGCCGTTGCCCGAGAAGTACCTGCCGACCGCGTCGGGCATCGCCCCCAGCTGCGGCTCGGACCGCTGGAGGATGACAGGCGTGGCGGCGGCCCCGGCCGCCAGGACAACCACCCGTGCCCGGACCTTCCCGGTCCCGGTCGTGAGGCGGTAGTCGACCGGGTCGACGTGGGCGTAGGAGACGACGTACCCGCCGTCCGCCGAGCGCTCCACCGTCTGGACCTCGTGCAACGCGCGGATCTGCGCCCCGTGCTGCTCGGCCGCGGGGATGTAGTTCGTCAGCAGCGACCGCTTGGCGTCCTCGACGCAGCCGGACATCATCCAGTTGCAGCTCGTGCAGCGGCTGGTGTCGACCGCCGACGGCAACGGGTTCGCTGTCAGGCCGCCGTGGTCGCAGATCGCGGCCCACAGCCCGCCGGGCTTGCTGACCTCGTCCCAGCCGTGCGTCCGGATCGGCAGTGCCTCCGCGACCCGGTCGTACCACGGGTCGAGGCTCTGCCGGTCCACCTCCGCGGGCCACAGCCGCTGTCCCTGCGGACCGGTGCGGTCGAAGACGAAACGCGGCGCCCGCGGCATCGCGGCGAAGTACACGACGCTGCCGCCGCCGACGCAGTTGCCGCCGAGCACGCTCATGCCGTCACCGGCCGTGAAGTCGAAGATCCGGGTCGACGACGAGCCGAACCGCAGCGACTGGTCGAACTCGTCCGCGGACAGACGCGGCCCCCGTTCGAGGACGAGGACGCGGGCGCCCCCTCGGGCCAGGTGGAACGCGGGGATCGAGCCCCCGAACCCGCTGCCGACCACGACGGCGTCGAACTCTTCGATGTCGCTCACGTGAGGCTCCCTGTCCTGGGGTCGGTCGCGGGGTGGAGACGGGCCATGGGGACCGTGTAGGTGGGGTCGCTCGCGCGCCAGCGCCCACCGGACGGCGGGGCGAACCCCATCGCCGTCAGTCCCGGCGCCCCCGAGAGCACGGCCTCGGCCGTCTCGCGGTGCGGCGCGCTGTCGTAGGCCATGGTGGCGAACAGCGCCAGGAGGAACCACAGCTCGTGCGCGGGCTCCTCGGCGCCGGTGAGCAGCGCGAGCAGACGCCGGCGATCCTGGTAGGAGAGGTCGGCGAACCGGTCGACGTCGACGAGGCCCTCCGCACGCGCCCAGGACGCCGCACGCTCGTCGAGCATCTCCGCCATCTCCCCGACACCGTCCTCGATCCCGGTCGCCGGGTCCGTGAGGACCTCGAGCGCACCGGCCTCGACGGCACCGGGCGTATCGCTCACCCCGGCGATCGCGACGTCGTCGTCGTGCCGACGGCGCCCCGGGACCACCGTGTCGGCGCAGGCCTCCAGGGCGGTCGTCTGCTGAGCGGTGAGCCGGGGCCGCGCCCCGCGCGGGGCGACTCGTGGCCGGCTGATCGGGTCGGTGGGACTCATGCGTGGCTCCTTGCCGGGGGTCGGTACTGCTCCGAGGTGGCGCGGGACCGGACCTCCACGACCGCTCCACCGGCCGGCGCCTGGGACATGCGCGCGAGCGGTCGTGGGGGTGCGGCGTCGGCGGGACGCAGCCGGACCGCCCGGGCCACGACCGCGAGCCAGACGGCACCCTCCATGGCAGCCAGCGAGACGCCCGGGCACGACCGGGGACCGGCACCGAAGGCGAAACCGCTCGGGGCCCCCTGACCGCGGGCGGCGCGACCCGGTTCGAAGGACCGGTCCGCAGAGGTCGCCCCCGGGAGCAGCAGCACCTCGTCGCCGGCGCGGAGGCGCACCCCCGCGACGGTGTCCGCGGCGACGGCCCGGCGACTGATCAGCCAGACCGGGGGACGCAGCCGCAGCGTGTCCTGGAACACCGCGGACGCCCAGGTCAGCGCCGCCAGGTCGTCGACGGTCACGGTCGTCGGGTCCGCGAGGCGCTCCCCCTCGGCCGCGACGCGGTCCTGCAGCTCGCCGTCGTGGGCGAGGAAGCCCGCCGCCCAGCCCAGGGTGCTGGCGGTCGTCTCGTAGCCGGCCAGGAACAGCGACATCATGCCGTCGTCGCCGGACCATGCGTCCGGGCGCGCCGAACCCTCCAACGACGTCCGGGCCTCGGTACGGAGCGTGGCGAGCGCCCCCGCGACGGCGGCCGCCCGGCGTGGCCGCAGCCAGATCGGCACCGCTCCCTGGGTGACGGCGCGGAAGATCGCCTCGTCCTGGACCACGTCGAACGCCTCGTGCACCCGCCGCCCGTCAGGCGGCGCGAACCCGAAGGTGCGCGCCAGGCACGTCAAGGTGTACGACGCGAGGTGGACCGTCAGGTCGACGCGGTGCCATGCCGTGGAGTGCAGCCGGTCGGCAGCCTCGTGGGCGGCCCGGACGACGTGACCGAGCTGGTGCTGCACGGCGCGGGCACGCAGGTACGGCCGGGCGGCGGCACGCTGCTCCCGCCAGGTGTCCCCCTCGGCCGTGAGCAGTCCGTCACCGATCATCTCGCGGGCGTGCAGCTGCCCCATGCCCTTGACGTACCTGTCCGCCCGGTCGACGAGCACGTGCTTGACCGTCGCCGTGTCACGGGCGACGAGAACCCGTCCGGTCGGCAGCGTCATCACGCACCCGTGCGGGTGCGCGCCCGCGAGCCGGGTGAGGTGCTCGACCCGGTCGCCCCGGGTGAGCGCCAGGAGGGTCCTGGCCGTCTCGACGGGCCCGAGGGAGCGCGCGCGCTCAGTCATCGCCCAGCTCGTCCGCCACGGCCGCCCGCCACTCCTCGTAGGCGTGCCAGTTGCCCGGCCCGCCGGCCGGGATGCGGGGGCGCAGTGCGTCGACGACGGACACGACGTCGTCCCAGGGGCGCTCGCAGATGACCTCGGCCGCTGTCCGGGTGTGGGGCACCGTCGTGGCCGACCGGGCGCGGGCCTCCACCGCGAAGGCACACCCCTGGCGGACCCAGCGCCGGTGGTCCCCGGCGGCGGCCAGCACCGCCCGCATCCCCTCCGGGCCCCGCCCGCCGGCGTAGGTCATCGCCAGTCCCACGCCCGCCCACAACGACGCGCGCTGGTCCGTGGGGAAGTCCTGCACGTGCCCGGCGAGACGCCCGGCGGACCCTCCGGCGACGAACCACAGACCGCGCCCGATCCCCTGGGCCAGGTGCTGCGTCGCCACCTCGGGGCCCCCGGGCCAGGTGTCCCGGGGGAACCGAGTGGACCGCGTGCCCAGCACCGCGCCGGTGCGGAAGAACACCTCGTGGAAGGCGTACCCGTCGAGGACCAGCGGGACGACCGACCGGTCGAGGCGCGCGAGATCCGGCCACCACGGCCGCGGCAGACGGGCCAGGGCCCATCCGACGCCCACGTGCGCCAGGTAGGTGTGCTCGTCCGCCCGCCGGAGCAGCTCGTCGAGCACGCCGCGGTTCCACGGCTCGAGCCGGGAGCGGAGGGTGCAGGCCATCGCCGCGCCCTCCAGGGCGAACCCGCGCCGCCCGGCGGACACGCGGCCGACCTCCTCGAGGACGGCGGCGGCCGTCGACCGGTGACAGGCGACGGCGAACCCGTCCAGGAACGCGTTGCCGACCGGCTCCACGATGCTGTTGCCCTCGGTCCAGGGATGGAAACCGCGTCGCCGCGGGTCCACCTGGCTCCGGGACGGCGTCATCACCCGCGCCCGGGCGGCGCGCCACGGCGCGGAGGCCCGCCGCAGCACCGCCGTCGGCGCCGTCACGTCGCCGCCCCGGCCGGGGCGGCGACGCGTTCGCGCTCGCTCTGGCGGGACCGGCGACGCTCGGCCGTCCACAGCACCACTCCGCGCAGCGCGCAGGTGATGACGAGCCCGAAGAAGATGGCGTAGGCGACACCCAGGGCGATGAGGACCCCGTACACCGCGGCGGTCGTGAGGCCGAACACCACCTGGCGGCGCGGCGAGAACGGGGTGGTCCCGGGGTCGGTGATCATGTAGTTGGTGAACAGCACGAACGCGACACCCGTCATCATGCCGAGAGCGGACCAGACGTTGTCGCCGAGGAAGACGTCGCGGACGACGGCCTGGGCGACGTACCCGCCGACCCACGCCGCGATGAGCGGCATCCGCCGCGTCAGCTTGGCGTTCAGCAGCGTGCCGGCGACCAGGATGACCGCCGGGATCAGCCAGTCGAAGAACGTGTCCGTCCGGTTGAGGAACATGTAGGGCGGGACGAACCCGACCGCCGGCATCAGCAGGAGGGTGACGCAGATGCCGAAGTTCGACGGGTTGAGGTAGTGCCGCAGGCGCCCGCCGGACCGGAGGCGGAAGAGGTACTTGGACCCGACGGCGACGACGACGGCGAACAGGTAGATGCTCAGGGACTGCCCGTAGATCAGCATGGCGCAGGCGAGCGCCGCGATGTGAGCCGGCAGCAGGAAGTAGAACATCTCCTGCGGGCCGCCGGCGTACCCCGGCCGGACGCCGCGCGCCCAGGAGTCGACGAGCTCCAGGCCGAGGCTGCACGCGTAGGCCACGAGCACGGCGGCGATCGGGACGATCGGCGCCTGCTCGAACCCGAGGAGGAGGTGTCCCACGACGTTGAGCACCGTGATCGACACGGCGAACCGCAGGAGCGCCGCCTTGCGGGGGTCCCGGCCGGGGGCGGGGGCGGGAGCGGGCGGAACCTCGCGGACGGCGTCCGTACGGGGCGGGGCAGGTGTCGGGCGGGCGTCCGCGGGCGCCTCCGGCGCAGCCGGCCCGGGCTTCATCGGTGCGGTGGTCTCGGTCATCGGTCGATCCTCAGCTCTTGGGCCCCCTCGATGAGGGCGAAGGTCGTGGAGTGCTGGCCGTCCGCGTCGACCCAGCGGACGGTCGCGGTGGCGTCCGCCAAGGCGTCGGCGGGCAGGGCGAAGTGCAGCTGCGACCCCGAGACGCCGGAGTGGCCGTTGGCCGGGTAGAGCTGCGAGGTGCGCGAGTAGCCGGGACCCTCGACCGTCACGACGGCTCCGATCACCGGTGTCGGCCCGTGCTCACCCTGGCGGGTGACCGCCAGGGTGACGCTGGGGTTCTCCGGCGTGCTGGTGTTGAGGTGCACCTGCGAGCGCGCCCACTGGTTCGCGACGAGGACGTCCTGGAGCCCGTCGCCGTCGACGTCGGCCACGGAGAACCCCCGGCTCGGCGTGCTCTCGTCGAACGGCACGCGCGACCCGGCGTCCACGAACTGGTCCCCGACGGGGATCCAGAGCCGGTTGGGCTCGTCCCCGGAGATGTCGCCGTCCTGACCGATGCGCATCCACGACGTCGGCGAGGACAGGATCTGGTCGTTGCCCATGGCCATCTCCTGCAACCGTGGCCACAGCTCCTCGGTGCCCGCGATCATGCCCGTGGCCTGCACGAAACCTTCGCGCCCTGAGTTGGTCGGGTCGATCGGCTTGATGTCCCAGGACCAGCCGCTCACGGCGAGGTTGACCTCCGCCGCACGGTCCTCGAACGGGAAGCTGCCCTCCAGCAGCTCCTCGCCCCGGCCGGTGGGGTAGAAGGCGAAGTTCCCCTCCTGCAGCCCCCAGGTCGTCGTGATGTTGCTGACGTGGATGCTGGGCAGGTCGGCGCCCGGGGCGTAGGAGTAGGCGACCCCCATGCCCTTGAAGGAGTCGTGGCCCATCACCTTGGAGCGCGCCGTGGTGAGGTCACGGTCGCCGCGGACCTCGGTGAGGCGCACGTCGCCGGGTTCCGAGGTGTTGACCAGGAGCTGGTCCGGGCCGAAGTCGTTGGCGACGTAGAGGTCGGGCAGCCCGTTGCCGGTGAGGTCCTGGGGCCCGAGCGCCAGGGTCCACGAGTCGGCGGACTCCTCGGGCCACCTCTCGGAGACGTCCGTGAACCGCAGGCCGCCGTCGGCCTCCGTGCCACCGCCCAGGTACAGGCGGTTCACCCCGGCGTTGTGGGCGTCCCCCATGGAGTGCTGCATCTGCATGCGAGGGTCGTCGTCGGCCGTCTCGTCCAGCACCCGGCTCCCGTCCGGGAAGTAGTTGCCGACGGCGATGTCCAGCAGCCCGTCACCGTCGATGTCGGCGATGTTGAGCGCGGTCGAGTTCCAGACCTGCATGGGTTCGACGAGCTCGGCCGCGGTGAACCAGTCGGCCGACGGCGTGCCCGTGCCGGGACCGGTGTTGCGGAAGATGACCGGCGAGCGGCCCCAGTAGTAGGCCACGACGTCCTGGCGCCCGTCCTGGTCGATGTCGGTCGGGACGCACCCGATGGGCGCCATCGTCCGGTCGTACCGCAGGCCGTCGGGGTGCAGCTCGAACGGCTCGAAGTCCGGTCCACCGCTGCCCGGCACGGGGAATACCCGGAGCCGGTCGTCGCGCGGATCGGTCAGGCAGGCGTCGCCGGGCCTGCCGAGCCCGCGCAGGTCCATCGACCCGACCGACGCCCCGACGGCCGAGATCCACGGCCGGATGTGCTCGAGGTCGGGGGCGACGGGACGCTGCTGCTGGTTCCCGTCGGAGTCGGGCAGGTCGTGGGTCGCGAAGGAGATGCGCTCCACCGCGCGTTCCGCGGCCTCGGCGGGCGGGCCGGGCTGCCACGGCAGCCAGGCGAGACCGGCGAGGGCCAGGGCCGCGACGGGTGCGGCCAGCAGCTTCAAGGACGACACGGGATCTCCTTCGGGGCGTAGCGGTTCCGTACGGTGGATCCGTGGCACGTCGGTCCCGGTCCGAGCCGCCGAGCCGGCTACCGCCCTGGCGTGCCGCCAGGAGCGGGGGCCACTCCTCCAACCTGGCCGAGGACCATGTCCAGCGGGTATTCCCGGTTGCGCCGGACCGGAGGCGGCCCGGCTGGGTCGGCGTGCGTGCCGCCGAGAAGGACGGGCGGGTCGCAGGGCCGCGCAGACCGCATCCGCAGCCGCACCGGCAGCTGGCTGGTGCTGCTGTCGGCGTAGGCCGTCATCCGGGCGTCCGCACGCAACCACTCGACGTGGGCCCCGGGGCCCCGGTGCGCGACCCGGGCAAGGACCACGACCGTCCACTCCCCCGGCGGGAGCCCGTCGAGGTGGAACGCCCCGGGACCGTCGAGCCGCGTCGCAGCGACCGGTCGGCCCTGCACGATGCTGTCCTCGAACGCACCGACGAAGACGTCGCAGTCGGCCGTCTCCGCCGCCGCACCCAGGTCGACCTGCCCGCGGAGCTGTCCGGTCGCGGTGCCCTCGACCCTGTCGATGGCTCCCGGTCTGCCGCCGCACGCTCGCCACTGGCGCGGCGACACGCCCACCAGGGCCGAGAACCGCGTGCTGAAGGTCCCGACGCTGGAGTAACCCACCATGGTCCCGGCGTCGGCGATGGACAGGTCCGTGGTGAGCAGCATCGTGCTCGCCCGCTCCATCCGGAGCGCGGCGAGGAACCGGCGCGGGGTCGTGCCGACGAGCCGGGAGAACTCCCGGGTGAAGTGGAACTTGGAGTAGAACGTCCGGCTGGCGATGTCGGCGATCCCTGCGCCGCAGAACAGGTCCGCGCGCATCGCCAGCACGGCCTGCTCGACGGCCGCGGCGATGTTCGAGGTGTCGGGCACCGTATCCGGCAGGGCGGCTGTCGGTCGCGCCACCCCGAGCCTCGGTCGGGTCAAGCCCAGGAGTTCACCGTGCCGTACTGATTCGACGCTCATTGTCATCGCCTCTCGGTCGGTCGAGCCGGATACGTGCCCCCGTGCGACCGACGATGGGTGCGGGAGGACCTCGAGGACAGGGCCGAGCCGTTCTTTGTGCCCCGAAGATCAGGACATGACCCGGAAGGTGCCGAGATCTGACCCGATCGGGTCAGGCCGCCAGCGCCCGCGCGACGATCCCGGGCCGGAACAGGCTCGTCGGCTCCTCGAGGAGGCCGGCGACGCGGAGGAAGGCCTTCGCCACCACCGGGTCCTTGACCGCGCCGCGCTGGACCTGGGTGACGTACCTGTTCGCCATGCTCGTGGCGAGCGTGCGTCGACCCCGGACCGTGGGGAACCCGAGGTCACCGCCGGCGGCCAGGGTCCAGGGCGTGTCCACGACGCGCCCGAGCTGGCGGGCGAAGAGGCGGGCGTCGAACGCCCCGCGGTCCTCGAGATGGGCCCTCAGCCGTTCGGCCGCCATGGCGGCGACCGTCATCCCCTGCGCGTAGACGGGGTTGAACCGGGCGAACGCGTCGCCGACGACCGCGAAGCCCTCCGGCAGGCCGGTGAGCCGTTCGTACCGCCGCCGGGTGCTGGCCGGGAAGCGGAAGGAGTGCGGTTCCTCGATCCGGGACGCGGAGAGCACGGACCGGTACACCTCCGGGACGGGCAACGACCGCACGAACTCGAGGAAGCCGTCCCAGTCGCGCGGCGGGGCGTGGCGGCCCAGGCCGTTCAGGGACAGGGCGTACCGGTCGGTCAGACGCGCGTAGATCATGCCGCGTGGCAGCTCCGGGGTCATCGTCGAGACGATCGCGATGTCGTCCCCGATCGGGTCGAGCTCCGGAGCGATCTCGAACCCGCAGGTCGTGTACACGAGGTCCATCCGGACGGACTCCTCGGTGACCGTCCCGCAGCCGAGGGCCTCGAGCCACGCGGGCGTCCGGCTCGCCCGGCCGGCGGCGTCGACGACCATGTCGGCGTCGACGCGGGCGCCCGGCGTCGACACCCCGGTCACGGAGCGGCCCGTCGCGTCCAGCAGCAGCCCGTCGGCCTCCTCCCGCACGAACCGGACGTTGGGCAGGTCGAGGACACGGCCTCGCACGTAGCTCTCGAGCAACGGGCGTCCGGCGGCGACGCACATCATCCCCGCCGGCCCCTGCCGGAACCTGTCCGCCCCCCGGTGCCAGGCGACACTCGTGCCGAAGTCGAGGATCGGCACCCCGAGGTCCAGCAGGTCGTCCGTGAAGCCGGGCAAGAGGTCCTCGAAGATGTCGTGCCCCCGGGCGAGCAGCGCGTGGATGTGGTGGCCCTGCGGGGCGGCGCGACGGACGGTGTCGACGTCGGTCTCGTCCCGTTCGAGGATCGTGACGTGGTCGGCGTGGTCGGCGAGGACGCGGGCGGCGAGCAGGCCGGCGATGCTCCCGCCGACGACGACCGCGTGCGTGGCGACTGACATGTGGACCTCCGGGTCAGGGGGACTGTGGCGGTCCCACGCTGGCCCGTCGGCACCGGCCCCGGCCCTCCTGGCGTGCGGCGTCCCACGGCGGAGAACTTCCGACGTGCTCTGGCGGGCCCCGGGCGTTCCGCTGCTCCGTCGGAGGTCCTAGCGTGCGTCGCAACGTAGCCCTCGACCTCAGGAGTGCTTGGGATGAAACCCTTCTCGATCAACGTTCCGGACGCCGCCATCGACGACCTGCGCGCGCGGCTCGGTGCCGTGCGGTGGCCCGACGAGGGCCGTCGCGACGAGCACCAGGGCCCCGGGCAGCGCGGCCCCGAGCTGAGCCGCGTCCGCGACCTCGCCGGCCGGTGGGCGGACTTCGACTGGCGTGCGGCGGAGGCGAGGCTGAACAGGTTCCCCCAGTTCGTCGAGGAGATCGACGGCGTCGCGGTGCACTTCTTCCACGTGCGCTCCCCGCACGAGGGGGCCACGCCCATCGTCCTCACGCACGGCTGGCCCGGGAGCGCCGCCGACTTCGTCGACGTCGTCGAGCCCCTGACCGACCCGACGGCGCACGGCGGCGCCCCCGAGGATGCCTTCCACGTCGTGCTGCCCGACATCCCGGGTTTCGGGTTCTCCGGGAAGCCGACCGCCGGCGGCTGGACCATCCCCCGGGTCGCCGGCGCGTGGTCGCTGCTGATGGAGCGGCTCGGCTACGAGCGGTACATCGCCCAGGGTGGCGACCTGGGCGCCTGGATCACGGAGGCGCTGCTCACCACCGACCCCGCCGCCGAGGCGGCGCACGTGAACTTCCTCGTGACTCCCCCGCCGAGCGACGATCCCGACGTGATGTCGACGCTCGACCCCACGAGCCTGGCACGACTGGAGAGCCTCGGCGCGTTCATGGCCGACGGCTCGGCATACATGGCGCTGCAGGCCACCCGCCCGCAGACGCTCGCCTACGCGCTGACCGACTCACCGGTGGGTCAGCTCGCCTGGCTGCTCGAGAAGTACCACTCCTGGGCGGCCGGGCCCGACTCGTTGACGGTCCAGCAGATCCTGACCCACGCGTCGATCGCGTGGTTCACGCAGTCGGCAGGTTCGGCCGCGCATTTCTACGCGGACAACGCCGCACTGCTGCCGACGGCGCCCGTCCCGCCACCGGCCCCGCCGGTGCAGGAGAAGCCGTTCGGGGTGGGCGTCTACCGGGAGGACCCCGCCCCGCCGATCCGGGCCTTCGCGGAGCCGGGCTACCGCCGGCTCGTGCACTGGGCCGAGCACGACGGCGGGCACTTCGCCCCCATGGAGGTCCCCAGCACCTTCGTCTCCGACCTGCGCCGGTTCCGGGCCGCCCTTTCCGCGTGACGTCGGGCGAGGCACGCCCCCGAGCACTCAGCTCTCGCTCGGGGGCGTGCCCGCCTCGTGCTGGATCAGGCCCAGCTGGTAGGCGCGGCTGATCGCCCCGGCCCGGGTGGACGCCCCGAGCTCGCGGTAGACCTCGGCGAGGCGCCTCTTCACCGTCGCCTCCGAGACGTACATCTCCTGGGCGATCCACCTGTTGCTCCGCCCGGCCGCGATGTGGGCGAGCAGCTCGCGGTCCCCCGCGCGCAGCGAGACCTCCCGGTCGGGGCCGTCGAGCGCCCCCGGCACGACGCGGATCGTGCCGCCCCCGGAGCTGTGCGCGGCCGCCGTCAGCACGGAGCACAGGGTGGCCGCGTCGACCACCTTCGAGAGGTACGCGGCGATACCGAGGTCCTCGAGCTCGGCGACCCGGCGCTGCGACGCCTGCATGGAGAGCATGGCGATGCGGGTTCGCGGGCTGTCCTCGCGGATCCGCCGGACCAGGGCCGTCGCGGAACCCCCGGGCATGTGGACGTCGAGCACCGCGAGGTCCGGCTGGTGCTCACGGACGAGAGCGGATGCGGCCACGGAGTCGCCCGCCGTCGCGAGGACGCGGAACCCGGCGTCGTCGAGGATGAGCCTCAGCCCCTCGGAGAAGACCACGTGGTCGTCCGCGACGACCACGGTGAGTCCGCTGCTCGGCGTGGTCATGGCAACGGGACGACCAGCTCGACCGTGGTGCCGTGCTCCGGCGAGGACTCGACGACGGCCGATCCACCGAGGTGCTCCACCCGCTCGACCATCGAGCACATCCCGGTCCCGGACGAAGCGGTGCGTCGGCGCGCCGGGGACTCCGACGTTCCGGACATGCCGACGCCACGGTCCCGGACGACGGCCACCAGGTTGCTGTAGCGCACCGCCAGCCGGACGGTGATGTCGTCGGACCCCGAGTGCAGGAGCGCGTTGCGTACAGCCTCTCGGATCGAGAGGTACATCTGCTCACGGACCCAGGAGGGGACGTCGCGCACGTCGACGGGGTCGTCGACGTGGAGCGAGGCCCGCCCGTCGCCGCCGGCCTCGAGGTACTCCTGCAGCGCCACGACGAGGCCGTCCCGCGTGTGGTCGCTGCCGAGGTCGCGGGCCAGGTCCCTGATCATCTCCGCGGCGTCCTGCAGCTGCGTGCGCAACACGTCCAGGCTCGCCTCCGCCCCGGCGACCTCCCCACGGGCGAGCCGGATCTGCCGGACGTCGAGCTGCTGGAAGGCCAGCGCCAGCGCGTGGGCGGAACGGTCGTGGAGGTCCCGGGCGACGCGCAACCGCTCCGCCGAGTGCGCGTCGGCGATCTGCTGGAGGAGCACCCGGGCGTACGGGACGGCGGCGTCGCTCACGCGCCGCAGGATCGCCTCGAACAGCTCCCGCAGGAGCTGGGCGAGGTCCGAACCGCGGCAGCCCAGCTCGTCCGCGCCACGCACGACCACGGCGGCCACCACGTCGTAGAGCACGGACGCGCCGCGCAGGGAGTGGACGGGGTTGATCTGCTGAAGCGCTCGTGACCGGCCGACGTCCTCACTCGTCGTGTCCGGCGCGGCGTCCGGGAGGGCGAGAGCATCGAGGAGGGGATGCACCACGCTCCGCAGCTCGTCGCAGGGCAGGCGTCCCAGGGGGCTGTCCTCGGCCCGCAGGCGGTCCGCGTACGCGGTCACGATCTCCTCGCGGCGACCGTCCACATAGCGGCGTAGACCGTCCAGGCCCTGGGAATCATCTGCTGCCACCGGTTCCCCCCGAAGAATGAACTCCCTACAGATGTACCAATGTCCCGTGCGCCGCGAACTGCGTGTACATGAAGATCCGGTACGGCCACGCTGTCCGTAGCGCGACCTTAGCGCAGGTCACGCACAGTGTCGCGGTACCGAGGACGAGGGCCACCGCCGGGACGTGCAGGAACTCCCCGGACGCCGACAGCCCGGTGGCGGCCCCCACCATGACCGCCGTGACGAGCACGGCCGCCCCGGCGGCCAGGCCGGCCGTCAGGGCGGGCCCGCGCAGGACGGCGAGGGTCGCACGGCGCGCGGCGCGGTCCCCCTCGACGTCGGTGAGGTCCTTGAGCATCGAACCGACGCCCATCCACAGCGCCATGCACGTCGAGAACACCAGGTAGGCCGGCGTCAGATGCCCGCCCGAGGCGACGAGGCCGGCGTGGTAGGTCACGAGCCCACCGAGCACCACCACGACGAAGGCGGCCGGCGAGCTCGCCTTGGCGGGCCTCGCTCCCGACGAGTAGCCGATCCCGAGCGCCAGGGCGAACACGAGGTGGACGGCGAACACCCAGGACACGACGAGGCTCAGACCCACGGCCAGCAGGCCGCAGGCCCAGAGGGACGCCCGGGCGGTCCGGACGGAGAGCCGACCCGAGGCGACGGGACGTCGGGAGCCGTTGAGCTGGTCCGCCCGGACGTCCGTCACCCCGTTGAGGACGTAGACGGCGACGGTCATGAGGATCCACGCGACCAGACCCGTCAGGGTCCGCGGCGACAGGACCAGTCCGCCGCTGAGCAGCGCACCGGTGAGGTACCGGAGCGCGCCGATCGCCAGCACCTTCGGGCGCGCCTCGCGCAGCACCAGCGCTGCGGTGCGCACCCGGGAGCGGGCGGCCGCGCCACCTCGGCGGGCCACGGTGGATGGTGCGGAGGTCGTCGTCGGGCGCATCGTCGCCTCTCCCGTTGGTCCGTCAGGTGCGCTGAGCGTGTCGCACCGGCGGGCCGGAGGTCATCTTCTGATGTGCCCCGGTCCGCGCCGTCACCTCCCTCGACGCCTGAGGACGCCGCACGGTTCCGACGGGTCCAGCGCCGGCCCCGCCCCGTAGAGCACGCCGCCCGCCTCCACCACGAGCGCGGCCAGGTGCCGGTTCTCCGCCTGCATGCGCCGGAGCGCCGGACCGTCCCCGCGAGGGGCGGTCCGCTGCCAGCCGACGACCAGCGCGTGGCCGCTGTCGTCGCCGTGCACGGCGAGCCTGCGCAGGGCCGCGGCGATCGTCACCGTGACCATGAGCGTGCCGCCCGGGCCGAGCAGGTGGCCGGCGCCGCGACCCAGCAGCTCGTCCACGACCTCGCGACCCGGCCCGAGGGGCAGGATCATCTGCATCCGCGGGTGCGGGTTGTGCTGCCACCGGCCTCGCGCCCGCTCGGAGGCGACGACCCGGTCCGCTCGCGCGAAGAAGTCCAGCAGGTCCGACCTGCCTCGGGTCCGGTCCATGACCAGGGTCGACCCGTGGTCGTCCGGCTGGGCCAGGCGGGAGGTGAAGGTCGGCGCGCCGTCACGGCCCGGGGTGGCGAACCCTTCCAGCCAGTGGACGGTGCCGGTGTCGAGGAGGTTCCGCTGGACGTCGATGTGGTCCTGGAGGGTGCGGGTGACCACGTCCGACCGTCGCACGCGGCGCGGGACCGGGCGCAGGCTCAGCGTCGCGGTCGCGAGGATGCCGTGCCTCCCCTGACCCGTGAGCACGCGGTCGAGCACCGCACCGCCCCCGGGTACCTCCTGCGCCGCACCGTCGTCGGACACCACCGTGCCGCGCCGCACGTGGTCGGCCGTGGTGCCGCACCGGTGGCTGGCACCGTTGATGCCACCCATCGACAGGGTGCCGCCCACGGTGAGGTCCAGGTAGTCGGGCACCACCGCGGGCGCCCGGCGGCGCGGGAGGGTCGCTCGCAGCACGTCGCGCCAGGTCGCGCCGGCGTCCACCGTGACGGCGTCGTCGGTGACCTCACGCACGCGGCGCAGTCCGCTCAGGTCGACGAGGGCCGAGTCGTCGAGGACCGTCTGGCCGTCCACGCTGTGCCCCCGGCCCCGCGGGACGACCACCCGTCCGTCCGCGGCGGCCTCGGCCACCGCCTCCCGGAGGCTCCGCGGGGACCGCGGCTGGTACACGACGGCCGGGCGGCCGAAGACCTGCCGTCCGAAATCGGTGAGCTGCTCCCCGGGAGCACCCCCCGCCGGGGTGCGGACCGGTCGTCCCCCGCGGAGGACGACCGGTCCGACACCCGGGCTGGGCTCGCTCAATGCTTGGGGCTGTTCTGGTACGCGGCCAGCTTCCACCCCTGGTCCTCACGGACGAGCAACCAGGAGGCGCGGACGGCGTCGTCGTCCGCGACGGCGTCGGCGCCCGCCCGGGCGACGCCACCCTCGGTCAGCATCAGGGCGATGTCCTGGCTCAGGTAGCGGACCTGGAACGGGGTCCCCGAGACCTGGGTCCCCCGGTAGGGTCCGGCGAACGCCCGCTGCATGAACTCGCGGATGGCGGCGCGGCCGGTGGCGAAGCTGCCCGGCAGGATCATCGTGCCGTCCTCCGTGAACACGTCGGCAAAGGCGTCGGCGTCGTGCGCGGCCCAGGCCCGGATGATCCGGGCCGGGACGTCGACGAGCGGAGCCCAGGCCTCGGGCACGGCGGGGTCGGCCTCGTACGTCGTGGGAGCGGTCATGGTCACACGTCCTTTCTTCTGCACCAGGTGCGTCGTGGGTGGATGTCGGGCGGACCGATCAGTGCTGCGCGGCCAGCTCGTGGGGTCCGTCCCCTTCCTCCGCGGCAACGCGCGCGCCCTGCAAGACCTCGTGGACGTAGCCGCCGAGGTCGTGCACGGTGGGCTTGGCCCAGAGGATGGTGGGAGGGAAGTCCAGCCCGAACCGCCGCTGGAGGCGGGCCCGCAGGGCGATCGCCATGATCGAGTCGACCCCCAGCTCGACCAGCGGTCGACGGTGTCCCAGATCGTCCTTCGCGAGCCGGAGCTCGGCCGCCACGACGTCATGGACGACGTCGGTGACCGCCGTCCGCGCCTCGGCGGGCGCGAGGGCGGGGTCCGGGCGGTAGACGTCGGACTCCTCGGGGGGTGCCGCCTCGTGCTCCAGGTCGCGGAACATGGGCGGCACGGCGAGCCCCGGCGAGACCGGGAGCGCCCGCAGGACGGCCTGGTAGGACCCCGCGAACCGGTCGGCGAAGGACCAGGCCTGCAGCGCCTCGCTCGCCGAGACGGCGTCGAGCCCGCGCATGTTGCCCTCGACCATCGTGGTGGTGAGCTCCGCCGACAGACCGAGACCGCGCCACGAGGTCCAGGCCAGGGACACGGCACCGCGCTCCCCGGCCTCCGCCCGCACCTGGACCAGCGCGTCGAGGAACGAGTTCGCGGCGGCGTAGGCGCCCTGCCCCGACAGGTGGGCGAGCTGGCCGCAGGAGGAGAAGCCGATGAAGAAGTCCAGGCTCCCCGGCGGGAAGATCTCGTGCAGGGTCCAGGCCCCCAGCGACTTGGCGCCGAACACCTGCCGCACGCCGGCGAGCGACATGTTGTCGATCAGGGCGTCGTCCACGCCGCCGGCGGCGTGCACGATCCCGGTGATCGCCGGGTTGGCGGCGTCGTGCTCTGCGACGAACCGACGGACCGCGTCGGCGTCGGTCAGGTCCAACGACCTGACCTGCACGGAGACCCCGGCGGCCTCGAGGGCCGCGACGGCCTCAGCGGCGCGGCGCAGGGCAGGGTCGGCGAGCTGCCCCCAGGTCTGCCGCGGTGGCAGGCCCCGACGCCCGACCAGGACGAGCCGGCGGGCGCCTCGGGAGACGAGCCACTGCGCCGCCTCCAGGCCCAGCGCCCCGAGGCCACCGGTCACGAGCACCGAGCCGGAGGGTGAGCAGCGCAGGGGCTCGCCGTCCTCCGCCCGGGTGATCCGCGTCAACCGCGGGACCTGCACGGTCCCGTCGGGAGCGACGTGGACCACGTCCTCCCGACCCGCGGCTCCCTCCAGGACCCGCGCGAGGGTGGCGCCGTCCAGGTGGTCGACCGAGGGGACGTCGACGACGCCGCCCCAGACCTCGGGGTGCTCGCCCGCGACGATCCGGCCCAGCCCCCAGGCGGCGGCCTGAGCCACCTGGTCGACCCCGTGCGGCGAGCGGACACCCTCGGTCAGGAACCAGACCTTCGACGACGCTCCCGTCGGCGCGAGGTCGATGGTCCCGAGAAGGGTCTCCGCCGTGCGCTGGGTCAGGGCGACCGCGTCCTCGGGGTCCGTGACGGTGGTGGGAGCAGCCACCACCAGCACCAGCTCGGCCGCCACGGGGCCGCCGGTCACCGTCGCCGCCACGCCCGCGCGGCCGAGCGCCGCCGCGACCTTCGTGGCCCGCGGCCCGTCACCGACCACGGCGACGCAGGCCGGCAGCGGCGCGGGCGCGGCGACCGGCTCGTCGGGCGCGCGCCACACGACCTCGTGGACCAGCTCCTGCGGGTTCGCCGCCTCCAGGCGCTCCACCGAGCTGAACGCGAGGCCCCGTACGCGGGCGACGACGCGGCCGTCGCTGCGGGCGACGTCGACGTCGACGCTGTCGTCCGGCGAGCCCGGCGACCTGCGGGTGTGCACCACGATGCGGGCCGGCGGTTCCCCGCTGACCGCCACGCTCTCGATCGCCCGCGACATCCACAACGTCCGGGCGTCGACGGGTGTCACCAGGGTCGCGCTGATGGTCAGCGCACCGTCGACGACGTGCGCCCAGGAGGTCGCGGCGTCAGCGTCGGCGACGAGCGTGAGGACGGCCAGCTGCTCGTCCGACGACCGGTGCAGCTCGTCCAGGCTCCACGGGAACGCGTAGCCGCCCACGCCCATGTTGTGGAACATGGCGTCCAGGCGGTCCCAGTCCCCGAGCGGGAGGTGCGCGCGGAGCTCTTCGGGGTCGACCCGGCCCTGGAGCGGTTCGCGCGCGGGCTCCAGCACCGCGGTCGAGTGCAGGATCCAGTGGTCGCCGGAGCCGGTGTCGTCGTCGGCCACCCGGGACGAGAGGGAGATCCCCTGCCCTTCCCGCACGACCTGCACCGTGCGCGCCGGCTCGACCGCCAGGGGCGTACGGAGCACGACGTTGCGCAGGACCACGTCGTCCGGTGCGCCGCCCGCGGCCTTGAGGAACGAGTTGAGGACCGACGCGGCGGGCGTGACCTCCACCCCGTCGAGCGCGTGGTCGAGCGGGTAGGGCCGGGTTTCCCGGTCGAGGCGCGTCTGCCAGACCTGCCGCGCCGGGACGCCGCCGACGGCGTGGTGGCCACCGAGCAGGTCGTGGGCCTCGGGGTCGTGTCCGGCACCGGACCGGGACGGTGCCGAGTCCTCGAAGAGCCAGTAGGGACGGTGCTGCCACACGACACCGGGGAGCCCGAGCGGTTCCCGGGGCCGGTCCGTCCAGGCGGGCACCGGGCCGGCGCAGAAGAGCTCGCCGAGCGCGTGCAGGACGTCCCGCGGCGCACCGGCACCGCGCCGGAGCGTCGCGACGACGGCGACCTCCTCGCCCCGCTCCGCGGCGACCTCCAGCACGGAGTGCGCGACGACCGGGTGGGAGGAGACCTCGAGGAAGACGCGGTAGCCGTCCTCGAGTGCGGCGTCGACCGCCCCGGCGAACCGCACGGTGTCCCGCAGGTTCCGTCCCCAGTAGCCGGCGTCGCGCAGGCTCCCGTCCCGCGGGTCCTCCAGCGTCGTGCTGTAGAGGAGCACCGCCGCCGGCCGTGGCCGCAGGTGCCCGGCCGCGGCGACGACCTCGTCCAGGACCGGGTCCACCTGCGGGCTGTGGAACCCGAGATCCGTGGCGACGGGCCGCACGGGCAGGCCCTCGGCGCCCCAGTCGCGGACCACGGCGGCGACGGCGTCGGCGTCGCCGGACACGACCGTGGACCGGGGGGCCGCCGCGATCGCCGCCACCACCCCCGGTACGTCGCGCAGGCGCTCGCCCGCCGTCGCCAGGTCCAGGCCGACCATCGCCATCGCCCCGTCGCCCGCGACCGTTCCCAACGCCCGGGCCCGACGGCAGGCGAACTGCCCGGCCTCGTGCAGGTCGAGGACTCCGGCGGTGGTGGCCGCCGCGATCTCCCCGACGGAGTGCCCGACGACGGCCGCCGGCTCGTGCCCGTGGGCCCGCCAGGTCGCGGCGAGACCCGCCTGGACGGCGAACGTCAGAGCCTGGACCTCGGCCGTGGTCCACGGCCCGCCACCGGCCAGCATCTCCCGCGGGCTCTGCCCGAGCTCCTCGGTGAAGACGGCGGCGAGGTCGTCGATCACGCCGGTGAAGGCGGTGTCGACGTCGAGCAGCTCCTGCCCCATGCCCTCCCACTGCGCGCCGTGCCCGGAGAAGACCCAGACGGCGCCGCGCTCCGCCCCGGGCACCACCCGGCCGGCGACCACGTCTCCGCTCGTCTCGCCGTCCTCCGCCCTGGCGAGGCCGTCGGCGAGCGCATCCACGTCGCGAGCCACCACGGCCGTCCGCTCGGACAGGTGGGACCGGCCGGCCCGGAGCGTGCGCACCACGTCGTCCAGGTCGGGCTCGTGACGCGCCAGCCACCTCGCCGTCGCCCCCGCGAGCGCCCGGACCCCCGTGCGGGTGGTCGACGAGAGCGGGACGAGGACCGGGCGGGCACCGGTGGCCGGGACGAGGTCCGCCGCGGCCCGTACCGGTGCCTCCTCGAGGACCAGGTGCGCGATCGTGCCGCCGACCCCGTAGTTCGACACACCGGCACGACGGGGGGTGGCGCCCGGAGCCCAGTCGACGGCCTCGGCAGCCAGCCGCAGCCCGTTGCGTCCCCAGTCGGTGCGCGTGGTGGCCCTGCTGTGCAGGCTGGGCGGGATCGTCCCGTGCCGCAGGGCGAGGACCACCTTGAGGATGCCCGCCATGCCGGACCCGCCCTCCACGTGACCGATGTTCGGCTTCACCGAGCCCACCACGCAGGGCACGTCACGACCGGCACCCACCACCCGGGCGAGCGCGTCGAGCTCGGCGGCGTCCCCCGTCGGCGTCCCCGTGCCGTGGGCCTCGACATAGCCGACGGTGGCGGGGTCGATGCCGGCACGGGCGTACACCGTCCGCAGCATGTGGGCCTGGGCGTCCGCGTTGGGCGCCATCATGCCGTCGGAGTGCCCGTCCTGGAACACGCCGCTGCCGCGCAGGACGGCGTGGACCCGGTCCCCGTCCCGCTCGGCGTCGGCGAGACGCTTGAGGACCAGCACGCCCGCGCCCTCGCCGCGGCCGTACCCGTCGGCCGCGTCGTCGTAGGCCTTGCTGCGTCCGTCCGGCGCCAGGGCTCCCGCGCCCTCCAGGGCGACGTTGAGGGCGGGGGTGGAGATGATGTTGAGACCGCCCACGATCGCGACCGTGGTCTCCCCGCCCCGCAGGGCCTGGCAGGCGACGTGCACGGCCGTGAGCGACGCGGCGCAGGCGGTGTTCACCGCCATGCTCGGACCGCGGGTGTCGAGGAAGTAGGAGACCCGGTTCGCGATGCCGTAGTCCGTGGTGCCGTTGACGGCGTAGGGACCCGTCCGGGACATGTCCTCGAGCAGCCGTCGACCGTAGTCGGTGGAGTTGACCGCCGCGTAGACCGCCGCGTCGGACCCACGCAACGACGTCGGCGGGATGCCCGCGTCGACCAGCGCCTCCCACGACAGCTCGAGCATGAAGCGCTGCTGCGGGTCGAGGTAGGCGGCCTCCTTCGGCGTAATGCCGAAGAACTCGGCGTCGAACCCGTCGATGTCGTCCAGGTAGGACCCCAGCAGCGTGGTGCCACGCAGGACCGCCGTGGCCTCCGGGGAGGCGTCCGCGTAGGCACGCCACCTCTTCTCCGGCATCGGTCGGACCGTCGACCGCGACTGCAGGAGGAAGTCCCACAACGCCGCGGGGGTGTCGAGGTCCGGGGCGAACCGGCAGCTCATCCCGACGATGGCGACGGCGTTCTCGTCGTCCAGATAGTGGCTCAAGGACCTGTCCTTCCGTCGTGCCCGGCCGCCGGCACGCGGTGTGCGCCAGCAACTCCGAAGACTCCACCGACCCGCCGGCTCCATAGGTTCGAGTCGCTTGCCTCGAGTCTCGCGACACGAGCCCGCCAGCCGCACCTCTTGACGTGCGATCACCACCGGACCGAGGAGGACCGCCCGATGCCAGTCGACAGACCCGCCCACGACGCTCCCGCCTGGCCACCACGGTTCGCCGCGGCGTACCGCCGGGACGGCGTGTGGGACGACGCCACCCTCTTCGAGCTGCTCGTCGACGCCGCCACCCGGCACGCGACCCGGGAGGCGCTCGTCGACGGCGGACGGACCTGGACGCACGCCGAGCTGGTGGTGGAGGTGGAGGCGCTCGCCGCCGGCCTGCGCACCCGGCTCGACGCCGGTGACCGCGTCGTGGTCCAGCTGCCCAACTGCGCGGAGGCGGTGCTGACCACGCTGGCCTGCTTCGCGGCCGGGACGGTGCCGGTCTGGACGCTGCCGCAGCACCGGGAGCACGAGCTGGCAGCCCTCGCGGGGCACTGCGGTGCCCGCGCCCTCGTGACGAGCGGCACGTACCGGGACTACGACCACGAGGCCCTGGGCCACCGGGTCCGCGACCGACTCGGCCATCTCGAGCACGTCGTGGTCGTGGGGGAGCCGCGCGACCCGCGGTCGGTGCGGTTCACGGACCTCCCCCGCGGTGCCGGCGGTTCGTCCCCCCTGGTCCGGCGGGGTCCGGCGTCGGCCGACGAGATCGCGGTGCTCATCCCGTCCGGCGGCACCACCGGGGCCTCGAAGGTCGTGCCGCACACGCACAACGACCTCGGGCACATGCTGCGCGCGGCGGGCGCGGCCTGTCGGTTCGACCACACGAGCCGGTACCTGGTCGTGCTGCCCGTCGGGCACGGCTTCGCCAACACCGGCCCCGGGATCCTGGGGACGCTCGTCGCCGGCGGGACCGTGGTGGTCAGCCCCTCCCCCGCACCGGAGACCGCGCTGCGGCTCGCCGTCCGGCACCGGGCCACCGCCACCAGCGTCGTACCGGCCGTCCTCGCGCGGTGGGTCGAGCACCTCGAGGCGCACCCCGACGAGGCGCCCTCGTTCGTCCTGGTGCAGAGCGGGGCGGCGTACCTCGCCCCGGGGCTCGCCGCCGCCGCGGAACGCCTCACCGGGTGCGTCGTCCAGCAGGTCTACGGCATGTCCGAGGGCATGACGTGCGTGACCCGTGTCGACGACCCGCTGGAGGTCCGCCGGCACACCCAGGGCACGCCGATCAGCCCCGCCGACGAGCTGCGTGTCGTGGACGACGACGGCGTCGAGGTCCCGGACGGGCACGTCGGGACCCTCTCGGCGCGCGGCCCCTACACGATCCGGGGCTACTACCGGTCGCCGGAGGCGGACCGGCGAGCATTCACCCCGGACGGCTGGTACGTGACCGGGGATCTCGTCGTTCGACGTCCGGACGGGCGCGTCGTCGTCAAGGGCCGGACCGGCGACACCATCAACCGGGGCGGGGAGAAGGTCTCTGCGGACGAGGTGGAGCAGATCCTGCGCGAGCACGGGGACATCGACGAGTGCGCGGTCGTGGCGATGCCGCACGACGCCTACGGCGAGGAGGTGTGCGCGTTCGTGGTCTGCGGCAGCCGCGCCGTCGGGCACGACGAGGTCGTGGAGCACCTGCGGGCGGCCGGGCTGGCGGAGTTCAAGCTGCCGAAGCAGGTGTTCCCGCTGCACGCACTGCCCCTGACCGGCATCGGCAAGATCGACCGTCGCAGGCTGCGCGCCGTGGCGGCGCGGGCACAGGACGCCGCGCGCCCCTCCCCGGTTGCGCCGTCGGGGACGGAGCCTTGTCGAGCCCCCGCCGCAGCCCTAGCGTCCGTCACGGTGGCACCGCACGAGGGACCCACCGGGAACGAGGGGCGTCCATGACCGACGGACCGCGGCTGCGGGCGATGGCGGATCTCGCCACGCCCATGTCCATCCGGGTCGGTGCCACGCTGGACGTGGCCGACCACGTCGCCGCCGGCGCGGCGACCGCCGCGGCGGTCGCCGACCGCTGCGGCGCCCACGCACCCGCTCTCGAGCGGCTCCTGTTGCACTGGGCGTGGCTGGGGCTGCTGCACCGGGACGCCGACGGCACGTACTCGCTCACAGAGCTCGGCGCAGAGCTGCGCTCGGACCACCCGGCCGGCCGCCGCGACTGGCTGGACATCCGGGGCAGCGTCGGGCGGGGCGACCTCGCGTTCGTCGAGCTGCTGCACACCGTGACGACCGGGGGGTCGGCCTACCGCGCCCGCTACGGCCACGGGTTCTGGGACGACCTCGCCGCGGACGCGGGCCTGCGTGCTTCCTTCGACGCGCTGATGCAGCGTCACGTGGCGGACGACGCGGCCCGGATCGCGGACGCCTACCCGTGGTCGGCGCACCGGGTGGTCGTCGACGTCGCGGGGGGTAACGGCACCCTGCTCGCCCGGATCCTGCGCGCGAACCCCGGTCTGGCCGGGATCGTCGTCGAGCTCGACGAGCCGGCCGCCCGGGCGCGGGAGACCTTCGCCGCGGAGGACCTGCGCGACCGGGCCGACGTCGTCGTGGGTTCCTTCTTCGAACCCCTCCCGGCGCGCGGCGACGCCTACGTGCTCTCGGCGGTGCTGCACGACTGGGACGACGAGGCCTGCGGCCGGATCCTGCGGATCTGCCGGTCCGCCATGACCGAGACCGACCGGCTGCTCGTGGTCGAGGCCGTCGGCCCCGACGGAGAGTCCGTCGACCCCCGGATGGATCTGCGCATGCTCGCCTACACCGGCGGCAGGGAGCGCGGCGTGACCGAGCTCGAGTCACTTGCTGCGGCTGCCGGCCTGGAACGGGTCCGGACGCACCCCGTGCCGGGCAGCCGCTACATGGCGGTGGTCGAGCTCCGACCGACGGGGAGGCAGGACCCGTGACCGTGCTGATGATCGGCGCGCAGCTCGGGGCGGTTCCCGACGACGACCTCGACCGCCTCGCGCTCGACCCGGCTGCGGAGGATCGTCTCGCCGCCGACCTGTCAGCCTCCGGCGTCGTGGACGGCGTCTTCGTGCTGAGCACCTGCCAGCGCACGGAGGTGTACGTCTCCACCGGCGACCCGCTCGCCGCCACCGCGGTGGTGGAGCGCGCCTGGACCGCCGCGACCGGACGCGATCGCGGCTCCCCGGCCGGGGTGCCGTGCCTCCGGACCGGTGCCGATGCGGCGGCCCACCTGTTCGCCGTGGTCGGCGGCCGCCGGTCGGCGACGCCGGGCGAGACCCACGTCGTGGACCAGGTCCGCGGGGCGCTGTCCCGGGCGCAGCACCGCGGCCGCCTCGGCGGTGAGCTGAACAGCCTGGTGCAGCAGTCCCTGCGGACCGGCCGACGGATGCGGGCCCTCGACGGGCCGACGGGGGGCGACGACCTGGCGGACCGCGCGCTCCAGGTCGCCCTCGCGCGCCACCGTCCCGGCCCCGGCACCCGGGTCCTGGTCGTGGGCGCCGGCACGGTCGGCCGGGAAGCGGCCACGGCGGCCGCCCGGCGGGGCACGGACGTCACCGTCCTGAGCAGGACGACGGCCCGGGCGCGGCTCGTCGCCGAGGAGGTGGGCGGGCGGTGCGCGACAGGGTCGCTGGGCGCTGCCCTGGTCGCGGCGGAGGTGGTCGTCACGGCCACGTCGTCACCGGCGCCCCTGATCGACCTCACCGCCGCTCGCACGGCGCTGCGCGCCCGGGACGGCCGTCCCCAGGTCTACGTCGACCTGGCCCGCCCGCGCGACGTTGTCACCACCGTGGCGCGACTCCCCGGCGTGCAGCGGATCGGCCTCTCGGACCTGCTGGTCACCGGGCAGGAGCCCCGGTGCTCCGCCGTCGCCGAGTCGGACGCCGCGGACTGGGAACGGACCCGGCGCGCTGCCGCGGCCGGGCCCGTGGTGCGGGCCCTGCGGGACAGGGCGATGGAGGCGGTCGAGGACGAGGTCCGCAGGGTGACGCGCCCGTCCGGGTCGCCCGAGGACGCTGAGGTGCTGCGCAGGTCTCTCCGGCGCGTCGTCAACCGGCTGCTGCACACGCCGATGGAGCGCGCCCGGGCGCACGCCGCGGACGGGACGCTCGCCCGGTACGAGTTGTTGCTCGACGACCTCTTCACCCCACCTGGGACCACCGCCGACCGGCGTCGGCGCTTGGACCGCAACCCGGAAGAAGTCACGCCTCGACGAGAGCAAGTGATGAGATGACGACGGAGGCTCCGACCGTGCACGACGCACCCGCCTGGTTCGCCCTCTACCCCTACGGCGGCGGAGGTGTGGCGAGCTACCGCCCGATGGCCCCGATGCTCGTCGGGCACCACACCCACGTCCCCGAGCTCCCCGGGCGCGACCGCCGGCACCAGGAGGCGGCCCACACGACGTTCCCCGCGCTCGCCGACGACCTGTGGCGCCAGCTCGCGCCCGAGCTCGAGCACCGGGACCCGAGCGACCTCGTCCTGTTCGGGTACAGCCTCGGCGGCATGATGGCGGCCGAGATGGCGCGCCGTGTCGAGGCGGGGGGCGGTCGGGTCCGCGCCCTGGTCGTGGGCGGTGCCGCCGCACCTGACCGCTGGGACCACTCGGGCATCGCCGACCTCACCGACGACGAGTTCGTCGCGCGCTTCCGTCGCCTCGGGATCGCACCCGCCGAGGTCCTCGACGACGAGTGGATGGTGGCGCTGTTCATGTCGGTCTGGCGGGCCGACGCCCGGGTGGCCGAGTCCATCGTCCCGGCCCGGGACTTCGTCCTCGGCTGCCCGGTGCACGCGGTGGTGGGTGACCGGGACCCGCTCGCCGGGCAGGAGGACGTCGAGGCCTGGGCCCGGATCGGCGGCCCCGGGTCGTCGTGGGCGACGATCCGGGGGGACCACGGGACGATGATCCGGAATCCCGTCCACGCCGCCCGCCTGCTGCGCGCCGCCGCCGCACCGGCCCGCAACGTCGCGGCCGTCAGATGGTCACGCCGGTCCGGGCGCCGAGGCGGACCGGGATGCTCGCGTAGCCGTTCACGACGAAGCTGCCCTGCGGCTGGAGCTCGCTGCGCGGCTGGGCGAGCTCCATGTCGGGGAAGCGCTCCATGACGGCCGGCAGCGCGATCTTCGCGGCGAGCGTGGCGAGGCGTGCGCCGAGGCAGTAGTGGACCCCGAACCCGAAGGAGAGGTGCTGCTTGTTCTCCCGGTCCACGTCGAACACGTCCGCCGTGTCCCCGTGGACCCCCGGGTCCCGGCCCACGCCGGCGAAGTCGACGAGGATGACGTCTCCCCGCTTCATGGACACGCCGCCGATCTCGCAGTCCTCGACAGCGAACCGGAAGGGCAGGTGCGCCACCGGCGACTCGACGCGGAGCGTCTCCTCGAAGACGTCGTCCCACGACGTGTCCCCCTCCCGGAGGTCCCGGCGCAGCTGCGGGTCCTCCAGGACGTGCAGGAGCGAGTGGGCGAGCCCGTTGACGAGGGTCTCCGAGCCGGCGCCGAGCAACAGGTGCAGGGTCCCGATCATCTCGTCGTCGGACAGCCGGGAGCCGTCCTCCTCCTTGGCCGCGATCAGGCCCGAGGTCAGGTCGTCGCCCGGGTTGACCTTCTTGTACTGGACCAGCTCGGCGATCGCGTCCTGCCACTGCCCGAGGTTGGCCTCGGCCTCCTCGTTGCTCAGGGTGGTCTCGACGTTCTTGTGACCTCCGGCGAGGACGTCCGCGCGACGGTCGTCGGGCACGCCGAAGAGGTCGCACATGAGCTGCGTCGGCAGCTCCATGCAGAACATCCCCCGCAGGTCGACGACCGTGCCGTCGCGGCCGGCGTCCTCCAGGCGGTCGAGGAGCTCGGTGACACGTTCCTCGATGTGGCCCCTCATCTTCTCGACCCGTCGTCCGGTGAAGGCCTGGAGCAGGAGCTTGCGCAACCGGGCGTGGTCGGCGCCGTCGTTCGTCGCGAGGGTGTTCATCGCCGCCCACGTGATCAGCGGCCAGCCGTCCGAGATCCGGCCCTCCATGAAGTCCGGCCAGTTGCGCCTCGGGTCCTTGGAGAACAGCTCCTGGTTGCCCATCATCTCCTTGGCGACGGCGTAGTCGTGGACGGACCACGCCAGGACGCCGTCGGGGAGCTCGACGCGCGCGATCGGTCCCTGCTCGCGCAGCCGACGCGTCTCGCCGTGCGTGTCCAGGCCCTGCGGGTCGAGGACGTACGGGCACGTGGGTGTTGCAGTCGAAGTCATGGACGTACCTTCCGTTGCGATGTGCGGAGGACGACGGGCGGGGGCCACGCCGCGGCGGGTTGCGGTGGTCAGGGACCCTGGAGACCGACGGTGTTGCCGTCCAGGTCACGGATGGCCGCGATCCGGCCCATCGGTGTGGGCGCGGGCTGCATCACGACCGTGGCACCGAGCTCCGCGGCGCGGTCGAGCGCCGCCTGGATGTCGTCGACGGGGAAGTACGGGACGAGCCCGACGTACGGGGCGCCCTCCGTCGCGTGCCCGATGCCGCCGGAGGGCGGTCCGTCGCCGGCCGAGACCATGGCGTAGTCCTCGCCGTCCAGGGGACTGATGGACCACCCGAAGAGGTCGCGGTAGAAGTCCTGGGTGCGCTGCGGGTGTCGGCTGGAGATGTCGAACCACACCGCCTGCGCCGGGGAGCTGGTGCGCGTGCTGTCGTTGCTCATGCTCGGGATGCTAGGTGGGCCGGGGATCCCGGTTTTCTCCTGAGGTGCGATGCCCTGCGTGGGCTTCTCCCGGGCGCACCAGCCGCACGCCACGCCCGGTCAGTGCCCGTGCCAGGTCCCGGTCGGTGAGTGCACGGACCTCGCGCTCCCAGGCGTATCCCCACCGGTAGAGCAGCCGGTCCGCGGGCGTCGGCAGCCCCGGGTGACAGTTCACCTCGAGGACCCCGGGCCCGGACCGGGCGACCGCCGCGACCACGTCCGCCGCCGTCAGGTGTCCCGCCTCGTCGAGCCCGGCGAACGTGTCGCTGGTGGCGAGCCCGGCCCGGCCCGCGGCGTCGACCAGCTGCCGGCGCCACCGGCGGATCACCACCGCGCGTGGCGACCGCGAACTCGTGGTGGGAGCTCGCAGGTACCCCACGCCCGCCTCGACGGCCAGGTCGACCACCACCCGCGCGACCGCGGGGAGCAGGTGGACGTGCTGATGGGTGTTCACGTGGCTCAGGTCCAGGCCCAGCCCGTCCCGGAGACGTTCCAGCTGGGCACGCCCTTCCGCCCGGAGGTCGTCGGGCGACACCCGACCGGACAGCACGCGCGCGGCGAGGTGGCGCCACGAGCGGGGCAGCGCGCCGGACCGGTCGACGAGCGTCGGGACCTCTCGGTGGGTCAGCAGCGGACGGTCCTCGCCGACGAACACCAGGTGCGCCCCGAGAGCCAGGCTCGGGCGCGCGGTGACCTCGTCGATCACGGCGTCGAGCGCAGTGCCGTTGGCCATCACGGACGCGGCGGTCACGACCCCGAGGTCGTGGGCCGTCAGGATCCCCCGGGTGATCCCTCGGCTGATGCCCAGGTCGTCAGCGGTGACGATCACGTCGAGCACGTCCACCTCCTCGCGCCGGGCGGAACACCCAGAACCGCAGCAGGAGGAAGCGCACCAGGGTGGACGTCGCATCGGCTCCCACGACGACGAGCACCTCGAGGCCACGTCGGGCGGGCTCGAGCGCGGAGAACGCCACGGCGGAGAGCCCGAGGCTCGCCAGAAGCGCCAGCGCGGCCTTGACGTGCTGGTACCAGACGGGGTCGTCCTTCGGCCCGGGGAAGGAGAAGCGCCGGTTCCCCTCGGTGTTCACGACCGTCGCCAGCGACAGGGCGACGGCGTTCGCCGCGACGGGGTCGAGCCAGGCGCGGAGCGCGACGAACACGCCCAGGTGCAGGACGCCCGTGCCGGCCCCGACCAGGACGAAGCGCACGAAGGAGCTCCGCACGGGTGCCAGGAGACGCCCCTCAGGCACGGATGGCCCCCGCACGGGTGGCGGGGCGGGAGCGACGGTCCCGGGCGAGGCGCACGATCTCGCGGAGGAACCCGACGGCCGTCGGCACCACGTCGACGGAGGAGCGTGGGTCGTCCAGGCAGTCGACCGGGACCTCGTGGATGCGCAGGCCATGGCGCTGGGCGAGGACGAGGAGCTCGGTGTCGAAGAACCAGTGGTCGGCCCGCACCTCCGCCATGACGGGCGCGAGCGTCTCGCGACGCCCCGCCTTGAAGCCGCACTGGGCGTCCGTGAATCGTGCTCCGAGAGCGACCCGCAGCAGCAGGTTGAGCGACCGGGACAGGAACGCACGGTGCAGCGAGCGCACGACGTTCGAGCCGGCGAGGTGGCGGCTCCCGACGGACAGATCCGCCCGGCCCGCCACGACGGGTGCGAGCAGCGACCGGAACGCCTCCAGCCCGATGGACAGGTCCGCGTCGATGTAGGCGACGACCTCGGCGTCGCTCGAGGCCCAGGCGTTGCGCAGTGCGAGGCCGCGACCGCGGGCCGGGTCGGAGAGCACCCGGACCCTCTCGAGCCGTCGGGCGAGGTCTGCCGCCACCGCCGCAGTCCCGTCCGTGCTGCCGCTCTCGGCGATGGTGATCACGCACCGGTAGGACAGCTCGGACGCCAGGTAGGCGTGGAGCGTGCGGACGCTGGACCTCAGGACGCCCGCCTCGTTGTAGGCGGGCACCACGACGTCGACCCTGGGTGCCGTGGACGGCGGCATGACAACCCCTCTCGTGCACTGGCTGGCGACGCTAGCCAGCGGTCCGGGGCCCGACGACTCCTGGTCTGCGGGCGGCCCGCCACCCGGGAGTTGTCGCCCGGCCGCGCCGCGACGTTGACTCGGTCCCATGGCGGAGAACCGGACGACACCCTGGCTGGAGGAGTGGGACCGTGGGCAACGGGCCTATTTCGGCGAGACGCACAAGGAAGCCCACTTCTCCGCGCTGGCGGGCAGTCTTCAGGAGCACCTGCCGCCGGACGGCGTGGTCCTGGACTTCGGGCCCGGCGACGCGCTCCACGCCGGGAGCGTCCTGGCCCGGTGCAGACGGCTGGTCCTGTGCGAGGCGGCCCCGGCCATCCGGGCGGGTCTCACCACGACGTTCGCCGCGACGCCCGAGGTCCGCGTGATCGAACCGCAGGAGCTGCGGACGATCCCGGCCGGCTCGGTCGACCTGGTGCTCGCCCACTCGGTCCTCCAGTATCTGACGGACCCGGAGGTGGACGCGTTCCTGTCGTCGGCGGCCCGCCTGCTCCCTCCGCGCGGCGTCCTGCTCCTCGGTGACCTGATCCGGCCCGGCGGCTCGGCCCTGGCCGACCTCCGCGAGCTCCTGCGGTTCGCCCGCCGTGGCCGGTTCGTCGGTGCGGCCGTGGCGCGGCTGGCGACACTGCCGGTCACGAGCTACGCGCGCACCCGGCGCGAGCACGGACTCGTGCACTACTCCTTCGCGGGTCTGGCGCGACGCGTCGGACCCCTCGGGTTCGACGTGCAGCAGCTGCCGGCGAACCTGGGGAACAACGAGGCACGCTGGACGATGCACGCCGTGCGTCGCGGGCCGTGACGTCCGCCGACCCCAGGGGCACGGGGGTCACCCCGGAACGGTGCCGGCCGCCTGAACCTGCTCGGCCCCCGCCAAGCCGTCGGCCCGAGCACGCTCCCAGGTCGCTCGGATCGACGCGTCGAGCGGGACCGACGGGGTCCAGCCGAAGGCCCGTCGGACCTTCGCGACGTCGGAGAACTGCGTCGCGATCCCGGCGGAGGTGCTCGCCGACGGCCTGTCGCTCACGACGCGGCCGCGGAAGCCCGTGATCGCCCGGACCCGCTCGACCACGTGGCCGAGGGGTACCGCTCGCCCGGTCCCGACGTTGTAGACGCCCGGCCGCGCCGTCGGCGCGCCCGCTACCGCGACGACCGCCGCGGCGAGGTCGGCGACGTCGACGAAGTCCCGTGCCGCCGCCAACGACCCCACGTGCACGACACCCTGCGGCCCCTCGAGGGCGACCTGCCGGCAGAACGATCCGAGGAACCCGCGGCAGCCCGGACCGATCACCGTCGTCGCCCGGAGCACCACCGCGGCGGGCATCGCCGCCAGCACCGCGCGGGTCCCGGCCAGCTTCGACCAGCCGTAGTCGGTCGTCGGCACGGCCGCGGCGTCCTCGCGGCACGGCCCGGGCGCGGACACCGCACCGTACTCGGCGGCCGAGCCCAGGTGGACCAGGCGAGGACGTGGCCGCGCGCGCGCCACCACGCCCGCCAGCCTGCCGGCCAGGTCGACGTTCGCCCGCCGGAGCCGGTGCCGCGAACCGGCTGTCGCGCCCGCGCAGACGACGACCACGTCGGGCGCGGACCTCGCCAGCGTCGCCTCGAGGACCGCGACCAGGTCCCCGCGTGTGCTGCCGGAACGGTCGACGGTCACGACGTCCCAGCCGCCGCGGACCATGCCCGTCCGGAGGTGCCCCCCCACGAAACCGGTGGACCCGACCACCACCGCAAGCATCACGCACCCCGCAGGAGGGCCCCGCGCATGCGTCCGAACTCCTCGTTGGCCCGGTCGTAGTCGTCCGGTCTCCCGATGTCGAGCCAGTAGCCGTCGTGGACGAACTCGGCAGGGTGCCGGCCCGCCCGGATGAGGTCGAGGATGAAGCGGTCGAACCCGAGCGCCTCCCCCGGGCTGTATCCGGCCAGCGCGTCGCGGGAGACGGCGTACACCCCCGTCGAGACCCGGTAGTGGTAGGTCGGCTTCTCGATGAAGTCGACGATGCAGCCGGCGTCGGCCTCGATCACGCCGAGGTCCACGGTGACCTGTCTCTTGTACGTCGCGACGGTCAGCGGCGCGGCGGCGGCAACGTGCGCGCGAAGCAGGGCGGTCGCGTCGATGTCCGTGAGCACGTCGCCGTTCATGACCAGGAAGTCGTCGGGGAGGTCCTCCCGCACGCCGACCACGGGCCCGAGCGTCCCGAGCGGCTGGAACTCGTTGACGTAGACGATGTCGAGCCCCCAGCGCCGCCCGTCACCGACGAAGGACCTGATCAGGTGACCGAAGTGGCCGATGGCGAGCGTCACCCGGCGAAAGCCCTGCCGCGCCAGCTGGTGCAGCACGATCTCGAGGATCGCGTGGTCGTCACCGATGGGGACCAGCGGTTTCGGCAGCCTCGTGGTGTACGGGCGCAGTCGCACTCCCTTGCCCCCGGCGAGGATCACGGCTTCCATCACATCGGGTCCTTCCGTCGGGTCGGGCTCACACCTGGTGCAGGTCGGGCTTGTACGACCCGAAGTGACGTGGCTCGGCCATCCACGCCCGCGTCGCCTCCAGCCCCTCCCGGAGCGACGAGCGAGCCTCCCAGCCCGTCGCCGCCCGCAGCCGCGAGGCGTCGCACTCGAGGTGCCGGACCTCGGCGGCCGGGGGCCGGACGCGCTCGGCGTCCGTGTCGACGTCCAGGTGAACACCGACGACCCGCGCGATCTCGTGGAGGACGTGCCCCATCGACCACGAGCTACCGGTGCCCGCGTTGAAGGTCGCGCCGTTCCACGGGTCGTCGTCGAGCTCGCCGACCGCCTGGAAGGCGGCCACGGTGTCGGCCACGAACGTCAGGTCGCGTCGCGGGCTCAACGAACCGACCCGAACGGTCGTCCGGCCGGCGAGAGCCTGGGCCATCACCGCGGGGATGAACGCCCGGGCCGACTGCCGGGGCCCGTACGTGTTGAACGGCCGGACCGTGACGGCCCGCACTCCGTACGCGGCGACGTACGACTCGACGAGCTTGTCCGCGGCGATCTTGGTGGCCGCGTACGGGGACTGCGCCTGCAGCGGGTGGTCCTCGGAGATGGGCACGCTGAGGGCGCTCCCGTACACCTCGCTGGTGGAGGTGTGCACGAGCCGGCTGCTCTCACGGCGCACCGCCTCCAGGACGTTCTGGGTTCCCAGGACGTTCGTCTCGACGTAGGAGCGTGGCGCGTCGAACGAGTAGGGCACCGCGATCAGGGCGCCGAGGTGGTAGACGACGGAGGCGCCGGCGAGCGCGCTGCTCGTCGTCCCTGCGTCCCGCAGGTCCCCGAGCCGCACCTCGACACCGTCGAGCACGTCGGCGGGGAGGTCCTCCAGCCATCCCCACGAACCGACCGAGTTGTACTGCGCCATGGCGACGACGTCGGCGCCCGCCCGGACGAGCGCCTCGACGAGGTGGGACCCGATGAACCCGTCCGCCCCGGTGACCGCGACCTTCACGGTCGGTGTCCGACCTCGTCGTCGGACGCCGAGAGGGCCGCGAGGTCGGCCTCGACACCCTCGACGACCGGGTCCCGCAGTGCGCCGTCGACACGCTCGAGGAAGACCGCGAGGAGGACGCCGCCGACGAACATCAGGACGGCGCCGATCTGGAAGCCCAGCGTGAATCCGTTGGTCATCGCGACCTCGACGGGTTCGCCCGCGGTCACGTCGGCGAGGAACCGGCGCATCGCGAAGGTCACGAGCACCGCCAGCCCGAGGGCGCCGCCGATCTGCTGCGCCGTGCTCTGCACCCCCGAGGCGAGCCCCGAGTCCTGCGTCGTGACGTTGTGGAGCGCGGCGTTCGTCGCCGCCGGCATGGTGGCGCCCGCGAACACCGCGAAGACGATCATCCCGGGGAGGATCCCGAGGAGGTAGGAGCTGTCCGTCGTGGCGAAGCTGGTGAGCGCGAGACCCACGCCGGCCCCCAGGAACCCGGCGACGACGACCGGTTTGACACCGATCTTCGGTACGAGGACCGACGAGATGCCGATGCCGACCCCGATCCCGAACCCGAGCGGGAGGTAGCCCAGACCGCTCTGCAGCGGCGTGTAGCCGAGGACGTCCTGCTCGAACAGCGTCAGCATGAACGTGTAGCCGATGAACGCGGCCATGAAGAACAGGCTGGTGAAGTTCACGACGGAGCGCGTCCGGTTGTCGAAGAAGCCCCGCGGGAGCAGCGGGTCGGGAACCCGGCGCTCGATGATCAGCATGCCGAGGAGGAGCGCGATCCCGGCCGCGACCGGGAAGACGACGGCGGCGGACCCCCAGGGGTTCTCGGCGGCCTCGAGCAGCCCGTAGACGATCGCGACCAAGCCTGCGGTCGAGGTGGCGGCTCCCCAGACGTCGAGACGGCCGCGCCGTCCGGGTGCCATCCGGGACTCGTCCAGCAGGGCCGGGATCGCGATCAGGGCGATGAGGGCCACGGGGAGGTTGATGAGGAAGATCCACCGCCAGGACGTGAAGCTGGTCAGCAGACCGGAGAAGACGTACCCCAGCGTGCCGCCGAGAGCCACGAGTCCGCCCCAGATCCCGAGAGCCTTCGACCGCTCCTTCGCATCGGTGAACAACAGTGCGATGAGACCGAGAGAGGCCGGCGCGGCGATGGCCTCGGCGGCGCCCTGGCCGAACCGTCCCAGAATCATCATGGCCGGGTGGGTCGCGAACCCGCAGAGCGCCGAGGAAGCTGCGAACAGCACGACACCGATGATCAGCAACCGACGGCGGCCGTAGTAGTCGGCGAGGCGGCCACCGAGGATCAGGAGCGAGCCCGCGGCCAGTGCGTACCCGTTGACCACCCATGTGAGGCCGGCCGGGTCGAACGCCATCCCGTCCTCGATCGCCGGCAGGGCGACGTTCACGATCGTCATGTCCAGGAGGATCATGAACTGGAGCGCGGACAGGACCAGCAGGGCCTTCCATCGTCGCGGGTCAGCACCCGGCGGATGAGCCGAGGCCTTCTGCCGGCGGGACGGATCCGTGCTCGATGTCGCCATGCGAGCGAGGCTATGGCGACCGCTCCGACAGACCGACTCCTGGGTTGCGTCGCCGTCTGCGCAACCGGGAAGAAGCGCTGGCGGACCACGTCCCGCTAGCGTCGGGTCACCGGCAGCCACGACGGGCGGTGCGTGGACGCTGTGGCCGCCGGCCGCTCGGTCCACGACGACCGGCGGCTTAGCCCCCTGACCTCCGGGACGTTTCCCATGACGAACGGCACGACACAGCTGGACGTGGTGGCCCGGCGCCGGATCGCGCGCGACGTCGTGGAGCTCGAGCTGCGGCACCCCGGCGACGAGCGGCTGCCCGACTGGGCACCGGGCGCCCATGTCGCCCTGACCCTGCCCAACGGGATGGTGCGCCCGTACAGCCTCTGCGGCGACCGCTGGGACGCGTACAGCTTCGTGGTCGCGGTGCGGCGCGACGCCGAGGGTGCCGGGGGCTCGGCGTTCGTCCACGACCGTCTCGCGGTGGGCGACACGGTGCGGGTCGGCGCGCCCCGCACGTCGTTCCCCCTCGTCCCCGGCAGGACATGCACCTTCGTGGCCGGCGGCATCGGCATCACGCCGTTCCTGTCGATGATGCAGGCGGCCGAGCGCCTCGACATGCCGTACCGGCTCCTGTACGTGGGCCGGGACGTCGGGACGATGCCGTACCTGCACGACCTGCTCGACGGACCGCACGCCGGGTCCCTCGAGGTCTTCACGACGGCCACCGGTGGTCGTCCGGACCTCGCAGAGGCGATCGGTCCCGTCGCCGCGGGAGACCGGGTCTACGTGTGCGGCCCCCCGGGGTTGGCTGCGCGGGTCGAGGAGATCGGCCGTGCCTGGCCGGCCCACACGTTGCGTACCGAGTCCTTCGGCCGCCGGACCGGGCTCGACACCGACGAACCGTTCACCGCCGAGCTCCGACGGACCGGCAGGACCCTCACGGTCCCGCGGACGAGCACTCTGCTCGAGGCGATCCACGCTTCCGGTGTCACCGTCATGTCGTCGTGCCTGACCGGCACGTGCGGCGCCTGCGAGACCCCGGTGCTCGAAGGTGCGGTCGACCACCGCGACACGATCCTCGTCGACGGAGAGGACGGCGTGATGTTCCCCTGCGTGTCCCGGGCTCGCGACGAGAGCGTGGTGCTGGACCTGTGAACGAGCTCCCGCTCGCGTCGACGCCATCGGCCGAGGTCCCCACGATCGACGCCGACCCCTTCGGCGACGGTGGCAGTGTCGACCCGTACCCGTTCCAGGTCGCCGTCCGCGAGACCGCCGACGTCGTCCGCCTCGGCCGGTACGGCTGCTACGCGACGGGTCGCCACGAACACGTGGCGGCGGTGCTGCGCAACTGGCAGGACTACGGCTCGGCCGCCGGGGTGGGCCTGTCGAACTTCGCCGTCAGCACCCCGTGGCGGCAGCGGAGCATCATCCTCGAGGCCGACCCCCCGCACCACGACGCCCCGCACCGGGTCCTCGCCGAGGTCCTCGGCCCGCGGACCCAGCGCACCCTCCGCGACCAGTGGTATGCCGGGGCGGACGCACTGGTCGGACGGCTGCTCGCCCGCACGACGACCTTCGATGCCCTGACGGAGCTGGCGACGGCGTTCCCGCTCCGCGTGTTCCCGGACGCCGTCGGCATCGCCCCGGGCGGCAGGCACCAGCTCCTCGGGTTCAGCGACGTCCTCTTCAACGCGTTCGGCCCGCGCAACGCCCTCGTGCGGGACGCCGCGGCGGACGCTCGTGCTCTGGCGGCGTGGGTGGACGCGAGCTGTCGGCGCGAGGAGCTGTCGCCGGACGGGCTCGGGGCGCGGATCTGGGCCGCCGCGGACCGCGGGGAGATCACCGCCGACCAGGCGCCCGATGTCGTGCGCTC
This sequence comes from Isoptericola sp. b515, assembly GCF_030588125.1. Lineage (NCBI taxonomy): Bacteria > Bacillati > Actinomycetota > Actinomycetes > Micrococcales > Promicromonosporaceae > Isoptericola > Isoptericola sp. b515. The sequence goes on along the minus strand of NZ_JAUQYR010000001.1, from coordinate 1,038,057 downwards.
GTTGTTCGCGGCCGGGGTGAACACGGCCGTGCACGCTCTGGGCTCGATGGTGCACGCCCTGGCGAACCACCCGGAGCAGTGGGCGCTGGTCCGCGAGGACGAGGCGCTGCGCCGGCGGGCGCTCGACGAGGCGCTGCGATGGTCGACACCGGTGCAGACCTTCTTCCGGACGACCCTGCGCGACGTGTCCCTGGCCGGCGCGCGGATCGGCACGCACGAGAAGGTGATGGTGCTGCTCGGGGCGGCCAACCGCGACCCCCGGCGCTGGGAGGACCCCGACCGCTTCGACGTCACCCGGGACACGGCCGGCCACGTCGGGTTCGGCACCGGCCTGCACGCCTGCCTCGGTCAGAGCTTCGCCCGCCTCGAGGCGGAGGCGCTCCTGGCCGCGATGGTGGCTAGGATCGAGACCATCGAGCCCGCTGGGCCGGCGGTCCCGCGCCCGAACAACACGCTCCGGGCCTGGGCACGGATCCCCGTCCGGGTGACGGTACGGGCCTGAGCCGCCGCCCCCGGCCGGTGCGGCGGAGGGCGGCGGGCGCGTCAGTCCTCGTCGAGGAAGGCCATCACGTACCGGGACCAGGCGGCCTGGTCCAGGAGGTGGTCGCACCCCTTCATCGTCAGCAGATGGGCGTCCGGGATCCCGTCCGCGAGCTGCACGCAGGCGTCGTGGATGCCCCCGTCCCCGATGTCGCCGCGCATGATCACCGTCGGGACCTGAACCGCGGGGAGCTTCTCGGCGGGGATGGCCGTGTGGTCCCGGCTGATGATGGCGTCGTAGTAGGCCGAGTAGGCCATCGACTCGAAGGCGTCCCACGCAGGGTGCTGCTTGAAGTACTCCATCGTGTCGGGGCTGATGAACCCCACGATGTCGCGACCGAACATCTCGACGATCTCGCCGCGACGACCCTCGTCGATGAGCCGACGGATCGCCACGAGCTGCTCGGTGGTGGCTTCCGGTGACCGGTACGGCGGCTCGTAGAGGGCCATGCGACGGATGTCGAGGCCCGCCGCCGCGCCTTCGATCGCGACCATGCCGCCGGTGCAGTTGCCGAACACGTCGCACGGTTCCCCGACGGCCTCGATCACGGCCCGCAGGTCCTCGACCTCGGTGTCCAGCGTCCAGGCGTCGGGATCGCCGAGGTCGCTGTCGCCCCGTCCCCGCCGGTCGTAGTTGTAGACGGTGAAGCGCGTGGACATGATGCCGGCCATCGGGCGGAACATGGCCCGGTCGTTCAGACCGCCGCCCACGATGACGACGGGGCGACCGCTGCCCGACCGCTCGTAGGCGATCCTCGTGCCGTCCGCCGACGTCGCGAACTCCACGGGGAGCTGGCGGTCAGCTGCGTAGTCGTCGTCGAGCGGCAACGAGCGGCGTTCGTCGACGGTCGTGGCGGTGGTGTTCATCGGACCTCCCGTGTCTGCTGCCCGAGTGGTGTCGGGTTGTCGCGATCACCGTAGGCCGGTCGGACGGGCCGGGATTCTTCTCGCGTGCTGGTCCCGCCGGGACCCGGGCCGCCGGGCAAACCGAGAGTTGGCCGCCGCCCGTGCGGTCGGTTGCCTGAGGAGCACCACCACGACGAAGGGACCACGATGGCCGCTGTTCTGACACCGACCGCCCGGAAGCGGCGCACGGGGGCCACCGGCCCTCCGGCGGCGAGCTCGGTCTGGTATACGGTCGCACTGGTCGTGCTCTGCATCGCGGCTGCCGTGATGTACTCCTGGAGGGTCTCCGAGGCGGACCTCGGGAACACCTACTACGCGGCAGCGGTCCGGTCCATGCTGCAGAGCCCCACGAACTTCCTCTTCGGGGCGGCTGACCCCGCAGGCATCGTGTCGGTGGACAAGCCGCCGCTGGCACTGTGGGTGCAGGCCGCGAGCGCTTCTCTCCTGGGGTTCCACAGCTGGGGGCTCTTCCTGCCGCAGGTGGTCGCGGGCGTGCTGACCGTCGTCGCGCTGCACCGCGCCGTGCGGATCTGGGCCGGCGAGCGGGCCGCTCTGATCGCCGCCGCGGTGATGACGCTCTCCCCCGTGACGGTGGCGCTCAACCGGCACAACAACACCGACACGCTCCTGATCCTCTTCCTGGTGCTGGCCGCCTGGGCGCTCACGCGAGGGCTGCAGGAGGACACGGACGCCCGGCGCCGGCGATGGCTCGTCACGGCCGCCGTCCTGGTCGGCCTGGGGTTCAACACGAAGATGCTGGAGGCGTGGATCGTCCTGCCCGCCTTCGCCGGAGCGGTCTGGTGGGGCGCGGCCGGGCTGTCCGTGCGGACGAGGGTCGGCGACCTGGTGCGGTCGTTCGTCACGCTCGTGCTGGTCTCCTTCTCCTGGTCGGCGCTGCGAGACCTGTGGCCGGGCGAGAAGCCCTACATGGGAGGGACCGTCTCGGACAGCGCGTTCGAGCTCGTGTTCGGCTACAACGGCTTCGGCGCCCTGCTGGGCTCGGGCCAGTCGGCCGGCGGCTCGGGGCTCAACGTCCCGCTGGCGGTCGTCGGGCTCTTCGGTGGTGCGCCGGGTCTCGATCGGCTCTTCTCGCCGGAGACCGGCGGGCAGATCGCCTGGCTGCTGCCGTTGTGCGCGATCGTCCTCGTCGTCGTGGGGGCCGGTGCCTACCGCCGTGCCTGGCGCGCCGAGCCGATGGCCGCCGGACCGCGCGCCGGCGGCTGGGTGCTGTGGGGAGGTTGGCTCGTCACCGCCTTCACGGTGCTGAGCTTCACGCAGGGCATCTTCAACTCCTACTACGTCTCGCTGCTCGTCCCGGCCGTCGGTGCCGTGGCCGGGGCCGGACTGGTTCGGCTGTGGGACGCGCACCGCGACGGTGAACGCACCGCGACGGCCCTGCTGGCCGTAGGCGTGGCCGCGACGGCCCTCACCGCGGTGGTGCTGGTCGGCCGGTCCCCGGAGTGGCACGGCTGGATCCGCTGGATGGTCGTGGCGCTGTCCCTCGCCGCGCTCGCCGTCCTGGCGGCGCCTCGTCTCCGGCGTGCCGGGTACGGTCTGGCGCTCGTCGCCGTCGCCGTCCTCGCCGGTTCCGCGTCCTGGTCCGTCGCGTCGGCCGCGTCGGCGCCGTCGTCGGGCGGGTTCCCCAAGGCAGGCCCCCCGAACGAGCGGTTCGAGGCGATGCGGGCCGGGGTGCTCGTCCCGGTCGATCTCGCGGACCTGCCGATGCCGCCCGTGTCGCTCGACCGCGACGCGCTGCCGACGGAGATGCCGGCCGAGCTGGCGGCGCTGACGGACCCCGAGTTCACCGGCCCCGTGCGTGCCGGCGGGCTGGCGGGCCACACGATGTCCGCGGAGAACGCGGCCGTCCTCGACTTCGCCAGGACGCACGCCGACGGGGCGCCGCTGACGCTGCTCACCGAGGGTGGTGGCCTCGCGGCGTCGGAGTTCGTGCTCGACAGCGACGAGGCCGTCGCCGGTTTCGGGGGCTTCCTCGGTGCCGACCCGGTCCCGACCACGGCGACCCTCGATGCGTGGAAGGCGTCGGGCAGGCTGCGGTTCGTCCTCTCGGCGGCTCCTGGGCCGGACCGGGTCGGCGGCATCGCCGGGATGGGTGGCGAGGAGGCCCGGGAGCGGGTCGCCTGGGTGCAGTCGAACTGCTCTCCGGTCCCGCCGGCGGCGTACGGGGGGTCGAACTTCACCGCGGCGGACGACCTGCCCATCCCGAGCTACGGCGACTCCGTGCTCTACGACTGCGGCTGACACGTCCGGGCGGCCGGTACCTGGTACCGGCCGCCCGGACGTCCCTCAGACGGTCGGGAACCACCCGATGCCGAAGATCGCCGGCACCCGTAGACCCCAGTAGGCGATCGAGAAGGCACCCAGCGCCAGCAGCAGATAGCCCCCGACCCGCAGAACGGTGAGCTGGTGGCGGGCGACGAACCGCTGGAGGGCCGGCCCGGCCGCGGCGACGAACGCCAGGTAGAGGATCCCCACGAGGGCCAGGTTGCCCAGCACGACGAGCACGAGCAGCCCGACGCCGACGAGCGGGTGAGCGTCGACCGCCGCGGCGAGCACCTCGCGGAACATCGGGAACGGCCGTCCTACGACGAGCAGACCGAGCAGCGCACCCAGCGAGAGGATGCCCCGACGGCCCCGCAGCGGGGCACCGGTGAGGTAGCGGACGGCGACGTACACGAGCCCCACGCCGAGGACGACGTTGATGACGGAGGCCTGGACGAGCCGCACCGGCATACCGGCCATGGTCTCGTCGCTGAGCATCACGGTGCCGTCACCGGCGGCGACGACCACGACGCCGTACGCGGCGGCGACGACGCTCATCCCGAGAGCCAACCAGCCCAGCTGGGCCGCCGCGTGCCGGACGAGCGCAGCTCGGGACGGTGTTGTGGCCCCGGTCCCGGCGGCCAGGGGACCCACCGACGCGAAGCACGCGATGTTGCACGCGGTGAACGTGCCCGCCAGACCGGCCACGGTCGCGAAGGCGAGCGTGCCGACGAGGCCGGGTTCGGCGACGTGGTCCGCGCCGAGGAAGAGCCCCGAGATGGCGCCCCCGACGACGTCGTCGACGAACTCGTAGGACCAGATCACGGCGATCAGGACGCCGACGACGACGGCGACGGCGGCCCCGGGCAGGGCCCGGCGAGTAGGGGTCGTGACCGGAGGTGGTGCGGTAGTGGCTTCCATGACTCGCTCTCCCTGCACGTGGGTCTCGAGCGTCGGTCGACGGCTCGAACGGACGCCGGCGGCTGCGGCCGGCCCGGACCCCGTGCGGGGCGGTGGGGACAGGCCACCCCGACGACCTCCTGGGACCAGGAGCGTCTCAACGGCGGGCCGGGGGCCTGCCTCCTGGCTTGCGGAACCAGCCGCAGGACCCGCGCCACGCCGTACCGACCCGGATCGTCCGATGTCCGACGTGCCGCCCTGGGGGTAACTTGTCGGCATGGCGAGCGAACAGATGAGCTTCGAGACCAAGATCGGCGTCGATGTCAAGGGTGAGACGTGGAGCTGCGTCGAGATCCCCGACTCGGCCGAGTTCTTCGGGACCGGCAAGACCGTCCGGGTCGACGCGACCGTCGACGACGTCACGCTCGAGAACGTCGGGGCGATGGTGACCGGCACGGGAGGGCACATGGTGTCCCTGAACGCGAAGGTGCGTAAGCAGCTTGGCAAGGACGTCGGCGACCCGGTCAAGGTGACGATCACGCAACGGTAGGTCACCGGAGGCGCGGTGCTCCCGTGATGACCGGGCCACCCCGTGCGGTCACCGTCTGGTGTGCCCCGACGGTGCCGGTCTCGTGCGGGAGTGCCGCGCTGCTCACCACGGACGAGGCGGGCACGGTCGGCTCGTTCCTGCGCGCCGACGATCGTGACCGGTTCGCGACGGGGCGCGCACTCACGCGCGCCGTGCTCGGCGAGACGCTCGGCGTCCCTCCCCGTGGCGTCGACGTCCGCATGGGAGCACCGGGGGGACCCGCCCCGGGCAAGCCCGTCGTCAGTGGGGGTCCCGCCTTCTCGGTCTCGCACGCCGGGTCGTGGGTGCTCGTGGCGGTCGTCGACGACGTCGGCGCCCACGGGGTCGACGTCGGTGTGGACGTCGAGGCAGCGGCGGGCGTCGGACGGCACCTGGACGACCTGGCCGGCGTCGTGCCCGTCGCGGAACGGCCGGCCGCCGGCTGGACGGCCCGGACCCTGACCCGGTCGTGGGTCCGGCGCGAGGCGGTGCTCAAGGCGGTCGGCACCGGTCTCGGCGCTCCCCGCGACGACCTGCTGCTGACCCCCCCTGACGCCGCCCCGGCCGTCCTCTGCTCCCGGGGCGCGTTGCCGGAGCCGACGTGCCTCGCCGTGCACGACGTGGAACTGCCGCCGCTCGGCACCGTGGCGTCGGAACACCTCGCGGCGGTCGCACTGCGCTCGAGGAAGCCGCACCACGCCGTGATCGCCGCGGTCACCGTCGCGGACGGCCTCGGGGTGCTGGCACGTCATGGCGTGCGGGTACCGCCCGGGCCGAAGGCACGCCGCGGGGGGCGTCCGTGATCCCGTCGCGGACGGGCGAGTGATCGACCCGCTGCGATACTGGAGACGGCGGCCCTGTCGGCAGACCCCGCGAGCGCCCCGGCAAGGACGGCACGGATCCCGCACCTGTCCGGCACGCGGGGGTCCGCGGGCGTCGCCCGGACTGGCAGCACGCATCACAGGAGATGTCCCATGAACTGTTTCGAATGCGCCACCGAGCACCAGGCCACCACCCCGGCGGTCACCGTCTGTTCGCAGTGCGGCGCCGGCTCGTGCATCAAGCACACCCGGGCGGCCCACGCGCACAAGGAGGTCTACTACTCCCCCGGGGCACCCGGCGAGCGCGACCTCGGCCGCCGCATGTTCTGCACGACGTGCGCACCCGAGTTCGCCCACACGATCGACGTCGCGTAGCGGCCCCGGCTAGGGAAGGGCGCCGCTGCGGCGTCCGTAACGGGCCAGCAGGTGCCACACCTGCTTCAGCGTCTGGGGGTCGACGTCGTCGGCTCCGCGCCACGGGCCCAGCAGCGCGGGCGTCAGCTCGCCCTCGGCGGCGACGGACTCGGCGAGCCGGACCGGTTCCGGCCCCCGGTAGCGCTCGTCGAACGCGGTCGGGAAGGCCCGATAGCCGGGGTGCCACTCGACGGCGCAGCCGAGCCGCTCCGCCGCCGCGGCGACCGCCGTCCCGCGGTAAGAGGGGTCCAGGACCACCGCCTCCAGGTCGCGGTCGACGCGAACCTCGCCGTGCACGTGCGCCTCGACGTAGCGGTCGAGAGGGTCGCGGCACGGGTCCGAGCGCAGCAGCGCCGTCAGTCCGGACCGGTCCCGGGTGCCGAAGTCGTGCGGCGTGTGGACGCTGTCCGGGTAGCAGAGGGTCGCCCGCTCGAGGACGCCCGGCCGCAGCCGCAGATAGCTAGAGCCGAACCGCGGTGCCGCGCCGTAGGGGTCGCCGTCGAGCAGGAGCGCCCCGTACCGCGGGCGGGCGGCCGGTGCTGCGTCGTCGTACACGCCGCCGAAGATCCGGCTCTCCCACCGCCACCGGTCCCCGCCGGGGAAAGCGGTCAACCCGCCGTTGCTGGTCCTCGTCTCGAACTGCGACCGGTAGACACCCTCGCGCGCGACCGTCTCCAGCACCGACCCGCGCCCGGCCGGGGCATCCGGGTGGAAGTGGAGCACCACCCGGGCGTCCGCGGGCAGCGGACCTCCCGCGGCACGGTCCCGAACGTGCTCGACCGCGCTGCGCCACCGCTCGTCCTCGGGCTCCATGCCGGCCGAGCCTAGGCCGCCGACGGCTCCGGGTCGTCCAGGAGACGCTCGAACCGCTCGCGCTCCGGCAGATCGAGCAGCGGGTACCCGTGCAGGACGTGCAGGTTGCACATGGCGAGCACGTAGGAGTGCTCGAGCAGGTCGACGGTCGCGGTCCTCCCGAGTCGCCGCAGCACGGTGGGCACGTCCGCGTTGGAGTCCGCCCGGGCCCGCCAGGCCTCGCGGGACTCGTCGTCGTCGCCGAGCAGGTCCAGCACGGCACGGGCACGGCGGGCCCGCTCCTCCTGGTCCTTCCGGAGGAACGCGTCGGCCACCCGGTACGGGGACTGCTGGATCTGGACGATCGCGCCGCGCTGCCCTCGCCCGGTGCGCTCGCAGTCGACCCAGGTGTGCACCAGACCGCGTTGACGCCGTTCGGTCGGCACCTGGTACATCACGCTGCTGGACCGCAGCAGGGTGAACAGCTCTCCCACCAGGAACCGGCGTGCGTACCGCAGCCGCCTCCAGCTCAGCGCGGTGGTGGCGTTGACGATGACGAGCTCGTCGATGGTGCGGCCCACGACCGGCAGCTCCGGGGCGCGCTCCAGCCTCTTCTCGAGACCGTCCGGCCACTGGTCGGCCAGGTTGTCGTACACGCCGCCGTCGGTGAGCAGGAAGTCCTCGGCGACGCCGCCCTCCTGCGTACCGCCGTGAAACCCGTACGGTGCGGTCTTCAGCCGCCGCGGGGTGAAGGCGCCGGGCATACCCAGGGAGGCCTGGACGGCGGTGGACAACCTCATGTCGTTCGTCGACCCCGTGCCCAGCCGGTGGGAGTAGAGGAACCGCGGGGTGAGGTAGAGGTGCTCGGCCGACTGCAGCTCGGTCGCGCACACGACGTGGTCGAGGGACCGGTCGATGTCCCCCAGTCGCGTCGACCGTCCGTCCCGCTGGAAGTGGGTCCGGGCCAACGCGCGGTCGAGGACGTGCGAACGGCGCTCGAACCAGCGGGCCGTGAGCCCCATCAGCACGCCCCCCGCCAGCAGCGTGAGCCCGGATCGCCAGGACAGCCCGTTGAGGAACACGAAGACGATGCCGGTCAGCATCGTGGCCACGGCGACGCCGGCCCCGACGAACACCGAGATCAGGTAGGCGTTGGTGGGCGGACCCCAGAAGAAGAGACCGGTGTCGGCGAGGTGGCGCACCAGCCGCTGGATGGTGCGGTCGAACCCGGGCGGGTCGACGGTCCTGTAGTCGGTCTCCTGCGCCACGACGGCGTTGGCGATCGACCCTCCGGACACCGAGGAGATCGCGGAGACCTCCTCGTTCTTGCCGCTGTCGACGAGATAGAGCAGCGCGCCCAGCCCCCACGCCGTCGCGCGGTGCCCCCCGCCGGATATGGCCACGCCGATGTGCTGTGTCATCGGTTGTCGAGCCTACGGGCCTTCCGCAGTGCCGCAACGGATACCGACCGGCCAGGGGTGTCACCCAGCCGCCACACCTGGGGTCGACGACCCTCCTCCAGCACGGTGACCACGGTGCCCAGGGCGCGCCCGTCGGTGTCCCGGTCGGCCGTGTAGTAGATCCTCAGCTCCCAGTCCTCCTCCGAGCGCTTCCCCCCGGACCCGGCCCTCGGGTCGCGGGCCTCGCGCAGGATCTCCTGCGCCAGGTCGTGCGGGAAGTGGTACCGGGGCGAGTCCGGTCCGCACGACACCACCGAGGCCCACGGCCTGATCCGTTCCATCAGCTCGAGATTGACCCCCCGCTTCGACGCGTGGTGCGAGACCTTGAAGACGTCGGCCTGCAGCAGGTCGACGTCCCCGGTCGCCGCGGCGATCGCCGCCGAGCTGGCGGAGTTCGACTTCATGAGGAACGGGAAGTCCGTCAGCACGTAGGACCACGACAACGTCTGCGCGTCCCCGCCGAGCACGAGGGAGACCTCGGACGAGCTCTTGTCCACGACGTTGCCGGCCTCGTCACGGGTGACCACACGCGCGGCGGGATGCTGCAGACGCATCGACAGGGAGGAGTCGTTGATCTCGACCCCGTAGGTGTCGAACCGGTTCCTGAGATGGATCGACGGGGACAGCACGGTGATCCCGGTCCGGCCGATCCACCGGCTCAGCCCCGACGCCGGGTGGCTGTACAGCAGCCCGGTGCGCCGCTCCACCTCGGCCATCATCCGGTGGAACGCACCGATCGGGTGGAAGTACCCGGGGTCCCAGAACTCGGCGACCCGGTCGCCCAGACCGGCCAGCACCTCGGCCATCGCGCCGATGTGGTCCTGGTGCGGGTGGGTGGCCACCACGAGGGCCACGTCGTCCACGCCGGGGAGCAGGCCCTCGGCCGTGAGCGCCGCGATCAGCGACAACGGCTTGTCCCGTCCGGCGTCGACGACGACGGCGCGACGGTGCTCCGCCACCGGGTCGGTCGGCAGCAGCACCACCTGGGCGTCACCGTCACCCACGTTGAGCACGAAGTGCGCCAGGGCGTCCGGTCGCTCCTCGAGCTCGTCGACGAGGTCGCGCGCGGTGAAGTGGTCCGCCGGGATGCGCTGCGGGACGGACATGTCACACCGTCGAGGCGGCCGCACCGGCCGGAGGACGGCGAGGCCCTTCCGGGGACGGTGGTCCCGAGGACTCGTGGGCCACGTCCGCCTCCCGCAGCCGCATCGCCGGGTTGACCGCGACGACCTGCGCCGCGTGCGCGGCACGCCGCGCCGAGGCGGTCACGTCCAGGAGCTGCCAACGCCGGGGGTCGTTCCACCGGGGGTCGTCACCGGCCCGGACCCAGAACACGTCGCCCACGCGCAGCGCCCGGCCCGGGGCCGGCTGCCCCGCCTGCGCACGGCGGGCGTCGACATGGTGCTGGAACGTCGACACCCGGAAGGAGCGGACCTGCGGGTGCTCCGTGAAGACCAGGTGCCCCACGCCGTCGACCTGGGGCCACCGGTCCAGCACGAGGATGACGTGCGCGGCCTCGAGATCGTCGACGACGGCGTACCGGTCGTCCGGGTCCGGTGCGAACCGCACCCGGTCGCCCTCGGGGGCAGGTGTCCACAACCGGAGGACCCCGTGCGTCTCCCCCCGCGCCGCGCTGCGCTGCTCAGACATCCCGCACCCCGCATCCCCGAACCCGATCCCCCGACACCTCAGGCTCTCCCCGTCCCGGTCGACTCGCAGCCCACCGGCCGCGAGATCACCCGGCGCCCGGGCTCGCCCGCCGCGCTCGTCGCCCTCCGGGTCGGCCGTGCGCGCGTCAGGGTCGAGTCACGGCGAGCACCGCGTGACCACCACCGGCGACCTCCACGACCCCGTCCTCGACCCGGACGCCGTCGCCCAGGAGCATCGTGGCGGTCGCGCCCGCGAGCGCCGGGATCGTGGCCTGGGCCGGCTCGCGCCGCGGGTTGACGACGACGAGGTGCTCCTCGCCGCGCAGGTAGACGAACGGATACCCGACGTGCAGGACGGTGCGCGCCCCACCGGTGCGCAGCGCCGGGGTGCGCCGACGCAGGTCCACGAGGTCGCGCACGTGGTGCAGCAGCGATCCCGGGTCCGCACGCTGGGCCGCCACGGTGGGGCGGGACGGGTCCGGGTCCTGCGGGAGGTAGAGCCGCTCGACCGGCGCGGAAGAGAAACCGCTGTTCGGCAGGGCGTCGTCCCACTGCATCGGGGTCCGGCACCCGGCGCGGTCGTACCCCGGGTTCCAGCGGCTTCCCTCCGTCTCGGGCGCGTCGGGCAGGTTGCGCATCCCGATCTCGTCGCCGTAGTAGATCGACGGCAGCGACCCCCACGTCAGCAGGAACGTGAAGGCAGGGCGCAGCTGGTCACCGGTGCGCGGCCCGGCGGCGAGCCGTGAGAAGTCGTGGTCCGCCGTCGGCAGGACGACGAGCCGGTCCGCGCCGGCCCGGCGGTCCCGCTCGTCCCACTCCCGCAGGAACGTCTCCAGCGCGCGGGTGCCCGCCTCCTCGTCGACCTCGGGGTCGTAGTAGCAGGGCTCCATCGCCGCCGGGTCCTGCCAGGTCAGGTGGCCGGTGGCGCCGTTGTTGAACAGCGCGCTGTGCTCGCGCTGGATGACGAGCGCGAAGTCCGCGTCGAAGCCTCCCCGCAACCCGGCGTCGGCGGTGTTGTCGTCGTCGGCCTCCGGCAGCAGCACCGCGTCCGGGTACCGCGCGCGCATCCAGCCGGCGATCTCCCGCCACAACGCGGTGGTCGCCTCGAGGTCGGGGTCGTCCTTGACGAGGGAGAAGGCCAGGTCCACACGGAACCCGGCCACCCCGCGGTCCAGCCAGAACCCGATGATCTCCTGCAGGGCCTCGCGATTGCGCGTCGGGCCCGGGGCGTCGGTCGCCTGCCGCCACGGCTCGTCGGGGTGCGGTCGGGCGTAGCCGAAGTTCAGCGCGGGCTGGGAGTCGAAGAAGTTCTTCAGGTACCAGCCCTCGCGCGGCCCGGGCGACGGGACGAGCCCCGGCCCGTCGCGGTCGGCCCAGATGTACCGGTCGTCGGAGGGGTCGGCGAGGGACCGGGCGAACCACGGGTGGTCGATCGAGGTGTGTCCCGCGACGAGGTCGAGCAGGATCCGGATGCCGCGCCGGCGGGCCTGCTCGACGAGCTCGACCATGTCCTCGTTCGTCCCGTACCGGGGCGCGATCGTCAGGTAGTCCTCGACGTCGTAGCCGGCGTCCCGGAACGGGGAGGCGAAGCACGGGTTGAACCAGATCACGTCCACCCCGAGCCACTCCAGGTGGTCGAGGTGGTCGATGACGCCCGGCAGGTCCCCGATCCCGTCGCCGTTCGAGTCGGCGAACGACTGCGGGTAGATCTCGTAGATGACGGCGTCCGCCAGCCATCCGGGTGTTTCGCCGGTCGTGCCTTCGTGCCGCTGCTCCGCCGTCGTCATGCCGCGAGCCTAGGAGCGATCGGCGTGCGGCGCGTGTCGGTGCCGCCCGTGGCATCGTGGAAGCGGCGGCGAGGAGGCGGCCATGGCGAAGGGCTGGCTGGTGCGGGCCACGGGTGTGCTGCTGCTGATCGGCGCGGCGGGCATCGGCGTCGACGCCTGGCTCTCGTGGAACCAGACGGACGGCTCCTGGGGACTGATCCTCGCCTACCTCGGCACGACGTTCGGGCTGGTCCTGCTGGTCCCCGTGATGGTGCGCCTCCGGGGCTGGGTGGCGGCCACGGGTGCCGCCGTCGGCGCCGCGAGCACGTTCGTGTTCTGGTACGGCTACCCGGAGTTCGCGATGTACGGGGGGCTCGGGTCGCTGATCCTCGGTGCCGTCATGCTCTCCCTGCCCGACTGGGGCCGCGTCGCCGCGTTCCCCTGGATCGTCTCCGGCACGCTCGGGCTGCCGGACCTCGTCCGGGAGGGCGTCTCGTGGGGTCCGGTGGCCTCGTTCTCGGTGCTCGGTGTCGCCATCGGCCTCACCGGGGCGTACGTCGTCACCCGCCCGGCGGGCGCCGGGCCACGGCACGGGACGGACGACCCTCCGACCGAGCTCCCGACCGGCCGAAACACTTCCACCTAGGCGACCGACGCGTCTCCCCAGCACGCTCGGACCCTCCGGACGGGGTCACCGTCGCGGACCGCCGGTGTCGGCCAGCCGAGCGGACAGCGCCTGGGCGATCTCACCGGCCGCGTCGAGCTGGGCGGGTGAGAGGGCGTCGATGAACAGCTCGGAGACCGCCTGCAGGTGGCCGACCGAGGCGCGGCGGAAGACGTCGGCGCCCGCATCGGTCAGATGGACGCAGGAACCCCAGCCCCCGTCCGCGGGGCCCTTCCGTTCCACCAGGCCGCGACGTTCCATGCGTCCGACGTGGTGGGACAGCCGGCTGCGTTCCCAGCCGACGGCGTCCGCCAGCTCGGAGGAGCGCAGGTTGCGCGCGGGGGCCTCCCGCAGCGCGAGCAGGACCGAGTAGTCCTGCAGGGACATCCCCGACTCGGACTGGAGCCGGGCGCCCAACCGCGAGCGCAGCAGCTCGGTCGTCTCGATGAACGCGCGCCAGGTCGCCAGCTGCTGCGCCGTCGGAGCGTGCCGAGCTACCTCTGCCACGGCGGGCCTCCCCTCCTCGATGGACATGTCAACCATCGGGAATAGTTGTTGACCTGTCAAGTGTTGACGTGTCAACTTCCGCCATCCTCCACCTCGATCACCTGGGGAGTCACACCGTGAGCACCACCGTTGAGTTCGGCCTCGACTCGTTCGGCGACCGCCCGATGGGCACCGACGGCGAGCTGGTCTCGCACGCCGCGGCCATCCGTCAGGTCGTCGACGAGGCCGTGCTGGCCGACCAGACCGGCGTCGACGTCATCGCCCTGGGCGAGCACCACCGCCCGGAGTACGCGATCTCCTCCCCGGACACCGTCCTGGCCGGGCTCGCCGGCGTCACGCAGAACATCCGGCTCGCCTCCGGGGTGACCGTGCTGTCCTCCGACGACCCGGTCCGGGTCTTCCAGCGCTTCGCCACCGTCGACGCCCTGTCCCGCGGGCGGGCCGAGGTCATCCTCGGCCGCGGCTCGTTCACCGAGTCCTTCCCGCTGTTCGGCTACGACCTGGCCGACTACGACCTGCTGTTCGAGGAGAAGATCCAGCTCTTCGCCGAGCTGCTCAAGGAGCAGCCCGTCACCTGGTCCGGCACCACCCGAGCAGCTCTCACCGACGCGGAGGTCTTCCCCACCACCGAGTCCGGCCACCTGAGCACCTGGGTCGGCGTCGGCGGTTCCCCGCAGTCCGTGATCCGCGCGGCCCACTACGACCTGCCTCTCATGCTCGCCATCATCGGCGGCGACCCCGCGCGCTTCCGCCCGTACGTCGACCTGTACCGGCGCGCTGCCGCGCAGCTCGGCACCACCGCCCACGCGGTCGGCATGCACTCGCCCGGCTTCATCGCCGACACCGACGAGGAGGCCCGCGAGATCTACTGGCCCCACTACCGCCTGCAGCGCGACCGCATCGGCGCCACGCGGGGCTGGCCTCCCCTGCGCAAGGAGGAGTTCGACGCCGAGATCGCGGGCGGGTCCCTCTACGTCGGCTCGCCCGAGACCGTCGCCCGCAGGATCGCCGCAGCCGTGACCAGCCTCGGCGTGGGGCGGTTCGACCTCATCTACACCACCGGCGCGCAGCCCGCCGACGCGCGCCTGCGCAACGTCGAGCTGTACGGGACCAAGGTCGTCCCCCTGGTCCGCGACCTGCTCGCCGACCAGCCCCAGGAGATCGCATGAGCACCAGCGACCAGACCCTCGGCATCATCGGCGCCGGCAAGGTCGGCACCGTCCTCGCACGTCTCGCGGTCCGGGCCGGCTACCGCGTCCTGATCTCCGGCTCCGGGGACCCGGCGAAGATCGCCCTGACCGTCGAGGTGCTCGCGCCCGGCGCCGAACCCGTCACCACGGCCGAGGCCGCGGCGAAGGCCGACGTCGTCGTCCTCGCCCTCCCGCTGGGCAAGCACCGCACGCTGCCCGCCGACGCGCTGGCCGGCAAGCTCGTCGTCGACGCCATGAACTACTGGTGGGAGACCGACGGCCACCGTGAGGACCTCGCCCGGCCCGCCAGCTCCACCAGCGAGCTCGTCCAGGACTCGCTGCCCGACGCCCGCGTCGTCAAGGCGTTCAACCACATGGGCTACCACGACCTGGAGGACGGCTCGCGGCCCGCCGGCCATCCCGAGCGCAAGGCGATCGCCGTCGCGGGGGACGACGTCGACGACGTCACCGCCGCGGCCGCCGTCGTCGACGATCTCGGCTTCGACCCGGTCGTCACCGGCGCTCTCGCCACCGGCCGGCGGCTCGAACCGGGGCATCCCGCCTTCGGCGCGAACGTCGACGCGGACCGGCTCCGGCTCCTCACCGAGTCGGCCGCAGCCTGACCCCACCTCGTCCGTCCCAGTCCACCCGGGAGACCCGTCATGTCCACGACCATCAGTCACGCCGTCGAGATCGACCGCGCACCGGCCGACGTCTGGAGCGTGCTCGCCGACACCGCTCGCTACCCGGACTGGAACCCGTTCATCACGCGCCTCTCCGGGGACCTCGAGGTGGGGTCCCGGCTCGAGGCCGTGATCGAGCCTCCCGGCGGGCGCCCGATGACCTTCCGGCCCACGGTCGTCGACCGGGAGCCGGGGCGGGTGCTGCACTGGCGGGGCCGCCTCCTGCTCCCCGGGATCTTCGACGGCGACCACCGCTTCGAGCTCGACGAGCTCTCCTCCGGCCGGACGCTGCTGACCCAGAGCGAGACCTTCAGCGGCGTCCTGGTCCCGTTGCTCCGGTCGATCCTCGCCCCGACACGGCTCGGGTTCGAGCAGATGAACGATGCCCTCAAGGCACGCACGGAAGCACTGCCCGCCGCCCGGTCGTGACCACGCGGCCGGCGCGACCGCATCAGGAGTGCCGGGCGAGGAACCGGCGCATCAGGGGCGCCACCTCGTCGAGCGCGCTCTCGAGCAGGAAGTGCCCGCCGTCGAGCAGGTGGATCTCGGGGTCGTGGGCGTGGCGGCGGAACGCCTCGGCGCCCGCGGGTCCGAAGATCTCGTCGTTCTTGCCCCAGACGGCGAGGACCGGCACGCGGGAGTCTCGCAGGTACTCGTGGAGGGCCGGGTAGAGCCGGACGTTGGTGACGTAGTCGCGGAAGAGCGCGAGCTGGGCCCGGTCGTTGCCGGGCCGGGCGACCAGCGCGGCGTCGTGCCGCCAGGTGTCCGGGCTCACGACGGCCGGGTCGGGAACGCCGTGGGTGTACTGCCACCGGATGGCCTCCTCGCCGAGCGCCGGCCGCAACGCGGCCTCGGTCTCGGCGTTCGGCTCGGCGGCGTAGGCCCACACGTCCGACCAGAACCCCTCGACGAAGCCCTCCTCGTAGGCGTTGCCGTTCTGGCTGACGACGGCCCACACCCGCTCGGGGTCCTCCAGCGCGAGGCGCCAGCCGATCGGGGCCCCGTAGTCCTGGACGTAGATCGCGTAGGTGTCGACGCCGAGCGCTTCGAGGAGCTTCGCGGTGTGCGCGGCCAGGGCGTCGAAGGTGTACCCGAACTCGTCCACCGACGGCGCGTCGGAGAGCCCGAACCCGATGTGGTCGGGCGCGATCACGTGGAAGTCGCCGGCCAGCTCGGGGATGAGGTGGCGGAACATGAACGAGCTGGTCGGGTAGCCGTGCAGCAGCACGACGGTGGGAGCCTCGGGGTCGCCCGCCTCCCGGTAGAAGACTCGCAGCCCTTCGATGTCCACGAAGCGGTGGTAGGTGTTCACGACGACGCCCTTCGGTCTAAAATGGTTTCGGTGGTTAGGTCAGTAGACCACGCTGGACCTAACCGTTCAAGACCATTGAGGGGGTTAGATATGGTGGCGGACGACGATTCCGTCGACGCGCTGCTCGCGCTGCTGAACTCCACACCCGTCACGGACGGCGTCGTCGAGGACCTGATGGCCGACCCGGCCCACGCGGCGGACCTCGCGCGACGCTTCGGCGGGCAGGGGACGACGAGCGAGGTGCGCGAGCTGGCCCGAGCCCGGGACGGCCTGCAGGAGGCCGTGCGCACCGGAACGGTCGGCGACGAGCTGGACCAGATCCTTCACGACGTCGCACAGGCGCCGTCGCCGCTCACCCCGGACGGCCTGCGCTGGCGGCTCGCCGGTCCCGCCGCGACGCTGCCCGCGGCGCGCGCGATCATCACCTGGTCCGAGCTCGCCGCCGACAAGCCCGGCAGGCTCCGCCCGTGCGGGAACCCCGACTGCCGACGGTTCCTCATCGACCGGTCCAAGGGCAACACGGCACGGTGGTGCTCCATGGCCACCTGCGGCAACCGCATGAAGGCGCGCCGCCACTACGCACGACAGCAGGCCCGGGAGACCACCTGACGGGATCGCGCGCGAGGGCGCGGTCACCGTGAGTCAGCGGTGGTCCCCACCCGGCTCCCGCCCGACGCGGCCGCCGCGTCGAGCAGGACTTCAGCAGCGGCACGGGCCTGCGGCGCGACGTCGTCGTCCCGGGTGATCGCCGCCGCGGTCTGCGCGCCCTCGACGAGGAGGTCGACCTGCAGTGCGACGTCATCGGGGAGCCCTTCCCGGCGGACCAGGTCGCGGACGTACGCCCGGACCGACTCCTTCTGCTCACGCACGGCGGCCACCACCCGGGGCGACGTCGCGCCGAGCTCGCCGAAGGAGTTGATGAACGCACAGCCGCGGAAGTCGTCCTCGCGGAACCACGCCTCGAGGAAGTCGAACACGGACAGCAGCTGCTCCCGGGGTGAGCCCGCCCCCTCGGCGGCCCGGTCGACACCGCTCCACCAGATCGTCGTCCGGTGGGCCAGCACGGCGACGACGAGATGCTCCTTGGACGGGAACAGGGCGTAGATCCGCTTCAGCGACATCCCCGCCTCGGCGCGGACCGCGTCCATGCCGACGTTCTGGATGCCACGGACGTAGAACAGCCGGTCGGCGGCCGTGACGATCGCCTCCCGGGCGCCCGCGTCGTCGAGCTTCGTCACGCCGACCACCTCCCGGGAACAAAACCATCGTTCTCCAGGTTACGGCCCCCAACGGAGAACGATCGTTCTCCACCATTCGGAGGGAACGCCACCATGGGCTACATCACCGTCAGCCACGAGAACAGCACCGACGTCGAGATCTACTACGAGGACCACGGCACCGGCCAGCCCGTCGTCCTCATCCACGGCTACCCGCTCGACGGCAACAGCTGGGAGCTGCAGGCCCGCGAGCTCGTGGACGCCGGGTACCGCGTCATCACCTACGACCGCCGCGGGTTCGGCCGGTCGAGCAAGGTCGGGGCCGGGTACGACTACGACACGTTCGCCGGGGACCTCGACGCCCTGCTCGAGAACCTCGACCTGCGCGACGTCATCCTCGTGGGCTTCTCGATGGGTACGGGCGAGCTGGCCCGGTACGTGAGGAAGTACGGGCACGACCGGGTCGCCAAGCTGGCGTTCCTCGCCTCGCTGGAGCCGTTCCTCGTCCAGCGCGACGACAACCCGGAGGGTGTGCCGCAGTCGGTCTTCGACGGGATCGCCGCGACGGCCCGAGCCGACCGCTACGCCTGGTTCACGCAGTTCTACCAGGACTTCTACAACCTCGACGAGACCCTCGGCAGCCGGATCTCGGAGGAGGTCGTCCGGGCCAACTGGAACACCGCCGTCGGCTCCGCGCCCGTCGCGGCCTACAGCGTCGTCCCGGCCTGGATCGAGGACTTCCGGCCCGACGTCGAGGCCGTCCGGGCCGCGGCCAAGCCGACGCTCATCCTGCACGGGACGAAGGACAACATCCTGCCGATCGACGCCACCGGCCGACGTTTCCGCGACGCCCTGCCCGAGGCGGAGTACGTCGAGATCGAGGGTGCGCCCCACGGGCTGCTGTGGACGCACGCGTCCGAGGTCAACGAGGCGCTGCTGGAGTTCGTCCGGTCCTGACCGGACGCCCCCAGGGGTAGACGACGAGTCCCGGCCGGATCATCGATCCGGCCGGGACTCGTGCGTGCGCGGTGCGGCGGCTCTCAGTCGGTGACCGCGATCGCCTCGACCTCGACGAGGACGTCGGGCTCGAACAGGATCTCGACCCCGATGAGCGACGACGGCGGCAGCGGCTGGGGCAGGCCGAGCTCCGCGGCGACGTCCCCGACGCCGGCCAGGAAGTCCTCGATGCGGTCCGGTCGCCATCCGGTCACGTAGAACGTGAGGCGGACGACGTCGGCGAAGCTCGCGCCGCCCCCGGCCAGCCCGACCGCGACGTTGCGCAGCGCGTCCGCGGTCTGGCCGCGGAGGTCGGCGGAGAGCGCCTGCCCGTCGGCGTCACGGCTGACCTGACCGGCCACGTGGACCTGGCGGGTGCCCGTCGCGACGGCGACGTGGTGGTAGGGAACGGGCTGCGTCATGCCCTCGGGCGACACATAGGTGACGGTCATGGGAATCCTCCTGTACTCGGTGATCTGGTTTCTGTAAGGTACCTAGTAGCAGGAAGTCACTACAACGAGACCAGGTTTCATGAACGACACCACGTCACCCTCACCACACCTGACGATCGCCCAGCACCGACGCGACCTGCTCGACCAGGTCCTCGACAAGTGGTCCCTCGAGATCCTCGAGCTCCTGTGCGAGCAGCCCCTGCGGTTCAACGGGCTCCGTCGGGCCATCCCCGGGGTGACGCAGAAGTCGCTCAGCGCGACGCTGCGGCGGCTCGAACGCAACGGCATCGTCACGCGGGTCGTGCTGTCGACCCGCCCGGTGGCCGTGGAGTACCGCATCTCGCCCCTGGGCAAGACCCTCCGGGAGCCCGTCGACGCCTTGATCATCTGGGCCGCCGAGAACGCCGACGAGGTCGAGCGCGCGCGGGACGCGTACGACCAGGCGTCGGCGGAGAGCTGAGAGGTCGCGGCGAACGCCTCGCCCTCGTCACGGACAGGCCGTCGACGTCGGACCAGACGCCCGTGCACGTCGCACGCGTACCGTACGGTCGACGCGACGACCGAGAGGGACCACCTGTGACACGACGATCCAGCCTGTGGCGCGGGGTACGCCTGTGGGTCGACCCGTTCGTCGTCGCCATCGTCCTCGCGCTCCTGATCGGGGTCGTCGTCCCCGTCCCGGACGGCGCGCGGGGAGTGCTCGACGTCGTCACCGACGTCGCGATCGCCCTGCTGTTCCTGCTCTACGGGGCACGGCTGCCGACGCGGGAGATCTGGCGGTCGCTGACCGACTGGCGCCTGCAGGGACCGCTGCTCGTCGCGACGTTCGTCGTGTTCCCGCTCGTCGGGCTCGGCGTCTCCGCGGCCGTCGGCCCGGTCGTCGGCCAGGGCATCGCCGTCGGGCTGCTCTGCGTCTCGCTCCTACCGTCCACGGTGAACTCCGCCGTCGCGTTCACGTCCGTGGCACGCGGCGACGTCGCCGGAGCGATCTGCGGGGCGACCGTGTCGAACGTCGTCGGCATGGTCGCCACTCCCCTGCTGGTCCTCGGTCTGATGAGCGGAGCGGTCGCCGGTGACGGCGCCGTCGGGGCGGACGGTCTGCAGACCGTGCTGCTGCAGCTCCTCGCGCCGCTGGTGCTCGGTCAGCTCCTCCAGCCCTGGGTGGGCGGGCTCGTGCGGCGGCACAAGGCCGTCACCACGGCCGTGGACCGCGGGACGATCCTGCTCATCGTGTTCACGGCGATCAGCGGCGCCACCGCCGAGGGCATCTGGGCGGACATGACCGTGGGGGTCGTGCTCGTGCTCGTCGGGTCCGCCGGGGTGCTGCTGGCCGTCATGCTGGCCCTCACGTGGTGGGGCGGCCGGGCGCTGGGGCTGCCGCGCGACCAGCGGGTCACGCTGCTGCTCGTCGGGGGGATGAAGTCGCTGGCCACGGGCCTGCCGATGGCCTCGGCGCTGCTGCCCGCCGCGACGCTCGCCGTCGTCGTCGTGCCGCTGGTCGTCTTCCACCAGCTCCAGCTCGTGGTGTGCTCCGTGCTGGCCCGCCGGCTCGGGCAGGAGCCCGTGCCCGCCGAGGCCGGGGCCGGGCGGGGATGAGCCGGTGGGTGCCGGGGGTTCCTGCTGAGCCTCAGAGCAGCTCGGCGACCGTCTCGGCGGTCTTCTTCGCGGAGCCGGGGTTCTGGCCTGTGACGAGGCGTCCGTCGGCGACGGTGTACGGAGCGAACGGCAGCGTTGCCTTCTGGTAGCGCGCGCCCCTCTTCTTCGCCTCCTCCTCGACGTTGTACGGCACGAGCTTGTCGACGCGCGCGACCACCTCTTCGGTCCAGGCGAAGCCGGTGACCTGCCGTCCGGCGAGGAGGAGGGTGCCGTCGGAGAGCAGCGTGTTGAGCAGGCCGCAGTAGCCGTGGCAGACGGAGGCCACGACGCCGCCCTGCTCCCAGATCTGTCGGGTGATCCGCTGCAGGCCCTCGCTGTCGGGGAAGTCGTACATCACCCCGTGACCGCCGGTGAAGTAGATCGCGTCGTAGTCCGCGGCGTCGATCTCGTCCGGGCCGGCGGTGTGCTCCAGCAGCTCCATCCGGTCCGGGTCGCCGTGCCATGCCTTGGCGGTCTTGTCGTAGGTCGGGAACTTCAGGGACCGCGGTTCCAGGGGCGAGCGCCCGCCCTGCGGGCTGACGATCGTCTGCTCGAAGCCGTGCTCGGCGAAGACGTGCCAGGCGTGCGTGAGCTCGGACAGCCACAGTCCGGTCGGGTGCGACGGGTCGTCGTAGTGGCCGACGTTGGTGACCACGTGGAGGATGCGTCGGGTCACGGGTGTGCCTCCAGTCGAGCGGGTGTCGGGACCTGACCATCCAAACCGACGGCGAGGATCACGGCGACCGCAGCGTGCACGCGCTGCCCCCTAGGCTCAGGTGTGCCGCCCCCACACTGCTGCGCGGCGAGGCCGTCGAAAGTCGAGATCGATGCAGACCACCCTGGGAACGAACGGCCAGAGCTCCGGTGAGCCGGCGCCCGTGGTGCTGATCTCCCCGGCGATGGCCATCGGCTCCCGCTACTACCGGCCGGTGGTCGCGGCGTTCGAGGAGGCCGGGTGGGACGCGCGCGCCCTGACCCGTCGCGGCTTCGAGGACCCGTCGGTCACGGCCGGCCGGGGGCTGGACTGGGCCTACCAGGACGAGATCGACGACATCGCGGACGCCGTCGCCGCGGCACGCCGGGAGCGTCCGGACCGTCCCGTCCTGCTGCTCGGCCACAGCCTCGGCGCGCAGCTCGCGGCGGGGTACCTGCTGACCGGCGGCAGAGTGGACGGGCTGATCACCGTCGCCGGAGCCCTGCCCTACCACCGCCACTTCCCGTACGGCGGCCTGCACCTCGTGCTCATGGGAGGCGTGATCGTGCCGACGCTGACGGCCGTCTTCGGGTACCTCCCCCGGCCGGCGTTCGGCGGTCCCGGCGCTCGCACCCTCATGCGCGAGTGGGCGACGATGGCACGGAGCGGACGGCCGCCCTTCCCGACCGCACCACCCATCGCGACGCCGTCGCTCGTCGTCAGCCTCGACGACGACCCGCTGGCACCACGCCGGGCGGTCGAGGCGTTCGCCCGCGACCTGTTCGCACCCGGGACCGTCACCCGCTGGCACTACGCCGACCGCGAGGTGCCCGCCGGAGCCAGCAACGACCACATCCGCTGGGTCCGGTCCCCCGAGCGGGTGGTCTCCGCCGCGGTGGACTGGTGGGCCGGGAATCAGGTTCCCCCGTCGCCCGCACCCACGGCACCATGACGGACATGGAGCTCATATCGCCCCGCAAGCCCGCACCCGGTGACAAGGTCGCCGTCGTCTCGCCGTCGTTCGCGGCACCCGGGTTCGCGCCCGCGGTGCACGAGCAGGCCATGGAGCGGCTCCAGGAGATCACCGGTCTGGTCCCGGTCGAGTACCCGACCACCCGACGCCTCGGCGCGACGCCGCAGGACCGCGCCGCAGACCTCAACACCGCCTTCGGCGACCCCGAGATCCGTGCGGTGCTGGCCACGATCGGCGGCGAGGACCAGATCACCGTGATCCCGCACCTCGAGGCCGACCTGGTGCGCGCCGACCCGAAGCCGTTCCTCGGGTACAGCGACAACACGAACCTGCTGAGCTGGCTGTGGACGCACGGCGTCGCGGGCTACTACGGCGGGTCGACCCAGGTGCACCTCGGGCCCGGGCCGTCCGTCGACCCGGTCCACGCCGCGTCCCTGCGCGCCGCCCTGCTCACCGGTGAACGCCTGGAGATCACCGAACCCGGCGAGGCCGAGGACTTCGGTGTCGACTGGCAGGACCCGGCCGCCCTCACCTCGTTCGGCGACCGCGAACCCACCGAGCCGTGGACGTGGGCGGGGCCCGAGCGGTCCGTCACCGGGCGGACCTGGGGCGGCTGCCTCGACGTGCTGCCGTGGATTCTCACCGCGGGCCGCTTCCCGACCGACCCTGCCGTCGTCGACGGCGGCGTCCTGCTGCTCGAGACCTCCGAGGAGCTGCTGCCCGCCCGGGAGGTGGGCTTCGTCGTGCGCTCCCTCGGCGAGCGCGGGCTGCTCGACGCCGTCGACGCCGTCGTCGTCGCGCGCCCACCGACCACGTCGTTCGACGTGAAGCTCACGCCCGCGGAGCGCACCGTGAAGCGCGCCGAGCAGCGCGACGTCGTCATCGAGTCCGTGCAGCGCTACAACCCGGAGGCCGTGATCGTCGTCGGCGTGCCGTTCGGCCACACCCGGCCGCAGTGGATCCTGCCGTACGGCGGGATGCTCACGGTCGACGGGGCGGAGCGCCGCGTCTGGGCCGACTACGCGTAGGTGACCCGGGGGCGCCCGACTCCTCGGGCGCCCCGGGTCACCTGGTTCGAGGACGGGGCGGTTCAGCTCACCGACGGCGCAGCGCCGCGTCCTGCAACGCCGGCGGGGCGTCGTTCTTCTCGTGCGCAGCCAGGTCGGTGCCGGGCGCCACGATCGCGTCGATCGCGTCGAGCACCTCGGCCGTCAGCACCGTCTCGGCGGCCGCGAGCTGCGAGGCGAGGTGGTCGGGCGTGCGCGGCCCGATCAGGGCGCTGGTGACGCCGGGATGGGCGGTCACGAATCCCAGCGCGAGCTGGACGAGGCTCAGGCCGGCCTCCTCGGCGACGGTCGCGAGCTGCTCGACAGCGTCCATCCGCGCCTGGTTCGCGCGGTCGGCGAGGTCGAACCGCTGCGGCATGAACGCCGCGCGGTGGGTGGTGACCTCCTGGCCACGGCGCACGGCTCCGGAGAGCCATCCCGACGCCAGCGGACTCCACACCATCACTCCGAGGCCGTACTCCTGAGCCACCGGCAGCACGTCCCGCTCGACGCCACGCTGCAGGATCGAGTAGCTGGGCTGCTCCGTGACGAACCGTCCGGTCTTCGCCTCGGCGGCCGCCCACTGCGCCTGGACCATCCGGTAGGCCGGGTAGGTCGAGGTGCCGAAGTGGCGGATCTTCCCGGCCCGCTGCAGGTCCGACAGCGCCGCGAGAGTCTCCTCGTCGCTCGTGGCCGGGTCCCACCGGTGGATCTGGAACAGGTCGACATGGTCGACCCCCAGCCTGCGCAGGCTCGCGTCCAGCGCCGTGGTGAGCCAGCGCCGCGACGCACCTCTCTGGCCAGGCCCGTCACCCATCGGGAGCCCGGCCTTGGTGGCGAGCACGACGTCGTCGCGGCGGCCGACGAGGGCCTTGCCGAGCAGCTCCTCCGACTCCCCTGCGCTGTAGACGTCGGCGGTGTCGACGAGGTTGATCCCGGCATCCAGCGCGGTGCCGACGAGGGTGTCGACCTCGGCCTGCGTCGTGCCGCCGATCTTCCCGAAGTTCATCGTGCCCAGCGCCAGGCTGCTCACCTGGATGCCGGTGTGCCCGAGCGTGCGGTACTGCATGAGCGTTCTCCTGTCATGAGGATGGTGCGGTGCAGCGAGGGTCTGGCATCATTGAAGCGGAACGCTGCTCCGTTAAATATACGGAGCGATGTTCCGTTTAGCAAGGAGGAGTCCTGTCATGCCCACCACCGAGTCCGACCGCAGCGAGCCCGCGGCTCCGTCCCGGACGCGGCGCTCCGACGCCCGGCGCAACGAGCAGGCCCTGCTCGGCGCCGCGGCGCGGGTGTTCGCGGAGTCAGGGATCGACGCCCCGGTGCGGCTCATCGCCGCCGAGGCCGGGGTCGGGATGGGCACCATCTACCGGCACTTCCCCTCCCGTGCCGAGCTCGTCGCCGCCGTCTATCGCCACCAGGTCGACGCGTGCGTCGACCTCGGCGAGTCGCTGCTCCAGGGCGACTCGTCACGCTTCGCCGCACTCAGCGAGTGGATCGACGCCTTCGTGGACTTCCTGGCGACCAAGCACGGCCTCGCCTCCGTCCGCACCAGCGACGAGTCGGGCAGCGGGCTGCACGACTACTTCCTCGACCGCCTCGTGCCGATCTGCGACCGCCTCCTCGCCGCAGCGCGCGAGGACGGAGAGGTCGCCGTCGACGTCAGCGGCTACGAGCTCATGCGCGGCATCGGCAACCTCTGCCTCTTCTCCGGTGACGACGGCCGCTACGACGCCCGCAGGCTCACCCACCTGCTCCTGGCAGGCATGCGTTAGCGGAAGCCCGGAGCCGCGACGATCCGGAGCCGCCACCCCAGGGCTGCGGCCGCGACCGCCAGGCACAGCCAACCCAGACCGCTGACCAGAGCGCTGTGCGCGGCGACCAGCCGCTCCACCGCGAGCGCACCGCCGTCCGCCGTCCGGCGCACCGCCGTACATCGTCGAGACGTACCAGCGGTTGCCCCACCGGAAGCCGTCCGCGATCGCCAGCAGAGCCGCGACAAGAGCCATGAACCGGGCCGTTCTCCGCAGGTGATGCACGAGGTGAAGGTAGCGGGTCCGGCGCCGGGCGGAGGCGCCTGGTCACCGATGTGGGTGGGGCGGCACGGCGCTGGCACCACCGGCGCCGTCAGACGGTCTCGACCCGCTTCTGCCGGGCGAACTTCGCGGGCAGGTCGGGCCCGTCCCACACCTGGATCGCCCGCCAGATCGACGCGGCGATCGGCACGGCGAGCACCGCGCCGGTGATGCCGACGAGCACCGTCCCGGCCGTCAGCGCGAAGAGGATGACGAGCGGGTGCAGCCTGAGCGTGCGGCCCATGACGATCGGCTGCAGGAAGTTGCCCTCGAGCTGGTTCACGCCGACGACGATCGCGACGACGATCAGCGCCTCGACCGGGCCGACGGCGACCAGCGCGACGAGCGCGGCGAGGATGCCGGCCAGGGTCGCGCCGACGAGGGGGACGAAGGCGAGCAGGAAGACCAGGACCGACAGCGGGAGCGCCAGGGGGACGCCCACGATCGCGAGGCCGATGCCGATGCCGATCGCGTCGACCGCCGCCACGATCGCCGTCCCGCGGACGTAGTTGCCCAGGGTCTGGATGGTCGCCGTGCCGACGCGCCGTCCCCGCTGGTACGCCTCGCCGTCGAACGGGCGCAGAAGGAACTCCCACATCGCGGGGCCGTCCTTCAGGAAGAAGAACAGGACCACGACCATGATGAAGAAGCCCGCGACGAAGTCCGCGGTCTGCGACACCCCCTGGAGCGCACCGGACCCCACCGCGCTGGACTGGAGGAAGTTCACCGCGGAGTCCCGCACCGAGCTGATCTGCTCGGAGGAGATCTGGAACGGCAGGTCCTGGACGTAGGTCTGCAAGGAGTCGAAGCCGTCGAGCGCCTGTTGCTGAAGCTCGTCCCACTGGTCGACGACGGCCCGCACGACGAGCCACAGGACGGCACCGAGGATGGCGAGCAGCGCGATCAGCGCGAGCCACGTCGCGAGGATCGACCGCGCCCCGCGGCGGCGCAGCCAGGACACCAGCGGTGAGATCGCCGCGGCGAGGACCAGCGCGATGAGCACCGGGATGACCACCAGGGTCAGCCGGGTGCTCGCGAACACCAGCACGCCGACGAGGGCGATCACCGCGAGCGCCTGCACCGAGCGCGTCGCGACCTTGCCCATGCCGTCGGACCACAGCTTCGACGCACCCAGCGGCTCGGTGACGACCGGCCGGGAGGCCTCGACGTCGGGCACCTCCGGCGGACGGCGGCCGGCCGGGCGGGCACGTCGGGCACGTCGGCCGAAGAGACCCATCGACTTCCTTCCCTCGCTGAACCGGTGGACCCGGACGTGTCGACCGTAGTGCGACCGCCCCGTGACGCGGTGGCGGCGCGCGGGGCGCAGCCCCAGGGACCCGATGGTCGCGCTCCGCCCCTAGGCAGCGAGCTCGTGCCGCCACGGGGGGTTGGCCCCGGCGCGCGCGACGGTCACGGCCGCGACCTCGCCGGCGAACTCCACGATCGGTGCCAGGGTCTCCACCGACACCCCACGCAGCGCTGTACGCGCGTCCGCTCCGAGGGGCACCAGGTCGAGCAGTCCGTGGATCAGCGCACCCATGAACGAGTCGCCGGCACCGATGGTGTCCACCACGTCGACGCTGCGTCCCGGCACCTCTCGGCAGGACTCCCCCGTCAGGAGCACCGAACCCTCGGCCCCCCGTGTGACGACGACGGCCCCGGGCCCGGCGGTCGCCCACCGCCGCAGGACCGTCATCGCGCCCTCGCCGGGATAGAGCCACGCGAGGTCCTCGTCCGAGACCTTGACGACGTCCGCCAGGCCGACGAACTGTTCCACCCGGCCTCGCACCGCCTCGCGGTCGGGGCAGATCGTCGGGCGCACGTTCGGGTCGTACGTGACGAGCGCGGTCTCGCGCGACCGGTGGAGGAGCCGCAACACGTCATCGGCCCCGGGCTCCAGGAGCGTCGCGATGCTGCCGACGTGAACCAGCGGCGCCGTCCCGACGCCGGAGAGGTCCGGTGACCAGGTCAGCGCGAAGTCGTACGTGGCTCCCCCGTCGGCGCCCAGGCGAGACGTCGCGACCGACGTCGGGCCCCCGTGCTCGCACCCGGGAGCCAGTACCACTCCCGACGCCGACAACCACTGCTGCACACTGCGGCCCCTGTCGTCCCGACCGAGCTGGGTCGCGAGCCGCGGTCGACGGCCGAGCCGACCGAGCGTGACCGCCACGTTCGCCGGACTCCCTCCGGGATGCTCCCGGACAGAACCGTCGGCGGCGACGACCTCATCGATCAACGCCTCGCCGACGACGAGCACGTCATGGTCCGGAGCGGGGTGCCTGAGCGGGGCTCTCACGGCGTCGCCACGAACGACGTGCTCGAGCTCAGATCCTGCAGCTGTCCCGCGGTTCCCGACCACAGGACCTTAGACGAGGTCGCGCTCGCGTCCACGACGTGTCGCACGGCCATGGTCGCGGCGAGCTGGTTGCTGGAGAGGAAGTTCCTCGCGCCGCTCTTGACGAGGACGACGGTCGGAGTGGCCCCTGCAGGGACGACGGCCCCGCTGCCGACGTCGAACGAGAACATGTTGGCCGTCACCGCGTTGTCGTCACCGTTGAGGTGCAGCATCCCGTAGAGGTCGTCGTTGCGCGCCGGGCCACCGTCCCCGTGGATCCGCCGGAAGTGGTTGCCGGAGATGAGGTGCTCATGGCAGGGGGTCTCCTGCACGATCATCCCGGAGAAGTTGCTCACGAGCTTGTTGCCCGTGATCACGGCTCGGTGGACGCTCTTGCACTGGATGCGAGCCCCCCACAGCAGACTGTTGCCGTTGATCAGGCAGTTCTCGGCGTTCTCGACGAAGATCGAGTTACCGCCCCAGGGCGTGACGATGTAGTTGTTCGTGATCTTTCCGGCGATCGAGCCGTTGATCATCCTGACCCCGTGGCCGCACTCGCCGATGAAGTTGTTCGTGATGCTGTAGGCGTCGGCGTTGCGGACGGTGAGGGCTTCCTCGAGGTAGACGAAGCCCATGCCCTCGACGCGGATCGCGTCGTTGTCGTACTCGAACCTGATGCCGGTCTTGCCGTTGCCGTTCGTGCCGACATAGGGCTTGGCGCTGTTCATGCCGTCGAGGCAGAAGTCCTGGAAGACGACCGAGTTGAGCCGACCGTTCGTCCCCGGGTCACCCACCCGGTCCACGAGGAAGCCCACCTGACCGTCGTTGGCGATCTGGACGTGGCTCGACCCCGGGAGCGTCTCGACCCACGCCGAGTGATTGACGTCGTCCCGGATCGCCTCCGACAGGAAGCCGTGGCCGGAGCCCTTGATCGTCAGGAACCCGACGTCGACGACCACCGTCGTCCGCAACACGTAGTGACCCGGGGGGATGTAGACGACGGCGCCGGGACGGGTGGCTTGACCGGTCTGCCGTGCGTGGATGTCGGCGATGATCTCGTTGATCACCTGCCCGATGTCGTCCTGCGGCGAGACGCTCGCGGCAAAGGTGGTCACGTCGTACACGGTGGAGGCCACGGGAGTTGCTCCTTCGGGTGGTCAGATCAGGCCGGTGATGGCGTCGTAGGGCGGGAGCTCAGGAGCCTCCGCCGCCGAGGCGGCGTGCATCTCTACCGGTCCGCCGTCGAGCACGGTGAGCGGGACAGCGGCCGCGGCGGCGACGCCGAGCGCGACGAGCACCTGGCGTCGTGAGA
Organism: Isoptericola sp. b515; assembly: GCF_030588125.1. Lineage (NCBI taxonomy): Bacteria > Bacillati > Actinomycetota > Actinomycetes > Micrococcales > Promicromonosporaceae > Isoptericola > Isoptericola sp. b515. The sequence continues at coordinate 1,008,870 of NZ_JAUQYR010000001.1, read as the reverse complement.
CGAGGTCGTGACGTGCGGAGGGGGCGGCCGCGTCGTTGCGGTCATCCATGGGTTCTGCCTCTCTTCTCGGGCTGGATCTGGTGCGACGACGCAGCGAGCGCGATCGGACCGACGGCCCTGGCGGGCTACGTACGGGCCGTCACCCCTTGACCGCGCCCGCCGTCAGACCGGCGATCACGTGTCGCTGCAGCACGGCGTAGATGGCGAGCTGGGGAAGCAGCACCAGCGTCGCCGCGGCCATCATCCCGCCGTAGTTCACGGAGTACTGGCCCTGGAACTTGGACACGGCCAGCGACACCGTCGCCAGGTCCGGGTCGTTGATGAGGACCGACACGAAGGGGAACTCGTTGAACACGTACACGACGTTGAAGATCACGACGGTCGCGAGGATCGGGCGCATGACCGGGAGGACGACGGACCAGCAGATCCGGAACAGACCGGCGCCGTCGATGATGGCGGCCTCCTCGAGCTCCCCCGGCATTCCGCGCAGGAACCCGGTCAGCAGCAGGGTGTTGAAGGGGATGGACACCACGGCGTACGGGAGGATCACCGCGGCGTAGGTCCCGAAGATGCCCAGCGCCAGGTCGAGACGGTAGACCGGGAAGAGCAGCACGTAGACGGGCACCGCGAGCCCCGCCAGGAAGTACAGCAGCAGCGCGGACTGCACGCCGCGTCGCCGGAAGACCATCCGGGTCAGCGCGAAGGACGCCATGAACGAGACGGTCGTGCCGATCGTCACCGCGACGGCGGCGATGATGATCGTGTTCTTGTACATCTGCACGAGCGGCAGCGTGGCGATCGCGTCCCGGTAGTTCTCGAGGGTCAGGGTCTGCACCGAGAACGGGTCCGAGAGGATCTGGTCGCTCTGCTGGAAGGACAGCAGGACGATCCAGAGGATGGGCAGCACGACGAGGAAGGTGACCAGGTACGCGATGCCGGCGACGATGATCCGCGTGCGCACCCGTCGGCGGCGCTCGGCGGCGGGCGACCGGGTGGGCCGGTGCTGCTCGCGTCCGCGCCGACGCTCGGTGGCCGGCACGGGCGGCGGCGCGGTCTCGCGACCGGCGACGGTGGCAGAGGTCATGGGTGCGCTCCGGGAGTTCATGCGGACCGGCCGCGGCGTGCGAGGGCCAGGTAGACGAGCGATGTCAGCGCGCCGAGCACGAGCACGACGACGGCGATCGCCATGCCGGCCCCGTAGCGCTGGCTGGTGAACGTGACGAAGTACATGTAGCTGACCAGGGTCTCGGAGCGGTGGACGGGACCGCCGCCGGTCAGCATGTAGACGAGCTCGAAGATCTTGAAGACGTTCGTGACGAGCAGGATCGACACGATGCCGATGGTCTCGCGCATCATCGGGACGGTGACGTGGAGCAGCTGCTGCCACCGGGTCGCCCCGTCGAGCGAGCTCGCCTCCATCACATCGTCGGGCAGCTGCTGCAGGCCGGCGTAGAAGATCGTCATGGCGAAGCCGATGCTCGCCCAGCTGAAGACGAGGGCGATGGAGTACGGCGTGAGCGAGTCGCCGCCGATCCACTGGATCTCGGGGATGCCGAGGGGGACGAGCAGCCGGTTGAGCAGTCCGACCCGCGGGTCGAGGATGAACACCCAGACGAGACCGACGAGGATCGGCGCCACGATGGCCGGTCCGAACAGGAGTGCCCGGAGCGCTCCTGCGGCCCGGATCCTCTGCTGCATCAGCAGCGCCAGGGCGAAGGAGGCCGGCACCAGGAAGGCCACGCTGACCACGAGGATGATGACGGTGTTCTTCAGGGAGAGCCAGAAGAACGGGTCGTCGCCCAGCGCGGCGTAGTTGTCGAGCCCGACGAGCCGGGGAGCGCTGAAGCCCTGCGCGTCGGTGAGGCTGTAGCCGACGCCGTACAGCACCGGATAGGCGAAGAACAGGGTGAACAGGACCACCGCGGGCAGCACCATCACCGCGATCCTCCACCGCGAGCTGAGCCAGATCATGACGGTCGTTCCTTGTCTCGACGATGCTGCGGGTTCGGTCAGGGACGCGGGTGCGCCGCTCGGCGGCGCACCCGCGTGCCTCACTCGGCGTCGAGCGCTCGCTGCACGAGCGCGGCGGCTTCCTCGGGGGTGAGCTGGTCCTGGATGACGCCGTAGATCGAGTCGTAGATGGCGTTCGACACGGCGACCGGGAACACGAGGTCCGGCTGGGTCCCGGGCGTCGACACGCCCTCCTCCCGAGCGGCGTCGAGCGCCGACTTCAGGACCGACTGCTCCTCCTCGTCGAGCTCCGGCTCGTAGGTCGTGACGGGCGGCTGACCGTTGTCGACCATGAGCTGCTGCGCCTCGTCGCTGTAGTAGAAGCCGAGGAACCGCTCGACGGCGTCGAGCTTCGCCTCGTCCTCACCGACCTTCTTCGCGACGACGAGGGGGGCGGAGGCCACGTTCATGATGATGTTCTGCTCACCGACGCCGTCGGCGAACGTCGGGCCCTTCCAGAAGGTGGTGTGCGGCGCGACCTCGGAGTCCTGGATCGCCCCCGCGGCCCAGACACCCGCGTCGAGGAAAGCCGCCTCGCCCTGGAGGAACTGGTCCACCGCCTGCTGGTAGGTCTGGGTGGACACGTTGCTGGAGAACGCCCCGGCGTCGCGCAGCTCGGCGATGTGCTCGTACATCCGCACGAAGTCGGGGTTCTCCCACGACTCCGATCCGTCGAGCAGGCCGTCCATCCTCTCCTCGAACCCGAAGCGGTCCAGCCACACGAGGAACTGCCAGACGCTGAACGCCGACTGGCTCGCGCCGTTCGAGATCGTCACGACGTCCTCGTCGGCCAGCGTCTCGGCGACCTGGAGCAGCTCGTCGAACGTGGTCGGCGTCGACAGGCCGTGGTCGGAGAGGACCTGCGTGTTGGTCCACAGACCGGTCAACAGGCCCTGGTACGGCACGCCGAAGACCGTGCCGTCCGACGTGAAGTACTCGACGGTGGTCGCGGGCAGGCTGTCGATGACGCCCTGCTCCTCCAGGATTGGCTGCAGGTCCAGCAACCGGTCGCCGGCGAGCATCTCCTCGGCGTTCGACTTGTAGACCCAGAAGACGTCGGGGAGCGTGTCGCTCTGCGCGGCGATGGACAGCGACTGCAGGTGCTCGGCGACCGGCTGGCCGCTGACTTCGACGTCGACGTCCGGGTTGGCGCTCTCGAAGGCCTCCACGATCGCCCAGGTGGCGGGGTCGGCGGTCTTCACGTCGGGGTTCTGCATGGAGAGCGTGATGGTCGTGGGGCCGCCCTGCTCGGCGTCACTCGCCTGGGAGCAGGCGGCGAGCGGCAGGAGCACGGCGAGTGTCACCGCGGCGGCGACGGGGCGGCGGAAAGGGTAGCCAGGCATGTCTCGTCCTTCGTTGGGTGAGGCCCGGGGGCGGATACGGCTAAGCGAAACGTTTGCGCGAATCGTTTGCGAGGTTACGCGCGCCGCTCGACGGCTGTCAAGAGATGGGTGGCGCGTCAACTTCCGGGACACGGTAGTCCTCGGTCGACTCCCGCAGCTCGAGGCGTTGGTTGAGCCGGAGCGTGCGCGGGCTCGCCTCCGGGGACGCGATCCGGTCCATCAGCAACGAGACCGCGGCCTCGCCCATCTCGAACGCCGGCTGCCGCACCGTCGTGATCGTGGGTCGGAACAGGTCCGAGTGGCTGAACCCGTCGAACGCGGCGAACGCGATCTGCTCGGGCGTCGCGATCCCCGCGTCGCGCAGACATTCGAGACCGACGACCGCCAGCGGCGTGCTGCAGGCGATGACACAGGTCGCGCCGCCGGAGCGGAGGGCGGCCGCCACGTGGGCGCGGACCGACGCGGTGTCGACGGCGTCGACGATCGTCTGCTCGCCGAGCTCGGAGTCGGGGACGGCGTCGCGGAAGCCCTGGCGGCGCTCGGCGAGCGTGGGGACCCGCTGATCGCCGGCCACCAGCAGGAAGCGTCGGTGGCCCGCTCCGCGCAGGTGCGTCACGAGGCGGCGCATGGTCTCGCGGTTGTCCGCCCCCACCTGGTCGTGCGGCGAACCGTCGAACACACGGTCGAGCAGGACGACGGGCCGGGTGTCGTCGGCGTCGAGCCGGGTGCTGACGGCGCGCCCCGAGCCCGCGCAGTGGGCCAGGATCAGCCCGTCCACGCGGCGCGCGAGGAGCGTGCTCACCGCACGTTCTTCGCGTTCCGGGTCCTCGGCCGAGTTGGCGAGCACCAGGGTCAGCCCGCGTGCCGCCGCGGCGTGCTCCACCCCGTGGACCATCTCCGCGAAGGCAGGCTCGCCGGCGTCGGACACGACCAGCCCGATGCTGTCCGTCCGTGACCGGCGCATGGCGCGAGCCACGGCGTCCTGGCGGTAGCCGGTCTTCTCGATCGCGGCCGCCACCCGCTTGCGGGTCGCCGGTCGGACCGGCCGCGTCCCGTTGAGCACGTGCGAGACGGTCGACGTGGACACCCCGGCCATGCGGGCGACTTCGACGATGGTCGCCATCGACCACTCCAATCAAACATTTTCCTGGTCGGCCCCACCGGTCGCGGAGCCTGTACCTACAGGCTTTTCAGTCCTTGCGCGCAGGATACGCGTCGTCTACGCTGCGAATCCAGGCACGCAAACGTTTCGATGCGTTCTTCCTGGCCACAGAGTCGTCGCGAAAGGACAGTCATGACCCCCACCCCCGCCCCCGGTGGGCTCCTCGGAGACCTCACCCGAGCCCGACCGGGACGCAGCGCCCGGGCGTCCAGCTTCGACCAGACGGGTCGCAACCGCGACAACTGGATCGTGATGCCCGGGGAGGAGCGCGTCCTCGCCGACCTCGAGGGGCCCGGGTTCATCACCCACATCTGGATGACCCAGTCCTGCCGCGTCCAGCCGGGTCCCGGTCAGATCGCTCCCGACGTCGTCGGCGTCCCGATGCTCGAGATCCACAACGCCCTCGGGGTCAGCTGGGAGGTCGTCGACCCGGACTACTACCGGAAGATCCTGCTGAAGATCTACTGGGACGACCAGGAGACACCGAGCGTCATCGCGCCGCTCGGCGACTTCTTCGGTCTGATGAACTCCCTCTCGGGCAGCTACGACTCCCTGCCGCTGTCGGTGTCCGCCAAGGAGCCCGAGCTGCACAGCTTCGGCGGCAGCGCGGCGTTCAACAGCTACTTCCGGATGCCCTTCGGCAAGCGCGCCCGCGTCGTCGTCGAGAATCAGAACGACATCCCGTACCTGCAGTACTTCTACATCGACTACGAGCTCTCGCCGGAACCGCTGCCGGCCGACACGGTCTACTTCCACGCCCACTGGCGCCGCGCCCTGCCCAACCGCGGGTGGGGTCCGGACCTGCAGACCAACAGCATCGAGACGACGGTGGCCAACCTCGACGGTGCGGACAACTATGTCGCGCTGGAGACCGAGGGCCGCGGGCACTACGTGGGCTGCAACCTCGCCGTCCGCCACTTCCAGGGATCCTGGTGGGGCGAGGGCGACGACATGATCTTCATCGACGACGACACGTGGCCGCCGAGCCTGCACGGCACCGGCATGGAGGACTACTTCGGTCACGCCTGGGGCATGCAGCGCAACGCCTACCTGTTCAACGGGACGATCGTCCACGAGGAGGACGTGCCCGGATTCCACCACAGCTACCGGTTCCACCTCGTCGACCCGATCCGCTTCGAGAAGCGGATCAAGGTGACGTTCGAGCACGGTCACGGCAACCACCTGTCCGACGACTGGTCCTCGACGGCGTACTGGTACCAGACGCTCCCCTCGCCCGTCCTCACCGTGCCCGAGGTGGAGGAGCGGCTGCCGCTGCGACCCGTCGACCGGGTCATCGAGGCGCCGCTGCCGCCCCTGACCGACGAGCAGGAGGCCGCCCGCCGGGCCGCGTCCGACCGGATGGAGCGGTTCGTCGCCGAACGTGACGCGCTGCGCGCGGAGCGCCGTCGTGAGGTCGACGACTGGGAACGCGGGAACCTCGACCAGGCGCGCGCCGTCCGCCGCGCCTACGACGGGGGGCGATGAGATGCGACCGCACCTGCACTTCACCGCGGAGTCCGGCTGGATCAACGACCCGCACGGCCTCACCTGGCACGACGGCGCTTACCACCTCTTCCACCAGTTCGTGCCCGGCAGCATGGAGTGGGCGCCGAACTGCCACTGGGGACACGCCGTCGGCCGCGACCTGCTCACCTGGGAGCGTCGTCCGGTGGCGATCGCGCCGGGTGACGGTGACGACGGCATCTGGACCGGGAGCCTCGTCGCCGAGGACGGCACGGCGCGCATCCTGTACACCTCGGTGGTCCGGCCGGACATCGGGATCGGGCGGGTCCGGGTCGCCGTACCCACCGACGACACCTGGGACGAGTGGACCAAGGGCGACGTCCTGGTCGAGGCGCCCGACGACCTCGACCTCATCGCCTACCGCGACCCGTTCGTCCTGCGCGAGGACGACGGCTGGCGCATGTTCGTGGGCGCCGCGGACCGCGCCGGCACGGCCATGGCCCTGACCTACACCTCGGCGGACCTGACCGACTGGGCCTACGACGGCGTGGCCGCGTCCCGCTCGACCGACGAGCGCTCACCGGTCTGGATGGGGGCGCTGTGGGAGTGCCCGCAGTTCTTCGAGGTCGACGGTCGCTGGGTCATGGTGAGCTCGATCTGGGACGACGACGTGCTGCACTACGCCGGCTATGCGATCGGTTCATACGCCGATGGTCGCTTCGAGGCCGACACCTGGGGCCGGCTCAGCTTCGGTGACAGCTACTACGCGCCGTCCTTCTTCCGGGACCGTGACGGTCGCCCGTGCCTGATGTTCTGGATGCGAGGTGTGCATGACGACGACGCCGGATGGAGCAGCTGCCTGAGCGTTCCCCATGTCCTGTCCGTCGTCGGCGAGCGCCTCGTCGCCACCCCGCACCCCGACCTCGACGCACGACGCGGGCGGGAGGCCGTGGACGGCGACCAGGTGATCGACGCGGAGTGGGCGCCGCACCCTGGAGGGGATCGTCTCGTGCTCACCGCCGGGGACCTGGAGAGCGCCGCCGTCTCCGCCGCCGACGGCGTCGTCCGGCTCGACCGGCCGGGGTGCAAGACCACCGAGATGCCGTGGACGGGCGGGGCGCTCCGCGTCGTCGTCGACGGACCGACGATCGAGATCTCGTCGCTCGACGGAGTGCTCGGTGGACCCATCACGCCCCTGAGCACGGTGCTGCCGGTGGCCGGGGAGCTGCGCACCTGGAAGGTCGACTGACGGTCCGGTTCCCCTGAGCCCCCAGGCATGCAGGATGACATCCACTCTGCTGCCGCCGACGGCGGGCCCCCGCGGCTGCGGGGGCCCGCCGTCGTACACCGCGCCGAGTTCGCCCCGCTCTGCGATGCCGCCGACGGGTTCCACCCCACACCAGCGTCGCCCCCCGGGGGTGTGGGCTCCCCGACTGTGCCTACGCTGTCGCGAACGGCGCGCGACGGGGCGGCCGGCGTCGGACAGGAGCCGTCATGGCACGCAGCAGCGACCAGCAGTCCACGCGCACGCAGTCCCGGTACGACCGCACTCTCCGCACGCGGCTGCGCGTCGCCGACGTCGCGGCGTGGCTGCGGTCCGGCGGGATCCAGCTCGTGTGGCTGCTGGTCCTCGCCGCCGGCGCCGCCATCCCCCTCACGCAAGCGGTCGCCCCCGACGGCCAGAGGTGGATCATCCCGACACTGGGCTTCCTCGTCGTCGTGGGTGCGGGCGTCGAGAGGATCTTCAGCCGCACGACGCCCGCCGCCGTCGCGCTCGACGTCCTGCGCCGCGAGCTCGCACGGGAACATCGCCTGCACCTGACCACCGCGGGGGCCTACGCCGGCGCGCCCGACCCGGACCGCTTGTACGTGGAACGCGTGGAGGCGCACATCGCCACCTACGACGGCCGCATGACCGACTATCGCGCGCACCAGCTCGAGCCGGAGCGACCCGGGGGCGTCGGACCCTCGGGGCGTCCCCCGGAGAACGGTTCGTCCCGGGACGGGACCTGATCTCAGTCGAAGGCGGGACGCACGTCCGTGACGACCCATCGCCGCGACGCCTGCGCGGTGTTCTCCCGGGTGACGACGCCGTAGTCGTACGACGGCGTCGCGTGCGCGTCGAGGATGCGGCCCGAGCTGACCTGCTGGATCCGGAACGCGTCACCGTCGGGAAGCATCCGCCACCGACGAGAGGCCTGGTTGCCCGGCCCCGGCCCGCCGCGCGTGCAGGCTCGGAAGTCCTGGGAAGCGTCCTGGTGCGCGTCGAGGTACCGACCGTTGCTGAGCTGCTGGATCCACACCGACCCGTCGCCCACCTCCGTGAGCACCCAGTGCCGCGAGGCGATGCGCGCGTCCCTGTCGCGGGTGACGGCGATGAAGTCCCCGGAACGGTAGGCGTCCAACGTCCGGCCGACGCTCTGCTGGTCGATGCTGACGATCCGCGCGGTCGGGTCGGCCATCGTCCTGACGAGCTGGTCGTAGTAGCCCGGCACCGTGGTCTCGAGGTCGAAGGGCTGCAACGCGATGCTCGGCTTCTCGCGGGTGCCGGACACGCCGCCCGTGACGACGACGTCGAACCCGCGGGCACCCGTCAGGACCGTCGTCCAGGGGGCGACCTTGGAGTCCGCCGCGATCGAGACGAGCCCCGCGCCCGAGACGACCAGGCCGGCGCCGAACACGAGCGCGGCGCCTCCGGTGGCCACGGTCAGGGCCACCCCTGCCGCCGCGATGGTCCAGCCCGTGATCGCCTTGCCGTTGTGGTCGATGCTGTTCAGCTCGCTCGGCTTCTCGTCGACGCTGAACGCCGGCAGGATCGTGAGGTCGTGGTCGCCCGCCTCGGAGAGCGAGAACCAGTCGAAGTCGCCGGCTGCCAGGTTGTTGCGCACCTGCTGCAGCACGTTCCCCCACGAGATGCCCACGTGGACCGGGATGTTCGCCTCGTTCACCACGAGCAGGCGCCTGACCGCTCCGGGGGCGGGCGGGAACGGCTTCACCTCACGCCGCTCGCCCGGTTGACCCGAGAGCGGCATCTCCGTGGCACGTCCGCGGGCGTGGACGGAGGTACCCGTGACGATCAGGTCGACGCCGGTCTTCACCACGTCGTCGTACCGGGACGTCGCGCCGTTCTTGATCTCGAGCCGCACCTGCCCGAACGCGTTGTCGCTCCATGCGGCGGCGCTGCGCGCACCGATCCACCCGTCCGCGAGCCCTGACACCCGGACCAGGTCATCGGGCCTGAACACGCGCCAGTACAGCCTCGTGTCCGTCTGATTCTCGATCTTCATGGCGACCATCCCGTTCGGAGGACCCTGCTGCGGCACACGCCCGCGTCGTCGCGGTGGAGCCTCTCCTTCCGGGCCGGCCACTTGAGGCTATGTCCAGATCCACCCGCACGCCCCGTCGAGGGGGATCCGAATCCTGGTGCCGCCCGGGCGTCGACCCGGACCCGCACCCCGTTTCGGTCGGGGTTGCCGGCGAGGACGGCGCACTCGTCCGGGTCACCATTGCTGCCGGCGACGAGCTGGAGGCGGAGTTCTCGAACGGGTGCTGGGTTGTCCGGGACGGGTCGATCAGCCGGGCCGGACCGCTGTTCCCGAACGGCTAGGGGCCTTCCGTCATTGCCTCAGATGGTCGAGCGTGGTGGCGCACAGGGCTCCGACCCGCTCGATCAGGCGCACGCCGAGCTCGTCATCGGCGTGTGACTGCGCGCTGACGCCCTGCTCGAGCGCGGACGGAATTCGTTCGGCGAGGTCGGCCACGATCTCGCGCATCTGCCTCGGGCTGAAGCGCGCGAGGCGCGCCATGCGGTCCCAGTGGCGCCCGGCGACGTCCCCGAAGATCCGGTGCCCGCCGATCGACATCGCCGAGCGGTCCAGCTCGGCATCGGCTCCGGTGGCTTCGTACGGCAGCCCTGAGGCGACGTCGTACAGGGGGGCGAGGCGTACCTGGGAGCCCGCCAGGAGAACGGAGTAGTTCTTGGCGTGCGCGTCGGGCGCGCCGATCAGGTAGTTGAACGCGACCGCCGTCAGGAACGCTCGCACGTCGCGGTCGGGTCGCGTGCTCCGGTCCCGCAACAGCTCCGCGATCCGCGCGACGCCGGGCCCGCCGGACGCCTCGTACTTCCTGCGGGGGAACACCGACAGCGCCTGGCACATGTCTTCCTGGTGCAGGCGGACGACCTGATCGCCGGACCGGCGCCGGTCGTAGCGGGCGATCACAAGGGCCGGCTGACCGGCGAACGCGGTGTACTCGGTGGCGACGGCCTCCAGCCCGCAAGCGGCGGCCGCCCGCAGGCACAGGTGCTCGTTCAGGGCCTGGTCGCGGTAGCCGCTGACGCCGGGCTTGACGATGTGGGTGGAGGGTGAGGCTCCTTCAGGTTCGCTCCAGCGACCCTCCCCGGAGCGGGTGAGCGTGAACTTGCCCTGGGCTCCGGCCAGGGACCACCGTTCGCCGGACACCACCCAGGACGTGTCATCCGTGCGCAGCGCGGCCAGCCGGGAGGCGATGTCCTCCTGGGACAGTGCCCTCAGGTGCGTCGGGCGTGTCAGCGCCTCCTCGACGCCCTCCGGAGGGACGAACTGCACAGCGCCGGCGCAGTCCAGCCCCATGTGCTCCAACAGGGCGAAGGAGTTGGTCGCCGACACGCCCCATCGGTCCGCCCAGCGCTCACGGACGTCCAGGCCGTCGGGCAGGAGACCCGCCATGTAGGCGTCCACGGGCTTGCCGGCGTGAACCTCCAGCACCGTCGGCATCGACATCGACACCGGGGTCGCATCCGGGCCGGTGTAGCCCGGCTCGTAGGTCAGGTGATGGCGCCCGTGGGCGTCCTGCGTCGCGGTGGCGACCTGCCGACCGTAGAGCAGCACCGCCAGCTGCCGGGTCACAGCGGCTCGGTCTCCGTCTCGAGGACGTCCAGGGAGAAGGTCTGGGCGGGGCCCCGCTCGAGGCGCAGCTGCAGCCCGAGCGCCTTGACCATCGCCAGGACCTTGCCCAGCTCGCCGTTCGGGTGCCCCCGCTCGATGAGCCCGACGGTCGGTCGGGAGACGCCCGACCGTCGGGCCAGCTCCTGCTGCGTCCAACCCGCCGCACGACGGGCGGCGCGCAGCTGGGCGCCGATGCCCGCAGCGCTCGTCCCGTCCATGTCTGTCAAGGTACGCCTACATTGTGGAATGTCAAAGAACCACGTCATGGCGGGAAGTTAGCGTACCCCGTCATCGCGGAGTGGCTGGAGCCCGTCAGCCCGCTCGTTCTTGGCGTCAGGGGGCTCCAGGATCGCCGTCGGCCTGCTGCGCGACGAGCCCGTCCCACGTCCGGGATCCGCTCGCCGGGCAGGTACTGCTCGACGCCGTGAAGGCCGGCGGTTTCCGGGAGCCCGAGGACGGCCGTGCTGTGCCGGTGTGCCCATCGCTCGGTCGCTGCGAGCTGGTCACCGGTGAAGTGCGGCAGGATGCTCGCTGCAATCTAGGCTGCACGTCGACAAAAAGCTCGCTAGACCTGCATGTCGACGAAGCGCGAGTAGTGGCCCTGGAACGCCACCGTGATGGTGTCGGTCGGACCGTTACGGTGCTTGGCGACGATCAGGTCGGCCTCACCCGCGCGCGGGGACTCCTTCTCGTAGGCGTCCTCGCGGTGCAGCAGGATGACCATGTCGGCGTCCTGCTCGATGCTGTTGTGGACAGCGATGCCGTTGGCGATGAAGTTGTGGGTGCCGAGCACCGTCGCGTCGAAGACCTGTTTCTCCCCCACCGGCTCGATCGACACGACCTCCTCCCACAGCAGGTCGTTGACGGCCTCGATCTCGAGATCAGCCTCGTCGAGCACCTCAGCGACGACGCCCAGCCGCTGGCGCCCGCCGTCCTGAACGGTGACCGTTCCTGCAACAACCACCTGGGCACTGAGGACGTCGCGCACCTCGTCCCAGATGTGGCGGGTCCCCCCTCGCGCGCCGGACGACTGCGCACGAACCTGCTCCAGCAGCCGAGCCGCCGCAGCGGTCTCCGAACCGTCGATCCCGATCTCCTGCAGGAACCGTCGCAGATCGTCGACCCCGTCGACGGTGAGACGCGGGTTCGAGGGTGCCGTTGTGACCCGGGTGGCGATGCCGAATCGCAACAGGAGCCGGGCGACTCCCTCGAGGACCCGCCGCGATCCAGGCAGCGTCACGCGTCCATCGTCGTCCGAGCCCAGCACTGCACCGCGATCGGTGAACAGCGTCTTGAGGAAGAGCGCGATCTGGTCCTTCGGCAGGTGGAAGACCGCTGCCGGGACGCCGAGCTCGGGAGCAGCCCAGTCGCCGTCCGCGAGAGAGGCAACCTGCGCCGACGATTCACCGCCACCGAGCAGGTGCGCCAGCATGACGACCTTGCGGTCGTCCCACGCAGTGTTCTGCTCCGGCCCCGGGACGTGCCGCGGCACACCGAGCCTGGACCCGACCTCGAGCTCGCCGAGGGGGGTCCAGCCCTCGTAGGTGAGGAACGGGTGGTTCGCCGTCGCCTCGATCTCCTTGCCGGACGCCAACCGCAGCCGGTACACCGGCTTCACCCCGGTGGAGAACACGTGGGTGAGGTGGCGGCGCACGTACTGCAAGCGGTCGTTGAGGGCCCACACCGGCACGTCGGTAGCGCCCTCCGCGTGGAGCTCACCCATCGTCGTTTCGGCGCCCGTGTCGGCGCGGAGGATCTTCGTGTCCTCGGTCAGGCAGCCCGACTCACGCAGGTCCGACATCTGCGGCTTCTTGTCGCTGCGGGTCTCGGGACCACGGTTCAGCTGCGACAAAGCGATGACCGGGACCTCGATCTCCTTCGCGAGCAGCTTCAGCGCACGCGAGAACTCGGAGACCTCCTGCTGCCGGGACTCGACCTTCTTGCCGGACGTCATGAGCTGCAGGTAGTCGACGATGACGAGCTCGAGGTCGTGCTTCTGCTTGAGCCGGCGGCACTTGGCGCGGATCTCGGTCAGCGACATGTTCGGCGAGTCGTCGATGAACAGCGGCGCCTCGGAGACCTTGCCCATGATCTTGGCCAGCTTCTGCCAGTCGTCGTCGCCCATGGAGCCGTTGCGCAGCTTCTGCAGGTGGACCCGCGCCTCGGCGGACAGCAGACGCATCGTGATCTCGTTGCGGCTCATCTCGAGCGAGAACACCACGGAGGTCTTCTGGGCCTTGATCGACGCAGCGCGGGCCAGGTCCAGCGCCAGGGTCGAGTTGTGGGTCGGGATCATGGCCCGGCTCGCCAGGTAGAGGTGATCCGCATGATCGATCTGGACGCAACGCACCGGCACCGACACTGTCGGGCGCACGGCCACGATCTTCCAGGCCGCGCCCGGGCGCGACACCGAGTGCGCCGCGCCGCGATCCATCGACGCCACGATCGCCTCGGTCGTCCGCACCGACGTATCGACGGGATCGCCGGTCAGGCTGGTGGCCCACTCGTGCTGGGCGTCCGCGACGATCGTCGTGCCGTCGTCGAACTCCACCTCGTAACAAGGCCGGTCGGTCAGGACCTCGGTGGCCTCCACGACGCGCGTGGGCGTGCCGTCGGGGGCGAGCAGCTCGTCGCCGACGGCGACCTCGCCCATCGTGGTCCAGCCGTTCGGCGTCGGCAGCGGGGTGTCGAGCGCGAGCGCCTTACCCATGGCGGGTCGCGCGGCCACGACGATCATCTGCCCGGGGTGCAGACCGTTCGTCAGGCGGTCGAGGTCCGCGAACCCGGTGGGCACGCCGACCATGCCCTCGCCACGGTTCCCGGCGGCCTCGATCTCGTCCATCGTGCCGCCGATGATGTCCGCCAGCGGCGCGTAGTCCTCGGTGGTCCTGCGCTCGGTGACGGCGTAGATCTCCGCCTGGGCGTTGTTGACGACGGTCTCGACGTCGCCGCCGTCGGTCGCGTACCCGAGCTGGACGATCTTGGTGCCGGCCTCGACGAGACGGCGCAGCACGGCCCGCTCTCGCACGATGCGCGCGTAGTAGCCGGCGTTCGCGGCGGTCGGCACCCCGGCCATGAGGTCGTGGATGTAGGAGGCGCCGCCCATGCGGCCGATCTCGCCGCGCTTGGTCAGCTCGGCCACGACCGTGATGGCGTCGGCCGGCTCGCCGCGGCCGTAGAGGTCGATGATCGCCTCGTAGATCGCCTCGTGCGCCGGCCGGTAGAAGTCGTTGCCGCGGATCTGCTCGACGACGTCGGCGATCGCGTCCTTGGACAGCAGCATGCCGCCGAGCACGCTCATCTCGGCGTCGAGGTCCTGGGGAGGGGTGCGGTCGAAGGCCGGCCGTGATCCGTAGCCTGCTTCGAGCTCCTCGATCGACATGCGTCCCCCAGTCCGGTTCTCACCGGAATCAATGCCCCGCGTGGGCTCGTTCACCGGTCGTCAAGGTCTTGTTCTAGCGTGCGCCTCTGACAGTGTGGATGACGCTAGGCGCGCCCAGGGACCGACGCAACGGACCCTGTGGACGAACGTGTGGACCCCGGTGTGGAAGACTGCCCACATCCTGTGCACAGCCGGTGGACAACCCTGTGCACAACTGGGGAAATCTGCTGTGTACAAGCCCCGAAACGGGGTGTGAACAGCCACGACGTCGTACTCATGCTGTGGAGGAAAACTCGGTGGGTGACTTCCGCCGCATCGACCGCGAGATCCTCGCGCTCGCCTGGCCGGCCCTCGGTGCCCTCGTCGCCGAGCCCTTGTTCGTGCTCGTCGACAGCTCCGTCGTCGGGCACCTGGGGACGGCCGAGCTCGCCGGCCTCTCGCTCGCCTCCACGATCCTGCTGACCCTCGTCGGGCTGTGCATCTTCCTCGCCTACGCCACCACCGCCGCCGTGGCGCGACGGCTGGGCGCCGGGCACGACCGCGAGGCCCTCCAGTCCGGCGTCGACGGTATGTGGCTCGCCCTCGGGCTGGGCCTCGTCCTGGGGATACTCCTGTGGACGACGGCGCCCTGGGCGGTCTCCGCCATGGGTGCCACCGGCGAGGTCGCCGAGCACGCGGTCACCTACCTGCGCTGGTCCTCCCCCGGGCTGCCCGGGATGCTCCTCGTGCTCGCCACGACGGGCGTGCTCCGCGGACTCCAGGACACCCGTACCCCCCTGTGGGTGGCGTCCAGCGGTGCGGTGTTCAACGCTGTCGGCTCGGTGACGCTCGTCTACGGCGTCGGGATGGGGATCGCCGGCTCGGCCCTCGCGACGACGACGGCGCAGCTCCTGATGGCGGCCGTGCTCGCCGTCGTCGTCGTCACCGGGGCCCGACGCCGGGGTGCCTCGATGCGCCCCCACCACGCGGGCATCTGGGCCAACGCGGTCGCCGGCGCTCCCCTGCTGGTGCGCACCATCTCGCTGCGCCTGGCGATCCTGCTGACCGTGTGGGTCGCCACCGGGCTCGGTGCCGTCGCGCTCGGCGGGCACCAGGTCGTCAACAGCCTGTGGGGACTCGCGGCCTTCGCGCTGGACGCCCTCGCGATCGCGGCGCAGGCGCTGGTCGGGTTCGGGCTCGGTTCCGGCGACACCGCCCGGGTGCGCGCCGTGCTGCGGCGGTGCCTGCAGTGGGGTGTCGGCGCGGGAGCGCTCATCGGCGTCGTCCTCGCGGCGGCGTCCTGGTGGATAGCCCCGCTGTTCTCCCCCGACCCCGACGTGCGTGTGGCCATCACCGCCGGGCTCGTCGTCTGCGGGGTGTTCATGCCGATGGCCGGGTGGGTGTTCGTCCTTGACGGCGTCCTCATCGGGGCCGGGGACGGCCGGTTCCTCGCCTGGGCAGGCATGCTGACGCTCGTCGTCTACGCGCCGGTCGCCCTGGCGGTGCGCTCCTGGGCTCCGGAGGGTGCGGTGGGGCTGGCCTGGCTGTGGGCGGCGTTCGCCGGGGTCTTCATGCTGGCCCGCGCCCTGACGACCGGTCTGCGCGCCCGCGGCGAGCGGTGGATGACCACCGGCGCCTGACCCCGATGCCGTGCTCAGCTGCGCCCGCTCGGCAGTTCGTGCCTGGATCGGCATCTTGAACTGCCGAATGAGGCACGAACTGCCGATCGCGACTCGTCGGTGCGAGCCTCCCGCTGGTACCCGCGACGGCGGCCCCCGGTCAGCGCGGCCGGGACAGCAGCGGGTTCCGGCGCGCCGTCCCGCGCACGGCAGCCGGGAAACGGGCGAGCAGCCGGTCCGCCACCGCGTGCGGGTCGTAGGCATCCTTCGAGGTGACGCGCAGCAGCTGGATGCCGGTCGCCTCCGTGATCGCGTCGGCGCGGCGCTTCTCCTCGATACGTGCCCGGTCGGGATCGTGGTCACCGCCCAACGCACCGGTCCGGTACTTCACCAGCCCGTCGAACTCCGCGAGAACCGCGTGCTCGGGCCAACCGATGTCGACGCGGAAACGTCCGAGCCGCGTGGCGACGGGTACCTGGGTCCGCGGGCGCGGCAGACCGGCCCAGTGGGCGACGTACCGCAGCCAGGACTCCCAGGGGCTCTCGGCACCCCGGTCAGCGAGCTCGAGCACCAGCATCCCGCGCCGGCGACCACGTGTCCGCTCGCCGATCAACGCGCCCGTGGCCGACCAGTCGAGCCCACGGACCAGAGCGGAGTCGGCGATCACGAGTCCCTCCAGCGGAGGCATCGTCGTGGCGCAGTCCGCCACGGTGCGTTCCAGGGTGGTCGACGGCAGCCCCAGAGCCTCGGTGCGCTCCCCCGGCGGCACCGGCGTCACGTGCCGGTGCACGTCCTGAGCGGCGCGCGACGACGCGCGGTAGGCCTGCAGCACGTGGATGCCGCTCGGCAGCCGCCACAGCGGGAGTCCGTGGAGCATCGCCGCTGTCGCGTGGCTGAACCAGTGGCCGGCTCGCAGCTGTCGGTCCAACGCCCGTGCCCGGTCGATCTGCAGGTCACGCGCCGCACTCCGACGCCCTCCGTCCGGAGCGTCCGGCACGGACCGGTAGGCACCTCGTCGGATGCGCTCGATCTCGCCGGCGCGGCACGCCTGCCGGAGGTCCGACGGCAAGGACTCGCGGGCGATCACGATCTCGGAGGGCACGGACTTCAGCATCGCGGCCCGACCGAGGGGTCACCGCTGGTCATCCACAGCCTGGGGATTCACTCGGCAGTTCGTGCCTCGTTCGGCAGCTTGAACTGCCGAGCGAGGCACGAACTGCCGAGCGCGTGCTCGTCTCGGTGGCGGGCGCGGACCGGTCCATCGGCGGGGCGGCACGAGCACCGACGCTCACGGGGGACGACGAAGGCCCCGGCTCCCCATGACGGGAACCGGGGCCTTCGGACGATCGGACCGGCGTCAGCCGGCGACGACCTCCAGCTCGATCTTCGCCGACACCTCGGGGTGCAGGCGGATCGACACGGTGTGCTCACCGAGCGACTTGATCGGCTGGCCGATCTCGATCTTGCGCTTGTCGACGGACGGGCCGCCGGCCGACTGCACGGCCTTGGCGATGTCCGCGGTCGTGACCGCACCGAACAGGCGGCCGGACTCGCCGGCGTGCGCCTCGACGGTGTAGGTCCGCGACTGGATCGACTCGGCCGCGGCCTGGGCGTCCTCGCGCGTGGCGATCTCGCGGGCCTTGCGGGCCTTGCGGATCGCGGAGATCTGCGACTCGGCGCCCTTGGTCCACGGCGTGGCCAGCGAACGCGGGATGAGGAAGTTACGGGCGTACCCGTCCTTCACCTCGACGACGTCGCCGGGCTCACCGAGACCGGTCACCTCGTGGGTCAGGATCAGCTTTGCCATGATCTGGATCCTTTCCTCAGCGGGCCGACGACGAGTACGGCAGCAGGGCCATCTCGCGCGCGTTCTTGACGGCCTTGGCGATCTGGCGCTGCTCCTGCACGCTCACGCCGGTGACGCGACGCGCACGGATCTTGCCGCGGTCGGAGATGAACTTCCGCAGCAGGGCGGTGTCCTTGTAGTCGACCGTCTCGACCTTCGCGGCCTTGAGCGGGTTGGCCTTCTTCTTGGGCTTCCGCACCACAGGCTTGGCCATGGTGTGTGCTCCTTCTCAGGTGTGGACCTCTCCGGCGCGACGCCGGGAGGTCACGGGTGATTCTGGATGTGGGCGACGATCAGAACGGGGGCTCGTCCGAGAACCCGCCGCCCGAGGACGCCGGGCCAGCCGTGGCCCAGGGGTCGCTCTGCTGTCCGCCGCCGGAGGAACCGAATCCACCGCCGCCACCGGGCTGGCCACCGGCGTTGCCGCCGTAGCCGCCACCGAATCCGCCGCCACCGCCACCGCTGCGCTGAGCGCGGGCGACCTTGGCGGACGCCCACCTCAGCGACGGGCCGATCTCGTCGACCTGCAGCTCCACGACGGTGCGCTTCTCGCCCTCGCGGGTCTCGAACGAACGCTGCTGAAGGCGGCCCTGCGCGATGACGCGCATGCCCTTCGTCAGCGACTCGGCGACGTTCTCCGCCGCCTCGCGCCAGATGGAGCAGCGCAGGAACAGCGCCTCCCCGTCCTTCCACTCGTTCGACTGACGGTCGAACGTGCGGGGCGTCGACGCGATCGTGAAGTTGGCGACGGCTGCACCCGACGGGGTGAAGCGCAGCTCCGGGTCCGCGGTCAGGTTTCCGACGACCGTGATGACGGTCTCACCAGCCATGCCAAGCTCCTTCGTTCGTCCGCGAGATTCGGCTGTCCTCGATGGTCCAGTGGCATCCCATCACGGGGCACCGACAGGTGCCCAGCGAGGATGCGGGGTGTCTCGGTTCAGCGGGTCTCAGTGAGCAGCGGCGCGGAGCGTCTTGATCCGCAGCACGCCCTCGTTGAGGCCCAGCTGACGGTCCAGCTCCTTCGCGGTGTCCGGCGTCGCGGTGTAGTTCACGACGGCGTAGATGCCCTCGGAGCGCTTGTTGATGTCGTACGCCATGCGGCGACGACCCCAGATGTCCACGTTGTCGACGCTGCCGCCGTCGGTCGTGACGACCTTGAGCAGCTTCTCCAGCGTCGGGGCCACGGTGCGCTCCTCGACCTCCGGGTCCAGGATCACCATCAGTTCGTACTGACGCATGAGTTCAACCCACCTCCTCTGGTCTCAGCGGCCACGGTCGTTCCGTGGCAGGAGGGTTAGTGCGTGCGTCGGCCGTGCCCTGCCGTTCCCCGAGCGGGGGCGGCGTGGTACGGCCAGTCGACCAGGATACCTGCTACGGGCACCCCGGACGAAGTTCATCGTCGGGTGGCCTCGGTCACCCGTTGCCGTTCCCGTTGCCGTTGCCCGGCTGGTCCGTCGGGGACGGTGACTGCGACGGCTCCGAGGTCGGCTCCTGCGTCGGTTCCTGGGTCTGCTGGGGCCCGGACGAGACCACCATC
Source organism: Isoptericola sp. b515 (assembly GCF_030588125.1). NCBI lineage: Bacteria > Bacillati > Actinomycetota > Actinomycetes > Micrococcales > Promicromonosporaceae > Isoptericola > Isoptericola sp. b515. The sequence goes on along the minus strand of NZ_JAUQYR010000001.1, from coordinate 989,603 downwards.
GTGACGGTGGACCCGGACTCGACCTCGCTCCCGGCGCCGGGCTCGGTGCGGATCACCTGGCCCCGCTGGACCTGGTTGCTGGGCTCCTCGACCACGGCCGTCGAGAGACCGACCCGGTTGAGCTGACTCTCGGCCGAGCCGGCGGACTGCCCGACGACGTTGGGCACAGCGACCTTCTGCTGCTCCTCGACCTTGCCGGTCGAGACCCAGAGCGTGACCGTCGACCCCGTCTGGACGGAGCCGCCCGTGTCGTAGACGTTCACGACGGTGCCCTTGCGGGCCTCGTCGTCGGTCGCCTGCGTCGCCACCGACAGGCCCAGGCTCTCCAGCAGCCTCGTGGCCTCGTTGATGTTCATGCCGACGAGGTTGTCCGGCAGCTCGACCCACTCGGCGGTCTCGCTCGGCGTCGGGGACGGCTCGAACGACGGCGTCGGCGGGGTGTACTCGGGGAACTCCGCGATCTCCTTGCCCTCGAGCGCGACCTGCATGAACTCGGTCCACGCGGCGGCCGGCCAGGTCGAACCGGTGATCTCGCTGTACGGGCCGAAGGCCTCGATCGGCGCCTTGTCCTTCATGATGCCCTGCTCGACATCGACCGTCTTGTACTGCCGCAGGTTGACGACGGTCGCGAGCTGCGGGGTGAAGCCGGTGAACCAGGCGGTCTCGTTGTTGTTGGCCGTACCGGTCTTGCCGGCCACCGGCCGGCGCTGCCCGTCCGGCCCGGTGAGCTCGAGCGCGGCGCGCCCCGAGCCCTTCTCCACGACCTGGGTCATCGCGTAGGTCGCGGCGTTGATCACGTCGGGTTCGAAGCGCTTCTCGGCGGTCGTCTCCCTCGCGTAGCGCTGGGTGCCGTCCATGTGCTCCACCCGGTCCACGATGTACGGCTCCACGTGGTAGCCGCCCCCGGCGATCGTGGCGTAGGCCTCGGCCATGTCGATCGGGTAGACCGAGTGGGTGCCGAGCACGTTGGACGCATAGGGCGCGATCGGGTCGTCCTCGTCCTCCCGGATGCCGAGGCGGTGCGCGACGTCGACGGTGCGCTTCGGCCCGTTCTCGACGTTCAGCTCGACGTAGGCGGTGTTGATCGAGTGCGTGGTGGCCTCGACGAGGTCGACCTCACCGTACGACTCCTCGCCGAAGTTGTTGACCGTGTAGCCCTCTTCGTTCTCGCCCACGCCTTCGAAGGTCTTCGGGGTGTTGCCGTCGAAGCGGTCGGTGAGCTGGACCCCGTCCTCGAGCGCGCCGATCAGCGTGAACGGCTTGAAGGTCGAACCCGCCTGCACCCTGTCCTGGGTGGCGGTGTTGAGCGACTGCTTGAGGTAGTCGGCGCCGCCGTACAGCGTCACGATCGCCCCGGTCTCGGGATCGATCGACACCAGGGACGCACGGATGTTCTTGTTCGCGTCCTCGGGCAGGTCCTTGACGATCTTCGCTGCGGTGCGCTGCAGCTTCGGCTTGATCGTCGTGTGGATCTGCAGGCCCCGGGACTCGAGGTCCTCCTCGGTGAACTCCCCGGTGGCGAGCAGCTCCTTCTTGACGGCGTTCATGATGTAGCCCTTTTGGCCGCCGAGGCTGTTGCTGCTGGTGTCCTTCTCGACGAACTCCGGGAACTGGGCCGAGTCGGCCTCGGCCTGGGTGATGTAGCCCTGCTCGGCCATCCGGTTCAGGCTGCGCTCCCAGCGGGCCTTGGCGATGTCCGGGTTCTCCGACGGGTCGTAGCGCACGGGCGCCGGGATGATCCCGGACAGCATGGCGGACTCGGAGTAGGTCAGGTCCTTGGCGTCCTTGTCGAAGTACGCCTGGGCGGCCGCCTGGACGCCGTAGGCCCCGCGGCCGAAGTAGATCGTGTTGAGGTAGCGGTCCAGCACCAGCTCCTTCGGCTGGTTCTGGGCGATCTTCATGGCGATGATCGCCTCGCGCGCCTTGCCGGCGATGTCGCTCGTCTGGCCCAGGTAGTAGCGCTCGACGTACTGCTGCGTCAGCGTGGAACCGCCCTGCCGGGAGCCGGTCGTGAGGTTGGTGAACGCGGCACGCGCCATACCGAAGAAGTCGACACCAGCGTCCTCCCAGAAGGACTCGTTCTCGCTGGCCACGACCGCGTCGCCGACGTGCTTGGGCAGGTCCTCGTAGGCGACGATCTCGCGCTTGACGCTGGAGAACGTGCCGATCTCCTTGCCGTTGGCGTAGTAGACCGTCGTCGCCTGGTGGTCGACGTCGTCGAGGTTCTTCGGGATGGCGGTCGACGTCCACGCGGCGAAGAAGACGCCGGCGCCGAGCGCGACGAACCCGAGCACGCAGCCGACGACGATGCGCCACGACGGCAGCCACCGCTGCACAGGGCCCAGGCCCCGGCGCGGATAGTTCCAGAAGCGACCCACGTCCACCCTTTCGAAGTGCGATGTCCTCGACCCTGTTCCCCCCCCTGCGGACACGAGGAACCCCACCGAACACTAGGGGATGCGCGCGGCGGGGTGTCGAGATGGACGCGCGACGCAACCGTTTGTGCGCCGGTCGTCCCCAGACCTCTGGCCGCGGCTCCACGAGCCCTTCACATTCGCCGCGCTGGAGCGGCCGATTGCCGCACCGTCGCGCTCGTCCTATCCTCGTGATGTATCGACTCGATACAACGCCATGAGAGGTGCCGTCGGCACGGGAGGGAGAACACGGGTGCGCAGTCGCTCGAACGTTCTCGAGACGGCCGTCCTGGGTCTGCTCAGCTCTGCCCCGTTGCACGGCTACGAGCTGCGCAAGCGGCTCAACCTGCTCCTGGGTTCGTTCCGCGCCTTCTCCTACGGCACCCTCTACCCGGCCCTGAAGTCCTTGGTCGGACGAGGCCTGATCGAGACGGTCGACCCCGACCCTGCCACGCCGGCACGCTCCGGAGCCTCCGGGGCGTCCGGGCGGACGGCGTCGGGCACGAAGCCCCTCACGGGACGTCGTGGACGGATCGTCTACCGGCTCACCCCGGAGGGCAAGGAACACCTGCAGACCACTCTCGCCTCCGCCGGCCCCGCGGCCTGGGAGGACGAGAGCTTCGACGTCCGGTTCGCGCTGTTCGCGCAGACGGACGCCGAGACCCGCCTCCGCATCCTCGAAGGCCGGCGCACCCGGCTGACCGAGCGCCTGGAGGCGGTCCGGGAGTCCGCAGCCCGGACCCGCGAGCGGCTCGACGAATACACTCTGGAGCTGCAGCGGCACGGACTGGAGCAGGTCGAGCGCGAGGTGCGCTGGCTCGACGGGCTCATCACGACCGAGCGCGACCGCGTCAGCGGCCGTGACCGCGACCACGACGCCGGGGCGCATCCCGCCCCGGCCCCGAGAAACAAGGAGCGAGGATGACCTCCGTCCGCGTTGCCATCGTCGGCGTCGGAAACTGTGCATCGTCCCTGGTCCAGGGTGTGCACTACTACCGCGACGCCGACCCGTCCGACACCGTCCCGGGTCTCATGCACGTGCAGTTCGGTGAGTACCACGTGAGCGACCTCGAGTTCGTGGCGGCGTTCGACGTCGACGCGAAGAAGGTCGGCTTCGACCTGGCGGAGGCGATCAACGCCTCCGAGAACAACACCATCAAGATCGCCGACGTGCCGCCCACGGGTGTCATGGTCCAGCGTGGCCCCACCCTCGACGGGCTCGGCGACTACTACGCCGCGACCATCGACGAGGCGGCCGACGAGCCGGTCGACGTCACCCAGGCGCTCAAGGACGCGAACGTCGACGTCCTCGTCTCCTACCTCCCCGTGGGGTCGGAGGACGCCGACAAGTTCTACGCGCAGTGCGCCATCGACGCGGGCGTGGCCTTCGTCAACGCCCTGCCGGTCTTCATCGCCTCCGACCCCGAGTGGGCGAAGAAGTTCGAGGACGCCGGCGTGCCGATCGTCGGCGACGACATCAAGTCGCAGGTTGGTGCCACGATCACGCACCGCGTGCTCGCCAAGCTGTTCGAGCAGCGCGGCGTCGTGCTGGACCGCACGTACCAGCTCAACGTCGGCGGCAACATGGACTTCAAGAACATGCTGCAGCGCGACCGCCTCGAGTCGAAGAAGGTCTCCAAGACCCAGGCCGTCACCTCCAACCTGACCGGCGCGCTCGCCGGCAAGAAGGAGGACCGCAACGTCCACATCGGCCCCTCGGACTACGTCGCCTGGCTCGACGACCGCAAGTGGGCCTACGTGCGCCTCGAGGGTCGCGCGTTCGGCGAGGCGCCCCTGAACCTGGAGTACAAGCTCGAGGTGTGGGACTCCCCGAACTCGGCCGGCATCATCATCGACGCGATCCGCGCGGCGAAGATCGCCAAGGACCGCGGCATCGGCGGCCCGATCCTGTCGGCGTCGACGTACTTCATGAAGTCCCCGCCGGTCCAGATGGAGGACACCCAGGGCCGCGCGCAGCTCGAGGCCTTCATCGCCGGCGACGTCGAGCGCTGACCCGGAGCGTTCGGACGGCCCGAGTAGGCCTCCGCTTCCGCCGGTTCCCGAACGTCTCGTCTCGCTGCACGTCGCCCGTCGATCTGCAGCGGGGCGAGACACTCGGCACACCGAGCCCGGGCGTCCTGAGTCGCGCACGCGCGTCCTGACTCGCGGCGGGACGTCCTGACTCGCGGGACAGGGCGGCGCCGCGCCACGCGGGTGAGCCCCTCCGGGCCGCGCCGCACCATGGGAAGGTGGAGCCGTGGGAGCTCTGGTCGAGACCTGGCACGACCTGCGCGCTCTCCTGCGCCTGGAGGGGTTCCGTCGGCTGTTCGCCGTGCGGCTCGTCTCCCAGGCCGGTGACGGCATGTTCCAGGTCGGCCTGGCCGCCCTCCTCTTCTTCTCCCCCGAACGCGCGGGGACGGCGACCGGCGTCGCGAGCGCCTTCGCCGTCATGCTCGCGCCCTTCACGATCGTCGGCCCCTTCGCGGGCGTGTTCCTCGACCGGTGGCGGCGGCGCCAGGTGCTCGCCCACGGCAACGCCCTGCGCGTCCTCATCACGGCGGCCATGGCCGCGATCATGCTCACCGTCGGCCTCGAGGGCAGCGGCGACGTCTGGGTGATCCTGCTCGGGCTGCTGGCGCTGAGCGTCAACCGCTTCCTCCTCGCCGCGCTCAGCGCAGGGCTCCCCAACGTGGTCGCGGGCCCGTACCTGCTCACGGCCAACTCGCTGACGCCCACCCTCGGCGCCGGCGCCGTCTTCCTCGGGGGCGGGGTCGCCCTGGCCATCGGGCTCGGCATCCCGGACGGACCGGCCCACGACGCGGCCGCGCTCGTGTGCGCCGCCGTCGTCTTCGGTGTCGCCGCGCTGCTCGCCCTGCGGCTCGGCCGCGACCAGCTGGGTCCGGAGCATCCCGCCCGCGGCCACCTCGCGGCCGAGATCTCGGACGTCGCTCACGGGTTGGTCGACGGCGCCCGCTACCTGGCCGCCCGGCGGACACCGGGCCAGGCGCTGCTGGTGATGGCCGCCCACCGGTTCCTCTACGGCGTGGTCTTCATCGCCGCCATCCTCATCTCCCGCAACCTGCTGGCCGATCCCGGCCAGACCGCCGCGGGGCTGGCGAACTTCGCCCTCGTCCTGGCGGCGACCGCGGTCGGCGGCGCGTGCGCCGTCGTCATCACCCCGGTGCTGTCCCGGCTCACCGGGGCCCAGGGCTGGATCGTGTGGATGCTGCTGCTGGCCGCGGCCTCCCAGCTCCTGCTGTCCACCACGCCGTCCCGCACGATCGTGCTGGTCGGTGCCGGTCTGCTCGGCCTCGCCGCCCAGAGCGCCAAGATCGCCGTGGACACCATCGTCCAGCGCGACACCCACGACGACTTCCGCGGCCGCGCCTTCGCCTTCTTCGACGTGCTGTACAACGCGGCGTTCGTCGGTGCGGCGGTGCTCGCCGCCTGGACGGTGCCCGACGAGGGGTGGTCGCGGGGTCTGTTCCTCGTGCTCGCGCTCGCCTACGTCGGCGTCGCGGCGCTGCTCGGGTTCGCCGGGGCGCGGCACCCCGCTCCGGTGACGGTGTCCGGGGACCCGGCCCGCGTCGACAGATGAGTCCGGCGACGAAATCAGGTCGCCACCGTGACAGGGAATACCGCAGGCTGAGAACGCCTTGATCCGACGGGTCCGTCCGTGCGCAGCGCCGCCCGCGGTCGACGACGTCCGAGCGAACCACCGGGAGGTTTCATGACCGTACGCAGCACCGAGACCCCGCCCGGCGGAGCGACCCCCGCCGCGGAGGTGCCCGCCCGCGACACCGACAAGCTGTCGCGCGAGCACCTGGGTGTCATCGCGCTGCTCATGGTGTCGGCGTTCATCGTCATCCTCAACGAGACGACCATGGGTGTGGCGCTGCCGTCGGTCATGAGCGAGTTCGGGATCGAGCCGTCGGCCGGGCAGTGGCTGACCACCGCGTTCCTGCTGACGATGGCCGTCGTCATCCCCACCACGGGGTGGCTGCTGCAGCGTGTCGGGACGCGGACGGCGTTCATCCTGGGGATGTCCCTGTTCAGCCTCGGCACCCTGCTCGCCGGGCTCGCCCCCGTGTTCGGGCTGCTGGTCGCCGCCCGCGTCGTCCAGGCGTCCGGCACGGCGGTCATGCTGCCCCTGCTCATGACCACGGTGATGACGATCGTGCCGCCCCACCACCGCGGACGGGTGATGGGCAACGTGTCCCTGGTCATCGCGGTCGCCCCGGCCCTCGGCCCGACGATGTCCGGCGCCGTGGTCAACGCCCTGGGCTGGCGCGAGGTCTTCTGGGTCGTGCTGCCGATCGCGCTGGTGGGCCTCACCCTCGGCCTGTTCCTGGTCCGCGACGTCGCCGAGCGGGCACGCAAGCACCTGGACGCGCTGTCGGTGGTGCTGTCGGCCTTCGCGTTCGGCGGGCTGGTCTACGGGCTGTCCTCCCTCGGTGAGGCGGCCCGGCACACGCCGCCGGTCTCCCCCGTGCTCCCGATCGTGGGCGGGGTCGTGTTCCTCGCGCTGTTCGTGCGGCGCCAGCTCCGCCTGCAGCGCACCGACGACGCCCTGCTGGACCTGCGGGTCTTCCGGGCGCCGGGCTTCCCCGCCGGTCTGAGCGTGCTCGTCGTCGCGATGATCGCGATGTTCGGCATGATCATCGGCCTGCCGCTGGTGCTGCAGGAGGCGATCGGCCTCGCCCCGCTCGCCAGCGGGCTCGTCATGCTGCCCGGTGGTCTCATGATGGGCCTGCTCGGCCCGGTCGTCGGCCGCCTGTACGACCGGGTCGGCCCGCGCCCGCTCGTCCTGCCGGGCGTGTCGGCCGTCGCGGTGGCGATGGTCCTGTTCGCCACGCTGTCGCCGTCCTCGCCCGTCTGGTGGGTGATGGTCGGGCACGTCGTCCTCAGCCTCGGGCTGGCCTGCGTGTTCACCCCGACCCTCACGTCGGCCCTCGGCGGGCTGGCACCCCGGCTGTACTCCCACGGGTCCGCCACGATCACCACGCTGCAGCAGCTCGCGGGCGCGGCCGGGACGGCGCTGTTCGTCGCCCTGCTCACGCTGCGGTCCGTCGCCCTGCTCGACGACGGCGCCACCGAGGCCGCGGCGACGGCGGGCGGCGCGCGGCTCGCCTTCGGCGTGGCGGCCGGCGTCATGATCGGTGCGGTGCTGCTGGCCACGCGCCTGCGCAAGGCCGACGACGTCCGCCGGGAGACCCCCGCGGCGCACTGACGGGACCGGTCCGGCCCGTCGTGACCCGCGTCGCACGCGGCCGCGGGCACCGCCATCATGTGGACAGGCCGTTCCGGTTCGCCGCATCATAGGGATCTCCGGTCCTCCCGACGGCGGGTCGGAGGGACGGGGGGAAGGTTCCACGAATGACGCAGCAACAGTCGGCGCCGACCGACATCACCACGCTGGCGCGCGATCTCCTGCCGGAGGTCCACGACCCCGCGAAGGTGGTCACGGGTGGTGCCGTGCTCCTCGTCGACACCCGCACGCACGAGGTGGTCGACACGAACCCGGTCGGCGCGCGCATGGTCGGCGGCCTCGAGCTGCCGACCTCGCTCGGTGCCTGGTGCGCGGCGGCGGGCCTGTCCGTCCGGGACGCCGACATCTCCGCCGAGCGGGCCCTGGCGGCCGCTGTGGACGGCAGCTCCGGCGTGGCGGTGCTCTCCGCGCGGCAGAACGCTCCCGACGACCTCTGGGCCGTCGGCGTCCCGCTCGCCGGGGCCCCCGGGACCCTGGCGAACCGTGCCCTCGTGGTGATGCTGCCCGGGACGGGCCTGCAGGAGTCGCACCCGCCCTCCGAGTTCGACGGGCTGCAGCGACGCGCGGCCGTGGCGAGCCACCTCAGCTTCACCATCTCGGACCCGTCGCTGCCGGACGACCCGCTCATCTGGGTCAACCCGGCCTTCTGCGAGGTGACCGGCTACACGACGGACGACGTCCTGGGCACGAACTGCCGCTTCCTGCAGGGCGAGGGGACGGACCGCCAGACCGTGGCCCGCATCCGCGCCGCGCTGGACGCCGGGCAGGCCGTCGGCGAGACGCTGCTCAACTACCGCAAGGACGGGACCCCGTTCTGGAACCAGGTCGTCGTCTCCCCCATCCACGACGACGAGGGCAACGTCACCCACCACGTGGGGATCCAGACGGACGTCACGGAGCGGGTGCACCACGACCGCCGGCAGGCGCTGGAGCTCGACGCCGCCAACCGGCAGACCGAGAGCCTGCGGCGGCTCGCCTCGATCACCCAGGCCCTCGTCGACCTGTTCGACGAGGAGTCGGGAGCGGCCGCGCTGCCGGCCCTCGTGGCACCCCACTACGGCTCCTGGTGCGCCGTGCTGCTCGTCGACGAGCACGGCGCACCGCGCATCGTGCACGGCGCCTCCCGCGACCCCGAGCGAGCCGACGACATCGCCGTGCTGGAACGCTCGCACCGCTGGATCCGCGAGTCCCCGACCGTCCTCAGGGTGCTCACCACCGGCACCGAGGAGATCTCCGAACCGTTCCCCGTCGACATCGAGTCGCTGCCGGCCCGCACGGGCCCCGAGGAGCTCGACGCGCTGCGGCGCCTCGGCCTCGGCTCGGCGATGGTGGTGCCGCTGCGCGGGCGCGCCGGCGACATCGGCGTCCTGATCGTCGTCAGCGACGACGGCGACGTCGCGACCGCCTTCCCGTCCTCCGACGTCCACGACATCGTGGCCCTCGGGGCGCGGGCCGGGCTCGCCCTCGACAACGCCCGGCTCTACCGCCGCGAGCAGCAGACGGCCCTGACCCTGCAGCACAGCATGCTCCCGGAGATCGTCGAGGCCCCGGGCCTGGACTGCGCCGCGCTGTACGAGCCGGCCTCCGCGGGGGCCGACGTCGGCGGCGACTGGTACGACGTCGTGCCGCTGCCCGACGGTCGCGTCGCGATCTCCGTCGGTGACGTCGTCGGCCACGACATCCGCGCCGCCGCGTCGATGGGCCAGCTGCGCTCCGTGCTGCGCTCGGAGGCCTGGGCGGGGCTGTCACCGAGCGCGGTGATCGCCGGCGTCGACGACCTCGTGCGGAGCCTGCAGATGGCGGACATGACCACGTGCGTGTTCGCGATCGTCGACCCCCCGGACGACCGCGGGAACCGCCGGATCACCTACACCCGGGCCGGGCACCACGCACCGCTGCTGATCCACTCCCACCACGACGTCGAGAAGCTCGACGAGGCCCTCACGACGCCCATCGGGGCGCCGTTGCTGACCGGTGAGGTGCCGGAGGCCTCGACGGTGCTGCACCCCGGCGACTCGCTGGTCCTGTTCACCGACGGTCTCATCGAACGCCGCGACCGGCCGCTGCGCACCCAGCTCGAGAACCTGCTGACCTGCGTCGAGGAGGTCGACCCCGACCTGGAGGCCGAGGCGTCGCGGGACGCGATCGTCGAGGCCTGCGCGGACGGCACCCAGGAGGACGACACCTGCATCCTCGTGGTGCGCAACATCCCGGTGCCGTCCTCGGGCGAGGCCGACACGGAGATCGTCGGCCCGCACGAGAACCGCACCGGCTCCCGGCGCGGAAGCGGTCAGTCCTGCCGGGCCGCCCACCAGGACTGAAGCTCGGCGGTCGCCCGCTCCTCGCCGAGCGGGCCGTGCTCCATCCGCAGGCCCAGCAGGTGCTGGTACGCCTGCCCCACGACCGGGCCGGGGCCGACACCGAGGATCGCCATGATCTGCGTGCCGTCCAGGTCGGGCCGGATCGAGTCGATCTCCTCCTGCTCGCGCAGCCGGGCGATCCGCTCCTCGAGGTCGGTGTAGGCGTCGGCGAGCCGCTTGGCCTTGCGCCGGTTGCGGGTGGTGCAGTCGGCCCGCGTCAGCCGGTGCAGCCGTTCCAGCAAGGGCCCCGCGTCGGTGACGTAGCGCCGCACCGCCGAGTCCGTCCACGCGCCGTCGCCGTACCCGTGGAAGCGCAGGTGCAGCTCGACGAGCCGCGAGACGTCCTTGACGACCTGCTTCTCGTACTTCAGGGCGCGGAGCCGCTTGGCCGTCAGCTTCGCGCCGACGACCTCGTGGTGGTGGAAGCTCACCCCGCCGCCGGGCTCGAAACGTCGGGTGGCGGGCTTGCCGATGTCGTGCAGCAGCGCCGCGAGCCGCAGCACGAGATCCGGAGCGGGCACGGCGCCGTCGGGCCCCGTCTCCTGCGCGATCGCCTGGTCGAGCACGATCAGGGAGTGCTCGTAGACGTCCTTGTGCCGGTGGTGCTCGTCGATCTCCAGGCGCAGGGCCGGCAGCTCGGGCAGCACGTGGTCGGCCATCCCGGTGTCGACCAGCACCTCGAGACCGGCACGGGGCCGGTCCGAGCAGAGCAGCTTCGAGAGCTCGGCCTGGACCCGCTCGGCCGAGACGATCTCGAGCCGGCCGGCCATCTCGTCGATAGCCGCCCGGGTGGCGGGTTCGACGGTGAACCCGAGCTGGGCGGCGAAGCGCGCGGCGCGCAGCATCCGCAGCGGGTCGTCGTCGAAGGACCGCTCCGGTGCGATGGGCGTGCGCAGCACCTGGGCGGCCAGGTCGGACAGCCCGCCGAAGGGGTCCACGAACGTCAGGTCCGGCAGACGCACCGCCATGGCGTTGACCGTGTAGTCGCGCCGCGAGAGGTCGCCGTCGAGGGTGTCGCCGAACGCCACGACGGGCTTGCGCGACTCGGGGTCGTAGGTGTCGGAGCGGTAGGTGGTGACCTCCACGACGACGTCGTCACCACCCGTCCCGCCGTCCGCGTCCCGGGCGTACCGCCGGGCGCCGATCGTGCCGAACTCCTTGCCGATGTCCCAGTGCGCGTCGCCCCAGCGGGCGAGGAGACGTTCGGTCTCGTCCGGCGTCGCCGAGGTGGCGAAGTCGAGGTCGGCGCTGGTCCGGCCGAGGAAGGCGTCGCGGACCGGACCGCCGACGAGGGAGAGCTCGTGGCCGGCGGCGGCGAAGATCTCGCCGAGCTCGACGGCGGCCGGCGCCATCTGGGCGAGCACACCGAGGGCTCGGCGCAGCAGCGCCGCGGGGGCGGGAGAATCTGGGGTCGACACGACTGCCTATCTTCCCAGATCCCCGTGCCCGCTGCGCGCCCGCCCCCGTCGTCCCCGGTCGGCGACGTCGTCAGGGCCAGCGGGTTCTCTCGGTAGGGTAGGTCCATGTCATCTGCGGTACCGGCACCCGGCGCTCCTGAGGAGCGCCCACCCGTGCCGGTACCGGTCCCCCCGGGCGGGCACCCCCTCAAGGTCGACCCGGCGCGGCTGCGTCGCCGCGCGACGGTGCCGAGCACCGCGGGAAGCACGGGCCATCTGCCGGTGGTCGACGAGACGTCGGCCGGCGGGCTGGTCGTCGAACGGCACGTCTCGGGTCACCGGGCCGCGGTCATCCTGCGGCGCAACCGCGCCGGCCGGCTCGAGATGTGCCTGCCCAAGGGTCACCTGGAGGGAGCCGAGACCCCGGAGGAAGCCGCGGTGCGCGAGATCCGCGAGGAAACCGGGATCCAGGGCACCGTACGCCGGACCCTCGGGGTCATCGACTACTGGTTCAGCGGGGAGGACCGCAGGGTCCACAAGGTGGTCCACCACTTCCTGCTGCGTGCCGACGGGGGCCTGATCACGGCGGCCGACGACCCGGACGGCGAGGCGGAGGACGCCCGCTGGGTGCCACTGACCGAGCTGCCCGACCGGCTCGCGTATCCCAACGAGCAGCGCCTCGCGGCGACGGCCCTGCACGTCCTGACCCATACCCCGGACCTGGTCGAGTGAGGCCCTGCGCGTGATCCACTCCCGGACGAGGGGCGCCCCCAGCCGCGCCCTGCTCCTCCTGCTGTCCACCCTGCTGCTGGTCGCCCCCCTGGTGCTCCTGCCGACCGTCCCGGCGTCCGCCCACGAAGACCTCACGACCGAGATCGTGGCGATCTCGCCGACGGTCGTCGGCCCGGACGACACCCAGGAGGTCACGCTCCGCGTCACCAACGACGGCGACAGCGCGTTCACCGGCCTCACCGCGGAGCTCGGGGTGGGCTGGCGGCCGGTCACCACACGGACCGAGGTCGCCTCCTGGTCGACGGCGGAGACGGGTCTGGCCGCGACCCAGCTGCGCGAGCAGCTCGACCCCCTGCCGCCCGGCGAGTCCCTGGAGGTCACGCTGACGCTGGACGTCGAGGACCTCCTCCTCGGGGAGAACGCGCCGTGGGGGCCCCGGCAGATGTCGATCCGCCTCCACGACGCCCGGACGACGCTGGAGACCCTGCACACGTTCATGATGTACGACCCGGGCCGCGGTGCCTCCTCCGCACGGCAGGGTGCTCCGGCGCCCGTCGCGCTCAGCGTGGCCGCGCCCGTGACCGGTCCGGCCTTCGACCCGGCCGCACCGGAGGACTACGCGGACGCGGTCGCGGCCTGGAGCGCGCCGGGTGCCCCGTACGACGAGCTCCTCGCGGCGGCCACCTCCGAGGTCGGCGCGCTCTCGCTCGCCGTCGACCCCGCCGTCGTGGCGACCGCCGAGCGGTCGGTCGACGAGGACGCCGCCCGGTGGGCCGACCGGATGCTCCGGGAGGGCGGTCCCGGTGTGGTCACCCTCCCCGTCGGCGACCCCGATCTGGCGGCGCTCGCCCATGCGGACGTCGACGCGCCGGACATCGCCCGGATCGCCGGGGGCCGGGAGGTGCTGCCCGAGGACTGGGAGGCGGCCGACGACTGGGGGCCCCGCATCGCCTGGCCCGCCGGGGTGGTGGACGCACCGACGGTCGCGGCCGCCGACGCCGCGGGCGCCCGGGCGTTGCTCGGCACGGAGGGCATCGCGCTGCCCGAGGCCCCGGGCTCCCTCGGCTCCGTGGCGAGCGGGTCCGGTCCGCTGCGGGTCGCCGTGCCGGACGCGACGATCAGCGCGGTGCTCGACGACGCCACGGGCTCCGGCGGTGCGGTGTCCGAGCCCGCCGCCACGGTGCAACGGCTCCTCGCCGACACGGCGGTGCTCGCCGCGGACGCGGCCGAGGCGGCGGCCGCCACCCCCGTCGTGGCGGCGCTGCCGCGGGGCTGGTCACCGGACGTCGCCACGTTCGACGCCGTGCTCGGGGCGTTGGCCGCGCAGAGCTGGGTCGAGCTCACCGACCTCGGCGAGGCGCTGGCCTCCGCCGGCGACGATCGGTCCGCCCGCGTCGCCGAGGAGGCGGTGACGGACGCCGAGCTGTCCCCCGGTTCCGTCCGCGGCCTGATCTCCACCTCCGAGGACGTCGCCGCCTTCGCCACCGTCGCCGCGGACCCGGGCACCCTCACCGCCGGGGTGGACCGCGACCTCTTCGCGCCCTTGTCGATCGCCTATCGGGACACCCCCGAGGCCCGGGCCGGCGCCGTGGAGCTGGCGCAGGCGAACGCCGCCCAGGTGCGGTCCGGCATCAGCGTCCTGGACCGGGCCGACGTCCTGCTGATCAGCGACGCCGGAGACCTCCCGGTCCGCATCCGCAACGACCTGCCCGTCGACACCCGCGTCACCGTGCGGCTGCGGCCCGACGACCCCCGGCTGGTCGTGGAGACGGTCCCCGAGATCGTCGTCCCGGCCGGCACCTCCCGGGACGCCCAGGTCCGGGTCCGGGCGATCGGTTCCGGTGACGTGACGCTCGCCGTCGAGGTGCTGGCACCGAGCGGTGTCGAGGTCGCCCCGCCCACCGAGTTCGCCCTGCGGGTGCGGGCGGGGTGGGAGACGGTCGGCACCGCCGTGATGGCGGCCGGTATCGGCCTGCTGTTCCTCACCGGCATCTGGCGGACCGTCCGCCGCGGACGCTCCGACCGCCGCACCACCGGCGAGCAGGTCGCCGAGTCCGCCGTCCCGACGGGCCGGACCACGACCGTCCCGCCCCAGGCCCCATCCCCGGAGGACACCGCGTCATGACCACCGATCCCCCTGAGCAGGGAGCACCCGACGCCACCCCCGCCGGACCCGACGACGCGTCCGGTCGGACGGCGGACCCGCACGGGGTGCGCAGGGCGAGCCTGGGCAAGGGCTCGCTGGCGATGTCGTTGGGCACGGCCGCCTCGAGGGCGTCGGGCCTGGTGCGCACGATGCTGCTCGTCGGCGCGGTCGGTGCCGTCGGGACGGTCGCCAACGCCTTCGACATCGCGAACAAGCTGCCGAACATGCTGTTCGCGCTGATCTCGGCGGGTTTCCTGCAGTCGGTCCTGGTGCCGCAGATCATGAAGGCGATGTCGGCGCGCAACGCCCGCGAACGCCTCGACAAGCTGCTCACGATCTCGGGGCTCGGCCTGCTGTCCGGCACGATCGTGCTGGTGGCGGCGGCGCCCCTGGTCGTGCACCTCATGACGCTCAGCGACGCCTGGACGCCCGAGGCCCGGCAGCTCGCGGTGGTCTTCGCCTACTGGTGCCTGCCGCAGCTCTTCTTCTACGGCCTGTACACGTTGCTGGGTCAGGTGCTCAGCGCGCATGGCCGGTTCGCGGCGTACGGCTGGGCCCCGGTGGCGAACAACGTCGTCTCGATCGTGGGTTTCGGCACCTTCATCCTGCTGTTCGGGCAGGCGCCCGACGCGGGTCTGGACGACGTGGGGGCCTGGACGACGGTGCAGACCCTGGTGCTCGCCGGCACCGCGACCCTCGGGATCGCCGCGCAGTCCGCGATCCTCGTGCCCGCGCTGCGCAAGGCCGGGTTCCGCTGGGGCTTCCGGCTGGGGCTGCGCGGCATCGGCCTGCGGTCGGCCGGCAAGGTGGTCGGCTGGACCATCGGCGCCGTCGTCCTGGAACAGCTCGGTGTCATCTACCTGACGAACGTCACCGGTGCCGCCGGCCAGCTCGCCGAGGACCTCGGTGAGGTCGCGGGCGGGCCTGCCGCCTACACCCAGGCGATGTCGATCTACCTGTTGCCCCACTCGCTGGTCGTGGTCTCGATCGTCACGGTGCTGTTCCCCCGGATGAGCGCCGCCGTCAACGCGGGCGACCTGCCGGGTGTGCGCCGGGACATGTCGCTCGGACTGCGTTCGGCGGGCATCTTCTCGGTCTTCTCCGCGACGGCGCTCCTCGTCCTCGCGTTCCCGCTGACCAAGGCGCTGCTCCCCTCCGCGTCCGAGCTCGAGGTGGAGGCGATCGCGCCGATCCTGCGGGCGATGGCGGTCGGGACCATCGCCCTCGGCGCCACCGTGCTGGTGCGACGCATGTACTTCGCCTTCGAGGACGGTCGCAGCATCTTCGTCATCCAGATCATCGCCACCGTCTCGCTGGTGGCCGGGTTGTGGATCGCCACGGAGACGCTGCCCTACACGGCGTGGGCGGCCGCGGCCGGCGGGTCCTTCGCCCTGGCCACGTGGATCTCCCTGCTGCTGCGCATCCGCGGCATGAACCGCAAGCTGCACGGTATGGACGGCGCCCGCGTGCTGCGGCTGTACGTCCGCGCCCTGCTCTCCGCGGCGGTCGCGGGGGGCTTCGGGTGGCTGACGATCCGGCTGCTGGACGCGTCGGCGTCGTCCTCGTGGGGCTTCGCGGTGCTGACGACGGCCGTCGCGGGCCTGGTCATGGGTGCTGCGTACGCCGGGCTGCTGAAGCTGATGCGGGTCCGGGAGCTCGACGACGCGCTCGCCCCGATCCTGCGTCGCCTCCGCCGGGGACCCGCATGACGGGTCTCTCCCTCTACCATGGTCGGCAGGAACGCCCCGCCGGACCGTCCCGACGATCCACGCTCCCCCACACCACCACGGAGGCCTCCAGGTGACCACCGCCCAGCCCGGGACCGTCATGGTCGACCGCTACCGGCTGAACCAGCACGCCGCCACCGACCTGGCGGCGGCCGAGGCCTGGGAGGCCCACGACCAGATCCTGGACCGTCCGGTCCGCGTCACGTTCGTGACCGGCCCGCAGGCGCCGGCGGCGATCGACGCCGCCCGCCGCGCCGCGCTGGTGGCCGACCCACGGCTGTGCCGCGTCCTCGACGTCGGCAGCACCGACCTCGGCACCGGCGAGGTGTCCTACGTGATCACCGAGCCGTACACCGGGGAGTCCCTCACGCAGATCGTCTCGCGCGGCCTCGTGGACGCCCAGCAGGCACGGGCGCTCATGGGGGAGGCGGCCACGGCCCTGGAGTCCGCGCGTCAGCGGGGCGTGCACCACCTGGCGCTGCGGCCGGAGGCGGTGCGGGTCGACGGTCACCGCGTCGTGGTGACCGGGCTCGGGATCGACGCCGGGCTGGCCGACGCCGAGGCGGCGGGGAGCGACGCAGCGGCCCGGGACGCCCGCGGTGTCGTTGCCCTGGGCTACTACGCGCTCACCGCGCGGTGGCCCGGCGAGGCTCTGGACGTGAGCTGGATCGCGCCCGACGCCGTGCGACCGCTGCCCGCCCAGACCGGCCCGCACGGGGTCCTCGGGGTCTCGGAGCTCGTGCCGCACGTCGACGAGCAGATCGACGAGCTGGTGCGACGGACCTTCGGTGACGAGGGCCAGGCGCCCGCCGATCCCGGCGAGGTCGTCGCCACGCTCGAGCCCTGGGGCCAGGTCTCCGTCCTGGGATCCCTGCCGCAGTTCGTCCAGCCGACGCCGGAACGCCCGGTGCGCTCGTCCGTGCTCGGTGCCGGCAGCCCGGCCGGCACCGAGAGCCTGCCCGGGACGCCTCCGCCCGCTCCTCCGGTGCGCCGGCCCTCCAGCGGCCGGATCGCCCGGGGTGCGGCGATGGGAGGCGCGGCAGGCGCCGCCTACGGTGCCGCCCAGGGCGGCTACGCGCAGCAGCCCACCCAGGCTCAGCCCCCGGCCTACGGTCAGCAGGCTCCCTACGGCCAGGCCCCGGCCGCCGCCCCGGGGCAGGTCCCCCCTCCGCCGCCGGGAGCCGGGTACGGCCCGGCGGCCGCCGGGAGCCCGACCACGGGCTCCTTCGACTCGACCGCCGCCCCGCGTCGGCGCGGCGTGAACCCCACGCCGATCGTTCTGGCCATGATCCTCGTCGGCGTCGTGATCGCCGCCGTCTGGGCGGTGAGCCAGGCGCTCAGCCCCTTCGACGTCACCACCGTCGCCGAGGACCCGTCCCAGGAACCGGCCCCCGCGGCGAGCGAGGGCACCGACGGCAGCAGCGGCGAGGGCGGCGAGCCGGAACCGACCGAGTCGGAGAGCCCCGAGGTCCGGCCCATCATCGAGGCCGGCAGTGAGATCGACCCGCTCGGCAACGGTGAGAAGCCGGAGAAGGTCGAGTTCGCCTTCGACTCCGACCCGTCGACGTTCTGGCACACGTACACCTACGAGAACGACCCGGTCTTCGGGGGCTTCAAGGAGGGGCTCGGCTACCAGGTCGAGCTGCGCGAGCCCGCGCCCGTCACCGAGATCGAGCTGAACACCAACAGCGAGGGCGGTGCGTGGGAGCTCCGCCGTGTCGGGAGCGACGCCCCGGAGAACGGCGAGGTTCTCGCGTCGGGGTCCTACTCGTCCGACACCGTCATCGAGCTGGACGAGCCCGTCGTGATGGACGGTTTCGTGCTGTGGACCTCCGAGCTGCCGACCTCCGAGGGAGAGTTCCGCCTCGAGCTCAACGAGATCACGGTGTCCTGACCCCTTCGGAATGTCCCGGGGGTATCGCATGTTGCCACCAGGTGCCGGCCTCCGACCGGATCCCAGACTTCCAGGAGAGATTGTGACCGACCAGTCGAACAGCCAGGACGCCCCGGTGCGCGACATCGTCATCGTCGGGTCCGGCCCCGCCGGGTACACCGCGGCGATCTACGCCGCCCGCGCCGGACTCGCCCCCGTCGTGGTCGCCGGCTCCGTGACCGCCGGCGGCGCGCTGATGAACACCACCGAGGTCGAGAACTACCCCGGCTTCCCGCCCGGCATCCAGGGCCCGGACCTCATGGACGCCATGCGTGAGCAGGCCGAACGCTTCGGCGCCGAGATCCTCTGGGACGACGCCGAGACGCTCGAGCTGGACGGCGAGATCAAGACCGTCGTCACCGGCGGCGGGAAGACCTTCCGCGCCTACGCCGTCGTCCTGGCGACCGGTTCCGCCTACCGCGAGCTCGGCCTCCCCGCGGAGAAGAAGCTCTCCGGGCGGGGCGTGTCGTGGTGCGCCACCTGCGACGGCTTCTTCTTCCGCGACCAGCACGTCGCCGTCGTCGGCGGTGGCGACTCCGCGATGGAGGAGGCCACGTTCCTCAGCCGTTTCGCGTCGAAGGTCACGATCGTCCACCGCCGGGACGCGCTGCGCGCCTCCAAGATCATGGCCGACCGCGCGATGGCCGACCCCAAGATCGACTTCGCCTGGAACAGCGAGGTCGTGGGGATCGACGGCGAGGACAAGGTCTCCGGGCTGCGGCTGCGGGACACCGTCACCGGCGAGGAGCGCGACCTGGACGTGACCGGGGTGTTCGTCGCGATCGGGCACGACCCGCGCAGCGAGCTGCTCCAGGGTCAGGTCGACCTCGACCAGGACGGCTACGTGCTCGCCGAGGGCCGGTCCACCCGGACCAACCTCCCCGGCGTCTTCGCCTGCGGCGACCTCGTCGACCACACCTACCGGCAGGCGATCACCGCCGCCGGGTCGGGGTGCTCCGCCGCTCTCGACGCCCAGGCCTACCTCGCCGACCTCGCCGACATGTCGGAGACGGACCCGGAGGAGCTTCCGGCCGCCCTCGACAGCGTCGCCGGCTGACCCACCGCTCCCCGACCGAAGGAGACACCATGCCTACCGTCGCCGTCACCGACGACACCTTCCAGACCGAGGTTCTCGAGTCCGACGTCCCCGTCCTCGTCGACTTCTGGGCGACCTGGTGCGGTCCCTGCCGCATGGTCGCCCCGATCCTGGAGGAGCTCTCCGACGAGTACGCCGGCCAGGTGAAGATCGCGAAGCTCGACACGGACGCGAACCAGGCCACGACGATGGCCTACGGCATCACGTCGATCCCGACGCTGAACATCTACCACGGTGGCGAGATCGTCAAGTCGATCATCGGTGCCCGTCCCAAGCGGGCCCTCACCGAGGAGATCGAGGGCGTGCTCGCCTCCGCCCCCTCCTCCTGACACACCGTCCCGACCTCCGGGGCACGACGTCCAGCGGCCTCCCCCGTCCTCGACGGGGGAGGCCGCTGTCGTCCCGGCTCGCGGCCCGGGTCCGACCCCGCGGCCACGACCGCACCGTGGTCCGCTCACGGGACCTTCACGGGTGGCGTGGGACACTGGCGAGGTGACTGAGCAGAACCGCCTCACCGAGCAGACCTCCGGCACGCGCCTCGACCCCTGGTTCGGCGCGTACGCAGAGCGGACGCGCGGGATGCGAGCGTCGGAGATCCGCGCACTGTTCTCGGTCGCCAACCGCCCCGAGGTCGTCTCCCTCGCAGGTGGCATGCCCTTCATCGAGGGCCTCCCCCTCGACGTCATCGGCGAGGCCATGGACCGCCTGATCCGCACCCGGGGCACCCGAGCGCTCCAGTACGGTTCCGGGCAGGGCGAGGAGTCCCTGCGCGAACGCATCACCGAGGTCGTCGCCATGGAGGGCGTCGAGGCCCACCCCGACGACATCACCGTGACCACGGGATCCCAGCAGGCACTGGACCTCGTCACGCGGATCTTCATCGATCCCGGTGACGTCATCGTCGCCGAGGCACCCTCGTACGTCGGTGCCCTCGGCGTCTTCCGCTCCTACCAGGCCGACGTCGTCCACGTGGAGCTCGACGCCGACGGTCTGGTTCCCGCGGCCCTCGAGGCGACGCTGAGCCGGCTCGCGGCCGAGGGGCGCCGCGCCAAGATGCTCTACACCATCCCGAACTTCCACAACCCCGCCGGCGTGACGATGTCGGTGGAGCGCCGCCCCCAGATCCTCGAGATCTGCCGCCGGCACGGCGTGCTCGTCGTGGAGGACAACCCGTACGGTCTGCTCGGCTTCGAGGACGACCCCTACCCGGCGCTGCGTTCCTACGACGCCGACGGCGTGATCTACCTCGGCTCCTTCTCCAAGACCTTCGCCCCCGGCTACCGCGTCGGCTTCGTCATCGCGCCGCACGCCGTGCGCGAGAAGCTCGTGCTCGCCTCGGAGTCCGCGATCCTGTCGCCCTCGAACGCTTCGCAGCTCGCGGTCGAGACCTACCTCGACACCTGCGACTGGCGAGCACAGATCAAGGACTACCGGGAGATGTACCGCGAGCGTCGCGACGCCCTGGTCGGTGCGCTCGCCGAGCACATCCCCGCCGCGAGCTGGAACGTACCCGTCGGGGGGTTCTTCGTCTGGGTGA
Organism: Isoptericola sp. b515; assembly: GCF_030588125.1. Lineage (NCBI taxonomy): Bacteria > Bacillati > Actinomycetota > Actinomycetes > Micrococcales > Promicromonosporaceae > Isoptericola > Isoptericola sp. b515. The sequence continues at coordinate 968,992 of NZ_JAUQYR010000001.1, read as the reverse complement.
AGCTGCCCGAGGGGCTGGACGCGAAGTCGATGCTGCCGCGTGCCGTCACCGAACGCGTGGCCTACGTCCCGGGCACGGCGTTCTACTTCGACGGCCAGGGCTCCGACCACATGCGGCTGTCGTTCTGCTTCCCGACCCCGGACCGCATCCGGGAGGGCGTGCGTCGCCTGGCGACGGTGGTCAACGCCGAGTCCGAGCTCGTGCAGCTGTTCGGCACCACGGCCCAGCCCGACGACGACCCGACGGACGTCGAGATCCCCTCGCCCGACCTCGCGTGACCCATCCAGCCTCTGAGGTGACCACTCGCATGACTGCCCCCGCGCCCGACGCCGCCACCACGACCGTGTCGTCCGGAAGTGTCGGACCTGTCGTGATTCTCGCCGGCGGGCTCTCCCACGAGCGCGACGTCTCGGTCCGGTCGGGCCGCCGCGTCGCCGAAGCCCTGCGGGAGGCCGGCGTCGAGGTCCAGGTGCACGACGTCGACGCCGACCTGCTGCGCTTCCTGCGGGAGACCGAACCGGCGCTGGTGTGGCCCGTGCTGCACGGTGCGAGCGGTGAGGACGGGTCTCTCCAGGACGTGCTCGCGCTGGTCGGGGTACCCACGGTCGGCACCGGACCTCGCCGCAGCCGCCAGGCATGGAGCAAGCCGGTCGCCAAGGCCGAGCTGCTCCAGGGCGGCATCAGCACCCCCGACTACGTCACCCTGCCCCAGGCGCTCTTCCGCGACCTCGGCGCGCAGACGATCCTCGACATGATCGTCGAACGTCTGGGTCTCCCGCTCGTGGTCAAGCCCGTGCAGGGCGGCTCAGCACTCGGCGTCACTCGCGTGGACGAGGCGTCGCAGTTCCCGCGGGCGATGGTGGACTGCTTCTCCTACGGCGACACCGCCCTCATCGAGCGGGCCGTGGACGGGATCGAGGTGGCGGTGTCGGTGATCGACGGTCCGGACGGCCTCGAAGCGCTCCCGGCGGTCGAGATCGTCACCAGCGGGTCCTACGACTACGACGCCCGCTACAACCCGGGCCCCGTCGAGTACTTCACCCCCGCACGTCTCGACGCCGAGGCCAGTGCCCGGGTCGCCGACGTCGCGCTCCGGGCGCACGAGATCCTCGGGCTCAAGCACCTGTCGCGGACCGACATCATCCTCGATGCGGACGGCACACCCCACGTGCTCGAGGTCAACGTCTCCCCCGGCCTCACCGAGACCTCGTTGCTTCCCCAGGCGGCCGCGGCCGCCGGCTACGAGCTGCCGACCCTCTACCGGCGCATCGTCGAGCACGCTCTGGCTCCGACGCACTGAGTGCGGGCCGCCGGCGGTGGGCGGTCGCGTTTGCGCGCCGCTGACCGGCGGGTGCTGATCGGCGGTCGTTGGCCTCTCGCCTCTGGCGTCTGGCCTCTGGCCTCGTGGCATGTTCCACGTGGAACGAGCGCGGCCCCGGATCTGCCGAGGGACGGGCCCATACCCTCCTGCCGCTGCCGCGTCGGCCGACGCGGTCGGGCGCGGCGACCTCGTGCCGCCTTCCCTCTTCACACGCCACGTCCGGCGGCTTCTCCGTTCCTCGCCGCATCGCTCACCGGGGTGGCGCTCCGCATCGTCGACGGCACGGCGTTTCACGTGAAACGGCCTGCCCGCCACACACTCCTGCCTCCACCGCCCCCTACCGGGCGTGAGGCCCGGTGACAAACCCTTCCCCCACCTCCGGAGGACTGCGAGGTGGGCGCATCCCGGCGCGGCGACGGAGTGCCGTCGAGGCCCGGGGAGTCAGGACGCGAGGCTGATGCCGCGGGACGCGAGAGCGCGGATGGGTGGACACACCAAGGCCCGGGTGCCGTTTCACGTGAAACGGCACCCGGGCCTGAGTTCTGCTCGCCTACTCCGACGGTTTGAGCACCCCGGGGTCCTCCGGCGCCATGACTTCCAAGATGCGGTTGAGGTCTTCGACCGAGGCGAACTCGACCGTCATCCGGCCCTTCGTCTTGCCGAGGTTGACCTTCACGCGGGTCTCGAACCGGTCGGACAACCGGGAGGACAACTCGTCCATCGCTTCGACCCGCTGCCCGGCCCGAGGCTTCCTGCGACGGGGCGACTCGTCGTCCCCGGACTGCTTGAGGGTGACGATCTCCTCGGTCGCACGGACCGAGAGACCCTCGGAGACGATCCGTTGTGCCAGGCGCTCGATCTCGGCGCCATCAGACAGGCCGAGGAGTGCCCGGGCATGGCCGGCCGACAACACGCCCGAGGCGACACGTCGCTGGACGAGCGGCGGGAGACGCAGGAGCCGCAGGGTGTTGGAGATCTGCGGCCGGGACCGAGCGATCCGAGCCGCGAGCTCGTCATGCGTGCAACCGAAGTCGTCGAGGAGCTGACGATAGGCCGCGGCTTCCTCCAGCGGGTTGAGGGCGGCCCGGTGAAGGTTCTCCAGCAGTGCATCTCGCAGCATCTGGGAGTTCTCGGTCTGACGCACGATGGCGGGGATGGTCTCGAGCCCCGCCTGTTCCGCTGCGCGCCACCGCCGCTCACCCATGATCAGCTCGAAGCCGCCCGCGATCTCCGGATGAGGACGCACGACGACCGGCTGCAGGACACCGATCTCACGGATCGAGTCGACGAGCTCGTCGAGCTCCCCCTCGTCGAAGACCGTCCGCGGCTGTCGAGCGTTCGGGCGGATCGCCCGCAGGGGAACCTCGGCGAACCGTGCTCCCGGCACCGGGAGCAGTCCGTCTCCGTCGGCGGCCCGATCAGACGGAACCGTGGCCGACCGCTCGCGGTCCCCGGAGTCGGTCAGGACCGCCGACGCAGGATCATCCGAGGCGTCGTGCTCCGAGACGGCGAATGCCGGGGTACGGAGCGTCGCCGAGTCCACCGCACCGTCCCGCCCCGGGGCGCCGATCGTCTCCCCCGACCAGCCGGCGTCTGCCTCGGGAGCGCTCGTCACCGATCGTGCCGACGACGCGTTGATCGACAGTCGGCCACCGGCGATCGCGGAGTCCCACGAAGCCGAGCGACGCCCCGACCGGGCACCTCCCCCCTCCTCGGGGTCCGCAGCACTCTCGGCGGACGTCGTGAGGACGTTGGTGTTCCCGCTCTCCTCCGCACCGGCGAAGAAGACGTCGGTCGGCTTCTCCGGGGCGGGGCCCTGGGGAATGAGGGCACCGAGTCCGCGGCCTAGTCCGCGCTTCTTCTGGCTCATGCTCCACCAGCCTCCTGGTCGTGAACGGGGCGAGTCGGTCCGTCCGCACCGCGTCCTTGCGGCATCGTGCACACGAGGTCACTCACCCTGACTCCTCCGATCGTACGCGCGTCATCGCAGGTCAGCGCGTTGGACCGCGTGCTCGGCCATCTCCCGGGCGGCCTCCAGGTACGCCAGCGCACCCGTCGAACCCGGGTCGTACGTCATGACCGTCTGCCCGTGAGACGGGGCCTCGGAGATCCGCACGGACCGCGGCACGGTCGTCCGGAGGGTCTGGTCCGGGAAGTGGGTCCGCACCTCGGCGGCCACCTGCTGGGCCAGATTGGTCCGACCGTCGTACATCGTCAACAGGATCGTCGAGACGATGAGGTCCCGGTTGAGATGGGACTTGATGAGCTCGATCGTCTTCAGCAGCTGACTGAGACCCTCGAGTGCGTAGTACTCGCACTGGATCGGGATGAGGACCTCGCGAGCGGTGACGAATGCGTTGACGGTCAACAGGCCGAGGCTGGGCGGGCAGTCGACGAACACGTAGTCGATGGGCTCCTCGCCCCGCGCCTCCCGCTCGTCCAGGTAGGTGTCGAGCGCCTTGCGCAAACGGGTCTCCCGGGAGACCAGCGACACGAGCTCGATCTCCGCGCCCGAGAGGTCGATGGTGGCGGGCACGCCCCAGAGGCCGGGAACTTCTGCGCACTCCTGCACGGTGCTCGACAGCGGCGCCTCGTCCACGAGCACCTCGTAGATGGACGGTGTGCCGGCCCTGTGCTCGAGCCCGAGAGCGGTCGACGCGTTGCCCTGGGGGTCGTTGTCGATGACGAGCACCTTGAGCCCGGCCCGCGCGAGACCGGCGGCCAGATTCACCGTCGTCGTGGTCTTGCCCACGCCGCCCTTCTGATTGGCCACCGTCAGGATCCGGGTGTGCGCGGGGCGGGGGAACCGACGCCCGTCGAGCTCGATCCGGCGACGGGCGTCGAGTGCGAGCTGGGCAGCGAGCGGGGTGCTGTCGTCCACCTCCGGCACCGAGTCCATCAGCGCCTCACGGTGATCCTCCGGATGCGGCCCGCTGAGGTCGTCGCCGACCCACGACGCCGACCAGGTTTCACGTGAAACGGAGCCGTCCGCGTCACCCGACGCAGATCCGTCTCGACCGTCCTCCGACGGGTGGTGCGGCCGATCGCTGCTCATGTTCACGGGTCGATCCTCCAGGTCGCGTCGGCGTTGACCAGTGCCGCGAACACTCTACGGCCTCGCGCCCCCCGGCGCGGCCCTGACACCCCCGTGCACCGCGGTCGGCTGCCACCGCATCCATCGGCGCGAGAGCGTGCGGACGCAGGCCCCTCGCCCGCAACCTGGGCGTGCTCGGTTTCACGTGAAACGTGGACCGTGCTCCCGGGTCATGGTCCCGCATGTGCCGGACGGCACACCGGCATCGGGACGCGCACTGGACCACGCGGCGCCCGTGCCGCGGTGATGACACTCAGCGGCGACGGATACGGACGACCGTGGTCGGTTCGGCCCCCTCGACCGTCCGACCCTCGAGGATCTCGGGCTCGGATGCCTTGAACTTCCGCAGAACCTTCCGCGCCGGCTCGATCTCCCGCTCGACGCTCCGGCCCTTGAGGACCACCATCTCCCCGCCCGGGCGCACGAGGGGCAGGGACAGCCGCGCCAGCTTCGACAGGGCAGCGACGGCGCGGGAGGTCACAGCATCCACCTCGAACGCGCCGTCGTACTCCTCCGCACGCCCGTGCTTGACCACGACGTTCTCGAGCCCGAGGTCCTGCGACACCTCGGTCAGCCACGTCGTGCGGCGTTCCATGGGTTCGACCAGGAAGACCTCGGCATCCGGCCGCATGATCGCGACGACGATGCCGGGCAGGCCCGCCCCGGAGCCGATGTCCGCGACGGTCGACGCCGAGGACAGGAAGGGCACCACGGCCGCGGAGTTCAGGATGTGTCGCTCCCACAGCCGGTCGACCTCACGCGGTCCGATCAGACCGCGCAGCTCGCCCTCGTCGCGCAGGCGCCGCGCGTACTCCGCCACGACCTCGTATCGATCTCCGAAGTAGTCACGCACCGCAGCTCCGGTACCCAGCACATCGTCGCCATCTGTCATGTCGCCCATCCTGGCACCTTCCGCTCACCTGACGATTCCGGGGCGCCTCGCGCCCCGGCCCGGCGGCGCCCCGCCCACCGGGTCCGGACACGACGAGAGCCCGTCGTTTCACGTGAAACGACGGGCTCTCGTCACCGATCACGAGGAGGCCGACGCCTCCGGGTGCACCACGACGTGGCGCTGGGGATCAGCGCCGGCCGAGTCGCTCACCAGCCCCGCGGCCGCCACGGCGTCGTGGACGACCTTCCGTTCGAACGCGTTCATGGGCTCCAGCGAGAGCGCCTCCCCCGACCGGCGCACCTGCTGGATCGCTTCCTCCGCCCGTCGCTCGAGCTGGCCCCGGCGGCCGGCGCGGAACCCGGCGATGTCCAGCATCAACCGGCTGCGCTCCCCCGTCCGGGCCTGCACCGCGAGGCGGGTCAGGTCCTGCAGGGCGTCCAGCACCGCACCGTCGCCGCCGACCAGCACCTCGAGCGACTCGGGGCCGTCGTCCGAGACGACCTCGACGATCGCGCGGTCGTGCTTGATGTCCAGATCGATGTCACCGTCCAGGTCGACGATGTCGAGGAACTCCTCGAGGTAGTCGGCCGCGATCTCGCCCTCCTCCTCGAGACGGGTGACGAGATCGGAGGAGCCCTCGGGCGTCGTGTCCGTGGTCATCGCGCAGACCTCACTTCTTCCTCTTCTTCTTCTGGCGGCTCTTGCTCACCGGCTGCTGGCGCTGGCCCTGCGGCTTCGGCGGCTCGGGGGTCTTCTCCTCCTCCGGGAGGATCCCCTTCTTCGCCGCCTTGGCCGCGCGCTTCTCCTTGAGCAGACGCTCCGCCTCCGAACCCGGGGCCGGCATGCGCTTGATCGTGTAGAACTGCTGGCCCATCGACCACAGGTTCGTCGTGGTCCAGTAGATCAGCACACCCACGGGGAAGTTGACGCCGGAGATCAGGAAGATCAGCGGCAGCATGTAGAGCAGGATCTTCTGCGTGTTCGCCATCGGCCCCTCGAGCGCGGCCTTCGGCATGTTCTTCATCGTCAGCTGGCGCTGCGTGAAGAACGTGGTCGCGCTCATCGCCACGATGAGGAACAGGATGACGAGGCGGACGCCCCAGTCGTCCGTCTGCAGGAAGACGTCCGAGAGCTTCGCGCCGAAGAGGGCGGAGTTCTCAATGTCGGCGGCGACCGGCTGGTCGATCGGACCGATGGGGTCCTGCGTGCCGGCAGCGATGTTGCCCAGGTTGTAGAGCAGGCGGAACAGCGCGAAGAAGATCGGCGACTGCAGCAGGATCGGCATGCACGACGCCATCGGGTTGGTGCCGTGCTTGCGGTAGAGCTCCATCGTCTCGCGACCCATGGCCTCACGCGACGAGGGGTCGGTCTTGCCCTTGTACTTCTTCTGGATGGCCTGCAGCTCCGGCTGCATCATCTGCATCCCGCGGGACGCCTTGATCTGCTTGAAGAACAGCGGGATCAGCAGGATCCGGATGACGATCACCAGGGCGACGATGGACAGGACCCAGGCGAAGCTCGGTCCCGGCTGCATGCCCAGAGCCATGAACATCTGGTGCGACCCGTACATGATCCAGGCCACGACCCATTGGATGGGGTACAGGATGGTGTCGAAAAACCCCATATGTCTCCTCTGTCGAAAAGCGGCTCCGGGCGGCGCGCTCCCGGGATGTCAGTGCGTGTGGGCGCCGCGGTGCTCGTGCTCACGAGCAGGCGGCACGTCGTCGACGCCGCCCAGGCTCCACGGGTTGCACCGCAGAATCCTCCACAGGGCCATCCCGGTGCCGCGCAACGGCCCGTGGCGCCGGAGCGCCACCACCGCGTACTGCGAGCAGGAGGGGTAGTACTTGCAGGTCGGTCCCGTCCACGGTGACACGACCGCCTGGTAGACGCGGATCGCTCCGACGAGTACCGCGGTGGGCAGCGTGCGGATCAGCTCACGGCTCCGGGACAGCACGGTGCTGCTCATCGCACCGGCTCCTCGAGGCGTCGGAGGACCGTGGACGTCGCGCTCATGACGTCCCGCTCGAGGCGGGCGTACTCAGCCGTCGCGGCGCGCGGCAGCGCCCGCAGGACGACGAGCGAGTCCTCCGGGACGCGCGAGAGCTGACCGGCGGCGATGCTGCGCAGCCGGCGCTTGACGAGGTTGCGACGAACCGCATTGCCCACAGCCTTGGACACGACAAGACCGACCAGCGGTCCCCCGCCCCTCTCCGGATCCCGGGAGAGGTGGACGACCACGGTCGATCGGCCTGCGCGCGCGCCGCGGCGCACCGCCCGTTCGAAGTCGACGGAACGGCGCATGCGGTGCGCCGCGGGAAGCATGGCTCAGGCGGAGAGCTGCGCGCGGCCCTTGCGGCGGCGGTTGCCCAGGATGCTGCGGCCGGCGCGGGTGCGCATGCGCAGACGGAAGCCGTGGGTCTTCGCGCGACGGCGGTTGTTCGGCTGGAAGGTCCGCTTGCTCACGAGGTACTCCAAGAAACGTCGGGGAGGTACACCGTCAGTTCCTCGACGATGTCGGTCAGGTTGCAGGTCAACACCTGCCGAGGCAGTGTGTCGACCGAGCCGACCCGAGGCTCGCGCCCGGAAGAAGGCGCGCAAAAGTACCTGGAACGGCTGTCCGACGTTACGCCGTCCGACACCGTCAGGTCAACTGCTCCCGACGTGACGACGGCGACACGGACGGACGGTCCGGCCTCATCGTCCACACCGATGTCCACAGGCTCCACAGGGTGTGGAAAACTATGTGGACACCGCTCGCGAACAGTCCGGAGGACACCGTGCCACAGCCCGACGAGAACATCACCGACGTCTGGAACCAGACGTTGGCGACCCTCGAGGCACGGCCCGACATGAGTGCACGCCAGCTCGCGTTCATCAAGCTGGCCAAGCCCATGGCGATCCTCGACGACACCGTGTTCATCGCGGTGCCGCACGAGCAGACGCGCACGTACCTCGAGACGAGCGTGCGCGACCAGCTGGTCTCGGCCATGTCGGCGACCCTCGGACGCGACACCCGTTTCGGGATCACGGTCGACCCCGAGCTGAGCCACGAGGCCCTCACGGGCCCGGCGCAGGACTACACGCCGCCCCCGAGCATGGAGGAACCCGAGCGGACGACGCCGGGCCCTCCCCCGGGCCGGCTGCCGGACGAGCGCCCGGCGGACAGCGAACCCACGCGGCTGAACCCGAAGTACATCTTCGAGTCCTTCGTCATCGGCTCCTCCAACCGCTTCGCCCACGCGGCGGCCGTCGCGGTCGCCGAGGCACCCGCCAAGGCCTACAACCCCCTGTTCATCTACGGCGACTCGGGGCTCGGCAAGACGCACCTGCTGCACGCCATCGGGCACTACGCGAACAACCTCTACCCGCACGTGCGGGTGCGGTACGTGAACTCCGAGGAGTTCACGAACGACTTCATCAACTCCATCGGTGAGGGCCGGACCGGTGCCTTCCAGCGCAGGTACCGGGACGTCGACGTCCTGCTCATCGACGACATCCAGTTCCTGCAGGGCAAGGAACAGACGATGGAGGAGTTCTTCCACACCTTCAACGCGCTCCACAACGCCGACAAGCAGGTCGTCATCACGTCCGACGTCCCGCCCAAGCAGCTCGACGGTTTCGAGGACCGGCTGCGGTCCCGGTTCGAGTGGGGCCTGATCACCGACGTCCAGCCGCCGGACCTCGAGACGCGGATCGCGATCCTGCGCAAGAAGGCCGCGAGCGAACGCCTGGACGTGCCGGCCGACGTCCTCAGCTACATCGGTTCGCGCATCTCCACCAACATCCGTGAGCTCGAGGGCGCGCTGATCCGGGTGACCGCCTTCGCGAACCTCAACAAGCAGCAGGTCGACCTCGCCCTGGCCGAGATCGTCCTCAAGGACCTCATCACCGACGACGACCAGGCCACCGAGATCACCCCGGCCGTCGTCATCGCCCAGACCGCCGCCTACTTCGGCCTGACGATCGACGACCTGTGCGGGTCGTCCCGGTCCCGGGTCCTCGTGACGGCCCGGCAGATCGCCATGTACCTGTGCCGTGAGCTGACCGACCTCTCCCTGCCGAAGATCGGCCAGCAGTTCGGCGGCCGCGACCACACCACGGTCATGCACGCGAACAAGAAGATCGCCGGTCAGATGGCCGAGCGCCGGTCGACCTACAACCAGGTCACCGAGCTCACGAGCCGCATCAAGCAGCAGCACCGCGGCTGAACCCACCTCTCCACAGGCCTGTGGACAGCTGTGGACAACGGCCGTGCACAGGGTTGCCCACAGGCACTGCCCCGGGACGACGGGATCCTCACCCGCGTCGTCCCCATGCTGTGGACCCGCGTGGTGGACAACTCGGCCCCGGTCCGACCAGCGCCGCAGCACGCCTGTGGACTCTGCTGTGGACGCCTGTGGAACACGCCGTCAGCGCGGTGGACGAACACCCTTCCGTCGGTGGACGCCTGTGGGGAAAGAATCCGCAGTCCCCAGGCGACCCCGGTTGCCCACAGGTTCGCCCCCAGCCGTCTCCACACGGCTGCAAGCGCCCTGACCTGCGGCAACGGCGTTCGTCAACAGAATCCACAAGCCCTATGACGACGATGAACGTGTTCTCTCTGCAGATGACCCCTCCGCCTTCATGGGCCGGACGACCCCTTGCTGGTGAGCGGACCGGAGCGGCCGCGGCACGGTAGTGTTTGGCCACGGGCGGTTCGGTCCCCACCAGCCGAGACCTCCGCCCCCACCCGCACGAGAGCCCCGAGGAGTGGGATGAAGTTCCGCGTCGAGCGCGACGTCCTGGCCGAGGCCGTGACCTGGACGGCCCGCACCCTGCCCACGCGGCCGCCCGCACCCGTGCTCGCCGGTGTGCGCATCGAGGCGGACGCCGCCGGCTCCATCGTGCTGGCGAGCTTCGACTACGAGGTCTCCGCCCGTTCCGAGATCGCGGCCGCGGTGTCCGAACCGGGCACCGTGCTGGTCTCCGGCCGACTCCTCGCCGAGATCTCCCGCGCGCTGCCGAGCAAGCCGGTCGACGTGACGGTCGAGGGCAACAAGGTGGTCCTGACCTGCGGGGCCTCGCGCTTCACGCTGCTGACCATGCCGGTCGAGGACTACCCGGCCCTGCCCGCCATGCCCGAGCTGAGCGGCACCGTCGCGGGCGACGCCCTCACGCACGCCGTCGCTCAGGTCAGCGTCGCGGCGAGCCGGGACGACACGCTGCCGCTGCTCACGGGTGTGCGCATGGAGATCGAGGGTGAGCGCATCACGCTGCTCGCCACCGACCGGTACCGTCTGGCGCTGCGCGAGCTCACCTGGACCCCCGCGACCCCCGGGTTCAGCGCCGTCGCGCTGGTCCGGGCGCGGACCCTCAACGACGTCGCCAAGTCGCTCGGTTCCGGCGGCGGCCTCGTCAACGTCGGGCTGTCCACCGGCGAGGGCGTCGACCTGATCGGGTTCGAGGCCGGCGGCCGGCACACCACCTCCCAGCTCGTGGACGGCGACTACCCCGCGGTGCGCCGGCTCTTCCCCGACGCCACCCCGATCCACGCGGTGGTCCCCACCCAGGCGCTCATCGACGCCGCCAAGCGCGTCTCCCTGGTGGCGGAGCGCAACACCCCGATCCGGCTGGCCTTCTCGGAGGGCCAGGTGGTGCTCGACGCCGGCCAGGGCGACGACGCGCAGGCGTCCGAGGCGTTGGAGGCCGTCCTGGTCGGCGAGGACATCCAGGTGGCGTTCAACCCGCAGTTCCTCCTCGACGGGCTGGGAGCGCTCGGCACGGACTTCGTGCGGATGTCGTTCACGCACCCGAACAAGCCGGTGGAGTTCACCGGGCAGGAGTCGCTGGACGGCGAGGACTCGTCCGAGTACCGGTACCTCCTGGTACCCATCCGGTTCTCCTCCTGACGACCGGGCCGGCGTCACCGGCCGGGTAGCCGCCCGCCCGGTCCGGTTTCCCGCGCGTCCGCGCGCCCCACCACGTACGCTCGCAGCGACGCACTTCCGGAGGTTTTCCACATGGTCACCCACATGGGTCTCGTCGGTCTGGGCAAGATGGGCGCCAACATGCGCGAACGGCTGCGCCGCGCCGGGATCGAGGTGACCGGGTTCGACCCCCGGCCCGAGGTGTCCGACGTCGAGTCGCTCGCCGCGCTGGTCGACGCGCTGCCCGGTCCGCGGCGCGTGGTGTGGGTGATGGTGCCGGCCGGCGACCCCACCCGCGACGTCCTCGGCGAGCTGGCGGGACTCCTGGGCGAGGGCGACGTCGTCGTCGAGGGTGGCAACTCGCACTACGCCGAGGACCAGGCACGGGCGGCCGAGCTCGCCGAGCGTGGCGTCGGGTACGTCGACGTCGGCGTCTCCGGCGGCGTCTGGGGTCTGGAGAACGGCTACGGCCTGATGTGCGGCGGCGGCGACGACGACGTCGCCGAGCTCATGCCCGTCTTCGACGCCCTGCGTCCCGAGGGACCGCGGGAGGAAGGCTTCGTGCACGCGGGGCCGGTGGGAGCCGGCCACTACGCCAAGATGGTCCACAACGGGATCGAGTACGGCCTGATGCAGGCCTACGCCGAGGGCTACGAGCTGCTGGCGGCCAAGAAGGGCCTGATCACCGACGTGCACGGCACGATGCGCGCCTGGCAGCGCGGCACCGTCGTCCGCTCCTGGCTGCTGGACCTCATGGTCCGCGCGCTGGAGCACGACCCCCGGTTCGAGGCCATCGACGACTGGGTGGAGGACTCCGGCGAGGGTCGGTGGACCGTCGACGAGGCGATCGACAACGCCGTGCCGCTGCCCGTGATCTCGGCGGCGCTGTTCGCGCGGTTCTCCTCGCGCCAGCCCGAGTCGCCCGCGATGAAGTCCGTCGCCGCGCTGCGTCAGCAGTTCGGCGGGCACGCGGTCAGACCGTCCGCCGAGTAGTCCCGCCACACTGGAGTCATGTACGTCTCGCACCTCTCCCTCCTCGACTTCCGGTCCTACGAGACCGTCGACGTCGAGCTGGAGCCCGGACCGAACGCGTTCGTGGGGCGCAACGGGCGGGGCAAGACGAACCTGGTCGAGGCCGTCGGGTACGTGGCCACGCTGGGCAGCCACCGGGTCCCGAACGACACCCCGCTGATCCGCGCCGGCGCACAGCGTGCCGTGGTGCGCACACGCGTCGTGCGGGGGGACCGCGCCTCGACCGTCGAGCTCGAGATCACCGCCGGCAAGGCCAACCGCGCGCGCATCAACCGCGGTCAGCTCGGTCGTGCCCGCGACGTCCTCGGCATCCTGCGCACGGTGCTGTTCGCCCCGGAGGACCTCGCGCTGGTCAAGGGTGACCCCGAGGGGCGCCGGCGCTTCCTCGACCAGCTCGTGGTCCAGCTCCTGCCCCGCGCGGCCGGGGTCCTCGCCGACTACGAGCGGGTGCTCCGCCAGCGCTCGGCGCTGCTGAAGTCGCTGCGGGGCCACCGCGCCGGCGGGCGGGACGTGGACACCTCCACCCTCGAGGTGTGGGACGGCCGGCTCGCCCAGCTCGGCGGGCAGGTGCTGGCCTGGCGCACGGCGCTCGTGCGTGCCCTGGGGCCGCTGGTGGCGACCGCGTACGAGCAGGTCAGCGATGCGGACAGCGCCGCCGAGCTGGTGTACCGGTCCACGGTGGTGGCGGGCGACGGCGCCCCCGTCCCCGCGGACGAGCTCGAGAAGCTCATGCTCGCCGCGATCGAGGAGCGCCGGGCGGCCGAGATCGACCGGGGCCAGAGCCTCGTGGGCCCGCACCGGGACGACCTGGAGCTCACGCTCGGCGGGCTGCCGGCCAAGGGGTACGCCAGCCACGGGGAGTCGTGGTCGTTCGCCCTGGCGCTGCGGCTCGCCTCGTTCCGGCTCCTGGGCGGGGGTGAGCCGTCGGCGCCCGACGACGTCTTCTGGGACCCGGACCACGGCTCGGACGCCGACCCCGTGCTGATCCTGGACGACGTGTTCGCCGAGCTGGACGTCCGGCGTCGTGAACGGCTCGCGGAGCTCGTGGTCGAGGCCCGTCAGGTGCTGGTCACGGCGGCCGTGCCCGGTGACGTTCCGGAACGACTGCTCGGGGCCCGCTTCGAGGTCGCCGAGGGGCGGGTCGAGCGTGTCTGAGCACGGTCTCGCCCGGGAGCCGGCGGACGACGACGAGCCACGGCCCCGTGATCCGCGGCCGGTGGTCGACCGCACCGACCTCACCCCGCCCTCGGAGGTGGCGCGCGAGGCGCTCAACCGTGCCAAGGCAGCAGCCCGCGCCAAGGGCCTGCGGCCCGGCTCCCCCGCGCGGCGCTCCCCCCTGGCCGAACCACGGAAGGACCAGGGCAAGGGCCCCAACGCGCGCGACCCGCAGCTGATGTCGGACGTCGTGGGGCGGTTGCTGCGGGACAAGGGCTGGACGGCCGAGGTGTCGGTCGGGGGCGTCGTCGGGCGCTGGCGCGAGATCGTCGGCGCCCAGGTGGCCGACCACTGCACGCCCGAGACGTTCGAGGACAAGGTGCTGGTGGTGCGCACCGACTCCACGGCGTGGGCCACGCAGGTGCGGCTGCTCGTGCCGACCCTGCTGCGCCGGCTGGCCGAGGAGGTCGGTGAGGGCGTCGTGGAGCAGGTGACGGTCCTCGGGCCGTCGGGTCCGAGCTTCCGGCGCGGCCGTCGGACGGTGCGCGGACCGGGTCCGGGCGACACCTACGGCTGACCCGGGCGAGCGATGTTGGCCCGAGCAACCACCGATGTGGACAACGCCTGTGGACAACGTGGGGGAACCCACACGCCCAGACACGTGGGACCCGCTATTTCTTGCGCTTTCACGGTAGACTGAGCAGATGTTCCCGGGCCGCCTCCCGGGCTCGTGTCAACGGCGTACGACCGGCCCTCGGGCCGGTCGTCGGCTGCTCGGGTCGTGAGGCTGCCCCGGGACGAACGAGCACCGACCCGCAGCCGGCGCCCCGCGCGTCAATCCTGTGTGCTGCAGCCCGGGCACCACCCGGGTGGCCCTGTCGCGTGCATGGACGACGAGGAGTGCTCCAGCCTGTGGCTCAGCGATCCGACGGCGGCTACGACGCCGGGAACATCACCGTCCTCGAGGGACTCGAGGCCGTCCGCAAGCGACCCGGCATGTACATCGGGTCGACCGGTGAACGCGGTCTGCACCACCTGGTCTACGAGGTCGTGGACAACTCCGTGGACGAGGCCCTGGCCGGCCACGCGGACCGGATCGACGTGACCCTGCTGGCCGACGGCGGGGTGCGCGTCCGGGACAACGGGCGTGGCATCCCGGTGGCCATGCACCCGACCGAGGGGCGGCCCACGGTCGAGGTCGTCATGACGATCCTGCACGCCGGCGGCAAGTTCGGTGGCGGCGGCTACGCCGTCTCCGGCGGTCTGCACGGCGTGGGCATCTCCGTGGTCAACGCGCTGTCCAGCCGCGTGATCACCGAGGTCGAGCGCGACGGCTACGCCTGGCGGCAGGACTTCGCCGACGGCGGTGCGCCGGTGGGCGAGCTGCAGCGTCTGGGCGAGACGGACCGTACCGGCACCACGCAGACGTTCTGGGCCGACCCGACGATCTTCGAGACGACGGACTACGACTTCGAGACGCTGCGCGCGCGGTTCCAGCAGATGGCGTTCCTCAACAAGGGCCTGCGCATCACGCTGACCGACGAGCGCACCGAGCACGTCTCGGGCCCGGACGAGGTGACCGGCGCGCTCGACTCGCGGGCGGTCGTCGCGGCCCTGGACGGCGAGGGGTCGACCGGGGACGGTGCCGAGACGGCCGGTTCGCCCGACGACGAGGTGCACGACTCCGAGTCCGCGGCGGGTGCCGTGCGCACCGTCACGTACAAGTACGACGGCGGGCTGCGGGACTACGTCGCGCACATCAACACCGCGAAGAAGTCGGACATCATCCACCCCGAGATCATCGACCTCGAGGCCGAGGACACGGACCTCAAGGTCTCGGTCGAGATCGCGATGCAGTGGACGACGGCGTTCAGCGAGTCGGTCCACACGTTCGCGAACACGATCTCCACCACCGAGGGCGGTACCCACGAGGAGGGTTTCCGTGCGGCGCTGACCAGCCTGGTCAACACCTACGCGCGGGACAAGGCCATCCTCAAGGACAAGGACGAGAACCTCACCGGAGACGACATCCGCGAGGGGCTCACCGCCGTCCTCAGCGTCAAGCTCGCCGAGCCCCAGTTCGAGGGCCAGACGAAGACGAAGCTCGGCAACACCGAGGCGAAGACCTTCGTCCAGCGCATCGTGCGGGAGCGCCTGACGGACTGGTTCGACGCGCACCCGAACGAGGGCCGCGACATCATCCGCAAGGCGATCTCCGCCTCCCAGGCGCGCATCGCCGCCCGCAAGGCGCGCGAGGCCACCCGCCGCAAGGGGATCCTCAGCTCCGGCGGCATGCCGGGCAAGCTGAAGGACTGCCAGTCGAACCGTCCCGACGAGTGCGAGATCTACATCGTGGAGGGTGACTCGGCCGGCGGTTCGGCCGTGCGCGGCCGCGACCCGCACCACCAGGCGATCCTGCCGATCCGCGGCAAGATCCTCAACGTCGAGCGGGCGCGCCTGGACAAGGCCCTGTCGAACAACGAGGTCCAGGCGCTCATCACGGCGTTCGGCACCGGCATCGGCGAGGACTTCGACCTGGCCAAGCTGCGGTACCACAAGATCGTGCTCATGGCCGACGCCGACGTCGACGGCCAGCACATCTGCACCCTGCTGCTGACGCTGCTGTTCCGGTACATGCGCCCTCTCATCGAGCACGGGCACGTCTACCTGGCCCAGCCGCCGCTCTACCGGCTCAAGTGGTCCAACGCCCCGCACGAGTACGTCTACTCGGACCGGGAGCGCGACGCGTTCCTCGAGCAGGGCGTGGCGGCCGGCAAGCGGATCCCGAAGGACAACGGCATCCAGCGGTACAAGGGCCTCGGCGAGATGGACTACTCCGAGCTCTGGGACACCACGATGGACCCCGAGCACCGGACGTTGCTGCAGGTCACGATGGACGACGCGGCCGCGGCGGACGAGATCTTCTCGGTGCTCATGGGCGAGGACGTCGAGTCCCGCCGCAGCTTCATCCAGCGCAACGCCAAGGACGTCCGGTTCCTCGACATCTGAGTCGACGACGGCACGTACAGGGCGACGTCTCGTCCTGTACATCGGGTGATCGAGGCAGGACCAGCGCCCCGGCGGCGCAGGAAGGAACAGATTCACGGTGACGGACGAGACTCCCGGCCTGGACATGGCCGAGGGCGCCGACGGCGGTCCCCCGGAGGCCCTGACGGCCATCGCGCACGGACGCATCGAGCAGGTCGACCTGCAGCTCGAGATGCAGCGCAGCTACCTCGACTACGCGATGAGCGTCATCGTCGGGCGTGCCCTGCCCGACGTGCGAGACGGCCTCAAGCCGGTCCATCGGCGGGTGCTGTACGCGATGTACGACGGCGGCTACCGGCCGGACCGCTCGTTCTCCAAGTGCTCGCGCGTCGTCGGCGACGTCATGGGCAAGTACCACCCGCACGGTGACACGGCGATCTACGACGCCCTGGTCCGCCTCGTGCAGGACTGGTCGATGCGTTACCCGCTGGTGGCCGGCCAGGGGAACTTCGGCTCCCCCGGCAACGACCCGGCGGCCGCCCCGCGGTACACCGAGTGCAAGATGGACCCGCTCGCCCTGGAGATGGTGCGGGACATCGAGAAGGACACCGTCGACTTCCAGGACAACTACGACGGCCGCACCCAGGAGCCGACGGTCCTGCCCTCGCGCATCCCGAACCTGCTGGTCAACGGGTCCGCCGGCATCGCTGTCGGCATGGCGACGAACATCCCGCCGCACAACCTGCGGGAGGTCGCCGCGGGCGTGCGGTGGCACCTGGACCACCCCGAGGCTTCGAAGGAGGAGCTGCTCGAGGCGCTGCTCCAGCGCATCAAGGGGCCGGACTTCCCCACCGGCGCCCAGATCCTGGGGACCCAGGGCCTCGAGGAGGCGTACCGCACCGGTCGCGGGTCGATCACGATGCGCGCCGTGGTCAACGTCGAGGAGATCCAGAACCGGATCTGCCTGGTCATCACCGAGCTGCCCTACCAGGTCAATCCGGACAACCTGGCCACGAAGATCGCGGACCTGGTCAACGACGGCAGGATCGCCGGCATCGCCGACATCCGGGACGAGACCTCGGGGCGCACCGGTCAGCGTCTGGTCATCGTGCTCAAGCGCGACGCCGTCGCGAAGGTCGTGCTGAACAACCTGTACAAGCACACCTCGCTGCAGGAGAACTTCAGCGCGAACATGCTCGCGCTCGTCGACGACGTGCCCCGCACCCTGAGCCTCGACGCGTTCGTGCGGCACTGGACGACGCACCAGATCGAGGTCGTGCGGCGCCGGACCGAGTTCCTGCTCCGCGAGGCCCAGGACAAGATCCACATCTACGAGGGCTACCTCAAGGCCCTCGACGCCCTCGACGAGGTCATCGCCCTCATCCGTCGCTCCCCGGACGCCGAGCAGGCACGTTCCGGGCTCATGGACCTGCTCGACATCGACGAGCAGCAGGCGAGCGCGATCCTGGCCCTGCAGCTGCGCCGTCTCGCGGCCCTGGAGCGGCAGCAGATCCTGGAGGAGCACGCCAAGCTGCAGGCGCAGATCGACGACTACCAGGACATCCTGGCCCGGCCCGAGCGGCAGCGGACGATCGTCGCCGACGAGCTGGACGCCGTCGTCGAGCGCTGGGGCGACGAGCGCCGCACGCAGATCCTGCCGTTCGACGGCGACATGTCCATCGAGGACCTCATCCCCGAGGAGGACGTGGTCGTCACGATCACCCGCGGCGGGTACGCCAAGCGCACCCGCACCGACTCCTACCGGGCCCAGCGGCGCGGCGGCAAGGGGATCCGCGGGGCGCAGCTGCGCGAGGACGACATCGTCGACCACTTCTTCGTGACCACGACGCACCACTGGCTGCTGTTCTTCACCGACGCCGGCCGCGTCTACCGCGCCAAGGGGTACGAGATCCCCGAGGGCGCGCGCGACGCCAAGGGCCAGCACGTGGCCAACCTGCTCGCCTTCCAGCCGGGCGAGCAGATCGCCCAGGTCCTGGCGCTGCGGGACTACGACGACGCCGAGTACCTGGTGCTCGCGACCCGGCGCGGACTGGTCAAGAAGACCCGGCTGACCGACTACGACTCCCCGCGCAGCGGCGGACTCATCGCGATCAACCTGCGCACGGACGAGGACGGCACCCCGGACGAGCTCGTCGCGGCACGCCTGGTCGACGCCGACGACGAGCTGATCCTCGTGTCGCGGAAGGGCCAGTCGATCCGCTTCGCGGCCGACGACGACACGCTCCGGCCGATGGGACGCGCCACCTCCGGCGTGACGGGCATGAAGTTCCGGACGGGCGACGAGCTGCTCGCGGCCGACGTCGTCGAGCCGGACACCGACCTGTTCGTCGTCACCGAGGGCGGGTTCGCCAAGCGCACCCGGATCGAGGAGTACCGTCTCCAGGGTCGCAACGGCTACGGCATCAAGGTGGCGAACCTCGTCGAGGCGCGCGGCGACCTCGTGGGGGCACTCGTCACCGAACCGGACACCGAGGTGCTGGTGATCATGTCCAAGGGCAAGATCGTCCGCTCCCGCGTGGACGAGGTGAACCTGACGGGGCGCACCACGCAGGGTGTGACCTTCGCAAAGCCGGACAGAGGAGACCGCATCATCGCCGTCGCACGGAACGTCGAGCGCCGCGCGGAGGCGGAGTCGGTTAGCGTTGAACACGAGGCCGACGACGTCGAGCCGACGCAGGAGGCGACGGCGGGCACGCCGGAGCAGGACGAGACCGGGGACGGGAACATCTGATGGTCAGCCAGAAGACGACGCCGAAGGCGGACACCTCCGCGACCGCACCGGTCGACAGCAGCGAGCCCACGAACGGGTCCGGGACGGCGAAGGAGTCGTCGTCCGCCACCGCCGCGGGGACCTCCGCGACCGCCCCTGACGAGGCCGGCGAGACGTCGGAGTCCTCGACGCCGAACGGTCGCAGCGAGTCCACGGCCGGGGCCGACCGCGCCGAGCCCGCCCAGCCGACCACGCACGGTCAGGCGGCCGACGAGGCCTCGACGTCCGACCCGGCTCCGACGTCCGACCCGGCTCCGACGTCCGACCCGGCTCCGACGGCCGGCCGCCCGGCGCCGACCTCGGACCGGCCCGCCGCCGGTCCCGCAGTGGAGACGTCCGACAAGAACGGTGCCGTCAAGGCCGCCGCGGTCGCCCTGGCCGCCGCGCGGACGGCGGCCAAGAAGGTCCAGTCCGCCGCGTCCGCCGCCTCGGCCGGGATGTCCACGTCCGGGTCGCACGACAGCAGCTCCACCGGGTCGTCCGCACCTCCCCCGCCGCCGAGCAGCACGTCCTCGGGACCCCGCCCGGAGATGCACTACTCGGCGGGTGGCGTCCACGGCACCGCGCAGCAGTCGCCGACCGCCGACGGGTCGCCGCAGACCGGCACGCAGCCGTCGGTCGCCGGGCCCGAGGGCCTCGGCAGCCCGCGTCGCGTCCGCCTGTCGGTGTCGAGGATCGACCCCTGGTCGATCATGAAGCTGGCGTTCCTGCTCTCCGTGGCCCTGGGGATCATGACCGTCGTCGCGACCGCCGTCGTCTGGTACTCGCTCAACTCGATCGGGACGTTCGCCACGATCCAGGAGTTCCTCATCTCGACGCTCGGGCCCCAGGCCGTCGACATCACCCAGATCGTCCAGTTCGAGCGCACGCTGTCCCTGGCGACCCTGATCGCCCTGGTCAACGTCGTCCTCTTCACGGCCATCGCGACCATCATGGCGATGCTGTACAACATCACTGCGGCCCTGGTCGGCGGTGTGCACCTCACCCTGACGGACGAGTGACGACCCGTCGCCACCGCGCGACGGACGTCACACCCGGCCGCCCCGGTTCCGGTTTGGGACCGGTGGGGCCGGTACGGTAATGTTCCGTGCTGCACGCCCTCACCGAGGACGTGCCGCGAGGGGCTATAGCTCAGACGGTTAGAGCGCTTCCCTGATAAGGAAGAGGTCGGAGGTTCAAGTCCTCCTAGCCCCACTCCACGGTCGACGAGGAGGTCCGAAGTGAAGAAGATCGTCGTCGCCCTGCTGACCGCGACCGTCGGCTACGTCGTCTGGCGCCGCCTCTCGGAGGACGCCGCGGACCGGGACCTGTGGACCGAGGTCACCGACTCGCTCGACTGACGACCCCCAGGGGCCATGGCGCAATTGGTAGCGCACCTGCTTTGCAAGCAGGGGGTTGGGGGTTCGAGTCCCCCTGGCTCCACCCACGAGACAGCACGAGAGCCCCCGTCCGTCGCGGACGGGGGCTCTCGTCGTCGTCGGGGATCAGCTGACGACTACTCCTTCTTGTCCTCGGCGGGCGATGCCTGGCCCGCGGAGTTCTTCGCGTCCTCGGCAGCCTTCGTCGAGGACCCGGTCTTCGAGGTGGAGCCTGTGGTCTTGTCGGCACCGGTGGCTGCCGCCGCACCCGTCTTCGGGGTGGAGCCTGTGGTCTTGTCGGCACCGGTGCCTGCCGCCGCGCCGGACTTCTCGGCCGTCTCGCCGGTCGCCTCGGTCGCCTTCTGGCGGGACTTGGACGTCCGGGAGGCGGCCTTCTCGCGGGCGTCGGAGACGGCCTCCTTACCCTTGGCCACGGCGGAGCCGGCGGCCTCGCCGACGGCCTCGGCCGCGTCACCGACCGCGTGGCGGGCATCCCGCGCGACACCGTCGAAGTCCGGCGTCCGGGACTGCTCCCACGGCTCGGCCCACGGGTCGTTCTGCGGCTGGGCACGGCGGTAGAAGGCGTAGCCGACGGCCGCCAGAGCGCCGAGCACGACGGACCAGCCGACGGTCTTGCGCCGGCGGGACCGGCGCTGCGACTTGCGCGCCGACTTCTCGGCCGCCGCGGCGGCCTTCTTCGCGGCCTTGTTGGCCTGTTCCGCGGTGAGCGCCGCCTTGGCGGCCGCGGCGTTGAACGCGGTCACGATCTGGGGGAGATAGTCGTCGACGATCTTGTCGTGGGTCTTGTCGACGAGCGGTGCGGCCTTGCCGGCCGCTTCCTCCACGCGGGGTGCGGCAGCCTGGACGCTGTCGTACCACGCCTTCTCCGCGCGTGGCCTGAGCCACTCGACGAAGGCGTCGTAGCGCGGCCCGGCCCAGTCCTTGGCCTGACCTGCGGCGTCCTTGGCGCTGCCCGCGGCACGGGTGCCCGCGCCGTACAGCGCGGCCGTGACCTCCGCGGTGGAGTCCTTCACCTTGGCGGGGTCGATCTTGGGAGTCTGCACCATGGCCCCACTCTGCCACCCCTGGTAGAAGGGCGCAGCGTCACACGCCAGGTGCCTCGCCCGTTCCCCGGGTGGTGACATGATGGGTGCCATGTTCGCAACCCTCCACACCACCGCTGGTGACATCCGCCTCGAGCTGTTCCCGAACCACGCGCCGAAGACCGTCGCGAACTTCGTCGGTCTGGCCCGCGGGACGACGCCGTGGACCGACCCGCGGACCGGCGCCGAGCGCAACGAGCCGCTGTACGACGGCGTGATCTTCCACCGCGTCATCGAGAACTTCATGATCCAGGGCGGGGACCCGCTCGGCACCGGTACCGGCGGTCCGGGCTACACCTTCGACGACGAGATCCACCCGGAGCTCTCGTTCGACCGCAAGTACCTGCTGGCGATGGCCAACGCCGGCAAGCGGCGCAACCCGGTGACCGGTGCGGCCGAGGGGACCAACGGGTCCCAGTTCTTCATCACGACCGCCGAGACGCCGTGGCTGAACGGCAAGCACACGATCTTCGGCGAGGTGGCCGACGACGCGTCCCGCGCCGTGGTGGACGCCGTCAACACCACCCAGACGCGACCGGGTGACCGTCCCGTCGAGGACGTCGTCATCCAGAGCGTGACGATCGAGGACTGAAGGACCCGACATCAGCACCCCGCCGCTCCCGCCGTCGGGTCCGCCGACGGACGCGCCTCCCGTCTGCCCGCGCCACCCGGACCGCGTCTCCTACGTGCGCTGCCAGCGGTGCGGCCGTCCGGCGTGCCCCGAGTGCCAGCGGCCGGCCGCCGTCGGCGTGCAGTGCGTCGACTGCGTCGCCGAGGCGCAGCGGAACACGCGCAGCGCGCGCACCGTGTTCGGCGGGACGGCGCGGGGAGGTCGCCCGGTCGTCACCCTGACGATCATCGGCCTGTGCGCGGTGAGCTGGATCCTCCAGCTCGCCACCGGGGGCGCCTGGACCCAGCAGTGGGCGTTCTCGCCGGCGATCGGTCAGGTCGAGCCCTGGCGCTTCCTCACGGCCGCGTTCCTGCACTCGACGACCCCGCTGCACATCCTGTTCAACATGTACGCGCTGTGGCTGGTGGGGCCGTTCCTCGAGCAGGCGTTCGGGCGCGCCCGGTTCATCGCGCTCTACGTGCTGGCCGCGGTCGGCGGCCAGGTCGGGGTGCTGCTGCTCGCCGATCCTCTGCAGGAGAGCTGGTACGTCGGCGTGGTCGGCGCCTCCGGAGCCGTCTTCGGCCTCTTCGGCGCCATCATCCCGGTGCTGCGACGGCTCGGTCGCAACGCGGGACAGATCGTCGTGCTGATCGCCATCAACATGGCGCTGCCGCTGTGGTTGCCCAACATCGCCTGGCAGGCGCACGTGGGCGGACTCGTGGTCGGCCTCGCCCTCGGAGCCGGTTTCGCGCTCGCTCCCCGGGAGCGGCAGCGGCTGGTGGGCTGGGCGCTGCCGACCGCGGTCGGTGTGCTCCTGGTCGCGGCGGCGGTGTGGAAGTACTCGACGGTGCCGACCGCAGCGGGAGTGCTGGGACTGTTCTGAGCGCGGGCCCCGTCGGGGCCCGCGCGCCGTCGTCCCCAGGGATATGCACAGGTGTGGAATCACACCGGTGTCACCTGTACAGCAGCGTCACTTCCACCTGGTCGTCAGCGAGAAGCCGGCGATGATGAGCGCGAAGCCGACGAGCAGGTTCCAGTTCCCCAGGGCGGGGACCGGCAGGCCGAGGCCCTGGCTCGTGAGGTAGTAGGTGACGATCCAGGCGAGTCCGGCGACCATGAGGGTCAGCATCGTCGGGACGAGCCAGCGCGGGTTGGCCGAGGCCTTGTGCGGCAGCGACGGCTCCGAGGCGTCGGACTTCTTGCGGGGCTTCTCGGACTTCTCGGGCACGGATCGGCTCCTGTCAGGACGATGGTGCGACGTCCGGGACGAGATCCCGGCACGCCGACGACGGTTCGTCGTCTAGCGTAGTGGTCAGCAGCACCGCTCCGGGCACGATCATGACGAAGGGGGCCCACCGTGTCACCACGCATCCGCTCGGGGATCACCGTCGCGGTGGTCCTGGCGCTGTCGGGTGTGCTCTTCACGGTCAGCGCACAGCTCAGCCGCGGTGGCGAGAGCCGGCACGCCGAGGATCTCTCCGCCGTCGTCGCCGAGGAGTCCGACCGTGTCGCCGCCCTGAGCGACGAGGTCGCCGCGCTGGACGCGCAGATCCAGGAGCTCAGCTCGTCCGTGTCGGGGGACGTCCCGCGCCGTCCCGCCGAGCTGCGGGCCGAGGAAGGCGTCGTCTCGGGAGCCTGGCCCGTCGAGGGTCCGGGCATGCGGGTCAGCCTGGAGGACGCGCCGTCGTCCTCGTTGTCCATCGAGAACGTCACGGCCGACGACCTCGTGGTGCACCAGCAGGACGTCCAGCACGTCATCAACGCCCTGTGGGCCGGCGGCGCCGAGGCGATGACGCTGCAGGGCGAGCGGGTGACGCCGACCAGCGCCTTCCGGTGCTCGGGGAACATCATGCTGCTGCACGGCAAGGTGTTCTCCCCGCCGTACGTGGTCGAGGCCGTCGGGGACCCCGACCGGCTCCAGGCGGCGCTCGACTCCTCCCCCGGCGTCGCCATCTACCGCGACTACGTGGACTGGATCGATCTCGGGTACGCCGCCGACCCCGTCGAGAACATCGAGGTGCCGGCGGCGTCCGGTGGCCAGGACCTGCAGTTCGCCGGTGTGCCCGACGGAACGGACGTCTTCTCGTGAGGCACGCGACCGGGGCCGGGGCCGGGCGCCGTGGCGGCGCGTTCAGCACCGTGATCGGCGTCTTCGGCGAGCTCCTCATCACCGCAGGGGTCGTCCTCGGACTGTTCGTCGTGTGGCAGCTCTGGTGGACGGACGTCCAGGCGGAGCGCATCCACAGCCAGGTGCTCGCCGAGCTCGACTGGCCCGAGCCGCCAGCAGCGGAGGTGCCGTCCGGCAACACCGCTGCCGAGGGCCCGGCGGTCGCCTCGGAGCACCGTGGCGAGCCACCCGCCGCCGACGACGCGGCGTTCGCCGAGGTGTTCGCGCAGTTCTACGTGCCCAGGTTCGGCACGGACTACGTCGAGCCGATCGCCGAGGGCATCGACAAGGCCACCGTGCTCGACCGGCTCGGGATCGGTCACTACCCGGACAGCGCCAACCCGGGTGAGCTCGGCAACTTCGCGATGGCGGGCCACCGCACCACCTACGGACGTCCCTTCCACCAGATCGCCGATCTCCGGGAGGGTGACGCCCTCGTCGTGCGGACCCGGGACACCTGGTACGTCTACAAGATGACCTCGTCGCAGATCGTCTGGCCGAACCAGGTCGAGGTCGTCTCCCCGGTCCCCGGCGTGCGGCCGGGCGAACCGTTGCCCGAGCTGACCCAGCGCTTCCTCACGATGACGGCGTGCCACCCGATGTACTCGGCGGCGCAGCGCTACGTCGTGCACGGCGAGCTGGACTACTGGGCGCCGGTGGACGAGGGGGTCCCGGCGGAGCTCCTCGACGCCGGGGTCGAGATCCAGGCCCTGGCCGACGACGACGCGGGGGTGAGATGATGTACGGCCTGTTGTGGCGCGCCCTGCCGGGTCCGGCCTGGTTCCGGGCGCTCCTGCTCCTGGCGCTCTTCGTCGCGGCCGTCTGGGTCTGCTTCGAGTGGGTCTTCCCCTGGTTCTCCGAGTACGTCCCCATCAACGACAACACCGTCGAGGCGCACGCACCATGACCTCCATCCTCGTCGTGGACAACTACGACTCCTTCGTCTACACGATCGTCGGCTACCTGGACCAGCTCGGCGCGCGTACCACCGTGGTGCGCAACGACGCCGTGCCCGAGCCGGATGCCGACGGGCGCTACCGCACCGAGGACGGCACAGCGTTCGACGGCGTGCTGATCTCCCCGGGGCCGGGAACGCCGAAGCAGGCGGGGGCCTCCGAGGACGTCATCCGGGCCTGCGCCCGCTCCACGACGCCGATGCTGGGCGTCTGCCTCGGGCACCAGGCCCTCGCCGAGGTCTACGGCGCCACGGTCTCCCACGCGCCCGAGCTCATGCACGGCAAGACCAGCGAGGTCGAGCACCGGGGAGTCGGCGTGCTGGCTGGCCTGGGTTCGCCCTTCACGGCGACGCGGTACCACTCCCTCGCCGTCGAGCCGCACACGGTGCCGGCCGAGCTCGAGGTCACGGGGGCGACCGCCAGCGGGGTCGTCATGGGCCTCCAGCACCGCGAGCTGCCGTTGCACGGGGTGCAGTTCCACCCGGAGTCGGTGCTGACCGAGGGGGGTCACCGGCTCCTCGCCAACTGGCTGGCCGTGTGCGGCGACGCCGGTGCCGTGGAGCGGTCGGCCGGTATGGCCCCGCTCGTGCACGCCGCCTGATCAGCCCACGGGCCGGCCGGCCAGGACCCTGCGCGCGTCAAGACCAAGGCCGCCGAGTCAGGCCGATCCTCGCCGAGTCAGGACGTGCGTGGCCCGGTCAGGGCCGGCATGGCCTGATCTCGTCGGGGAACCCGGCTGATGCCCGCGCCCTGACTCGATCGAGGTCGTCCTGACTCGCGGCAGGAATGTACTGACTCGCGGCAGGAACGCCCTGACTCGACAGGAGTTGTCCTGAGTCGACAGAAGTTGTTCTGAATCGACAGCGAGCGGCCGACCACAGGTCGCTGGCCGATGCCGACGGTGCGATGGCGGGGACCTCTGGATTCCCCGCCACCGGCGGTCAGTCGGTCGGGTCCGGCTCGACCGGGAGCCACGCACCGTCGTCGGCGCTGCCGCTCCCGTCCTGCTGACCCGGGGGCTGCTCCTCCGGTGTCGGACCACCGGTGCAGTTCTGCCCGGGCTCGCCGGTCGAGACGGTGATCGTGACGGTGGAGCCCACCTCGACCTCGGAGCCGGCGCCCGGGTCCATGGCCGAGACGAAGCCGGAGCAGTAGTCCGCGGAACTGGCGGTCGTCTGCTGGACGTTGACGTTGGCCTCGCTGTTGAGCCGCTGCTCGGCCTCCTGGGCCGAGAGCCCGACCACGTCGGGCAGCTGGACGGTCTCGACCTCACGCTCCTCGCCGATGGAGATCGTCACCGACTCGTCGCGACCGATCGTGCCGGCCTCGGGCGACTGGTTGACCACGCGGCCGGCGTCGTTGGCGTCGTCGACCTCCTGGCGCTCTGTGTTCCAGCTGATGTTAAGGCCGTCGAGGGTGCTCTTGGCCTCGTCCTCGGACATGCCGATGAGGTTCGGCAGCTCGACCTGGCCGTTGGCCACGGTGAGGTTGACGCTGTCGCCGGGTTCGACCGCCTCGCGGGGCGCCGGGTCGGTCGAGATGACCTCGCCCTCGTCGAAGTCGGCACTGGCCTGCTCGGAGACCTCGCCGACCTCGAGGCCGGCGTCCTCGATCTGGGACTCGGCCTCGTCCTGGGACAGGCCGGTGAGGTCCGGCATGCCGAAGGTCTCCGGGCCGGTGGAGAAGAAGACGTCGACCGTCGAGCCGGCCTCGACCTCCTCGCCCGACGCCGGGTCCGACCGGGTCAGGGTGTTCTCCGGCTCGTCGGAGTCGGGGTCTGGCCGCTGGGAGAAGCCGAGCCCGACGGCCTCGAGTGCCCGCTCCGCCTCGGTCGGGCTCATGTCCGAGGTGAGCTCGGGCACCGTCACGGTCTCCGGGGCGGAGTCGCCGCCGCGCAGCGCGAAGAACAGGATCGTGGCGAGGGCCAGCACGGCGACGGCGATGAGGGTCCACATCAGGCCCTTGCGGCTCTGGTCGTCCCTCTCCGGCGGCCCCGCACCGACGGCCGACTGGTCGGCGGTCGTTCCCGCCGTCCCCCACGGCGACTGCTGGGCGGGGTTCATGACCTGGGTCGAGCTGCCGTCACCCAGGACCTGCGTCGCGGCGTAGCCGGCAGCAGCGCCGGCCGCCAGCGCACCGATGGCCGGCGCCCCCACGGCACCGCCGCGCATCGCGGACTCGAGGTCCGAACGGAAGTCCGCGGCCGTCGAGTACCGCTGGTCGCGGTCCTTCGTCAGGGCGGTCAGGACGATGCGGTCGAGCACCTCGGGCACGTCGTTGGCGAACTCGCTGGGTCGCTGCGGCGCCTGGCCGACGTGCTGGTAGGCCAGCGCCACCGGGGAGTCGCCGATGAAGGGCGGACGGCCGGTGAGCAGCTCGAACAGCACGCAGCCGGTGGAGTACAGGTCGCTGCGGGCGTCCACCTGCTCGCCTCGCGCCTGCTCGGGCGAGAGGTACTGGGCGGTGCCGATGACGCCCTGGCCCTGGGTCATCGTCGCGGCGGAGTCGGCGACGGCGCGGGCGATGCCGAAGTCCATCACCTTGACCGCACCCGTGGGCGTGATCATGACGTTGGCGGGCTTGATGTCGCGGTGCACGATGCCCGCGTGGTGGGAGTACTCGAGCGCGCTGAGCACGCCGACCGTGATCTCGACGGCCTCCTCGATCGGCACGGCGGCGCCGTCGGCGAGGATGTCCCGGACCGTGTGGCCCTCGACGTACTCCATGACGATGAACGGGATGTGGACCTGGTGACCGACGGCGTCGGTGGAGATGTCCTCGCCGGTGTCGTAGACGGCGACGATCGCCGGGTGGTTCAGTGCTGCGGCGGACTGCGCCTCGCGGCGGAACCGGGCGAGGAACGACGGGTCGCGTGCGAGGTCGGACCGCAGCACCTTGATCGCGACCGTGCGGCCCAGGCGTGCGTCGTGGCCGATGTGCACCTCGGCCATGCCGCCACGGCCGATGAGCTCACCGACCTCGTAACGGCCGGCGAGTACTCGGGGCGTGTTCTCCACCACTCAGACGTCCTTCTCGGTCATGGCCGCGCCGACGGGGCGCGGCGGGTCTGGGAGCATCATCCCAGAGTCGGTCACGGTCATCGCCCCCACGTTCACGGAATGTGTCGTGCCTGCGGTCGCGGAGGCGTCCCCGTCGCCGCCGGAGCCGCTGACCAGCGTCGCCACCAGCAGGACGCCGAGCAGACCCAGCAGCGCGAGCAGCGGCCAGGAGAGCCGACCGAGCGGCCCGAGCCGGTGCCCGGTCGTCGTGGAGGTCCGCTCCGGCCCCGACCGGTTCCTGCTGCGGGAGGAGCCGCTCCGGCGGGTCCGCTCCTCGACCTGTGCCGGGGTCGCGCGAGTGGCGCCGTGCACGTCGCGCCGCGCCGGGTAGGCGCGCGGGACGGGCGGACGGGCCGGGTCCCGCGGCGGACGTGCCGGCACCTCCGGCGCGTCCGGCGTCGCGACGCCCGCCGACCGGTCCGGACGGGCCGGAGCCGTCCGGCGCTCGGCCGGGGGTGACGGTTCCTCGGTGCGCGCGTGCCGGACCGGTGCCGGCCGGCCGGTGCGGGCCGCGCGTCGCGCGGACCGGGACCGGGCGCCGAGCGGGTCCTCGGCGATCTCGGCGGCGAGCGCGTCGAGCTCGTCGGCCAGGTCGGCTCCGGACGCGGGTCGCTTGCCCGGGTCCTTGGCGAGCATCCGCATGATGACGTCGACCAGGCCCGGGTGCACCGCCTGCGGCAGCGGCGGGACGGCGTTGTTGACGTGCGCGACGGCGATGTCCACCGGGGTCGACCCGGTGAACGGCCGCTTGCCGGCGGTGGCCTCGTAGGCCACCACACCGAGGGCGTAGAGGTCGGAGGCGGGGGTGGCGGCCTGCCCGACGGCCTGCTCGGGCGACAGGTACTGCGCGGTCCCCATGACCATGCCCGTCGCGGTCATCGTCACCTGGTTGGCCGCCAGCGAGACGCCGAAGTCGGTGATCTTCACCCCGCCGTCGTGCTCCAGCAGGATGTTGCCGGGCTTGACGTCGCGGTGGACGACCTTGGCCTTGTGGGCGTGGTGCAGGCCGCGGGCCGTGGCGGCGAGCATCGGCAGCAGCTTGCGGGGCGCCACCACGGGCTCGCGCTCGAGCAGGTCCGCCAGCGGCTCGCCCAGCACCAGCTCCATGACGAGGAACCCGGCGCCGTCCTGCTCGCCGTAGTCGTACATCTGGGCGATGTTGCGGTGGGACAGCGAGGCGCTGTTGCGCGCCTCGATGCGCAGCCGACGCAGGAAGTCCTCGTTGCCCGTGTACTCCTCACGGAGCACCTTCACCGCGACGTCCCGGCCCAGGTAGCTGTCGTCGGCGACCCACACCTCGCCCATGCCCCCGACGGCGATCCGTCGGGTCAGGCGGTAACGGTCCCCCAGGGACAGTCCGGTCGTCGGCCTCATCCGTTGAGCACCGCCTCCATGACGGCCCGCGCGATCGGCGCGGCCACCCTGCCGCCGGTCGCCTCGGACGTCCCGATGGACCCGCCGTCCTCCACCATGACGGCGACGGCCACCTGCGGGTCGTCGGCCGGGGCGAACCCGGTGAACCACACGTGCGGCGGCTCGGAGCCCGTGCCGTGCTGGGCGGTGCCCGTCTTGCCGGCCACCGTCACGCCGGAGATCTGCGCCCCCG
The DNA here is from genome assembly GCF_030588125.1 of Isoptericola sp. b515. Classification (NCBI taxonomy): domain Bacteria; kingdom Bacillati; phylum Actinomycetota; class Actinomycetes; order Micrococcales; family Promicromonosporaceae; genus Isoptericola; species Isoptericola sp. b515. The sequence continues at coordinate 938,951 of NZ_JAUQYR010000001.1, read as the reverse complement.
TGCCGGACCCGCCCTCGACGACGCCGATCATCATCTCGGTGAGCTGCTGGGCCGTGTCGGCGGAGACGGCACGGCCGAGTCCGCTGGGCCGCGTCTCGGAGACGACGTCGAGGTTCTGGTCACGCACCCGGGCGACCGAGTGGGGTTCCATGACCTCGCCGTCGTTGGCGATGCCGGCCGAGACCATGGCGATCTGCAGGGGTGTCGCCCTGACGTCCCACTGGCCGATGGCGGAGGTCGCCACGAAGGCCGGGTCGATCGGCGGGTCCGGGAAGACGCTGGCCGCCGTGCCGAACGGGACGGCGAAGCTCTCGTTGAACCCGAACGCCTCGGCCTGCTCCTGCAGCGCCTCGTCGCCGAGGGAGACGCCGAGCTGGGCGAACGCCGTGTTGCAGGAGATCCGCAGCGCGTCGGCGAGGGTCTGCTTCCCGGACGGCGAGCAGGCGGTGCCACCGTAGTTGCGGATGGCGCTGTTCGTGCCCGGCGGGGTGTAGGTCTCGGGCGCGTCCACGACCGACTCGGCCGTGTAGTCCCCGCTCTCCAGCGCCGCGGCGGCGGTGACGAGCTTGAACGTCGACCCCGGAGGGTAGATCTCGGAGGTCGCGCGGTTGTTCAGCGGCTTGTCGTCGCTGTTCGACAGTGCGAGGTAGGCGTCGTTGGCCTGCTTGGTGTCGTGCGTCGCCAGCTCGTTCGGGTCGAAGGTCGGCTTGGAGACCATCGCCAGGATGCGGCCCGTGGACGGCTCGAGGGCGACGACGGCGCCGCGCTGGTCACCGAGCGCGTCCCAGGCGGCCTGCTGGGCGGCCGGGTTCACGGTGAGCTCGACGGCGGACCCCTGCGGGTCGGACCCGGTCAGCAGGTTCTGCAGCCGGTCCGCCCACAGGGCGTCGGCCGAACCGGCGAGGAAGTCGTTCTCCGCTCGTTCGATGCCGGAGGTGCCGCTGACCAGCGAGTAGTACCCGGTCAGCGGCGCGTAGAGGCGTCCCTGGGCGTACTCGCGCTGATAGTTCCACTCGTCGTCGACGGGGACGGAGTCGGCCACGGCCTCGCCGCCGACCACGATGGGGCCGCGGTCGGTGCCGAACTGCTCGTAGAGCGTGCGGGCGTTGCGCGGGTCGTTGTTGAGCGACTCCGCGGCGAAGAACTGGATCCACGTGGTGGAGACCAGCAGCGCGAGGAACATGACCATCACGATCGAGGCCAGACGACGAGCGGTCTTGTTCACGGGCGGTCACCTCCTCGCGGGGCCTCGGGCGTGGTCGGGTCGATGTACTCGGTGGGGTCCGACGAACCGCTCGCGCCGGTGGTGCCCGAGCTGTCGCGCTCGGCGAGGCTGCGGCGTGGCAGCCGGTTGCCGGCCACCGGGGTGCCGCCGTCGGGCGGGGGCGGGGGCGTCCCGCCCACGGACGGGGTGCCGGCCACAGGGGTGCCGTCGTCCGCGGACGTGCCGCCGACGAGGACGGGCTCACGCTCGGCCGCGCCGACCTGGCCCCGCACGGGCAGGTCGGAGGGGCGCCGTGCGCTGTCGGAGATGCGCAGCAGGAGTGCGATGACGATCCAGTTGGCGAGCAGGGACGACCCGCCCTGGGCCATGAACGGCAACGTCAGACCCGTCAGCGGGATGATCCGCGTGATCCCGCCGACGACGACGAAGATCTGCAGGGCCATGACGAACGCCAGCCCGGCGGCCAGCAGCTTGCCGAAGCCGTCCCGCACGGTCAACGCAGCCTTGAACCCGCGCTGCACGATGAGCAGGTAGGACAGCAGGACGGCGGCCAGGCCGGTCAGACCCAGCTCCTCGCCGAGGGCCGCGTAGATGAAGTCCGAGTACGCGTACGGGATCTGGAACGGCCGGCCCTCGCCCCAGCCGGTGCCGAACAACCCGCCGTTCGCCATGGAGAACATGCCCTGGACGAGCTGGAAGGAGCCACCGACCTCGCGGTCGTACTGCTCGGCGTCCAGGGGGTGCAGCCAGACGTCGATGCGCGCGCCGACGTGCGGGAACAGCTGGGCCGCGGAGAACGCCCCCAGGGCGAAGAGCGTCATGCCGAGCAGGATCCAGCTCGAGCGGGCCGTCGCCTGGTACAGCATCGCGACGAACAGGCCGAAGAAGAGCAGCGACGTCCCCAGGTCGCGCTGGAACACGAGGATGACCAGGGACACGCCCCAGACGAGCATGATCGGCCCCAGGTCCCGCAGGCGCGGCAGGTGCAGGCCGAGGACCTTGGGGCCGGCCAGGGCGAGGGTGTCCCGGTTGACGACCAGGTAGCCCGCGAAGAACACGGCCAGCGCGATCTTCGCGAACTCGGCGGGCTGCAGCGAGAAGCCGCCGATCGTGATCCAGATCCGGGCGCCGTTGATCTGCTGGCCCAGGCCCGGGATCAGCGGCAGCGACACCAGCAGCAGACCCACCAGCATGAAGATGTACGTGTAGCGGCGCAGCCAGCGATGGTCGCGCAGCAGCCACAGGAGGGTGAAGGCCACGCTCGCGCCCAGCAGGGACGCGGTCATGTTGCCGACGGCGTCCGCCGGGGCCATGCCGGGCGAGCCGGAGATCTCCAGCCGCCAGATCATCGACAGCCCGATGCCGTTGAGAAGCACGACCGCGGGCAGGATGACCTGGTCGGACCACGGGGCGCGCAGCCGCAGGACGATGTGTGCGACGAGGGCGGTGGCGGCCAGCAGGGCGCTGCTCCCCCAGAAGCTGTCCGGCAGCTCCCCGCGGATGGACGTCCCGACCATCGCGTAGCCGCCGATGCCGCCGGCGAGGGCCAGCAGGAGCAGGAAGACCTCGGCCAGGCGCAGCGGACGACGCTGCCGTGGCGTCACGGCGGGTTCGTCAACGGTCACGCGTCACCCTCCTCCGCCGCCTGCGCGGGTTCCTCGCTCGGCGAGGAGTCGGGGCGCGGGCTGCCCGACGGGCTCGGTGGGGACGACGGGCTGGGAGAGGGGCTCGGGACCGGCGTCGGTGCGGCTTCCTCGGCGAGACGGTCGGCGCGTTCCAGCGCCTCGTCCAGCGAGCCCGTGCGGATCGAGCCGTCGAGGCGCTCCACCCAGTAGGCGGGCAGGTCGTCGACCGAGGTGTCCGTCACCTCGACGGCGCGGGAGAGCGTCAACGGGCCGGCGTCCTGCGGGATGCCCTGGTAGACGGCGACCTGGCCATCCGCGACCCCGAGGTAGTACTGGTCCTGCGTCCAGCCGTAGGCCCACCAGCCCCCGAGGCCCACCCCGGCGAGCACGAGGAGCAGCACGAGCACCCCGACCCAGGGGCGACGCTTCGGGCGGACGTCGTCGGTGCCGTCGTCCTCGTCGTCCGCGTCGTCGGTCGGGTCGGTCGGTGCCGACTCCGTGGTCGCCGGCTCGGTGCCCGTGTCGCGAGACACCGGGGCGGCCACGTCGGTGGCCGCCGCCCCGACGACCTGGGTCGTCTCGGTCGGGGCCGCCGCCGGAGTGGTCTCGTCGTCGACCAGGTCGGCGACGACGACGGTGATGTTGTCGGTGCTGCCCGCGGTCATGGCCAGCGTGATCAGCATGTCCGCCGCCTCGTCCGGCGACTCGCACCGGGCCAGGACCTCGGTGATCTGGTCCACGGGGACGAACCCGGACAGGCCGTCCGAGCAGAGGAGCCAGCGGTCGCCGGCCCGTGCCTCGCGGATCGACATGTCCGGGGTGAGGTCGACGTCGAAGTCGCCCAGGACGCGCATGACGACGTTGCGCTGCGGGTGCGTCTCGGCCTCGTCCGGTGAGATCCGGCCGGTGTCCACGAGGTGCTGGACGAAGGTGTGGTCGACGGTGACCTGGGTGAGCTTGTCGTCGCGCAGCAGGTAGGCGCGGGAGTCACCCAGGTGCGCCATGGCCAGCGTGTTGCCGGAGCGCAGCAGCGCCGTGACGGTGGTGCCCATCCCGGCGAGCTCGGGCGAGATCTCCGAGGCGTGCACGAGGTCCTGGCGGGCTCGCTCGACCGTCTCCTCGAGGTCCTGCAGCGCCTGGTCGGGGCCGTGCTCCGGGGTGTCGAGCGGCGCCAGGGCGGAGATCGCGAGGCTGGAGGCGATGTCGCCGCCGGCGTGCCCGCCCATGCCGTCGGCGACCACCAGCAGGTTGGGTCCGGCGTAGGCGGAGTCCTGGTTGTCGTGGCGCACCAGACCGACGTCGGAGCGCGCGGCGTAGCGCAGGGCGAGGGTCACGGGGCGGTCATCCCTGCAGCTCGACGACGGAGCGGCCGATCTGCACGCCGACACCGGGGGCGAGCTGGGCGGGCGACGAGACGCGCTGGTCGCCGAGGTAGGTGCCGTTCGTGGACCCGAGGTCCTCGACGTACCACTGGTCGCCCTGCGGGAAGATGCGAGCGTGCCGGGAGGAGGAGTAGTCGTCGTCCAGCACGAGGGTGCAGCTCGGGGCGCGGCCGATGAGGATCGACGAACCGGACAGCGGCAGGGTCGTGCCGGTCAACGGCCCCTGCGTGACGACCAGGCGGGTCGGGCCGGAACGGCCGGAGGGCCGGGGAGCGGCGACCGGCGCCGCCGCCGCGGCGACGTCGTCCGACTTCTTGGGCGCCCGGGGGGTGCCGCGCAGCGCCAGGTCGCGGCGCAGCACGGCCACGGCGGAGAGCACGAACACCCAGAGCAGCACCAGGTATCCCAGCCGCAGCAGGGTGAACGTCAGCTCGCTCATCCGGGGCGGATCACCACTCCTCGTTCGATCGTCCGGCGGACGTGCCGGTCCAGAACATGATCCGGGTCCGTCCGATGGTCAAGGTGTTGCCGTCCAGCAGCGTCGCCGCCGGGACCTGGTGGCCCTCGACGAAGAGTCCGTTGGTGGAGCCGAGGTCGGTGGCCACCGCGCCCTCCTGCGTCACCCGGATCTCCAGGTGTCGGCGCGAGACGCCCGGGTCGTCGACGACGATGTCCGCCTCGGCGTCACGGCCGATGACCGTGACGGGGCCGGTGAGCAGGTAGCGCTGACCGTCGATGTCGATGAGCGGGTGGCGCGTGCTGGGTGCCGGGTTGGTCGCCGGCGCGACGTTGCCCCGCACCGTCGCCGACCGGAGCTCGAACCGGCCCCGGGTCAGCTGGCTGTTGCGCTCGAAGGTCACGCTGACGGGACCGACGAACGCGTAGTGCTGGGAGGAGGCGTACTCGGTGAGGTTCGCGGCGAGCTCGTCGGCCATGGTCTCCGCTCCCCACGACTGCACGTGGTCGAAGTCCTCCGGGCCGAGCTCGATCGTGAACTCGTTCGGCGCCACGGTCCGGTCGTAGCCGACGACGGCGGCACGGTCGTCGATCTCGCGCCGCAGTCTGCTCGCCAGCTCGACCGCCTTGACCTCGCTGCCTCGCCCGACCTTCGCGAACGCGTTGTTCATGACCCGCTCGACGCTCTTCTCGAAGCGGTCCAGCGCTCCCATGCCACCTCCTTCCGTCAGCCCGCGTGTGCGGGCAGACTATCCAGATCGTAGGCATCGCTGCACCATCCGCGCCCGTGAACCTGTGGATTTCGTGCGAATCCCTCGGGAAGAGGTGGCGCTCCGGATCACGGCCGGATCACGACGCGGAGCGCGCGGTGCAGGTGTGACGTACGTCCCCGCACGAGGCCCCGGATCGGGTTGGGATGCGGGGGCGGGTGCGTGCTAATCTGCTCCGGCAAGCGCGAGTGGCGGAATAGGCAGACGCGCACGGTTCAGGTCCGTGTGCCCGAGAGGGCGTGGGGGTTCAACTCCCCCCTCGCGCACCGCAGACTGAGTCCCGGCCGGGGTGACCCGGCCGGGACTTTTGTCGTTTCTGGGCGGTTCGCGCAGGGCTCTGGAGGTTGGCGCTGTGCTGGCATGAGCCTGGTCGGCGGTCTCACGGCCGTCGCGGCTCTGTGTGGCGCTGCTGCGGGGGCCGCTCCGGCCCGATATCGGGCGTGCCGGTCCGTCCGGCGGGTGCCGGTAGGTGTCAGGTGGTCCTCGGTGCGGGTTCGGCACTGAGCGCGTGGTGTAGCCCATCGGCCGGTCGTCCGGTGGTTCGCCGAGCGTGGCTTGCCAGGGCTCGGTGATGCCGGCGGCGACGTACCAGCGGTGCAGCTCGCAGGCGTTGTAGGCCGCCAGGACGAAGGCGAGCAGCAGGGCGGTCGGGTTCAGCCGGCGGACCCGGATGAAGCGGCGGGACCAGGCGGTCAGCAGGACGGGTCGGCATGGTCCGACGTCCTATGTCGGCAGGATCCGAGATTCGGGGCGGCAGATTCCGACCTGCCGCTACGTTGGGGCGCGTGACCAGCCTGATCGCACGCCGACTGACCCGAGTTGTCCGCGACCGCTCGGCGACCACCCCGGTGCTTCTCCTCGAAGGGCCCCGTGGTGTGGGCAAGTCGACGCTGCTGGATGGGCTGGCGGCCGAGTCGGATGCCGTCGTGATCGACCTGGATCGAGAGGACTTTTTGTCGTTTCTGGGTGCTTTGCGCAGGCTGCCCCGGGCAGGGATCCGACGGCGGTCGCTGGTCAGGCGGCGCTGCGCCGGCGATAACGGATGTGGGTCGTCAGCGGTGAGTGGAGCACCTCGACAGGCTCGAAGTCGAACGTCTCGACGCCGTCGAACAAGCGCTCGCCGTCGCCCAGCAGGACGGGTGCGACGTCGAGGGTGAGCTTATCGATCGCACCGGCGTTGAGCGCTTGCCGAGCTGTCGAAGCGCCGCCGGCGATGTCCACGCCGCGACCTCGGGCCGCTTCGAGCGCCTGCTCGTACGCGGCGGCGAATCCCTCAGTGACGAAGTGGAAGGTCGTCCCACCCTCCATCTGGATCGGCTCGCGGGCATGATGGGTCAGCACGAAGACCGGGGCGTGATACGGCGGCTCGGGTCCCCACCAACCGTCCCACTCCTGGTCCCACGGCCCGCGGATCGGCCCGAACATGTTCCGGCCCATGACGTAGGCGCCTCGGGGACGCATGAGCCATCGGTCGGCCGTCCTGTCGGCTTCGGTCGCACGCGGGTCGCCGACATGCCAGCCGTGCAGCTCGCCGCCGCGCTTTCCGAGCGGGTGGTCCCGACCTTGTTCGGGACCGGCGACGAACCCGTCGAGCGAGATGGACATGTGACACGTGGTCTCGGACATCAGCGTCTCTCCCCTGTGTTGACGTGTGGCACTGCGGTCATGAACTGCATCGGCATCCGACGTCCCCGGCGGGATCTCGAGCCTACGGCCGGATCGGGCGGACATCAGGAAGCGGGCCCGGGTGGACGCGGCGCCGGATCGCCCGTGACGGTGAGGTCCGCGAAACGGACGATCGCGTCGTCCACGGCGCGGGAGCGGATCGACGGGAACACGTCGAAGCTGTGGTGCGCGCCGGGCAGCTCGGCATGGACGACCGGCTGTGCCGACGTCCGGCGGAGCCGATCGGCGAAGGCACGGGCCTCGCGCGCGGGAACGAGGGTGTCCAGGGCGCCGTGGATCAGGAGGGTCGGGGGCGCGTCACGGTGGATCGCCCGGTGCGGCGACGCCGCCCCGGGGTCACCGAAGTCGCCGTAGTAGCCGTACAGCCCGACGAGCCCGGCGACGCCACCGTCGGTCATCGTGGCGGTGACGGCCAGGTTCGCCCCCGCCGACCCGCCGACGGCGATCATCCGTCCGGGATCACCGCCGTACGCCGCGACGTTCTCACGCACCCAGTCCAGTGCGGCGCGCACGTCGGCGAGCTGTGCACGATGGTCGACACCGAGCTGGCGACGCCCGGCGCTGACGCACACCCACCCGTGCGCGGCGAGTCGGTGGATCAACGGCTGTGACCCGAGCATCTTGCTGCTGAACGCGGCATGGAAGTACACGAGCACCGGCGCCGGTCCCCCGGACTGGCCGGTCCGGCGGGAGACGTAGACGTCGAGCCGGTTCCCGAGCCGTGCCGGGCCGTAGCGACGGTTGCGCACCCGCCGCACGTCCGGGCGCCGGGCAACGAAGGGCACGAGCGTCCGCCACCAGGGCAGGCGGGTGCGGCGCGGCCGCGCGCGTGGGCCGTAGACATCCTGCAGCGCCGCTGCGAGCGCGGGTCGGGCGGAGCGGGCACGCACCGCGAGCCGGGCCAGAAGGAGCACGGCGGCCACGGTCACCGCGAGCACCACCCACCACCACACCCCCGGCTCAGGATGGCTCAGCGCTCCGAGGGTGCCCGCCGCGAGCCAGCACGCCCCCAGGAACGGGACCTCGTTGACCCACCACCCCAGGGCGTGCTGCAGAGTGAAGGGCGCCGAGCGGCGCGGCACCAGGGGCCGCCACGCCACCAGGGCGGACAGCGCCACGATCGCTGCCGTGGTGAGGGCGCCACTCATCCGCGCTCCCCCGTGGGACGTCCCGTCGGCCCGAAGAACGTGCGCAGGTCGCCGACGAGAAGGTCGGGCACCTCCAGGGCGGCGAAGTGTCCACCGCGGTCGAACTCCGACCAGTGGTCGATGAAGGCGTTGTCACGCTCGGCCAGTGGCCGGATGGTCTGGAAGTCGTCGGCGAACAGGGCGACGCCGATGCGCCCGTGGCTCACCGTGGTGTCGCGGGCGGGGTGCTGCTCGGCGTAGTGGTAGCGGACTGCTGTGGCCGCGGTGTTGGTGAGCCAGTAGAGCGAGACCTGGGCCAGGACCTGGTCCGGTGTCACGAGGCTGGTGCCGTTGCCGAAGTTCTCGAAGAGCTCGTGGTAGGCGAGCTGGCCCACGGGCGAGTCGGCCAGCGCGGCGGCGATCGTCTGCGGTCGCGTCGCGTTCATCTGGTGGTAGCCCGCCACGGACTGGAACCAGCCCGCGAACTCCAGAGCGGCGTAGTCCTGGGGGCCGAACCGCTCGAGCTCAGCGGGGTCGCCGGAGGGGAAGGAGAACAGCTGGAGCACGTGGGCGCCGAGGAAGCCCTCGGGGTCCAGCACGGCGAGCTCCCGCGAGACCATGGCGCCGGCGTCGCTGCCGTGGGCGCCGTAGGAGTCGTAGCCCAGCCGACGCATCAGCGTGTCGTAGACGCTGGCCACGCGGTCCATGGTCCACCCCTGCTCGACGACCGGGGTGCTGAAGGCGAAGCCCGGCATCGACGGGACCACCACGTGGAACGCGTCCTCGGCGTCGCCACCGTGTCGCTCGGGGTCGGTGAGGGGGCCGATCAGGTCCAGGAACTCCGCGAAGGACCCGGGATAGGTGTGCAGCAGGAGCAGCGGGGTCGCGTCCTCGTGCGGTGACCGCACGTGGACGAAGTGGATCGTCTGGTGCTCGATCTCGGTCAGGAAGTTGGGCACCGCGTTGATGCGGGCCTCGACGGCACGCCAGTCGAAGGCCTTCCAGCGTTCGACCATGTCGCGCAGGTAGGAGGTCGGGGTCCCGTGATCCCACCCGTCACCGGGCGCCGCGGCGGCGAACCGGGTCCGCTCGAGCCGGTGGTGGAGGTCCTCCAGCACCTCCGGCGGGATCGCCGCGGTGAAGGGGCGGACGGGCGCGGTGGTCCGCGTGGTGGGCTCGGCGTTCGTCATGTCGCTGACACCTTCCGGAGACATGCCTGCCGGACGAGCGGGTCTGCTGGCCGACCCGATGGCGGGCGGAGCGGTAGCGCAGGTGGCGTTACTACGATCGTTGTGATCGTAGACTACGAGCGTAGTGAACGAAAGGGGTTCTCACATGACGAGGCGGGACGACATCGCCGCCGCGGCGATGGAGCTGGTCGCCGAGGGCGGCACCCATGCGCTGACGCACCGCAGGGTCGACCGACGGCTGGGCCTCCCGGAGGGCACGACGTCGAACCACGCCCGGTCGCGGCGAGAGCTGATGCTGCTGGTGGTTCAGCAGGTGGCCGCCGTCGCGCACCTGCTCCCGCCGGAGGCGCCGACCCCCAGCACCGTCGAGGAGGCCGTCGAGCAGCTCACCGAGGCGTTCGAGGGCGTCGTCGCGCGCGGGGTCGACACCCGGGCGCGCATGTCGCTGTCCATCGACACGCTGCACGACCCCGAGCTGCACGCCCTGCTCACCACCGACTCTCCCGTCCGCGCGACCGTGCTCGAGCAGGCGCGGCGGCTGCTCGACGGGCTGGGGGTGCCCGACAGCGGGCAGCGCGCCATCGACCTCGCCGGCATCATGAACGGCCTCTTCTACGACCGGCTCGTCGGCCATGGCTTGCACGGCACCCCCGTCGACGCGGGGGCCGTCCTGCGTGCTTGGCTCACGGGCCTCGGCGCACCGGGGAGCGCGGGGCCCGTCTCCCCGTGAGGAGACGACCGGCTGGCCCGCCACGCCGTTGACCGATCACTCTAGAGTGTCTACTCTAGGCTCATGAAGTTCGTGCCGGCCGACATCCTCGACGCCGCGGTGACCCTGATCGACGCGGACGGGATCGGCGTGTCCACGGCCAAGGTCGCGGCGGCCGCGGGGGTGTCCAACGGGACGCTCTTCCACTACTTCCGCACCAAGCAGGACCTGCTCGACGAGCTGTACCTGCACCTCAAGCGCGACCTCGCGACGGCGATCGGCGACGTCGACGCCACCGGCTCGACGAAGGACCGGTCCCGCACGATCTGGGACCGGTGGGTCGCCTGGGGCACCGCGCACCCGGCGCGCCACCGGGTGGTCCTGCTGCTCAAGGGCGCAGGTCTGATCCGGCGGGCCGCCGTCGAGGAGGCCCAGACCTACTTCGCCGCCGTGCCCGACGTGCTGGCCGAGGCGGCGGCCGACGGGCAGCTCGTCGACATGCCGCTGCCGTACCTCGCCGAGGTCGTCGAGACCCAGATCGACCTCGCGGTCTCCCGCGACCTCGCCGAGGCCGAGCGCGCCGTCGCGTTCGAGATGGCGTGGGCCTCGATCACCGCACGGAACGCCGCCCGCTAGCGGCACCTCGCCCGGAACCACCCCCGAAGGAGCATCATGTCCACCGTCCTGGTCACCGGAGCCTCCGGATTCATCGCCAAGCACATCCTGCGCGAGCTGCTCGCCGACGGGCACACCGTCCGGGCCACCGTCCGGTCCGACCGGCGGCGCGCCCAGGTCGAGGCGCTCTTCCCGGACGCCGACCTCGAGTTCGTCTCGCTCGACCTGACCTCCGACGAGGGCTGGGACGACGCCCTCGTCGGTGTCGACATGCTCATGCACACGGCGTCCCCCTTCCCGACCGACCCGCCCAAGGACCCGCAGGACCTCATCCGTCCCGCCGTGGACGGGACCATGCGCGCCCTGCGCGCCGCCCGGGCCGCGGGGGTGCACCGCGTCGTGCTCACCTCGACCTGCGGTGCGATCTACAAGCCCGCCGACCACGAGTGGTCCCGCCGGAAGACCCGCGAGGACTGGACCGAGACCGACGGCCCCAGGACTACCCCGTACGAGGCGTCCAAGACGCTGGCCGAGCAGGCGGCGTGGCGGTTCGTCGCCGAGCACCCCGAGATGCGGCTGACCGTCGTCAACCCCGGCATGGTGTTCGGCCCGGCGATGGACGAGCACTACGGGTCCTCGCTCGGCACCGTCGAGCAGCTCGTGACCGGGCAGCTGCCGATGCTGCCGCAGATGAACATGCCCGTCGTCGACGTCCGCGACGTCGCGCGGATCCACGTGCGGGCGATGTCGGACGAGGGCGCCGTCGGGCAGCGGTTCCCGGCGAACGCGGGGCCGATGTCCATCCCCGAGATGGCCGGCGTGCTCCGCTCGGCCTACCCGGACGCCGGCATCACGAACCGGGTCGCGCCGAACTGGCTGATCCGGGCGATGTCGGTCGTCATGCCGACGATGAAGACCGCCTCCTCGGGCCTGGGGCTCAACGCCGACGTGGACGGCTCGGACGCGCCGCGCCAGTTCGGCTTCGAGTACATCCCCTCCCGCGAGGCGCTGCTGGCGTCGGCGGCCTCCGTGGGGGCCGGCCAGCCCGTCCGATCCGCGGGCTGACCCCAGCTCGCCGTCACCCCCACCGGCTTTCCCACCTCCCCACGGTGCGTGGCACGAAGGCCCCGGTTCCTCGAACCGGGGCCTTCGTCGTTCCCGGGGGCCCGGCGATCGGCGCGACTCAAGCGTGCCGGTCGGGTTCGCCCTCCTCCGGCTGCTCGGTCCACGACGGCGGTTCGTCGCGCCCGCTCGACTCGTCGCGCTCGGCCTCGTCAGCGGTCTCCTGCACGATTCCTGCCGCGTGATGGGTGGGGGCGTACACGGCGTACAGCCGCATCGGCTCGTCCCCGGTGTTGATCACGTCGTGCCAGGTGCCGGCCGGCACCTGGATCGCCCAGCCGTCGGCGACGTCCTGCACGAAGTCCAGGTCGTCGCGCGCCGGACCCATGACGCACCGACCCCGGCCGGCGTCCAGCCGGAGGAACTGGTCGGTGTCCGGGTGGACCTCGAGCCCGACGGATTCTCCGACCGGGATCGACATCAGCGTGACCTGGAGATGCACCCCCGTCCAGACGACCGCTCGGTAGGCGTCGTTGTGCCGGGTGGCAGCCTCGATGTCGAAGGCCTGAGGACGGGGGCCCTCGTCGGTGACAGTCATGTGCGGTGTCCTTTCGTTCAGCTCGCGCGGGGCGCGACGGTGCCACAGGGCCGTCCGATGCCGGCTCCTGTCAGCATGCTGCCGCCGGCGCGGTGACGCATGCCCGACGGGAAGGACCGTGGCCACCGGGAGACCCGTCGGGACGGTGACCGCGCACGTCGCCGCTGGTCCTCGGGTCATCGCACCAGCGGCCGCACCTCGTCGACGCCGCCGAGCTTCTCGGGGTTGCGCACGAAGTACAGCGCCGTGACCGCGTCGCCGGAGGTCTCGACCAGGGCGACCACCTCGACCGCGCCGTCCCGTCGGACCACGACGGCGGGCAGCCCGTTGTACGTCGCCTCCTCCCACCGGGTGCCGTTGCCAGCGGTCCGCACCAGCCCGGAGACGAACGCGGCCACCTTCTCCGCCCCGCGGATCGGGTGCCGTGCGGCCGAGGCGAGCCCGCCGCCGTCGGACAGCGAGACCACGTCCGGGGCGAGCACGTCCATCAGCCCCGCGAGGTCGCCCGCCTGCGCCGCCACGACGAAGCGGCGCGCCACCTGGGCACGTTGCTCCGGTGAGGCCTCGAACCGGGGGCGCCGTGCGCGCACGTGCTCGCGCGCACGGTGCGCCGTCTGCCGCACCGCGGCCGGCGTGCGACCGGTCGCGGCGGCGATCTCCGCCCCCGAGAAGCCGAAGACCTCGCCCAGCACGAACACGGCACGTTCGATCGGGCTCAGCGTCTCCAGCACGAGCAGCATCGCCATGCTCACCGACTCGGTCAGCTCGGCATCGGCGGCCGGGTCGGCAGCGGTGCGGACCGGCTCGGGCAGCCACGGCCCGACGTAGTCCTCGCGTCGCCGGCGGAGCGTGCGCAGGTGATTCAGCCCCTGCCGGGTCACGGTGGCGACCAGGTAGGCGCGAGGGTCGCGGATCTCCCGCCCCGGCTCCTCGGCGGCCGCGACGGCGGCGGACCAGCGCAGCCACGTCTCCTGCAGCACGTCCTCGGCGTCGGCGGCGCTGCCCAGCAGCTCGTAGGCGATGGTGAACAGCAGCGGGCGGTGCTCGACGAACGGGTCGGTGCTCATGCCGGCACCGTCGCGGGCAGCAGCGGACCGTCCCCGGCACGGGTCACGGCCCGGGCAGGATGCCGGACGAACCGCACGGTGGCGCGGCAGACCTGCTCCTTGACCAGGGCGGCGGCCCGCCCGCGCAGCACCGGGCCCCGCGGTACGTCCAGACGGTCCGTCGGCTGCACGACGCCGCGCCGGCGACCCAGGCTCACGCAGGTCATCGTGAGGCCGACCGAGACCGGCCGCGGCTGCTCGCCCCGCAGCTCCGCGAGGACCGTGCCGGCAGCCGCGATCCCCAGCGGGATCGCCGTCTGGCAGCTCATCCGCAGCGGGGTCGACGCTGCGTCCCCGGCGGCCACGACCGTCGGCACGTCGACGCCGCGCAGGGCGCCGTCGACCCGCAGGCGTCCGGCGTCGTCCACCGCGAGGCCGCTGTCCCGGGCGAGGTCCGGCACGGTGAACGACGTCGCGTCCACCGTGATGCCGTCGCGGGGTGCGTCCACGTGCTCACCCTCGCGCACCTCGACACCGAGCGCCTCGAGGCCGCGGCGCACTGCGTCCTGGGCGGCCCGGGACAGCCCGGCGGCGAGGGTCCCCGCGACGAGCCGCACCCGCAGGTGCGGGTGGGCCTCGGCGAGCTCGGACGCGGCCTCGATGCCGGTCAGTCCGCCGCCGACGACGGTGAGCGGCGTCCCGGCAGCTGCCCCGTCGACCCGGTGGCGCAGCGCGACGGCCCCGTCCAGGTGCCGCACGGGCAGCGCCCCCGGCATCGCGGGGCCGGTACCGCTGCCCACCGCGTAGACGATCCGGTCGGCGGCCAGGTCTCCCCCGCCGGCGAGCGCCACCCCGTCCGCACCGATCCGCGTGACCGTGTCGAGCCGCAGGTCGACCCCGGGGCGGAGCAGCGGCCGCAGCGGGCGCACGGCCGACCCGGTGCCCGCCACGAGCTGGTGCAGCCGGATCCTCTCGACGAACTCGTCCCGCGGGTTGACGACGGTCACCCGGACCGGCGTCGGCGCCTCGGCGGACAGGTGGTTGGCGGCGGCGACCCCGGCGTACCCGGCGCCCACCACGACGATGTGCTGCATGTCCCTCACGTCCTCTCGTGTCGCCCATACGACACCGGCGGAGGCCGGGATGTGACATGGCCGGGCGGCACACCCGGTGGGATCCTGGAAGGGCGTCCCCGGGAGGTCGCGATGGTCCAGCACCAGTCCTCAGGTCCCTGGCACGTCACGTCGACGGACGGCACCCGTCTGGCGGTGTGGAGCACGGGCACCGGTCCCCCGCTGCTGCTCGTGCACGGGTCGATGTCCGACCACCGGCGCTGGCGCATCGTCGACCTGCTCGCGCAGGACCGGACGGTGCACGCGATGGACCGGCGCGGTCGGGGCGGCAGCACGGACGCTCTCGACTGGACGCCGGAGCGGGAGGTCGAGGACGTCGTCGCCGTCATCGAGGCGGTGGCCGCGGACGCGGGGCGGCCGACCGACGTGCTGGGCCACTCGTTCGGCGGCTACCTCTGCGTCCGGGCCGCGGGGCGCACCCCGCACGTGCGGCGGCTGGTGCTCTACGAACCGGCCGTCGTCCAGCACCCTCAGCCGCCCGAGCTGGTCGCCCGCGTGCAGGCGGCGGTCGACGCCGGACGGTACGAGGAGGCCGTCGAGATCATGATGCGCGACGTCCTGCACATGCCCGAGGCGGAGCTCGCGATGCTCCGGGAGCAGCCGAGCTGGCCGGCCCGCGTGGCCACCGCGCCGACCCTGCCCCGCGAGGAGAGCGTCCCGCTGCTGCTGGACCCCGCCGAGGCGGCCGGCGTCACGGCCCCGACCCTGCTCATCCGCGGCGGGGACAGCCCGGAGTTCCTGCAGGACGCGATCCGCACCGTGGCCGGGTCGGTCCCGGACTGCCGGGTCGTGACGCTCGAGGGCCAGCAGCACGTCGCGGACCAGACCGACCCGGAGACCTTCGCGGCCGTGGTCCGGGAGTTCCTCCGGGGCTGAGGCGGCGGCCGACGGCGGCCGGACGTCCCGGCCGGGCGTTCCGCCCGGCGGAGCTCACAGGTTGATCGTGACGTCCGCGTCCTCGCGCAGGTCGGTGACGATCGTGTCGATCGCCGCGCTCTGCTGCTGGCTGGTGGCCTGCTGGGCGAGCTGGTCGCGCACGTCCTCGAACGGGGGAACCTCCGGTGCCGACGCGCCGTCGCCGCCCTGGGACTCCATCTGCGCGACGAGCTCGTCGTACTGCGCGCGCAGCTCCTTCTCGGACGGCTCCTGCACGTCGGCCTCCTGCTCGATGTAGGTCGAGACCTGGAACTGGGTCGCGGCGTCCGCGCGCACCTGCTCCTCCGTCAGGCCCTGCTCCTTCAACGCGCTGATGACCGCGTCGGCGGACTCGAGCCCGTTCTGCGCGGCGACGTCCTCGAGCGTGGACCGGACGTCCTTCGCGGTGGGCTCGATCCCGGCGTCCGCCGCCGCCTGGGTCAGGAGCCGGTTGTTCACCAGCTGCTCGACGACCTGCTTCTTCAGCGCGTCCTGGTCGACCTCACCGGCACCGCTCTGCTGCTGGGACAGGGCCGCCTGCTGCAGCTGTCCCTCGAAGCTCGTGACGAACTCCTCGCGGCCGATCTCCTCCCCGTTGACCTCGGCGACGACGTCGGGCACGTCCTCGAGGTCGGCCTCGGGCGCGGCGCCGGCGTCCGGCGCGGCCTCGGCGCTGGGGGAGGCCGGGGCGGACGAGGTGTCGTCGCCGTCGGACCCGGCGCTGCAGCCGGCGAGGGCGACGACCGCCGCCAGGGTGACGGCGGCGAGGGGACGCTTGATCGACATGGGTGACTCCAGACAAGGGGGTGCGGAGCATCGAGCGTAAACACACGAGTCTGGGAACGGGAGCAGGTGGTGATCAGGTCCTGTTCAGGTGCGCGTGGGTACACTCCCGGCCGCTCACGGCCGACCCAGCACCACCAGCTCGCGGGTCGCCCGGGTCATGCTGACGTACCGGTCCACGGCCCCTTCGATCCCGTCGCCGAACCCCTCCGGCTCCACGAGCACCACGAGGTCGAACTCGAGGCCCTTGGCGGTCGCGGGGGTCAGGGACCGCACCCGGTCGCGGTCCTCGACGGCGGCGGCCGGCGGACCGGCACCGATCACGCACGCGGTGCCCTCGGGGTGCTGCGCCAGCCAGGTGTCCAGCACGTCCGTGAGCTCCGCCGTCGTGGCGTACCGGACCGGAGTCCCGCCGGGGCGCACCGACGTCGGGACGTTGGCGTCGGGGACGGCCGCGCGGATCACCGGGGCGGCCGCCGCCATGACCTCCTCGGGCGTGCGGTAGTTGATCGTCAGCGACGCCTGCTCGACGCGGTCCAGCCCGACCCGCGCCAGCCGCTCGGTCCAGGACTCGGCGAAGCCGTGCCGGGCCTGGGCCCGGTCCCCCACCACGGTGAGGCTGCGCGACGGGCAGCGGGCGAGCAGCATCTGCCACTGCGCGTCCGTGAGCTCCTGGGCCTCGTCGACGACGACGTGCGCGAACGGCCCGGCGAGGGCGTCCGGGGTGACGACCGGGAGGCCCGCGTCGCCCACCAGCGCAGCCTGCAGGTCCTGCCCGCGCAGCATGGACATCACGCCGAGGTCGGAGTCGTCGGTGGCGATCAGGTGGTCGACGACGTCGGCGATCCGGGCGCGCTCGGCGGCGCGCGCGGCCGTGGCCCGGCGACGGCGTCGGGCGTCGTCCGGGTCCCCGAGCCGGCGCCGCGCCGCGTCCAGGAGCGGCAGGTCGGCCTCGGTCCACGCGCGGGCGTCCGGACGCTGCAGGGCGGCGACCTCGTCCGGCGTGAGCCACGGCGCGCACCGGCGCAGGTAGGCGGGCACGGTCCACAGGTCCCCGACGACGTCGGTGGCTTCCAGCAGCGGCCAGGCCCGGGCCACGGCGCGCCGCAGCGTGTCGTCGGCGGCCAGCTCCTCCCGCAGGTCGGTCCCGGGCTCGGGGCCCGCGATCCCGTAGGCGTCGAACTCGTCGTCACCGAGGTGCACCCCGGGCACGGCGTCCCAGCCGGGGTTCTCGTCGGACCCGAACCCCTCCTCCGCGGGCTCCCCGGCCGCGTCGGCGAGCTTGTCGGCCAGGATCGTCAGCAGCTCGGCGAGGACCACGTCGGCCGCCTCGTTGTGCGGTGTCCCCGGATCAGGGGCGGCGAACGCCTCGGCCCAGTCGCGCGGGTCGAGCCACACGTCGCCCGACGCGGTCTCGAGGAGCATGCCCTCCGTCGGCGGCTCCTCCGAGAGCGCGACGGCCGGGTCGACGGCGGCCACCATCCGCGCGTCCGCCTTGAGCCGGGCGACCTCAGGGTCGGGCTCCGGCCGGGCGCCGTCCCCCTCGGGCAGCAGGTCCGCCAGCGTGCACGTGCGGACCCCCTCCTCGCCCAGGCCGGGCAGCACGTCGGCCACGTAGCCGAGGTAGGGCCGGTGCGGGCCGACGAACAGCACGCCCCCGTGGTGCTCGCCGACGTGCGGGTCGGAGTACAGCAGGTAGGCGGCGCGGTGCAGGGCGACGACGGTCTTGCCGGTGCCCGGCCCGCCGTCGACCACGAGGGTGCCGGCCGAGCCGGCCCGGACGATCGCGTCCTGGTCGGCGGCGATCGTCGTGAGCACGTCGCGCATGCGGGGCGAACGGCTGGCTCCCAGGCTCGCGACGAACGAGGACTGGTCGTCGAGCGCGGCGTGCCCCGCGAGCGCGTCGGACGTGAAGACCTCGTCCCAGTAGTCGGTGACCTGCCCTGCGGTCCACCGGTAGCGCCGGCGGCTGACCAGCCCTCTCGGGTCTCCGTGGGTGGCGCCGAAGAAGGGCTCGGCGGCGGGTGAGCGCCAGTCGAGCAGCAACCGCTCCCCCGCGGCGTCCGTCAGCCCGACCCGGCCGAGGTAGGTGACGACGCCGTCGGCCCGCACCATGCGGCCCAGGCACAGGTCGATGCCGAAGCGCCGCAGCATCCGCAGCCGGGCGGACAGGCGGTGGATCTCCTGGTCACGGTCGAAGGCGGCCTGCCCGGACCGGCCCGGTGCCCGGCGGGCGGCGTCCAGCCGGGTGGTCAGGTCGACGACCTGCCGGTCGATCGCGGTGGCGATCGCGGCGAAGTGCGCCTCGTCGGCGGCGATCAGCGCGGGGTCGTCCTTGGCGGCGAGGTGCTCGGACAGGCGGAACGGTCGGCGAGGCAGCACGGGCATCAGCTCTGGTCGGTCGGCCCGGGGGGCCGGTGAGGCCTGTGATTCTGCGCCTGCCAGGGGGTCTTGCCGCAAGACCCCCTCCGCGCTATAGATTGAAAGTGGCGGGAGGTGTGCTCACCGCTCGAACCCCCACTCGGTGAGCGACGACGACGGACGCGTCGAACGCCGTCAGGACGCGCGCTGCTGGACCCCACGTCCGCTGTGCGCGACAGCCGGCCCACCAAAGTCCATTCAAAACTATGGACGATGGACAGTCACGGCTCGCGAGCCTCAAAATTATGCATAGGCTTGAGATCGTGGAGACGCGCAGCCTCATCGAGGCGGGTGAGACCCTGACGACCGAGTTCAAGTCCGAGGCCCTCAACCACGAGTTGACGAAGGCTGCCGCGTGCCTGGCCAACGGCGACGGCGGTGTGCTCCTCATCGGCGTGGACGACGACGGCACGGTGGTCGGTGCCAGGGGACCAGGTGGTTCCCGTCCGGACCCGGAACTCATGGCCGCGTACATCCAGAACACCACCGACCCCCCGCTTCCGGTCACGGCCGAGCTCGAGCAGATCGACGGCGAGGACGTGGTACGCATCGAGGTGCCGCGGGGTGATCCCGGGCCAGTGGGCACGAAGTCCGGCGTCTTCACGAGGCGCTCGATCGACACCAACGGGCGACCGCAGTGTCTCCCCATGTCGGCGCACGAGATCGTGAGTCTCGGCATGGTGACACGGGGACAGGACTTCGCGGCCGCCGCCGCGGCCGGGGCGACGGTGGAGGACGATCTCGACCCGGACGAGTTCAAGCGGTTCCGGCGGCTCTGCGCCACCAGCGGAGATCATGTTGAACAGTTGTCTGACCGCGACGTCCTCAAGGCTCTCGGACTGGAGCCGTTGCAGGCCCCGGTGAGCCTGGGGGCGGTCCTGCTCTTCGGGCGGCGAGCAGCCGTTCAGCGATGGACTCCGAACGCCGAGCTGTTGTTCCAGGATCTCCGTGGAACCTCACGGACGAATCGGCGGCTCGTCGGTCCGCTGCTCCAGGTGGCCGAGGAGCTCGCGCGACTGCTCGACGAGCGCAACACGTCCCACGAGTTCGTCATCGGCCTGCACCGTGTCGATATCCCGCTGATCCCGTCGGTCACGCGTCGAGAAGCGGTCGCGAACGCACTGGTGCACCGCGACTACTCGGCGCTGGGCCCGACGACGGTCCAGCTGACCGATGCCGAGTTCGCCGTGTCGAGCCCGGGAGGATTCCCCCCGGGTGTCACCG
Organism: Isoptericola sp. b515; assembly: GCF_030588125.1. Classification (NCBI taxonomy): domain Bacteria; kingdom Bacillati; phylum Actinomycetota; class Actinomycetes; order Micrococcales; family Promicromonosporaceae; genus Isoptericola; species Isoptericola sp. b515. Next base: position 918,984 of record NZ_JAUQYR010000001.1, on the reverse strand, counting down.
TGGACAACATCCTGGAACAGTCCCGACCGCGGAGCCCACTGCTCGCGGACGCGTTCAAGCGAGCAGGCCTGGTGGAGCGACGGGGCAAGGGTGTCAACGACATGTTCGAGCAGCAGCTGCGGGCAGGCCGGGACTCCCCCGACTACACGAGGAGCACCCCCGACTCCGTCACGGTCACTGTTCCGCTCGGCACTGCCGATCTGGACCTGGTGCGATTTCTTCTGGCCTGGGAAGACGAGCGCCAGCAAGCGCTCGGCCTCCCGGAGCTGCAGGTCGTGCACGAGGTCAAGGCAGCAGGGTCCGCCGGCAGCCACGAGATCGCGAGCATGACGGGGCTGCCCGTCGGTCGAGCGCGTGCGGTGGCCACGCACCTTGTCGAGATGGGCATTCTCGAGGCCAGGGGCGACGGCCGGAGCCGTCGGTACCACCTCACGGCCCGCTTCTACGACAGGGCGCAGGACCGGAACGCCTACGTCCGTGTGAAGGGGGTCGACCCGCTGCAGCAGGAGCGCATGATCCTCGACTACGTCGATGCTTTCGGTTCGATCACCCGAGGTCGCGCTGCCGAGCTCTGCCAGACCTCCCCGCCGCAGGCCCGAACGATCTTGAAGCGGCTCGTCGACGGCGGAAGACTGCGGGTCGTCGGCGAGCGTCGGACCGCGCGGTACGAGGCGGTGGACGGCGGTGCCTGAGCTGCCTCGACCGGCCCGCGTCATCGCTCGAACCCCCACTCGGGGTCGGTGAGCATCCGCGCGATCGCCAGACCGATCGCCAGCGCCGCCACCACCAGCGTCGCCTCCACCGCGTAGGTGAGGGCCTCGGACGTCGCGCCGTTCGACACGTGGTAGATCGCCCGGTAGGCGGACGCGCCCGGGACCATGATGACGACTGCGGGCACCGAGACGGTCACCCGCGGCACGTTCATGCGCGGGGCGACGACGGCGGCCAGCAGCCCGACGAGCAGGGCCGCGGCCGCGGCCGCCGCCTGGACGGGGACGTCGGCGTCGACGAGCCACAGCCGCCCGGTGTTGGCGACCATCCCGATGGAGGCGGCCGCCAGCGCCATGGACCAGGGACTGTTGAACATCAGCGCGAACCCGAGGACGCCGAGGAAGCTCGCCAGCGCCCGCAGCGACACCAGCAGCGCCGGGTCCAGGTCCATGGGTTCGGCCGGGACCGGGTCCAGGCCGACCACCATCGAGACGCCCCACACCGACAGCGCCGCCGAGGTGAGGATCATCAGGGCGTAGGTCAGCCGGGCCAGGCCCGCGGAGAAGTCCAGCTTCGCGAGGTCCAGCGCGCCGGTGACCAGCGGGAACCCGGGCACCAGGAACAGCACGGCGGAGACGTACCCGGCCTCGTGGTTGGTGGCCGCTCCCCCGAGCGCGCCGAACGCGGCGAGGAACCCCACGTAGGTGGTGGTGGCCAGCGCCGCGGCGAGCATCGTCACGCCGAACTGGTTCCATCCCCGGTGGATGAGGGCGCGGCGCAGCGCCTGCCCGAGGCCGGCCCCGAGGAACACCCCGGCGATCTCGACGACGCCGCCGTGGTTGAGGAAGGCGAACGCCGCGCACGCCATCGCCGCCCACAGGGCGTTGAGGGCGGCGGGGTACAGCGGGGGCTTGTCCTGGATCCGGTCGAGCCGCGCGGTGGCGTCCTCGACGCTGACGGGCTGGTCCCGCTCGACGTCCTGCGCGAACCGTTCCAGGGCGCACAGCCGGTCGGCGTTGATGCCGACGCTGCGGACCTCGGTCACCTCCGTGCGGAAGCTCGGGCCGCGGTGCGAGGTCGTGGTGATCTCGGTCAGGGTGACGTGCGCCTGGTGCCGTTCGATCCCCAGGGCCCGGGCGGCACGGGCCATGGAGGCCTTGACCCGGTACGAACCGGTCCCGGCGGACAGGGACAGCCGGCCGACGCGCAACGCCACGCCGGACCGTCGGATGAGCTCGATCTCGGCGTCGTCAGGTGCGGTGGGCACGGGTCCATCCTCGGGGGCGGGCGGGGGCCCGCGCCACAGGACCAGGTGCGACGATGGGGGCGGCGACGAGGAGCGTGGCATGACCGAGACGGTGCGGCACGAGATCGACCTGCCCGACGGGCGCGTGCTCGTGGGGCACGACAGCGGCGGACCGGGCGGTGCTCCCGTCCTGGTGTGGCACCACGGGTCGCCGCAGTCCGGCGAGCTGCTCGCGCCGGTCGTCCGGGCGGCCGCGGTCGGCGGGATGCGGGTGGTCTCCGTGGCCCGTGCGGGGTACGGCGGGTCGACCCGGCGTCCCGGACGCAGCGTGGCCGACGCCGCCGGCGACGTCGGCCACCTGCTGGACGAGCTCGGGGTCACCGCCTGTCACGTGGTCGGTGCCTCGGGCGGCGGTCCGCACGCGCTGGCGCTCGCGGCCCTGCGCCCGGACCTGGTCCGCGGGGCGGTGACGCTTGCCGGCATCGCGCCGTACGACGGGACCGAGGCCTGGTTCGCGGCGATGGCCGACGACGGCGGGCTGCGGTCCGCGCTCGACGGCACCACGGCGCGCGAGACCTACGAGGAGACGGCCGAGTTCGACCCGGCGAGCTTCACCGACGCCGACGTCGCCATGCTGTCCGGGCCCTGGGGCGCGCTCGGGGCCGACGCCGGCCGGGCCGGCGAGCAGTGGCCGGAGGGTCTGGTGGACGACGACGTCGCGTTCGTCCGGCCCTGGGGCGTCGACCCGGCCGAGGTCACCGTCCCGACGCTGGTGGTCCAGGGTGGCGCCGACCGGGTGGTCCCGCGCAGGCACGGGGCGTCGCTGCGCGACGCGCTGCCGCAGGCCGACCTGTGGCTCCGGCCGCACGACGGGCACATCGGCGTGCTGGCCGCTCTGCCCGCGGCCGTCGGCTGGCTCCGCGCCCACGACGGGTGACCGGCGGCGAGCCGCCCGCCGAGGACTATCGTCGAAGCATGGCTGAGACGGCGTCGGCCACCGCACGGCCGGTGCGCGCCGCCGAGGTCGCCGCGGCCCTCTGCCTGGCCACCGACCTCGGCATGGGTTTCCCCTGGGCGCACGGTCTCGAGGCGACCGCCGCGACGATGCGGCTGTGCGACGTCGCGGGAGCCGACGAGGCGGTGCGCCGGCAGGCGTACTTCCTCAGCCTCCTGGCGTACGCCGGCTGCGCCGCCGACGCGACGGTCAAGGCGGAGTTCTTCGGGGGGCCCATCACCGAGTCGATCGTCGACGTCATCTGGGGCACCCGGCGCGAGCAGATGGGTGTGGTGCTGCGGTCGCTGCCCGACCCCGGTGCGCCGGTGCCCGCCGCCGTCGGGCAGACGGTCGCCCGGCTGCCGCGTGCCGTCGCCCACGAGCCGCGCGAGCAGCTCGCCCTGTGCGAGGTCGCCCAGCACCTGTCCCGCCACCTGGGTCTCGACGGCGTCGCCGACGACCTGCACCACCTGACCGACCGGTGGGACGGGTCCGGGGTGCTGGGGCGGGGTCGGGGCGAGGAGATCCCGACCGCGCTGCGGATCGTCCTGGTCGCCCGGGACGCCGCGCACCAGGCGTCCGTCGGCGGCAGCGGGTACGCGGCCGACGTCATCGCCGACCGGGCGGGACGTGCGCACGACCCGTGGGTGGCGGGGATGCTCGTGCGGCACCACCACGAGATCCTCCGCGAGCCGCACGAGCAGGGGGCGACCTGGGACGAGGTGCTCGCCGCCGAACCGGGCACCCCGCGGGAGATCCCCGCCGAGCAGGTCGACGACGCCGTGGCGACGCTCGGCGAGCTGGCCGACGTGGTCGGGCCGGCGTGGGCCGGCCGGTCCCGGGCGGTGGCGGCGCTCGCGGGCGACGCGGCGGAGCTGGCCGGACTGGACCCCGCGGAGGTCCGGCACGTCCGTCGGGCCGCGCTGCTGCAGGACGTCGGGCGGATCAGCGTCCCGGCGCGGATCTGGCACGCCCACCGGACGCTGTCCGCCGAGGACCGGGAGCACGTCCGCCTGCACCCGTACTTCACCGAGCGGGTGTGCGCCGCCTCCCCGTTCCTGCGCGACCTGGCCCGGGACGCCGTCTGCCACCACGAGCGGCTGGACGGGTCGGGGTACCACCGGGGGCTGCCGGCCGCGGCGCTCGGGGTCCCGGCGCGGCTCCTCGCCGCCGCCGACGCGATGCGGTCGGCCTGCGAGACACCGCCGCACGGCCGAGGGCTGAGCCGCGCCGCGGCGGTGTACGCGCTGGGCCGTGACGTGCGCGAGGGACGCCTCGACGCCGAGGCGGTCGCCGCCGTCGTCGAGGCCGCCGGGCTCGAGCCCCCGCCGCTGCGCCGGCCGGCCGGGCTGACGGAGCAGGAGAGCAGGGTGGTGGGGCTCGTCGCCCGCGGGCTGGCGACCAAGCAGGTCGCGCGAACCCTCGGCATCAGCCCGAAGACGGCGGACCAGCACCTGCAGCACGCGTACCGCAAGATCGGGGTGTCGAGCCGGGCGGCCGTCGCGCTCTTCGCGGCCGAGCACGGCCTGCTCGCCTGGGGAGAACTCCTGATACCGGGGCGGCGCACGGCTCCGTAGCGTCGACGGCATGGACACCGTGCCGACCCGGTCCGCGGCCCCGGTCTCCCCCGGGGATCTCGCGGAGCGGCCGCGCACCCGGCGCCGGTGCGCGCTCGGGGCTTCCGGCAGCGCCGCCGTGGTGGTCGTCTCCGGCTCCGTCCAGGCGCTGAGCTTCCTGCGTTCCGTCCGACCCGAGGAGGAGTCATGAGCACGCAGCAGCACGAGGTACCCGTCGTGGTGGTCGGCGGGGGCCAGGCCGGGTTGGCCACCTCGTACCACCTCTCGCGACAGGGTGTCGAGCACGTGGTGCTCGACGCCGCCGCCCGGGCGGGGGACTCCTGGCGTCGGCGCTGGGACTCCCTGCGCCTCTTCACCCCGGCGCGGGTCGACCACCTGGACGGCCTGGACCTCGGGCGCCGCGGCCCGGTGCCGACCAAGGACGAGTTCGCGGACTACCTGGAGCGCTACGAGCACGAGTTCGACCTGCCCGTCCGCCACGGTGTCCGGGTGCGACGGCTCGCGTCCGACGGTGCGGGGTTCCGGCTGGAGGCCTCGGACGGCGAGCACCGGGCGGAGGCCGTCGTCGTGGCGATGGGTGGGCTCCAGGTTCCCCGGGTGCCGGCGGTCGCGGGCGATCTGCGGCCCGGCATCCGGACCCTCCACTCCGCGGACTACCGCAACCCCTCCCAGCTCGCCGACGGGTCGGTCCTCGTGGTCGGCGTGGGCAACAGCGGGGCGGAGATCGCCGTCGAGGCCGCCCGGGACCACGAGACCTGGTTGGCCGGCACCGAGACCGGGCACCTGCCGTTCCGCGTGGACGGCTGGTTCGGGCGCAACCTCGGCACCCGCGTCGTGGGGCTCGTGTTCCGCCACGTGCTGACGATCGACACCCCGGTCGGGCGCCGCGCGCAACCTGTGCTGCAGTCCCGGGCGGACCTGCTGGTGCGGGAGCGACCCCGGGACCTGCGGCGGGCCGGGGTGCACCGGGTCCCGCGCATCGAGGCGGCCCGTGACGGCCTGCCCGTGGCGGCGGACGGCACGGTGCTCGACGTCGGCACGGTCGTCTGGTGCACCGGGTACCGGACCGGGCTGGAGGAGTGGATCGACCTGCCGGTCCTGGACGAGCGAGGACGCGTGCGTCAGGTCCGCGGGGTCACCGAGGTGCCGGGGCTGTACTCCGTCGGCCAGGACTTCCAGTACGCCAAGGCGTCCGAGCAGATCCCCGGCGTGAGCCGGGACGCGCGGTACGTCGCGGAGCACCTCGCCCGGCAGCGCCGCGGCGCACCGGTCGCCGCGGGGTGAGCGGCCGGGGCGCGGTGCGGCGGGCGCTACGGCCGCCGCACCGCGTACTCGGTGGTGACGATCCCGCTCGGGGACGTGGTCGACCACCGGACCTCGAGGTCCAGGGGTGTCCCGCCGAACAGGCGGGTGCCCTGACCCAGCACGACGGGCAGGGTCGTCAGCACGTACCGGTCGACCAGCCCTGCGGCGGCGAGATCGCGCACGAGCGCGCCGGAGCCGAGGACGACCAGGTCGCCGTCACCCTGCTCCCTGAGCCGGGCGACGGTCTGGGTGGCCTCGCCGACCAGCGGGAACGACGCCGGCCAGGCGAGCTCGACGTCCGGGTCGCGCGTCGCGACGTACTTGGGGGACTCGCGCAGCACCTCGCTGAACGGGTTCGGCTCGGTGGTGGTCAACCAGTACCCGACGACGTCGTCGTAGGTGCGGTGCCCGAACAGCATCCCGCCCGGCGCGGCGCCGTGGGCGGCGCGTCCCGTGAAGGCCGCCGTCGCGGCCTCGGGGTCGGCCTGCAGGTACGGGGTGGCCCAGCCACCCCGGGTGAAACCCCCTCGCGGGTCCTCGTCCGGGCCGGCCGGCGCCTGCATGACGCCGTCCAGCGAGACGTTCTCCACGGCGACGATCGTGTGCACGGGTGTCCTCGCTCCTCGAGTCGGTGTCACCCGGGTGGACCGCCGGCACCGCCCGGACTCATCGCCCGGGCGGCGGACGGATCAGGACAGCGACCCGAGCGCGGTGCGCAGCCGCTGGGCGGCGTCGTCGGCGACGGCCTCCAGCTCGGCGCTGTCGGCGACGGACATCATCGCGTGGGGGTCCATCGCCTCGACCGTCGTGGTCCCGTCCCCGGCGTCACGCACGACCACGTTGCACGGCAGCAGCGCTCCGACGGAGCGGTCTGCCTGCAGCGCGCGGTGCGCGAGCGGCGGGTTGCAGGCGCCGAGCACCAGGTAGGGCTCGATCTCGGCCCCGATCTTGGTCCGCAGCGTCGTGGCCATGTCGATCTCGGTCAGCACGCCGAAGCCCTGGTCGGACAGCGCCGCGCGGACCGCCGAGACGGCCTCGTCGAAGGGCGCGGTGACGGTGGCGGTGAGGGTGTAGCTCATACGAACTCCTTCCCGGGGCGTTCCCCCGGATCGCGGGTGCTCAGACGGGGCAGGCCGTCGCCGCGGCGGCCCGGCGCTGGTAGCGCCCGAAGGCGGTCGCGAGCACGGCGACGACTGCCATGGTGGCAGTCGGGGAGCCGGCCAGCAGGACGGGCGGGACCAGCACGGTCGCCGCCGCCGCGACGTCGCAGGGTCCGCAGCCCAGCACCGCACGCCACCGGGTCCCCGTCGGCGGGACGTACGTGGCGAGCGTGGAGCCGCCGATCGCGGCGCTGACGACCAGCAGTCCGGTGGCCGCGGCGCCCGGGACGCCGGCGGCGGTGACGTACCAGACGGCCAGGGCGGCGGCGGCCAGCACGCCGACGACGACCCGGCGTGCGCTGACCGGTCGACGCGCCGGTGCCGCCGGGCGCGCCCGGGTGTCCGGCGCCGACGTCATCGGCAGGTGCAGCGCTCGGCGGGCGGGACGTCGGCCATGACCTGGTCGACGTGCATGCCGCAGCCGGTCCAGGTGACCTTGCCGCAGCGGGGACAACGAGCGGGACTGCACATGGCGTGCTCCTTCCGGCGGGAGTTCCGGGGCGAAGGGGCGCCTCCGGACACGATCCACTGTAATACCCCTAGGGGTATGCGGTCGAGTGTGCGGGAGCGGCGGAGGAGCCACGATGGGGAGATGAGCGACCAGACGGGCCGGATCCGCCTGCGCGGCGGACGGCCGGAGACCGCGGAGCAGCGGTCGGACCGGAACTGGAACGAGCTGCTGCAGGAGCTGCGCGTGCTGCAGACGGGCGTGCAGATCCTCACGGGGTTCCTGCTCATCCTGCCGTTCCAGGCGCGGTTCTCCGACCTCGACCCCTTCCAGCACACGGTGTACCTGGTCGACGTCCTGGTGTGCCTGGTGACGTCCGGCCTGTTCATCGCCCCGGTGGCGATCCACCGGGGGTTGTTCCGCCGACGCCTCAAGCTCGCCGTGGTCAGCCTCGGGGACCGGATGACGCGGTTCGGGCTGGTGCTGCTCGCCGTCGCGCTGTCGGCCACGGCCCTGCTCGTCTTCGACGTGGTGGTGAGCCGCGCCGTCGGCCTGGTGGTGGGTGGAGCGGTCGCGGCCCTGCTGCTCGGGCTCTGGGGGGTGCTGCCGGTCGTCGTGCGTCGACGGGACTGAGGCCCCTCCGCCGTGCGGGAAGAACGGGCTCGAGGGGTGACACGTGTCAACCGTTGCCGAATCGTTGTCCTGAGGGGTGCCGGGGAGCGGCTCCGCTCCGCTACCTTGCGGCGCATGACACGCGATGAGGCGATGTGGACGAGGGTGCGTCGAGGGACCGTGGGTGTGGCGCTGGTGAGCGCCGGTGCGCTGGTGCTGGCCGGCTGCGGAGGGGCTGACGAACCGGGCGGCGAGCCCTCGTCGTCGGCCGCCGCGTCCGAGGAGGCGGCCGCACCGGCCGTCGAGAGCAGCTGCACGGACGGCGTCGTCGTGGAGTGGCAGGGGGAGCCGGACACCCAGGAGATGTACACCTCGGCGCAGGTGATCAAGGTCGGCGACGACGGGCTGACGGTGCGTGACGACTGGCAGCGAGGCGAGGAGGCCGGGGCCCGGCACCTGTCCGACGCCGACGGCGCGCAGCGGGCCGTCGTGTCAGACGCCGTGGCGGGCGGGCTGCTGGAGGCCGACCAGGTCCCGCGGCCGGCCGACCCCGCCGAGGCGCTGGCCGGTGCCGAGAAGGGCAAGTACGTCCTGTACGACTACGCCAAGCACCGCACGCAGACCGCGCTCGTGTCGTGCGCGGACGGCAGCACGTCGGTCGAGGTCGCCTGGACCGGCTTCGAGATCGTCGAGTCCGGGGTCGCGAACTGCGCGGCCAGCCCGGACCCGGTGGCCGACATCATCGCGGCCGACGCCATCACGGGGTTCTGCGTCAAGGGATAACAGGACCCGCGGGTCGGAGGTGGTCCTCCTGCCACGCTGGACGACGGCGTGGCCCCCGCGGGTCCCGGGTGGTCGCGGTGCTCAGACCGCGACCACCTCGTGCGTCCGTCGGTTCTTCACCGTGCGGATCACCTCCTTTCGCGTACGCCGAGCACGCTACGCCCGGCGGCCGGAGGTGCCCAGCGATTCATTCGACCGGACCCACGGGGCCGCTGCGGCGGAGCGACTCCCACTCGTCCGGGTAGTCGTCGAGCCACTGCACGAACGACCGGGCGGGACGGCCCACCAGGCGTTCCACGTCGTGCGAGACGGTGGCCATCTCGCCGGCCGCGATGGCCTCGTAGGACGAGACCCACCCCGCGAGCTCGACGGCGGAGGCGTTGAACTGCGCGCGGGAGGAGTACGCCTCGGGCACGGACTCCGCGTGGTACCGGATCTCGCGGCCGGTGGCGACGGTCAGCGCGGCCGCCACCTCGAGCAGGCTCATCGCCTCCGGGCCGGTCACGTCGTAGACGACGCCGTCGTGGCGGCGGGGATCCTCGTCCAGCAGCACGGCGGTGGCGACGTCGGCGACGTCGTCGTGGGCCACCGACGCGACGCGTCCGTTCGCGGCCGGGCCGCGGATGACGTCGTCCGGCCCGACGAACGACGCCAGCGCCTGGTGGTACAGGTTGTCCCGCAGGACGGTCCAGCGCAGCCCGGTGGTGCGCAGGTGCTGCTCGGTGTGGAAGTGGTCCCGGGCGAACGTGAAGGTGGCGTCGGGGGCGGCGCCGACGAACGAGACGTAGACGATGCGCTCGACGCCGGCCCGCACGGCGGCGTCGATGGCGGCCACGTGCTCGGCCACGCGGTCCTCCGACTCGCGGGCGCTGACGAGGAACACCGTCTGGACGCCGTCGAACGCGGCCCGCATGCCCTCGTCGTCGTGGTACCCGTCGGCGACCGCGGTCTCGCACTCCGGCAGGGGGCGGCCGTCGTCGAGGCGTGGGACGCGGGAGGGGTCCCGCACCACGAGGCGCTGGTGCGCACCCTCCGCGGCGAGCCGGAACGCGAGCCGGGACCCGACGCGCCCGGACGCCCCGGTGACGGCGATGAGACCCTCGGCGGACCACCTCATGCGGTCACGGTACGGGGTCGTGGGTCCTCACGCCGCGCGACCACGCCGACCGCGGACGCCCGGCACGGGTCCGCGAGGCCGTGGCAGCATGGGGTCGTGAGCGAGACGATCTACCGCGTGATGACCGTGTGCACCGGCAACATCTGCCGCTCCCCCATGGCCGAGGTGGTGCTGCGCGACCGGCTGCACGGGGCGGGTCTCGCCGACCGCGTCACGGTCGACTCGACCGGTGTCAGCGACGAGGAGCACGGGAACCCCGTCGACCCCCGGGCCCGGCGCGCCCTGGCCGCCCGGGGCTACGCGGTCGGTGACGGCCACCGGGCGCGGCAGGTCTCGGCCGACGAGCTCGGTGAGCGCGACCTCGTGCTGGCGATGACGTCGCGGCACGCGGACGTCCTGCGACGGCTCGCGAACGGTACAGATCCACAGATCCGGATGTACAGGTCCTTCGACCCGGACGCTCCGCAGGTCGGGGGCCGGGGCGAGGAGTCACGGCTCGACGTCGACGACCCCTGGTACGGCGACGCGGACGGTTTCGAGGTGTGCCTCGACGAGATCGAGGCCGCCGCCGACGGGATCGTGGCGCACGTGCGGGTCGAGCTCGGCCTCGCCTGACCCCGCGGGCCGCCGCACGGCAACGCGTGCGTGGCGGACGGGCGCGACCTGGGTGGTCGTCGTCGGCCGCCGAGCACTTCACTTGCCATGATGGAAACTCTCCCATAGCGTTCCGGCGTGGACGACAAGCCTGATGATGAGGAACGCACCGAGGGCACCGAGGTGCTGGAGGCGATGTCTGCCGATCGGCAGCGCCTCACGCAGCGGGTGCGGGTGCCGGGGGCTTTGATGGCAGCGTTCGGCGCGCTGGGCGCGTGGTGGGTCGCCTCGGCCGCGACCACCGACACCGGAGCGGACTACCAGCCGCCGGCGACCGCTTGGACAGCACTCCTCGGTGTTCTCGTCGTCGTGCATCTGCTGCAACGCGAGACCGGAATCCGCTTCCGCGCCCTGGGTGCGCGCGCGAGCTGGGCGATCGCCGGGGCCGTGGTGGCGTGCCTCGGACTGTTCAGCGTGTCGCTGGGCCTGGTGTCGCTCGACCTGCGCTGGGCGGTCGCCGTGACGAGCCTCGCGGCGTTCGGGATCACCACCTGGCTGGCCGGTGTCGCCTGCCGCTCCGCCGTGGAGCAGCTGGGCCGTGGCTGAGGCGCGCTTCGACGAGATCATCCACGCACCACTGCGTCTGCGCATCTGCGGGCTCCTGCGCCACGTCGACAGCGTGGACTTCGCACTGCTGCGCGATTCTCTCGAGGTCTCCGACGCCACGTTGTCCAAGCACGTCAAGACCCTCGCCGCTGCCGGCTACGTCTGCTCGCGCAAGGCCGCATCGACCCAGCGCGGCGACGCCCGGCGGATCATGTGGCTGTCCCTGACCCAGGACGGCCGGTCCGCGTTCGACGCCCACATGCGCACGTTGCGGGAGATCGCCGGTCCGGGGCACTGACCCCGCAGCTGCCGGCAGAACCGTGCCTGCGGTGGGCCGCGAGTGCTCCGGGGTCACGCGTCCCAGCCGGCGGAGCGCTCCCGCGCCGACCCGAACAACCGGCGCCACCACGGCGCCTCCGGAGCGGGCTCGGGTGCGGGCGGACGGGTCGGTACGTAGGCGCGGAACCAGCGTTCGGTCTCGTGCCGCACGACGGCGCGCACGTCCGGCGCGGAGAGCGTGACGTCGTGCAGGGCCCCCTCGATCCGGGCGATCGTGACCAGGCGGCCCAGCCGGGCGGCGCGTTCGGCGATCCCCTCGACGTCGAGCACGGTGTCCGCCCGCAGCATCTCCGGCGACCACCGCACCGGGCGGACCGTCCGTGTCGAGAGCATGACGAGCACCGGGACATCGAGGTCGAGACCCAGGGCGACCTCCTCGTGGCCGTCGAAGATCGCCGACAGCCAGGCGGGTGTGGCACGCCATCCGTCGTCGGGCCGCCACGCCGGGTCGACGTCCCAGGCGCCCTCGTACCGCCGGGAGATGGACCGGACGTAGAACCCCTGGTCGACGTTCACCAGATGGCTGCGCGGCGCGAGCGCCGCGTGCGCGCGGACACCGGGCTCCAGGACGCGGCGGCCCACCTTGCGCGTCTGGAACTCCAGCCAGGGGCTGTTCAGGACCAGCGCCGCGGCGCGCCCGGGGTGGTGGGCGGCCCACAGGCTCAGGATCAGCCCGCCGGTCGAGTGCCCCATGAGCACCAGACGCCGGTCCGCCCGGTCGTCCCGGCCGTGCCCGATCGTCGCCAGTGCCGCCTCGAGGTCCTCGTCGTAGGTCTCCAGCCGGGTGACGAACCCCGGGGTGTGGTGCGGGCGCAGGCTCCGGCCGTACTTGCGCAGGTCCAGGGCGTGGAAACGGACGCCGAGCCGCTCCCAGAAGTCGGCGAGGTGCGTCTGGAAGAAGTAGTCGGTCCAGCCGTGCACGTAGAGCAGGTCCACGCCGACGTCGGGCCGGGCTGCCTCGTCCGGTGCGGGCGGGACAGGCCGGACGAGGGTGGTGTCGACCTCGCCCTCGAAGTCGGGCGCCAGGCGCAGGGTCCGCTGCTCGAACCCGGGCAGCACGTCAGGCTCCCACCCCGGGGTGGTCACGGGCTCGGCGGCACCGGCCGCCGGGTCCGTGCCCGGCGTCCGGGTCGCGCTCTCGGGTCCCCCGTCCTGCATGGCGCTCAACCTAGGCACGGCCGCGGCGGGACGCGAACGGTGCGGTGCCGCCCCGTGGTCGTGTCAGCGCCGTCGGCGCGCTCGCCACCGTGCGACCTCCTGCTCGACGTCGCGCGTCGGCGTGACGACGGGGGGTCCGCCCCGGAGCTGACGACGGGCGTCCACCACCCGGGCGTTGAAGTCCTCGAGCACCTGGCGGACCCGGTTCTCGTCGCCCTCGCGGTCGAGCGTCTCCTCCAGCACGGCGTCCTCCTGGCGCAGCTGGGCGGCGGGCAGGACGCCGGTGATGTGGTCGCGCTGCACGAGGTTCTTCAGCCACCAGTCCGGGTCGTGCGAGCCGCCGATGCCGGGCAGCGGCTTGCCCTGCAGCGGCAGGTCGTCGAACTCGCCCCGGCGGATCGCCTGGTCGATCGCCGTGTCCGCGAACCGGGCTCGTTCGGACATGGGCACGCGGCGCCCGTCGGCGCGGTCCGCCGCGGCCTCCTCCGCCGTGCGGGGCGGGAGCCCGGCCCCGGCGCGCTCGCGCTCGATCTCGCGGTCCACCCGGTACTGCGCGGCACGGCGCACCGGGTCGTCCCCGGACGCGGCCGACGCCCGGGGCGAACCGGGGTCCGGTCCGTCGGTGCGGTCGTCGCTGCCCATGACGCCACGGTACGCACCGTGGCCGGGCCCCGGACCTCGGCGGACGGGCATCATGGGGGCATGAAGGTCTCCCGCCGCAGCCAGGTCCCCCCGTTCGCCGTCATGGAGGTCCTGGCGGCCGCCAACGTCCGGCGCAGCGCCGGGCACGACGTCCTCAACCTCTGCGCCGGCGAACCGTCGGCCGGTGCTTCGGACGTCGTCCGTGACCGTGCCGCCGACCTGCTGCGGCAGGGCGACCTCGGCTACACCGAGTCGCTCGGCGTCCCGGCGCTGCGCGAGGAGATCGCGGGGCACTACCGGCGGTGGTACGGGGTCGACGTCGACCCCGGCCGCGTCGCGGTGACGACGGGATCCAGCGGCGGGTTCGTCCTGACGTTCCTGGCGGCGTTCGACGTCGGCGACCGGGTCGCGCTGGCCCGCCCCGGCTACCCCGCCTACAAGAACATCCTGGCGGCCCTGGGCTGCGAGGTCGTCGAGATCGACTGCGGACCGGAGACGCGCTACCAGCCGACGGTCGCCCAGCTCGAGCAGCTCGTCGCCGACGGGCCGCTGGCGGGTCTGATCGTGGCCTCGCCCGCGAACCCCACCGGGACGATGATCGCGCCCGCCGAGCTGGACGCGGTGGCGCGCTGGTGCGCCGACCACGGGGTGCGCCTGATCAGCGACGAGATCTACCACGGCATCGCCTACGGGGACGACCTCGGGCAGGCGACCGCGGCGGTGCACGGCGACGGTGGCGCCGTCGTCGTGAACTCGTTCTCCAAGTACTGGGCCATGACCGGCTGGCGGCTGGGCTGGCTCGTCCTGCCGGAGGAGCTCGTCGGCCCGGTGGGGGCGCTCGCCGGGAACGTGGCGCTGTCGCCGCCGGCGCTGGCGCAGCACGCGGCGATCGCGGCCTTCTCCCCCGCGGGCTACCAGGCGGCGGCCGACAACGTGGTCCGGTACCGGGCGTCGCGCGCCGCGCTGCTGGACCGGCTGGAGGAGCTCGGCTGGCGACCCGTGGCGCCGGCCGACGGCGCGTTCTACCTGTACGGGAACGTCTCCCGCTTCGGCCTGGACGCGGTGACCTACTGCTCGCGGCTGCTGGCCGAGGCCGACGTGGCGATCACCCCCGGCACCGACTTCGACGGCCGGACCGGTGGTGACTGGGTCCGGCTGTCGTTCGCCGCGGACCCGGTGACGGTCGCGCGGGCCGTGGACCGGATCGTGGCCTGGCAGGACGGTCTGTCCCGGGCATGAGAACGCCCCCGTCACCCGGGGTCGTCCCGGGAGCGGGGGCGGTCGTCGCGCCGCGCGCCGTGGTCTAGCGCAGCACGGCCGGGGCGGCCGCGACGACCGGTTCGGCGGCGGGCTCGCGCGGGGCGACCTGCACGCGCGTCACGTGCTCGCGGCCGGTGCGACGGGCCTTGGCCATGACCATCAGGGCCTGGGCGCCGATGACCATCCAGGCGACGTTGGCGAAGACCGAGGGCCAGACACCCTCCACCGCGGCGACGAGGAACAGCGTCGACGTGGCGGTCAGGTTGGCGGTCTGGAACGGGAGCGAGTTCGGTGCCCAGCGCCCCTTCGAGACCATCGCATACGCGACCAGCCCGATCAGAGCTCCGAACCACCCGAGCCCGGTGATGACGAGGGACAGGGTCTGCGACATGCTTAGCCTCCTAACACAAGTGGGGACGGTCGTCGACGACGAACGTTGAGGGGTGGGCGCCACGAAGCCGGCCGAGCCGGGAGCGATGTGCTACCTGCGGGCGCAGGCACCATTCTGGAGCATGAAGTTGCTTCAGGACAATCGAACGCTCCTGCAGAAGCCGGTTAGCATTGCTACATGGCTGCCGACCCACGAAGACTTGCCTTTCTCCTTGCCGTGCACCGCTCTGGGGGCGTGCTCGCGGCAGCAGATCTTCTGCATGTCACCCCCTCGGCGGTCTCCCAGCAGATCGCCCGTTTAGAGGCCGAGGAGGGCTTCCCGGTCCTCGACCGCGGCCCCCGGGGCGTCAGCCTGACGCCGGCCGGTCGCGTGCTCGCCGATGCCGCCGAACGCATCGAGGCCGAGCTGCTGGAGGCGCACCAGGAGATCGCCAACCTCGGCGAGGGGGTGAGCGGCACCGTGACGATCGGTGCGTTCCAGTCCGCCATCCGGTCCGTGGTCGCCCCGATGCTCCAGCCGTTCATCGAGGACCACCCCGGGGTCACGCTGGACGTGCGTGAGCACGAGCCGGCGGACGCGATCCGGATGCTGCGCGCCGGCGACCTCGACGTCGTCCTGCTGGAGCGCGACGTCGAGGTCGACTCCCCTGCCCCTCGCGGCGCGCACGACATCCCCCTGATCGACGAGCCGTGGCTGCTCGTGGTGCCGTCCACCCTGCCCACGCCCGAGCGGCTCGACGACCTGCGGGACATGCCGTGGATCGGCGCCGTCCAGAACACCGCCGCCGACCGCGCCCTGCGCCGCCTCGGCCGCACGCTCGGCACCACCCTGAACGTGCGGCACGGCTACTTCGACTTCGACACGGCGCTCGCCCTCGTGGACGCCGGGCAGGGCGTCGCGATGCTGCCGGCGCTGGCCGTGCGCCGCAGCGAGCCGCCGGAGGGTACCGAGGTGGTCGCGATGCCCGGGCTCGGGTCCCGGCGGATCGTCGTGCGGCACCGCTCGACGCGCCACGAGCCGGGGCCGGCGGTCCGTGCCGTGGTCGACACGATGGTCGAGATCGCCCGCGACCTCGAGCTGACCTGAGCCCTTCGGCCGTCGTGGCGGGCCGGGTAGACTGACCGCGCTCGACCGCTCGACCACAACCGAACACGCCGCTCGAACCGTGCCGGGAGAGTCTGCCGCGCGCCGGCAGCGCCGAAGGAGCAAGACCCCTCCCCGGGAATCTCTCAGGCCCCAGTACCGCCACGGTGAGGCAACTCTGAAAAGCGGTCCGCCCGACGGGACGGGCCCGCCGACGGTGCATCCCGTCCCGCCGTGCGCGGGGCGGCCAAACTCTCAGGCCCATGACAGAGCGGGGAGGGTCCCGGCCCACCGACCTTCGGAGCGCTCCTCGTGACCCACTCCCCCTTCGACCCGGACGTCTTCGCCGACCGGCACATCGGCCCGCGCGGCGACGAGACCGCGGCGATGCTGGACCAGCTCGGCTACCCGAGCCTCGACGCGCTCGTCGACGCCGCCGTCCCCGCGTCGATCCGCCAGCCCGACGAGCTCGACCTGCCGGCGGCGCGGACCGAGTCCGAGGTGCTGGACCACCTCCGCGGGATCGCCGCGAAGAACCAGGTCAAGCGGCAGATGATCGGGCAGGGCTACTACCCCGCCGTCACGCCCGCCGTCATCCGGCGCAACGTGCTCGAGTCCCCCGCCTGGTACACGGCCTACACGCCGTACCAGCCGGAGATCTCCCAGGGCCGCCTCGAGGCGCACCTCAACTTCCAGCAGGTGATCGAGGACCTCACAGGCCTGGAGATCGCCGGCGCCTCCCTGCTCGACGAGGCGACCGCCGTCGCGGAGGCCGTCGCGCTGATGTGGCGGGCCTCGCGGGCCAAGCAGGGGTACGTCGTGCTGGACGCGGACCTGTTCGGCCAGTCGCTCGCCGTCACCCGGGGCCGGGCCGAGGCGGTCGGGCTGCCCGTCGTCGTCGCCGACCTCACCGACGGGCTGGAGGCCGGCCTCGCGGAGCTGACGGCCGCCGGCGTCGAGCTGCCCGAGGGGTCGCTGGTCGGCGTGGTGGTCCAGCAGTCCGGTGCCTCCGGGCGGGTCCTCGACCTGCGCACCGTGGTGGACGAGGCCAAGGAACGCGGCGCCCAGGTGACGGTGGCGACCGACCCCCTCGCGCTGACCCTGCTCCGCTCCCCCGGCGAGCTCGGTGCGGACGTCGCCGTGGGCTCGGCCCAGCGGTTCGGCGTCCCCCTGTTCCACGGCGGACCCCACGCCGCGTTCATCGCCGTGCGCAAGGGCCTGGAGCGCCAGCTCCCGGGTCGGCTCGTCGGGGTCTCGATCGACGCCGACGGCCAGATCGGCTACCGCCTGGCGCTGGCCACCCGCGAGCAGCACATCCGGCGCGAGCGGGCGACGTCGAACATCTGCACCGCCCAGGCGCTGCTTGCGGTCGTGGCCGCGATGTACGCCGTCTACCACGGCCCCGAGGGCCTGCGGGCGATCGGCGAGCGGGTGCACGGCCGGGCGCTGTCCCTGGCGGCCGGTCTGCGAGCGGCCGGCGTCGAGGTCGTGCACGCCGAGTTCTTCGACACCGTGCGCGTGGCCGTCCCCGGGCGGGCCGCCGCGATCGGCGCCGCCGCCGTGGAGGCCGGGTACAACCTGTACATCGACGGTGCGGATCACGTACAGATCGCGTGCGACGAGACCACCACCGGCGAGGACGTGGAGACGCTGCTCGGCCTGTTCGGCGCGTCCGCCGCGGACGCGTCCGACGAGCCCGCCCTCGGGGACGCGCTGCTGCGCACCACGGACTACCTGCAGCACCCCGTCTTCCACCGCCACCGCTCCGAGACCGCGATGCTGCGCTACCTGCGGGCGCTCAGCGACAAGGACCTCGCCCTCGACCGCACGATGATCCCGCTGGGCTCGTGCACCATGAAGCTCAACGCGACGGCCGAGATGGAGCCGATCAGCTGGCCCCAGTTCGCCGACCTGCACCCGTACGTCCCCGCCGACCAGGCGCTGGGCTACGCCGAGCTGGTCGGGACCCTCGAGTCGTGGCTGGCCGAGATCACCGGGTACGCCGCCGTCTCGGTGCAGCCCAACGCGGGGTCGCAGGGGGAGCTGGCCGGTCTGCTGGCGATCCGCGCGTACCACGCCTCGCGGGGCGAGGGGGAGCGCGACGTCGTGCTCATCCCCGCCTCGGCGCACGGCACCAACGCCGCCTCGGCGACGCTGGCCGGGCTCCGGGCGGTGGTCGTCAAGACCGCCTCGGACGGCGAGATCGACCTCGACGACCTGCAGGCCGCGCTGGAGAAGCACGCCGGCCGCGTGGCCGGGATCATGATCACCTACCCGTCGACGCACGGTGTCTACGAGCCGCACGTCCAGGACGTCTGCGCCGCCGTACACGATGCGGGTGGTCAGGTGTACATCGACGGCGCCAACCTCAACGCGCTCGTGGGCCTGGCCCGGCCGGGCCGGTTCGGCGGCGACGTGTCGCACCTGAACCTGCACAAGACGTTCTGCATCCCGCACGGCGGGGGAGGTCCGGGCGTCGGTCCCGTCGGCGTCGCCGAGCACCTCGTGCCGTTCCTGCCGGGCGACCCCACACCGTCCGGCACGGGTGCGGCGCAGCCGGCAGGGCCCGTGCCGCCCGTGTCGGCGACGAGGCACGGGTCGGCCGGCATCCTGCCGATCTCGTACGCCTACCTCGCGCTCATGGGCCCGGACGGGCTCACCTCGGCCACCGAGCACGCCGTGCTCACCGCCAACTACGTGGCCTCGCGGCTCGCCCCGCACTACCCGGTGCTCTACACGGGCGACCACGGCCTCGTCGCCCACGAGTGCATCCTCGACCTGCGGGAGATCACCGCGGAGACCGGCGTCACCGTCGACGACGTCGCCAAGCGGCTCGTCGACTTCGGGATCCACGCCCCGACCATGGCGTTCCCCGTGGCCGGGACGCTGATGGTCGAGCCCACCGAGTCCGAGGACCTGGGCGAGCTGGACCGGTTCGTCGACGCCATGGTGGCGATCCGCGGCGAGATCGACGCCGTCGCCGCCGGCCGCTGGCCGCTGGAGGACTCGCCGCTGCGTAACGCGCCGCACACCGCCGCGTCCGTCATGGTGGACACCTGGGACCACCCGTACACCCGCGAGGAGGCGGCGTTCCCGGTGCCGAGCCTGCGGTCGGCGAAGTACTGGCCGCCGGTCCGGCGCATCGACCAGGCGCACGGTGACCGGAACCTGCAGTGCTCCTGCCCGCCCGTCGACGCCTACGCCGAGAACTGAGGGATCATGACCACGATCAAGTCGCCGCTCCACGACGAGCACGTCGCGCTGGGCGCCCACCTGACCGAGTTCGGCGGCTGGGACATGCCGCTGCGCTACACCTCCGACCTCGCCGAGCACCGGGCGGTCCGCGAGGCGGCCGGTCTGTTCGACCTGTCGCACATGGGCGGGATCAGCGTCACCGGCCCGGAGGCCGCCGCCTTCCTCGACCACGCACTGGTCGGCAACTTCTCCGCCCTGCGGCCGATGCGGGCGCGCTACACCATGATCTGTGCCGACGACGGGGGAGTGCTGGACGACCTGATCGTTTACCACAACGGCACCGACGAGTACTTCGCCGTGCCCAACGCGGCGAACGCGGACACCGTGCTCGTGGCCCTGCTGGAGCGCGCTGCCGGCTTCGACGTCGCCGTGCGGGACATCTCCGCGGGTCTCGCCCTGATCGCCGTGCAGGGTCCGCGCGCCGAGGAGATCCTCCGAGAGGTCCTCACCGAGGACGCCGAGATCTCCGGCGGGACGTCGCTGGACGACCTGCGCTACTACGCCTGCCTCGGCATGCGGTTCGGCGAGGAGAGCGTGCTCGTCGCCCGCACCGGGTACACGGGCGAGGACGGGTTCGAGATCTGGGTCGACGCCCCGCACGCGGTGGCGCTGTGGCGTGCCCTGCTCGCCGCCGGCGAGCCCTACGGCCTGGTGCCGGCCGGGCTCGCGGCCCGCGACTCGCTGCGCCTCGAGGCCGGCATGCCGCTGTACGGGAACGAGCTCGACACGACCACGACGCCGTACGACGCCGGCGCGGGCCGTATCGTCAAGCTCGACAAGACCTCCGAGGACGGCACGCCGCTGGAGTTCGTCGGGCGCGACGCGCTCGCCGCCCGCAGCGAGGCCGACCCGGAGCGCGTCCTGGTCGGCCTGCGCGGCACCGGACGCCGCCCGGCCCGGTCCGGGTACGCCGTCGTGCGCACCACCGACGACGGCGAGGTCGGCGAGCAGGTGGGGACCGTGACCTCCGGCGTGCCGTCGCCCACGCTCGGCCACCCGATCGCGATGGCGTACGTGCGCCCGGAGGTCGCCGCCGAGGGGACCGAGCTCGCCGTCGACGTGCGCGGACGCGCCGAACCGTTCGTCGTCACCGCGATGCCGTTCTACCGTCGCGGCTGACCCCGCCGCGCGGTCCGAGAACCAGCCACCCACCGAGGAGACCCAGCATGGCCGACTACCCCAGCAACCTGCGCTACTCCGTCGAGCACGAGTGGATCGACGACGGCACCCCGGCGACCGTGGGCGTGACCTCCTACGCCGTCGAGGCGCTCGGAGACGTCGTGTACCTCGAGCTGCCCGAGGTGGGCGCCGAGATCGAGGCCGGCAGCGTCGTCGGCGAGATCGAGTCCACCAAGTCCGTCTCCGAGCTCTACACGCCCGTGTCCGGGAAGGTCGTCGAGGTCAACGAGACCGCCGTCGACGACCCGGCACTGGTCAACACCGAGCCGTTCGGCGCGGGCTGGCTGTTCAAGATCGAGGTGTCGGGCGAGGGCCAGCTGCTCAGCGCCGAGGAGTACGCGCAGCACGCAGGCTGAGGTGCTCCGGACCGGGGCCGCGGGCGCTGTGACCAAATCGTGATGATCGGACACCTGCCCGCGGCACCCGGCCTCGAGGACGTGGTGACCTGCGACGACGTGACCGCGCTCCCGCCCGTGACGCCGTGACGGTGCCCGATGACGGCGTCCGCGCAGACTTCTTCGCCGTGATCCGCGTCATGATCGTCTTCCGTTCCCCTCTCACATCCATGACGGCAGATCCCCAGGTCGATCGTCAGCGATCGGCGGCCGTCGTGGAGGAGCGGAACGATGAGTGCCATTCAACTCGAGCGGCCGACGCTCAAGCCGACCCTGACGCGTCGTGAGCAGGTCGTGCTGTCGAACCTGTCCGAGGACGTCACGCTGGAGCAGATCGCCAGCAAGCTGTTCGTCACGCGCAACACCGTGAAGTCTCAGGTGCGCAGCGTCTACCGCAAGCTCGGCGTCTCGACGCGGGCCGACGCGGTGGCCTGGGCCCGCCGGGCGGGCATCCGGTCCAGCTGAGGCGTCGGCACCGGACGCCCTGCCCCCTATCGGGGGATGTCGTGGGCAGGGCGGGCACGTCGACGGAATGTGACCTCCGCGACGGCGTCGTCGTCGCCGCGGGTGACACACTCGCGCCATGACTCGTCGACTCGTCGTGGCCGCTGCGATCGTCGATGCCTTCGACCGGCCCACCCGGCTGCTCGCGGCACGCCGGACCCGTCCCGCGGCCATCGCGGGACGTTGGGAGTTCCCCGGGGGCAAGGCCGAGCCGGGGGAGCACCCGGTCGACGCCCTGCACCGCGAGCTGCACGAGGAGCTCGGGGTGCGGGTGGAGCTCGGCGACGAGGTCGTGGGGCCCGACGACGGCGGTTGGATCATCACGGACCGGCACGTCCTGCGGCTCTGGCTCGCCTCGGTGGCCACCGGCTTCCCGCGGCCCCTGATCGAGCACGACGAGCTGCGCTGGTTGGACGCCGGCTCGCTGTGGGAGGTCGACTGGCTCGACGGCGACGTCCGGATCGTCGAGGAGCTCGCCGGGCGGATCGCCTAGCCCCCTCACGGTGTGCGCCGCGTTGCGTCCCCGGGCGCATCGACGACACTGGTGCCGACGACGGAGTCGGCCCGAGGAGGTCACCGTGGTGCCGAGGACGACGCCGGTGTCTTCAGCCCTCTACCTCAGCTACACCGACGCGCCCGCCGGGATCGCCTGGCTGGAGCACCTGGGGTTCCGCACCGTCGCGCGGCAGGACGACGCGGACGGCGGCGTCGTGCACAGCGAGCTCGTGCGTGACGGTGTCGTGCTCATGGTCGCGACGGCGGACGCCGACTACGGTCGCCTCCCGGTGCGGGGCATCTCCGTCGGGCAGGGCCTGTACCTGGTGAGCGACGACGTCGACGCGCTCGCCGCGCGTGCCGTCGAGGCGGGTGGCACGCTCCTCGTCGCACCGGAGGACACCGGGTGGGGCAGTCGTCGTGCCCGGGTGCTCGACCCGGAGGGGCACGAGTGGTCGTTCGGGACGTACGCGCCCGGCGCCGAGGCGTGAGGCCGCGCGGCTCTCAGGACCGGCGGTCGGCGTCGCGACGCGGCGGCGGGACCGGACGGCCGACCCGTCCCGCGAGCTCGGCCAGCCAGCGCTCGACGTCGTCCTGGCTCCGCAGCCGGACCACCGTCAGGTGCGGCGCGACCTCCGCCACGTGCGACGCGAGTCCCCGGAACCCGTGACGGGTGCGCCAGGCCCAGCGCACGATGTGGTCCGGGTCGCCGACGAACGTGCGCAGCGGTGGTTCGTGGTTGCCGTTCCACAGCTCGGTCCCGCGGACCCGACGCCGCACGGTCCGGGTGACCACGCGCCGCATCCGGACGCGGACCGGCATGTCGAGCCACACCAGCAGCTCCGCCCGTTCGAGGAGCAGCGGTCGCACCGCGCGGTACTGCCACTCCGTCACCCAGGACTCCCCGGCGACCAGGCGCTCGACGTCGGTGACGAACGCGGGTCGCGGCGTCCATCCCGGGCCGTGGTAGAGCCCGTCGAGCTCGGTGTGCGTGATGCCGAGCAGCGTCGAGATCCGACCCGCCAGGGTCGACTTCCCGGCGCCCGAGGTCCCGGCCACGAGGACGCGGCGGGGGAGGGCGGGCGGCGCGTCGGCGGGCATCCCGCCAGGTTAGCGGGGTCCCGTCGCCCGGATGCTGCCGGACTCGGGGCATGACGGCGTACGACTACCCGGTCGTGATCGAGCACCTGCTCGTGTCCCCCGAGCACGCCTACTTCGGGCGTCCCCGCGAGGGTGCGGCGGACGTCCCGACGACGGACCGCGCCGAGGCCGAGGTCGTGGCGGGTCGGGGGATCGTGGGCGACCGGTTCTACGGCAAGGCCGCCCACATGGACGCCGCGGTGACGGTGTTCGCGGCCGAGGCCCTCGAGGAGATCGCTCGCGAGCTCGGCACGGGCCCGCTCGACCCGTTGCTGACCCGGCGCAACGTAGTGCTGCGCGGCGCCGAGCTGGCACCGCTGATCGGGCAGGAGTTCGAGATCCGCTCCCGCCGCTCGGCCGTGACGCTGCGCGGCGGCCGGCCGGCCCACCCCTGCGCCTGGATGGACCGCATGCTGGCGCCCGGCGTGCACGCCGCGATGCGGGGACGTGGGGGAGTGCGGTGCATGCCGGTCACGGACGGTGTGCTGCACCGGGGACCCGCCGTGCTGGTCAGCCCGGTGGAGCTCGACCCGGCTCGCGCCGGCGAGGCGGTACGGCGCCCGCGGCTGCCGTGACGCCGTCGTCGACCTGGACCGGCCGCCGATGCCGGGGACGCCCGGCGGGCTAGGCTGGTCCCATGAGCGACTTCCAGGTCAACCGAGCCCCGCAGAACGACGCCCCCGGGGCGATGCTCGGGCGCGTCATCGTGTCCTTCGTGCTGTTCGTCGCGGGGCTCGTCCTCATCGGCGTCGGCGCCACGGCCGACCCCTCGCTCGCCCCGTTCGTCTTCACCGGTGGGATCGTCGCGGTCGGGCTGGCGTTCGGCCTGCCGATGATCGGCGGCAGCGAGCGCTGAACAGGAGCGCACCACCTCGGCTGTGGGCATGAGATCTGCAGACCGGAGCGGTCCGGGACTGCGGATCTCATGCCCACAGCCGTGAGCGGGTCAGGCGGTGCTGCGGACCTGCTCGACGAACGCGGTCACGCGCGAGCCCAGGCCCGCGACGCGCCGCTCGACGACGGCGGCGCGGGCCGCGTCGTCGTCGGACCCCGCCTCGGCCAGGGTCGGCCGACGCCGCGCGTTGCGTGAGCACCGGAAGTCCGTGCAGATCAGCGTGCCGATGGTGTTGCCCTTCCGTCCGGACGCCCCGCCCCGTCGGGCGACGAACAGAGCGACGTCGCCGGGGTCGCCGGCGTGCTCGCACCAGGCGCACATCGCCGAGCGCCGGGCGCTGGTCTCGGGGGCGCGCAGGATGATGCCGGTCGGCGCGCCGTCGATCTCGGCCACGACATAGGCGGCCAGGGGCTGCTTGCGGTCGCGCCAGCCGAGGAACTCGAGGCGGTCCCACCGCTGGGCGTCGAGGTCCGGGGGGAGCATACGCTGGCGTTCGCTGCGGGTGGCGTTGACGAGGGCAGCACGGAGCTGCTGCTCGGTGAGGGGAGTCATGGGGTGCCTTCGGTCGGCGGGGGAGTGGGCAGGCTGACGCCGGGCCCTCACGCCGACCGGGCGGTCAGCGGCGAGGGACCCGGTGGGTGGCGTCGGCCGAGCAGGCCTGCACGGCCACCCCGCTCCCCGTGACGCGCTGCATCACTCGCTCCTCGACTCCGGTCCCGGCCCACCGGTCGGCGGGCCGGGACCGATGCTGGCACAGCATCCCGGCCGCGTCCAGGTCATTCGACCGTGCGACCGTCCGGCGGAACCCCGGTGCGATCAGAGGCCGGCCCGCACCGTCCGCGCGGCTTCCACGAGGTGCCGCAGCGACGGCTCCACCTCCGCGTACCCGCGGGTCTTGAGGCCGCAGTCCGGGTTCACCCAGACCAGGCCCGGGTCGATCGCCGACGTCGCCAGCCCCAGCAGCTCGGTGACCTCGGTGGTCGACGGCACCCGCGGGGAGTGGATGTCGTAGACGCCGGGGCCGACCCCGCGCGCGTACCCGGCCTCGTGCAGCTCGGGGACGACCTCCATCCGCGACCGGGCCGCCTCGATCGAGGTCACGTCGGCGTCGAGCCCGTCGATCGCGCCGATGATCTCGCCGAACTCCGAGTAGCACAGGTGCGTGTGCACCTGGGTCGACGACGCGGCACCCGCCGTCGCCAGACGGAACGCCCCCACCGACCAGTCGAGGTAGGCCGGCTGGTCGGTCCGCCGCAACGGCAGCAGCTCGCGCAGCGCCGGCTCGTCCACCTGGACGACGGCGGTGCCCGCGGCCTCGAGGTCGGTCACCTCGTCGCGCAGGGCGAGCGCCACCTGGCGGGCGGTGTCGCCGAGCGGCTGGTCGTCGCGGACGAAGGACCAGGCCAGGATCGTCACCGGTCCGGTGAGCATGCCCTTGACCGGGCGCGCGGTGAGCGACTGGGCGTAGCGGGTCCACTCCACCGTCATCGGGGCGGGCCGCGTGACGTCGCCCCACAGGATCGGCGGGCGCACGCACCGCGACCCGTACGACTGCACCCAGCCGAGGTCCGTCGTCGCGAACCCGTCCAGCAGCTCGGCGAAGTACTGGACCATGTCGTTGCGCTCCGGCTCACCGTGCACCAGCACGTCCAGGCCGATGTCCTCCTGCAGCGCGATCACCCGGGCGATCTCGTCCCGCATCGCGGCGCGGTACGCGTCGTCGGCCAGCTCGCCCTTCGCCCACGCCGACCGCGTGCGGCGGATCTCGGCCGTCTGCGGGAACGAACCGATCGTCGTCGTCGGCAGCGGCGGCAGGTCGAGGCTCTCGCGCTGGGCGGCGACGCGTCCCGCGTGATCACCCCGGGCGAAGTCCGTCGCGGACAGCGCGGCGAGCCGCTCCCGGACGGCGGGGACGACGACGCCGGTCGCGGCGGCCCGGTCGGCCAGCGCGGCGCTCGCCTCCTCGAGCTCGGCGCGCACCGCGTCCGGCCCGTCGGTCAGGGCCCGGGCGAGCGTCGTCACCTCGCCGACCTTCTGGTCGGCGAACGCCAGCCAGCGGCGCAGCGCCTCGGTCCGCCCGGCCCGCTCGGCGGCGGGGCCGGACCAGGTCTCGTCGTCGACGTCGTGCGGCACGTGCAGCAGGGACGTCGACGTGCCGACGGCCAACGACCGGGCGCCGAGCCCGCGCAACGCCTCGAGCGTGCCCCGTCGCGCAGCGAGGTCGGTGCGCCAGACGTTGTGCCCGTCGACGACACCGGCCACCAGCGTCTTCGTGCCCAGGCCCGGGACCGAGCCGTCGGGGGCGGAGCCCCTCGGCACCGCACCCTGGACCAGGTCGATCGCGATGGCGTCGACGTCCGTCCCGGCCAGCAGCGCGAGCCCGTCCCGGGCCGGTCGGCCGTCGGCGCCCGGGGCGGCCAGCCCGCCGAACGGCGCGGCCACGAGGAGGCGCGGTCGCTCGGGCACGGTGTCCAGCGCGTCGTCCGCCGACGCGGGTGCCAGACCGGTCGCCAGCTCCCGGTAGGCCCGGGCGATCGCGGCGTCGACCCGCTCCGGGTCGGCGTCCACCGAGTCCGTCACCAGCACGGGCTCGTCGAGCTGCACCCACGGGACGCCGACGGCGGCGAGGGCCCGCAGCAGCTCGGCGTACGCCGCGACGACGTCGTCGAGCCGGTCGAGCGGGTGGAACCCGTCGCCCGCGTCGTCGGCCGCCTTCGACAGCGCCAGGAAGGTCACGGGTCCCACGAGCACCGGCCGCGTGGTGACCCCGGCCTCCTTCGCCTCGGCGTACTCGCGCACGACGCGGTGGTCGGCGAAGGAGATCGGTGTCGTCTCGCTGATCTCGGGGACCAGGTAGTGGTAGTTCGTGTCGAACCACTTGGTCATCTCCAGCGGGGCGTCCTCGCCGCGTCCGCGGGCGACGGTGAAGTAGCCGTCGAGGTCGAGGGAGCCGTCGTCGGCGTCCAGGAGGTCCCGGAACCGGGCCGGGACGGCGCCGAGCAGGGCGACGACGTCGAGCACCTGGTCGTAGTACGAGAACGAACCCGGGACGGAGCCGTCCTCGGGGTCGAGACCGAGCGCGACGAGCCGCTGCACGGTCTCGCGGCGCAGGGTGCCGGCCGCGACCTCGAGGTCGACGGCGTCCGTGCGGCCGGCCCAGTACGCCTCGACGGCGCGCTTGAGCTCACGGCGGCGGCCGATCCGGGGGTAGCCGAGGATGGTGCCGCCGGGGAACGGGGTGGTGGTCGGAACGGTCATGAGCAGTCCTTTCGCGGGCTCCGGGACGCGTGGTGGGGACGACGGGGCTCCCCGGGACGCGGGTGCGTCCCGGGCAGCGGTCCGTCCCCTCAGAGCGCGGCCGGTGCGGGGGTCGGGATGCTCGGTACCCACGGCCTGCCGGCCAGGTCGGCGTCGTCGACGGGGACGGACGCCGGACCGCCGAGGTGGACACCCTCGAGCAGGTCCAGAGCGGGACGGTGCTTGTTGAACGTGTACACGTGCAGACCGGGCGCGCCGGCGTCGAGCACCCGTTGGGCGAGCTCGGTGCCGTACGCGGTCCCGTAGGCGTACTGCGCCTCCGGGTCCGGCCGGGAGTCCAGCGCGTCCAGCAGGTGCTGGGGCGCACGGACGCCGGTGAGCTCCTCGACGCGACGGAGCCGGCGCGGCTCGGTCGTGGGCAGCAGCCCGGCGAGGATCGGGATCGTCACACCGGCCGCGCGGGCCTCGGCGACGAAGTCGGTGTAGGAGTCGGCCTGGTAGAAGAACTGGGTGACGGCGAAGGACGCGCCGGCCTGCTGCTTCTCCAGCAGGCGCCGGACCTCCTGGGCACGGGTCGTGCCGGCCTGGACGTTGCCGTCGGGGAACGCGGCCACGGCGATCGTCAGCGGGCGGGCGGCGCCGCGGACGGCGGCAGCCGGGTCGGTGGCGCACCGCCGGGCCTCGACCTCCCGCAGCAGGTGCACGAGCTCGACGGCCGAGTGGACGCCGCCGGCGGGCGGTCGCCAGTCGGGCTGGTCCCGCGGCGGGTCGCCGCGCAGCGCGAGGAAGGATCGCACCCCGGCCTCGAGGAACTCGTCGACGACCTCCGAGACGTTCTCCCGCGAGGCGCCGACGCAGGTCAGGTGCGCGATCGGCAGCACGGGCGTGCCGGCGAGGAGTCGGGAGACGACGTCGCGGGCGGTGTCCCGGTCCCCGCCGCCCGCGCCGTAGGTCACCGACACGAAGTCCGGGCGCGCGGCGACGAGCCGACGGGCGGTCTCCCAGAACTTCGGGGCGGCGTCGGGTCGCCGCGGCGGCATGAGCTCGAAGCTCACCGTCGGGCGGGACGGTTCCGGGCGCGGCGGCGCGGGGAGATGCGGGGATGCCTCGGCGACCATGCGTCACTCCATCGGGCCTGGTGTTGAGCACCTTCGTCCTCGGGAGGCTTCCGTCGGAGAACGGGTTGCTGCGGCGTCGTCGAGCCAGGACTCTCGGCCGCTCTGGATGGCTTGTCGGGGTCCGACCCTACGCGCTGTTCAGCCTGCGGACAAGCGATGTCGCATGATGAGACGTGTCAGGGGGTGAGGACGACCTTGCCCCCGCCACGGCCGCTCTCGACCAGCGCGTGGGCGCGTGCCGCGTCGTCGAGCCGCAGGACCTCGCCGAGCGTCGTGGTGAGCTCGCCCCGCGCGAGGGAGGTGACGTCCTCGGCCAGCTCGTCGGGGTCGCGCCGGGCCCCGGAGCTGAAGGTGATCCCGAGGTCGGAGGCCGCCGGGTCCGCGATGGTGACGATGCGCTCCGTCCCGCCGCGCAGCGTGATCGAGTCGGGCAGGACGCCCGCGCCGGTGGTGTCCAGGACCGCGTCGACGCCCGACGGTGCCAGGTCCCGCACCCGCTCGACGAGGCCCGGCCCGTACGTGGTCGGCGTGGCGCCGAGCGCCGCGACGCGGTCCTGGTTCGCCGGCGAGGCGGTGCCGATCACCGTCGCCCCCCGGCGTCGGGCGAGCTGCACGGCGAGCTCGCCCACCGACCCGGACGCGCCGTGCACGAGCAGGGTCTCGCCGTCGGTCACCCCGAGCACGCGCAGGACTCGGTGCGCGGTCTCCGCCGAGACGGGCACCGTGACGGCACGGGCGGGGTCGAGGCCGTCCGGGACGAGCGCGAACGTGGAGGTCAGGGCCAGCTCGGCGTACCCGCCCGTGTCGGCGAACCCGACGACCCGGTCACCGGGCCGCACGCCCGTCACGTCGTCGCCCACGGCGTCCACGACACCCACGACCTCCAGCCCCGGCACGGCGGGGAACTCCGGCAGGGGAACACCGGGGATCCGGGCGGCGCGGGTCTTGAGGTCCCAGCCGTTGACGGCCGCGGCCTCGACCCGCACGCGGACCTGGCCGGCGGCCGGTTCCGGTGCCGGGACGTCGGCGAGGTGCAGGACCTCGGGTCCGCCGAGCTCGGTGAACACGATCGCGCGCACGGGTACCTCCTGGGGCTGTGGACCTGCCGGTCCGTCGAGCGTCTCACGTCGGCTCCGGCCGTCCCGGGGCGACCCCCGGCTCGCGCGGGGCATAGTGTGGCGCCATGGAACGTGAAGAGCGCCTGGCCGTCTTCCTCGACTACGAGAACCTGGCGCTCGGCGCCCGGGAGCACCTGGGTGGGATGCAGTTCGACTTCGGTCCGATCGCGGACGCCCTGGCCGTGCGCGGCCGGGTCGTGACCCGCCGGGCGTACGCCGACTGGTCCTACTTCGACGAGGACCGCCGCATGCTGACCCGCCACCAGGTCGAGCTCATCGAGATGCCGCAGCGCATGGGGGCGTCGCGCAAGAACGCCGCCGACATCAAGATGGTCGTCGACGCGATCGAGATGGCGTTCGAACGCGACTACATCACCACGTTCGTCATGTGCACCGGCGACTCGGACTTCTCCCCGCTGGTCACCAAGCTGCGCGAGCTCGACAAGAACGTCATCGGCGTCGGCGTGGAGAAGTCCACGTCCCGCCTGCTGCCGGGGGCCTGCGACGAGTTCCTCTTCTACGACCGGCTCGAGGGCGTCGACGTGCCCGACGAGGCCGAGCAGTCCGCGCGCAAGAAGTCGTCGGGCAGGAAGTCCGGCGCCGCCACGGGGGCGACGGCTCGTGGCGGCCGACGGACCACGACCCCGACCACGGCCGCCGAGGCCATCGAGGCCCCGGCATCGGGCGCGAAGAGCCGACGCAAGAAGGCCGAGCCGGCGCCCGAACCGGCGCCGCAGGCCTCCTTGGCGCCCGAGGTCGACGAGGACGACACCCCCGCCGGCGAACCGCCGAGCATGGAGGTCAAGGTCGCCCAGACGCTCGCCGGGCTGCAGGCCTCCTCGTCCGGCTCCGTCACGGCGTCCCAGCTCAAGCGCACGCTGGTGCGCAAGGAGCCGACGTTCACCGAGTCCGACTACGGGTTCCGGACGTTCACGGAGTTCCTGCGCTACCTCGCCGACCGAGACTTCGTCGTGCTGTCCGAGGGACCGTCGACGGGTGACCCCGTGGTCGAGCTGCCCGCGCAGCCGGACAGCGCCCACGCGTTCGACCTGCTGCGGGTCGTCGTCGGCGAGGCCGGGGACAGCACGCCGCTGTCCGGGCTGAAGAACCTGCTGCGCAAGCAGCGTCCGGACTTCTCCGAGAAGGCACTCGGCTACCGGGGCTTCCTGCAGTTCTGCCGCGGTGCGGAGGAGGCGGGTGCCGTGAAGCTGGCCTGGGACGACGACGCCGAGGACTACCTCGTCAGCCTCGGCTGAGACGCCGACGCGGACGGTCGCCGGACCGGCTCGGGCACAATAGGCCGGTGACCTACCGCGTCCTCAAGCTGATCCTGTCGCTCCTGGTGTACGTGTTCCTGCGGCCCCGGGTCACGGGGCTGCACCACGTGCCGCGACGCGGGCCGGTCATCCTCGCGAGCAACCACCTGTCGTTCATCGACTCGATCATCATCCCGCTGGTGACCCCGCGGCACGTCACGTTCATCGCGAAGGCCGAGTACTGGACCGGTCGGGGGCTCAAGGGGCGCGTCTACCGCTGGTTCTTCACCACCATGGGTCACATCCCCGTGGACCGCGAGGACCCCCGTGCCGGACAGCGCTCCCTGCAGGACGCCCTGCTGGTGCTGCAGCGCGGGGACGCGTTCGGGATCTACCCCGAGGGGACCCGATCCCGCGACGGCCGGCTGCACAAGGGGCACACGGGTGTGGCCTGGCTGGCGCTGGCCGGACCCGCGCCGATCGTGCCGGTGGCGCTGCGCGGGACCGACCGGGTCCAGCCGGTCGGCCGGCGCCTGCCCCGTCCGTACCGGGGGATCCAGGTCGACTTCGGGACCCCGATCGCGCCGCAGCGGCAGCTCCCCGCCGGCATGCGGCCGGCGCAGGCCCGCCGCGAGCTCACCGACGAGGTCATGGCCTCGATCCACGCCATGAGCGGCCAGGAGCTCGGCGCCTGACCACCGGCAGCCGGCCGGCCGCATCCCGGCCCGAGTCAGTACCAGGCTCGGCGAGTCAGCACGGCACCGCGCGACTCAGTCCCGGAGCACCCCGGGCACCCGGCCGAGACCCCGCGCGAGGACGGTGCCGTCCTCGCCCCGGATCACCGGTGTCGGGGCCGCCGCGTCGTCCAGCGGGTCCGTCGTCCCGGACGCGGGGTCGGTGACCGGGGCGCGGTCCGCCCCGGCGACCTGCCGGATCGCGACAGCGGCGATCCGGTCCGGCCACCGGTCGACGGCTTCCGCGTAGATCTCCGGGTCGTGCTGCCCGTTGTCCCCGACGAGCAGCCAGCGCACGTGCGGGAACCACGACATGAGCAGGTCGAGGCTGGCGGCCTTGTGCTCCCGGCCGCTGCGGAACCACCCGGTGAGCGTCGGCCCCCAGTCGGTCAGCAGCATCGGCCCGGCGGGGTAGTCCTCCCGCGCGAGGAACGCCCGCAGCGCCCCGGCCGTGTTCCAGGCGCCGTTGGAGACGTAGAAGAACGCGCCCGCGGGATGGGTCTCCTCGAGCTCCCGGTACAGCGCCGCCATGCCGGGCACCGCGCGGCGGGAGCCCGCCCGGCGCACGAACGTGTTCCAGGTGGCCAGGAGCGGACGGGGGACACCGGTGACCAGCGTCGTGTCGTCGATGTCGCTGACGACGCCGAACCGTGTCTCCGGGCCGAGGACCAGCACGGGGGCGGGTACCTCCGGTCCGTCCGGCGACCCCAGGCTGGACAGCTCGGCCTCCTGCAGCCCGGCCGGCAACGGCTCCCGGGAGGGCAGGTCCAGCTCGAGGTCGACGTACCCGGACCGGTCGGTCACGTCCTCGACCTCGTGCCCACCGATCCGGACCCGGACCGGGCTGTCGGGGGCCGGCACCGTGAGGAAGTGCCGGAACCCGCGGCGCAGCGGCCGTCGCTCGTCGCGCCGGGACGCGCCGGCCGGGGCCAGGAGCATCCGGGCCAGCACCCGGACCCGTTCGGGCGAGCCGTACCCGGTGTACACCTGGAACCGGGGACGCCAGCCGAAGCGGCGCAGCACGCGGCCCGCGACGGCGTAGAGGCGGTCCTCGACGACGGCGGCCAGGTGGGGGCGCTGGGACGGGTGCGCCGTCGGGGTGGCGCGCAGGTCGTCGTGGGGGGCTCCGGTCACCGCGTCCTGCGAGAACTCATCCATGGCGTCATTCGACCAGGTCGGAGCCGTCCGCGCGCGTTGCGCTGCACCGTCGCGGCGCCGGTGCGACGATCGGCGGCATGGACCTCGCCGAGCTCACCAGGCCGACCCCCACCTCGCTGCCCCGGACGATCGCCCGACTCTGGCTCGGCACGGCCCTGCTCGGCGCCGGCGTCGCGCACCTCACCGTGGCCCGGGAGGAGTTCCAGGCCCAGGTGCCGGGATGGTTCCCGGTCGACGAGGACGTCACGGTGCTGGCCTCGGGCGTCGTCGAGATCGTCATCGGCGGGTCCCTGGTCGCCCTGTCCCGGTGGAAGGTCGCGGTGGGGCTCGTCGCGGCGGCCTTCTTCGTCGTGATCTTCCCCGGCAACGTGGCGCAGTGGCTCGAGCACAGGGACGGCTTCGGCCTGGACACCGACGCCAAGCGCTTCGGCCGGCTGTTCTTCCAGCCGGTGCTCGTGGCGCTGGCCCTGTGGTCGACCGGGGCCTGGTCCGCGGCGCGACGGGCCCTGCGCGACGGCCGGGGTTCCGAGGGGTGAGCAGCGGGCAGCCGTGCCTAGCATGCAGCGATGAGTGACACCGACCTGCCCGACGGCGAGCACACGACGCCCCCCGGTGTCTCCGACGCCACGGTCGAGGCGCTCGGCGCGCTGAGCGAGGCGTTGGAGACGGTCGAGCGCGCCCGTGGGCACCTGTACACCTTCCACCAGCTCACCGGCGAGGCGGACCTGGCGCTCGGCGCCGCTGTCGACCAGCTCCGCGAGGCCGGGCACGACGAGGTGGCGCGGCGGATCGCCGACGACCTCGTCGGCCGCAACGTGCTCCCGGGCCGCTGGACCTTCCAGATCGTCGAGGAGTACGACGACGGGTACTGGCAGGTGTTCCGCGACCACGAGCGGCGTGCCCGCGAGGAGCTCGCCGGAGGTGTGCGGCACCTCGCCGAGGCACGGATGAAGCAGGACCGCCGGACCGCCGGGCACCCGGGGCACGAGGTGTCACCGGGGGACGCCGAGCGCTATCGCCCGGACGCGACCCCCTGACCGGTGACGACGGGGCACGTGGCCAGGTGGTCGTCGACCAGCCCGCACGCCTGCATGGCCGCGTACGCCGTCGTCGGCCCGAAGAACCGGAACCCCTCGGCCTTGAGGGCCTTCGCCAGGGCGACCGACTCCGGTGTCGTGGCGGGGACCTCGGCGTGCGTCGCGGGGCGCTCGTCCCGCGGCGGCGGGGCGAAGGACCAGAACAGCTCGTCGAGGCTCCGGCCCGCCGCGTGCAGGGCGACGACGGCCCTGCCGTTCGCGACCGTCGCCTCGATCTTGGCCCGGTTGCGCACGATGCGGGCATCCGACATCAGCCGCTCCACGTCGTCCGGCGTCATGGCCGCGACCGCTGCCGGTTCGAAGCCGAGGAAGACCTCACGGAACGCCTCGCGCTTGCGCAGGATCGTCAGCCACGACAGTCCCGACTGGAACCCCTCCAGCGCGATGCGTTCGAGCAGGGCGCTCTCCCCGTGCACGGGGAGACCCCACTCGGTGTCGTGGTACTCCGCGTAGAGCGGGTCGCCGTCGCCGAAGCATCGTGCAGCCGTGGTCATGCCCGCAGCCTGCCGCACGCCACCGACGTCCGCCCGGCTCATCCGTCCAGGGCGCGGGCGAAGGCCGCTCGGACCTCCGCGCTGAACAGCACGAACCGCACCTCGTGGAGCGCTGCCGGGTTCTCCTCGTCCCAGACCCGCACGGTCTCGACCGCGATCCGCGCGACGTCCTCCGCGTCCCAGCCGAAGACGCCGGCGCCGATCGCCGGGAACGCGACCGTGCGGGACGCGGCGTCCGCCGCGAGTCCGAGGGACGTGCGGAAGCAGGAGGAGAGCAGCTCGGGGTCGGTCTCGCCCCGGTGCCGGTTCGGGCCGACGGTGTGGACCACCCAGTCGGCCCGCAGGTCGAACCCCGGTGTCACGACGGCGTCGCCCACCCCGAGCCCCTCGGGCAGGGTCGTACGGCGCAGCTCGCGACAGGCCTCCAGCAGCCGCGGCCCGGCGGCGGCGTGGATGGCGCCGTCCACGCCGCCGCCGCCCAGCAACGAGGAGTTGGCCGCGTTGACGATCGCGTCCACCGCGGCGGTGGTGATGTCACCCTGCTCGTGCGTGATCCTCATGTCGTCCTCCTGGGATCGGGCCGCCGTCGCCTTCTTCGACCGTACTCCGTCGCCCGGCTACGGTGAGCCCATGATCAGCGCCTGGTTGTCCCGTGCGCGGGAGTCCTTCTGGTTCCTGCCCGCCGTGCTCGGAGCGGTCGCGCTCGTGACCGCCAGGGCGATGGTCGTCGTCGACCGGACCCTGCAGGATGCCGGGATCACCCTGACGCTGCTGGACTCCCTCAGCGCCGACGGAGGGCGGGCGGTCCTCACCGCCATCGCGGGGTCGGTCCTGACCGTGGCCGCGACGTCCTTCTCGATCACGATCTCGGTCATGGCCACCACGTCCTCGGTGTACGGGCCGCGGCTCGTGCGCAACTTCATGGCGGACCGCGCGAACCAGTGGGTGCTGGCGACCTTCACCGCGACGTTCCTGTACGCCCTCGTCGTGCTGGGCGACATCCAGCCGCAGGGGTCCGGGGAGTCCGTCCCGACCCTCGCCATCCACCTCGCGATCGTCCTGGCCGTCGTCAACGTCGCCGTGCTGGTGTTCTTCATCCATCACATCGCGCAGTCCGTCCAGGTGACCACGTTGGAGCAGCGGGTCCGGCACGAGCTCGAGACGGCCGTGGACCGGGTGTTCCCGGCCGACCCCGCCGACCACCAGGTCACGGCCGACGCCGAGCTCGACGGACCGCCGCAGGTGCGGGCGAACGGGAGCGGTCACGTCGAGCACGTCGATCTCGCCGGGCTGGTGCGGAGCGCGAAGGCCTGCGACGGGCGGATCGAGCTCGTCGTCGGCCCCGGGGACCACGTGATCGAGGGCGAGCCGCTCGCCCGCGTGCGGGGCGACCTGGACGGCCTGACCGACGCCGTGCGCACCGGGGTCGTCCTCGGACCGGCCCGGACCCCGCACCAGGACGTCGGCTTCGCCGTGCAGGACCTCACGGAGATGGCCGTCCGTGCGCTGTCCCAGGGTGCCAACGACCCGTACACGGCCGCCTCGGCGCTGGACGCGCTGGGCAACGGGCTCGTCCGGGTCGTGTCCCGGGAGCCGGCGCCGCGCGGGCGGACCGACGCGGACGGCACGGTGCGCCTCGTCGTCCCGTGGCCGACGGCGGAGGAGCTCGTCCGGTCGGTCGTGACCGCGCTGCGGACCTACGGGGTGGACGCGCCGGTCGCGCTCGATGCGCTGCTGCGGCTGCTCGAGCGTCTCGAGGAGGCCGCGGAACGGTCCGCGGTGCGCGAGGCGATCCGCGAGCAGGTCGAGGTGCTGCGCGCGGCCTACGTGGCGAGCGAACCCCTGGACGCGGACGCCACCCCCGTGCTCGAGCGGATGGACGCGCTGCAGGGGCGGCTCGGCGCGGCGTCGGGCCTGTCGACCTCCGAGCGATGAGCCGCGGGCCGGTCGGCGGCCGGTGACCGGGCGGCGACCGCGTCCCGCTGGTCAGCCCCCGGTCAGGCCGCGAACGCCTTGCGCTCGTCCGGCATGAGGATCCAGAACACGATGTACGCCAGCACCTGCGGGCCGGGGATGAAGATGGACGCGACGGTCAGGACCCGGACGAGGGTCCGGTCCCACCCGAAGTAGTCCGCGATGCCGGCGCACACGCCGCCGATGACTCGGCCCTGGCGGGGGCGGTAGAGCTTGCGGGAACTGGCTGCGGAGTCCTTCTGCGGATTGCTC
This sequence comes from Isoptericola sp. b515, assembly GCF_030588125.1. Classification (NCBI taxonomy): domain Bacteria; kingdom Bacillati; phylum Actinomycetota; class Actinomycetes; order Micrococcales; family Promicromonosporaceae; genus Isoptericola; species Isoptericola sp. b515. Next base: position 882,636 of record NZ_JAUQYR010000001.1, on the reverse strand, counting down.
ATGGTCCGACCCTAGGCGGGACGACGACGCTCCGGCATCCGGGAACGCCCTGGTCCGACCCTGATCACGAGGTCCGCCTACCAGCCTCCGGGGGTGAGCACCTTGCGGATCCGCTTCTCGCTGACCGACCCGTCGGTGCCGAGCTGCTGGGCGAACAGCGAGACCCGCAGCTCCTCCAGCAGCCACCGGACCTCGGCCAGCTCGGCGGCGCGGGCCGGGTCGGCGGCCCCGGCGGCGTAGGCCTCGCGCGCCTTCTCGTACACGCCGGTGACGTCCTGGACGCGCCACGCCAGCTCGGCGTCGCGGTGGGGGTTCGCCTCGGCCTTCTCCAGCCGGTACGAGGCAGCGCGCAGGTAGCGCACGAGATGCGGCACGCGGCGCGGCGGGGTCGCGGAGACGAAACCGTCGTGGACCAGGCCCGCGACGTGCTCCCGGATGCCCTGGAGGGTGTTGAGCAGCGCGAGGGACGAGGACGCCTTGACCTCGCTCTCGACCGTCCGCCAGGCGGTGAGGGCGGCGACGACGTGGCCCACGACCCGGTGCACCTCGTCCTCCAGGTGCCGGCGCACGAACGCGAGGGCCTTCGCGTACGAGTCCGCATCACGAATCTGTACAGCAACGGGTCCGCCGGTCGGCGTCCCGGGAGCTTTGTCCTCGTCCGCGCTGGTCAGCGCGATGACGGCGGCGAGCTGCAGGTCGTCGACCAGGGCGTCGGTGTTCCGGTACGGGGCGGCCGCCAGCGTCAGCGACTGCTTCGCGGACCACCGCGAGGTGATGCGCCCGGTCGGCAGCGCCGTCTCGGACAGCAGCAGCCGGCGCACCCCGCGGGCGTGCGCTTCGTCCTGCTCCGCGGCGGCGGCCAGCACCCGCAGCGCCACCGACGGGGGCGAGCCCTTCGCCCCCGGCTCCTCGACCAGCGCGGGGTACCCCTGCACGACGACGCCCCCGCCGAGATCCGTGGACACCGTCCGGGGCAGCTCACCACCCGGCAGCTCCGGCCACGTGGTCAGCCCCGCCTGCTCCGCCACGACGGACCCAGCACCGGAAGCCCCGGCGCTGGTACCGCCGTCGGACCGCCCGGACCCGGACGAACCTGCGGAGCCGGGGGTCGGGGTGTCGGATGCGCCGCCGTCCAGCCGTAGCGGAGGGCTCCCCGGGGCCCGTGAGCGAGGCGGCGCGTCCGACGCCTCGACCCCGGGCGCTCCTGAGCGACCTGAGGTGGCCCGCGCCGCCTCCTCGAGCGCCACGCCGATCGCGCCCTTCACGGCCGACCGCACCGCCGCCTCCGCCTGCGGCGCGAGCTTCTTCTGCAGCGAGAGCAGGTCCTTCGACTCGTCGAGCACGACGGGACCGCTCGACCGCGCGGCGCCCCGTCCGCGCTGCTTCTTCCCGCCGGACCTCCGCCGTCGTCCGCCCCCGGCCGGCCCGCCGTCGCGTGCGCGGCCGTCGCCGTCCGGACCGGTGGTGTCCGCGGTGCCCTCGACGCGGAAGGTCATCCGCAGGTGCGCGGGCAGCCGCTCGACCCGCTCGGCGTCCCACACCTCGTCGGGGATCACGACGTCGCGCAGCGCCCGCACGGCCCGGGAGAACTCGACGTGGAACGGCGAGGCCATGTCGCCCGCCCGGGTCATGTCCTCCCAGGTGGGGGTGTTCTCCCGCAGCCAGCCGGCGACCGCGGCGCCGACGTCGGGTGCCGGCACGAGCTCGCGGCGCACGGCCTTGGGCAGCGACCGGATGGTGGCCGTGCACAGCTCGTCGAGCAGCCCGGGCACCATCCAGTCGAACCCGTCGGGGGAGACCCGGTTGAGGATCGACAGCGGGATGTGGACCGTGACGCCGTCGGCGTCGGTCCCGGGCTGGAACTGGTAGGTCAGCGGCAGGGTGACCTCGCCCTGGGTCCACGTCTCCGGGAACTCGGAGGTGTCCACCGCCTCGGCGTCGACGAGCTGGTCGAGCGTGAAGGTCAGCAGGTCCGGGTCGTCGCGGCGGGCCTTCTTCCACCAGGAGTCGAAGTGCCGGGCGCTGACCACGGACTCGGGGACCCGTTCGTCGTAGAACGCGTACAGGTCGTCCTCGGAGGCGACCAGCCCGCGCCGACGCGACCGCGCCTCGAGCTCCTCGGCCTCGGCGAGCAGCCGACGGTTCTCGGCGAAGAAGGCGTGGTGCGTGGTCCACTGCCCCTCGACCAGAGCGTGCCGGATGAACATCTCCCGTGCCGCCTCGGGATCGACCTTGCCGTACAGGATCTTGCGGTCCGCGACGATCGGGACGCCGTAGAGCAGCACCTTCTCCACGGCCACGGCGGCACCCTGCTTGGTCGACCAGTGCGGGTCGGAGTAGGTGCGTCTGGCCAGGTCGCCGGCGAGCTCCTCGGCCCACTCGGGCTGGATGCGCGCGACGTCGCGGGCCCACAGCCGGGACGTCTCGACGAGCTCGCCGGCCATGATCCACGCCGGCGGCTTCTTGCTCAGGGGGGAACCGGGGAAGATCGCGAACCGGGCGCCACGTCCGCCGAGGTACTCGTTCCGGGCCCGCTTGGCGGCCTGGCGCAACGCCCGCGCCCGGGCCTCCCCCCGCAGGTGTGCCACGGAGGACGCCTTGATCTCGCCGGTGTCCTGCATGCCGATCTGGGACAGCAGCCCGGACAGCAGCGCCCGGTGGATGGTGTCGCCGTCCCAGGGCCGCTTCCAGCTCTCCGCGTCCGGCGCCGCGCCGTCGGTCTCGGAGGGGCCGGTGGTGGCCGGGCGGTAGCGCATGTCGACGTCGAGCTGTTTCGCCATCTGCCGCAGCTGGGCGACGACGTCCTGCCACTCGCGCACCCGCAGGAAGTTGACGTACTCGCTCTTGCACAGCCGGCGGAAGGCCGAGGAGCCCATCTGGTGCTGCTGCTCGCGCAGGTACTCCCACAGGTTCAGATAGGTGAGGAAGTCCGACGTCGGGTCGGTGAACCGGGCGTGCGACTGGTCGGCCTGCTCGCGGGAGTCGGCGGGACGCTCCCGCGGGTCCTGGATCGACAGCGCCGCGGCGATGATGGCGACCTCGCGGGCGACGCCGAGCCGTGACCCCTCGAGGACCATCCGGGCGAGCCGCGGGTCCATGGGCAGCCGGGCCAGCCGGCGTCCGACGTCGGTGAGCCGGGTCTCCCCGTCGCGCAGGGTGAGGGCGCCGAGCTCGGCCAGCAGGTTCACGCCGTCGCGGACGGCGCGCGTGTCCGGGGGCTCGACGAACGGGAACCGTGCGACGTCGTCGGGGGAGCCGACCACGCCCACCGAGATCATCTGCAGCAGGACCGAGGCGAGCGAGGTGCGCAGGATCTCGGGCTCGGTGAACTCCGGGCGGTTCTCGAAGTCCTCCGGCGAGTACAGGCGGATCGCGATGCCGTCGGCCACGCGCCCGGACCGCCCGGAGCGCTGGTTCGCGGAGGCCTGGCTGATCGGCTCGATCGGGAGGCGCTGGACCTTGGTGGCCTTGGAGTACCGCGAGATGCGGGCGGTGCCCGGGTCGACGACGTAGTGGATGCCTGGCACCGTCAGCGACGTCTCGGCGACGTTCGTGGACAGCACGATGCGCCGGCCCGGGTGGGACTGGAACACACGGTGCTGCTCGGCGGACGACAGGCGCGAGTACAGCGGCAGGATCTCGACGTGGTCGGGGCGCTTCGGGTCGCGGACGCGTTCCTTCAGGTGCCCCTCGAGGGCGTCGGCGGCGTCGTGGATCTCGCGCTCGCCGGAGAGGAACACGAGGATGTCGCCGGACCCCTCGCGCATCAGCTCGTCGCAGGCCTCGACGATGCCGGTGACGAGGTCCTTCTCGTCACCGCCGGCCGCCTTCTTCTTCCCGGTGCCCTGCTCGGCGTCGGGCACCAGCGGGCGGTAGCGGATCTCGACCGGGTAGGTGCGGCCGGAGACCTCGACGACGGGGGCGGCGTCGGGCAGCGCCTCGACGACGGCGGGCGGTGCGCCACCGACCTCGGCCAGGTGGGCCGGGGAGAAGTGCGCGGCGAACCGCTCGGAGTCGATGGTCGCGGAGGTGATGACGAGCTTCAGGTCCGGGCGCCGGGGCAGCAGCCGGGACAGGTAGCCGAGCAGGAAGTCGATGTTGAGCGACCGCTCGTGCGCCTCGTCGATGACGATCGTGTCGTAGGCGAGCAGCTCCGGGTCCCGCTGGATCTGCGCCAGCAGGATGCCGTCCGTCATCACCTTGACCAGCGTCTCGTCGGACGAGGTGTCCGTGAACCGCACCTGGTAGCCGACGACACCGCCGAGCTCGACGTCGAGCTCCTCGGCCACCCGCTCGGCGACGGACCGCGCGGCGATGCGTCGGGGCTGCGTGTGCCCGATCTGCCCGGCCCGCCCGCGGCCCAGCTCGAGCAGGATCTTGGGCAGCTGGGTCGTCTTGCCGGACCCGGTCTCGCCGGCGACGACCACCACCTGGTGGTCGCGGATCGCCGCGGCGATGTCCTCGCGTCGGGCCGAGACGGGGAGCTGCTCCGGGTAGGTGATCTCCGGGACGACGACGGCGTCCCGGATCTCCGCGGCACGGTCGAGCTCGGCACGGCTCACACGGGTCGGTCCCGCGGTCCCGGCGCCGGGACCGCGCCCCTTCCCGCGGCCGCGGCGCCGCCGTCGGCTACCGCCCGTCGGGCGGCCAGGGTCGCCGACGGGCTGCGGGGCGGGGGAGGGCTCGGTGCTCACGACCTCTCATTGTCGCAAGAGACGCAAGCTGATTGATCAGACGCCGGACAGGACGCCCGACGACACGGTCATCTCGGTGCCCATCGTCCCGAACACGGCGATGAAGAACACGAGGTACCCGATCACCAGGAGCACGCCGATCGACGTGAAGATGATCGACAACCACAGCCCCCACTTGCCCAGGACGTTGTCGTAGCCGACCTTCTTCGAGTCCGACAGCGCCAGCGCGGACACGACGATGCCCGCCGGGGCGAACACGAACGCGAGCACGAAGCCGACGATCCCCATGACCTTGCCCGGGGGGTCCGGTGCGTACGGCGGCGGGTAGCCCGCCGGGGGATAGCCGGGCTGCGGCTGCCCGGGCTGCGGGTTCTCCGGCGGGGTCGGCTCGTCCGGCTGAGGCGGCTGGTACGGATCGCTCACCCCTCCAGTGTCACCGACCTCGCGGTTCGTCGCTCGACGTCCGCCGCCCCGGCGGACCGGGCGCCGGCTGATCCCGCAGACACCGGTCAGCACGTCGGACGACGAGGTCATCCGGGGCCCGTGGGCGGGTGGAAGGGCTGCTGCGAAAGAGCGGGCGGCGGTGCGCCGTACGGGTCGGGCTGGGCGTCGGGCGTGATGGAATCGGAAGATGTCGTCCCGACCCCGCACCTCGTTCGACCTCGTCCCGCGACGGGTCCGCGTGCACGCCGTGCACGAGCTGACCGGGTCCATGGTGCGCACGACCCTGCGCGACGTGGACGGCGCCGACCCGGCCGCGCCGTCGTCCCTCGCCGCTCTGCGCGCCCCCGGCCCGGACGACCACGTCAAGGTCTTCCTGCCGGACCCGGCCACCGGCGAGCTGCACGCCCCCACGCTCGCCCCCGACGGCGGCCTGCAGCGGCCCACCGCGGGCGTCTCGGTGTCCCGGGACCTCACCGTCCGCGACGCGCGGACGCGGGACGGCGCGGCCGAGGTCGACCTGGACTGGGTGCTGCACGGCAACGCGGGTCAGGCGTCGGCCTGGGCCGCCCGGGCCGAGGCCGGCGACGAGCTGGTGCTCGCCGGACCGCACGTCAGCCACGGGGTGCCGGACGGCGTCGACCGACTCACGCTGGCCGTCGACGAGACCGGCCTGCCCGCCGCCGCCCGCTGGGTCGCGGCCGTCGGACCGGACGTGCGGGTGACCGCGATCGTCGAGATCGGCGACGACGTCGACGAGGAGTTCGTGGAGTCGGAGCTCGGCGGTGCCGACGTCGAGATCCTCTACCGCACCGACGGCCCGGGCCAGCTCGCCGAGGCGGTCCGTGCCCTGGGTCCCCTGGACGACGGGGAGTACGTCGTCGGGCTGGGTGAGGCCGGGGACCTGGTGCCCGTGCGCCGTCACCTGCGCCGGGAGCTCGGCCTGGGCGCGGATCGCATGTCGATCGCCGGCTACTGGCGTCGCGGCACGGTCAACCACGACCACGAGCAGCCGCTGGATCCCGTCGACCCCGACTGAGCAGCGGGCGGCGACACGCTCAGAAGTCGCGCGCGGTCTCCGCGTGCGGGGAGCCCAGTCGCTGCAGGTGCAGGCGTCGCCGGAGGCGGATCCCCGGGCGCAGGAGCATCTGGATGCTGCCCAGCAGGAACAGCCAGGTGCCGGCGGTGGCCGTGGACTCGGAGAAGAACAGGGCCGAGCCGACGACGAACCACAGGCCGATCAGGACGTCGTTGGCGATGCTGGCGGTCTCGTAGCGCTGCCGGACGACGAGCTCCTCGTGACCGATGCGCAGGGTGATGTCGCGATCCTCGGGCATCTCGCCATGGTGGCACCCGGGAGCGGCGGCGGCACCCGTGGCGCGGCATCATGCCGCCATGAGCACCCTCACCGGCGCCGACCTGACGGCGATCTGCACCGACCTGCACGCCCATCCCGAGCTGGCGTTCGCCGAGCACCGCACCGCCGGGATCGTGGCCGACCGCCTGGGCGACCGGGGGTACGCCGTGCACCGGGGGATCGGCGGCACCGGCGTGGTGGGCGTGCTGGCCAACGGCGACGGGCCGACGGTGCTGCTGCGCGCCGACATGGACGGGCTGCCGGTGACGGAGCGCACCGGCCTGCCGTACGCCTCGCAGGAGACCGGCACCATGCACGCCTGCGGTCATGACGTGCACGTCACCTGTCTGCTGGGTGCCGCCGCCGCCCTGGCCGCACGTCGCGGGGAGTGGTCGGGGACGCTGCAGGTGCTGTTCCAGCCCGCCGAGGAGGTCGGCGCCGGGGCGCGGGCCATGGTCGAGGACGGGCTGTACGAGCGGGTGGGGACCCCCGACGTGGTGCTCGGGCAGCACGTGATGCCGTTCCCGGTCGGGACGGTCAACCTCACGCCGGGACCCGCGATGGCCGCGGCCGACTCCCTGCGCGTGACCCTGCACGGACGCGGCGGTCACGGCTCCAGCCCCGAGTCGACGGTCGACCCAGTGCTCCTGGCGGCCGCGGTCGTCCAGCGGCTGCAGGGCGTCGTGTCCCGCGAGGTCGGCATCGCGGAGAAGGCCGTCGTGACCGTGGGGTCGATCCGGGCCGGGACGCAGGCCAACATCATCCCCGACCGGGCCGAGCTGCTGGTCAACGTCCGCACCTTCGACGAGGGCGTGCGCGAGCGGGTGCTCGCGGCCGTGCACCGGATCGTCGACGCCGAGGCCGTCGCCTCGGGGGCGCCGCGACCGCCCGAGTACGAGCAGATCGCCGGGTTCGGGGTGCTGGTCAACGACCCCGAGGCCTCGCACCGCACCGGCGCGGCGCTGGGGGGCGTCCTGACGGCGCACGACGACGCGATCCGCCGGGCCGGCGGGGCTCCCGCCGTGGTCGCCATGCCGCCCATCGCGGGCTCGGAGGACGTCGGGGAGCTGGCGGCGGCCGCCGGGGCCCCGCTCGTCTACTGGCACGTGGGCGGGGCGGATCCGGCGCTCTTCGCCGGTGTCGACCCGGCGTCGCTCGCCGGGATGGGCAGCCTGCCCGCGGGCGTCGCACCGAACCACTCGCCGGAGTTCGCGCCGGTCCTCGACCCGACGCTCGACCTCGGGGTCGCCCTGCTGGTCGGTGCCGCGACCGCCTGGCTCGACTGAGGGCCCTGCCGGACCGGGTCGGGTCAGCCGGCGGCGTCCTCGGTCTCGCCGCGCAGCTCGTCGAGCTGGGTCTGGAGCTGGGCGAGCAGGTCGGCGACCTGCTCGGACCCGGCGGAGCGGGCCTCCTCCGTCGCGTTCGCGACCTCCGCCGAGGCCGCCTCGAGCGCGACCTGCGCGTCCTGCAGCGCCACGACCGCCCCGTCCTCGGACTCCGCGGCCTGGTCGAGGGCGGTGCGGGCCTCGTCCGTGGCGGCCTGAGCCGACGCCACGGCGTCGGTGATGGACGTCTGCACCTCGTCGGGGACGTCGGGAACCTGCTCCTCGAGCTCGCGCAGGTCGCCCTCGATGGCCTCGGCCTGGCTCTGCGCGTCGTCGATGAACTGCTGGACGTCCGCCGGGGCGGAACACGCGCCGAGCATCATCGCCAGGGCGAGCAGGCTGGCGGCGGCGATCCGGGTGGCCCCGCGCTGCTTCGCGCGGGCCGGCGGCATGGTCAGCGTTGACGTCATGGCCCGATTCTGCCTGGTCAGCGCCCTGGGTGCCGGGGGGACGTCGGGGCGACTCGTGGAGATGTTGCGCACAGTGGGCGGTGACGCGGCGTCGTCGACGGATGCCCGGTCGGCGGTCAGGTCCGGACCGGCCGGCACCGGATCCGCGCACCGGGCGGGATCTGGCCGAGCAGCCACCGGTGCGAGGCCGCGACGGTGGCCACGACCGGGTATCCGCCGGTCAACGGGTGGTCGGGTCCGAGCAGCACGGGCAGGCCGTCGGGCGGTACCTGCAGCGCACCGGTCACCGCACCCTCGCTGGGCAGCTCGGCACCCTGTGCCGTCGCGGTCCGGGTGAGCGGCTGCTCCGCGGTCAGACGCAGGCCGACGCGGTCCGACCGGGCCGTCACCTCCCACTCCTGGGAGGCGAGCAGGTCGAGCGCGTCGGGGGTGAACCAGTCGTCCCGGGGGCCGAGGACCACGGGCAGCGTCACGACGTCGCCGGGGGCGGGCAGCCTCTTGGGGTCCGGGGCGCCGGTGTCCGCGGTCGCCACGGCCTCGACGGCGTCCCCGGCGGTACCGAGGACGTCCCCGGCGGCGAGCGGGTCCGGTCCCAGGCCGGCGAGCAGGTCGGTGGCACGCGACCCCAGGACCGGGGCGACGTCGAGGCCGCCGCGGACGGCCACGTAGGTGCGCAGCCCCCGGCGCGGCGCGCCGACGGAGAGCTCCTCGCCGGGGCCCAGGACGAACGGCCGGCCGGGGAGCGGAGCCCGGGAGGGCCCGGTCCCGCCGGTCACCTCGAGGTCGGCGGCCGCGCCCGCCGTGGCGACGACGGCGGGGCGCAGGGCGCGCAGCCTCAGGCCGCCGAGCGTCTCCAGCGCGGCGGCGTCCGTCCGGTTGCCGACGGCCCGCTGCGCCGCCCGGAAGCTGCGGGGGTCGGCCGCACCGGAGCCGGAGACCCCGAGGTCCACGCTCCCCGGGCGGCCGAGGTCCTGCACGAGCGTCTGCAGCCCGGGAGCCAGCACCTCCAGCACCGGGTCGGCGGGAGCGCCCGGCGGGGTCGACGGCCGCGGGACGCGGACGGTGGCCACCTCCCGTGCCGGGGCGAAGCGCACGGTGTCCCCGGGCCGCCACAGGGCGGGTGCCCGGCGTGCGGTGTCCCAGACGACGGCGTCGGTCCGCCCGAGCAGCTGCCATCCTCCGGGGCTCTCGCGCGGGTAGACCCCGCTGTAGTCGCCGGCCATGGCCACCGCACCGGGCGGGACCCGCGTGCGGGGCGTGTCCCGGCGCGGCAGGGACAGGGCGGGGTCGTCGCCCGCCAGGTAGCCGAAGCCGGGGGCGAACCCCATGAACGCGACCCGCCACGTGGCGGTCGTGTGCCGGCGGACGAGCTGCTCGACGGACCATCCGAGCAGCTCCGCCGCGGTCGCCAGGTCCTCGCCGTCGTACACCACGGCGAGCTCGTGCCGGTGCGCCTCCTCCGGGTCGGGCGGCGGGTCCGCGGTGAGCGTCCGCAGCGCCCGGGCGAGCGTCGCGGCGTCGGTGCGGCCCGGCGCGAAGGGGATCAGCAGCGTCCGCGCGCCCGGCACGGTGTGCCCGACGCCGGGCAGCGGCCGGCGTCGCAGCGACCGGTGCAGGGCGACGGCCGATCCCGGGGCGTCGAACGTGACCAGGACGGCGTCGTCGCCCACCGGCCGGATCTGCGGCGTCATGACGTCACGAACGGACGCAGGCTCACCCCGGCCCCGGTGAGCACCTCCCGCAGCCGGGCCGCCATCCTCGCGGCGCCCGGGGTGTCGCCGTGCACGCAGATGGAGTCGGCGACGATCGTCACGTCCGTGCCCTCGATCGACCGGACGACACCTTCGTGGACCAGGCGCAGCATCCGGGCGGCGACCTCCTCCGGGTCGTGCAGGACGGCTCCCTCCACGCTGCGCGGCACGAGCCGGCCGGTGGCGGTGTAGGCGCGGTCGGCGAACGCCTCGGCGGCCGTCACGAGACCCGCCGCACGGGCCGCGTCGAGGGCGACGCTGCCGGGCAGGCCCAGCAGGACGAGCTCGGGGTCGACGGTGACGACCGCGGCGGCGACGTCCTCGGCGACCCGCGCGTCGACGGCCGCCGTGTTGTAGAGGGCCCCGTGCGGCTTGACGTAGCGGACCGTGGTGCCCGCGCTGCGGGCGATCTCGCGGATCGCCCCCAGCTGGTAGACGAGGTCGGCCCGGAGCTCGTCGCTGGGCACCTCCAGGTCCCGGCGCCCGAACCCCTCGCGGTCGTTGTAGGCGACGTGCGCCCCGACGGTCACGCCCCGACGGACCGCCGCGTGGACCGTGCGGTGGATGGTCGCCGGGTCGCCCGCGTGGAACGCGCAGGCGATGTTGGCGCTCGAGACGATCTCGAGCATGCGGGCGTCCCCGGCGTGCTCCGAGGTGCTCACGCCCTCGCCCAGGTCGCTGTTCAGGTCGATGCGTCGCGGGGTGTCCGCGTCCGACGTCCTCATGACGCCAGTGTGCCCCGTCCCGGGCCGGGAAAACTTCGCCCGCTCGTCGGTGCCGGAGGGGTGGCGGGCAGCGAATGCGTGGCACACAGTAGGTGGTGGAATGTGACAGGGGCCACGTATCCTCGAGGTGTTGTGCGAAGATGCGTCCAGCCAGGACAAACGGGGTCGAGAAGGGTACGACGTGGCGGACGAGCTCGATTCGACGGAGATCGGCAGCGAGGACGTGGCGCGCCCTCTGACGTCCGACGATGCTCATCTCGCCGCGGGCGGTCGCCGTCGCGGACGTCGCCTCGGGCGGGTCGTCGGGGCAGGGGCCGGGGCGGTCGTGCTGGCCGCGGGCTTCATGGCCGGGTCGGTCGCGAGCACGCCCTGGAACGAGTTCCGCCAGCACCCGACGTTCTCCGCACCCGTCCAGAGCGAGCCGCTCGAGCTCGGCGTGGTGGGCGCCGCCTCGCGGTCGGGCCCGGCGTCGATCGACGAGGTCCTGGGTGTCATCGAGCAGGCCGAGCTGACCGCGCTGGAGGACGGACGCGAGCTCGGACCGGAGGTCCAGCAGGCTGCCGCCGAGCTGGGCGCGCTCCTGACGACCTATGTCGCGCAGCAGCAGGCGGAGGCCGTCCCGGGTCTGGACGACGCGGAGCTGCCGGAGGTCGTCGAGCCGGCGCCCGCGGACATCCCGCCGGCCGGTCCGCCCGTGTCCTCGCCCGACGACCTCGTCGCCCCCGAGGAGCTGACCGGGGGGTCCCTCCGTCCGCCTGCCGAGGCGTCCCCGGAGCCGGCCCCGTCGCCGTCCTTCTCCCCGGCCCCGTCGGAGGCCCCGCAGGACGAGAAGGACGCTCCGGAGCAGCAGCAGCAGAAGAGCGCGCCGGAGCAGGACGGCGTGGTCGAGGAGGCCGCCGCCCCGCAGGACGCGGCTCCCGCCCCCGGCGCGGCCCCGACCGCCGAGGTGGACGACGTCGAACCGCTGCCCCAGGACGTCGGCGCCTTCCCGGGACTCGGTCTGCAGCTGCCCACCTGGGAGAGCCTCGTGGAGGGTGAGTCCACGTTCCAGGTCCGCCACGTGTGGCAGGGCGACGCTCTCACGGCCGGCGTGCAGGGCTCGGTCGGCGCGGCTGCCCAGGGCCTCGCGCTCGGGGCCGCCGGCCAGATCGAGACGCACGACGAGGACGCGCACGACCACGGCGCGGTGACCTTCGACGACATCGTCGTGGCGGCGACGCACCTGGCCGCGTTGCTGGACCCGGCCTCCGCGTCCTTCGTCGTCGACATCCGTCCCGCGGTGACCGAGCTGCCCGACGGCACCTTCGTCTCCGACGACGGGGTGGCGGTGACGGCGAACGGTATGCCGCTCACCGGTGCCGGGTCGCTGTCCGCGACGCTCCAGGCGGTCGTCGACCAGCACGCCGGGTCGACCGCGGGCTTCAGCAACGGACGCATCCCGGCCTCCGTGCTCTGCGGGATCGCCTCCGCTCCCGGTCACCTCCTGCGGTGCGACGCCGCCGCCCAGTTCGCCGCCCTCAACGCGGAGTACCGGGCCCGGTTCGGCGTCGACATCCCGATCACCGACTCCTACCGGTCGTACGAGTCGCAGGTCGCGGTCCGGGCCGCCAAGCCGCACCTGGCCGCGGTGCCGGGTACGTCGAACCACGGGTGGGGCCTCGCGCTCGACCTCAGCTCGCCGATCTCGACCGGCTACTCCGCGGAGTACGTCTGGATGCGCGTGCACGCCCCCGACTACGGCTGGGACAACCCGACCTGGGCGCGCCCGAACGGCAGCAAGCCCGAGCCCTGGCACTTCGAGTTCTTCGCTGCCGGTCCGGTTCCCGACCGCGCGGCGTCGAGCCACGACGTGGCCACCGCCGGGGGTGCCGGCTGGTCGTCGAAGGGCTCAGGGTCCACGGCCTCGGGGTCCGGTACCCACAGCACCGGGACGAAGGGCTCGGGATCGAGCACCAAGGACACCTCGGGCGGCGGTTCCAAGAGCACCACGAAGAAGTCCGACGCGAAGAGCGGCTCGACGTCCGAGCCGTCGTCGAGCCCGAAGCCGTCGAGCAGCCCGAAGCCGTCGGCCAGCCCGAAGCCGTCGAGCAGCCCGAAGCCGTCGGCCAGCCCGAGCCCGAAGCCGTCCTCGAGCCCCAAGCCGTCGACCAGCCCGAGCCCGACCCCGTCGTCGAGCCCGACGCCGACCTCGAGCCCGTCGCCGTCGACCAGCCCGACCCCGTCCTCGAGCCCGACGCCGACCTCCGGGACGGACAGCTCGGGCACCGACTCGAGCAGCGGATCGACGTCCTCGACCACCAACTCCTCGACGTCGGAGCAGAGCGCCCCCGAGCCGACCGGCGACGACAGCGAGTACGCCCAGCGCGAGGAGGAGGTCGCGGGTTCCCGCACCGACGGGACCGGTGACGAGCTCGACGCCACCTCGGCGGACGACGGCACGGACGACGGGACCTCGGCGGACGGGTCCGACACGACCCCGTGAACCGGACGTCCTCGAGCGACGACCCGCGGCGGTTCCTCGTGAACGGTCGCCTGGAGCGCAATCCCCGCCGGTGGCGCGACAAGGTCGCCGTGACGGGCTACCTCGCGACCGTCGCGATGCCACGCCTGCTCGAGCCGGTCTCCGAGCGCGAGCTGACCGACCGGCTCGGTGAGCTGGCCCGCGACCCGGTCGCCCTGCGCCGGGCGATGGTCGACCAGGGGCTGGTGAGCCGCACCCGGGACGGAGCGGAGTACTGGCGCACGGTGCGGACCGAGCACGATCCCGAGCCCGACGCCGTCGAGATCGCCGACCGCGCACTGGGCGAGTCCCCGTGAACGACGTCGAGCCCGAACCGGAGCGCCGGGTCCGTGCGGCGCTGGAGGCGTCCGGCCTCGAGTACGTCGTCCGGCGGCACGGGCGCGTGGGCTCCCTCGCCGAGGCGGCGGCCGCCCGGGGCGTGTCGCCGGACCATCTGCTCAAGACGATGGTGGTGCGCCGCGGGGTCGACGACTACCTCTTCGTGCTGGTCCCGGGGACCCGGACGATCGCCTGGCCCCGGCTGCGGGCGCTGCTCGGCGTCAACCGTCTCTCCATGCCGGACGCCGAGGTCGCGCGGGAGGTCACGGGGTTCGAACGCGGCACCATCACGCCGTTCGGTGCGCGGCACGCGTGGCCCGTGGTTGCCGATGCGAGGATCCCTGCAGCGGGTACCGTATCCGTCGGGGCCGGTGGCCACGGTGTCGGGGTGACGCTCGACGCCGACGCCTTGCTCAGAGCGCTGAACGCCCAGGTGGCGGACGTCACCGACCCCGAGGCGTCTCTCTGAGCAATCCCCGGCTCCTTCGTGCCGTGTCCCGCTGGACGAACCGGTCGGAGGGGTGAACACTCGATCGTGGTCAGGACCGAAGGGGGCATCCGACCGCGAAGCCCGCCGTTGGCATGACAGGAGCACGAGCCCGATGGACTACGACAGCGCGACGGACATGGACCCGGACGCAGGGTCCGGCATCTCCTGCCAGCACGACGAGGGCGGCACGCTGCTGATGTTGTGGGGCGAGGTGGACGCGGCCCTGCGCGAGTCGGCGAGCGATGCGATGGCGTCGGTCGCCGCCCGGCCGGGAGCGGAGCCGATCGTCCTCGACACCCGTGACGTGACGTTCATCGACTCCTCGGGAGTCGCCTTCATCCTGCAGGTCTACATGTTCGGCGAGGAGGTCGGCGCCCCGGTCCAGCTGCGGTCGCCGTCCGAGGCCGTCACCGAGGTGCTGGAGATGGTCGGCATGGACGGGCGGATCCCGGTGATCGCCGAGGAGCGGGCCACGAGCGCCTGACCGGACACGACCCCGGCGGGCGTGTCCGGCCGTGGGGAGGGGCAGGGTGTTCCCATGAGCGTCGACGCCGCCACCGTCCGGGCGGCCCGGCTGCGGTCCCAGCGGCTGCGCGGACCCGACCTGCCCGACCTGCCGGCCGCCGTCGGACACCTGCTGGCCGTGCAGGGGCAGGAGGTGCGGCCCACGCTCTGGGGGCTCACGCGCCGCCTCGCCACGTCCGCCCGGGGGAACGAGGCCACCGCGCTCGCCGCGCTCGACGGCGGGCAGATCCTGCGCACCCACGTCCTGCGACCCACGTGGCACCTCGTGCTGCCCGTCGACGTCCGCTGGCTGCTCGAGCTCACCGCCCCCCGCGTCGCCCGGACGATGGCGTCCACCGAGAGGTCCTGGGGGCTCGACGACCCCGGTCCCGGTGTCGCCGCCGTCGCGGCCGAGGTCGCCACCGGGCCGCGCACCCGCGACGAGCTCGCGACGGCCCTCGTCGAGCGGGGCGTCCTCGGTGCCGACGCGCCGGGCGTCGCCGTGTCCCACATCCTCATGCACGCCGAGCTGCGGAAGGTGCTGATCAGCGGTCCGGCGGAGCACGGCCGGTCGACCTACGTGGCCTTCGACGACCGTGTCCCGGCCGGCTACGGGTCTCTGGGACACCGTTTCGACCGCGAGTCCGCCGTCCTGGAGCTGTGGCGTCGCTGGCTGCCTGCCCGCGCCTACGCCACGGTCCAGGACCTGTCGCAGTGGTCCGGGCTGACCCGCACGGTGCTGCGTGCCGGGCTGGCCGTGCTGCGGGACCTGGGCGAGGTCGTGGAGGTCCCGGGCGCGGAGGATCTCGACGGGCTGACCCTGGTCACGACCCCGGCCGTGCACGAGTCCGTCGTGTCCGGCGCCCCCGCGGCGCCGTCCGGCGGGCGTGTCGCCGACCTGCTGTGCGCCTACGACGAGCTGCTGAGCTCCTACGGCGAGACCCGCCGCGTCCTCGCGGACCCCCGCGCGCCCGAGCCGGGGCGACGGAACGCCTTCGTCCACACCGTGCTGATCGACGGGCGGCGCTCGGCGCGGTGGCGCTGGCCGGGCGGACCGCCCCGGCCGGGTGGACCGGAGCTGCAGTGGCAGCGGGCTCCCGAGGCGCCCGACCGAGCCGCCGTGGCGCGTGTCACCGTCGACCTCGAGGCCTTCCTGCGCGCGGTCTGACCAGCCGTGGCACGCTGGGCCGCATGCGGAACTGGGCCGGGAACATCGACTACGCCGCACGGGATCTCGTGCGCCCGACCTCCCTGGAGGAGCTCGCCGACCGGCTCGTCGTCGGCGGCCCGGTCCGCGCGCTGGGATCACGCCACTCCTTCAACGACCTCGCGGACACCACGGGCACCCACGTCCAGGTCGACCGCCTCGACGACGGCCGCCCGGCCGTCGACCTGGACCCGGGGACCGGTGTCGTGTCGGTCAACGCGGGGATGCGGTACGGGGAGGTGTCGCAGGTGCTCTACGCCCACGGACGGGCGCTGACCCAGCTCGCGTCGCTGCCGCACCTCTCCGTCGCCGGGGCGGTCGCGACCGCCACCCACGGCTCGGGCGACACCAACCGGTCCCTCGCGGGCGCCGTCGTCGCGCTCGAGCTCATGACCACGGCCGGCGAGCTGCGCCGGATCACGCGGGAGACCGACCCGGAGGTGTTCGCCGGGACCGTGGTGTCGTTGGGGGTGCTCGGCATCGTCACCCGGATCGAGCTGGCCACCGTGCCCGCGTTCCAGGTGCGGCAGGACGTCGCGCTGGACCTCTCGTGGGACGCCGTGCTCGACCGGTTCGACGACGTCACGGGTTCGGCGTACTCCGTCAGCCTCTTCACGCGGTGGGACGAGCCGACGATCCCCACGGCCTGGTTCAAGTCGGTGGTGTCTGAGGGGCGGGGTCACCGTCCCGACGCCCTGCCCGACCTGCACTGGGCCGAGCACGACGTGCACCCGGTGCCCGGGGTGGACCCGGGTGCCTGCACCGCGCAGCACGGTGTCCCCGGCCCCTCCCACGAGCGCCTGAGCCACTTCCGGCTCGACCACACCCCGTCCGTGGGGGAGGAGCTGCAGAGCGAGTACCTGCTGCCCCGGAAGCACGCGGTGAAGGCCGTGGAGGCGATGCGGGGCCTGGGCAGCGTGGTGGCGCCCCTGCTCATGACCGGTGAGGTCCGCACCGTGGCCGCCGACGACCTGTGGCTGAGCCCCTTCGCCGAGGACTCGATCGGGCTGCACTTCACCTGGCTCCCCCGGGCGCCCGAGGTCGCCAGGGTGCTGCCCCTGATCGAGGAGACCCTCGCCCCGTTCGGTGCGCGGCCGCACTGGGGCAAGGTGTTCACCGCCGACCCCGTGGCGGTGCGCGCCGCCTACCCCCGGTTCGACGAGTTCCGGGTGCTGGCCGACCGGCTGGACCCGGAGGGCCGCCTGCGGGGCGGGTACGTCGCCCGACTGCTCGGCTGACCGGCGGCTTCGTCCCGGTGCTCGACATGCCGGTCGAGGGAATGTGCCCGATGATCACCAGGAGAGACCGGTTTGACGACGCGGCGACCAGCGCGGAAGGTGTGTGACCCGTGAGTGCTGACAACCAGACCGCCCCGCGGGAGCAGTTCACCGGACAGGTAGGTTTCATCCTGTCGGCGATCGGCTCCGCCGTGGGGCTCGGCAACATCTGGCGGTTCCCCGGCGTGGCGTACGAGAACGGTGGTGGCGCGTTCCTCGTGCCCTACCTCATCGCGCTGCTGACGGCGGGCATCCCGATCCTGTTCCTCGACTACGCGATCGGTCACCGGTTCCGCGGCGGCGCCCCGCAGGCGTTCCGGCGGATCAAGGGCTGGCTCGAGTCGCTCGGCTGGTTCCAGGTGATGATCTGCATCGTCATCGCGGTCTACTACGCGGCGGTGGTCGCCTGGGCGGCCAGCTTCTTCGTCTACTCCTTCGGTCTCGACTGGGGTGACGACCCGCAGGCCTTCTTCTTCGGGGAGCACCTCCAGCTCGCCGACGTCGGCGGTGCCGACCCGTGGCTCACCTTCGACTTCGTGGCCGCCGTCCTGATCCCGCTCGTGCTGGTGTGGGTCGTGGTCATCGCGGTGCTGGCCGCCGGTGTCGTCAAGGGTGTCCAGCGGGCGAACATCGTCTTCATCCCGCTGCTGCTGGTGGCCTTCGGCGCCCTGGTGGTCCGCGCGCTGACCCTCGACGGGGCCGCGGAAGGGCTGAACGCGCTCTTCACCCCGCAGTGGGACGCGCTGGGCGACCCGGACGTGTGGATCGCCGCCTACGGTCAGATCTTCTTCTCGCTGTCCGTGGCGTTCGGCATCATGATCACCTACGCCTCGTACCGGCGTCGTCGGTCCAACATGACCGGCCCCGGCCTGGTGGTCGCGTTCTCCAACTCCGGCTTCGAGATGCTGGCCGGGCTCGGCGTCTTCTCCGCCCTCGGGTTCCTGGCCCTGGAGCAGGGCGTCGGCGTCGGTGAGCTCGGCATCGCGGGCGTCGGGCTCGCGTTCGTCACGTTCCCGGCGATCGTCTCCGAGATGCCGGCCGGTGCCCTGTTCGGCGCGCTCTTCTTCGGCTCGCTGGTGATGGCCGGGTTCACGTCGCTGGTCTCGATCCTGCAGGTCGTCTCCGCGGCGCTGCAGGAGAAGTTCGCCCTGTCGCGCACGGCGGCGGTGCTGTGGCTCGGTGGCGTGCTGGGTACGGTCTCGGTGGTCGGCTTCAGCACCACGACGGGCCTGATCCTGCTCGACACCGTCGACTACTGGGTCAACAACATGGGCATCGTCGCCTCGGCGATCCTCATGTGCGTCTTCGTGGTGTGGGTCTACCGCCGGGCCCCCGAGCTGCGCTACCACCTCAACGCCGTCTCGACGACGCAGCTCGGCGCGTGGTGGTACGCCTGCGTCGGCGCCATCATCCCGGTGATGCTCGCGATCATGCTCGTGCAGACGATCCTGATCCGGATCGACGAGCCCTACGGGGACTACGATGAGACGTATCTGCTCTATGCAGGGTGGGGCACCGTGGCGTTGCTGGTCGTCGGTGCGATCGTCTTCTGGGCGTTCCGCTGGCGCGGGCCGGACCTGCCCCGGGCCTGGCCGCCGTACCCGCCGGTCGAGGACCCCGCCGTGCGGAAGGAGGCCTCGCGATGAGCACCACCGCGATCATCATGATGGTCGTCGCCCTGCTGGTGGTCTGGGGTGGACTGACCCTCGCCATCATGGCGCTGCGCTCCAAGCCGGAGCGGACCGACTTCCCGCCCGGTGGTGTCGACGACCACCGCGAGGACATGGGGATCATCGAGCACGACACGTAGGTCTCTCTCGCTCCTGACGAGGTCCGGGTCCTTCCGTGGCGCCGTCGCGCTCACGGGCGCTGCGCGCCCTGCGCTTCCCGTCTGACGACGGCGCTACGGAAGGACCCGGACCTTTGTCGTGCCCCGTGCCGGCTCGCTCCTCGGGCGCGACCCGGCACGGCGCCCGGGGGGTGGGGGAGCGGTGGCGTGACGGACGTCATGGTGCCGTGGTTTGAGGATCTATGGAATAGGTATGCATACTGCTGCATAAGCGCTCCGCGGCTCGGACCGGGCGGGAGCGTCGTCCTCCTCCACGCGATCCCTGGAGCCGTCATGCGCGCCCGCACCGCCCTGCCCCTGTCCGCCGTCGCCGCCGTCGCGCTGCTCGCCGGCTGCACCACCGCGTCCGAGGACCTCGCCGCCCCCGCCGGTGGCGGCGCCTCCGCGGACACCTCGGACGCACCGACGGCCCCGGCGTTCGACGCCTCGACGCTCGAGGCCGACCCGGAGCTCGTCGCGCTCGTCCCCGAGGACGTCGCCGAGGACGGCGTGCTCACCGTGGGCGCCGAGCTGTCCTACGCCCCGGCCGAGTTCCTCGCCCCCGACGGCGTCACCCCGGTCGGGTTCGACGTCGACATCGCCCACGCGGTCGCCGCCACCCTGGGACTCGAGGCCGAGGTCGAGCCGTCCACCTTCGACGCGATCATCCCGGCCGTCGGCACCAAGTACGACGTCGGCATCTCCGGGTTCACCATCGACGCCGAGCGGCTGCAGGTCGCCCACATGGTCAGCTACTTCGACGCCGGCTCCCAGCTCGCGGTCGCCGCCGGCAACCCGGACGGCGTCGACGCCGGCGACCTGTGCGGCACCACCGTGGGCGTGCAGACCGGCACCGTCCAGCAGGGTGCTCTCGACGAGGCGTCCGCGGACTGCGAGGCTGACGGCGCCGACCCCGTCGAGGTGCTGCCCTACGACTCCCAGGCCGACGTCACCACCAACCTCGTCGGCGGCAAGGTGCAGGCCATGTACGCCGACTCCCCGGTGACGGCGTACGCGGTCGAGCAGACCGGGGGCGCGGTCGAGACCCTCGGCGACATCACGGACGCCGCGCCGTACGGCGTCGTCGTCGCCCAGGACGACGACGCGCTCGCCGAGGCCGTCCAGGGCGCCCTGCAGCAGCTCATGGACGACGGCACCCTGACCGAGATCCTCGACGGCTGGGGCAACGCCGAGGGCGCGCTCTCCACCGCCGAGCTCGACCCCTCCGTCTGACATGACCGCCGCCGATACCCCCACACGCGCGGCCGCCACGTCGACGGCCCTGCCCGAGCCCCTGAACGCCCGCCCGGTCCCGCGCCCGGGGCGCTGGCTGTCCGCCGCCGTGATGCTCGTGCTCGCCGCGATGGTGGTGCACGCGCTGGTCACCAACCCGAACTTCCGCTGGGACACGGTCTGGCTGTACCTGCGCGACGTCAACGTGGTGCGCGGCGTCGGCTGGACGCTCGTGCTCACCTTCGGGTCCATGGCCATCGCCGTCGTGCTCGCCGTGCTCCTGGCGATCATGCGGCGCAGCGACAACCCGGTGATGCGGTCGGCCTCCTGGGCCTACATCTGGTTCTTCCGCGGCACCCCGATCTACACCCAGCTCGTGTTCTGGGGACTGATCTCGGTGCTGTACCCGCGGCTCAGCCTCGGCATCCCGTTCGGGCCGGAGTTCTTCGTGTTCGACACCCGCGACGTCATCACGGCGTTCTGGGCGGCGCTCGTCGGGCTCGCCCTCAACGAGGCCGCCTACCTCGCCGAGATCGTCCGCGCCGGGCTCGGCTCCGTCGACCCCGGCCAGGCGCAGGCCGCCCGCGCCCTGGGGATGACCGAGCCGCGCATCCTGCGCCGCATCGTGCTGCCGCAGGCCATGCGCGTCATCGTGCCGCCCACGGGGAACGAGACCATCTCCATGCTCAAGACGACCTCGCTGGTCGTCGCCGTGCCGTTCACCCTGGAGATCACCTACGCCACCTCCGCGATCGGGACCCGCACGTTCCAGCCCATCCCGCTGCTCATCGTGGCGGCGCTGTGGTACCTGCTCATCACCTCGGTGCTCATGGTCGGCCAGTCCGCCGTCGAGCGGTACTACGGGCGGGGGTTCGACGGCGGCGCCACCGGCGGCCGGCGCGGTCGCCGGTCCGGACCCGGCTCCGGACGCGGCCCGCGACGCCTGAGCCGGCAGGCGGCGATCCGCGGTGCCGGCACGACCACCGACGACCCCTTCGCGGAGGTGACCCCATGACCGCCACGACGACCCCCATGGTCGAGGCCCGGGACGTGCACAAGGTCTTCGGCCACGGCGACCAGGCGCTGCACGTGCTGCGCGGCGTCGACCTGGTGGTGCCGCCGGGCTCGGTGACCGTCGTCCTCGGACCGTCCGGTTCCGGCAAGTCCACCCTGCTGCGCTGCCTCAACGAGCTCGAGCAGATCACGGCCGGGTCGGTGCACGTCGACGGTGAGCTGCTCGGGTACCGGCACGACGCCCGGGGCGTCCTGCACCGGTTGCACCCGCGCCGGATCGCCGCCCAGCGCTCGCGGATCGGGATGGTGTTCCAGCGGTTCCACCTGTTCGGCCACCTGACGGCGCTGGAGAACGTCGCCGAGGCACCCGTGCAGGTCCGCGGGCTGTCGAAGGCCGCGGCCCGGGAGCGTGCCGTCGAGCTGCTGGACCGGGTCGGGCTCGCCGACCGGGTCGACCACTACCCGGCCCAGCTCTCCGGTGGCCAGCAGCAGCGCGTCGCCATCGCCCGCGCGCTGGCGATGGACCCCGAGCTCATGCTCTTCGACGAGCCCACCTCCGCGCTCGACCCGGAGCTGGTCGGCGAGGTGCTGGCCGTCATGCAGGACCTCGCCCGGTCGGGCATGACGATGGTCGTGGTCACCCACGAGATCGGTTTCGCCCGCGAGGTCGCCGACCACGTCGTGTTCATGGACGACGGCGTGGTGGTGGAGCAGGGGCCGCCCGCCCAGGTGCTCGACGCACCGACCGAGCCCCGGCTGCAGGAGTTCCTCGCGCACGTCCTGTGAGCCGCGGCTCAGAGCCTCGAGCAGGTGCTGCCCCAGTCGGTGTGCCCGTGCCACACCTTCTTCCAGATGTGCGCCGAGTAGCCCGAGTACGTCGTGCGCGTCTTGGAGATGCTGCGCGTCATCCCGCTGCTCCACGTGCGCGACGGGCCCGTGAGCCAGGTGCTGCCGCGGTAGCAGCTCGAGGCCGACGTCGAGATCTGGTAGATCCGCAGGAACCCCGAGACGCTGCCCGATCCGCGGTACTTCCACGAGGAGTAGATCCGCCCGCTGGACTTGTAGATGCAGATCGTGCCGGGACCCTTCGTGCTGTCGCAGTCGCTGCCGGACCCGATCGCGGTCGTGCTCGCCGTGCCGTCGGTCTCGAGCGTCATCCCGCCCGACGCGGTCGGGCCCTCGCAGGTCTCCACCATCTCGACCCGGTGCGTGACCAGGTCGGCGGGGGCGCCCATCGCCTCGTTGTAGGCGGGATCGACCTCGTCGGCGATCGAGACCTCCACCAGTTCGCACCCGCGGGCGGCCGAGTCGGCCTTCCAGTCCGTGGCCTCGGCCTCGGCCCGCTCCGCGGCGGCCCAGGCGACCCACTCGGCCTCCGGGCTGCCGGGCTCGGGCACGCCGGGGAGGTTCCCCGCGGGCAGGTTCCCGCCGTCGGACGAACCCTCGCCGATCGTGCCGACCGGCTCGCCGATGTCGGCCGTCGCCGGAGCCGTGCCGACCACGCCCGTCCCCAGGGCCAGCACCGTCACGCCGACGCCGGTGGCCACGGTCCGGGAAAGTCTCGTGCGCATCCTGACGCTCCTCACGTCGTCGTCGAGGACGCGCGTCGGCGTCCGCGGTCCTGCACGAGGGTAGCGAGCCCATCGATCAGGGCAACCGTCTCCCAGTACGGTGGAGCAGCACCGGCCCTGCCGGCCATGAAGGGGACGAGGGATCGGGAGGACGAGCGTGGACGACGCCGCGGCCCGCGAGCGCCTGACGCGCCTGTGGGTGGACCATCGCGAGCAGGTGGTGCGGTTCGTCGCGCGTCGTGCCGCGCCGGCGATCGTCGACGACGTCGTCTCGGAGACCTACCTGGTCGCCTGGCGGAGGGTGGAGGACGTGCCGACCGCGGCGCGCGCGTGGCTCTTCGGCGTCGCGCGCAAGGTCCTGTCCACCCAGGTGCGCACGCAGGGCCGCTGGCAGGCCCTCGGGGTGCGGCTGGAGCGGGAGCCGACGGCGCAGGCCCGAGGTGCGGACGACGCCGCGGCCGAGCGCGCCGACCTGCGCCGCGCCTGGGACCTGCTCGGCGACGCCGACCGGGAGGTCCTGGCGCTCGTGGCGTGGGACGGGCTGTCCGCCCGCGAGGCCGCCCAGGTGCTGGAGTGCCGTCCGTCCACCTTCTCGGTGCGGCTCACCCGGGCCCGCAAGCGGCTGCTGGCGTACTCCGAGGTGCCCCGCGACACCGCGACCGTGCTGCGCAGGCTGCAGGAGGAGAGGCCATGAGGTCACCGCTGCTGGACGACCTGGGCGGTCTGGACCCGGCACGGCACCTGCGTGCCCCGGGACATCCGGACGACCCTGACCTGGCGCGGGTGCTGGCCACGGACCGGACCGTGCCGGACCGCTACCTCGCCCCGGCGCGGCGCTCGCGGGCCGGGGTGGCGACCGGTGTGTTCGCGGGGGCCGTGGCTGCCGTGGCGGCCGGGGTCGTGGTGTCGACGACGCTCGGCGGCCCGGAGGCGTACGCCTCGTGGACGCCGACGCCCCAGGTCGTCGACCCCGCCGCCGCGGCGCAGGACGCCGCCTCCTGCCCGACGGCGGCCCACGCCATCGACGAGGACGCGGCCGGCGAGGGGGCGCCGATCACCGAGATCCCGCTGGATCCGGTGCTCGCCGAGGTGCGTGGCGACTACACCTACGTGCTCCTGTCCGGGGACGGGGCGCTCGCGGAGTGCTTCGTGACGAAGGACGGCGGCACGCAGGTGTACTCCTCGGAGTCCGTCGGCGGCACGCCCGTGCCCCGGCCGGGGCCCCGCGAGCTCGTCGTGGCGGAGACCGGTACGGCGTCCTGGTCGGACGGCCCGAGCGGTGAGGGCGCGGTGACCGCCGCGTTCGGCCGGGTCGGGGACGAGGTCGAGGCCGTCACGGTGGCCACGGCCGACGGCGAGCAGGTCGCGGCGTCGATGGACGACGGCTGGTTCGCGCTGTGGGCGCCGGGAGAGGAGTCGTTCTCGGCCCTCGCGCAGGTCACCTACGTCGACGGGTCGACGGAGGAGGTCCCCCTGGAGGTCACCCCGGCAGGGTGAGCGTGAAGCGGCAGCCGCGGCCGTCGTCGACGTTCTCGACCGTGACGGCGCCGCCGTGCGCCTCGGCGACCGAGCGCACGATCGACAGGCCGATGCCGGCGCCGCCGGACCCCGGGGTGCGGGCCGCGGTACCGCGCCAGCCGGCCTCGAACACGCGGGGCAGGTCCGCCGCGGGGATGCCCCCGCAGCCGTCGGTGACGTGCACGACGGCGGCCGACCCGTGGTCGTCCTCGACCTGGACGCACACGGTGCCCCCGGCCGGGGTGTGCCGCACCGCGTTGGACACCAGGTTGCCCACCGCCCGGGCGACCTCCCGGGCGTCCACGGGGACGACGACGGGCACGGTCACCTCACCCGTGAGCCGCACGCCGGCGGCCGCGGCGGCGGGGCCGGCGGCGGCCAGCGCGTCCGAGGCGAGGTCCCCGACGTCCGTGGGCTCGCGGTTCAGCTCGAAACCCGGTGACTGCAGCCGGGACAGCGCCAGCAGGTCGTCGACCATGTCGCTCATGCGACGGTTCTCCGCGAGGATGCCGGCCGCCGCGTCCGCGGGGGTCGTCACCGCGTCCTCCATCGCCTCCGTCAGCACGCGGACGGCGGCCAGCGGCGTGCGCAGGTCGTGGGACACCCACGCGACGAGCTCGCGGCGTCGGGCCTCGACCTCCCGGTCCCGGTCCCGGGCCGCCACGGCCTCGGCACGCTCCGTGGCGAGGTGGTGGGTGCGTCGGGCGAGCACCAGCCCGATGACGAGCGCCACGGGGACGGTGGCGAGCAGCAGCCACAGCACCGTCGTGGAGTCCTTCTCCGACAGGAACATCGCGCGGGCGCTGGCGTAGACGCCGGCCGCGACCGACGCCACGACGACCAGCGGGGCGAGCGTCGCGGCGACGGACGGGCGGCGTCGTCCGAGCGCCAGCACGCCGGCCGCCCCGGCGAGCCCGACGACGGCAGCCACCCCGGCCGAGAGGCCGACCCCCTCCAGCGGGGTCACGTCGCGCCCTCCGCAGCGTCCGGGGGACGGGCGTCCCAGCGGTAGCCGACGCCGAACACGGTCACGAGCCGCGTGGGGGCGGACGGATCGGCCTCGACCTTCTCCCGCAGCCGCCGCACGTGCACCGTCACGGTGGACCGGTCGCCGTACTCCCAGCCCCACACCTCGCGCAGCAGCGTCTCGCGGTCGTGCACCTGGCCGGGGTGGGCGAGGAACCAGACCAGCAGGTCGAACTCGCGGGCGGTCAGCGCCAGCTCCGAGCCGCCGCGCAGCACCCGGTGGGCGGCGACGTCGACGGTCAGGTCGCCGTCGCGCAGGGTTCCCGACGGCGGTGCGGACGTGGGCGACGGTCCGTCCTGCGCGGCAGGGCTCTCGCCGGCCGGGGCGGCGCCGTCGGCCGGGGTGCCCGCCCGCCGCAGCACGGACTGCACGCGCAGGGTCAGCTCGCGCGGGCTGAACGGCTTGGTCACGTAGTCGTCCGCCCCGACCTCGAGGCCGGTGATGCGGTCGTCCTCCTCGCCGCGGGCGGTCAGCATGAGCACCGGCAGGGCGGGCCGGTCCGCGCGCAGCCGCCGGCACACCTCGATCCCGTCCAGGCCGGGGAGCATGAGGTCGAGGACGACGGCGTCCGGCGGCCGCTCGTGGGCGGCGACGAGGGCGTCGACGCCGTCGGTCACGTGCTCGGCCGCCATGCCGGCGCGCTCGAGGTAGGCGACCACCACGTCGGCGACGGTGGTGTCGTCGTCGACCACGAGGACCCGGACCATGCAGTCAGCCTAGGCCCGTGCGTGGGCGCCACGCGGCGCTGAGCAGGCATGTCAGGGACCTGTCAGGAGTCCGTAAGACGCTCGTGAGACCCGGTACAGCACACGACTGTTCAGTCGTTCGCCACCGAGACCTCCGCCGCGACGCCGGCTGCGCGGTCGAGGTCGTCGATCGTCGTCCCGGCCCCGAGCAGGTCGTCGGCGTCGCCGCGCGTCCCGGCCGCCGCGACGACCGGCAGCTCGAGGACACCGCTCGATCCGTCGACGGTGGCGACGAGGGCACCGTCGAGGGCGATCCTCCAGTCCCCGTCGCCCTCGGGGAGCTCGGCGAGGAAGACGACGCTCGGCCCCAGGTCGAGCAGGCCCTGCGCGACCGCTTCGGCATCGTCGGAGCCGTCGACCACGACCTGGACCGAGAGGGAGTCCCCCGGCCCGGGAGCGGGTACCTGATCGGCGACGTCGATCGTCCGGTCGACCTCGAACGTCGTCCGTAGGGTGCGCGTGTCAGCCTCGGCGTCCCACGGCACCTCGTCGCCGTCGTCCGTGCTCCAGTCCATGGCACGGCCGTTCTCCACGGCGGTGAACTCCCCGGAGACGACGACCGCGGAGAACCTGAAGTCGTGATCCAGGCCGGTGTCGACGTAGGCCGTCGAGGGCATCGCCGCCACGAGGTCCTCCGGCAGGAAGGCCGACGAGCTGGTGTCGCCGAAGGCGCGACCCGCGAGCGCCTCGCTCCAGGCGAGTCGCTGCTCCCGGCGCATCCGGCCAGCGGCAGGAGCGTGACGAGGACGGCCGGGACGAGGGCTCTGCGCGGCATCGGTGCCCGTCCTCTCCTCGGTGCTCGGGACGCTAGCAGCGCCGGGAGCACCAGGCACCCGGTCGGCCGAGGGACGAGCTCCCGAGCGTGTCACGACCCCGTGAGCAGCCCGTAAGGCCCTCGTCATGGACCTGCGCGGCGCCGCGCGGTGGGCTGGACGCAGAGGGCCGGCCACCGGGGTTCGGTCCCGTGAGGAGGACGATCATGCACCGCAACCGCACTCTTGCCGTCGCCGGGTCGCTGGCGCTCGCCGCCGGCGCCGTCCTGGTCCCGGCCGTGGCCGCGCAGGCCGGGGTCACCCAGGGCACCGCGTTCTACGTCGACGGCGTCGCCTACCGCACCGTCGGGACGCCGAACGACCTGTCCGGCACGGGGGCGCCGGACCACTCGTTCGACACCATCTACGACCTGGGCGGCGCCCAGGCCAACGTCGCCGAGGCGGCCCCGGGCGACACCGACTACAACGGCGGCCGCTGGCAGGTCACCGCCGTGCTCTACGAGGACTTCGACGACGTCCTGGAGGCCGGCGACCTGAACGACGACGGCATGCTCGGGTCGGCGGAGGAGGTCGAGGCGGCCATCGACGCCGGAGCGGCCATGGACGGCGGGGTCGTCGCGTCGTTCACCTGCCCGGTGATCCCGTTCCCCGGCGGGCGCTGACCCGGGGCTGCTCGCCGGCGCGTCTGATCGGCAGCTCGTGCTCGGCTCGGCAGCTCAGGCTGCCGATCACGGCACGAGCTGCCGACCAGATCTGTGAAGGGCGGAACCTTTCGCCATCGCTGCTGCGTCTACGGTGCATGGAGCCTCGGGAGCAGGAGCGTTGATGGGCGAGATGATCCAGGTCCCGATCGCCTCGCCGGGGACGACGGACACCGTCCGGGCACCGTCGACCGCGGTCCACGAGGAGGCCACGCCGACCACCGCGGTCGCCGAGTTCACCGCCTTCGCCCGTGCCCGGACCGCGGGGCTGTACCGCATCGCCTTCCTGCTCTGCGGGGACGAGCACCGGGCCCACGACCTCGTCCAGACGGCGCTCGAGCGCACCTATCGTGCCTGGCCGCGGATCAGCAGCGACCCGTTCGCCTACGCGCGGCGGGTCGTGGCGACCTCCCGGATCGACACGTGGCGCCGCACGCGCCGTGAGGTGCTGCGCGACCCGGCCCCCGGGACGTCGGACCTCGGCGCCTCCGAGCACGCCCCGGACCACGCCCGGCACGTCGCCGAGCGGGACCGGCTCGTGCGTGCCCTGCAGATGCTGCCGGAGACGCAGCGCCGTGTCGTCGTGCTGCGCCATCTGCTGGACCGGAGCGAGCAGCAGACCGCCGACGAGCTCAACCTGGCCCGCGGCACCGTGAAGTCCGCCGGGTCGCGCGGGCTGGCCGCCCTGCGGGCCGTGCTCACCACGACCACCGAGGAGGACGCGTGAACGCCCAGGACCCGCTGCTCGCGGAGCTGCGCGAGGCCGTCGACCACCTCGAGGTGCCACCCGGTCTCGACCCCGACCGGATGGCACGACGCGCGGTGCGCCGTGTCCGCGCGCGCCGCGTCGTGCTCGCCGGAGGAACTGGCGCCCTGGCGCTCGTGCTCGCCGTCGGCGGTGTGCAGGCGTTGCCCGAGCTGGTCGACCGGCCCCTCACCGGTGCGGTGCTGCCCGGCGGTCCCGGGCCGAGCGAGACGGTCCCCCGGGCGGCCGACGGCGCGGCGGACCGCGTGCGGGTGTGGCTCGGGCCGGTGGTCGTGAGCCTGCCCGCGGACTGGGAGGCGGACGGCCCGGTCGTCCGTCGGGACAGGTTCTTCGAGGTCACCGGCCGGACCGGGGGGATCGCGGACCTGACGGTCAGCGTCGGGGCGACAGAGCGATCCGGGTACATCTTCTACTCCCAGAACCTCGGTTGGACGGTCGACGACCCGGGTGCCACGTTCCCCGACGTCCCCGGCGCGGGACTGACCGTCATGCGTGTGGTCGCCGGGTCCGGGGACACGCTCCGCGCCGTGCTCTCGGTGAGCACGGACGTCGGCGCGAAGTACGAGGTGATCATCGGCGACGTGCCGGACACGGCCGCCGGCCGCGACGTCCTGCAGGGTGTGGTGGACAACCTCTCGGTCGAACGGGAGATCCGGTCGTCGCAGGGCGTGCACACCCTCGACGCCGGGGCGGGACTCCCTGCCGGATGGCGCGAGATCAAGGCCGGCCGCCTGCGGCTCGGCGTCCCGGACGACTGGCAGGACGTCGGTCCGTGGACGGACGACCCCGGGTCGATGATGGCCGTCAGCCCGGACGACGATGGGTTCGGGGTCGCCCCGGCCGTCGTCGCCGTCCGTCCGACACCGCCGTCCGCGGCCTGGATGGTCTCCGCGCCGCCGAAGCAGACGATGTACCTCCTCGAGGTCGACGGTGCCCGGCGGGTCGTGGTCACGCCGACGTCAGGATCCTGGTGGATCTGGGACACGGGCGACGCGGCCTCGGCGGAGGCCTATGGCCGCCAGGTCGAGGTCGAGGCTCAGGACGTCCGGATCGACGTCGAGCTCGACGTCGGCGAGCAGTACACGGTGCACCTGGAGCTGCCCACGGGAGAGGACGGTCAGGAGCTGCTGAACGGCATCCTGGGATCGCTGCGCGTGGCCGACTGATCGCGGACCTGGTCGGCCGATAGTCGTCGGTTCGGCACGTCGAGGTGCCGAACCGACGACGACCCCGCCGTCCAGGTCAGTCGAGCGAACGGCTACTCCCCCTCCTCGCAGGCGATGCCGTTGCCGTTGGGGTCGAGACCGCTGCGGTAGCCGGGCGAGCCCTGGTAGATCGGCGCGGCGCCGTCCTGACGGGCGGCGTCGCAGTTCCAGTACCACCACTGGCCGCCGCCGTCGTCGTCCCTCTTGTCGTTCCCCTGCTGCTGTTGCTGCTGCAGCTGCTGCTGCTGGGCGGCCTGGTCGTCGAGCTCGGCCTGTCGGCTGACCAGCTGCGACTCCTTCTCCGCGATCTCGGACTCGCGCTCCTTGAGGGATTTCTCCCGTGCCTCGAGCTCGGCGGCACGCTCGGAGAGCGCCGCCTTGTCCTCGGTGACCTCGGCCTCCAGCGCGGCGGCCTGCTCGACCTGCCGTTCGGCGTCGGCGATGGCCTGGCGGGCGTCACCGGTCTGCACCATCGAGAACATCACGCCGACGATGACCCCGAGGGCCAGGCAGGCGACGGCGACCCCCGCGACGAGCACGGTCGCCGGACGCTGCCGCCGACCGGCGCGTGCCTCGCCCCGGTTGGTGTCGTGGCCCGGTGCGTTCGGCGGCGCGGCGGCGGGCTGTTGCGGCGGGACCGGCGTCGTGGCGCGAGCGGTGGGATGCGGGTCGTGCACCGGCCGCGCGGACCCGTGCGCCGAGGCCCGGGTGGCCGACGGTGCGGGCGGCGGACCGGCGTCGGGCCGCACGGGTGCCATGACCGTGGTCGCCCCCGGGTCGCCCGCACCCTGGGGCGGGGCGGAAGGCACGGCTGCGGCGCGCGTCGTCGCAGCAGGCGCAGGCGCAGGCGCAGGCTGGGGCGGGGGCGGGGGGTCCTCCACCCAGTACTGCCATCCCGGAGGCGCCGGGGGCCACGAGGGGTCGGGTGCCCAGTGCGCGTCTGGCCGGAACCCTGGGGGGACCTGCCAGCCGGGCGGGGGGTTGAATCGCACGGTCATGGGTCTCCTTCGGCGTCGTGCGGCCCCACTATGGCGGAAACATCCCCTTCAGGTCCATGTCGGCGGTCGCTGGTAGACCTGGGACATGTTCCTCCTGGACGGCGCCGGTGAGCCGCGGCTCGTGCACTCGGCCAGCGACCTGGTGGTGGCCGCCGAGTGCGAGCACGCGCTCCTGCGCCGCCTCGACGAGGTCCTGGGCCGGGTGCCGCAGCGGCCCCGGGACGCCGACGAGATGCTGGCGCGCACCGTCGCGCTCGGCGAGGCGCACGAGGCGTCCGTGCTGGAGGACTTCCGGGCCCGGTTCGGCGAGGCCCCCGACGACGGCGGCCCCGGCGGAGTCCTGGAGGTCCCGGCGCCGCGACGCATGGCGTACGACGACCTCGTCGCGGCGCACTCCGCGACGCTCGCCGCGCTCGAACGCGGGGCCGACGTCGTCTACCAGGCGGCGTTCTTCGACGGGAGGTTCCACGGGCGGGCGGACTTCCTCGTGCGCGACGCCGGTCCCGGCGACGACCGACCCCGTTACGCCGTCTGGGACACCAAGCTCGCCCGGCGGGAGAAGGTCCGGGCGGTGCTGCAGCTCGCCGCGTACGCCGACCAGCTCCTCGCCGCCGGGATCGACCCCACCGAGCACGCCCACCTGGTGCTCGGCACCGGCGAGATCACCGAGCACGCGCTTGCCGAGGTGCTGCCGGTGTTCCGGGCGCGGCGTGACCGGCTGCTGGACGTCGTCGCCCGGCACGTCGAGGAGGGAGCGCCGGTCGAGTGGGACGCCCCGGGGCACGTCGCCTGCCAGCGGCTCGGCGTCTGCCCGGACTGCGCCGAGTCCGCGGCCACGCACTCGGACGTGCTGCTCGTGGCCGGCGTCCACGCCCCGCAGCGCGCTCGGCTCGCCGCCGCCGGCCTCACCACGATGAAGGACCTGGCCTGTGCCGAGCAGCCCCCGGCGGGGACGGCGGCCGACCGGTTCGCCGGCCTGCAGCGACAGGCCGGGCTGCAGCTCGGCACCGACCCGGGCGACGGCTCGGTGCTGCTGGAGACGCCCGAGGGGTCACGCGAGCTGCGCTGGGCGCTCACCGACCCGGCGCCCGTGGAACGACTGCCGCCGCCGAGCGACGGCGACGTCTTCTTCGACTTCGAGGGCGACCCGCTGTGGGCCCCCGCGGACGCGCTCACCCCGGCCGAGTCGGGGATCGACTACCTCTTCGGCTGGGTCACCCGTGACCTCGACGCCGAGGGGCGGCCGTCGTTCCACGCCCTGTGGGCGGACACCTGGGCCGACGAGGCCGACGCCCTGGTGCGGTTCGTCGACGCCATGGCCGAACGCCGTCGTCGGTGGCCCGACATGCACGTCTACCACTACGCCGCCTACGAACGGACGCACCTGCTGTCCATCGCGGCCCGGCACGGGGTGTACGAGGACGAGGTCGACGAGCTGCTGCGTTCCGGAGTGCTCGTCGACCTGTACGCCACGGTGCGGTCGGCGATCCGGATCTCCGACCGGTCCCGGTCGATCAAGAAGCTCGAACCGCTGTACATGGGCGACGAGGCGGCGCGGTCCGGCGTGACCGACGCCGCGACGTCGGTGGTCGAGTACGCCGAGTACTGCGAGCTGCTGGCTGCGGGGGAGCACGACGAGGCCGCGCAGCGCCGCGAGGAGATCCTCGACTACAACCGGTACGACTGCCTGTCCACGCTGCGGCTGCTGGACTGGCTGCGCTGGGCGCACGACGAGGTGGTCGGCCCGGTCGAGCGGCCGGTTGCCGAGCCGCTGCCCCTGGAGGAGCCCACCCCCGAGAACCCGGAGAGAGCCGCCCGGGAGGCGCTCGAGGCCGAGATCCGGGACGCCGTCGCGCACGCGCACCCCCACGAGCCCGCCGAACGGGCGGCTGCCCGCGCGCTGAGCCTGCTGGGTGCCGCGGTCGGCTACCACCGGCGCGAGGGCAAGCAGTTCTGGCAGGCGCACTTCTCCCGCATGCAGCTTCCGCCCGCCGAGTGGCCGGGCCGCCGGTCGGCCGCGGTCGTCGAGGGCGGGCGGGTGCTCCGCGACTGGGAGGTCGAGCCGGGCAAGCGGGCGCCGTCGCGGCTCCTGGCCCTGGCGTGTCCCGCCGTGGAGGGCAGCGAGCTGCGCGCAGGGGCGAGCGCGTTCCTGCTCTACGACGTGCCGTGCCCACCGGTGGTCACGAACGTGGGACCGCTGGCGGAGCGCTGGTTCCACAACAAGATGGCGATCGCCGAGGTCGAGCGGGTCGTCGACGGCGACCGTGAGCTGGACGTCTTCACCGTGCGGGAGCACGTGGGGGCCGGCCAGGAGACGCACGACGACCTGCCGTGCGCCCTGAGCGTCAACAGCCACGTCCCCGCCGGCCCGTTGGAGACGGCCACCGAGGAGGCCGGGCGGGCGGCGCTGGAGGCCTGGCGCTCCGGTGCCGCGGCAGGCGTGCCGATGGCGGAGCGGCTGCCCGCCGGGCCGATGACGGACCTGCTCCAGCGACGCCCCGCCCGGGTCGCCCGGGGACTGCCAACACCGGCGGTGGGGCCGGACGGCGAGCCCGACGTGGTCGCGGCCGTGGAGCGGGCGGTGCGGGCGCTCGACCGGTCCTACCTCGCGGTGCAGGGTCCGCCCGGCACCGGCAAGACCTACCTCGCCTCCCACGTCATCGCGGCGCTGGTCGCCGACGGCTGGCGGGTCGGCGTCGTGGCGCAGTCGCACGCCGTCGTGGAGAACCTGCTGCACGGGGTGCTGGCCGCCGGCGTCCCGGCCGAGCAGGTCGCCAAGAAGCTGCCCTCCGGCGTCTCGCCGGCGCAGTCGAGGACCCCGTGGCAGGACGTCAACGCCGACGGGCTGCAGGTCTTCGCTGCCGAGGCCGACGACGCGGGACGTGGCTGCGTCGTCGGAGGGACGGCCTGGGACTTCGCGCACGACCGATGGGCGCCGGAGGGACTGGACCTGCTCGTCATCGACGAGGCCGGTCAGTTCGCGATCGCCAACACGGTCGCGGTCGCGCGGGCGGCTGCACGGCTGCTGCTGCTCGGCGACCCGCAGCAGCTGCCGCAGGTGTCCCAGGGGGCGCACCCCGACCCGGGGGTCGCCGGCTCGGCGCTCGGCTGGCTCGCCGACGGCCACGAGACGCTGCCCGAGGAGTTCGGCTACTTCCTGCCCGCGTCCCGGCGGATGCACCCGGCGCTGTGTACGGCGGTGTCCGAGCTGGCGTACTCCGGTCGGCTGCACGCCCACGCCTCGGTCCACGGGCGGTCGCTGGACCCGGTGGAGCCCGGTGTGCACGAGGTGCTCGTCGACCACGCCGGCCGGGCGGTGTCCTCGGCCGAGGAGGCCGAGGAGGTGGTCCGGCAGGTCCGGGCGGTGCTGGGCCGGCCCTGGGTCCGGACCGTCGGCGCGGAGCCGCGGGACCTCGGGCCTGCGGACGTCATCGTCGTGGCCGCGTACAACGCGCAGGTGCACACGATCCGCCGCGCGCTGGCCCGGGCCGGCCTGGACGACGTGCGCGTCGGCACGGTGGACAAGTTCCAGGGGCAGGAGGCGCCCGTGGCGGTGCTGTCCATGGCCGCCTCCTCGCCGGAGGACGTGCCCCGGGGCATGGGGTTCCTGCTCAGCCGGAACCGGATCAACGTCGCGGTCTCCCGGGGGCAGTGGCGGGCGGTCGTGATCCGCTCGCCGCGGCTGACGGACTACCTGCCGACGTCGGTGACGGACCTGCAGCAGCTCGGGGCGTTCCTGCGCCTCACCGCTCGCTGAGGCTTCCCCCCGACCCCCGACCCCCGACCACCGACCCGCGAGTCAGGACGATCTGCGACGAGTCAGGGCGATCTGCGGCGAGTCAGGACGGGACTGCGCGAGTCAGAAGTCGAAACCGCCGCCGTCGCCACCGAAGAAGTCGCCGAGGCCGCCGCCGCCCTCGTCGCCGCCGCCGAAGAACCCACCGAACATGCCGTCGTCCCCGGCGGCCTCCGCGCCGCCGGCATCCATGCCCGCGGCCTCGGTGTCGGCACCGGCGTCCGCCCCGGCCTCGCCGGCCTCGCCGGCCTCCCCCTCGCCCGCAGCGGCCGCGTCCTCGGCGACCGGCGTCGTCGGGTCGCCGAACGCCGGACCGAACATCGCGTTGGCCACGGCCGAACCGATGACGACACCGACGACCGTGCCGAGGAGGCTGGATCCCATCATCGAGCCGAAGCTCGGGCCCCTGGCACCGGCCGCGGCCCCCGGCCCGCCGGAGCGGAACGTGTTCTCCAGGGTGCCCGGGTTGCGCATCTCGGCGCGGGTCGCCATCCGGGCCAGCGACTGCGGGTCGTCGGTGGTGGCGCGCTCGGAGGCAGGCACCGTGGCGCCGACCTCGGTGAGGACCTGGCGGCGCTGCTCCGGAGTGAGCTGGGCGAACGCCTCGGCATGGGCCTGCTCGACGGCGTCCGGCGGGGCGGTGCGCAGCAGGTAGCGGTAGCGGTCGATCGCCACGTCGTCGGGTGAACGGTGCGAGGTGGGACCCCCGCTTCGCGGGTCCGCGGAGGACGGTGCGGGCGTGGCGTACCCGCGCGGGGTGCCTCCGCCCGTCATCCCGGGGATGGAGCGCTCGTCACGTGACCTGCCGAGGAGTCGGTCGAGGAATCCCATGGTGGTGGAACGGTTCGTGGTCCCCCGGGGTTCCCGGGGGAACCGGGTGGGGCGGGCGGTCCCTGGAGACGACAACGGCCCGCACCCGCCGCCGTGAGGCAGCGAGTGCGGGCCGTGCGAGTCTCTGGTGCGTGCCGCCGTCAGGAAGCACGCGGACGAGAGATCAGAGCGGGCGAACGTTCTCCGCCTGCGGACCCTTCGGGCCCTGCGTGACGTCGAACTCGACCTTCTGCTCCTCGTCCAGGCTGCGGTAGCCCTGCGTCTGGATCGCGGAGAAGTGGACGAACACGTCAGCGGTGCCGTCCTCGGGAGCGATGAAGCCGTAGCCCTTCTCGCTGTTGAACCACTTCACGGTTCCGGTGGCCATGGGTACTCCTTCAAGAGCTCGCAGCCCCCGCCTGTCGGGGACCGCGCATCACGGTGTTCGTCGTCAAACTCTTGTGGAACCAAGGTCCGCCGGTGCGCCGGGGTCAATCCTGAACGACCCCGCCTCCCGACGCAGGACGGGGGTCCGTCCGGTACGAGCAAGACACTGCAACGGCCCTAACGGTACGCGAGCGGAAGTCCTCGCACCAGCACATCGGCGAGATTCTCGGTCCGATTGTCCCGAACATCACCCGCGACGGCGTCCGAAGGCCGGTCCTGACCCCGGCTCGGGTGCCCCGTGAGTCGATCTGTACCCGGTGTGAGCTCCCGTGGTCCGGTCCCGGACGGGGCGGCCGCCTCGACGCGGGCGGTGCCGTGACGGTGGTGGTGGGGAGGTCGGCAGCACCGTGACCACGCTGTTCGCCCGGAATCCTGCGGAATCCGCCAGGCCCGCAGGCCTATCTCGCCGGGGTGAGCCAGATCACAGGTTCGTCACGATCTGTCGAGAGTGACGGATCTGACACATGTATGTCACACATGAGGACTAGTTTCAGCGCCACTACATGCGGCATTGAGTGCCGTGGCACGCCCGACCCCGAAAGGGAAACTCATGACTCGACGCATGACGGCCGCGAAGGGCCTCGCCCTCGCCGCGGCGCTCAGCCTGGGCCTGACGGCCTGCGGCTCCGACGACTCGGCCGACGAGGCCGCGGACACCTCCGAGGAGTCGATGGACGAAGGGTCGGCCGACCCCCTGACCATCGGCACCATCCTCCCGGTGACCGGCACGCTGTCCTTCCTCGGCCCGCCCGAGATCGCCGGCGTCGGTCTGGCCATCCAGGACATCAACGAGGCCGGCGGCGTGCTCGGCAGCGACGTCGAGGTCGAGTGGGGCGACTCCGGTGACAACACCGACCTGACGGTCGCGAACTCGACCGCCACGGACCTCATCTCCAAGGGTGCGGACGCCGTCATCGGCGCTGCGTCGTCGTCGGTCTCCCTCGGTGTGGTCGACGTCTTCGCCGAGGCCCAGGTGATGCAGATCTCGCCGGCGAACACCGCCGCCGACCTGTCGGGCTACGGAGACTTCTACACGCGCACCGCCCCGCCGGACACCGTCCAGGGCGCCGCGCTGGGCTCGCTGATCCTCGACGGCGGCCACCAGGACGTCGCCATGATCGTCCTCAACGACGCCTACGGCACCGGTCTGCGCGACCACACCCAGAGCGCGATCGAGGCCGGCGGTGGCACGGTCGTCTACGGCGCCAACGGCGCCGGCGAGGAGTTCCCGCCCGGTGAGACGAACTTCGGTTCGCAGGTCTCCGCGGCGCTGGGCACCGACCCGGACGCCCTCGTGGTCATCGCCTTCGAGGAGACCGTGGCCGCGGTGAACGAGCTCGTCGCCCAGGGCTGGGACTTCGACGGCACCACCTACTTCACGGACGGCAACCTGTCCGACTGGAGCGGTGACTTCGACGAGGGCACCCTCGCCGGCGTCCAGGGCACGCTGCCCGGTGCGCAGGCCGAGGACGACTTCAAGGAGCGCCTGAACACCTGGCACGAGGAGAACGAGGGTTCGTCCCTCGACGGGTACTCCTACGCGGCCGAGTCGTACGACGCCACCATCCTGGCGGCCCTGGCCGCCGTGCGGGGCGAGGGTACCGACGGCGTGACGATCTCCGAGAACATCGCGGCCGTCTCCGGCGCCGAGGGCGGCACCGAGGTCACCACCTTCGCCGAGGGCGTCGAGGCGCTCGAGGCCGGTGAGGAGATCGACTACACCGGTCCGTCCGGCACCGGCCCGCTGAACGAGGACAACGACCCGTCGTCCGCGTTCATCGGCATCTACGAGTACGGCGACGACAACACGTACACCTACGTGCGGCAGATCGAGGGCCAGATCGGCGGCTGACGCCCCGGTCGAGCCTGCCGGGATGTTCATCCCGGTCTGCTGACGACGGCCCGGTCTCCTCTGCGGAGGGGACCGGGCCGTCGTCGTCCACAAGCTGCCCCTCGGCGTTCGCGCTCCGCCGCGGGTCAGGGTGCTGCCCGGCGGGTCAGGGTGCTGTGCCGCGAGGCAGGACGAGTTCCGGCCGGTCAGGAGCCCCCGGGAGCGCACGTCGCCCCTGAGCAGCAGTGCGGGCTGTCGGTCGTCCACGGCGCCGTTCGTCCACCGAAGGCCCGCACGACCCGCCCTCCGCGGGCCGTGTCGCGCGAGCCTCGTCGCATGAGCGATCCACCGCACCTCCCCGCCATCCACCGCCTCGAGCAGATCCTGTCGACGATGGCGGTGCCCGGCTCACCGCTGCGCACCATGCTGTCAGCCGACCGGGCGTGCCCACCGACGGTCCCTCGAGCGGTGGACCTCTCCCGTGCGGACCGCGACCGCATCGCGGCCCAGGTGGCGCAAGGAGCCTTGAGGTCGGACCGCGGCGTCATGACGCCGACCGGCCACGGCGACACCGAGCACGCCGAGGCCGTCCTGGCGGGTGTCCGGGCGCTGGTGAGCTCGTCGCGCAGCCGCATCTGGTTCAGTCATGCGACCGCCGCGATGCTGCACGGTGCGTGGACCTATGCGACCCCTGCGCTCGTCCATGTCACGCACGTCGTGAAGCCGCGGGTCTCCCTGACGGCGGAGCCGACGGTGCGGCGGCACTTCACGTGCCTGCCGACCCGGGAACAGGGCCTGATCGAGGGCGTTCCGGTGACTTCGCCCGAGCGGACGCTCGTGGACTGTCTGCGGACGTTGTCGCCGGAGGGAGCGCTCGTGGTGGCCGATTCCCTGTTTCGCCGCGGCGCCGACCCGAGGGAGGTCTCGCGGATCATGACGGCCTCGGCGGGCAAGCGCGGAATGATCCAGGCACGCCGGCTCCTCGACGTCTGCGACCCACGATCGGGATCCCCCGGCGAGACGGTCGCGCGGTTGATCGCCATCGACGACGGCCTGCCCCGGCCCGAGTGCCAGATGGAGGTGGCGACGACGTCGGGCACGCGGTTCGTCGACTTCGGTTGGCCGGAGATCGGCGTGGGTGTCGAGTTCGACGGTGCCGTGAAGTACTCGGGAGGGTCCTTCGGTGTGCCGATCGAGGTGCTGCGGCGTCAGGAGCGACGCCACGCCGAGATCGCCGAGGCCGGTGTCGAACTGGTGCGGCTGGGCTGGGACGACCTGGCCGATCGGTACGACCCGGGAGCGTCCATGCGCGAGGCGTACTACCGACGGCTGGGACGTCGCCGGAGCGCCGCCGTCGGCCGCGCTTCCTGACGGCGGATCCGGGCGGAGGCGGTCCCGGGCCGTCATGCGTCCTGACCCGCGGTCGACCGACGGGCGACCATGCGCTCCGAACACGGGTTCTCGACGGAGGACGGCGACGGCGGGCGCCCGGGTAAACCCGGACGCCCGCCGTCCTCACTCATCCGTCAGGACTCCTGACTCGCGCAGGGCCGTCCTGAGTCGCGCAGGGCCGTCCTGACTCGCGCAGGGCCGTCCTGACTCGCGCAGGGCCGTCCTGACTCGCGCAGGGCCGTCCTGACTCGCGCAGGGCCGCCCTGAGTCGCGCAGGGCCGCCCTGACTCGCCGGGGAGTGGTCCCCCTCAGGCCTCCCCGTCCCGGGAGGCCCGCGGGGTCTCCGTGGCCGGCTCGGCGGCGTCCGTGCGCTCGGCCTGGTCCGTCGCGTCGCTCTCCGGCAGCTGGTCGGCCTCCCGGGCCTGATCTGCCTCCCGGGCCTGGTCGGCCTCCTCGACGTCCTCGGCCAGCGTGCCCAGGTAGA
Organism: Isoptericola sp. b515; assembly: GCF_030588125.1. Taxonomy (NCBI): domain Bacteria; kingdom Bacillati; phylum Actinomycetota; class Actinomycetes; order Micrococcales; family Promicromonosporaceae; genus Isoptericola; species Isoptericola sp. b515. Next base: position 843,416 of record NZ_JAUQYR010000001.1, on the reverse strand, counting down.
GCGAGATGACCTTCGGGTCGTTGAGCAGCTCGCGCCCGGGGCCGGAGTAGGCGTCGGTGCCCTGGTCGAGCACGTAGCCGCGGTCGCAGATCTGCAGGCAGCGACGGGCGTTCTGCTCGACCATGATCACCGAGACGCCGGCCTTGTTGATCATGCGGGTGCGCAGGAACGTCTCGTCCTGGCGCACCGGCGACAGGCCGGCGGACGGCTCGTCGAGCAGCAGCACCGACGGGTTCATCATGAGCGCCCGGGCCATCGCGACCATCTGACGCTCACCACCCGACATGGCGCCGGCCCGCTGGGCGCGGCGGTCGTGCAGCACGGGGAACAGGTCGCCGATGAACTGCCAGCGCTCGCTGAAGATCTTCGGCTTGAGGAACGTGCCCATCCGCATGTTCTCCTCGACCGTCAGCGAGGGGAACACGTTGTTGTTCTGCGGCACGTACCCGACACCCTGGGCGACCAGCTTGTTGGCCTTCATCCCGGTGATGTCCTTGCCCTGCAGCGTGACGGTGCCCGAGTGGATCTTCACCAGGCCGAACAGGGCCTTGAGCAGCGTCGACTTCCCGGCGCCGTTGGGGCCGATGATACCGACGAGCTCACCCTGACGGACCTTGAGCGAGCATTCGTTGAGGATGTTCACCCCGGGCAGGTAGCCGGCCACGAGGTTGTCGGCGTGGAGCAGGAGATCCTCCGTGGGGACGTCGTCGATCGGCGTCTCCCGCGGAGCGGTGGTGGTCTGGCTCATCGTTCCTCCTCCTCGGCCTCGTACCGGGCGAGGACCGCCGGGTCGAGCAGCGAGTCGTCACCGAGGTCGGTGTCGTGGTGGGCGCCGAGGTAGGCGTCCACCACGGCCTCGTCCTTCATCACGCTGCTGGGCGGCCCCTCGGCCACGATCCGGCCCTCGGCCATGACCACGACCCAGTCGCTGATGTGCCGGACGGCGTGCATGTCGTGCTCGACGAACAGCACGGTCATGCCCTCGTCGCGCAGCGCCTGGACGTGCCCGAGCAGGGACTGGACGAGCGCCGGGTTCACGCCCGCCATGGGCTCGTCGAGCATGATCATCGTCGGGTCGGTCATCAGCGCGCGGGCCATCTCGAGCAGCTTGCGCTGACCGCCGGACAGCGAGCCGGCGTAGTCGTCCGCCTTCGTGTCCAGCTTGAACCGGGCGAGGATCTCCATGGCCTTCTCGGTGGAGTCGGCCTCGTGCTTCTTCCACAGGAACGGCAGCCAGGACAGCCACAGGTTCTCCCCGGGGTTGTCCCGGGAGGCCAGCAGCATGTTCTGCAGCACGGTGAGGCGTCCCAGCGCCTTGGTCAGCTGGAAGGTGCGGACCACACCCGCCTTGGCGACCGCGGCACCGCTCTTGCCGGACAGCGACCGTCCCTGGAAGGTCCATTCGCCGGTGTTCGGGGTGTCGAACCCGGTGAGCAGGTTGAAGAACGTGGTCTTGCCGGCACCGTTCGGCCCGATGAGGGCGGTGATGACGCCCTCCTGGACCTCCAGGTGGTCGACGTCGACCGCCGTCATGCCGCCGAACCGCCGCACGACGTGGTCGGCGACGAGGATCGGGTCGGGCTTGGCCGCCCCGGGCTCGTGGGCGACGTCCGCCAGCGACGTGCTGCGGGCCGTCGTCGTCTCGTCAACGGACATTGAACGCCAGCTCCTTCTTGTTCCCGAGGATGCCCTGTGGCCGGAAGATCACCAGGCACATCAGGGTGATGCCCACGAGCATGCCGCCGATGTACTCCACCTGGGTGGTGGAGATGACGGTGCCGACGGCGGTGTCCTCGGACAGGGCGCGCATCCCGGTGCGCATGAACATGTAGGCGGTGAAGAAGATCATCGATCCGAGCACCGGACCGAAGACGGTCGCGGCACCACCGAGCAGCAGGACGGTCCAGACGAAGAACGTCATGGTGCGCCCGCCCATCGAGTCGGGGGAGATCGCCAGGGGTATCGCGTAGACCACGCCGGCCAGCGCACCGATCGCCCCGCCGAGCACGAGGGCCTGCAGCTTGTATGAGTAGACGCTCTTGCCGAGCGCCCGCACGGCGTCCTCGTCCTCACGGATGCCCTTGAGCACGCGGCCCCAGGGGCTGCGCGTGATGAGCCAGACGAAGATCAGCACCAGCGCGACGAGGCCCCAGGCGAAGATGCGGGTGAACCAGGAGTCCGACCCGGTGTTGATGTACTCGAACGGGCCGAGGGCGAATCGGCCCTCCGGCAGGAACGACAGCGCGTGGAACGGGTCCTTGTAGTAGCGGCCCTGCAGACCGGAGGCGCCGCCGGTCCACTCCTGCCAGAGGGTGGACCGGCCGAACCATCGGACGATCTCCGCGGCGGAGATGGTCACGATCGCCAGGTAGTCGCCACGGAGCTGCAGCGTGGGCATGCCCAGCAGCAGGGCGAACACGACGCCGGCGGCGATCGCGATGAGGAAGGCGAGCCAGATCGGGCCGCCGAGGGTCAGCGTGATGCCGAACCCGTAGGCGCCCAGGAGCATGAAGCCGGCCTGGCCCATGTTGAGCAGTCCGGTGTACCCGAAGTGCAGGTTGAGGCCGATCGCGGCGATCGCGAAGGCCGCCGTGGTCGGGGCGAGGATCTCGCCTGCCGACTGCGTGAGGATGCGCAGGAACTCTTCCATGGTGTGACTCCTTTCAGCCGACCCGCTCGCGGCGGCCGAGGATGCCCTGCGGCCGGAACAGGAGCACGAGGATGAGGATCACCAGGGCCGACGCGTAGCGCAGGTCGCTGGGGATGACGAGGTTCGACAGCTCGACGACCTGGCCGATGAGCAGCGATCCGACGAACGCCCCGAGCGCGGTGCCCAGGCCTCCGAGGGTGACGGCCGCGAACATGAGCAGCAGGAGCTGGATGCCGAGCTGCCAGTTGAAGGAGCCGAACGAGGTGCCCCACATCAGGCCGGCCAGCGCGGCGAACCCGGTGGCCATGACCCACACGAGGCGGATGATCTTGTCGGGGTCGATGCCGGTCGCCGAGGCCAGCGCCGGGTTGTCCGACACGGCACGGGTGGCGCGGCCGATCCGGGTCCGGGTGAGGAACCAGGCGATGCCGAGCACGCACACCAGGGCGACCAGCATGGAGATCCACGAGGCGGCGCTGAGGGTGATGCCGACGATCGTGATCGGTCGCGGGTTGGACGACAGGATCCGCTCGGAGCCACCGCCGATCAGCAGCTGGATGACGTACTGCAGCGTGATCGAGAGGCCGATCGAGACGATCATGAGCTGCATGACCGGCACGTTGCGCTTGCGCAGCGGCCGCCAGATCCCGGCGTCCTGGGCCCAGCCCGTCATGCCGCACACCGCGATCGTGAGGATGCCGCCCAGCCAGATCGGCATGCCCATCACGTTGATGGTGAGGAAGCCGAGCGCGGCGCCGAGGGCGAACTGCTCGCCGTGGGCGAAGTTCGACAACCCGGTCGTGCCGAACACGAGGTTGAGGCCGATGGAGGCCAGGGCCAGCAGGAGCCCGAACCGCAGCCCGGAGCCGATCTGCTGCCACAGCTGACCCCAGTTGAAGTCGCGCTGGGAGGCGTCGCCCTCCGGGGCGGCGCCCACGCCTTCGTCGCCGCCCTCCGGCGCCGTCGTGGCGCCCCCGGTGTCCTCGGCGGTCTCCGACGGCGCCGCAGGTGCCTCGGCACCGCTGCCGACACGGAAGGCGGCGCGGGCCGTGGCCCCGGTCTGGGCGACGACCTCTCTCTCGAGCTCGGTGCCTTCGGGCAGCTGCTGGTCGTCGGGGAGCGTCGAGGGGTCGATGGCCACGACGTAGCGCCCGACCTCCGGCACGGCGACCGCCACGGGCCGCTCGTCCGTCGTGATCAGGTCTGCCGTGAACCCTTCGCCGGTCACGAGCAGCTCCACACCCGCGACGTGGTCGTTGTCGGCGGTCAGGACCATGCCGGCCACACAGGCCGTCTCGTTGTCGGGCTGGCAGGTGGCGTCGTCGGTGCTTGCGGTCGCGGGGTGCGCGACGAGCATCGCCGGTAGCAACGCGAGAGCGACGGCGGCGATCGCGCGCCGGGTCCTCCTCGCGAGGTCGAGTCGGTCCGCTGTCATCGGACGAGTCCTCCGGTGGGTCAGGGTCGTGCGCCCGGGTCCACCCGGGACTGCGCTGCACCCCTCGACAGCCATGCAGTGACGCTGAAGGCCCTGTTGACGATCTCGTGGTGCGAGCGTGCCGGGCAGTGTAGCCGCGTGGTGTGACCTGGATGACACTTGTAGGTCACACCGGGGCCTCCGAGACGCCCGTGGAGGCGGGCAGAACCGCCACGACGGGCCGATTCGGCCTCGGGGAGCAGAAAAACTGTTGCCGAGACGTGATCAACCGTGTGCGGCGTGCCGACCACCGTGGCCAAGCGATGCTGACGGGCCCTGCGCCCGTCACGGCGTCCGCGGCGCGTACCGGCGAGAGTCCGCACGGGGGACACGGCGGCCGGACCCGTACGCTGGCCGGGTGCACGACGACGCCGCCACCGCAGGCCTGCCCGAGCCCGGCACCCCGCCGGCCGCCGACCGCCGACCCACCACCCGGAGCCACCACGGCCACTCCTTCGTCGACGACTACGAGTGGTTGCGCGCCAAGGAGGACCCCGAGGTGCTCGCGCACCTGGAGGCCGAGAACTCCTGGACCCAGGACCAGCTCGCCGGGCTGCGGCCGTTGCGCGAGCGCATCGTCGGCGAGATCAAGGACCGCACGCTCGAGACCGACCTGTCGGTCCCGACCCGCCTGGGCGGGCACTGGTACTACGTGCGCTTCACCGAGGGCGAGCAGTACCCGGTGCACGCGCGCGTGCCGGTGACCGACCCCGAGGACTGGACGCCGCCGGTCCTCGAGCCCGGGCAGGTGCCCGCCGGCGAGCAGGTGCTGCTCGACCAGAACGAGGCGGCGGCCGGGCACGACTTCTTCTCGCTCGGGTCGTTCGCGGTGGCCCCGCGGGGCGACCGGCTCGTCCACGCGGTCGACACCACCGGCGACGAGCGCTACACGCTGCGGGTGCGAGACCTGAGCACCGGGACGGACCTGCCGGACGAGATCGACGGGACGTTCCCGGGAGCCGTCATCACCCCCGACGGGCGGTACGTGTTCTACCCGACCGTCGACGACGCGTGGCGGCCGTGCACGATCTGGCGGCACGAGGTCGGCACCCCGGTGGCCGACGACGTCCGGGTCTTCCACGAGCCGGACGAGCGGTTCTGGGTGGGGGTCGGGCTGTCCCGCTCCCAGCAGTACCTGCAGATCGAGCTCGGCTCGAAGATGACCGGCGAGTGCTGGCTGCTCGAGACCGACGACCCGACCGGCGCGTTCCGGCCCGTCTGGCGGCGGCGCGAGGGCGTCGAGTACACGGTCGAGCACGCCGTCCTGCCCGGCCGGGGCGACGCCCTGCTGGTGCTGCACAACGACGGGGCGCAGAACTTCGAGCTGGCGGTCACGGACGTGCCGCCGCGCCACGACGACGGGCACGACGACGGGCACGACGACGGCGGGGCCGATGGCCTGGACCCGGCGGACGCGACCGTCGTCGTGGCCCACGACCCCGGGGTCCGTCTGGAGTCGGTGGACGCGTTCGCCGACCACGTCGTGCTGGGCGTGCGCCGGGACGCGACCCCGCGGGTCGCCGTCGTCACGCTGGCGACCCTCGCGCCGGACGCCCCGTGGACGCCCCGCGAGCTGGACTTCCCCGAGGCCCTCTTCTCCGCCGCGCCGGGCGAGACGCCCGAGTTCGCAGCGCCGCTGGTCCGGGTGGAGTACACGTCGTTCGTCACGCCGGCCACGGTCCTCGACGTCGACCTGGCCACCGGGGAGCGCCTCGTGCGCCGCCAGCAGCCGGTGCTGGGCGGCTACGAGCCCACCGACTACGCGCAGCAGCGCGCGTGGGCGACCGCCGAGGACGGCACCCGTGTCCCGATCTCGCTGGTGTGGAAGCGGGACGCCGTGACGCTGGACTCCGCCGGGACCGGTGCGGACCCGGCGCCGCTGCTGCTGTACGGCTACGGCGCCTACGAGATCAGCGTCGACCCGTTCTTCTCGGTGCCGCGGCTGTCGCTGCTGGACCGGGGCGTCGTCTTCGCCGTGGCCCACGTCCGCGGCGGCGGCGAGCTGGGGCGTGCCTGGTACGAGGGCGGGCGGCTGGAGCACAAGCGCAACACGTTCACCGACTTCGTCGCCTGCGCCCGCCACCTGGTCGACGCCGGGTGGACGAGCCCGGAGCGCATGGTGGCCGACGGCGGCAGCGCCGGCGGGCTGCTCATGGGCGCGGTGACGAACCTGGCGCCGGAGCTGTTCGCCGGCGTGCTGGCGGGCGTGCCGTTCGTCGACGCGCTGACCTCGATCCTGGACCCGTCGCTGCCGCTGACGGTGGTCGAGTGGGAGGAGTGGGGCAACCCGCTGGCCGACCCCGAGGTCTACGCCTACATGCGCTCGTACAGCCCGTACGAGAACGTGCCCGACGACGCCTCCCACTACCCGCGCATCCTCGCGGTGACGTCGCTGCACGACACCCGCGTGCTGTACGTCGAGCCCGCGAAGTGGGTCGCCCGGCTGCGGGCCGCCGGCGCCCCGGCGCTGCTGAAGATCGAGATGTCCGCCGGCCACGGCGGCGTCTCGGGCCGCTACGCGCGCTGGGAGGAGATCGCCTTCGAGCACGCCTGGACGCTGGACGTCCTGGGCCTGGCCGACGAGGACTGAGCGCGCGTCAGTCCGGCAGGTCGGCCTTGGCGGCGAGCACCCGCTCGACGGCGGTGTCCACCTGCGCCGCGACCTCCTCGTCCGCGCGGGCCCGCTCCACCAGGGCGTCGGCCATCGCGGGCACGACGGAGGGGTCGGCGGAGGCCAGCACGAGGTCGACGCCGGCCTCGACGGCGGCGACGGCCCGATCGGCCGGGGCCACGTCGTCCACGGCGGCCGCCGCGGACACGTCGTCGGTGATGATGACGCCGTCGAACGCGAGGTCGTCGCGCAGGATCGCCACGACGGCGGGGGAGAACGTGGCCTGCTGGTCCGGGTCGATCCGTGTGTAGACCGCGTTGGACAGCATGACGAACCGTGCCCCCGCGTCGATCCCGGCGGCGAACACCTCGACGTCCTTCGACCCGGCGGTGATGGTGTCGTCCACGACGGACGCGGTGGTGTCGGTGTTCTCGGTGACCCGGCCCAGCCCCGGGAAGTGCTTGATCACCGGCTCGACCCCGGCCGTCTGCATGCCGGCCGAGAAGGCCGTGGCCCCGTCGACCACGGACCGGGCCGTGTTGCCGTAGTTGCGCGAGAAGTAGCCGATGGGGGCGTTCGCCTGCTGGTTGCCGGCCGGGACGAGGTCCATCACCGGCGCCAGGTTGAGGTCGACCCCCGCGTCGGCGAGCTCGGTGCCCCAGCGGGTCGCGAGGCGTTCCAGCCGTGCGCGCGGCCAGGTCGCCTGCCGGGTGGCCGCCGGGATCTCGGAGAACCCGGCCCCGCGGAGCACCTGGACCGCGCCGCCCTCCTGGTCGGTCGCCATCAGCATCGGCGGGGCCGACGACGGCGCGAGCGTCCGGTAGGCGTCGACGAGCTCGCGGGTCGCGGCGAGCCCCGCCTCGCTGCGACCGTGCAGGAACACGTTGCCGACGTGGTGGTCGACGACGGCGGTCCGCGTGGGGGCGTGCACGCCCCCCTCGGCGACGGGCGCGCCGACCACGAGCAGCTGACCGACCTTCTCCTCCAGCGACATCCCGGCCAGGGGGTCGTCGGCGTCGGCCGTGCCCTCCGCCGCGGCACCGGGCGTGCTCGACGCCGACGGCGTGGGCGACGGGCTCGGTCGGGGGCTCGCGGACGGCGTGCCGGACGGCGTCGGCCCCGCGCTCGACTCCCAGGGGCCCGCGCTGGGGGTGGGGGTCGTGCCGGGCGTGGTGCAGGCGGCCAGGGCGAGCACGGCCGTCGTCAGGACGGCCGTCGTCCACCGGGAGGTGGGGGTCATGACCCCGCTGTCGGGGCGGTGTCGCGGTGGGCGAGGGTCGCCAGCGCCTGGCACCAGTGCTGCTCGGACCGGGCGGCGTGCTCCGCCGTGTCGATGTTCGCCTGGACCACCTCGACGCGGGTGCCGCCGTCGTCGGGCTCCAGCGTGATGCGGATCTCGTGGTAGCTCTCGGGCACGTCCGGCCGCTCGCCGAGCGGGGAGAAGTGGGTGAAGTGCAGCAGCCGGGGGTGCTCGACGGCGATGATCCGGCCCTTGTCGGTGAACTGGCGGCCGAAGAAGTGCCCCTCGAAGGTGACGGGGCTGCCCGGGCGGAAGTCGGTCTCGATGTTGGCGCCCAGCATCCAGCGCGCGCCGGGGTGCATCAGCTCGGCCCAGACCCGCTCGGGGGGTTCGGCGATGTGCGTGGACGCGGTGGCGGTGTGTCCGGTGGTGCCCCCGTCGGTCATGACGCCTCCTCGGCCTGGTGTGCGGTCCGGACCGCACCGTCGCGACCCGTCGGCACGACGTTAACCCCGGTCGGTGCCGGAGGCCGAATCGACCCGAGGCGCACCGTCCCGGGTCAGGACAGCTCGGCGGCGACGGCCGCGACGAAGGTGTCGACCGCGTCGGCCGGCGTGTCCCACGAGCACATCCACCGCACCTCGACGCGGTCCGGGGTCTCGCCGGCCGCCCAGTCGTAGAACCGGCTCCGCTCGCGCAGCCGGTCGGCCGCCTCGCGCGGCAGCGTGGCGAAGACGGCGTTCGCCTCGACCGGCCGGGTCACCCGGATCCCCTGGGGCACCACGAGCTCGTCCGGTTCGGTCCCGGCCGGTCCCGGCGTCACGTCGAGCACGTCGGCGGCCCCGAGCCCGTCCCGGAGGCGCCGGGCCATCGCGTTGGCGTGCGCCGCGTTGCGGTGCCACAGCGGTGCTGCCGACCCGTCCGCGGCGTCGACCGGCTCGCCGGGTTCGCCGAGCAGGGCCAGGAGCTGGGCGGAGACGTAGCGGGTCTTGGAGACGAGCTGCATCGTGGCCTTGCGCAGGTAGGGCACCGCGTCGACCGCGGCGCGGCGCCGGGCCGCGCCGTCGTACCCGGACCCGGGCACCTGCGGGGCGTCCTCGGGAGCGAGGACGACGACGGCCTCCCCGATCATGCCGCCGTTCTTGGCGGCGCCGAACGAGAGCACGTCCACCCCGAGGTCACGGGTCAGGGCGCCCAACGAGCAGCCGAGGGAAGCGGCGGCGTTGGCGAGCCGGGAGCCGTCCACGTGCACGGCCATGCCGAGCCCGTGGGCCGCCTCGACGAGGGCGCGCGTGGCGTCGACGGAGTAGACGGTGCCGAGCTCGGTCGACTGCGTCAGCGTCAGCACGCCGGGGTGGGCGCGGTGCACGTCGTGACGCTGCCCGGCCCAGCGGGCGACGTCGTCGGGCGTGATCCGTCCGTCCGTGGACGGGCACGGGAGGATCTTCAGCCCGCCCACGCGTTCGGGGGCGCCGTTCTCGTCGGTGTTGGCGTGCGCGAGGTCGGAGGCGACGACGCCGCCCCACCGCTCGGACAGCGCCATGAGGGAGACGACGTTCGCGCCGGTCCCGTTGGTCAGCGGGAACGCGAGCGCCCCGGGGCCGAACACCTCGGCGGTGCGCTCGTCGAGTCGCGCGGTCCACGGGTCGTCGCCGTACGCGACGCTGAACCCGTCGTTGGCCGCGGCGACGGCGGCCAGCACGTCCGGGTGGGTGCCGGCGTAGTTGTCGGAGGCGAACGGCGGGAGGGCGGCGGGTGTCTCGGGCACCCGACCAGACTACGGGTGGCCGGGGAGGCCGCCGCCGTACCGACTCGCCCCGGTCTGGGGCGTTTCGTCCGGCGGTGGTGTGCGACACAGCGGCCGGGCGGAACGGCGGGCGCCGCCCGACCGTCCTACTCTCAACAACGGGTGTCCTGCGGGACGCCCCGGCCGACCGTCACGCGCCGGTCCGGTGACTTGTCGTCGTTCCGGCGTCGCGCGGGCGTCCGGATGCTTGGAGCTCGTGTGACTGGAAACGCCACCACCCGGTTCGCCGACGTCGCGCTGCTGTCCGTGACGCGGCGGCTGCCGTCCCTCGTCACGACGTCGTCCGCGATCCAGGAACGCCTGGCGCCCGCCCTGAAGCGTCTGCGGCTGCCGAGCAACCTGCTCGAGCGGGTCGCCGGAGTCGAGGAGCGGCGCAACTGGGCTCCCGGGGAGGACGCGGACTCCGCCACCGTCGCGGCGGGGCGGGAGGCCCTCGAGCTGGCCGGGGTCGAACCCGACGAGGTCGGCCTGCTCATCAACACCTCGGTGACCCGCAAGCACCTGGAGCCGTCGGTGGCCGTGGGGCTGCACCACGGCCTCGGGCTGCCGAGCTCGGCGGTGAACTTCGACGTCGCCAACGCCTGCCTCGGGTTCATCAACGGCATGTCGCTCGCCGCGGGCATGATCGAGTCGGGTCAGATCCGGTACGCCGTGATCGTCAACGGCGAGGACGCCGACGACATCCAGCGCACGACCGTCGACCGGCTGCTCACCCAGGACCGCGGCCGGGAGGGCTTCATGGAGGAGTTCGCCTCCCTGACGCTGGGGTCCGGGGCGGCCGCCGCGGTGCTCGGCCCGGCCGACGCCCATCCCGAGGGGCACCGGGTCCTCGGCGGGGTGACCCGTGCCGCCACCCAGCACCACCGCCTGTGCATCGGCAGCCCGGAGGGCATGTTCACCGACGCCGAGGGGCTGCTCGAGGGCGGTCTGGAGCTCGTCGTCGACGCCTGGAAGGACGCCATCCCCGAGTGGGACTGGGAGTCAATGGACCGCTACGTCACCCACCAGGTCTCCCGGGTGCACACCCGCGCCATCGTCGAGGCCGTCGGCCTGGACCGCGCGCGGGTCCCCACCACCTATCCCACCCTCGGCAACGTGGGACCCGCCTCGGTGCCGATCACGCTCGCCCAGGAGGCGGAGACCCTCGGCGCCGGCGACCGGGTGCTGCTCATGGGGGTCGGCTCCGGCATCAACACCGCGATGCTGGAGCTGGCCTGGTGACGCCGCATCCCGCGAGCACCGTCCCGCCGGGGCTGCCCGGCCTCGCCCGGTTCAGCCACGTCCGCGGCGACTGGCACTACCTGGACAACGGCGCCGAGCTGTCCGCGCACGGCATCCGGCCGGTCGGCACCGTGCTGGCCGTGCACGGCAACCCCACCTGGTCCTACCTGTGGCGCGACCTCCTGGAGGCGGCCACCGACCGGGCGATCGAGGCGGCCGCGGCGGTCGGGGAGTACCCGGACGGCGTGCAGGGCGCCTGGCGCGTCGTAGCCGTCGACCAGCTCGAGATGGGGCTGTCCGCCCGCACCGGCCGACGCCGCACCCTGGCCGACCGTGTCGCCGACCTGTCGGCCCTCACCGCCGAGCTGGACCTGGAGGGTCCGGTCGTGACCTTGGGGCACGACTGGGGCGGCGTCGTCTCCCTCGGCTGGGCGGTCGACCACCCCGACCGGCTCGCCGGCGTCGTGCTGCTGAACACCGCCGTGCACCAGCCCGACGACGCCGCGATCCCCGCGCCGCTGCGCCTCGCGCTGGCCCGGGGCGTCCACCGGTGGGGCACCCGGACCACCCGGGCGTTCCTGGAGACGACGCTCGGCCTGGCCCGCCCCCGGCTGGCCCACGACGTCGCGGGCGCCTACCGGCTGCCCTACCGCGCTGCCGACGACCGGGCCGGCATCGAGCAGTTCGTCGCCGACATCCCCGCCTCGCCGGAGCACGTCAGCCGCCCCGAGCTGGACCGCATCGCCGACGGCGTGCGCCGGCTCGACGTCCCGGCCCTGCTGCTGTGGGGGGCGCGGGACCCGGTGTTCTCCGACCGCTACCTCGACGACCTCGTCCACCGGCTGCCGCAGGCGAGCGTGCACCGGTTCGAGGACGCCGGGCACCTGATCGCCGAGGACGTCGACTACGCGCCGGTCGTCCTGCGTTGGTTGGGATCGGCGGTGTCGGGGGACGACCCGCGCGCGGACGCGTTCAGGGGCCCTGGGGGGCCCTCCACTTCGGGGGTGACGCCCACGCGCGCGTCGTCCCCCGACACCGCGTCGGCTTCGGGTTCGACCGCCGCCGACGTTCCAGCGTTCCGGCCGATGTGGGCCGGGCTGGACGGGCGCGCCGCGGACCCGGCGTCGCGCACCGAGCCGGCGGTCCTCGACCTGACGACCACCGGTGCGGGTCGCCGCGTGAGCTGGCAGGCGCTCGACCGGCAGGTGCGGCGCATCGCCGCCGGGCTGCACGAGATCGGGGTGCGCCGCGGCGACCGCGTCTCCCTGCTGGTCCGGCCCGGGCCCACCCTCACGGCCCTGGTGTACGCGTGCCTGCGCATCGGTGCCGTGGTCGTCGTGGCCGACGCCGGGCTGGGTGTGCGCGGGCTGACCCGGGCCCAGCGCGGCGCCTGGCCGCAGTACCTCGTCGGTGAGACGACGGCGCTCGCGGCCGCTCGCACGATGGGCTGGCCGGGGGTACGGATCGCCGTCGACCCCCTGGACCCGGTGCGGCGCCGCGTGCTCGGGGTGGAGCACGAGCTGATCGACGTCGCCCGCACCGGCGAGGGCGTGGATCTGCCGCCCGAGCCCGGGCCGGACGACGACGCGGCGGTGCTGTTCACCTCCGGCTCCACGGGGCCCGCCAAGGGGGTGCTGTACACGCACCGTCGGCTGTCCGCGCTGCGCGACGCCCTGGCCACGCACTTCGCCGTCGGCCCCGAGACCGGGCTGGTCACGGGGTTCGCGCCCTTCGCGCTGCTCGGCCCGGCGCTCGGGACGCGGTCGGTGACACCGGACATGGACGTCTCCGCCCCGCGCACGCTCACCGCCCGCGCGGTCGCCGACGCCGTGAAGGCCGCCGACGCCCGGATGGTGTTCCTGTCCCCGGCGGCGATCCTGCACGTCGTCGACACCGCGGACCGGCTCACCGCCGTGGACCGGGAGGCGCTCGGCCGCGTGCAGACGTTCCTGTCCACCGGCGCGCCGATCAGCGCCGAGCTGCTGGAGGCCGCCCGGTCGCTCATGCCGGCCGCCGAGGCGCACACCCCCTACGGGATGACCGAGTGCCTGCTGGTCACCGACATCACCCTCGACGGCATCCGCGAGGTCTCCGGCGCCCCGGACGCGGGCGTGTGCGTGGGGCGGCCCGTCGGGGCCGGCCGGGTGCTGGTCAGCGCCCTGGACGACGACGGCGCGGCCACCGGCACGCCGTCGGACGCGCCGGGCGTGCTGGGCGAGGTGCTGGTCAGCGCCCCGCACCTCAAGGAGCGCTACGACCGGCGCTGGCTCACCGACGTCGCCGCCGAGCGGGACACCCCCACGGGGCACTGGCACCGCACCGGCGACGTCGGCCACCTGGACGCTACCGGGCGGCTGTGGATCGAGGGGCGGCTCGTGCACGTGCTGACGACGCCGGCCGGACCGTTGGCGCCGGTCGGCCCGGAGCAGGCGGTCGAGCGGGCCGACGGCGTCCGGCGGGCGGCGGTCGTCGGCGTCGGGCCGACCGGGGTGCAGCAGGCCGTGGCCGTCGTCGAACCGGTCCCCGGAGCAGGGTCGGCCCGACCCGGGCGGGCCCCGGGACGGCTGGACGCCGCGGTGCGCGCGGTGTCGTCGGTCCCCCTGGCGGCGGTGCTGCTGGCGCCGGAGATGCCCACGGACGTGCGGCACAACTCCAAGATCGACCGCGCCCGGCTCGCGGACTGGGCGGCCGGGATCCTGGCGGGCGGCCGGGTGACCCTGCCGTGACGGTGCTGGTCACCGGCGCGTCCGGGCTGCTGGGGTCGGCGGTGGCGCGCGCCCTGGTCGCCCGGGGCGTGACGGTGCGCACCCTGCAGCGTCGCCCGTCCGGCGTGCCGGGCGCCGAGGACGTGGCCGGGTCCGTGACCGACCGGGCGGCCGTGGCCGCCGCCGTGGACGGGGTCGACGCCGTCGTGCACCTGGCCGCGAAGGTCTCGCTGGCCGGGGACCCCGCCGAGTTCACCGCGGTGAACGTCGAGGGCACGCGCACGCTGCTGGACGCCGCCGAGCGGGCGGGTGTGCAGCGGTTCGTGCAGGTGTCCTCGCCGTCGGTGGCGCACACCGGGACGTCGCTGGTCGGCGTGGGTGCCGGGCCGGCCGACCCGGACCGGGCTCGCGGGGAGTACGCGCGGACCAAGGCCGCCTCCGAGCTGCTGGCCCTGGGACGGGACCGGGCGGGTGCCGGCCGCGGGCTGCGTGTCGTGGCGGTCCGGCCGCACATCGTGTGGGGCCCGGGCGACACCCAGCTCGTGGAGCGGGTCATCGACCGGGCGTCGTCGGGGCGCCTCCCGCTGCTCGGGCACGGGGCGGCGCTCATCGACACCACCTACCTGGACAACGCCGCCGACGGGATCGTCGCGGCCCTGGACCGGCTGGCGGACCAGCCGTCCGCGGTGCACGGCCGCGCCTACGTGATCACCAACGGCGAGCCGCGTCCCGTGGCGGACCTGCTCACCGGCATCTGCCGGGCCGCCGGGGTGGAGCCGCCGCGGTGGCGGGTGTCGGCCGGGCTGGCCCGGGCCGCGGGCGGCGCGGTCGAGGCCGTGTGGCGGGTGCGTCCGGGCGACGACGAGCCGCCGATGACGCGCTTCCTCGCCGAGCAGCTGTCCACCGCGCACTGGTTCGACCAGCGCGCCACGTGGGCCGACCTGCGATGGCGTCCCGCCGTCAGCCTCGACGAGGGGATGCGCCGGCTGGCCGCCCACTACGGCGGCACGGCGCGCTGAAAGCTACCGCTGCTGTCCACAGGGCGGGCCGTCGCCGAGCTGTCGCCGAGCCCTCGCCGTCGGGTCGACGATGTCTTGCCACGGGGTGTCAGCACGCACGGAACGGCGTCACCACGGCGTGAAGCGATCACGGATGGCGTGAATTTCACGCCATCCGTGATCGCATCACGTTCAGCGGGCGCGAATCCGGCTTCGCCGACACCCCGCGATTCGCAACCGCCCTCGGCCCGCACACGTCGCTGTCCCGGCACTCACGCATCGTGCCCGGGGCGCTCACACCTCGCGGTCCGTGCCCTGAGCACCTGCGGAAAAACGCCGTGCACCCCGTGGCCGACGCCCGTCAGACTGACCCTGTGCCGATGATCCTGCGCCCACCCCGCCCCGACGACGAAGCCGCCCTGCGCCGGATGCACGCGCAGATGGCCGCCGAGCACTTCGACGTGCTGCTGGCCGAGGGCACGTGGGACGAGATCCTCGCGCAGGTCGCGCGCGAGGCCGATGGCACCGACCTGCCCCCGGACCGCGTGCGCGCGGACTTCCTCGTCGCCGAGGTCGACGGGGTGCTGGTCGGCCGCGTCTCGATCCGGCACTCCCTGACCCCGTTCCTGCACGACCTCGGGGGGCACGTCGGCTACGGCGTGGCCCCGGAGCACCGCCGCCGTGGGTACGCCACCGAGATGCTCCGGCTCTCCGTCGAGCGGCTGGCCGGTCTCGGGGTCGAGGAGGTGCTGGTGACCTGCGACGACGACAACCTCGGGTCGGCGAAGGTCATCGAGGCGTGCGGCGGCGTCCTCGAGGACGTCCGCCCCGTCCCGTACGGCGTGCCGAAGCGGCGCTACTGGATCACCGCCCGCTGACGCGCCTGTCCCGGGTGCCCGGCCGGTGACGGGCCGGGCACCCGGGACGACGTTCACTGCAGGCCGGGCGTGAAGGTGTACTTCACGAGCTGCCCGTCGGGCGGGACCCCGTCGCCCGGCAGCACGTTGACCGTCGCGAGCAGGCCGTGCTGGGTGACGTCCACGTCGCCCGGCAGCGGGACCGTGTCCAGGGCCGACCTCGTGCCGTCCCGCTCGACCATGGTGATCTGCCCGCCGAACATCTCGGCGACGTACACCGTGCCCTGGCCGTCCACCGAGACACCGGTCGCCCCGAAGAAGCCGGAGGCGACCAGCGCGACGGCGCCGGTGCGCGGGTTGACCGTGACGACGGCGCCGCGAGCGCCCAGCGAGTCGTCCTCCGGACCGCCCGGCAGCAGGGACACGTACAGCACCCCTCGCGGGCCGAACTCGACGTCCGTCGGGACCGGCTCGAACCAGTAGGTCTCGCCGACGAAGCAGTCCGGCAGGCCCTGCGCCTCGACGATCTCCTCGGTCAGGGTCGTCGGCATCGGCGGGAGCACCGCCACCGTGCGGATGTCCCCCTGGCGGCTGATCCCCAGGATCGCGTTCGCCCCGGCGTCGGCCAGGTAGGTCGTGGCTCCCCGGGTCGTCGTCGAGTACGGGTGCGAGTCCACGATCCCCGTGTACCGGCCCGGGAAGTCGGGCGGCAGCAGCGCGACGCAGTCTTCCGGCGTGTCGCGGAAACCGTAGACCACCCCGCCGTCGGGGTTCTCGGACTCCTCGTAGGCGCCGACGTCGGCGAGCACCTTCGGGTCCCCGGCCGGACCGCCCTTGCTGTTGAGCCGCTGCGTCATGACCGTCTGTGTCTCACCGGTCTGGGTGAACGTGACCGTGCGGTTGCGGTAGCTGACACCACCGACCTCCGCGCCGCCGGAGCTGTAGAGGTCCATCGTGCTGCCGTCCTGTTCGACGGCGGTGAGCAGGCCGACGAAGTTCTGGCTGACGAACGTGGTGCCGTGCGGGCCGGCGGCGAGGCTGAGCGGGGTGATCAGACCGTCGGCGATCGTGTCCGACGGCACGTGGCTGTCCGCGAGCGCCGGGCTCGCGGTGAGGACGAGCGCGGCCACGGCGGCCGCGCTCACGGAGAGAACGCGCTTCATGGTGGGCTCCTGGGAGGCAGGACGACGAGGTCGCGGCCGGGTGGCGCGACGGGGGCGCTCGCCGCGGTGCCCACCGCGCGTGCGTCGGTGCGGCCCGGGGGCCGGGGACAAAGGCGTCGCCGCGTCGACCGTGACGCGGGCTTCTCCGGCCCACTGTGCGCCCGCCTCCGGACGCTCGCCACGGCTCCCCCGGGTGAAGTTGCCGCTCGGCTCCCGGGTCGGGACTACTCGCCGTCGGCCGGGATCGCGCCCTTGCCGCTGGGGCAGTTCAGGTGCGGGACCTCGAAGGTGACGGGATAGATGACGAGGTCTCCGCTCGTGGCGACGAAGAACGAGGCCGTGGTGGCCTTGGTGTTCTTCTCGCCGGAGACGACGCGCATCGCGGCGGACCCTCCGAGCGTGCCGGCGGGGATGAACCCGGAGTCGCTCAGGCCCCAGACCTCCAGGGTCGGGAAGAAGTCGAACATGTTGACGCCCTCGTCGGTGGCGTCGAACCGCACCGCCACGGTGGCGTCGCCGTCGGGCGAGCAGGACGCCGACAGCGTCGCCGTGTTCCCCGGTGCCCACGTGGAGGAGGCCTGGTAGGTGCCGTCGGCCTGGAAGACGCCGTCGGACTCGGTGACGACGACGCCGTCGGCGTGCGCCGGGAGGGCCGTCAGCCCGAGGGCGACGAGGCAGCTGGCGGTGACGGCGACGAGGCGTCGGTGGATCGACATGAGGGTTCCTCTCGGGGGCGGGACGCGACGGAACCCACTCTTTGCCGGGTTCCGAGCACTCGCCGACGGGAGCGGGGTGAAATCGACTCAGGCTCGCTGGGCCTGCACGAACACCACGGAGTCGCCGAGCAGGGGCATGCGCTCCACGGCACAGGCGTCCCGGAGACCTGCCTCGGTGAGGAGCTTCTCGATGCCGCCGTCGGCGTTGTCCGCGTCGTAGGCGGTGCTGCCGGGCCCGTGGCCGGGCTGGTGCTCGGCACCGCCGTGACCCTGGTGACCGCGGCCGTGGCGGTGGCCGCGCCCGGTGCGGTGGGCGTGCGCGCCGTCGCCGTGCTGCGCGTCCGCAGTCCCGCCGTCGTCCCCGTGACCGGCGGCGTGGTCGCCGGCGAAGTCCGCGATCGTCACCCGCCCGCCGCGCCGCAGGACGCGCAGGATCTCGGCGGCGAGCCGCCGCTTCTCCTCGAGCGGCACATGGTGCAGCGCGAGGGAGGAGACGACGTGGTCCTGGCTGGCATCCGGCACGGGGAGGCGGTGCGCGAACCCGCGGATCAGGGTGACCTCGCCGGAGTCGCCGCGGCGCAGCTTGCGGGCCGCGCGGCGCAGGGCGTCGCCGTCGGGGTCCAGGCCGGTCACGACGGCGTCGGGCGCGGCGCGCAGCACCTCGCGGCTGAGGTTGCCGGTGCCGCAGCCGACGTCGAGCACGTGGGCGTCGTCGACCACGCCGGCGATCTCGACGGTGCGCCGGTACATCCGGTGCACGCCCCGGACCCGGGCGACGAGGTCGTACCAGGGCAGGAGCCAGCGCTGGGGCAGGCCGGGCAGGTAGTCGTGGTCGGCCTCCTCCGGGCGGACGTCGTCGCGTCGGTGGACGGGGCGGGGCATCGGACCTCCAGTCGGTGGGCGGGTCCATGGTGCCTGCTCCGGCGCCCGGGGACATCCGGAGGCTCGACGAGGGGCGGCGTCGCCTACCCGATGCGCGCGGTGAGCGTCGGGGCGCCCGCGCCGGACAGCTCGCCGACATCCACCGGTCGACCCGAGGCCGCCATGAGCAGCGCGATGGCGCTGCCGCGGACGGCGGCGCCCTCGCCGAGGTGGTGGTCGGTATCCACCGGGCGCAGGCACAGCCCGGCGACACGTTCCCGGCCGCCGCCGAACGTCGCGCCGGTGCGGGTCATGTACTCCAGAGCCGTCGCCACGTGCTCCGGGGGATAGGCGGCCTCGATCCCGAGGGGGCGTCGGACGTCCTCGCCGTGCACGTACGCCTCGACCAGTCGGGTGGCCAGGGGGCCGGGCGGCGTGCTGGTCAGGTCGATGACGGCGCGGAAGGCCTCCAGGGTCTGCCGCGGGTCGGCAGCCCGGTGCCGCTCGATCCCGGCCTCGTTGGCGCGGTCGAAGTCGCCGCGGGCGGCGAACATCTGACGCACGAACCCCCAGCGGGTCGTCGACGCCGAGTCGACGAGGTGCGCCAGCACGTCGTGCACCGTCCAGCCGGGGCACAGCGACGGCACGTCCCACTGGTCCGCGGAGATCTGCGCGAGGTCGTCGGCGAGCCGGCGCCGTTCCTCGTGCACGGCCGTCCAGAGGGTGTTGCGGTCGCTCATGCCCTGCTCCTTCGGTCGGGTCGGCCACAGGCGTGGGGATGCCTGTGCGGGTCCGACCGGGACGGCTCCGCGAACTCATCGGTGCAGGCCGCGGCCCGCTCGCCGCGGACATGACGACGGCGCCCGACCGGGTGGTCGGGCGCCGTCATCAGGTTGCGTCGCCCCGGTGCGGGGCGGGCGGTCAGGCCGCGGTGGTGACCTCGATGCGTCGCGGCGTCGTGCCGGCGAAGACGCCGGCCACGGTCACCGCAAGCACACCGGCGTCGTAGGACGCGGTGACCGCGTCGGCCTCGACGGCCTTCGGCAGCGTGACGACGCGGCGGAAGGCGCCGAAGCGCACCTCCGAGACGCGACGGCCCTCGGACTCCTCGCCGCGCTGGTCCTTGCGCTCGCCGTGGACGACGAGCTTGCGGCCCTCGATCTCGACGGTGACGTCCTCGGCCGGGTCGATCCCGGGCAGGTCGAGGCGGGCGACGAGGTCCTCACCGTCGCGGTAGACGTCCGCGGCGGGCTTGGCGTCCGGCGTGGTGGCCGGGCGGGTGGTCCGCAGGTCGCCGAACAGGGCGTCGGTCAGCGGGGTGCGGGTCAGGGTGACAGTCATCAGGGGGCTCCTCTCGTGGGTGGTTCCGAGAGGTACAACTTGAGTCACCCCGACTCAATTTCCGGGTTCGCCGTGGGCGGACGACGGACGGGACGCGTCAGGGCCGGACGTCGCCGTCCACGTACCGCCACGCCCCGTCCTCGCGCACGAACCGGCTGAGCTCGTGCAGCCGGCCGCGGGTGCCGTCGTCGTCGCGGAACATGGCGACGAACTCGACCGTGCCGGCGTCGTCGAACGGCCCGCCGGCGTCCGTGGCGAGGATGTCGAGGCGGCGCCAGCGGCGCCCCGGGACGAGGTCGAGCTCCGCCGGGCGGGTGCTCGGGTGCCAGGTCGCGCCCAGGTAGGCGGTGTCCTCGACGGCGAACGCGCTGTAGCGCGAGCGCATCAGGGCCTCGGCGGTCGGTGCGGGGCGTTCGCCGCGGTGCAGCGGGCCGCAGCACTCGCCGTAGGGCAGGCCGGACAGGCAGGGGCAGCGGGTCGCGTCGTCCACGGGTCCATGGTGGCGCACGGTCAGGCAGCGCGGTCCACGAGCAGCGCCAGCCGCACGCGGTTGACCCCCAGCTTCTGGCACGCGTTGCCGAGGTGGGTCTTGACCGTCGCGGCGCCGAGATAGAGGCGGCCGGCGATCTCGGCGTTGGTCAGTCCCTCCGCGACGCCGTGGGCGATCTCCCGCTCGCGGTCGGTGAGCCGGGCGAGGGCCGCGCGGGCCTCCTCCCGGCCGCGCGCCGTCGGGGTCGCCGCCACCTGGTCCATCACGACCCGTGCCGCGCGCGGGGAGAGGGCACCCTCCCCGGCGGCGACGGCCTCGACGGCGGCGACCAGCTCGTCGGGGCCGGAGTCCTTGGCGAGGAACCCCGCGGCACCGGCGTGCACGGCGTCCAGGATGGCCGACTCGGTGTCGAACGACGTCATCGCGACGACGCCGGGCGGATCGGGCAGGGCCGCGACGGCGGCGGTGGCGCGGACGCCGTCCGTCCGGGCCATGCGCAGGTCCATCAGCACCACGTCGGGGTGGTGGGCCTGGACGCCAGTGACGACCTCGTCACCGTCCGCGGCCTCGGCGACGACGTCCAGTCCCCGCGCGGTCAGGATCTGCCGGAGGAACTGCCGCACCATCGTGTCGTCGTCGACGACCATCACCCGTGTCACGAGGGCGACGTTACTGCTCACCTGCGACAGCGGTCGTCGGTCGGCAGCGCTCGCGGTCAGTGGGCAGTGGCGGGCGACCAGGGCAGGTGCGCCCGTACGAGGAACGACCCGTCGTCCTGGCGGCCGGCGTCGAAGGTGCCCCCGAGCGCCTCGCACCGCTCGCGCATCCCGCGCAGCCCGGACCCGCCGCCCGGCACCTGGGTGTCGCCGGCCGTGGTCGGGTTGCGCACGGTGACGTCGACGCCGTCACCCGGCCGGGCCCGGACGTTGACCGCGACCCGTGTGCCGGGCGCGTGCTTCGCCGCGTTGGTCAGCGACTCCTGCACCACGCGGTAGACGCTGCGGGTCAGGGTCGGCGGTGCGGCGTCGCCGTCGCTCACGAACACCGTGGCGACCAGGTCCACCCCGCGCGAGCCCGCCCCGTCGAGCAGGTCCGCCAGGTCGTTCAGCGTCCAGTCGCGTCCGGCGTAGTCCTCGGCGCCCTCGCGCAGCGAGGTGATGAGCGTGCGCATCTCCTCCAGCGCCCGGTGGGCCGAGCTCCGCATCGACCGGGCGGCGTCCCCTGTCTGGGCGTCGCCCGAGGACACCTCGAGGGCGGAGGCCTGCAGCGACATGAGCGAGAGCTGGTGGGCGACCGTGTCGTGCATCTCGCGGGCGATGAGGTCGCGCTCTTCCTGGCGGGAGAGCTCGGTGCGCAACGACTCCGACTGCTGCTCCAGGGTGTCGGCGCGCCGGGACTCGGCGGTCGCCGCCGAACGGGCGGCGTCCGCGTCGGCGTCGGCCCGGGTGGCGACGCGGCGCAGCATCCCGACGCCGACGGCGAGCCCGAGGGCGAGCACTCCCAGGATCACGTAGCCGAGCGGGGTCATGTACGCGACGGCGCCGCCGGCGTCCGGGGCCGTGGAGAAGATGACGTTCTCGCCCTCGCGCGAGCCGTCACGCCAGAACGCCGAGACCAGCGCGAGCGCCGTCGCCCCGGTGCAGATCAGGCTGCGCCGCAGGTCGGTGCGTGCCACCACCCACGGCAGCGCGAGCAGCGGGGCCACCGCGCCGAGCGGGCTCACGATCCCGACCGCGGCGGTGGCGAGGCAGACCGCGACCGGATACGTGGCTCTCCACCACACGGCCGCCGCCACGCCGGACGCGACGACGATCCACAGGAGGAACAGGGCGCTCTGCGTGGTCGTGGCCACGGCGGGTGAGTCCATGGCCGCACCGGTCACGGCGCAGAACCAGGTGACGGTGACGGCGCCGATCGAACCCCAGGTGCTCCAGGGCCGACGACGGCGTCCGGGCTGCCAGGGGGCGGCGACCGTCGTCGGGTACGGGGCGACGGCGTACGGACCGTGCTGCTGGTACGGGTGCGGCGCGACGCCGGGGTACGAGGTCGGGGAGGGCGGCACGGGGTACGGGCCGGGAGGCGCGGCGGCGTACGCGGTGCCGGGGTCCCTGGAGCCGTGTTCGCCGAAGGACCCGGAGGCCGGCCCGTGGGGCGGTTCGGCGGGACTCGACGACGGCGGGTACATGCTCGGCAGCGTACGGCCCGCCACCGACGCCGGGTATCACCCGATCGGGTCGGCCGGGAGGCCCGAGGGTCCCCCGATCGGGTCGCCGGGTCCGACCGCCCGGGGGATCCGTGCGGGGACCGTCCGGACCGAGGATCGATCTCGTTCGATCACCGCCCGACCAAGGAGCGATCATGTCCGACCAGCAGCAGCACCCCGAGTGGTCCCCGCAGCCCGCGCAGCAGCCTGTCCCTCCGCAGCAGTCCCCCGCGCAGCCCGGGGCGGAGGCGCCCCGGAAGAGCTGGTTCGCCCGTCACAAGGTCCTGACGGGCCTCGGCGTGCTGGTCGGCCTCGCGATCGTCGGCAGTGCCGTCAGCGGCGGTGGCGAGGAGGATCCGGCGGTTGCCGGCACGACGGCCGAGGTTTCCTCCGAGGACAGCGGCACCCAGGAGGACGCTCCCGCGGAGGACCAGGAGACGACGGACGGTGTCGACGACGCCGCGGGCGACGAGTCGGGTGCCGAGGAGCAGGCCGGCGCGGACGCGAAGCCGGCGGGGATCGGGGACCCGGTCCGGGACGGCAAGTTCGAGTTCACGGTGACCGAGCTCGAGCGCGGCGTCGAGAAGATCGGCAACGAGTACCTGAACACCGAGGCGCAGGGGAAGTTCGTGCTCGTCCACATGTCGGTGGAGAACATCGGCGACGAGGCGCAGTACTTCGACGGCAGCTCGCAGAAGCTCGTCGACACCGAGGGCCGCACCCACTCGGCGGACTCCGAGGCGGCGATCTACCTCGACGACTCGAACAGCTTCCTCAACGAGATCAACCCCGGCAACACCGTGGACGGCATCGTCGTCTTCGACATGCCGAAGGACGCCAAGCCCGCGACGTTGGAGCTCCACGACTCGGCCTTCTCCGGTGGTGTCGAGGTCTCGGTGAAGTGACGCCGGCCGTGGTGGCCACTGGCGATGACGGCCCTCAGTCGTCGCGCCAGACGGCGCCGGTGGCGACGTCGACGCGGTACTCCACGTCGTCGTCCCCGAGGCGCACGGTCACCTTCCACAGAGCGGTGCTGTCGTCCTCCTCGAGCTCGGCCTCGTCCAGCACGCCGCCGGACGCCTCGACGACGCGCACGATCGCCTGGCTGAGGCTGACCCGTGCGCTGCCGAGGGCCGCGCGGTCGTCGTCGTCGAGATCGTCGCGCTTCGTGTCCGTCGGAGCGACGCCGGTGGTGTCCGCCTCCGCCTTCACCTTCAGCCGATCGTCGCCCTGGGCGAGCTCCAGCTTCCACTCCGCGCCGTCCCCGTTGCCCTCGACCGCGAAGGCGCCCGCTCCGAAGCTCGTCTCCATCGCGGCGATCGTCTGCAGAGCGCGCTCGGTACGGGGGTCGAACGTCGGACGGTCGGGCTCCGTGGGCGTGGGGGTGCCCGACGGCGTCGAGGACGGTTCCGCTGACGGCTCGGGCGACGGGGTGCTCGGTGTGGGGGAGGCCGCCGACGTGGTCGGTGGGGATGCCGCGGGTGCGGCGTCGTCCGGTGCGGGTGCCTGTACGGAGGAGCAGGCCGCGAGGGCGAGAGCGGCCATGACGGCGACCGCGGTGGCGGGTACCGGCCGTCGGGCTGCCGGGGTGCGGGGCGCAGGGCTGGGCGGCATGCGGGCCATTGTGGCGAAGACTCGCCGGAGCGGGACAGGACCAGTGCACGGAGAGGGTGAAATCAGGTGACTCGGCGAACCAGTCCTTGGCCGGTGCGTGACCGGGGGCGTCCCGTCGGGTACGAAAGGGACATGCCGCGCACCTACCCCCCGACACCCGACTTCCCGGACGACGGCGGCGCGGAACGGGCGGTCTGGGAGGCGCTCCGCGAGCAGCTCCCGGACGAGGCCGTCGTCTGCCACGGGGCGCACCTGCAGGAGGGCGACCAGGAGTACGAGATCGACCTGCTCGTCGCCTGGCCCGGTGTCGGGGTCGCGGCGATCGAGGTCAAGGGCGGGCACATCGAGCGTGCCGACGGCGCCTGGTACCAGGGCAGCGGGCCGGCACGGCACCGCATCGACCCGGTCGCGCAGGTCCAGGGCTCCCGGCACGCGCTGCAGGCGCTGCTGCACGAGCGGGGCGAGCTCGCGTCGAGGTCGCGCACGGCGCACCTCGTGGCGTTCCCGCACCGGTACGTCTCCGGCGGGTGGGACTCCCTCGACCTGCCTCGGGACATGCTGATCGGGCGGGACGACCTGGAGCGGTCCGGTGGGGTCGCCGAGCACGTCAAGCACGCCGTCGAGCGCCACGGGCAGGGCTACGAGCCCCTGGACCACGCGGCGGTGGACGGCCTGGTCGACGTCATCGCGGGCGGGTTCCCCAGCCAGTCGGAGCACCTGACCCGTGCCCTGGAGCACGAGACACGGCTGGAACAGATGACCCGCGACCAGGTGCGCATCCTCGACGCGCTGTCGCAGGTGCGGCGCATGCGCGTGCTCGGCGGCGCGGGCTCCGGCAAGACCTACCTGGCGCTGGAGCAGGCCCGACGGCGGACCCGCGCGGGCGAGCGGGTGGCGCTGCTCTGCTACTCGCGCGGCCTGGGGCGGTACTTCCAGCGGATCACCGCGACGTGGCCGCGTCGCGAGCGGCCTGCGTACGTCGGGCTGTTCCACGACCTGCCCGTGTCCTGGGGCGCCGCCGGCGGGCGCGACGACGACCCGGACTACTGGGAGCGGCACCTGCCGCTCGAGCTGGGGCGGCTCGCCGGCGAGCGCGCGCCGGAGGAGCTGTTCGACGCCGTCGTCGTCGACGAGGCGCAGGACTTCGGCGACCTGTGGTGGCCCTCGCTGCTGCGGTGCCTGCGGGACGCCGAGTGCGGCGGCGTGTACGCGTTCCTCGACGACGCGCAGCGGCTGTTCCCCCGCGACGGGCAGGTGCCGCTGGAGCTCACGCCCGTGACGCTGGACGAGAACCTGCGGTCCACGAAGCAGATCGCGCAGGTCTTCGGATCGCTGTCCCCGGCCGTCGTGAAGCCGCGCGGGCTCGACGGGCCCCCGGTGCGGCTCGTCGACGTGCCGGCCGACGAGGCGCTGGACGCTGCCGACGACGCCGTCGAGGCGCTGCTCGACGAGGGGTGGGATCCCGGTGACGTCGTGCTGCTCGCGACGGGGCGGCGTCATCCCGAGCAGGTCAACGAGGTGGAGCTCGGCGGGCACGCCGCCTACTGGGACGCGTTCTTCGCGCAGCAGGACGTGTTCTACGGGCACGTGCTCGGCTTCAAGGGGCTCGAGCGGCCCGTGGTCGTGCTGGCGGTCAACGGCATCCGCGACGTCGAGCGGGCTCGCAAGATGCTCTACACCGGGCTGTCACGGGCGCGGACGCTGCTCGTCGTCGTCGGGGACCGGTCGTGGATCGAGGAGGTCGGCGGGGAGGCCGTGCGCAAGCGGCTGGAGAAGGCGGAGGCGTGGCGACCGGCGGTGTGACAACCCGTCATTCGTCAGTTGCCGGGTGAAATTATGCGACACCTCCTTGGTCTTGATTGGCGGATTTCTGGGAGATCCGCGACCCGCGAAGAGGCTTTTCGAGAGTGGTCGTTCATGTGTGGTCTCACCATGTATGCCCATTTGTCTACACTTGAACACCTCGGCTTTCTCGGATCGTCAGTGCGCGCCGGCGGCGGGTCAGAGGCTGCAACTGATTCATATCCTGTGGTTTCGGGTTCGACCGGATCGAGATCCGCCGCGACCCGCTCGCTGTGGAGGAGCACGTGAGTTCTGACTATCTGCCGACGGCGCCGGATCCGCTCACGACGGCGAGGACACCGGCGCCTTCTCCGCCGAGGCTCGGCGCCATCGCGGCGG
This sequence comes from Isoptericola sp. b515, assembly GCF_030588125.1. Lineage (NCBI taxonomy): Bacteria > Bacillati > Actinomycetota > Actinomycetes > Micrococcales > Promicromonosporaceae > Isoptericola > Isoptericola sp. b515. Next base: position 817,284 of record NZ_JAUQYR010000001.1, on the reverse strand, counting down.
CGTCGTGCGCCGTGCTGAGCATCGTCGCCGGCGTCGCCGCGACGACGGTCGTGACCTCGGGCGCGGTCGTCGTCCTCACGAGCACCGGCTACGTCCTCGGCGCCATCGTCTGCACGATCCTGTGGAGCGTCCAACGAGCGAAGGAGCAGTCGGCACGTCGACACCCGGACTTCCGGCCCCGCCCCCTCTGGTCGCAGGTCGCCGTCGTCGGGATGCTCGTCGGTCTGGCGGCGGGAGCGTTCAGTGCGTTCCTGCTGGCCACGGAGCTGGCGAAGTGACCGGCCGTCCCGGCCGCGCGCGTGGCCTCGCCGGACTGGTGGCGGCCGTCATCGCGCTGTCCGTCGTGGGAACGGTCCCAGCCGGCGCCGCCGACCTCAGCGACCGGGGCGCGGACGCCTTCGCCGAGCTCGCGGCGTGCGTGGCGAGGACGGACACCCTGGTCGCCTCCGTCGTCGTCGACGAGTCCGCGAGCCTGAGGACGACCGACCCGGAGGACCAGCGGGTGGGCGCGGTCCTCGTGGCCGTCGACACCCTGGAGACGCTCGAGGCAGCGGGGGCCGAGGTCGTCACCGAGCTCGCCGTCTTCGGGACGGAGTACACGCAGGTCGTCGGATGGGGATCACCGTCGGGGGCGCACGGCGCCGAGATGCGCGACACGATCTCGACGCAGCTCCCGGACCGGAAACAGGCGCAGAACACCGACTACCGCAAGGCGCTGCGCGACGCCCAGAGATCCGTCGACGCGCAGCGGGCACGGCTCGACACCGATTCGTGCTCGGCCATCCTCTGGTTCACCGACGGCAAGCTCGACGTCGGTCCGGACGGCGCCGACCCCACGGACGAGGAAGCGCTGGCCGAGCTGTGCGCACCGGACGGGCTGGTCGACGACGTCCGGGCCGCGCGGACGACGGTGATCGCCCTCGCGCTGTTCGCCCAGGGTGACGAGACCGTGACGCGGAAGGACCGCCTGCAGCTCAAGGCCGTGGCCGAGGGCGCCGGCGGCAAGGTCGAGTGCGGCACGTCGCCGGTCCCGGAGGGGGCCACGGGCGGTGCCTATCTGCGGGCCGACCAGCCGTCCGCGCTGCGCAGGCTGTTCGGTGGTGCCGGGGCGCTGATGGAGGGCTACACCCCGGCGGGCGACGGCTCTCTCGAGTGCCCGCGGGACTGCCCGGTGACGATCCACGCGGACGCCGCCGTCGGATCCTTCCGTGTGGTGCACGAGCTCGACGAGGGGGCGAGTGCCGCGCGGCTCACGAGCCCTGCCGGCGACACGCACCAGGTCGCACCGGGAACCGTCGAGGCGGGTGGCTCCACGATCACCACGCACGAGAACGACCGCCTGTTCGTGACGGACGTGACCCCGGGCCCCGACGGCGTCGGCGACTGGCTGCTGGACGCCGAGGGGGCGACGCTCGTCGACCTCTACTACCGGTGGGGCGCGGACCTCGACATCGCCTCGGCCTCGGGTGAGGGCGGACTGGTCCTGGGCCAGGAGAACACCGTGGTGATCACGCCTCGGTCCGCCGACGGTTCGGTGGCGGGCCCGGAGCTGTTCTCAGAACCCCTGGACCTGTCGGTGCAGGTCGATGGGAGCGCTGCCGAGGTCACCGCCCGGCGGGACGGCACCTACATTGTCCCCGTCGAGCTCGACACCCGGCGCGCGGCCTCCGAGGTCGACGTGTCCGTCACCGCCGGCGCGTCGAGCAGTCCCCACGACGTGGACCTCGGGCCGATCGTCGTCGGCACGAGGCTCCCGACGAGGCTGCCGCCGAGCTATCCGACGATCACCCCGACCCGCCTGGACGTGGGCAGCATGACCGTCGACGCTCCCGGTGAGGCGGCACTCCAGGTCGAGGGGCCGTCCGACGGGGAGTCCGAGGTCTGCATCGAGCCGTTCACGGTCCAGGGCCCGAAGGACGCGGGGGAGATCACGCTCACCGTGGACGAGGCCGTCGCGCCCGGGGGCTGCGTAGCCCTGGACCCCGGTGCCACGGCGTCGGTACCCGTGACGCTGACCGCGCAGAACGGTGCGGACGGTGCCCTCTCCGGTGACCTGACGGTCGTCGTCTCCGGTGCGCACACCGACGAGACCATCACGCTCGACGTCCCGGTGGAAGGCTCGATCTTCCGGCCGGTCGACGAGGGCACGCGGTGGGGGCTGACCGCAGGACTCCTCGCGCTCGCCGGCCTGCTCGCCTGGCTCGTCGCGTTCGCCGGCCGGCACCTGACGGATCGGTACCCCCTCGGTCAGGACCTCCGCCGGGCGCGCGTGCCGGTCACCGTCACGGCCGGAGGAGTGCGGCGGCGTGACGGCGGACAGCTGCTGACACCGGACGACTTCTACCCGGTCGCTCAGGGGGCCAGGAAGTCGCGGTTCGAGGTCCCAGGGCTGACGTTCGACCGCCGGGGGCCGTGGTGGTGGCCGTGGAAGGCCTACCGCGGCCGGGTGCGGGCGCGCGGTGACGGAATCGTCCTGACCGGTATGGACGTGCCGTCGCACACGCTCGACAGCACGGCGAGCTCCGCGCCGGTCGAGTTCCCGGGCACCCGCCACGTCTACCTGGTCCCCGACCTTGCGTCGGGCACCGGCGGGGGCGCGGAGACGGCGTCGCTCGACGCCGACCTCGTGCTGCTCGCCGAGACGCCCGGCGGCAGCACCCGGGCGGTGATCGAGAGCTGGGAGACGGAGCTCGCCGGGTACACGGAGTGGCCCGAGCTGATCGCCGAAGCGGGTCGTGCGCGCACCGCGCGAGCGGCGGAGCAGGCGGAGCGACCGACCTCGTCGCGGCGGCCCAGGGCCAAGGACAGGGCCGAGGATGCGACCGCCCCGCAGGGTGGGGAGACGGCCGCCGCCCCGGACCCGTCGTCGTCGGACGGTCCGCCGTCGGTGTTCGGCGAGGAATCCGGGCCGGCGTCCCCCCGGCGGGGACGGCCGGGCCGCGAGCCCGCCGACGGGCCGGGCACGTCGCCGCCGTCGTCGTCCGCGCCCGACGACGACCAGCCCCCGCGTATCGATTGGTAGCGATCGCGCTCCCTATCTCTCAGCATCAACTACAGCGAAAGGAGCAGCGCATGCTGCGACCGTTCCTCCTCGTCGGCGTCGGCGGCTCCGGTGGCAAGACCCTGCGCGTGATCCGCGAGGATCTCCAGCGGCGGCTCGCCCAGGCCGGCTGGACCGGTGACATCCCCCAGGCGTGGCAGTTCCTGCACGTGGACGTGCCCACCCACGCGGACGGCAACGACCGGGACCTGCCTGCTCAGCTCCCTGCCCGGGACTACCAGGGTCTGGTGGCGTCCGGCCTCGACTACCGCACGATCGACAGCGCACTGCTCCAGGTGCCGGGTGAGCGGCTGCGTGATGCCGTGTCGACGTGGCGTCCCGACCCGAACAAGGTCAACGTGCCGGCGTCGAAGGGGGCCGGCCAGTACCGGACCCTCGGTCGGATCATCGCGGTGGCCGGTCTGGAAAGGATCAGCGAAGCCCTCAACAGGGCCCGTCGTGCGCTGACCGGTGCGGAGGTCGCGGGCGAGCTCGCCGACGTCTCACGGCTCCTCGGGGGGACGTCGGCCCCGACGGCGGCCGACCCGACGGTGATCGTCATCTCGTCCATCGCGGGTGGTTCCGGGGCGGGTGCCGTCATCGACGTGTGCGACGCCATCCGGTCGTTCGCGGACAAGTGGGCGGACGAGTCCGTCGGCTTCCTCTACGCCCCGGACGTGTTCGACTACCTGCCCGAGGAGGCGCGCCGCGGCGTCCGGCCGAACTCGCTGGCGACGCTGGCCGAGCTGCTCAACGGCTACTGGAACTCGCTGGGTCCGTCCGACGCCACGACGGAGCTGTTCGCCCGGTACGGCGTGACGCTCGGCGGGACGGACAAGCGGAGCGGGCCCCGCTACCCGTTCCTGGTGGGCGCGCAGAACTCGAGCGTCACCTACAAGACCCAGAACGACATCTACCGCGCCATGGGACGTTCCATCGCGTCGTGGGTGGCGAGCGCCGCGCTGCAGGACAGCTTCACGGCGTTCCTGCAGGGGAACTGGGCCTCGGCCGCAGCGAGCGTCCCGGACCGCCTGCCGATCCACCGTGCCGGCACGGAGACACCGTTCTCGGCGATCGGGTCGGCCCGCGTCGGGCTCGGGCGTGACCGGTTCGCGGACTACGCCTCGGAGCACCTCGCCCGGACCGTCGTGGACCGCATCACGCGGGAGCACGAGAAGCGTCGCGGTCACGACGACGACCGGACCGAGAAGCAGCTGGTCCGGGACACGGCGGACGAGGTCTTCCGCGGGTTCCTCAGCCGGTCGCGGCTGGACGAGCGGGGCGAGGACCGGAACGACGTCATCGACGCGCTGCGGCCCCCGACGCAGAAGGAGGAGGGGCTGAGCCTCGTCGCTCAGATCACCGACCGGATCCGCTCCGAGATGTCCCCTAAGGGGGAGAAGCACGCGCGGGTGCACAGCCTGATCGTCAGCGCGGTCCGCGACCGGTCGAGCGAGTTCCTGACCTCCGTCCGTCAGGCGCGGTACTCCGTGGGCCGGGAGTGGGTCACGGAGATCCAGGACCACCTGGTGTCCGAGACGGCACGTCAGGTCGCGGTGAGCGGCGCCGCGGTCACCGAGCAGGTGCTCCACAAGCTCGTCAGCGAGCTGCACTTCGTCCGCGACGAGCTGCAGCAGGAGGCCGCCCGGTACAAGCGCTGGGGCGAGGACCTGGCGACCCCGGTCGCCCAGCAGCTCGGCGACCCGGACGGGGGGCTCATCACCCCGAGCGCCGAGGCCGTCTCGGTCGCGGTGAAGAAGGGTGTCGCGACCCTGATGTACCAGGCAGAGGCGGAGCTGCGTGAGATCGCGGCCGCACTGCTGCCCGACCTCCTGACCGGCTTCGTGGAGCCGCTCGCCACGGCGGTCCGCTACGCGCACGAACGTCTCGCACACGAGCGCGACCAGGCGGGGTCGCCCGTCTCCACCTGGCCTGAGGGCGACGTCATCCCGGTGCGGCTCCGGCCCGCGCCGAACGAGTTCCTCCTGGACTCCCCGGACGACTACCCGGTGATCCTGGAGCGGCTCGTGCAGCGGACCACCGGTTCCGCCGACCCGCGCGACGCCCGCAGCGACGCGGAGCTGCAGGTCATGCTCGGCACGGACGAGCTCGAGGGCACGGACCAGCAGCTCATCCGGCGGACGACGTCGTGGGTGCCGCGCGACCACAACCTGGCTCCGTCGTCGACCGCGGTCCCGACGCGGGCCGCCTTCGCCCTGGCCTCGGGCCAGGAGCAGCTCGTCGAGCGGGCGAGTCACTGGCTCACCAAGGAGGGGACGGCCGTCGGCTCCTACATGGCGCAGGGGCTGCGGGACTACCTCGACCCCGGCAAGTCGACGCCCACGGAGCACGCCGACCGCCTGCGGCGGTTCGAGAACCAGCTGGGTGCGGCGCTCCAGGCGGCGGAGCCGCTCGTGTCCATCAACCCGGCGGTGCTGGTCCAGGTCCACGGCCAGAACAGCGTGCGCCACCTCAACAAGTTCGGTGAGATCCCCCTGCCGGACAAGTCGCCGGCGCGCGACGTCTTCCGCCGTGTGCTGGAGTCGCGCGGCCAGTGGTCGGACGACATCGAGAAGTCGTACACGGACGGTGCGGGGGGCTTCATCGACGTCTTCACCCATCTCGGCGCGCCCTACGAACCGGTCGTCTTCGACTCGTTGATGCGACCGATCGCCAGCGACTGGGGTGCGAAGAACAAGGCGCCCGACTCCCGGGCGGAGTTCTGGCGCTGGCGTCGGGCCCGCCCGCTGAACGAGTTCCTCCCGATGTCGCCGGAGGTCCTCGACGCCATGATCCGCGGGTGGTTCGTGGCAGGAACCTTGAAGCACATCTACCTCGACGAGGGGTCGGCGGCCGTCTTCGTGCCGTCCCGGACCGGGTCCGGGGGCGACTTCCTGCCGTTCCCCAGCCCGACCCTGCGCAACCTCGCCATCAACGGACCCGAGGGACTGGCCGTCGTCCTGGAGTCGATCGTGCTCGCGCTCGTCGAGGTCAACAGCCAGGAGTCGCTGCAGCCGATCCAGCCCTACGACCGCCTGGTGACGCTCGGCGGCGCGGGTGGCGTGGCCGGCGACGAGGAGACCTTCAGCGTCGAGCTCAAGCGGTGGATCGTCAGCGGGGAGAACCGTCGACCGGACGCCGAGCCGGCACATGGGGACGCGGAGAGCCGCAAGACGTTCGTCCTCGACCGCCTCGACGCGCTGCGGACGACCTACGAGAACCACTTCCTCGAGGTCGGCAGGAGGTCGGAGGCTCTCGAGTTCCCGCCCACGTACGACCTGCGCCACCAGATCCTCGCCGCGATCGGCGACCTGCACCGTGCGGTCGAGGCGCTCGACGCCGCTCCGGCGGGGAAGTCGGTGTGGGTATGAGCGAGCTGACGGTCTTCGTCGTCGGTGACGACCAGGACGGGACCGCGCTGCGGGAGACCGTCGCCCTCTGGGCCGACGAGGGTCTCGTCGTGCCGTCGCTCTGGGTCACCCCGGCGAGCGTGGAGGTGGAGTCCGCCGGACCGCCACGCGTCGACGCCGAGCTCGTGGCGTGCGGCAAGCGCCAGACGGACGACCTGTTCCGCTTCGTCGGTCGGCGTCGGCTCAGCACGGTCCGGGTGGTCGTGGCGCAGTCCGTGACCCTGGGCGCCGCGCACGACACGGTGCTCCTCGAGGCCGCGGCGCGCATCGCCGACGCCCTGCGGGACGCCCTGCCCCGATCGACCGAGGAGGACGGACACTCGACGGCGCTCCTGCGGATCAACCTGCTGGCGCCGGTGAGCGGTGCCTCCGGGCTGTCCAAGGAGGCCATCCTCGAGGGCTGGGACGTGAACGTCGTCGTGTCGGCGGAGGACCGGCCCGACGTCGACCGTTCCACCGTGTTCGTCCGTTCGCCGGGCAACTCCGTCGGGCACACCGCGACGGCGATGGTGGTGTGCGGCGGTGTCCTCGCCGGCGTCGACGCCGGGGTCTTCGAGGTCCTCGCGCCCCCGCAGTCGACGGTCAACGGCCGTGAGGTCGAGGTCGTCCGCGTGCACGTCCGTGCCGTGATCGGCGAGGACCTGGAGGCGCGGCTCCTCGCACGCGCCCTGGAGGAGGTGGACGGGGAGGCGAGCGGCGCGGGTGCCTTCGTGGAGTGGGCGCGGCTCGCCGTCGACCCCGACCGGATCGTCGAGGACCTGACACGTCACCTCGTCGGCACCTCGCCCTGGAGGTCCGACGGCCCGGTCCAGGTCGAGCGGGCGGACCGCCGGGAGAGCGGGTTCCTGCGGGGAGTCCTGGACGCGGCCCGCTTCAACGCGACGACGTTCGCCACGGTGCCGCGCTGGGTCCTGGGCCGACGCATCGCACGGTTCGAGGAGAGCGCGACGAACGTCGTCGTCGGCGGGGGCGGTGACACGGTCATCAGGTTGCGTCCGGGCAGGCCGGAGACGGTGTCCGGAGCGGCCGCGGACTACCTGCGGTCCGTCGACGAGCAGGCTCGCCGGGACGAGCTGGAGAGGGAGGCGAGCGCTGTCGCCGTCCCGGACCCGCGGTCCTGGGGGGAGCTGCGGGCGGTGGCCTTCGCCGCCGTCGACGGCGGCGAGCTTCCGCAGGCCGTCCCGACGCCCCGTTACGCCGGGACGCGGGAGATCCTCCCGGCGGACCGGGTGGCGCCGGACCCGACGAACACGTACGAGTACGGAGGGGAGACCATCGACCCGACGGACCCGACGGTCACCCGTCGCGTCGAGCGGCGGCTCGACGATCGTGTCCAGGGTTGGCAGACCGCCTTGGAGGACTCCGAGCGGGAGGTCGAGCGGGCGCAGGCGGCGCTCGACGAGCTGTTGACCCCGGCGCCGCCGGAGGAGGCGTCGGCAGGCGGGACGCCCGCGGACGGCTCGCCGTCGGACGCGGACACCGAGGACGCTCCCGGCGGGACCACGGAGGACGGCGGTGACGGCAAGGGGCGGAAGTCGGCGGACCGTCGGCGCGCCCCGAAGGCCCGACGGGACCGTACGGCGGCTCTCGCCGCGGCCGAGGCCGAGCACGGGGCCGCGATGAGCACCCGCGACGACGTCCGGGCCTCGTACGACGCGGCTCTCGCCGAACGCGAGGAGTTCCGCACGTGGCAGGGCGCCGCGTCGGCATCCGTGCTGTGGCGTCTGCTGGACGACGTCTCCGGACGGCTGGAGCGGTTCCGCCGGTTGCGTGACGAGTCGCGCGAACGGCTGACCGTCGAGGTGCCCCCGCACGAGGCGCTCGAGGCCGCACAGAAGCGGCTCGTGCGGCGGTGGCGCGTGCTGCTGACGGCAGGATTCGTCGCTCTCGGCGTCGTCCTCGCGTGGCTCCGGTACGACAGGCAGCCGGAAGAGGTCGTCGACTGGATCGTCGGGGTCGGCGGCGTCGTCGCGGTCTCCCTCGCCCTGATCGCCGTGGCGAACCATCGTTTCTACCGCGCGACCCGTGCCTATGCGTGGGACGTGCAGCAGGTGGCCGACCGGCGGCGGCAGGCGTCCGAGGACGTCGTGTACTACGGGCGCGAGTCCGCCCGGCTCGGTCAGCTGTACGAGACCCTCGTCGACTGGGCGACGATCGTCGGGTGGGTGCTCCACCATCCGCGAGGGTCGGTCGCCCCGTCGTCCAGCCGCCTGGACGACCGCGTCGTCGAGACCTTCCCGGCGGCCTTCGCCGTCGCCCGCACCGCCGAGGACGACGACATCGGGCGAGCGACCGTGGTCTCCGCGGTCCGCAGGCTGCACCCGGTCGGCTGGGCAGGACAGTGCTTCGACGACGCCTACGAGGCGCATCGCACCCAGCAGGCCCGTGACGACGACGCGGGGTTCATCGCCCCGGACCTCGACACGGTGTCCAGCGCGCACGGTCCTCGACGGCTCTTCACGGAGTTCTGGGTGTCCGGTCGTGCGGCCGAGGCGCTCACGCAGCGGGCCGTGGACCAGCTGCGAGAGGCCGTCCACGACGAGCTCATCACGCTGCCCACACGACGGGTCGGTCGGCTCGGCCCGCACGGCGACGGCGAGCACGTGCTCGAACCCGACTTCTACCGGGCGGCAGCGGGCACCTCGACGATGCTGGTCGCCGACATGTTCGGTCCCGTGGCCAAGCAGGAGCGGAAGCACTACGTGACACGGTCCGCGGTCTGGCTGCCCACGATGGCCGCCGGCACGGTGACGGCGGACGACATCGTCGAGCGTCGCTCCACGGCCGACGTCGCCGTCCGCGTGGACGTATCCCGCCGGCTCGCCGGCGACGACCTCACGTTGTTCCACACGTCGCCGGAGCCGCCCGTCGAAGCCCCGTCCGAGACCGCTGACCGCCGTCCGACCGGGGCGGCCACCGAGCCGACCTTCCACTGAGGTCGACCGGACATGCCGCGCTCGACCGTCGACACCCGTCGACCAGCCTTCTGGGTCGGCCTCGGGGGGCTGGGGCTCGTCGCCCTCGTCGGTCTCCTCGGCGGGTGGCGCATCGCCCTGGCGTTCGCCTTCCTCTACCTCGCCGTGAGCGCGGGTTGGGCGATCGTCACGACCCGGGTCTGGTGGGGGCGCACGGCTCGCCGTGACGCCACGATCGTCGGTGCCGTCGCCGTCACGGCGCTGATCGTGGTCGGCACCGCGTCGGGCGGGACTCCCGCGCCTCCGGAGGCCGCGCCGGTGGTGTCGGAGACCCTGTCGCCGACGGTCGCTGCCGACGACGTGGAGGAGTCGGCCGACCCGGCGCCCGAGCCCGCGGACGTCTCCGAGCCGGCGGCGGAGCCGAGCCCGGCGCCCAGCCCGGAGCCGACGACGACGGCGAGCGCCGACCCCGCCCGGGGGTCGGCGCTCGCCGCGGTGGCGACCCTGACGGTCAAGGGACGGGCGCCGATGACGGGCTACGACCGTGACCGGTTCGGCCCTGCCTGGTCGGACGTCGACCGCAACGGGTGCGACACCCGCAACGACGTGCTGCAACGGGACCTGACGGACGTCGTCGTGAGGGCGGGCACCCGAGGGTGCGTCGTCACCGCGGGGACGTTCCACGACCCGTACGCGGGCGAGACGATCGCCTTCGAACGGGGGTGGGGGACCAGCGAGCTCGTGCAGATCGACCACGTCGTGGCCCTCGCCGACGCCTGGCAGAAGGGGGCCCGGCAGTGGTCGTCGGGGACCAGGGAGATCTTCGCCAACGATCCCCTGAACCTCCTGGCGTCGAAGGGCGAGGAGAACCAGCGGAAGGGCGCCGGGGACACCGCGACCTGGCTACCCCCGAACAAGGCCTTCCGCTGCGAGTACGTCGCCCGTCAGGTCGCGGTGAAGCAGATCTACGAGCTCTGGGTCACCGCCGCCGAGCAGGACGCGATGGAACGGGTGCTGTCGACGTGCCCTGACCAGCCCCTGCCAGCCGGGGGCCTGGTCGAGCGCGGTTCGCTGGAGCCGGTCGACGGGGTGAGTGCCGGGGCCCCGACCGGCGACGGCGGCTTCACGGAGGGGTCCGGCCCGGCGGCGCCCCGCGCGGTCGACGAGGACTGCGTCGTCAAGGGCAACATCAACAGCGAGGGCGAGCACATCTACCACGTCCCGGGCGGGCGCTTCTACGACGTCACGGTGCCCGAGCGCTGCTTCGCGACGCCCGCCGGTGCGGAGGCGGCGGGATTCCGCGCGTCGAAGCTGTGACGGCGGGATCCTCGCTCGGCCCCGGCGTCCGGGACGGCCCGCCGTGGCTACCGGTGGAGTGAACGTTCCGCGTTCCACATCGCGTGGTCGACCATCCACGGCGTGACCGGGCGGTCCTCCGTGGAGAGCTGCTCTGCCAGAGCCTTCAAGGTCGCCTTCGCTCCGCGGAGGTCGGTGTCGACGCCGTGCCGCGCGAGGTAGCCGAGGATCATCCGGTCAGGCTTCACGGTGTCGTCGTCGCCGACGAGCATCCAGAAGTAGCCGGTGCGCACGCCGTCGCCGGGGATGCGGCGCAGCTCTCGGGTGAGCCTCTCGACGCGGTCGGCGTCGTCCAGCGCGGCCCGCGCGTCGGCGAGCGTGTCGATCTCGTCGGCCAGGAGGACATCGGCGTAGCGGAGTGCGGCGTCGGCCTTGAGGATGCCGCTCCTCGACGACGTGCGGTGCGCGGAGGTCTTCTCCTCCAGCGCCTTGACGTCCGGATAGGCGTCGCGGAACGCGGTGAGCGGGAGCGGGTCCGGCGGCAGTGCCTCGTCCGTGGGGACGACGGGACGCTCGTCACCGGCGGTGGCCGCGACGCGGCGGACGGCGGGGACGACGTGCCGGTCGTAGTGGATCCCGATGGACCAGACCGCATCCAGGAGGCAGTAGGTCACGCTCGTCCACCGACATTCTCGCGGACGGAGGTCGAGGGTGCCGGCCGCCTCCACCAGACCGTCCGGTACGTCCCGCTCGCCGTTCTGCATCGTCGCTCACCCTCCAGGCGCCACACCACTGACCGTGCGTCCAGCACTCCCTCGACTATGCGCCCGGAGCGGCGGCCACGCCGGGCGAGGTGCGTGCCGCCACGGGAGGCCCCTTGGAGGCGATGACACGCGCAATGCCGTCGAGCTGCGCCATGACCTCCGCGAACGGCGCCGCGAGGTCGAGCGCGTGGAGGTGGATCGTGGGGCCGCCGCGGACGACCCGGAGCGGTGGAGGAATCGGCCCGACGGCTTCCGCGTAGACGAGGTGGCCCTCGGGAAGCCCCAGCGCCGTGCAGTAGGCGAGGAGCTGGTAGGCGTTGTCGCCGTGGGTGTCACGGGGACCGACCCTCTGGTACTTCGCGTCGACGACGGCGACAGGGTGACCCTCCTGGTCCCACACGAGGTCAGGCCGTAGCCCGACCGTACGGTCGGCGTCCAGCGTCCAGCGCACATCCTGTGGATAGACCCGTCCGCCGCGCTCCCCGAGACGGCGGCCGAGCTCATGGGCCAGGAAGTCCTCGAAGATCTCGTGCATCGGCAGCGTGAGGGTCTGGGCGGCCACGCCGCCGACGGTGAGGTCGATCCCGGTGCCGTCGAGCACCAGCTGCGCCAGGCCGACGGCCGGCCGGTATCTCTCGTTGAGTCTGGTCCAGAGCACCTCGTGGGGCTGGGTGGCGGGCTCGGCCGTGACTCCCTGCAGGGTCATGACGATGCGGTGCAGGCCCCGCCGCACGGGCTCGTCGTCGAAACGGAGGCGCTGGAGCGCGACGGCGGCTGACTTGATCAGTCGGTTCTCCAGCACGTCCTCGTCGTGCTCCTCGTAGCTCACGGCGAGGGGGAGGTTGCGTCCCGGTCGGCGCCGGATCTGCTCGGCGAGGTCGATGCGACCGCGCACGGTGAGGAGGTCTTCCCGCTGCTGCCGGTAGCCGCGGAGCACGCCCTCACCGAGGGTCCGCTCGACCGTGCGGACGAAGAGTCTCGCGAGAGCGAGGTGAAGGTCGGCGACGGCGCCGGCCGGTGCCGCGTCGTCGTGCCAGGGTGTCGCGGAGGCGCCGGCGAGCCGGAGCACGTTCTCGACGGGTATCCGGGGCCGCACGACCACGACGACGTCGTCCGTCCGGGCGATCCCGACCACGCCGGACGGGCGGACGCGCCAGACGGGCGACCCGTCGGCCGACCGCCGGGGTGACACGTCGGCCCGGAACACGTCCTGCAGGAGCGCGACGACGTCGAGGCTGCACTCGATGTCGTCAGTGGTCCACTCCGTGAGGTGGTGGACCTCAGGCGTGGTCGTCGGCATCCGCGTCCGCCTCGACCGTCGACGAAGGGCGCAGCGCGTCCAGCGTCAGCTGATCGAGCATCTCCGGGCTGCCGTAGAGGTGTTCCCGGAGCGTGGGCAGGACGTCGTAGGTCCAGATGCGCTCGACCAGCGCCGCGTCCAGGTCGTCCCGCAGGAAGTGGCTCGGGCCGATCGACGCCAGCGGGTCATCCAGAACCTCGTTGGCGCGATCGACGACGTCGGCGACCCACCGCAGGTCGGGGTGCCGGGCCGCGAGGTACTCGGGGAGCACACGGGCCACCGGGCCCTGCCTCGGATCGAAGTCGACGAACGAGAAGCGCCGGCGCAGCGCCGTGTCGAGCAGCGCGATGGATCGGTCCGCGCTGTTCATGGTGCCGAGCACGAAGAGATTCTTCGGCAGGGAGAAGGGCTCGTTCGAGTACATGAGCTGCACGCTGTGGTCGCGGTACTCGAGCAGGAAGTACAGCTCGCCGAAGACGCGGGCGATGTTCCCCCGGTTGAGCTCGTCGATCAGCAGGACGTAGGTGTGCTCGCGGTCCGCTTCCGCCCGTTCGGCGATGGCCCGCAACGGCCCCGGACGCAGCCCGAAGCCGCCCTCCGGGGTCGGACGGTACCCCTCGACGAAGTCCTCGTAGGAGTAGGAGGGGTGCAGCTGGACCAGCCCGACCCGCTCGTCGTCGCCCGCGAGCCAGGCGGCCAGGCGCCGCGCCACGAACGTCTTGCCGGTCCCCGGGTTCCCGGTGAGGATCACCTGCCGGCGGTCGGCGAGCAGCGCACTGATGTCGTCGAGGAAGCCCGGGTCCAGGTAGAGCTCCGCCGCGAGCTCCTCCAGCGAGACGTCCGGGGGTTCGGCGGCGCCTTCCACGACGACGTCGTCGACCCGGACGGGCGCGGGCGGGTCGGTCTTCTTGCCGCTGCGCCACTGTTCCACCGCCGTGCGCTCCGCGGGCGACCAGGACGGGTCGGGTTCGACCGCCACGGCGGTCCACAGGAGCCCCTGGGCGTCGAGCCGGTCCCGGAGCGCGACCTCGTGCCGGCCCGCGATCTCGGTGACCAGATCCAGCAGGGCGAGGAAGGTGTCGTAGACCTCGCTGTCCGGGGCGTTCGGTGCCGGTGTCCGGAATCCCGTGAGCCTCGAGAACGCGGCGACGTAACGGGATCGCCAGACCGGAGCGCCGGTCGGGTCCACCGCCATCCGCAGGAAGGACGAGATGCTCAGGCGGGAACCGCGCTGGGACATCACACCGGACGGCAACGCGTCGGCGAAGCCGTCGAGCGCAGGCGCCGGCTCCGCCGCCCAGAGAGTGCTCAGGGTGCGCGAGACCGCCTCAGGATCCTTCTCCGCCCAGGCGAGCAGCTCGTTGGCCGGCCGGAAGTCGACGAGGTTGGTGCCCCGCAGGGCTCGCTTGAGGAGCGGTTGCCACTCGCCCCCGCTGTCCACAGAGGCTCGTAGCGCACGCAGCCTCTCGACGTCCTCGAGCTTGTAGTCCCGCTCGACGGCGACGAGGTCGACGCGCTGGGCGAACCACCGGAACCACGCGCCGGCGCGCTCCCATGCCTCCGAAGGGCTGGACCACTGCCACAACCAGGGAGCGTTCCACAGCTCGACGAACTGCTCCGGGTCGCCTGTCTGCCTCGCGAGCTCCTGGACGAGGTTGGCGAGACGACGCGGCTCGCTGGTGCCGACAGCGGCGTCGGGCCAGCGCTTGACCATGGCTGCACGGGCGGCCTGGCTGATGGCCGGAGGGAACGTGTCGGGGAAGAGCAGGTGCTCCAGCGCGAACTTCTGGATGTGCCCGCCCTCGCTGTCGTCGATCGGTTCGAGCAGGCTGACGAAGGCGTCCGGGTCCGCGAGAACCCGTTCGCGCTCAGGGACCGGAAGACGCTTGAGCGAGACGAAGGCCTCGACGAGCGTCGCGAAGAGCTTCCAGCGATAGGTGCCGAACGCCGTGCCGGTCTGGACGAGGCCCGCGTCGAGCGCTCCGGCGAGGTCGCCCGGGACGTCGTGGAGACCGTCCCGGAAGTCGACGACGGTCTTGATGATCTGTCGCTTCCTCGAGCCACCGACTGACTCGGGTCGGGCGATCAGGAGGTGGATGTAGAGAAGCTCCGCGGCGAGCTGCACCGCTCCGTGCGGCGATCCGGTCAGCTGGGACCGGAGCTTGGTCAGGAAGTCGCCCGAGCCCGTGTCGGGCCGTCGGACGAAGTCGCGGACGAGGGCTTCGCCGTCCGCCAGCGTCGATCCGGGCTCGCCCGAGAACAACGAGCGGTCGTCGAGGAGGGCGACGTCACGCCATCGTGCCATGGCCTCGTAGATCGGCTGAGCCGTGGGGTAGGGCATCCGGGTGGCAGACATGGATCTCCTCGTCGCTGAGTGCACTGTCACCGTACTGAGCAGGAGGCCGTCAGGCATATGCGCGAGACCATTCACGGCCTCCATCCCGAGTGTGGAATCTTCGACGGGCGGAAGTGGCGTGAGAAGGCGGAGGATGATTTTCGTCGGCGGGCGATTGCGCTCCGAGGAGGTTCACGTGGGTTGGGACGAGATCGAACGCATCTTCAACGTGATCGCTACCTTCGCGGTTGCGGTCGCCGCAATCTCTGCAGTGGTGCAGCTCCAGCAGATCAGGCGTGACCGGCGACGGGAGCGCGAGCTGGAGACGAAGGGCGTGGCGGTCACCTGGCGGAGCCTGGAGACACCGACCGGTGTGGAACGGGGCCCGACCGTGTGGAAGCTGGAGCTCTCGGTGTCCAATCCGGGGCGATTCCCGATCACCGGCATCCGTGCACGTGTTCAGCTCGCCTCTCCGGTCATGCGGATCCACTTCGATGGTTCGCGGGACGAACCCGTCGAGCAACTCGAGCTCGCCCACGCAGTCCTCATCGGTGGGGACATTCGACGATGGGAGAGGACCGTACAAGTCCCCGCTGGCATCCGGCCGCTCGATGGATGCTCCGCGACCGTCGAGTTCCGTGAGCCCGATGGCACAAGTCATACGAACGAGTGGTGAGGCGGGCTTCCCGGATGGTGCTCTACCAGCCGTCGCAGGGGTACGGATCTGCCCGGTCCTCGACCCATCCGATCTTCAACCCGCCCGCTTCCTTGATGACGTAGTGCTTCGTCCAGACGAAGCACTCGCCGTCCACGCGTGGGTCGCCGATGCGCGCGAGCTCGACGTCGGCCAGATAGGCACCGTCGCTCCGCGTCTCGACGGCGATCACCCGTGCACCGACCCACTGCACGTCGCCGAACCTGCTGGCCCAGTCGTCCGGGTCCCCGAGGTACTCCTGCATCTTGGGAGTGAAGTCGGCGTAGGCGGCGGCGAAGTCACGCGCGTTGATCGCGCGTCCGTGGATGTCGATGAGGTCGGCGACCTCCATGGCGCCCGGGTCGCTCGTCGCGATGGAGACGAACGACGTCGGGATCATGGGGTCGTCGACATCGCAGGGCGCGAAGTCGATCGGAGAGGTGGCCTCCCGCCATGTCTCCACGTGCGCCGCGGCCGCGCTCGCCGGCACCGCGAAGTTCGTGACGTTCGCCTCCGCGATCCCGGCCGACACGATCCCGACGACCGTCCCGTCGTGAAGGACGACCGGACCACCGCTGTTCCCCGGGTTGAGGCCGGCATCGGTCTGGATCATGTCCGCACGGCGGACCGTCTCCGTCATCACGGGCTGGTCGATCCCGGAGATCCTGCCGTCGGTCGTGACCAGGTTCCGGGTGCCGAACGGATATCCGAGCCCGAGGATCTCCTCTCCTTGGCGCGGTGCACCGGCTGACAGCTCGAACACGTGACCCCTCAGGGCCCGGTCGACCCGCACCAGCGCGAGGTCTCCTGCCGTGTCGATCCCCATCACCTCGCCGGTACGCGCTCCCTCAGCGGCCTGGATCGTCACGTCCTGCGACCCGTCCACGACGTGCGCCGCCGTCAGGACCAGGTCCGGTGCCACGAGGAAGCCGGAGCCGGTCCCTGCGCCGAGGCACGCCGTGCTCTCGATCAGCACCACGCCCGACCTGACGGACTCGATCACGTCGGGCCAGTCGGTCTCGGGCGCGGGTTCGGGTGCGGGCTCGCTCGCCGGGGTCGACTCGGCGGCCACGGGGGACGGCGTGCCGGAGGGGTCGACAGGCGGATTGTTGATCGTGATGCTGCATCCGGCCACGACGGCAGCGACCAGGCACGCCGCCGCCCCGCACCCCGTGAGGCGCCGGCGGCGCCCGAGGCCCGCAACTCTCCTCACCTGCAAGGACACCTCTTCAGGATAGTTCCGTCGAGACCGGATCCAGCCGGTGACCAGCAGAAATCACCCTGTCGGTCCCCGGCTCCCGACGGGCGCACGGTGGGTCACCGGTCCGCGGTCACGGAGGCGCCCTCCGCCGCCCCCGGCAGCAGCTCGCTCCGCCGCCCGTTCCACAGCACGGCCAGCTCGTCCCGCGCCCGCGTGGCCGCGACGTACAGCAGGGACCGCTCGCGCAGCTCGGCGTCCGCGCGGTCGGCCTCGGGCAGCGAGGAGAGCCCGACGCCCCAGCCGGTCTCGTCGGGGGAGACGCCGAAGAGCACGACCCGCTTGAACTCCATGCCCTTGGACCGGTGCATCGTCATGACGAGCACGCTCCCGGTACCGGCGGTGGCGTCGTCCTGGACGAACTTGGCCTTGACGTCGCGCTCGCTGAGGGCGTGGACCACCTTGTCGCCGAGGGTCCGGGTCCGCACCAGCACACCGATCGTCTCCGGGGCGTCGCCCTGCTCGAGCCAGCCGAGCACCAGGTCGCCGGTCCGCTCGTACTCGTCGACCAGGGAGGTCACCCCGACCTCGTGCGGGGTCGGACCGGAGCGTGCCGAGCGGTACCCGTTGGCCGAGGCGTCCTCGGCCTCCATGTCGACCCATCCCTCGCCGGCCAGCACGCCGACGGCGTAGTGCAGCACCTGCGCGGTGGTGCGGTAGTTGAGGGTCAGGCGCCGGGAGCGTCCCCGCACGTTGATGCCGTACCGGGACAGCACGATCTTCTGGCCGTAGATGCGCTGCTGGGAGTCCTCGGCGAGGAAGAGGTCGTCGGGGCCCGGGGCGACGAGCGACCGCAGGAACACCAGCTTGGCCGGTGCGAGATCCTGGGCCTCGTCGACGAGGACGTGGTCGGCGAGCCGGTCGCCGCCCCCCGCCGCGACGGTGTCGAGGTGCGCCGCGGCGATCATCGCCTTCTCGTCCCAGTCGGTGGAGCCGGCCGCGTCGGCCGAGGCGCGGTAGGCCTCGATGACGTCCCACACGGCGACGCGGTGGGCGCGGGTCAGCGGGACGCCGCGCCCCGGGCGCCGCACCCGCAGGTAGTCGTCGCGGCTCACGATCCGGTTCGGCACGACGACGGTCGAGTACTCGGCGACGAAGAAGGTCTGGCTGCGCAGCTCGGCCGGGAGATCGGACCCGGCGCTCGAGATCGCGGCGTCCCACCGCGCGGCTGTGGTGACGCCGAGGACGTAGGGCGACCGCGGGCCGAGCACGGACGCGACGGTCTCTCCCCACGCCTGGGACGCCGAGTGCTTCCCCTCGGCTCGGGCCAGGACGCGGCGCGCCAGCGCGTCCACGCCGGCGACGTGGACGCCGGGGTCGCCGGGGGCCTCGGCGATCGGCACCGACGGGTCGAGCATCCGCAGCGTCTCGGCGAGCGAGGCGGCGAGCGTCTTGTTGAAGGTGGTCAGGACGACCCGGGCCTGGGGGTTCGCCCGGGCGAGGTGCCGGGCCCGGTGCAGCAGCACCACGGTCTTGCCGGTGCCGGCACCGCCGGAGAGCCGGAAGGCGCCGTTGCGGGGCCGGAACGCGTAGTCGCGCTGCTCCGGGTGCAGGAACACCCGCCACCGCCCGAAGTCGTCGTCCTCGATCGCCGCGCGCAGCTCGGCGTCGTCCTCGATGAACGCGAAGTCCATCCGGGCGGCGGGCTGCTTGAGCGCGTCGAGGAGCTGCTCGTCGCTGCGCGGGTCGGGGGTGACCGGGGGCGCGGTGAGCCCGAGCTTCTCCTTGACCGCCGCGAGCCCCGTGCCGATGGACAGGTCCAGCAGGGCGTCCCCCTGCCAGGCCGCCGGGGCCCGCTGGGCCACGGCCAGCATCTGGTCCTCGGTCTCCGCCGTCACGGCGTCGACCGCCGTGTCCGTGTCGATGCCCAGGTCGAGGAGATCCGCGACCGCGATGCCCTGGGTCTGCAGCAGCGGGTACGTCGTGAGGTCGACGTCGTCCGGCTTCGGCTTGGGCTTGCTCGGGACCTGGGTGACCCGCTCCTCGAGCGTCGGCTCGACGAGCTGGTCGGCCTTGACGAGCTCGGCGATGCCGTTGCGCGGGTTGATGCGCACCACGGCGTTCTTCGCGTACGAGATCGCCTCGTCGTGCGGGTAGGTGCCCAGGTAGACGTAGTGGGCCTCGGCGGCCTGGCCCTGGACCTTGACGAGGACGGCCCGCCAGAAGTCGTTGACCCGCCCGGTACGGATGCGGGAGTCGGCGGACCCGTTGATCGGCTCGATGTGGAGGCCGGGGGTGGCGTCGCTCTCCTGGAGCTTCTCGAGGAACGCGAACGCGGCCTTGCGCACGGCGCCGTCGAGCTTGCCGAACGACGGTCCGAGGATGATCTGCGGCATCGGTGGTGCTTCTTCCGGGTCAGCGGCTCAGGGCCGCGCGGATGGTGTCGGCGTCGGGGTCGAGGACGGTCCAGCCCTCGGCGACGAGCTCGGCGGTGGTCGTCGGGTCGAGATCGTCGGACCGCACGGTCACCTTGCGGTCGGGCCACGTGAGCGAGAGCGGGACGCCGTCGCCGACCTCGTCACCGATGGTCGGCGCCTCGACGCCGAGCCCCGCGAGGTCGAGGATCCCGACCAGCAGGTCGTGCTCGGCCGAGGTCGCGAGACGAGCCGCCTGCCGCCACGAGGGATGGTTCTCGAGGCTGGTCCGGAGGGCGTCCTCGACGCGGCTCGCCTCCTCGGCGGCGCTCGCGGCCTCGCCGGCCGCCCCGACCGGTGCCTCCGTGCCCTCGAGCCCCGAGCGGGTGACGACGCTGAGCGGCAGGTCGTCGCGGAAGTTCAGCAGGTTGGACAGGCGCAGCCACTCCCGCCACGAGTCCCGGTGGTCCGGGCCGAGGGCGTCGTCGGCGTCGTCCAGGACGACGCCGATCTCGTACGCCCCGAGCGCGAAGTCGCGCACGCCGATCGCCAGCGAGCCCTGGCGCCAGACGCCGCCGAACTTGGTGCCCGGCGGGAGCGGGGAGCCGTCGAGCACGTCGAGCGCGACCTGGTCGATGCCGACGTCGGTCGAGATGACGCCGCCGGTGAGCGACGGGGCGGCGAGCATCGGCATCCACCGCGCCAGCCGACGCCGTCCCTCGACGTCGGGACGCTGCACCCAGTCGAGCAGCAGCTCGAGCGCGGGGCGGGTGACGAGGCCGAGCATCGCGGGCGAGAGCTGGTCCTTGGCCTCGCTGAGCACCGCCGCCGTCGCCTGCGGGTGCAGCCACGGGACCTCGACGGCGTCGCCGGCCCCGTCCAGGTCGTCCCACGTGAAGGCGAGCACCTGGTAGCCGATCTGGCGCAGCGCCTGACGCTTGCGGGAGTCGTCGGCTAACCGGTTAGCCGCCGGGGAGGCGTGGTACCGCCAGCCGTCGGTGAAGATCGCCGTCGGCGGGATGCCGGGGCGGTCGCTGCGCAGCACGAAGTCGGGCCGCGTGCCGGCGTCGGTCACGAGCACCTGCGGCTCGAGGCGCCAGTGCGCCCCGCCCGGCATGGTGACCGACCAGGTGCTGCCGTTGGGCCCGGGCTTCTCGGTGAGCGTGGCGCCCAGCTGCTCCAGCCGCTCGCGCAGCACCTGGCGGAACAGGAGCTCGATGTGCGACTCGGGGTCGGTCCGCGCGGGCTCGTCGACGGTGACCGTCCACGGGCTCGACGTCGGGACCTCGTCCTCCGCGGCGACCTGCGACCGTCCGAGCAGGATCGCCTTGAGGTGCCGGGCGGCCGCGGCGCGCGAGACCCGGTCGACCTCGTGCAGCCCGGCGTGGGGCAGGAGGCAGTGCTCGCAGGCGAGCCGGCCGTCCTGCTGGCAGCGGCAGTCCTCCAGGTGGGCCCAGGCGTCGCGCAGCATCGTCCACACGACCTCGTGGTCGGCGAGCTCGGCGAGGTAGCCGGTGCCGCCGCGCACGACGTCGTGCAGCAGCAGCGCCTCGGCGGGCCGACCGGCCGCGGGGCTGGGGTCCACGACGGTCGTGACCTCGAGGTGGTCCGGGTCGCCGCCGATCCGGATCCGCAGCGCGAGCAGCAGGGCGGCCCGCAGCGACGGCAGGGAGAAGTCGTCGCCGAGCGTCACCGACTCGGGCAGGCGCAGCACCAGACCCTCCGTCGTCAGGGACCGGGCGAGCGCGACCGTGCGGACCTGCTCCTCGTTCGCCCGGCGCAGCGGGCACCAGGGCCGGTGCTCGGAGGCCCGGTTGGCCCCGGTGGAGGTGTCGAGCTTGCCGCACCGCTCGCACACGCGGAACTTCGCGACGTCGTGCGGCTGGCCGGCCAGCTGGACCGTCGCCCCCTGGGCCGAGGCCTTGCCGAGGTTGAGCCAGCGGATGGTCATCTGCCGCTGGTAGCGGGCGCCGAACCCGTGGTCCTCGACGAACCACTGACGCGCGACGTCGTCCGGGTCGACGTCCGCGAGGGTGCGGATCGTGTACCGCTCGCGGTCCCGCTCGTCGCTGCGGTCGTCGATCGTGGCCTCCTCGCGGCGGATGACCGACGAGACGCGCTTCAGCTCGACCACCTCGACCTGCTGGGCGACGTCGGCGATGCCGTGGTCGCCGCAGCGGGGGCACGTCGTCGGGGCGGGCTCGGCCCCGGGACCGCCGGCGTCCGTGACGTCGGCGGAGAACCCGCAGGCGGGGCAGCAGGCCCAGGTGCGCACGGCGTCGTCGTCGCGCCCGAGGTCGAGCGCGTCGATGGCGATCGCGTACCCGCGGGCGTAGAAGGTCGATCCGGGGGCGAAGTCGCGCAGGGCCTGGGCCGACCCCCGGTTGAGCTCGAGGTGCTCGTCGCGGAACTCGGTGGTCTCCGGGTCGATCCAGGACAGCGAGACCTCGAGGGCCACGGAGTCGTCGAGCAGCGTGTAGTTGGGCAGCAGGCCGTGCTCCTCGAGCACGCCGACCCAGTGCTCGGACGCCGCCCGGCCGCGCTGGTGCTGGGTGAGGCGCAGCGCCGCCTGGGCGGTGCGCAGCGCCCGCTCGTCGTCGCTGGTCGCGGCGGGGGAGTCGGCCTTGATCCGCAGGCCGTCGGGGGCGTTGATCGCCTTCTGGATCTCCTGCTCCCGGTGGGCGAGCGCCTCCAGGCGGGTCCGCCACTCGATCGACGCGGCGTGCGCGCGGGCCGCCAGCCCCGAGGGCACGGCCTCGCCGGAGGTCGCGTCCACGGACGGCAGCGCCCAGGTGCGCAGCCGGTCCTTCACGGCGTCGGACACCTCGTCGAAGCCGTCGAG
This sequence comes from Isoptericola sp. b515, assembly GCF_030588125.1. NCBI lineage: Bacteria > Bacillati > Actinomycetota > Actinomycetes > Micrococcales > Promicromonosporaceae > Isoptericola > Isoptericola sp. b515. Next base: position 795,076 of record NZ_JAUQYR010000001.1, on the reverse strand, counting down.
GAACCGGTCGAGCAGCACCGGACCCTCCGTCTCGGCGACGGTGACGAGGTCGCCGAGGAACGACCCGGGCTCGCTCGACCCGAGGGCGTCCTGCGCGGTGCGCGGGTGCGGCGCGTCGGGCCGGCGCGCGAGCTCGTCGGCGATCGAGGCGGCGTACTGGCGGCGCAGGATCTCCTCGGCGTCGAGGTACGTGGCCGGCGGCCGGACGGCGCCGTTGACCACCGAGGAGGGGTCGGAGAACCTCGGCAGCTGGTCGCCTCGGGCGGTGACGTAGGCGAGGGCCAGGGCGTTGCCGGTCAGGCGGCCCGCGCGCCCGACGCGCTGCAGGTAGGAGGCGACGGAGCGCGGCAGGGAGGAGAGCATGACGGTCGACAGGTCGCCGATGTCGATGCCCATCTCGAGCGTCGGGGTGGCGACCAGCACGTTCGGGGCGTCGGGTTCCGGGTCGGCGGACTTGAACGCGGTCTCGTAGGCGAGCCGGACCTCGTCCTCGAGCATGGAGGTGTGCTCGCGGGCCACGACGCGCGCCGGGTCGGAGTCGCCGTACATGCCGCGGTAGAAGTTGTGCGCGAGGGCGTGGCGGCGCATCCGCCCGGTGCAGCGCGCGACGAGGCACGGGGCGCCGTCGAGCTGGGCGACGACGGTGGCACCCCCGGGCGTCTGCGAGCCGCAGTCGGTGCACTCCAGGCACAGCTCCCCACCGAGGAGGGCGTCGAGGGCGGCGCCCTGCACGACGACGTCGTGCGGGGCCAGGTGGTAGGTCGTGGCCCCGGAGGAGCTCAGCAGCGACCCGACGACGTCGAGCCGGGCGAGGTGCTTGAGCAGCAGCCGGGCGAGGGTCGCGGCCTCGGAGGTGTCGGTGAGCAGGCACTTGACCGTCCACGTCGCGTACCAGCCGCGCGGTGAGGCCACGGGTTCGAGGTCCTCGCCGCCGGTCCGGCCCTTGCCGGCCGTGCCGCTGACGGAGCCGCCGACCCGGGGGAAGGACGGGGCGCTGGACCCCTTGCCGAACCCGGGCATGCCCTCGTGGCGCCGTCGGCCGCCGGTGATCCACCACCGGTTGCCGTCCTCCTCGCGGAACTTCTGGAACCACTCGTGCTCGATCGCGCCGCGGGTGCGCATGTGCTCGAGCACGCCGCGCACCCAGGCGACCAGCTCGGCCTCCGTGGGTTCGAAGCCCTTGAGGACACCCTGGCGGTCGACCTCGGCGAGCGTGCTGCGCGCGGCGGTGAGCAGGACCTCGGGCTCGGCCCGGACCTCGGCGACGACGGTGCCCGTGGCCTCCAGCGTGCGGCCGACGGCGGAGCGCAGGCCGTGCTCGAGGAGCACGTCGAGCAGCAGCCGGCGCCGGACCCGCCTGCGAACCGAGTGGTGCACCTTGGCCCAGGTCTCGGCCTGCCAGAAGGCGGCGAACTTCTCCCGCTCGGCGAGGTCCGGCGGGAGCAGGCGGTAGCGCTTCCTGCGGTCGTCGCCCGCCGCGGCGATCACCCGGTCGACGAGGGTGTCCAGGTCGACGGCGTCATCGCCGACGGCGTGGCGCAGCACCGCGCGCAGCGTCAGGGCGTGCGACCGCGACTGGACGAATCCGGCCCGGTGGGCGGCGTCCTGCACGGAGTCGGTGAAGACGAGTGCCTTCTTCTCGGCGGCGTCGAGACCGGCCGTGCCGAACAGGCTCGACAGCGACACCGACAGCAGCGTCGCGATGGCGGAGCCGAGGAACCGGATGCCGTCGCGCTGCCCGCAGGAGGGGCAGTCGTCGTCCTTCGAGGGCTTGCCGCCGGTGTCGTCCATGCGGTGCGCGAGGACGGGCAGGACCCCGCCGTCCGCGTCGTCCTCGGAGGGCGGTGCGGAGACAAGGCGCCGCTGCTCGACGAGGAACCACCACAGGTTCTCGACCGACTCGCCGCTCTCCGCGCGCTCGCCCTCGGCCGGGGCGTGGACCAGGGCGCGGAAGCGGTCGTCGCCGCGCAGGTGTCGCCCCCGGATGTCGCGGTCGTGGGTGTCCAGATCCGTGCCGGTCGGGGCCAGGGTGACGCCCCAGCCGGACCGGCCGCAGTGGCGGCAGAACAGGGCGGGGAACGTGCGGCTCCCGTCGTCGGCCTCGACGTTCGGGTCGGTCGCGACGCCGTCGTCCTGCCAGCTGAACTGCGCCACCCCCGCGGTGGTGCGGTCGAGGCGGGTGAGCTCGCGGATCCACAGGTGGACGTCGACGGAGAGAGCAGACCGCCCGACCGCCGTGCGCAGGTGGGACAGCGCGGAGAGGACGGCGGCGAGGAACGCCTCGGCGCGCGGGGCCCGGGCCGGATCCCCGAAGTGCTTCGTCAGGATCGGCGGCAGCTCGGCGAGGTCGGCGGCGTCGCCGGTCGCCTCCACGAGACGCTGCACCAGCGGGTGCGCCTTGAGCAGCGTGAGCAGGCCCTCGTCGGTCTCGGTCGTCAGGTCGGGACGCGGCCACCCGGGCTCGACGACGTCGTCGTCCTTCGCGCGCTCGGGGCGCTCGCGGTACAGGTGGGCCACGACGGTGCGGGTCAGGGCGTCCGGCTCGACGTCGCGCAGGTGGGGGAGGTCGTGACCCGTCCAGCCGCCGAGGTCCGCGCCGAGGGCGTCGACCACCAGCGGCTCGGGATCGATGGGAGCGAGCCCGCGGTCGGCGACAGACCGCGCGGCGTCGCCCACCCACTCGGCAAGCGAGAGCCGCGACTCGGTGACCACGGCGTCCTCGGTGAAGTCCTCGCCGAACACCGTGCGGGCGAAGTCGAGCATCGCCGACGGATCGCCCTTGTCCCCGAGGGTCGCCGACGTCGCCACGGGGGTGACCGTGCCGAGCGGCCGGTCGGCGTCGTCCTCCGTCAGCCCGGCGGCGGTCCGCGCGTCGGGCGCGGCCGGCCAGTGGGCCTTGAGCGCCAGGCCGAGGCGGCGGATCAGCATCGCGACGTCGGTGCCCTGGGCGCCGTCGTAGGTGTGGAACTCGTCGAGCACGAGGTACTGCAGCGACCGTGCGGAGGCCGACCAGATCTTCGCGTCCGTGTCCCGGAGCAGGAGCTGGTCGAGCATCTTGTAGTTGGTGAGCAGGATGTCGGGCGGGGTGTCCCGGATGACAGCCCGGTCGGTGATGAGCCCGGCGGCGGAGACCTTGGAGCGGTCCGGCCCCTGCTGGCCCGTGTAGAGGGCCGCGGTGACCGCCCGGAGGTCCGGGTCGCCGGTGAGGAGCTCCGTGAGGCGCTTCGCCTGGTCGTTCGCCAGGGCGTTCATCGGGTACAGGATGATCGCCTTGGTGCCCGGGGTCCCGGCGCGGCGGGCGCGCAGCACGTGGTCGAGGATCGGGTAGAGGAACGACTCCGTCTTGCCGGACCCCGTGCCCGTGGTGACGAGGGTGGGCTCCGGACGGCGCATCGACCCGTCCGGACCGAGGGAGGACAGCCGTCGGAACGCGGCCGCCTGGTGGCCGTAGGGGGTGGGATAGCCGCCGTACCAGTCGAGGGTGTCGCGCCAGCCGTCTTCGGCCGGGCGGAAGGGCAGCCGCAGGCGCACGTACGGGCCGCGGAAGAGGCCCGTCGTCGGCGAGGCGAGGAACTCCTCGAGCGAGGCACGGGTGCTGGCGTCGGCGAGAGCGAACGTCGTGCCCAGGTACTCCAGCAGGGCGGTGCGCAGGGACTCGGCTTGGACGACGGGGAGGAGCTCGCTCACCTGCGCATCGTTTCAGACTCCCGGGGCAACTCTGCACGTCGACGGGGGTGTGCGGCCAAGACTTCACCCGCGCCGTGGCGTCACGGACGGTCCCTTCACCGCTAGGTTCGTCTTCTCAGATGCCCCATTCGCGAGGAGTGTTCATGGCAACGGTGAGCGACGACGCCGGAGAGCACAAAGCGGTCGCCCGGATGCTCCTCGCCGGTCTGGACAGGGCCGTCCAGATCGGCCGGCCGGCGATCCTGTCCCACGTCCGAGGGACCGTTCGCCGCGCCCCGGACGCCGACCCGGAGAAGGTCATCAAGCTGCTGGGGCGACAGTTCACCGCTGCCGTCTGCGCCTCAGGAGCCGCAGCCGGAGGAGCGGCGGCCGCACCCGCGGTGGGTCTCCCGGCGGGCCTGGCACTGGCCGTCGCCGATGCCGGGACCTTCACCACCGTCGCGACCACGTACGTGCTCGCCGTGGCCGAGGTCCACGGGATCCCGACCGAGGACGTCGTCCGGCGCCGCACCTTGCTCCTCGGGATCCTGCTCGGGGACTCCGCCAACCCCGCCATCAACAAGGTCGCGGGCAAGGTGGGTGGCCACTGGGGCAAGAAGGTCGTCGAGGGTGTGCCGCTCCAGGCTCTGAAGAACGTCAACAAGGTGCTCGGCCACAACTTCGTGACGAAGTACGGGACGAAGCAGGGAATTCTCGTGCTCGGAAAGTCGGTGCCGTTCGGCATCGGCGCCGCCATCGGGGCGGGCGGCAATGCCGCGTTCGCGCAGTTCACCGTCCGCTCGACGAAGAAGGTCTTCGGGCCGGCGCCGGCCGAGATGCCCATCCACCTTCGACCGGACGCCGACTGCGGAGCGCCCCCGACGGTGCCGATCGACGAGGACATCATCGACGGCGAGTTCGTCCATGACTGACCCGGCTGTCCGGCTTGATGCGTCAAAGATGCCGCAGGACGATGCAGCATTGGCTGTCGAGGCTCCCGTTGTGCGCGGCAGGAATGTCGCTTCCGTCCGCCGTCTGAGGAGAGGGTTCCGACGGCACCTGGTCGTGGTGCTCGACCAGCACGACGGCGGACATTCCTGTGAGATCGTCTGGCCGGACGGTCGTACCGAATGGATCGCGGAGGAGAGGCTTTCGGAGGCTCTGTTCATCGTCGCCCCTGATCGCGCTCTGCGGTCACATGCCGGGCGCCTGTGGAGCGTCATCCGCAAGGAATCCGTCACTCGGCTGTCCGTCGAGGTCCAGAACGTGATCCGGCGGCGGATCGACGCCCTGTTGGCCGACCAGGGTCAGGCCGTCGGAGTTCTTCTCGATCGCAAGGCGCTCGAGCTGACAGCGGACGAGTGCTTCTCCTTGCCGATCGACACGTGGCGAGTCGCCTACGAGATCATCCACGACAAGGACGACATCGCCGAATGGGCGAGCGTCGCCAGGATCGTCGTCAGGGATCCAGCCGCGCCCCTGGGTATCCGGACGCGAGTGGCGGCCCGGTTCGGGTTCGACGCCTCGATGCTGACCGAGGACGTGGCCGCGCTGTTGTCCGGTGCCGATGGTGCCGGAAGCCACCGAGATCGAGCGGCATCGGTGGCCGAGGAGTTCCGTTCTTCCGGGTGGATCGAGGCCGGTGACCAGATCTTGCAGACCCTGCGCGACCCGCGCTGGCCGGTGCGGACATCGGGGGCGGCACTGATGCTCGCACTGCTAGACGGCCGGCACCAGGGCGTGCCGACGGTCACCGTGCCGCCGCAGGTCCCGGTGTCGATCATCGACGAGCTGATCGACGGGCGAGTGGCGGTCGTCGACGGGTCTGCTCTGCGGGGCTCGGTGGGGCCAACCGGCCATGACCTGCGGACCTATGTCATGGCCCGCACCCGACCCGACGAGCTGACGACGGCGCAGGTCCGTGATCTGAGCTTCACCCACGAGATCTTCAGGCGAGCGGTCGTCGGGGAGAAGGGACTGGGCAGCGACCTGTCCGGTACGGACAAGATCCTGTTCGACGCGATCGAGGCTGTGAGAGCCGCCCGCACGCCGGAGGATCTCGGTGGAGACCCGACCCTGACAGCACTTGTCGATGTGCTTGGGCGTGGTGAAGGAGCGGCAGCCCCGGACGCGCTGCTCCAGGACCCGACCGTCTGGGCCGTGCTGGTCGAACGAGGTGTGCTGGCGGATCGTCCGACGTCGACCGTCGGTCGGAAGTACACGGAGTACTCGTCGTTGCGGCAGGCGCGGCAGGCGCTCTTCGAGTGGGACTGGGGCAGGGCGAGAGCGCTGGCACTCGAGGGACTGCGAGTGGCGCAGCGTGAGGCGATCCGGGACGAGCTGCTCAACATCCTGGCTTGCGTTCACTGGCTCAACGGTGAGCCGGATGCCGCGCTGGCTGCCCTGGACAAGGCGCTCGAGGGCGAATACACCCATGGACTTCTCACCAACGCGGCCGTTGTGGCGAGTGGCGTCGAGCGCCAACAAGCTATCGACCGTTTCGTGAGGCTTGCTCACGACGCGACAAGCGGTCGCCAACGTGCCATGGCCGCGGAGCGAGCCCTCGTCCTCTGGCAGGACGCCGACGAACGCGCCTGGGAGGGCGGGACCGAAGAGTTGCCGTCCGAGATCGTCGGAGCTCTCCGCAGCCTGATCGCCGAAGACCTCCCCGACGAGCGCTACGTCAGGCTGCTCCGCACCTTGGCCGTCCATGACGACGAGTGGTTCTCCGCGAGGTCGGTCGACGACTTCGGCGTTCATCGTGACAGGTCCGCGGTGCGGGTCTTCAGGGCGAGGGCTGCGGGCCTCGACGAGTACATCAACCAGATCGCGGACGAGTTCCGACGGGGGCACGCCGAACCGTGGCTCGAGCTGGATCGCGACCAGCTCGTCGGGTCGCTCGTCGACTTCATGATGGACCACAGCGAGGAGCCGGCCGCTGCCTACTTCGGCATGTCGATCCTGGAGGCGGGAGTGCCACTGGCCGCGGAGCAGAGGATTCCTCTGGTGTGCCTGACCATCCGGTCGGTCACGCAAAGGATCGACCCCGATGAGGGTGAGCCCAACACCAAGTTCATCGCATGGCTCCGCGGTGCCCGCGACCAGCTCCACGAGGTCGACGACGACCGACGGGAGAGTTTCGCGATGATCGTGGCGATGGCAGGTGACGGGCTCGGCGCGGCACATGCCGCATTCCGGCACCGCCAGTTCGACGAGGTCAGCGGCATGGTCGAGCAGATCCTCGAACGTGTGAGGAGGACACCGTCCCATCGCGTCGACTTCGCGGTCGTCGCACGACTGCTCCGTCCCGCGCGCGAGTTCGTCGTCGACACCCAGACCCTTCTCGACGAGGTGAGGCCCCTCGTGTCGGACAGCGACCTGCGCGACTACATCGAGGCGATCGTCGGTGACGCCAGAAGTCTGAACAGGAAGATCGGCAGGTTGGTATGAGCGACGATCGTCGGAACCCGTACCTGATCCTCGGCTTGCCCTACGGCGCGACGAAGTCCGAGGCAGCCCGGGCCTTCGCCCGGGCCACGCGACGTCTCCGGAAGACTGCCGACGCACCGTATGACCTCGAGGACGTCAACTGGGCGCTGCATGCCGTGGAGCAGCGGATCGAGGATCCGTCGGCGAGCATCGACGACTACCGCGTGCCGGCCGACAACGGCGCGTACGACGCTCCCCCGGGGCACGGGCTGTTCGACCCGCCGGTCGAACCGTATCCGCGCCGCACGGGGCCCGTGACCGCCGAGGACCGCCAGCAGATCGAGGCGGTGATCCTGCGTGAGGTGGTCCAGAACCTCGTGGACGACGCCGCACGAGACGCACTGCCACGGCTTCACAAGTTCATCGGAGAAGAGGCCTGAATGTTCGGGATGAATAGCAGGGAAGCCGGTCGACGTCTCGAAGCCGTCGACCGCAGGCTCGAGATGATCTACACGGCGCTGGTCGTGAGAGATCCCGGGACGCATCTGTCGGCCGACGCCTACGAAGGGCTCCGCAAGCAGGTGATCGCCTCCGCCACGGACCGGCTGCGCCACGTCGCTCAGCTGGCGGAGTTCGATCTCGCGCTCGCTCGCGGAGCCGACGCCGACGACCTCCGGGCGCTGGTCTCGCAGTGGTTGTCCCAGGCCGGAGTCGCCCGTGTCGACGACCCGGAGCTGCGGGATGCGTTCGAGCCGTTCCACCTCGACGGCTCGAGTGCCGAGGTCGACCTTCCGGGGTACGTCGACACCAACACCGGGCGGGTTGTCAAGCAGGGGCGTCTTCGACGGGTCTCGACCCAGGATGCGGCAGCAACCGAGCCGGCCGTGACGTCACCGACGAAGGAAGCCGTGGCCGATCCGGCTGTCCCCGTCAGCGCTGAGGACGGCGCCGAGATCAAGGAGTCCTGATGACGAGCGTGGGTATCGACTTCGGCACGACGAATTCCGTGGTGGCACATTTCGCGGCCGGTTCTCCCGCGGTGCTGTCGTCCGACGAGCCGCCGGCGGACTGGGCCGGGCTGGGCTTCGACCGGGTGCTGCCGACCGTCTTCGGACGAGGTCTCGACGACCGGCCGATCTTCGGGTGGCAGGCCAAGCAACGACCGGGCAGCCTCGCCGCGGTCAAGCGGCTGCTCCGTGCCGAGGAGCGGGCGGAGGTCGACGGCATCGAGTACTCCGTCGAGGAGATCGCCACGTTGATCTTCGGGCACCTCAAGCGCTCCGGCGCTGCGCAGGGCGTCGGGTTCGACCAGGCCGTGGTGACCATCCCCGCGAACAGCCGGGGGATCGCCCGCTACCGGACCAAGCTGGCGGCAGGGATGGCCGGTGTCCAGGTTCAGGCCCTCATCAACGAGCCGACCGCTGCCGCGATGTCCTACAGCATGCGATCGGCCACCGAGGAGACGCTCATGGTCGTGGACTGGGGCGGTGGCACGCTCGACGTCACGATCCTGCGCAACGTCGAGGGTGTCTTCATGGAGCAGGCGTCCAAGGGTATCCAGAAGCTGGGCGGGCTGGACTTCGACTCGGCGCTCGCGCGGCTCGTCCTCGACACCGTGTCGGACTCCGACAGGTGGACCCAGGACGAGCGGACCGGCTTCCGCCTGGACGTCGAACGAGCGAAGATCCAGCTCTCCGAGCTCGAAGAGGTCAGCGTCCCTCTGCCAGGCGGCCAGTACCGCCGCATCACGCGCCCCATGTACGAACAGGTCATCCAGAGCCAGGTGCATCGTGTCCGCGAGCCCATCGAGCAGTGCCTGAAGGACCTCGGCGGCAGCGCGAGCGACATCGACGCCCTCGTTCTCGTCGGCGGCACCTGCAAGACGCCGCTCATCAGGCGCTTCGTCGCCGATGCGGTGGGGCTCAGCCCGGCGCCCGGCATCGACCCGATGACGGCGGTCGCCGAGGGTGCCGCCGTGGCATCCGCGATCCTCGGAGGCGACCTCGACGACCGTGACTTCTTCGTCTCGACGGAGCACGCTCTCGGCACCAAGGTGCTCAACCCGAACGTCGGCCTCGTCTTCTCCGAACTGATCCCGCGCAACCACAAGCTCCCCGCGCGTGCGACGGAGACCTTCACGCCGGTGCGCGACTTCCAGGACCAGCTCCAGGTCGAGGTGGTCGAGGGAGATCCGGAGAAGCCTCTGGACGACGACGACAACGTGGTGCTCAAGGAATGGACGATCACGCTCCCGGAGCCGCGGGCGTTCGGGGAGATCTCGATCGACCTCACCTACAGCTACGACGTCGACGGCATCCTTCACGTCCACGGGGAGGACAGCCTCGGGAATGTCGTCCTCGACGAGGCGGTGTCGTACGGCGCCTCGGTCGACAAGCGAGAGCTCACGCGCATCGCTCAGCGTGTGTCACGCACCCTGGACGAGGACCGGATCGCGGGCCCGCCCGGTCCGTCCGCGAGCTCGCTGAGCGCTGCTGATCGCCAGCTCGTGAACGACGTCCAGGCGAAGATCCTGCCGTTCATCGATGACGCCGAGGCGACTCAGCTGCGGAGCGCCGTCACACGTCTCGAGGGGGGAGACGCTTCTGCTGCCGCGGAGCTGCAGGCCGCCACGCGCCAATACAGCTACCTCCTCTGAGACGGAGCCCTCTATGCGGATGCAGGCGTCCTTCGGTCTGTATCCGCACAGAGGGCTCCCGGGCTGTCCTCGCCCGCCGAGCTCCTTGTCCGTGCGTCCGCTTCGCCCGTTCCCAGGGCGCACGTACCGAAACATGAGCATGATGCCGGGCCGAGAGTACTGTGGCTCGCTGCGTCGGGATCTGGGTGGTATGCCCTGAGGCGACGACTAGGCCCATGCGGCCGAGGTCCCCCCGCGGGGCCGGTCGGTGCGCCGCCAGGCCTCTCGGCTGGCCTTTACCAGCCGAGCAGCTGAATGTGTCGACTCGTGCACGTCGCGCATGAACTCCTTCGCTGCGACGACGACCGCAGGGTCCTTGCGCACTTGGTTGGCCCTGTCGGCGGCTTCGGTCGCCGTGAGGACGATCTGGATCGTCTTGGTGATGTCGATGTGTCCCATGGTCGTCCTCCTCGTCGGAGCTCCGAAGGAGCTGGTGCTTCCAGTGAACTACGCCTAGCGCGATTTAGCAACACTAAGTGTGGAGGTATTTGCTATAGTGCTTCCATGGGGTACGCCGCCAAGGCTCTCGGTCAGGCGATCAGGGAGCGTCGGGAAGAGCTCGGGCTGAGTCAGGAGCAGCTCGGCAAGCAGGCCGGCTACGGCACGGGCGCGGGAGTATCCGTGTCACGCATCGAATCGGGCACGACCAGGCCCGGCCCGAGGCGTTTCGAAGGCATCGCCCTGGCCCTGCAGCTCACGCCAGGGCAGCTCGAGGATCGGGCAGAGCGACGAGCCCGGGAGGACGCGGCTCAGTGGGACGAGCGGATGGCGGAGCCGGGCGCCAGGAGGAACCGGCGTGCCCTCAAGGAACGCCTGGCCGCCGTGCGGGAGGAGACCAGGAAGCGCGCTGATCTCGTTGCCGAGCTCGGTGAGGCCTTCAACGCAGCGCACGACACGGCCCGGGACGAGTTCTTGCTGGAGTTCGTCAGGACTGCACGCGATATTCGGGGCGTGCCGGAGTCCGGCGCCAAGGGCGCAGAGGGGTCCGCTGACAACGACACCCTCCCGATCGACATTCCTCAGTTCGCGGAGGGGACCTCCGAGGCGCGTGCACGTGGACTCGCACGTCGGATCGTTGCGACGCTCGCGGGCGGTGACGGTGACGGTGACGCTGGAGCTGGCGTGGAGAACGCCGAGACGTACCGCTCCTTCATGGCAGCGGTGTTGTCGAGCAAGGGCGAGCGGGGCGGCCCTGGACCCGCGGGCGTCACCGGATCGCCGCTCGGCCGCGGTGGTTCCCTGCTGCTTCTCGGGATCGCCACAGGCCCAGGCACGATGCTCGCGGCCAGCAGGCTCCTCTTCCTCTCAAGGCGACGGAGTCGTGCTGAGGAGGAACAGTTGCTCGCCCAGCTGGACGAGGCAGATGCCAAGTTCGATGCGAGTCAGCGCGGGTTCGACCACATGATCGATGCGCTGACGCGTGCCACGTCAATACTCGAGATCATCGGTCTTCACGCTGGCTGGCGGCTCCAGCAGTGGAAGCGCGGCCTTGACAGAGCCCCGGTCGAGTGGCGGACGCTCACCCCTGAACAGCAGGAGGCGTACCGAAGGTTCGTAGCTATCGCCGCCTGCCAGATCGCTGTCGAAAGCCTCGACGTCGCGAGGTTCATGACGGTCGACGGGGCGGACCTGGAGGCCTTGATCGAAGGAGTCGACGAGACGTTGGCAGATGCCAAGGCGACGGTGGACCTACTCGCCTGAGGCGTGGTGCCCGCGCGGTCGTGCGACTACTCCTGGATGGCTGCCACGAGGGACGACGCAAAGGCCTGGAAGACCGCGATGAGTGCCGACGCCAGCAGTGCCCAACCGAAGCCGTCGATCGTCAGGCCCCAGTCCGCGTCGTCCGACGGTCGGAAAAGAAAGCTGAGCAGGTAGAGAGACACGATGTTCGTCACAAGACATACGAGGGCGAACGGGATGGCGTCCTCGACATCGATGACTGCTCGGAGCATGAGGAAGCTCAGGAAGAATCCACCGAACAGCAGCATGATCACCGTTTCCCAGAATCCTCGCTGCTCCGGTGCAAGGCTGACGTGATGCCCGGTGACGAACGTGGAGAGCCACAGCCCGAGCGCCGAGACCAGCACGCGGGCCACGGCCTGGGTGAACAGCGCGGTCACGACCAGGGCGATGACCGCGAGGTAAATCCCCTCGAACACCCATCCGGTGATGAACCGCGCAGGAGACTGGGGCCCTGCCCCGAAGAGCCCGGCCACCCACTTGCCGAGGAAGTAGGGACCGACGGCAACCAGCCCGAGAAGCACCGCGCCGAAGATGAAGGTCGCGCAGCCCTCCATGTCGCGGTTTGACTCGCCTACGCTGATCGGACCGAAGCCGACGCCGACTCCGCGATTGCTCACCCCGCCGCGAAGTGGGCCGATACCGCCCCCCACACCGATCCTCATGCCACCCCAACTCCCTTGCCCCATGAGCCCGGTGACGAGGATATCGAACTAAACAGTCATATCGGCTTTCACGGGCATTGGGCCCCAGGTTCTCGCGGGTGAAATCTCGTGCCGGCCGAGTTCCTGACGTCGTGTGTCTCGGCTCCGCTTCCCAGACCGGGAGTCACCGCAGCTGTCGCGAGGTCAGCTCAGGGGGTTTCCCGCGGCCAGACCGCGCAGATCCGTTCTGCGATCGACGCCGACCGTGCGGAGATGTCGTCGTCCGTCCACGCGGTGCCGTGCTCGTCGACGAGCTCCTTCGAGAGCACGAGCAGCGAGTACTTGGCGAGCAGGCTGCGCTTGCCGAGACCAGCGTGCCCGCCGGCGCTGAGGTCCGACGACTCCGCGTCGGTCCACGGCCGGTTCGACAACGTGCCGTTGAGGGGCTGGCTGATGAGCGTCAGGTTGCCGATCGTGTCGACGTGCCGGTCCCTCGCCGCGGCATCCTCCGGGGTGAGCTTCGGGTCCTCGTCCCAGTGGTGGCGCCAGGCGCGGGGCATGACGTGCTCGATCTGGAGCTTGGTGGGCAGGGACACGTCCTCGTGCTGCTTGGTGCGCAGGTGCTGCTCGACCGCGCTCAGCACCTCCTTGAGCCGGTTCTGGCGGACGTTGCCGTAGAGACGAACCTTCGGCAGCTGCTCGACCATCTCGACGTCCGTGGGCCAGTAGCGCGAGTTCGCCGTCTGCTGGGTCAGGAAGTCGCGGACAGCCTGCCCGGCTTCGTCCACAGGCGTCTGATCGAGGATCTTGAGGATCGCGACCATCATGCGGTTCACGTCGCGCATCGTGACGCTGAGGAGCGTACGTCGGATCACCCAGCTCTCCAGGGCCCCGAGGCCGATACGTACCTGCTGCTCGGGGACCCGATGGTTGGCCGAGATCATCCACAGGAGCAGCGGTGTGGTCGCGGCGAGCTCCATCGTCTCGATGACCCGCCCGTAGAACGACCCCTCAGGCGTGGACACGTCGAGCTGGGCGAACGAGCGGTACGTGTCAGCGTCCTTGCGCAGCGCCCCGAGGAAGTGCTCGGCCTCGGTGGCCGACTGCATGAGGGGCGCCGCGTGCTGGGTGAAGACCCGGAAGACGTTCTCGGTCCGGACCTCGTCGCGCGTACGCATGGTGAGCCAGTACTGCAGGAAGATGTCGATCCGCGACCGCAGCGCGCGGCCCTGGGAGATCTCCTGCCGCCACCAGTCGTCGTCGAAGTCGGCCCAGAACGTCTCGGGCCACTCCTCGACCTCGGCACCGACGCGGTGCCCGGTCTGGAAGATCCAGTTCTTGACCAGATCAGCACGCAGCAGCGGAGTCCCGCGGTCGTTGAGCGTCTCGAAGATGAGCTGCGACTCCTCGCTGTCCGTCAGGTTGATCGTGACGAGCAGCAGCCGCAGCTGCAGCGTGCTGGACAACGCGCCGGCGCGCGCCTCCTCGGACCCCGGGGGAGCGACACCGTCGACGTCCTCCGTACCGGCGAGCCACGTGGCCGTCTCCTGACGGAAGAACGCATGAGCGGAGACGATGCGGTGCTCGAGCTCGTCCTCGGACTGCGGGTCCATCGCATGGGCGAACGCGTCACGGTCGTTGCGTGACGGCCAGAGCTTGAAGCGTTCGGCCTTGCCCTTGTACTTGCTGCCCTTGTTGAGGATCAGGTCCTCGAGGTCCTCGGCGATGTCCTCGTGCCCGCGCTCGACCAGCACCTGGTGCACGGCGTCGAGGAGGATCTGCAGCGTGGTCGTGCGTTGCTGCCCGTCGATCACGAGGTGGCGTGAGACGTCCCCGGCGATCGTCGGCTGCGACTCGTAGACGACCGCGCCGAGGAAGTGGTTCGGAGCACGGCCGGTCCCGTCGAACGAGAGCTCCGCCTCAGCGAGTCGTGCGACGTCCTCCCACAGCGGCTCCCACTGGTCCTCGGCGTTCCACACGTACGGACGCTGGTACGGCGGGATGATGTAGTGGACCCTGCCTTCGAAGAGCTCACGAGGGGTGGTCGTCTCAGCCTTCACTGATCGCTCCTTGTTGTCGTCCCGCCGCACCGTGTCGGTCGACGCCTGGTCATCATGTGATTGGTCTGCCGATGTCGTGGTCTGCAGCTAGCTCAGTGACGTGCCGCTCAGGTCGACTGCCTGAGCGCCGTGTCGATGGCGAGTGCCGCGGCGACGACGAGCGAACGCAGCGGCTCTTCCAGCGGGCGATGGATCTGCACGACGTAGTTGTCCCCCTTGGTGAAGGACTCCGCGAGCAGCCCGGCCCACGTTCGGGTGATCCGGGCGAGCTCGTTCTCGTTCGCGTCCTGGACGTTGAAGTCCCAGGCTCCCCAGCTCTCGGCGTTGATCGAGCCGAGGACCTGGCCGCCCTGCTCCAGGGTGAAGCGGATCCTGCCGGTGAGACCGAGGTTCTTCTGGACGATCTGGCCCACTGGTGTGCCGTCCGGCAGACCGATGGTCACCTTGGACCGCAGGATCTTGGCCGGCCGCGTGAGGGTCAGTCGAACCCGGCCGTCGAGATCGACGACCTGCAGTCTGACCGCGCGGTTCTGATCGCTCCGCTGGCCCAGCGCCTTGGTCATGAGGCTTCGGCCGACCTCGCGGACGGCCCCGATCCGGTGGCCGTGCTGGTCGAAGACGCCGTACTCGGCCTTGACCTCGAAGAACTTGGCCTTCTGGTTGACGACCAGGACCTGTTCCGTGAACAAGGAGGTCTCGCCGAGGGCATGGGACCAGCCGGCAGCCCCGTGCTGCTCCGTCGCCGCCCCGACGCCCTCCACCTGACGGCGAATCTTCTTGTTCGACCGATCGTTCGAACCGGACGCGGTGGCGGTGACCACCGACGCTCCTGGAGTGGGTTCGTCGATGGCAGGGCGCCCACCGGAGGAGACGTGATGGGTCCATCGCTGTCCGTCCCAGTACCGGTGCTCGTAGCGCCCTGTCGGATCGGCGTACCAGTCGGCGCCGGCTCGGGAAGTCACCGCAGGCCCGCTCGGCGCTCGGCGTTGACCTGTGTGACCTGGGCCGGGAGCGTGAAGAGGTCGATGAGCCAGCCGACCAGGAACCATCCCACGGTCAGCAGGTAGCCCACGCCACGGCCGACCTTGCCCAGGTAGAAGTGGTGCACACCGAGGAATCCGAGGAAGAACCACAGCGCGTAGGCCACGGCAAGCGACTTGTCGGGCCGGGTCGGATATGCCGGGTAGCCCGCGTGATATCGGGGATGGACGGGCTGCGCCGGGACCTGCTGCTGGTAGTACGGCCCTCCGGCACCCGTACCAGCCACCGGCGGGGGTAGCGCCGACGCCGGAGGGGCGACATAGCCGGGCGGGGGCGGCGGCATCGGCGACGGGCCGTGTCCAGGAGCGGTCGGAGTGCTCTCGTGGGGGTGCTCAGACATCTTCTTCCTTCTGGAGGCGGGACTCGAAGACGGCGTAGGCCTGGCGCATGTGGGCCTCGCGGTCGAGAGTCTCGAAGGGGAGCTCGTAGAGGTAGCCGACCTTGCTGCCCTGGTGGGTGGCGGTGAGGTCTTCGTCGGAGTAGCAGCCCTCGTTGCCGCCGCGCTTGCGCCAGGTGGTGAGGACTTCGTTCGGGACGATACGGCCGTTGGCGTCGTAGTGGTCGCGGTTGCGGTCGTAGCCGTACAGCACCGGGAACTGGGTGCGGTAGATCGTGCACAGCTCGTCGGCGGTCAGCCCGAGGGAGAGGGCGACGAGGGCG
The DNA here is from genome assembly GCF_030588125.1 of Isoptericola sp. b515. NCBI lineage: Bacteria > Bacillati > Actinomycetota > Actinomycetes > Micrococcales > Promicromonosporaceae > Isoptericola > Isoptericola sp. b515. The sequence goes on along the minus strand of NZ_JAUQYR010000001.1, from coordinate 779,141 downwards.
TCGATCTCCAGCATGGCTTGGCGGCGGTCCTCAGCGCGGCGCAGTGGCGTGTCCGGGGTCCACTCCGGCCCGACGTCGCCGAGGTCGACCCACCCCGTGCGCTCCGGTAGGCCGGTCCACGAGTCGTCGCGGAACTCTGGGTCGTAGCACTCGGCCCACAGGTCGGCGTAGGCGTCGTTCACGCATTGGAGGCGAAGCGTGCGAAGGTGCAGCTGCGCGCGGAGTGGAGTCAGTTCGGGCAGTGGCAGGTTCGCCACCGTTGAGGATCTGATGTTCGCCTTGGGCGCTACACGGATCAGCGAGTCCGCTACGAGCGAGGACGTGACGGACGCTACGTCGACCAAGTAGTTCAGCGGGGCCATTGGCAGCCCAAGCGTGAATACGCCATCGATGTGCGTCGCGCCGGGTGACATCACCGCCGGGATCAATGTCCGCTCGCCCGTATTGGCCGCCATCTTGCGCCAGGCGAGGCGGTAGAAGGCGCGGGCTGAGACGGTCTCGGTGCGAACGGTGGTGCCGTCGGCGCGGGTGGCGGTCTCGACGGCGCGGACGTACTTCGGGTCGACGACGGGAACGTCGATGACAGGGTTGCCGTCGGCACCGATCACGACCTCGCGGGTCCAGTGCGTGTACGACGCGTCGTAAGCCTCGTGGTTGCCACGGGGCTTGTACGACGTCGCGGGGACTGCGTCGGGTGCAAGATCCTCGAGATCGACCGCCGACCAGTCCTGGTTGTGCTTCATGGTCGGGTTGGGAACCTTGTACTGGGGATTCGCCACGTGGAGGTGAGGCCCCTGCAAGATCGCCTCGGTCCAGTCCGCCGGGGCGCCCCACTCGGAGTCGAAGTATCCCTTCGACCGATCGTTCTTCTCGTGCCAGCCAGCGGAGAACTGGAGCCCCATCGAGCCGAGGCGTGGCGCTTCGGAGATCTTGTCGAGTACCGATGCCGTCGAACGGTTCACCGCGTAGACCATGCGGGTCTGGGCGGTTGGCACGTCGCTGGCTTCGAGGGTGGCGTGCCATGTGCGTAGCACAGACCCATCAACGCTGATTACTCGGTCACGGTGAGGACGTACATCCCAACGACCATTGGCGAGTTTCAGGCCTGGCTGTTCACCTGTGCCATCGTGTTCAAGCGAACGCTCAGCAGTCGCGGGCTCGAACATCCAAGTAGCCTGCTGGAAGGCGACGAGCTGTCGGCTGCCGTAGATGTGCACCCCGTAGGAGACCTGGTCGTGCACTTCGAAGAGCATTAGTGCGTTCATGAATTGCCAGTGGCGCCGGAGTCGTCCGTACGTCTCGCCACGGAGCGCGCCGGCCTTCTCGTCCGTGAAGTGGGTCTCCGGGTGGATCAGGCCGATAGTTCCCGACGCTGAATGATGCCGCCAGGTCTGCTCCATGAAACAGCGGTAGAGGTCCGGTTGAAGCCCGACCAGGTGCGGGTAGTCCTGGACGGAGCTGACGAACTCCTTGGTGACCTCGACGTCTCCGACGGCACCGACGACGAAGTCAGCGATGCCGTCGAGCGCGAGGGTCGCCTCGCGCCGTTCTTTGACCTCGGCCTGCGTGGCCTTGTTTTTCAGTTGCCACCAGGGGTCGCCCTCGGCGAGCAGCGCCTCGACGTCCACCATCGGCCGCACCCACGGCGGGTTACCCACCTGGAGGTCGAACCCGCCGCGCGCGGCGAACACCGGCGCGAAGTCGAGCTCCCAGTGGAAGAAGCCTTGCCTCTCGGCCACCCGCTGGCACACGGTCAGCCACGGGTGGTCGGCGAACACGCGGTCGGGCGCGGCGGCGCCGGCGAAGGAGAGCTCGAGGTCCTCGGCCTCGTTGAGCTCGTCCCAGTCGGCTGTGGACGTGAGCGTCTGGTCGCCGCCGCGCCACCCCTTGCCGCGACCGGTCGCCCCGGTTTCGGTGTGCACACCAAGCACGGCGCGGAGCCCGGCGATCCATTCGTCGAGTGTCGGCGGCTCGACGACGACGGACTCGCCTGACCCGTCGGCAGGGTCGATCCGCGTTAGCTCGTCGGTGAGCGGCCAGAACCACAGGGCGCACCAGGCGTCCATGACCAGCCGCAGCCGCTGGTAGGCGCCGCGGGCGTCGGCGAGCGCCGTCTCGATCTGTTCGCGGGTCACCTCGCCGCCGACGGGCAGGTTCTCGGCACCCCAGACGTCGAGGGACCGGCGGATCTGCTGCTCGGCGATCTCGAGGCGCCGGTGCGCGAGATCCCACAGCACCTCGACGCGGTGAGCCAACTTCACCAGCTCGTCGATCTGCTTCTTCGACGGCGTGACGAGCACCGACTTGCGCCAGGCCTTGAGGCGGGCGAGCGCCTCGGGGGCGAGCTCCTTGGCCTCCTTGGCCTCGACGGCGCTGCCCCAGCCGGCGGCGGGCAGCAGGAAGTGGTGGATACGCCCGTCGACGCCGGTGCCGATGCCGCCCGCGAGCGGGACGTCGTCGGGCACGGCCTTGAGCCACGCCTTCTGACGGAGCTGATCGCGGCGGTAGACGGCGCGCCGGGCGCCGATGAGGGAGTTGCCGCGGCGCAGGTGCAGGCCGAACCACGGTGCGGCCAGGCCCTCGCCCATGGTGTCGAGCCAGAGGGAGATCTCGGCGAGCTCGACGGCGGTGCCGTTGAGGTCCACGCCGTACACGTTGTGCAGGGCGATGTACGCCTTGACCTTCTGCAGCTCCCGGGCGTACTCGTCCGGCTCGATCGTCTCGCCGGTCTCGGCCTGGCGGCGGCGCAGGTAGGCGGCGGCGAGCTGGCGCACGGCCTCGATGGCGAACGCTCCGGAACCGAGGGCCGGCTCGCAGACGGTGAGGTCGAGGATCTCCCGCGCTTCGAGCTTGCGCGGGATCTCGCGGCCCTTCCACTCCACCGACTCCGGGTCGGGGTCGTCCGGGCCGATGAGCTCCACCAGGGCCTGGGAGACGGTGAACCGGGTCAGCACCTCGGGCGTGTAGTACGACGCCGACTGCTGCCGTTCGCGACCCGCGAGCCGGAACACGAACGTGCCCTGCTCGTGCACCACGGGCTTCTTCTCGCCGGTGACCGGGTCGTCGAACGTCACGAAGTCCTTCGGCGCGATCCCCTGGGACCGGACCACCGGGACGACCCAGGAGCCCTTCTCGTTGTCGCCGTCCTTGGCGACCTCGTGCAGGTCCTCGGTGGCGAAGAAGCCCGTGTAGCTCATGAGGCCCTCGTACACGGCGCCGAGCTGGTTGATGCCGAGCTCCGCGTACGAGATGAACCCGCGGTCCTTGCCCTTGGACTCCTTGGACAGCAGCAGGTGGCGCAGCACCTGCTGCAGCGCGGCGTTGCCGAGCCCGACGTCGTTGATGAGCTCCGTCGCCTCCGGGACGAAGAGGTCGGCCTTGAGCGGGCGGAAGGTCAGCCCGGCGTCGCCGGCCTCGGTGTCGGTGGTGCCGCCGTCGTGCCCGGTGTCGACCAGGCGGAACAGCGTGCCGAGCGAGGAGTACAGGTGGGTGCCGTGCTCGGCCGCCGGGTCGGCGAGCTCGACGAGGGTGAGCTCGCGCAGGCGGTCGAGGCTGTACCCGCGCTCGTAGACCGGCTCGCCGACGGGCAGCACGCCGAGCTCGGGGGAGGCCTCCGCGTACAGCAGGAAGAGGATGCGGTACAGGTAGCGCAGCGACTGCCGGGCGAGGTTCTGCGCCTCGCCCTGTGGCAGCGGTTCGAGGCCCTGGGCGGCCCGCCGGCGGACCACCTCGTTGGCGATGATCTCGATGGACAGCCGCACACCCTCGCGCAGGTCCTTCGAGACGCCGACGGTGTGCTTGACCGACTCCTCCAGCACGCCCGGCCACCAGAGGTTGCCCTCGGGGTCCGGGGCGAGCGAGGCGGCCTCGACGCAGGTCAGCGCGCGGTCGGTCTCGCCGCCGCGCTTGTCGTCGGCGCGCTCGGCGACGAGCTGCAGGTCGATCGCCAGGTACCGGCCCTCGGCCCAGCGGGCCTTCTCCGCCACCAGCAGCCAGCCACCGGCCAGCACGAGCGCGTAGTCGGGGCCCTCCTCCTGGACGAACAGGTGCGAGAGCAGCCGCGCCACGGAGAAGATCTCGGTCTTCTCGTCGACCTGGTACGGCTCCAGCAGCGTACGGTCGGTGCGCGTGGGCCTGACCGGGTCACCCTTGGCCAGCAGCGACTCGACGTCCTTGACCGCGACCGCCTCGACGATCACGAGCGGGGCCTTGGCCTCCAGACCGGTCGCGTGCACCCACTCGACCGGTCCCTCGCGCTTGGCCTGCAGGGCGGCCGTCGTGTACCCGAGGACGGCGCGCAGCCGCTCGTACAGCTCGGGCAGGACGGCGAACCGGCCGCCCTCCTCGCCGAGCCCGGCCAGGGTGGAGAGCAGCTCCGGGCGGGCCGCGACGAAGCGCGACCGGGCGGTCGGCACTCCCTCCTTGGAGTCGTCGTCCCAGGCCTTGCGTCGTTCCAGCACCTTCGTGCGGAACGACTGCTTGCCGTCCGTGGCGAAGTAGTGCTCGCTGATCCAGTCCTCGCCGACGACGATCGCGTCACTGGCGGCCATCAGATGTTCTCCTCGGTACGGGTCGGCTCGTCGGCCGGCAGGTCGAGACCGGGCGGGACGACGACGAGCAGCGGGCGCAGCAGCGTGCGCTCCGGCAGCATCTCCCGCGCCAGGCGCGACTCCTCGTCGACGTCGGACTGCCGGGTCGTGATCCCGGCCCGGGCGGCCGCGGCCTCGCGGCTCAGCAGGGCGGACGCCTCCATCCGCCAGTACGCGCTCCGCTGGAGCCAGGACTCGACCCGCTGCTGCGTGCTCACCTCGATGGAGGCGACCTGGTCGCCGACGGCGCTCTCGGCCGAGCGCACGGCCTGGCGCACGTACTGCTGGAGACCGGTCGCTCCCACGACCCCGCCGGTGTTCGTGGCGCCGACGTGCAGCGCCCCGATCGCCTCCGCGGCCGTGGCGTGCGGCTGGGGGAGCGCGAAGCTCGGATTCCCGGGGTTGGGGAACCCGACCGTCTGGTACGACGTCGCGACCACCTGGCCGCGCACGTTGTACAGCGCCGCCTGGACCAGCACGGTGAGCATCTCGACGTCGCCGCGGACGGCGAACACCTGGTTGCGGCCCAGCGACGCCAGCGCCCGGTCGGACGCCCACTCGACGACCGGGTGCAGGGGGCCGAGGAAGTGCGCCTCCGGCCACACCGAGGTCGACTCCGCGCTGCGGGCGTTGGTGAGCTCGCGCGTGCCCTGCGCAGTCGTCGTCGCCAGGCGCAGCACCTCGGTGACGCGGCGGTCGGCGAGGTAGGACTGCGGCAGGACCTCCAGGCGCTGGCGCAGGTCCCGCGGTGGCTTCAGCGACGCGACCGAGCCGTTCGCGGCCTTCTTCCACGCCACCCCGTTCGAGGGCTCCTGACCAGGGGTGGTGTAGATCTGCGTCAGCGCGTCCTCGAGGAATGCGAGGTCGTCGTCGTACACCCCCGTGCGGCCGCCCGTCGGTGCCTGGGCCCGCGCAGGGGTCGAGGTCTCCGTGCTCGCGCCGAGGTTCATGAGCCGGGCGAGCAGGCCTGCCGGGCCGCCGTCGTCGGCGACCTCGTCGACCTCCTTGACGACGCTCTCGAGCGTGCGCGCCTGGCGCAGGACGTCGGCGATGCTCTTCTCCTCGGCCGCGACCGAGTACTGGCCCATCAGCGAGGCCGTGTCCCCGAGCGCACGGTGTGCGTGGTGCTCACGGTCGACGAGGCGCGTCAGGACGCGCAGGTCGCCCCCGAACCGGCGGGTGCGCTGCGGGTCCAGCAGGAGCGTCGTGATCTGCGGGGGGTGCTTCTGCCCGTAGCGGTCGATGCGGCCGTTGCGCTGCTCGATCCGGATCAGCGACCACGGGATGTCGTAGTGCACCAGGTGGTGGCAGTGGCTGTGGAGGTTCACGCCCTCGGAGGCCACGTCCCCGGTGACGAGCACCCGGATGGGGGAGGACGCGAGCTTGAAGGACTCCACGACCGCCTGCTGGTCGACGTCGGAGAGCCCGCCGTGCAGGACGGCGACGTTCTCGGCCTTGAGCCCGAGATCCTTGACCAGCCTGTCCTGGAGCCAGCCCAGCGTGGCGACGCGCTCGGCGAAGACGACCGCGCGCATGTCGGAGCCCTTGCCGACGCCGATGCCGCGCAGGTGGTCGCGCAGGGCGTCGTACTTCGCCGAGCGCTCGGTGAGCGATCGGGTCGCCAGGTCGTGGAGGCGCTGCAGCGCGGCGCGCTCGCCGGCGCGTGTGCCGGGCGTCGGGGTGTCGTCCGCGGTGGGGCCGGCGGCGTCGGCGTCGTCCGGCGCGACGAGCGACTCGTCGTCGTCGGCGGTCTCGCGACCGGTCTCCACGGCCCGGAGCCGCTTGCGGACGGACTCCTCGAGGGCCGCCGGCGAGGAGAGGAAAGCCTTGGCGAGCGTCCACGGGAACAGGGTTGCGCCGCCCCGGCCCGAGTACGGGGAGGTGCCGCTCGTGGGCCAGAGCCAGGTGTCCTCCAGCTCGACCGCGATCTCCTCCTCGACAGGCGAGGGCGTCACCGGGATGTTCCGAGGCTGCTTGCGCTCCGCCCAGTCGGCGCCGACCACCGAGGCCACCTCCGGCGAGTGCCGGTGGCGGCGCACGATGAGCCGCTCCACCTGCTTCTCGTCCAGCTCGACGCCGTCGGGCTTCACCGCCGACGGCTCGAGCATGCGGACCAGCGCCGCGAACGACCGCGGGTCGCCGTTGTGGGGCGTGGCCGAGGCCAGGACCAGGGCGTCCGTCTGGCGCGCCAGCATCGAGGCCAGGCGGAAGTTCTGCGTCGAGGCGTTGGTGACGTTGTGCGACTCGTCGATGACGACGGCGTCCCACCGGTGCCGGCGCAGGTGCGCCACGTACTTGTCCGACTTCAGGGTGTCGATCGAGATGATGACCCGCTTGAAGAACGCGAACGGGTTGCGGTTCGCCGGCAGCTTCTGGCGGATGCGCTGGATGCCCGTGGAGTCCAGGCGGACGAACGGCAGCGCGAAGCGCGTCCACAGCTCGAACTGCATCTGCTCCAGCACGTGCTTGGGCGTGACCACCAGGATGCGCTCGCCCCGGCCGCGGCGGGACAGCTCGGACAGGATCATGCCGATCTCGAGCGTCTTGCCGAGCCCGACGGCGTCCGCCAGCAGGATGCGGGGACGCAGGTTGTCCGGGTCGAGGGCCTTGCGGACGGCCTCGAACTGGTATGGCAGCGGGTCGGCGAGCGCGCGGTGCGCCGTCGTCAGCGCGTCCTCCGTGACGGGCACCGGCGTCTTGCGCAGCATCGCCTCCAGCCACAGCCGGGACTCGCGGTAGCGCGGGGACTCGTCGGCGACCACCGCGGCGTCGGCCGGGTCGGCGACCGCGACGTCGTCGATGGCCGTGGAGAACGTCGCCTCGGTGTCCCGGACGAGGCCCGAGAGGCCGACCACGTGGACGAAGTGCCCGTCCGTGGTCGGCTCCACCTGCGTGACGAGCCACTCCTCGTCCCGCACGACGACGGTCGATCCGGGCGCGGCCTCGAACTCGGTGGTCCGCGGCTCCGTCGTTGCTGTCACGCGTGTACCTCTCGGTGGTGCTTCGTTCGTGGCCCGGGGCGGGGATCGTCCCTGCCGAGCGGCAGGGGTCCGTTGCCCGTGGCCACTGGAAGCGTAACCGTCAAGACCGGGCAAAACGGCACCGCTGTGGGGTGAAGTCAGCCGCGTGTGTCGTACCAGCGGGTGTAGGGCGCGAGACGCTCGATCGTCGAGGCGAGGGGGACGTCGTCGAGCTCCTCACGGACCGTCGCGGCGTCCGCCGGCGAGAGCGGGACGAGGGGGCGACGAAGCCTGATGGACCAGGACGTCCCGAGGCTCGAGAACGCCTCGAGGCGGCCGACCAACGGGGCGAGCTCGACGCCGTGGCCGAACGGGGCGACGGGCCCGATCTCGAGGTCGCAGCCCCACGGGAACTCGCGTGGTCCGAAGCGGATCGGCGGGTCCAGGTCGGACACGGCACCGGCCACCCGTGCGGCACCGATCACCCGGCCGCGGTCGCGGGTCGGGTTCTTGAAGGCGCCCCGGGTCGTGTAGAGGAAGACCTCGTCGCCGGGCGCCAGATTCGCGACCTCTGCGCGCCGCGCGGCGGGGAAGGCCGTGCGCGACTCGGTGAGGATCCAGCCCAGCGCTTCCCGGTCGCCGATGACGAGGAGGGACGAGGTCATGGCGACAGCCTGCCATCGGAGGCGTGGTCAGGTGCCGGGGGCTGGGTGGCGGGCGACGGAGATTTCACCCGCTGCGTCGAGATGAAGTCCGAGGTGATCGGGCTTCGAGACCGGTGGCGCGGTCTACAGTTGCCCCGATTGCCGGTTACGTGCCGGATTTCGTGATCGTACGACCGGCGAGGAACATCCCGTGACCGAAGTGCTGAACGTCGAGCCCATTGAGTCCGACGCCGAGGGGCACGGCGTCTCCGCCCAGTTGCGGGCCACCGTCAGCGACCAGTGGTCGTGGGCGGCGGCCAACGCCCGGATCCCTCAGGTCAACGACCTCGAGGTCACCGTGTCGGCCCCGCTGGAGCATGCGCGGGTCGAGGTGACGGTCACCGACGGTGAGGTCCGGTACGGCGGCGTCGTCGTGCACGAGGGGCCGATCGGGTTCGCCGGGCTGCGTGTGGACAGCATCCACGTGCCGTTGTCGGCGAGTGCGATGGCGCGGGTCGAGGAGCGCCGAGGGGCCGACTGCTTGATCACGCTGCGGACGCACGACGGTGGTCCGGTGCTTGCTCGCTTCGAGCAGTCGGTGGACCTGCAGCCGCGCGACCTATGGCTTCGCCAGGGCGAGCCGCGGCGCGAGCAGCAGCTGACCGCTATCCGCCAACGGCACGACGAACTCACGGATCTCCTCCGACAGGACCCGGAGAGCCCTGACGCTGCCGCGATCACAGCGGAGCGCCGTGCGCTCTTCGACCAGTACTGGTCGAGCACTGGTCGCAATGGCGTGCTGTCCTGCTCGCTGCTGGCGTCGTACGTCCGGCCCAACCACCCGGAGGTCGCCACCCTCGCCAGGGAGGCTGCCGACGTCTTGGAGGCCACGACGGGCGATGCCTCCTTCTACGCCTTCCAGCTCGAGGGCGACCGAGCGACACGGCGTGTCGAGGAGACCGTCGACGCGGTCTACACGGCGCTGCACCGGCGGCAGATCTCCTACTCCGAGCCTCCGCCCGGGTGGGACTACCGGATCGAGGGCCAGAGGATCCGGGATCACGGTGATGTCGCACGCCGGGGTCTCGGGACGTGCATGGACACGACCGTGCTCATGGCTGCCGTCCTTGAGCACGTCGGGCTGCTCCCGGTGCTCGTCCTCGTCCACGGTCACATCTTCGTCGGGTACTGGCGGCGCGACCCCCGCCGTGGGAGCACTCAGGAGTGGTACCCGGATCAGCCGGTCTTCCACGACCCCGCCACGATCAGGATGCTGATCGAGGGCGGCTTCCTCGGCTTGATCGAGACGACGGCCTTCGCTTCTGGTGACGGGACAAGTCCGGCCGGGGCCAGGAAGGAAGCGCGTTCCGTACGCCTCCCCCAGGGATTCTCGGAGGGCCCGGTCGAGGTGGTCGACATCGCTGCGGCCCGGCTCCTGGGGGTCGCGCCGCTCCCTGCCGTGCACGAGAAGGCCGACGGTTCGGTCGAGGTCGTCGTCTACGGCGCGAACGGTGCTCCTGAGGCCTCCGAGATCGCGGTGGCCGAGCCGACGAACCCCTCCGGTGTCAGGCGCGTCGATCAGCACCCGCCGCGATTCCGCACCTGGAAGTCCTCGCTCTTCAGCCTCGACGCGAGGAACGCGCTGCTCAACCTGCGGAACGGGCCGTCGGTCCAGCCGGTGCTGGTCGACGGGGACCTTCTCGGCACCCTCGAGAACGATCTGAACCGGGACGTCGAGCTCACCCTCCTGCACGGGGACGACCTGCCGGAGGTCGTGCGTGCTCGTGACGTCCGCGACGCCGCGGACCTCAAGACGGAGGAGCAGTCGGCGTTCCTGAAGAACCGCAAGCTCTTCGTGCAGCGGACGAGCACGGCGAAGACGTCGCCCGGCCCGGTCCGGCGGTCGAAGTTCGTCACCGAGGTCCGTTCCATGGCCCGCCGGGCCAAGGAGGCGCACGACGAGAGGGGCATGAACCCGCTGTTCCTGTGTCTCGGTCTGCTGCGCTGGGAGCACAAGAACGCCTGGCTCGACGCCCCGCTGATCCTCGTGCCGGTGCGCATCATCGAGCGGCGCACTCGTGGCCAGTTCGCCCTCGCCCTGGACACCAGCGCCCAGACGACTCCCAACGTCGCGCTCCTGGAATGGCTGCGCAGCGAGCACGGCCTGACCATCCCCGAGCTCGCCGAGCCCGCCAACGACGCTGCCGGCGTCGACGTCTCCGGGATCCTGGCGGCCGTCCGGGCGACGGTCGCGGATCGCGGTCTCCCGTTCGCGGTCGAGTCCCAGGCGCGGCTCGCCCTGCTCGACCTCTCGGCCTTCCGGATGTGGCAGGACCTGACGAAGCACGGCGACGAGTTCCTCGAGCGGCCGCTCGTCAAGCACCTCGTCCACACCCCTGCGGAGCCGTTCGTCGACCCCGTCGTCGGCTCGGAGCCCGACGACCCTGACGCGCTCGAGGCGTTGGAGACCCCGATCCCGGCGGACGCGACCCAGAGGAAGGCCGTCGTCTGGGCGCGTGAGGGGCGCACCTTCGTCCTGCAGGGGCCGCCCGGGACCGGCAAGTCGCAGACGATCACCAACATGGTCGCCGAGTGCGTGCTTGCCGGTCAGAAGGTGCTCTTCGTCGCGGAGAAGGGCACCGCCCTCGCAGTGGTCCAGCGACGGGTCGAGGCCATCGGCCTCGCCCCCTTCATGCTGAACCTGCACCACGAGGGGTCGAGCGCCGCGATCGTGCGTGCACAGCTCAAGCGGTCGCTGTCCGCGCGGGTGGCGGACGACCCGGTCGCCCTCGAGGCCGCTCGGCGACGACTCCAGAGCTCGCGGTTCGAGCTCGGCAGGTACCCGGAACGCCTCCACCGGACCAACGCGGCGGGTTGGTCGGCCTACGGTGCGCACGACCAGCTTCTCGTCCTCGGCGACGGGCCGTCGATGCCCGTCAGGGCCGAGCTCGTGGCGCACCGTCGCGATCTGGTCGAGCAGCTCCGGGAGGTCCTTCGCGACGTCCAGCCGGTCGTCGCCGCCGCCGACGTCCGCCCGGACCACCCGTGGCGGTTCGTGGGCCGCACCCCGCAGCGGGAGTGGGAGGTCGGCGAGGTGGGCGACGCGCTGCGTGCCGTCCTGGACGGCACCCGGTGGGCCGACGGGCTCGGCGGTCCGCTGCGCGCTGCTCTCGACGACGTCGACCACCCGCACCAGCTGCAGCTGCTGGTCCGGGCGACCGACGAGCGTCTCCCGCGCGGGGCGACGCTGCGGACGATCCTGGAACGTGGCTGGGTCGACGACGCCGCACACGTCGTCACGAGCTGCGAGCGCATGGTCACCGAGTGGTCCGGGTACCTCCGGGGATTCCGCCCTGAGGTCCTCGAGATCGACCTGCTCGGTGTGCAGGCCGCGCTGGAGGCGGCCAACGCCTCGGGGATCTTCGGCCGGAGCAAGCGGCAGGCGGCGGCGCTCGAGCCGCTGACGCCGTTCGTCGTGGGCGCGGCCGTTCCTGAGCCCGCGTCTGCTGCGCGTGTGCTCGGCGACCTGATCAAGGTACAGGAGGCGGAGCGCTGGGCGGCGAGGGCGCTCGACGGGACGGCCGGGCTGTCCGCCGGGCGTCACATCAACGTCTTCCTCGACGGGGTCGTCGGCGCGGTCCGCCGCCGCTACGACGAGCTGCTGGCGAAGACCGAGTCGCTGCGCGCGTTCATGCCCTGGGCCGCGACGGTCCGGGAGCTCGCAGCCGGCGACCACCTGGCGGCCCACGCCGATGAGCTCTCCCGGTGGGCCGACGCCTGGTCGAGCGCCTGGGACCTGCTCGGCGGGGCCGACGACGACCTCGCGGTCTGGCTGGACGGCGACGGGCTGGTCGCGGCGACCCGACGGTACGCGGACGAGTGGCGCCGGCAGATCGAGCACGAACGGTTGCTGCCGCTGCAGCGCTGGTCGGAGCTCGTCGCGGCGCTCGGTCCGCTGCGCGAGGCGGGGCTGGCCGAGGCACGTACCGACCTCCTCGCCGGCCGGCTCGCCGCGGAGGAGGCCCTCGAGGCCTTCGAGCGCGGCCTCGCGTCGACCTCGCAGGACGAACGCGTCCGGACCGAGGGTCTCGACCGCTTCGACGCGGCCGCGCACGACCGTCGGGTGCGGTCCTATGCCGAGGCCGAGGCCGAGGTGCGGACGCAGTGGGTCACCGGCGGGCCGGCACGACTGCTGGCCCGTCGTGGTGGCGGCGGAGCGGGCAAGGGCACCGGAGGGCTGGCTCGCGAGCTCGAGAAGACGACCAGGCGGCTCGGAACCCGGGCGATCCTGCGCAAGTACGCGGGCTCGGTCCAGGAGCTCACACCGCTGGTGCTCGCGAGCCCGTCGTCCGCGGTCGACCTGATCGAGCCCGGGAAGATGGAGTTCGACCTCGTGATCTTCGACGAGGCCTCCCAGATCACCGTCCCGGAGGCGGTGGGGGCGATCGGGCGTGCCAAGGCCGTCGTCGTCGTCGGGGACTCCAAGCAGATGCCCCCCAGCCGCAAGGTCGGCGCGCAGCCCTCCACCGACGAGGAGGTCGAGGACACCGACGCGGAGGAGCCCGTCGAGGACCAGGAGTCGATCCTGAGCGAGTGCGAGCTCGCGCGCGTGCCGACGCTCAAGCTGTCGTGGCACTACCGGAGCCAGGACGAGGCGCTCATCGCCTTCTCGAACGCGGCGTACTACGAGGGCGACCTGAGCAGCTTCCCGGCGCCGTCCCTGCTCTCGTCGTCCACAGGCGTCGAGCTGGTCCGGGTCGACGGGCGGTTCATCCGTGCCGGCAGCACCGAGAAGCGCGACCTCGGCGGGGACGTCGTGGCGGGCAAGGGGACCAATGCCGACGAGGCGCTGGCCATCGTGGCCGCCGTCCGCGAACTGCTCGACGCGCCCACGCCGCCGACCGTCGGCGTCGTGACGTTCAACGAGCAGCAGCGCCAGCTCATCGAGGACCTGCTCACGGTCTGCGACGACCCGAGGGTCGCCGCGGCGATGGACGAGAGCGCGATGGGCCCCTCGGACGTGCTGTTCGTCAAGGCCCTCGAACAGGTCCAGGGGGACGAGCGGGACGTCGTGCTGTTCTCCGTGGCGTTCTCCAAGCAGGCGAACGGCAAGATCCCCCTGAACTTCGGACCGTTGTCCAACCTCGGCGGCGAGAGGCGGCTCAACGTCGCGGTCACGCGTGCGCGCCGCAAGAACGTCGTCTTCTGCAGCTTCGAGCCCGAGGAGCTCGACGCCGAGAGCGCGTCGTACCGCGGGGTCAAGGACCTCAAGCAGTTCCTGCTCTTCGCGCGCGCCGCGGGACGCGCCGACGAGTCGGGCACCTCGCTCGGTCGCACGCCGGTGCGCGACCGGCACCGGGACGACGTCGCCCGGGCCCTGCGTGACGCCGGGCTGCACGTCAGGACCGACGTCGGTCTGTCCGACTTCCGGCTCGACCTGGTGCTGTCGCGGCCCGAGCAGCCCGACCGGGTCCTGCTGCCGGTCCTGCTCGACGGCGAGAGCTGGAAGGGCCGTCGGACGGTCTCTGACCGGGACGTGCTGCCCGTCGAGGTGCTGAGCAACCTCATGGGGTGGCCGTCGGTGGCCCGGGTCTGGTGGCCGATGTGGCTCCAGAACCGCGACGAGGTGATCACCCGGATCCTCGCCGAGGTCGAGGCGGCGGAGACCGCGCTCGCGGACGAACAGCCACCCGAGCCGGTTGACGAGCCCGACGCCGAGGGCGCCGCGTTCGAGGACGCCCTCGCCGGTGACGACGCGGTCCCGACCGCCGCGGCCGCGACGGTTCCTCACGCGTCCGGCTCCGCGTTCGTCCCGGCGTTCGACCTCTGGGGCGCGCCGGGGCCAAGTGCCTCGCCCGAGGCTGTGGTGTCCCGTGCGGCCACAGAGGGCGCGTTCCCGGCCGACGTCGTCGACCGGGCCGTCCCCAGCCGCCCGGAGGACGCCCCCGAGGTCTCCGCCCCCGTGTTCGTCCCGGCGCACACCGAGGTCGTGGGCGAACGCCGGACGCTCGACGAGCTGCCGTCACGGGCGGCGGCCGTCGTGGTCCGGACGATGCTTCTCGACGTCGTCGAGGCCGAAGGCCCCGTCGCGATGGAGAGGCTGGTCCGGATCGTCGGACGACGGTTCGGCCTGACCGCCGTCCGTGCGAGCCGCGCCGCCGACATCGCCCGGCTCGTCCCGCGGGCGCTCGTCCGCAAGAGCAGGCTCGGCACCTTCGTCTGGCCCGAGGGCGTGGATCCGGACAGCTGGACCGGTTACCGGCAGGCAGGTGACGAGCCCGCCCGGAAGATCGACGAGATCGCGCCCGAGGAGATCGCGGCGGCGATGCGCGCCGTGCTCCGGGACCAGCCGGGTATCAGCAAGGAAGCGACATTGCGGCGCACGGCGGCGATCTTCGGCCCCACACGCCTCAGCGCGACCACGCGTGCGCGGCTCGAGGCGGTCTGGGAGATGGTCGACGACGGATCGTGAAGGCCGCCTCGCCAGTCGGCGTCGGAGAGCGGAGCCCTTCGGGCGGAACCCGTCGTGCTGCAATGGCGGATCCAATGCTTCGTCCTCTTGACGGGCGTTTCCGACCGCGTGGGCCGCGCATGGTCGGCCGGACATTTCGATCTGGATATGGTCTGCGAGTGCAGAAAGGTGGTCGTCACCAGTTGGTGAACAACGCCGTAGCGGTGTCAGCGAGTCTCGTCGACAGAATGGCTGCGCGGTCCTCAGGCGACCTGAAGGTGATCGACGTCTTCGCGGGGGCCGGTGGTCTGACGGCGGGACTGCATCGTGGTTCCGAGCGGTTCCGCGCCGTGCGCGCTGTCGAGCACGATCTCGCGGCAGCCGCGACCTATGCGGAGAACTTCGGTGACGTCATGTACGCGGGATCCGTCGAGGACTGGCTGCGGGACGACGACGTGCCCCAGGTCGATGTCGTCGTCGGGGGGCCGCCCTGCCAAGGCTTCTCACTCATCGGGAAGAGGGACCCGAACGACGAGAGAAACGCGCTCTGGCGCCAGTTCGTCGAGACGGTCAGGCGTGCGGGTCCTCGTGCGTTCGTGATGGAGAACGTCCCGACCTTCGTGAAGTCGGTCGAGTATCAAGCCTTGCTCGCGGAACTGGCGCAGGGTGGTCTGACCGACTACGACGTCCGCACGGCCGTCGTGGACGCCGCCGATTTCGGGTCGCCGCAGCGGCGCAAGCGTGCTGTGCTGATCGGTGTTCACCGGGACGAGAAGCACCCCGGACATCTGGATCCTGTCGGGGGCGACGAGGCCTTGACCGTCCGTGACGCGTTCAGGGGGATCCGGCCCTTCGTCGGGGAGTTCGATCTCCGTCCGGGCATGACACGGTTCAGGAACACCTGGCTTCCCGGTTCGTTCCGAAGCTCTGAGCTGCATTTCACGCGCCGGTGGTCGGAGAAGGATCAAGCAAGGTTCCGTTCGATCCCGTACGGGGGGAGCCGGAGAGATCTCCCGCGCGAACTCTCCCTGCGCTGCTGGCAGGACAACCCGCGGAGCGCGAGTGATGTGATGGGCCGGCTCGTGTGGGAGCGGCCCTCGGTGACGATCCGCACGGAGTTCTACCGGCCGGAGAAGGGTCGCTTCGTGCACCCCACGGCACACAGGACGATCACGCACTGGGAGGCCGCCAGGCTCCAGGGCTTCGGCGACGACTTCCGCTGGGTGGGGCGTCGGGCCGACATCGCCAGGCAGATCGGGAACGCGGTTCCTGTCCACCTCGGAGAGGCGATCGGAAAGCACCTGGCCGGAGCCCTGTCATAGTGCGGAACTCGAACGAGAGTTCGAGAGCGGGTGAATTCTGGCCGGTCCACCGTTGCGATGTCACTATCAGGCCTGCTCTGCGCTCCTGAGTGTCACCGGCATCACATAGGTTGCGACCGGGTGCCGGGAGCAGCGGTTCCGCGACCGGTGAGATCGAAGCCGATGGATGGGTGCAGACGTGCAGTTGCAGGGGTGGGAAAGAGGCGCCTCACGCCTCGCGGATGTCGTGGCCGAGCAGACCGATCGGTGTCTCGAGGTCTACGAGAAGGATCCGAGCCGCGTCGAGCAGGACGCGAACAACGAGCTCCGGATCTCGTCGGGTGGATACAACGACCGTCAGCTCGAGGAGCTCGTCCAGAACGCGGTCGACGCCGCTCGCCACGGCGGCGAGCGCATCGAGGTCGTCCTGACCCGGACCGCGCTGTACGTCGCGAATGACGGCAAGCCGTTCGACGAGGCCGGCCTGCTTTCCATCATGGCCTCCGACATCTCGACGAAGGACGACGAGGCGGTCGGCAAGTTCGGCATCGGCTTCAAGTCGGTCCTGGCCGTCTCGGAGACGCCGAAGGTGCTCAGCCGGTCGGTGTCGTTCGGGTTCGACCGCGAATGGTCGGAGAAGATGCTCCGGGGCGAGGGCTACGAGTCCACCGCGTACCCGACGATGCGTCTCTCGAGACTGATCGACCCGGCGGCGGAGGCCGCGTCCGACCCGCAGCTCGCGGAGCTGATGGACTGGGCGAGCACGGTCGTCGTCCTGCCGCTGTCGACCTCATGGGTTCCGATCTCCCGACGGCTCTACGACTTCTCTGCGGCGTTCGTGCTGTTCTCCCCGCACATCAAGCGAGCGATCCTTCGCAACCTGGCAGAGCCGAAGGACCCGGTCGCGAACCGGGGGTGGGGCGCGGTCCGCGAGGTCGTGGCCGAGCGGGACGGCGGACTCCTGACGACGCTCCGTACGGGCGGTACGAGTTCGACCTGGGCTGTCGCGGGCACCGTTCACCGCCCGAACGCGAGGGAACTGGTCGACGGAGGCCACGTCGCGGCTCGTGACGAGGTGACTGTCCGGTACGCCGTCGCGATCCCGCCCGGCGCCGGAGACGGATCGTTCTGGGCGTACTTCGCGACGCGCGAGCGGACGACGCTCTCGGGCATCGTGAACGCTCCGTGGAAGCTCAGCGACGACCGGACCCGACTCCTGGCGGGTGACTTCAACGAGGGCATTCTCCGCGGTGTCGTTCCGCGCCTCGTGGGTGACGTCGTCATCGCCTTCGACCGGACCGATGACCCGGTGAAGGCGCTCGACGTGCTCCCGGCGCGAGGCAGGGAGAGCCGCGGCTGGGCGGACGATGTGGTCAACCAGCCGGTGTTCGAACGCATGCGTGCGGTCCGTTGCCTGCCCGATGTGGACGGCGTCCTCCACGTCCCGTCCGAACTCCGTTGGGCAGGCGACATCCCGGCCCGGTGGACGGAGGCCTGGGCGGAGGTGCCGGGTGCCCCTCGGGACAGATGGGTGCACCCCGACGTCAACTCGAACGCCGAGCGCAGGATGAAGGTCCGACGCCTGCTGGGCTGCGAAGGTGCCGACGACGAGGGGAACGCCGGGATCGACGAGTGGCTCGGAGCGCTCGTCCGCCACGGGACCGTCGAGGAGTCGGCCGAGGCCATCCGGGTCGCCGCTCTGATCGTCGACGACGTCGGGCGGCATGACGAGAGGCTTCGGGTCCGCGCTCAGCGGGGCCTGGCCAACGCACCGATCGTCAGACTGGAGGACGGCACCTTCCGGGCGCCCACGCGCGGCAAGGTCTTCGTCCGTGTCGCGGGCGACGACCGCGACGACGTGGAGTTCGTCGACCCGGAACTGGCCGCGATGCCCGGTGTCCGGGAGGCGCTCGCGAAGCTGGGCGTCGTCGTCATGGATCGCAGCGGTGAACTGCGGGCGCTCCTGACCCGTGCCAAGCAGCGCGATTTCGTCCGACGGCCAGACGCGGTCTGGGGTCGGATCTGGGAGGTGCTGCGGGACATCCCCCTGACGACGGCACTGCAGATCCTTCGTGAGGACCTGGGCCTCCGGCTCGAGCTCCACACCCGCGTCCGTACCGCGGCCGGTACCTGGGTTCCCCCGAGCAGCGCGTTCCTCGGCGGCGCGATCGTCCCGGCCGACGGGAGTCGCGACCGGGACCGGCTCATCGATCCTCGCTTCCACCGGGCCGACACGGAGCTGCTCCGCGAGATCGGGGCTGTCGACGCCCCCGCCTGGCGGCACGACGCGCCTCAGGAGAGCTGGCTGCACGCGTACGACGAGGAGGTCAGGGACAAGTTCATCGAGGGCCAGTCGGGGCCCCGGCCCGACCGCGCGAAACTGGTCGTGGACGGCGCTCCGCCGCCCTGGCCGCTCCAGCCCCTGCTGGAGATGAGCAAGGACGCCCGCGCCGCGGCGACCCGGCACATCCTGGCGCGAGGAAAGCCCGACGCCTGGACCGTCCGGCACACCACCAACAGCAGCTACGGCACGCTGCGGGTGGGTGCTCCGGAGATCTACTTCGTCCGAAAGTTCGGCCTGCTGGCCACGACGTTCGGGCTGCTTCCGCCGCACCAGGTCCTGGCGGCGAACGACTCCTTCGATCCGCGGGTCCTGCCCGTCTTCGAGGTCGGCGACCAGCTCGCGGAGGCGATCGGTCTCCGGACGGATTTCGAGGCCTTCACCCCGGGGGACTGGGAGATGATGAAGGCGGTCGCGGACTCATGGACGACCTCGGAGGACGACGACGCCCGGCGGTCCGAGTTCTACACCTGGCTCGCCGGCAACCTCGACCCCGAACGTCTGGTGGTCCGGGTCGGCCGCGGACGGCAGAGCGTCGAACGTGCACACGTCGGGATCACCGACGACCCCGCGGTCTACTCCTCGATGATCGAGGCGATGGCGCCCGCGCTGCTGGTCTCGGACTCCGAGGACGTCGACAGGCTCATCGAGTTCTGGGGCCTGCAGCCGGGCAAGGACCTGCTGCAGGAGGAGATCGTCGTGGAGCGCTCCGGTGAGCCGTTCTACCTCACCGACGCCTTTCCGCCCCTGAAGCTCCGGCTCGCGCCCGAGGACCGTGACGTGCAGCTCCAGCCCTGCTCGCGGATCGTCAGGATGATCGCCACGCCGCAGGGCCAGAAGGCGAAGCCGATCACCGCGCTGCGTGAGGACCAGGTCGTCCACGTCACCGCCACCGACGCCGCCGAGCGACTCGCCCAGGCGTCGGAGGCGCTCGGTCTCGGTCTGGATCGACGTGCGGTCGCCAAGATCTTCGACGAGATGGAGAGGTCGGAGGTCAACCAGCGTCGCCAGAAGATCAGGAGGGCGCCGAGCGACGACCTGAGGCTGCTGGAGGCGGTCGGTGAGGAGGCGCTGCGACGCATCGTGCCCAAGCAGGCCCTGGACGCCCTGGAGAGCCGGCCGGAAGGGGTCCGGTCCGAGGAGATCGCGGCGTTGGCGCGCGCCGTCCACGGTGTCGGGATCCTCAAGTCGTTGAGGATCGCCCTCGAGGACGCCGGGCTCGAACCGCCCAAGGAGTGGGCCGGTCGGCGGATCACCCGCCACTGGGTCACCTCGCACGGGTTCCCCGCGGACTGGGCGGGGTTCCCCTCCTCGCAGCGGCCGGCCGTCGAGGTCATCGACGGTCCGGCGGTGCTGGGTGACCTGCACAAGTACCAGGAGAACGTCACCGACCGGATCAAGAGTCTCCTGCGGGCGGTCGGCCCCGACCGCGGCATGGTGTCCCTGCCGACGGGCGCCGGCAAGACCCGTGTCGCGGTCGAAGCACTGGTCAACGGCGTGCGGGACGGCGACATCGACATCTCCAAGCCGTTGGTCTGGATCGCGCAGACCGACGAGCTGTGCGAGCAGGCTGCCGAGAGCTGGACCTACGTCTGGCGGGCGATCGGTCCGCAGGTGCCGATGCGGCTCGGCCGGTTGTGGGCCAGCAACGACGTGCCGGAGGAGCCCGGGGCGTTCCAGCTCGTCGTGGCCAGCATCGACAAGCTCCGGTCCGTCAAGGACCGGGCGGGTTCGAGCTACGAGTGGCTGCGCCAGCCGTCGGTGGTGGTCGTCGACGAGGCCCACACGTCCATCGCGTCCTCGTACACGCAGGTCCTGGAGTGGCTCGGCCGCGGGGCGAGGGGACGTTCGGAGGACGTTCGTCGGCCGCTCATCGGGCTGACAGCGACACCGTTCCGCGGTACCTCTCACGACGAGACCGAGCGGCTGGTCAAGCGGTACGACGGAAACCGTCTGGACCGAGGCTCCTTCAACCATGCGGACGACCCCTATCCGGAACTGCAGGAGCAGGGAGTTCTCGCCTCGGTCCGTCAGGTCGTCATCGACGGCACCGACGTGGAACTGACCGAGACCGACGTCGACGAGATCGAGAAGCTCCGCCGGCTCCCCTCCGCGGTGACGGAGCGGCTCGGGGGCGACCTCAGCCGCACACTCCGTGTCGTCGAGTCCATCGCGCAGTTGCCGGAGGACTGGACCGTCATCGCGTTCGCGCCCTCGGTCGAGAACTCACGGGTGATGGCTGCCCTGCTGTCGCACCGCGGTGTCCCCGCTGTGTCGATCTCCTCGGACACCGAGTCCGCGGCCCGCAGGCACTACGTCGAGGAGTTCAAGGCGGGGCGGATCAGGGTCCTCACGAACTACAACGTGCTGACGCAGGGGTTCGACGCGCCGAAGGTCCAGGCGGTGTTCGTCGCGCGCCCGACGTTCGCGCCGAACGTCTACCAGCAGATGATCGGACGCGGTCTCCGCGGACCGAAGAACGGAGGGTCGGAGGAGGTCCTCATCGTCAACGTGCGGGACAACTTCCAGAAGTACGGCGACATGCTCGCCTTCAACGAGTTCGAGTACCTGTGGTCGCGATGACGGACGCGATCGCGCTGGATGACAGCCAGCGGGCCGCGGTGGAGGTCGAGGCGGATGCGCGACAGGTCGTCGTCGCAGGTCCGGGATCGGGAAAGACGGAGGTCGTCTCGGCCCTGGTCGACCGTCTGATCGAGGAGGAGGGCGTCGACCCCGACGACGGGATCCTCGTCGTGAGCTTCTCCAACGCGGCGGTCCACGCCGCTGACGCCAGGCGCCGCTTGCACGGTGCTGAACCGGTCACGATCAGGACGCTCGACTCGCTGGCGACACGCATCGTCCGTGACCACGCCGATGACGGCGGAGAGGGCCTGGACTTCGACGCCCGTGTCTCCCTGGCGACGCGGCTCCTGCGGGACGGCGAGGCCGACGAGGTCCTCGAGGACGTCGAGCACCTGGTCGTCGACGAGGTGCAGGACGTCGTCGGGGTCCGTGCCGATTTCCTGCTCGCGATGCTCGAACACCTTCCCGGTGATGCCGGCTTCAGCCTCCTGGGCGACCCCGCCCAGGGCATCTACGACTTCCAGATCCGCCCCGACCCGAGCGGCCGGCGCCCTCGCTCGAGGACGACGTCCGCGGACCTCCTGCGCGGCGTCCGGGAGATGCGGGGAGTCGAGGAGCGGGTGCTCACCGGTCAGTACCGGGCCACGAGCCGTGACGCCCGGGCGGCCGCCGCGCTCCGATCACGCGTGCTCGAGGCGGGCGGCTCCGAGGAGGTCGCCGACTTCGAGGCAGAGATCGTCCCGGTCGGTGACATCGTCGAGGCCGTCGTGATGGCCGACCGGTGGCCAGGTACGACGGCCTTCCTCACGGCCGACAACGGTCAGGCGATGCTGGTCGCCCGGGAGGTCGCGGACCACGGGCACCGGGTCGAGCTGAGGCGTGGTGCGCAGCAACGGGTGCTGGCCGGGTGGGTCGCGCGTGCGCTGGGCGCCGCGCCGACCGCGTCCGTCAACCGCGACGAGTTCCTGTCCCGGGCCGCGGACGTCCTCCCGGACGTCGACGCCGCCGTGCTCTGGCGCGCGACGCGGGGTGTCGTGGGTGGTCGCGGGACGGAGATCGACGTCAAGGCGCTGGCCAGACGTCTGATGATGCCGGGCTCACTGGTGCGCGATCTGATCGACGAACCGATGGCGGACATCGTGGTCTCCACTGTGCACCGTGCCAAAGGCCTGGAGTTCGACAACGTCGTCCTCGTGGACTTCCCCGACAAGCCATGGCGGAGCGACGACGTCGAACCTGATGAAGCGGGCAGGACCCGGTTCGTCGCGGTCACCCGCGCCCGTGACCTGATCGCCCGGGCCACCGGTCCCGACGACCGCTGGTTGAGCAGACACCCCAGAACGCGCCGGTGGTACCGGAGAGGACGTCAGCAGTGGCAGACGTTCGGTTTCGAGATCCGCGTCGACGACGTCGACACCGTCGAACCCGGAGGTCTCGACCCGGCGGAGGCGCAGAACCGCCTCGCGACCGTCGTTCGCCCGGGTGACCGGCTCGAGCTCGCGCTCGACCTGGACCGCTCGTCCCTCACCCTGCCGGTCTACACCCTCCTCCACGACGGCGTGGCCGTCGCACGGACGTCGGCCGCCTTCGGCCACGACCTCGTCGCCCGGATCCGCACGATCGAAAAGGGCCGCCACGGTTGGCCACGACTCTCCGGTGCTCGCGTGGAGTCCGTGGCGACGGTCGTCGGCAACCCTCAGCCCGGCCCTGTCGGCGTGCACGGGTTGTGGCTCGCCCCGGTGACCGCCGGGTTGCTCGACCTCGACTGGAAGGGAGACCAGCGTGCGTGACCTCGACCCCTGGTACCAGGCCCGAGAGCGAATGGTCGACGCCGTCGTCGCGGACCTCCACGGATCGTCCGACGACGCCGTCCTCCTCGAGGAGCCGCTCGAGAGATTCGTCGTCGGGATCCTCTACCCGCAGGCGTCCGACGGCGCGGCGGTCGTGGAGGTCGCGGACGAGGCGCCGGACGGTGAGGCGGGGACGGCGCCGGACGCCGACTACGACCCCGGGGTGTCGTTCGCCCATCTGCGGTACCCCTCGACGATGGGGCTCACGTGCGGGGTGACCGCGTCGACGGAGCGGCTCGTGGTCGAGATCGAGGCGGATCGCTACGAGCCGGTCGGGACGCAGCCGGACGCCGCGACGGATGAAGGGGACGTCGCGAGTCGTGCCCACGCACGTCGGCACGACCGGTGGCAGCTCGTGAGCGAGCGGCCCGACCCCGTCACGATCGACCTGCTCGGCCCGTCGACGAACCGGACGACCGTGGCCGAGGGGCTCGAGCTGCGCGTCGTGGTCCGGCCGCCCCGGGACGGTGTCGTCAGCGTGACCCTGGTCCTCGTCAACACCAAGGTCCGTCCCGAGAAGGGCAGGTCCGACGCGTTGAGCTGGTTCCGCCCGGTCCTGCGGGTCCGGACGGAGGACGGCGAGTTCGCCGATCGGAGCCCTCGGACGCGATCGGGCCATCGCGACCCCGACGAGCTGAGCGGCGATCTCCTGTACAGGTCGGAGCGTCACCTGGCGGTCGGGCACGGGGTCGCCGTCACCTGGGACGAGAGCCGGACCGTCACGGACCTGTGGACGACCTTCTTCCCGCGGCACGACCTCCGCCTGGCCAAGGCGGACCGGGACGACGTCCCGGGCCTCGGGATGTCGCTGCTCGGCGAGGCGCCGGACGGCGACGCCCTGCGGGGCCCGCTCGAGGGGCTCGTCGGGCGCTACGAGGAGTGGATCACCGGCCAGGAGCAGAAGCTGGCCGACCTCTCCGACGCGCACCGAGCCACCGCACGGCGTCATCTCGACGACGCGCGGACGGCCGCGGCGCGGATGACCCGGGGCGTCCAGCTGATCGGCAGTGATCCCGAGGTCGAGCGCGCCTTCCGGGTGATGAACCTCGTCATGCAGGAGCAGAGGGTCCGCCAGGAGCTCGTCCGCAACGGCGCGGATTCAGCCCAGACGCCCGTCGTCGGCGCCTGGAGGCCGTTCCAGATGGCGTTCATCCTGCTGAACCTCGAAGGTCTCTCCGACCCGGAGAGCGCCGACCGGGACCTCGCGGATCTGCTGTGGTTCCCGACCGGAGGCGGCAAGACGGAGGCGTACCTCGGTCTGATCGCCTTCTCCTTGGTGCTCCGGCGCCTCCGCGGGGCCGGTGAGGACTGTGACGGTGCCGGGGTCGGCGTGATCATGCGCTACACGCTGCGGCTGCTGACGCTGCAGCAGTTCGAACGAGCCGCCGGACTGATCTGCGCGCTCGAGGACTTCCGCGGACAGGACCCGGAACTCCGCGAGCGAGCCCCGTTCTCCCTCGGGCTGTGGGTCGGTCAGGGCGCGACCCCGAACGACACCAAGGCGGCGGCGAAGGCGATCCGCAAGCGCAGGATGGGCGAGGACGCGGGTGACGGGGGTGACCCGGTCCAGCTGCTCCACTGCCCGTGGTGCGGCAGCACGTTGAGGGCCGACGACTACGAGGTGGACAGGTACGCGGATCGCGTCACCGTGCGGTGCCCGGGCGTCGACTGCCGGTTCCACGGCGGCGACGGTCTTCCGGTGCATCTCGTCGACTCGGACGTGTACAGGGAGCGTCCGTCGCTGGTCATCGGGACGGTCGACAAGTTCGCCATGCTCGCCTGGCGGGAGCAGGCCGGACGTCTGTTCGGATCCGGCCACGACGCGCCGCCGGACCTCATCGTGCAGGACGAGCTGCACCTGATCTCGGGTCCGCTGGGCACGCTGGTCGGTCTCTACGAGACGGCGATCGATCATCTCGCCACCGACCGGCGTAGCGGAGCGCGTCCCAAGCTCGTCGCCTCGACGGCCACGATCCGTCGTGCCGCCGGGCAGGTGAAGGCGGTCTTCAACCGGCCCTCGGCGCAGTTCCCGCCACCGGGCATCGACGCGGACGACTCGTTCTTCGCCGTCGACGCCTCCGCCGAGGAGAAGGGCACCCGGCGGTACGTGGGTCTGATGGCCCCCGGTACGAGCCACGCGACGCTGCTGGTGAGAACCTACGCGGCCCTCCTGCAGGGGGCGAAGGACCTGGACGCCCCGGACGAGGTGAAGGACGCCTACTGGACGATCCTGGGCTACTTCAACAGCCTGCGGGTCCTGGGCGCCGCCTACATCCAGTCGATCGACGACGTCCGCGACAGGATCGGCGTCGTCGCCGGCCGGAACGGTTCGGTGAAGCGGGAGACGCGGGACCCCCGTGAGCTGACCTCGCGCAAGAAGTCCAGCGAGATCCCCGAGGAGCTCAAGGCGCTGCAGACGCCGATGCCGGATCCCGCCAGCCCCGACGTCGTGCTGGCCACGAACATGATCTCCGTCGGTGTGGACGTCGACCGGCTGGGGCTGATGGCCGTCATGGGGCAGCCGCAGACGACGTCGGAGTACATCCAGTCGACGAGCCGCGTCGGCCGGCGCCATCCCGGGTTGGTGTTCACCCTCTTCAACGCGTCCAGGTCGCGCGACCTCTCGCACTACGAGTCGTTCACCACCTACCACCGAGCCCTCTACCGGCAGGTGGAGGCGACCGGCGCGACGCCGTTCGCGCCGCGGGCGTTGGACCGGGGGCTCCACGGTCTGCTCGTGATCCTCGCCCGTCATGTCCTCGACGGTGCGGCGGGCGACAAGTCGGTGAGGGTTCCCGTGGAGTCCGACGGGTTGCGTTCCGTGGCCGAGGTCGTCGTCGACCGCGCACGCGCCGTGGCGGGGGAGGCGACGGCCCGGGACGTGCGCGAGGCCCTCGACGCCCTCGTCGAGCAGTGGGAGGAGGGCGTGGACGACGAGGCGGTCCTGCAGTACCCCCGCTGGCCGATGCAGCGCGACGACGTCAAGGGGCTCATGACCATGGCCGGTGCGACGTCCGACGCCTCCGACGGCGTGGCGCTCCTCGAGACGTTTCCTCCGCAGGAGACCCCGTGGCCGACGCTCACCAGTCTGCGGAACGTCGACCGTGAGAGCACCCTCAAGATCATCTCGACCAGGAAGACCAAGGCGGTGGTCCACGATGGCGACGAGTGAGCGCCCCAAGGCCCGACAGAGCCAGCTCGTCACGACCTACGGCATCGGCTCGTTGTTCCCCGCGGGGGACCAGAGCTTCATGATCTGCGGCATCGACGAGTGGGACGAGAAGTGGTCGCCGACCGTCGAGGAACCGCGACTGGCGCGTTCCCTGGGCGTCCACAGCTTCCGGGCACCCGCGACGGGCAAGAGGTCCGGGGACGTCCCGGTCGTCCGGTTCCCGGTGTACCACTACTGCCCGGGTTGCCGGCGGCTCGACCGCTTCTGGAAGTTCGACGCCAAGAAGATGCAGTGCCCGGACTGCGTCCGGGACATCGCCCCCTCGCGTTTCGTCGCGTGCTGCGAGAACGGGCACATCGAGGACTTCCCGTACTTCCAGTGGGTCCATCGCGGGACCGCGGCCGCGGGCGGGGAACATCGGATGAAGCTCGAGGCCAAGGGCGCGTCCTCGTCCCTCGCGGACGTCGTCGTCAGCTGCTCCTGCGGCGTGAAGCCCTACAATCTCGACGGTTCCTTCTCCCGCGGTGCCCTGGCCGAGATCAAGCGGTGCGGCGGCAAGCGACCCTGGCTTCCCGCGGCGCCCGACGAGCAGTGCGACAAGCAGCTGCGGGCCCTGCAGCGCGGCTCCTCGAACGTCTGGTTCGGTGCCGTGCGCTCCAGCATCTCCATCCCTCCGTGGTCGAGTCCCAACTCCCGGTTCGTGACCACCCACTGGGGCGTGCTGGAGCACCTGCCGATGGAGGCTCTTTCCGCCGCGCTTCCTCAGATGATCACCGGGAAGCCCGGCCTGACGGTCGACGGGGTCACCGACGTGCTGCGTCAGCGCAAGGGGCTCGACACCGGCACGCCCCCGTCGGACAAGGACCTGCGCGAGGAGGAGTACCGCGCGCTGATCGACGGGAACGACGGCGGGGCGCACGACTCCTTCCAGTGCGTCCGCGTCGAGCACGACCCGCGCCTGAGCGGCCTGGTCGCACAGGTCTCGAAGGCCACCCGTCTTCGCGAGGTGCGCGCCCTGGAGGGCTTCTCGCGGGTCACGCCGATGCCCACGGACACCACCGACCCCCGTCTCGCCCGGCTCAGCGAGAACCGCCCGGCGTGGTTGCCCGCCACCGAGGTCCTGGGCGAGGGGATCTTCGTCAGGCTCGACGAGGACGCCGTCACCCGCTGGGAGACCGGTGCTTTCGCCAAGGAGCGCGAGGCCCTGCTCGACGAGGCTCTGCGCCGGCGTGCCACGGAGTCGGGCGCACCCGTGGCCGAGGGGCCGAGCGCCCGCTTCCTCGCCATCCACTCCCTGGCGCACGCGCTGCTCCAGGAGCTCAGCCTCGACGCCGGATACCCGGTGGGATCCCTGCGCGAGCGGATCTATGCCGAGCCCGGGCAGGCGGGCCTCCTCGTCTACACGGCGTCGTCGGACGCCGCCGGGAGCCTCGGCGGCTTGGCGGCGCTCGCGGACGCGGAACTCTTCGCGGACATCGTGATGGCGGCGACCGGTCGGGCGCAGTGGTGCTCCCACGACCCGGTGTGCGCGGAATCCGGGTCGTCGGGCTCCGACGGGCTGAACATGGCGGCGTGCCACGCGTGCCTCCTCCTGCCGGAGACGAGCTGCGAGCACCGGAACATCTACCTCGACAGGCTCTCGATCGTCGGGCCCCTCGAGCACCTCGGCAGCGGGATCGTCGGTGCGCTCGGCGGCATGACCGGGGACGCCGGAGACGGTGCGTGGAACGGTTCGCTCGCCAACGCCACGGTTGCCGAGGCCGCACTGGCCGGTGAGATCGCCCGCCGACTGCCCGACGTGCCGGTACCGACTCTCGGGGACGAGGTGCTCGACGGGATTCCTCTCTCGCTGGCGTGGCCGGACCGGAAGGTGGCGGTCACGACGCCGGAGATGTCGGAGCACACGGTCCGGGAGCTGGAGTCCGCCGGTTGGACGATGGTCACCCCGGACGTGGAGAGGATCGGGGCGGCTCTCGGCGCGACCTGACCGCCGCCGCGATGGTGTCGGCCACCGCGGTCGGTGACTCGTGCTCCCAGAATCGGAGGACGAGCCAACCCTCGCCTTCGAGGTGGGCCGTCGTGTCGAGGTCGCGGTCGTGGTTGGCCCGGAGCTTCTCGGCCCACCATGCACCGTTGGCCTGCGGCAGGGTGCCGTGCTCCGGGCAGCCGTGCCAGAAGCAGCCGTCCAGGAACACGGCGACCTTGGCACGCGTGAAGGCGATGTCGATCGTGCGTCGGGGCTTCCCTGGCACCCGGTACGCCACTCGGTACCGCAGGCCCTGCGCGTGCAGCAGCCTGCGGACGTCCACCTCCGGCTTGGTGTCCCGACGGCGTGCGGCGCTCATGCGGAGGCTCACGTCGGGACTCGATGCCCCGGGGTGCGGTCCGACCTGTGCCATGACGCCACGCTAGCGTCATGTCGCGGACGCCGGGCCGCCGGTCGGCACCGGTTCGTGGCGGACGTCTCGGCGGGACGCGAATGCACAGGTCAGCTAAAGGCCGGCAGCCGGCTAGGATGAGCAGCATGACGCATGGTGGGGAGTCCCCAGAACCGATCCGGGTCCTGGACCTGTTCGCCGGCTGCGGCGGGCTGACGGAGGGCTTCCACCAGTTCCGTGCGGTACCCGGAGGGCCTCCGGTCTTCCGCACCGTGGGGGCCGTGGAGTGGGACACCGCCGCCGCCGCCACGTACGCGATGAACTTCGCCGCAGGTTCACCGCGGGTGACGGGTGGCGCGACGCCGAAGGTCTACTGCCGGGACATCGTCGGGTGGGACCCGACCGAGGAGTTGGGTGACATCGACGTCGTCGTCGGAGGCCCACCGTGCCAGGGCTTCTCCGGGCTCAACCGGAACAGGGTTCGTGCCGAGCGCAACACGCTGTGGCAGGAGTTCATCCGGGTGGTGGAGCACGTCCAGCCCAGGATCTTCGTCATCGAGAACGTGGATCGGTTCGTCAGGTCCCCCGAGTTCGCCGACCTGCAGGCCCGCATGGGGAAGGACAAGCTCTCCGACTACCGGCTCGCCTCGCCGACAGGGACGTACAGCGAACACATCGACCCGGACCTGGCACGTCGCTATCTGCTCAACGCTGCGGACTACGGGGCTCGGCAGGCGCGGCGCCGAGCGATCGTGATCGGCGTTCGGGACGACGGTTCCGCAGGAGCTGCCGACTTCCGCTACCCGGAACCGACTCACATCCGGAGCCGCGGAGGGTTCGATCTGGACGTCGGCCCGCGCAGGCCGTGGCGGACGGCCGACGAGGTCTTCGACGCCACTATGCGCAAGACCCCGACGGCCACGGATTTCGACGGCGGGCAGGAGCTCAGCGACCTGGCCCGGGAGATCCTCGGCAGGGACGCGCCGGCTTTCCGAACCGGGGAACTGCACATCACGAGACGCCCGGAACCGGTCTCGCGGGCCCGGTACCGCGCGATCCCTCCGGGAGGTAACAGGAAGGATCTCCGCGGTCGCTACAGGTGCACTTTCGAGGACGGGTCCGACGAGGTCATCGTCGAGAAGTCCGACGACTTCCGTGACACCAACGGGGAGCTTCTTGTGGACGGGAGATACCGGGTGGTCGAGAACGGCGCACCGGGCTCACGCGAACTGAACATCACCGTGGACGCCGAGAGTGTGCCGCCGGTCCCGCAGTCGGGCCGGCATCGCACCGAGTCGTTCCGCGTCGACGTGAAGGACGGACGGCACCTCAGGCGCGCCGAGCTCGAGTACCTCTCCACCGTCGTGTGGGACGGTCACGACGCAGGCTCCGGCGACGTGATGGGGAGGCTACGACTGGGCGCACCGTCCGTGACGATCCGGACGGAATTCTTCAAGCCGGAGAAGGGGCGCTATCTGCACCCCACGGAGGATCGGCCCATCACGCACTACGAGGCGGCCCTGCTCCAGGGGTTCCCCGAGGACTTCCTCTGGTGCGGGTCGAAGACGGACGTCGCGAAGCAGATCGGCAACGCGGTGCCGATCGCGCTGGGCACCAAGGTCGCGGAGGCGATCCATGCTTTCCTGCAGGCCTAGGTAGGCGTCCAAGAGGGTGCCCCCGGCCCCGGTCCCGGCCCGGGCCCCGGCGCCGGTCTCCGTCAACCGCGACCAACTGCCACCCGCTGGACCGGCGGTGCTCGTGAGAGTGCCCAATGGGCCCATGTGTGCGCCGTCGGCTCCGGGATCCGCGAGTTCAGCGGACGCTCTGGCCCTGCGGTGCTTGCCCGAGGGGCGATCACGAGGAGCGCCGCGACGATGCTCGGGGCGGAGTGCAGCACGGCTTGGGGCGTCGAAGGGGTCCGACCCGCAAGGGTGTGGAGGGCCGGAGTCCGGCAGACTCGCCACCTCGACAGCAAGCGCTGACGGATCGCGGAGCGTGCCCACAGGCCGACGCGGGGCTGGCCAGCGAGAGCGGCGCAGGTCACCTCGGTGCATCGATGTGGACTTTTCCACAGGCAGCGTGGAGGTGGCCCACGGTGTCAGAGGAACAGGCTAAGCTGGCCCGCATGACAGACACGCCGACGAGTACCGCGCCGTTCCGGTACGTCGACCTATTCGCCGGAATCGGCGGCTTCGCGGCCGCCCTGCGCGCGTATGGGGGCGAGCACATCTATGCCGTCGAGATCGACGAGGCCGCTGCCGCGGTCTATGAGCGCAACTGGGGCCACCCTGCTCTGGGTGATATTACGAAGGACGCCAACGACGATCAGGTGCTCGTTGACCCGCATGACGTCCTTGTGGGCGGATTCCCTTGCCAGGCGTTCTCGAAGAGCGGTGCTCAGCGCGGCATGGAAGAGGCCCGGGGAACGTTGTTCTTCAACATCGCGAAGATCATCGAGAAGCAGCGGCCGTCCGTCGTGGTTTTGGAGAACGTCCGTAACCTCGTCGGGCCCAACCACGAGCATGAGTGGCAAGTAATCCTAGACACCCTTCGCGGCCTCGACTACCGAGTCGCGGACGAGCCGGCAATTCTCTCGCCGCACATGCTGCCGCCGGACCGGGGCGGAAGACCCCAGGTCCGAGAGCGGATATTCATTACCGCTACATACAACCCGTCGAAAATCAAAAAGCCCAATCCGATCGAACCGGTCGTGGCGAAGGGTGAACTCATCGACGGCTGGAACCCAAAGAAGCAGGACTGGGATCTGGAGCCACTGCTCGACGACTCAGAGATCATCCCAGGGTGCGAGCTGACCGAAGCTGAGGTCCGATGGATCGATGCTTGGGACGATTTTGTGCAAATCATGTACGAGCGTCGAGAGGGCGCGCGTCTTCCAGGATTTCCGTTCTGGGCGGATTCGTGGAAGGACTACGGTGAACCGATCCCACCAGGGACACCTGCCTGGAAGCGGTCGCACCTCGAGAAGAACTACGCTTTCTACAAGGCGCACCGTGGAATCCTGGACAAATGGGCGGAGAGGCACGGCGTGTTCACCGCTGCATTTCCTGCGTCGAGGCGCAAATTCGAGTGGCAGGCGCAGGACACCCCGCGCCTTTGGGACACCGTGATGCACTTTCGGCCTTCGGGGATTCGTGCGAAGCGGCCGACCTACTTGCCAGCCCTAGTAGCCATTACCCAGACCTCCATCATCGGTCCGCGCCGGCGTCGGATTTCGCCGCGAGAAACGGCGCGCCTGCAGGGCCTTCCTGAATGGTTCGACTTCTCGACCAACCGCCGAGATGCCGAGACCTACAAGCAGTTGGGAAACGGTGTGAATGTTGGTGCAGTCTGGTACATCCTGCGCAAGCACGTCGAGCGTGACCGGGACATTCTGAGGACGACGCCTGAGGGACGGCAACTCATCGCGGCTGTTCTGTCAGCGCCTCGGAGCCCTGATGCAATCCTCGAACGAATGGACCCCTTCACGCCGACCTTGGATCTGGAGGAGCCCGCGCTCGCTGCAGTCGGATCGGACTGAAGAAGCATGGCGCGTCGGAAAGGGTTCGCTTGCGTCAATTGCTATCGGCGGCAAGAGCCTTCGGCAAGATTCTTCACCGGCCTGAAGACTTGGGGCCCATCGCGCCCTGTCTGGCGGGGCGCGTAAATGCATCGATCGTGGGCCTGGTGCTCACCTCGATACTGAAAGGCTGAGGTGCTCTGAATAGGCCCCCGTATGGGTTCCTTACATTTGGCGCGAGGCGAGTCTCACGGTTCGATTAGCTCTTCGACGTCGCCCAGTGCACCGTTATCGGAATACCCTGGAGCCGTGGCCCAGAAGATTAGGAAGTTGTCGATGACCTTCTTGTTGATCATGACTTTAAGGGCGCGGGCGGAGCCATCTGGCTGCTTGCCTTGAGCGAATGTCCTCAGAACGACGTCGAAGTTCGCAGCGTTCACTTCCAGGATCAGCATCTTGACGAATCGAACAGATTCCTTGAACCTCTTGGCGTAGGACAGTTCGTCGTAGGCCTTTCGTGATGACGCATGGTATCCCACGGAACGTCGCCACTCGTTCCAGGCGATCGTGGCCGAGTTGTCGTTGTGCCGAGCATGTTTGGTTTCGTGTTCGTAGACGACGTACCAGAATCGTCCGAAAGTTTCTATGCAGCGCCGCAGGTCCTCCAGATCGTTGCCCGGAGATTCCTTGGCGGCGAGATTCGACGCCTTGAGATCGCCGTAATAGTCGGCGACATCCCGTGTGGGGAAGACAAGATCGTAGTCGAGCTGCGTACTCCTCTTGGCTTTCTGGTACCTGACGAGGTCGCTCAGGCCGTTAACCCTGATGAAGCGGTCGAACTGCTGCTCCAGATAGAATCCTGGCCACTCGCTCTGGAATGCATCGGGCCAATTCGCGGCATGCATTTCCTTGACGGCGTCAAGCGACTCGATCTGCTGTCCGAGCAGAAACTCGTCGTTGAACCGCCGGAAGGCTTCTAGTCGAGGGACTTCAGTGCCAGAACCTTGCAGGTGCTGTGCGAACTGGTCGTACCTGACGCTCGTCAGTCGATTGCCGTTGCGGTCGACCCGGGAGAACGTGCCCAGAGTCTGTGCCTGGTGAAGGTCGTTCGTGCAGACGTGGGCGGCGGAGTTGTTAGCCTTTCGACCCAGGTAACCGGTGGGGTCGAAGTCGACAAAGATCGTGACATCGCCGAAGTGGTAGATGCCCACGAAGCGGGTCCGGAGGCTGTCGTGTGATGCGTGGCGTGCGACATCAAGCCATCGGTGAGGTATCTGAATTCGCTTCTTGAACTCGGGCCATGGCTTACCTAGATGGGTCACCTGCTTCTTGAGGATGATCTGATCCTTGAAGCGGATGACTCGTTCACCATGGTAGGTATCACGGGTGGCGCCTGGGAGCGCCCCAAGGAGCAATTCGACCTTGGCGGCCTCACTGAGTCTTGGGTCTCTTTCCTTGAGGAGGGAGCCGTCGGGTGCGATCTGATCGACGTAAACGGATCCCACTACGATTGTCCTTCCATTCACGGCCAAAGGCTCCAACTGCGCAGCCCGTAATGGGTCAGTCTCGGCCCTAGCCCGTATAGCACGATCTGGCTCTGGACGGGTGTCCGGTTTGCGCTTGTATGGGCAGTATCGCACATCCGTCAGCGGCGTCAGTCCTGTTGATTCGAACTTCACCCGGTCACCGCGCGCCTCGACGATCACCGTCGTTGGGAGGGAGGTGGCCTGCTTCTTCGATTAGGTCCCCTATCGGGAGCGTCGGATTCGTGCCGGATCGGCCGGACGCTGTCGGCAGACCTGGTTCGCGTCATTCGTCCCTCGAAGGTCAGAGGTCACCCCACCCGGCGTCGGCCAGCGCTTCGTCGACGGCACGGACCGCACGTCGACGACCGCCACGAGCAGCGCCCCGAGCCCGGACCCGCGGGCGATCCCCGGGTTGAACAGCGAGGAGGAGATCGCCTGGCCCATGGTGGAGCCGCTGGACTTCGACGAAACCTCCGACCGGGTCCTCGCGGAGCGCCAGCAATTGGCGGGACCTGCGAGCGCGGGGACGAGCGGCGCCGCGCTCAGTCCCGCACGAACGCCAGCCGCCAGGTCTCCGGCCCCCTCTCGAGGTACTCGATGGTGAATCGGTCGGGCCACCGCTCGGTGACCTGGGCGATCAGCGGCAGGGGGTCGTGCGGGGCGACCAGCACGAGTCCGGCGCCGGGCCGCACCGTCTCCAGCGCGCCGAAGATGGTCGCGTGCCGGATGGCGTGCGGGATCGCCCGGGCGTCCAGCTCGGGATGTCCGGACTCCTCGGCCGCATCGCAGCCGCAGGTGTGCCCGCTCCCGCAGCCGCCGGCGTCGTCGGCAGCGGCGGCCGCCGGCCCGCCGAGGATCTCGTGCATGCCGGCGAGCAGCTCGGCGACCGACACCCCCGGGCTCTGGACGAGCAGCGGCAGGATCTGCTCGTTCTCCTTGGACAGGTGGGACTCGAAGACCGTGCGCAGCGCTGTCGCCGTGGCCGCGGCCCGGACCAGGCCGGCGCCACGACCGGCACCACCGTCACCGTCGGCACCCCCGTCGCGCACCGCGCCGACCAGGCTCGCGATGAGCCGGTGCTCGGCGAGCATCGCCTCGACGAGCAGCCGCCCTGCGGTGGTGGCCCCGGCGGCCGGGTACAGCGCCTCTTCCTCGGCCGCGGCATGGGGCAGGAGCTCCTCGCTGCACCAGGCGCTCAGCTGTTCGCGGGCGCGATCGGCCGCCGCGAGCTCGGAGCGCGCGGCGGCGTCCAGGAGCGCCTCGGTCAGGGTGGCCAGTGCCCCGCTCATCTCTGCGTGGTGGGCCTCGACGGCGGCCGCCGCCCGGGCGTCCGCCTCGCTCGAGGCGATGACGACGTCGGACATGGTCTTCTCCTTCGGTTCGTGTTCGCTTCCTCCTCGGCAATTTACTACAATCAGAACCGTGATAAATCTCGGAGGGCACGACGACCCCCGCCGCGGCGGGTTCGGCCCGTCGCCCGCCGTCGGCCGCGGCGGTCCGCTGTCCGGCCCCCGGGCCGCCCTGCTGGAGACGCTGCGGGCCCAGGCGGCGCCGACCACCTCGGCGGCGCTGGCGCGCGCGGCCGGTCTGCACCAGAACACGGTGCGGGAGCACCTGGACGCGCTGGTCGAGCGCGGCCTGGCGACACGGCAGGCGGCCGCACCGGCCGGTCGCGGCCGGCCCGCCTGGCTCTACCGGGCCACCGACGCCGACCCGGACGCCGCCTCGGAGTACGCCGGGCTCGCCACCGCGCTGGCCGAGGCGATCCATCGCGGTCCGCACCCCGTCGACGAGGCCGTCGCCGCCGGTCAGGGGTGGGGCCGTGACCTGGCCCGGCAGCGCGGTGCCACCCCCGACCGGACGGCCGCCGCGGCACGGCGCGAGGTGGTCGAGATGTTCGACGGCATGGGGTTCGCTCCCGAGGCGGACGCCCGCGCCGCCACCGTGCGGCTCACCCGGTGCCCGCTGCTGGAGGCCGCCCACCGGTACCCGGACGTGGTCTGCGGGGTGCACCTCGGGCTCGCCCGGGGAGCGTTGGAGGAGTACGGCGCCGACCCCGACGCCGCCGACCTGGTCCCGTTCGCCGAACCGGGTGCCTGCCGGCTCGCCCTGGCGGAGAACCGCCGATGACCGCCCCCGTCCGGGAAGGCACCGCGTCGCCTGCCCGGAGCGCCCGATGACGGCCACCCGCGCCGCGTCGACGGCGGCACCCGGCCGCGGATTCTGGCCGCTGCGCGACCTGCCGGTCCTGCTCTGGCTGTTCGCTGCCGTCGTCGTGGCCCTGGTGCACCCCTGGATGCCGGCACCGCGCTGGCTGCTGGTGCACCTGGTGCTGCTCGGCGCGCTCACCCACGCGATCCTCGTGTGGAGCCGGCACTTCACCGACGCCCTGCTGCATGCGCGGCCCGGGGACCGCGGCCCGCAGTCGCGACGTCTGCTGCTGCACAACCTCGGGGCGATCACCGTGATCACCGGCGTGCTGACCGCCCTCTGGCCGGTGACCGTGCTCGGCGCCACCGGCGTGGCGGCCGCGGTGCTGTGGCACGGGTCCGACCTGGTCCGCCGGCTGCGGGCCGCCCTGCCGGCGCGGTTCACGGGGGTCGTGCACTACTACGTCGCCGCCGCCTGCTTCCTGCCGGTCGGCGCCACGCTCGGGGTGCTGCTGGCCCGCGACCTTGCCGGTGCGTGGCACACCCGCCTCCTGATCGCGCACGTGATCGTGAACCTGCTCGGCTGGGTCGGGCTCACCGTGGTCGGCACGCTCGTCACCCTCTGGCCGACCATGCTGCGCACCCGGATGGCGCCCGACGCCGCACGCGACGCCCGTCGCGCGCTGCCGGTGCTGATCGGCTCGGTCCTGGTCGCCGCCGGGGCGGCCTGTGCCGGGACGCTCCTGGGCACCGCGATCGGGATCGCCGGCTACCTGGCCGGTCTCGTGATCGCGGGACGCGCCCTGGTCGCGCCGGCCCGGCGCCGACCTCCGGTCTCCTTCCCGGCGATGTCGACGGTGGCCGCGACGACCTGGCTGGTCGGTTGCCTGATGGCGCTCACCCTCGGCATCGGCACGGCATCGTCCTGGGCCGAGGCCGGTACGCGGTTCGAGTGGTCGGTGCCGTTCCTGGCCGCCGGGTTCGGCGCCCAGCTGCTGCTCGGTGCGCTCGGCTACCTGGTGCCGGTGGCGCTCGGCGGCGGGCCGGCTCCGGTCCGCACCGCCAACGCCGTCCTCGACCGTGCCGCCCCGCTGCGCGTGGCCGTGACCAACGCGGGACTGCTGGTGTGCGTGCTGCCGGTGCCGAGCACGGTCCGGGTGCTGGCCTCCGTGCTGGTGCTGGCCTCCCTGGCCGCCACGCTCCCGCTGCTGGTGCTCGCCGTGCGGGCCTCGCGGAGGGCGAAGGCGCAGGCCGCCGCCGACCGGGCGTCCGGCGTCGGTCCCGCCTCCGGCGCGACGTCCGGTCCGGCGTCCGACCCCACCGCCCCCGGCCGAGCGCGCGGGCTGGCCGCCGCGGGCCTGGCGGCCGTGCTGCTCGCGGTCACCGTCGGGGTGGCGGTCGACCCCGCGGCGCTCTCCCCCGGATCGGCGCAGGCGGCGGGCGTCGAACCGACGGGTGAGGTCACCACCGTGGAGATCGAGGCCCAGGACATGCGGTTCACGCCGTCGACGGTCTCGGTACCGGCCGGGAACCGGCTGGTCGTCGTGGTCACCAACACCGACGACGACGTGCACGACCTCGCCCTGGACAACGGCGCCGCCACCGGTCGGCTCGCCCCCGGCGCCACCGAACGGCTCGACGTCGGCGTCGTCGGGGGTGACCTCGAGGGCTGGTGCACCGTCGTCGGCCACCGGCAGAGGGGCATGGTGCTGCACGTCGAGGTCACCGGCGGGCAGCCC
Organism: Isoptericola sp. b515; assembly: GCF_030588125.1. Taxonomy (NCBI): domain Bacteria; kingdom Bacillati; phylum Actinomycetota; class Actinomycetes; order Micrococcales; family Promicromonosporaceae; genus Isoptericola; species Isoptericola sp. b515. Next base: position 741,940 of record NZ_JAUQYR010000001.1, on the reverse strand, counting down.
GCGGCCGGTGCGGACGCGACCGACGACGGGGGCGGCACCGCCGGGACCGCTGCCGGAGCGCTCGACCTCCTGGCCCCACCGCCGGCCGACTTCCGCGCGCGCGATGCGGCGCTGCCGCCGCTGCCCCCGCGGGACGGACCGCGGGTGCACCGCGAGACGATCACCGTGCGGGACGAGCTGCACCAGGTCGCCCCGGGCGTCACCCAACAGCTGTGGACCTACGACGGCGGGATGCCCGGCCCCGTGCTGCACGGGCAGGTGGGCGACCGGTTCGAGATCACGCTGGTCAACGACGGGTCGATCGGGCACTCGATCGACTTCCACGCCGGGACGCTCGCCCCCGACGAACCGATGCGCACCCTCGCCCCCGGGGAGTCCCTGGTCTACGCGTTCGACGCCGACCGGGCCGGGATCTGGATGTACCACTGCGGGACCTCGCCGGCCTCGGCGCACATCGCCAACGGCATGTTCGGTGCGGTGGTCGTCGAACCCCGCGGGCTGCCGGAGGTCGACCGCAGCTACGTCGTGGTCCAGTCCGAGCTCTACCTCGGCGACCAGGACGGGTCGGTCGACGGTGACAAGCTCGCCGCCGAGCAGCCGGACGCCGTGGTGTTCAACGGTTACGCCAACCAGTACGACCACCGCCCCCTGCCGGCCCGGGTCGGTGAAAGGGTACGGGTCTGGGTGCTCGATGCCGGACCGAACCGGTCCACGTCGTTCCACGTCATCGGCGGCCAGTTCGACACCGTCTGGGCCGAGGGTGATTATCGCCTCGACCGGCGCGACGGCGGCGACGGCGGTGCGCAGGCCCTCGCCCTGGCCGCGTCCCAGGGCGGGTTCGTCGAGCTCGTGTTCCCCGAGGCGGGCTCCTACCCGTTCCTGTCCCACGTGATGGTCGACGCCGAACGCGGCGCGCACGGCGTCTTCCGGGTCACCGAGTAGCCGTCCGGGCTGCAGCCGGGCGTCAGGCCCGCTCGTCGTCGGCCAAGGCTTCGTCGACCCCGTGCTCGACGACCGAACCGAGCGGCGGGTTCGTCCGCTCCTCGAGCAGCGCCACGGCGAGCGCCAGCACCACGACCCCCGCCCCCACCAGCGGCACGGACCGCACGTCGACGAGCGCCACGAGCAGGGCACCGAGCCCGGACCCGCCGGCGATCCCCAGGTTGAACAGCGAGGAGGAGATCGCCTGGCCCATGTTCGTCCCGCGCGGTGACACGAGCAGCACGCGGTGCGCGAGCACGGGTGGCACGGTGGAGAACGAGCAGCCGAACAGCGCCAGGAACGCCACCGCCGCCGCGGGCGTGGTCCCGAACGCCCAGAGCCCGAGCAGCGCCACGACGAGCACGCCCAGGCCGACGAGGAGCGCCCCGACGGGCCACCGGTCGAGGACTCGTCCGATGATCAGCGCGCCCACCACCCCGGCGCCGCCCTGCAGCAGGAGCAGTCCCGGCAGGTCGCTCTGGGTGAACCCGGCGACGTCGATGAGGAACTGGGTGACGAACGTGATCACCCCGAACGAGCCCGTCACGGCGAGCACGGTGACGACCATGACGGACACGTACCGGCGCATCGAGGGGAACGGCGCCTCGCTCGCCCCGCCGGCCCGCGGGGACACCGACGGGAACAGCACGATGACGACGACCATGATGAGCGCGGAGAACAGCGCGACGGCGGCGAAGGACCACCGCCACGACGTCGCCTCGCCGAGCCAGGTCCCGGCCGGCACGCCGAGCACGGGCCCCAGCGAGTTGCCGACGGCGAGCCGAGCCATCGCCTTGCCGCGCACGCCCGGCGGGAACAGTCCGGCCGTGGCGGGCACGACGGCGACCCAGAACAGCGCCTGGGCGAGCGCGGTGACGAGGCGCGCCGCCAGGAGCTGCTCGTACGACGGCGTCAGCGCGGCCCACAGGGTCGCCAGCGCCGCGACGCCGGCACAGGCGGCGAGCACCCACCGGCGCTGCACGTGCCGGGTGAGGTGGGCCAACGGCACCGAGGAGACGAGCACGACCAGCGCGTAGACGGTGACGAGCAGGCCGATCGCGGACGTGGTGCGGTCCAGGTCCGGCGCCATGAGGGTGAGCAGACCCGCGGGGAGCTGTTCGACGGTGACGAACAGGAACGTCGAGGACGCCATCGCCAGCAGGATGATCGTGGCGCGGCGGGGGTCGACGGCGGGCCCGGCAGTAGTCATCGAATCGATTCTACGATCGAGCAGCCGATGCCGCCGGACCCACGAGCACCAGGTCCGCACGGCTGTTGACGCCGCGTAGCGAGTCGCCGAGCGATGATGCCGAACGTCGGCGCATCAGCTTCGACGATGACGGCGAGTCGCTCCACCAACGGCCGGACCACCCCCGCCATCATCCCTTCATGGAGGCTGACCCGACGTTGCCCGTCGTGGAGCCCGTGGCGCGCAAGTTCGAAGCGGCCTGGAACGTCTTTGCCGCGACGTGCGGCCAGTACGTCGCACCGGAGGCGACGTTTCAGGCGTGGTTCGCGCACTACCTCATCTCGCAGTTCGGGATAGACCGCGTCGGCCGCGAGCCGACGTTCCGGATCGACACGTTCATGGACAGCCCGTGGAAGGCGAGGCTCGGCGGCTCCGGCCATGCACGGCTCGATGCCGTGGTCACGCGGGCTCCCGGGATCCAGCTGCCGCACTACGCCGGCCTGGTCCGCTCTCCCGACGGCACCGGCCTCGCGGTGCTCGACCAGCTCGCGGTGATCGCCGAGCTCAAGGTCGCGTCGACCACTGCCGAGGGCCTGGACCACACGGAGGTGGCCAAGGACGTGTGGAAGCTCTCGATGATGCTCGACGAGTTCCACGCGGGTCACCCAGGAGCCGAACCGCCGCTCGCCTTCGCCTGCATCCTGGACAACCACCCCACGAGGTCGTACAGGAAGTCCTGGCTCGATCACCGCCTTGCTGAGGTCCAACCTCATCGTGGAGTGCGAGTGCTGTACGCGCAGGTCGCAGAAAGACCAGCCGTGACGGAGAAGCGAGGACGTGGACCCGAACCGCGCAGACTCGCTCCTGAGCCCGGCCGGTGGGACTGGGTCACTCGACCGGGCGACGGGATCCGCGAGTAACCGCAGCAACGACCGCCTGTCGCTCCGCGCGGGTCGCGATCGACATCTGCGCGGCGGCGACGATGCGCATCGACGGGGTCAGGGACGCTGCCAGTCGGTGTCGAGCATCCCGTAGACCAGGGTGTCGGTCCACTCGCCCTTGGACCACCAGTCCGCGCGCAGGAACCCCTCGCGCTGCATCCCGACCCGCTCGCAGAGCTTCGCCGAAGCGGTGTTGCGGGCGTCGAGCTGCGCGACCACCCGGTGCATCCGGTACCGGTCGAACGCGATCCCCAGCAGCGACCGCAGCGCCTCGGTGGCGTACCCGTGGCCGGTGTACCGGGGGTTGAACGCCCACCCGACCTCGCCGCGCGAGGCCGTGTCCCCCGTCGTCCACAGGGCGATGTCGCCGACGACGGTGCCCTCGTGCTCGACCACGAGCGCCAGCGCCGACCCGGGCCCGTCGACGCCGGTGCGCAGCATCCGCCGCGCCACGTTGACCTCGGCCTCCTCGCGCGTCCACGGCTCCTCGAGCAGGAACCGCGCGACCTCCGGGTCGCTGTAGTACGCCAGCATCGGCTCGACGTCGTCCTCCCGGTACGTGCGCAGCACGAGGCGGCTCGTCCGCACAGGCAGGACGGCTCGCGGGGGAGAGGTCGGCTCGGTCACGGTGAGGAACCCTAACCCGCGCGGGCGGCACTCACCCGATGTGTCGTGACTGGTGGAGCGCGAAATTCCTTGGCGCGATCGCCACCGTCCGGTCATGGTGGAGTCATGCACTGGCGCATCGTCGAGGCCCCGCACGTGGACTCCCTCGACCACCCGGACTCCTGGGCCTACCGCGGGATCGCGGAGGTCGAGCGCCGGGTCGCGCTCGCCGACCGCGGCCTCCCCGACGGCGCACCCACCCCGGACGCGCTGCGGGCCGCCATGGCCGACCAGAGGTACCAGCGCCGGCACCGCGTCGTCGCGGTCGACGACGGTCTCGCCGCCGACGACGTCTCCACCGCCGGCAGCGCCCCGTCCGACGGCGGCACCCCGGAGGCGCTGCAGGTCCTCGGCCACGGGCTGGTCATCTGCGACACCCACGACAACCTCGACCTCGCGTTCGTGCACGTCGCCGTGCACCCGGACCACCGCGGCCGGGGGATCGGCCCCGCGCTGGCGGACGTCGTCGTCGACCGGGCCCGCACCGAGGGTCGCACCCGCCTCATGGCCGAGGTCGAGTTCGGCGCCGAGCCGCCCGCCGACGACCCGGACGCCGTCGTCGCCCCCACCGGCAACGGCCGCATCGCGGGCGACCTGCCCGGCCTGCACCTCGCCCGCACCGCCGGCCTGGACCTGAAGATGATCGCCCGGCGCTCCGTGCTCGACCTGCCCCCGCCCGACGACGTCGTCACCCGCCTCGAGCAGGAGGCGCGCGCCGCCGCGGGGCCGCAGTACCGGCTGCACGTCTGGCACGACGACATCCCCGACGAGTGGCTCGCCGGCTACGCCGCCCTCATCGAACGCCTCACCATCGACGAGCCGAATCCGGGCCTCGACCTCGAGCCCGAGCACTGGGACGCCGAGCGGCTACGGTTCGAGATCGAGCAGGGCCGGTCGGTGGGCCACCAGTTCGTCACCACCTGCGTCGAGCACGAGCCCTCCGGCGAGCTCGTCGCGGCCACGCTGCTGGACCACGACCCTCAGCACCCGGCGTACTCCGAGCAGGAGACGACCGTCGTCATGCCCGAGCACCGCGGGCACCGGCTCGGCCTGCTGGTCAAGTGCGTCAACCTGCGCGAGCACGTCCGCCGCTGGCCCGCCGTCGAGCGGATCTGGACCTGGAACAACGAGGACAACCCGTACATGCTGGCGATCAACATCGCGATGGGTTTCCGCCCGGCCGGCGGGTCGGCGCTCCTCGAGGCCGACCTCGCCGACGTCCGGTCGGTCTCCGGCTGACGACCCGGGCGGCGGCCACCGCGTCATTCGGCAGTTCGTGCCTGGATCGGCAGTCTGAGCTGCCGATCCAGGCACGAACTGCCGACCGGGCAGGGCTCACGTGGCCGGGCGTCCGCGGCCACGCAGCCCCGTCGCTAGAGCCGGAACTCCGCCACGACTCCTGCGTGGTCCGAGGGCCAGAAGGGCGGCGCCCCCTGGAACGGGAAGTCCCCGACGAGCTCGGCCTGGCTCCCGTCCGACCGCGCGGCCCCGCGCCCCAGGACGAGGTCGATCCGCTGGTCGAGCGTCGAGACCGGGTTGTTGAGCGCCCCGGGGGCCAGTGGCGGCGTGTTCGAGCGCTGGCAGCAGGTGAAGCCCGCGCCCAGCGCGTCCTCGTCCCAGGCGTCGCGGAGCTGTCCCGGTGCCGTGAGCTGCTCGTAGGTCGTCGTGGTCGACCCGTCCGCGGCGGAGTTGAAGTCACCCGCCGCGATGACCGTCCCCCCGCGCGCCGGGCCGGCCAGGAGCTCGGCCGCCTGCGCCTCCTGGACGTCGGGGAAGGCCGCGATCTCGAGGTGGGTCGTGACGAACCGGAACGGCTTCTTGTGCAGGGTCCCGTCGATGCTGGCCCAGCCCCGGTCGAAGGTGAGCGGACCGGCCTGGGACTCGAGCTCGGCCTGCGCGACGTACTGGCCGCTGCGGGGGTTGTCCCAGCGCAGACCGGGCGTCTCCTCGTTGACGAGGATCACGTCACGGTCGTCCAGCTGCACCGTGCAGGTGAGGAACGGGGGCGCGGGCGACAGGCAGCCGGGGAGCGCGAGGGGGACCGGCCCGATCGAGGCGTTGTCCGACACCGCGGCGACGGAGTAGTCCAGACCGCGCTCCTCGAGCGCCGTCTGGAGGATCGCCAGGAAGTCGTACCCAGGCCCGGCACCGACCCCGGTGGTGGTCCAGCGGGCGACCTCCTGGAGGCCGATCAGGTCCGGGTCCTTCGCCGCGATCTCGTCGGCGATGGCCTGGGCGCGCGCCGGGAAGTTCGTGTACTCCACCGTGGCGTACATCTGTGCCACGGCCTGGAGGAGCTGCTCAGGCGTCGTCGCGTCGAGGGCGGGGTCCAGGCTGGTCCCCACGTAGAGGTTCTGGGTCATGACCACCAGGTCGTCCCCGCCGCCCTGCCCGCCTGGTGCGGCCTGCGCGGGTGCCAGGGGGACGGCCGCGAGCAGGGCCACGCCCACGGCGGCCAGCAGCGCACGAACCCGGGGGTGCCGATGAGTCGGGATGCTCCGTCGCATCACGTCCGCCTTTCGGGGAGGCCGGCTCGCTGCCTGGCGTGGCAGAGGCTCGGCGCGATCCATTCTGCGCCGCCCCCGCCGCGGTCGCAGCCGCTCCGCGGATCTCGTTCGATGCACCGGGTGGCGCGACGCGTGGCGTGGGGCACGGCAGGCGCCGCGACGCCCTCAGCGGCGGTCGCTGCGTGACGCGGTGCGGTCGTCGTCGTGGTGGTCGTCGTGCCCGCGGCCGGACGCGGGGTCCGGGCCGGGCGCGTCGTCCGGGTCGGACGTCCGACCCGACGACTCCCGGATGGCGCGGGCGCGGGCGAGGCTCTTCTCCTCCTTCGCCGCCTTCTTCGTGATGGCGGCGTCGTCGCGCAGCGGCAGCCGGATCTCCTTCTCGGCCGGGATGCCCGCCTGGAGCTGACGGCTCCGCTCGAGCTCGGCGTCGACCTCGGCGCCGAAGAGCAGCGCCAGGTTCATGATCCACAGCAGCAGCAGGAAGATGATGACGCCGGCCAGCGCGCCGTACGTGGCCTGGTAGCTCTCGCCACCCCCTGCCCAGGACAGGTAGAGCCCGAAGCCGACCGACGCGAGGATCGCGATGACGATCGCGATGAAGGCACCCACGCTGATCCAGCGGAACTTCGGCTGCCGGACGTTGGGCGTGAAGTGGTACAGCAGCGCGACGATGACGACGAACGCGAGGAGCAGCACGGGCCACTTCGCGATGCTCCACACCGTCAGGGCGGTCGAGCCGAGGCCGACGACCTCGCCGATGCCCTCGGCGACCGGGCCGCTGACGACCAGGAGGAGAGCGACGACGGCGACGAGCACGAGAAGGACCAGGGTCAGCAGGTACATCAGCGGGCGCAGCTTCCAGAACGGCCGGCCCTCCTCCACCCCGTAGATCCGGTTGGTCGCCCGGGAGAAGGCGTTCACGTAGTTCGACGCCGTCCACAGCGCGACGGCGAGACCGAGGACGAGTCCGAGACCGGCGCCCTGGTTCGAGGTGAGGCTCTCCACGAACGGCCGGAGCTGCTCGATGGCGTCCGCCGGGACGAAGGACTCCATGATGCCGAGGAGCCGGTCCGTGGTGGACTCCGCCTGACCGACGAGGCCCAGGATCGACACGAGCGCGATGAGCGCGGGGAAGATCGAGAGCACCGCGTAGTACGTCAGCGCGGCGGCGAGGTCAGGGGACTGGTCCTGGACGAACTCCCGGCCGCTCTTCGTGGCGACGTACGTCCACGACCGCTTCGTGAGGTCGGTGGGGGAGTCCGGCTTGGCGGGGTGGTCCTCGTGCGGTCGGCTCGTCTGGTCGCTCGCCATGGGTCTCTCCTCGGTGCCGGGCCGGGCGGTCGATGATCTGTATCGCCAGGCAAGCGTGTGCCCGGCGCGGCGTTCCGGCAATCGGAGAGGTCGCAGTGGATCCCTGGATCTCGACGCGCCGGGCAGCGCGACGCGTAGCGTGGGGGCATGGCCGAACGTCTCCGCTCCGCCACGTCCCCCTACCTGAGGCAGCACGCCGACAACCCGGTCGACTGGTGGCCGTGGGGCGAGGCCGCCTTCGCCGAGGCCCGCCGTCGTGACGTGCCCGTCCTGCTCTCCGTCGGCTACGCCGCCTGCCACTGGTGCCACGTCATGGCGCACGAGTCGTTCGAGGACGACGAGGTCGCCGCGGTGATCAACGCGGGTTTCGTGCCGATCAAGGTCGACCGCGAGGAGCGCCCCGACGTCGACGCCGTCTACATGGCGGCCACCACCGCCATGACCGGCCAGGGCGGCTGGCCGATGACGGCGTTCCTCACCCCCGACGGCGAGGCGTTCCACTGCGGCACCTACTTCCCGCGCGACCCGTTCCTCGAGGTGCTCGGTGCCGTGCGGGACGCCTGGGCCGACGCCCGCGACGCCGTCGCCGAACGTGCCGGCGCCGTCACCGAGGCCATCGCGCGGACCACGTCGGGGATGCCCGCCGCACCGCTGGACGACGCCGAGCTCGCCGCCGCCGTCGAGACCTTGAGCGCCGAGGCGGACACCACGCACGGCGGGTTCGGCGGCGCCCCGAAGTTCCCGCCGTCGATGACGCTCGACCACCTGCTGCGCCACCACGCCCGCACCGGGAACCCCGCGGCGCTGGCCATGGTCGAGCGCACGGCCGAGGCGATGGCCCGCGGCGGCATCTACGACCAGCTCGGCGGCGGGTTCGCCCGCTACGCCGTCGACGCGGCCTGGGTCGTGCCGCACTTCGAGAAGATGCTGGCCGACAACGCCCAGCTCCTCGGCGTGTACGCCCGGTGGTGGCGCGCCACCGGGTCCGAGCTCGCCGAGCGCGTCGCCCACGAGACCGCCTCGTTCATCCTGCGGGACCTGTCCACGGCGTCCCGGGGCTTCGCCTCCTCCCTGGACGCCGACACCGTCGTCGACGGGCACGGCGTCGAGGGCCTCACCTACGTCTGGACGCCCGCCCAGCTGCGCGAGGTGCTCGGGGACGACGACGGCGACCGCGCCGCGCAGGTCCTCGGCGTCACCGAGCACGGGACCTTCGAGCACGGCGCCTCCACGCTGCAGATGCCGGGCGACCCCGACCCCGACTGGTGGGCCGACGTCCGGGCCCGGCTGCGCGTCGCCCGCCTGGAGCGCCCGCAGCCGCACCGGGACGACAAGGTCGTCACCGCCTGGAACGGCATCGCGATCGCCACCCTCGCCGACGCCGGCGCCATGATGGACCAGCCGCTCTGGGTCGCCGCCGCCCGCAAGTGCGCGACGTACCTGCTCAGCGAGCACGTCGTCGAGGGACGGCTCTACCGGGCCTCCCGCGGCGGGGTCGTCGGGGACGCGCTCGCCGTGGCCGCCGACCACGGCGACCTGGTGCGCGGGCTGCTGTGCCTGCACCAGGCCACCGGCGAGGCGCAGTGGCTGGAGTCGGCGGTGCACCTGCTGGACAGCGCGATCGAGCTGTTCGGCGCGGGCGAGGACGGCGGGTTCTACGACGTCGGCTCGGACGCCGAGCGCCTGGTCGTGCGGCCCCGCGACCCCAGCGACGGTGCCGAGCCGTCGGGGCAGTCGGCCATGGCCGAGGCGCTGTGCACCGCTGCCGCGCTGACCGGCTCGACCCGCTACCGCGAGCTCGCCGAGTCCACCGTGCGGGCCTCCGGCACCCTCGCCCGGCGGGCGCCGCGGTTCGCCGGCGGGGTGCTCGCCGCCGCCGAGGCGCTCGCGGACGGGCCGCGGCAGGTCGCCGTCGTCGGGGCGCGGGCCGGCGGGGACGGCGGGGTGCTGCTCGACGCCTCGCGCGTCGGTGTCGGCGCACGTCACGTGGACGACGACGGTGACTCGGGCCGGGCGGCCGGGCTGCTGCACGCCGCACGGCGTGCGCACACCGCGGGCGCCGTCGTCGTCCCCGGGATGCCGGACATGTCCGGGGTGCCGCTGCTGGCGGACCGCCCACTCGTGGACGGTGGGCCGGCGGCCTACGTGTGCCGCGGGTTCGTCTGCGACCGGCCGGTGACGACCCCGGAGGAGGTCACCGCGCTGCTGCAGCCCGACCGCCCGGCCTGACCCGGACGGCCCCACCGCCCCCAGGTCGCGAGGTCGTACCTCCCGTCACGTCGTCGTACCCGGCGGGTACGACCGGGAGACGGAAGGTACGACCTCGCGGGTCACGGCGTCAGTCGAGGGTGAGCGCCCGCAGCTCGGCCAGCGAGCCGTCGAACACGTTCATGTCGATGTGCTCCTCCTCGCCGTCGTACCCGTCCAGGTGGTCCCGGTCGGAGTACTGCCAGAACTCCCAGTCGTGGCGCGGCAGGTCCGGGGTGAGCGCGACCGACCGGATCCACAACGGGTAGCGGTCGTAGTCCTCGCCCAGGTAGGAGCTGCGGATCTCCTGGGTGGTGTAGATGATCGGCGGGGCGCCGTAGTGGGCCTCCAGGTCGGCCAGCAGCGGGTCGAGGATCCCGCGCAGCTCGTCCCCGCTCGGCGGGTCGGCGGCGAAGGCGCCGTAGTACTCGACGTCCACGACGGGCGGCAGGGTGCCCGGCTCGGCCGGCACCTGGGCGACGACGTGCGCCGCCTGGCTCTCGCCCGCGCTCTCGAAGCTCATGAAGTGGTAGGCGCCGACCACCAGGTCCGTGTTGCGGGCGCCGGCCCAGTTGGCGGCGAACCGCTCATCGACGTGCCGGGAACCCTCCGTCGCCTTCATGAACGCGAAGTCGAGGTCCTGGGCGGCGAGGACCGGCCAGTCGATCTCCCCCTGGTAGGCGGAGACGTCCACCCCGCGGACCTCGTAGTCGCCGACGAGGAACCGGTTCGGCCAGACGATCCCGTTCCAGACCAGCACGGCCAGCACGCCGGCGGCCAGCACCAGGCCGGCGAGGACCCCGGTCGTCCACCGCAGCCATCGCCTGCGTCGCCCCGCACGCGCACCCATGTGCTGATCCTTGCAGGTCCTCCGGTGTGCCCGACGCCACGGAACCAGGCCTGCGGGCGGGGCGTTCTCCCGGCGACCCCACCGCTTCCCGGAAGGACCCCGCATGCCCGCCGACCGCACCACCGCGCAGCCGCTGACCGGCCTCGGCCGCCTCTTCGCCGTCGTCGCATGGGTCGAGGCGTTCACCTGGGCCGGGCTGCTCGTGGGCATGTACCTCGAGCACGTCGCGGGTGTCACGGACCTCGGCGTCTGGCTGTTCGGCCGCCTGCACGGCGGGGCATTCGTCGCGTACGGTCTCGTCGCCCTGGTCGTCGCCGTGCGGTACCGGTGGGGCGTCCGGCGCACCCTCGTGGCGCTCGCGGCCGCCGTGCCGCCGCTGACGACGGTGCTCGCCGAGCGGTGGCTGCGCCGCACCGGGCACCTGCACGCGCCGGCGGCGACCACCAGCTCCGAGCCCGAGCCCGAACCGGTGGCCGGGGACGCGTCGCGCGGCTGACGCCCGTCGATCAGGTGTTTGCCTGATCGTTACTCCCCGGGTGTTCACATGTCGGACTCCGTGGCTAGGGTGACGTCACCCACACCTTCCAGGGAGATCACACCCATGCTCACTGCTCGCAAGCGAGTGGCCGGGTTCGCCGCCTTCGGGTTGGCAGCCACGGGTGTCGCCACCGTCGGCGCACTGCCCGCGCAGGCCGCCGACCCGGTCGACGTCCAGATCCTCGCCACCAACGACTTCCACGGTCGCATCCTTCCGAACTCCTACAGCGGTGACGCCGGGGCGGCCGTGCTGGCCGGCGCGGTCGACCAGCTGCGCACGGAGAACCCGAACACGGTCTTCGCGGCCGCGGGTGACCTCATCGGGGCGTCGACCTTCGAGTCGTTCATCCAGCACGACCGGCCGACCATCCAGGCCATGAACGAGGCCGGCCTCGACGTCTCCGCCGTGGGTAACCACGAGCTGGACGGCGGGTACTCCGACCTGGTCGACCGCGTGATGGCGGACCACGACCCGGTGACGAACCCGTTCGGCGGGGCCGAGTGGGAGTACGTCGCCGCGAACCTCAAGATGCGCGCCACGGGTGACGACGCGGTCCCGGCCTCCTGGCTGACCGAGCGCGGCGGGGTCGAGATCGGCTTCGTCGGCGCCGTCACCGAGGACCTGCCGTTCCTCGTGAGCCCCGCGGGGATCGAGGAGATCGAGGTCACCGACATCGTCGACGCCGCGAACGCCGAGGCGGACGCGCTGCGGGCCGAGGGTGCCGACCTGGTGGTCCTGCTCGTGCACGAGGGGGCGACCTCCACCGACTGCGCGGACATCACCGACGGTGCCTTCGGCGAGATCGTCACCGGTCTCGACGGCGACACCGACGCGATCGTCTCCGGGCACACCCACCTGGCCTACGACTGCCGCGTCCCGGTCGCCGAGTGGTCCGACCGCGCTGTCACCGAGCGCCCCGTGGTCTCCGCCGGTCAGTACGGCGTGAACCTCAACCAGCTCGAGTTCTCCGTCGACCCGGACTCCGGCGACGTCACCGGGCTGCAGACCGACGTGCTGCCCCTGTTCGGCAACTACCCGGCCGACCCCGAGGTCCAGGCGATCGTCGACGAGGCCGTCGAGGTCGCCGACGAGCTGGGTGCCGAGCCGCTGGGCGAGGTCGCCGACGTGCTCAACCGCGCCAAGCGCTGGACGGTCGACGCCGACACCGGTGAGGACGTCCTCGTCGAGAACCGTGGTGGCGAGTCCACCCTCGGCAACCTCGTGGCCGAGGTGCAGCGCTGGGCCACCTCCTCGGAGGAGTCCGGCAGCGCCGAGATCGCCTTCATGAACCCGGGCGGCCTGCGGGCCGACCTCACCGGTGACCCGGCCGCGGACTTCCCGCGGACGATCACCTACAAGGAGGCCGCCGTCGTCCAGCCGTTCGCCAACACCCTGGTGAACATGGACCTCACGGGCGAGCAGATCAAGACCGCCCTGGAGCAGCAGTGGCAGCGCGACGACGAGGGCGACGTGCCCTCGCGCCCGTTCCTGCGTCTCGGCGCCTCCGACGGTTTCGAGTACACCTACGACGACTCGCGTCCCGAGGGTGACCGGATCACCGGCATGTGGCTGCACGGCGAGGCGATCGACCCGGCCGCCGCCTACTCGGTGACGGTGAACTCCTTCCTCGCCGCCGGCGGTGACAACTTCCGCGTCTTCGCCGAGGGCGCCGACGCCAGCGACACCGGCAAGATCGACCTGTCGGCGTTCGTCGACTACATGGCCGAGTTCGCCGGGGACACCCCGCTCGAGGCCGACCCGAGCCAGCGGGCCGTGGGCGTGTCGTTCACCGAGAACGCCGACCTCAAGGCCGGCAAGCAGACCGCGTTCGACGTCTCCTCGTGGTCGATGTCCACCGCGGCGGACACCAAGGACGACGAGCTGGTCGTCATGGTGGACGGCGAGAAGGTCGGGTCGTTCCCGGTCGACAACACCGTCACCGACAGCGTCTACGACGTCACCGGCACCGCGTCGGTCAGCCTGAAGCTGCCGAAGAAGACCGAGGGCACCCTCACGCTGGTCGGCATGTCGACCGGCACGGAGGTCGTCGTCGGCGAGGTCACCGCGCCGGGCAAGCCGGCGGGTCTCCCGGGCCCGCCGTCGTGGGTCCCGGCCCCGTTCAACGGCTGAGTCCGGACGGCCTGACCGTCCGACGCACACCTGACGGGCGCGGCCCCCGGTCCGTCCCTCCCCGAGCGGGCGGGACGGACCGGGGGCCGCGCCCGTCGTGCTGCGGTCAGGGGACGGTGAGCTCCTCGCCGACGGCGGGCCGCACGGCGCGGGTGACCCCCTCGCGCTCGAGCGAGGCCAGCACCCGGTCGGCGATCGACAGGCCGGTGTCGTTGAGCAGCCCGTCGTGCACGCCGACCACGGTGCGCGGCGCGACCTGGCGGACGTACCGGACCAGGTCGACGGCGCGCAGCCAGGGGGCGTCGACGGGGGTGACCAGCACCGGCACCTGTCCGTCCCACGGCGTGTGCCGGTCACCGCTGACGAGCACCGTCCCGGCCACCAGGTAGCTGAGGTTCTCGGGGCCGGGCACGTCGGGGTGCATCTCCGCGTGCGGGCCCCCGCCGACGACGACGTCGAGGCCGGCCACGTCGAGCCGGTCACCGGGGGAGAGGGTGCGCCATCCCGGCGCGCCCGGGTCGTCGAGCGCGTCGCCGAGCGTGTCACGGACGGAGGCGGGTCCGTGCACGGGGATGCCCCGGTCCAGGGCGGCGGACAGCACCCCGGTGTCGGCGTGGTCGGGGTGCTCGTGGGTGACGAGCACCGCGTCGACACCGTCGAGGCCCGGCGCCGGGCCGAGGCTGCCCGGGTCGACGAGGATCCGGCTGCCGTCGGCGACGAGCTCGACGCAGGCGTGGTGGTGCTTGACGATCCGCAGCGCTCGGTCGGTCATTCCCCGACCCTAGGCGCTCAGGCGGCGTCGAGCATCGCCCGGAGCACCTGGACCACCCCGTGGTCGGCGTTGCTCGGGGCGGTGTGCGCGGCGTGCGCGAGCACCTCGGGATGAGCGCCGGCCATGGCGTAGGACCAGGTGGCGGCACTCATCATCTCGAGGTCGTTGAGGTAGTCCCCGAACACCATCGTCTGCGCCGCGCCGATGCCGAGGGCGGACTGCAGGCGGCGCAGCGCGACGCCCTTGTTCACCCCGTGGTTCATGACGTCGACCCAGTGCGGGCTGGACACCACGACCTGCAGGTCGTCGCGCAGGTGCTCGAGCGCGGGGTAGGGCCCCGTGGCGGAGTCGAGGTGGTCGTACACCGCCACCTTGAGCACCTGGTCGTCGACGGCCAGCAGGTCGTCCACGACGCTGAGATCGGTGTAGTAGGGCCCGACCCGGTCGAGGAACTCCGCGTCGGAGCGCTCGACGTAGGCGGACCGGAGGCCGGCGACGACGGCACCGCCGTCGCGCGTGGCGCGCAGGCCGCGGACGGCGTGCACGATCGCGGCCACCGACGCCGGTTCGACGGCGTCGGTGGCGACCGTGGTGCCGCCCCGGGTCACGTAGGTGCCGTTCTCGGCGATGACCACGAGGTCGGCGTGCCCGGGGGTGCGGTCGGCCGGGAAGGCGGCGGTGATGGTCGCGTGCTGCCGCCCGGACGCCGGGACGAGGAGGACGCCGGCCTCGTGCAGCCGGGCCAGCAGCGGCCACAGGCCGTCGGGCACGTGACCGTCGGCGTCGAGCAGGGTGCCGTCCATGTCCGTGACGACCAGGCGCACGTCGTCCAGGTGCGGAACCGGGGGGAGGGTCATGGCTCCAGGATCTCCGATCGGCGGGACGGGGGCGGCGGCAGGTCGCCCTGCGAGACGTTACCGACCGCATGGTAGCAATTCGTGCTACGGTCCCGGCAGGACCAGATCGAAGGGATCACCATGGCTGTCGACACCATCGCGACGACACCGCTCGCCGTCGCCCACGTCCCCCGGCTCGTGGCCGAGCTGACGCTCGAGGAGAAGGCCTCCCTGTGCTCCGGGCAGGACTTCTGGAACACCCAGGCCGTCGACCGGCTCGGGATCCCGGCCGTCATGGTCACCGACGGGCCGCACGGGCTGCGCAAGCAGGCCGGCGCCGCCGACCACGTCGGGCTGCACGACTCCGTCCCGGCGACGTGCTTCCCCACCGCCGCCGGGCTCGCCTCCACCTGGGACCGCGACGTGGTCCGCCGGGTGGGCGAGGCGCTCGGTGTCGAGACCCGCGCGCACGACGTCGGCGTGCTGCTCGGCCCGGGCGTCAACATGAAGCGCAGCCCCCTGTGCGGCCGCAACTTCGAGTACTTCAGCGAGGACCCGCACCTCGCCGGCGAGCTCGCCGCCGACCTCGTGGACGGCATCCAGTCCCAGGGCGTGGGCACCTCCCTCAAGCACTTCGCCGCCAACAACCAGGAGACCGACCGCATGCGCGTCAGCGCCGAGGTCGACGAGCGCACCCTGCGCGAGATCTACCTGCCGGCGTTCGAGACGGTCGTCACCCGCGCCCAGCCGTGGACGGTGATGTGCGCCTACAACAAGGTCAACGGCGTGTACGCCTCCCAGGACCCCTGGCTGCTCACCGAGGTGCTGCGGGACGAGTGGGGGTTCGAGGGTCTCGTCGTCTCCGACTGGGGCGCCGTGGACGACCGCGTCGAGGCCGTCGCCGCCGGCCTCGACCTCGAGATGCCGTCCTCCGCCGGGATCAACGACGCCCGCATCGTCGCCGCCGTCCGCGCCGGCGAGCTCGACGAGGCGCTCGTGGACCAGGCCGCCACCCGCGTCCTGACGGTGGTCGCCCGTGCCCTGGAGGCCGCGGCCGACCCGGGCACGTTCGACGCCGCCACCCACCACGCCCTGGCCCACGAGGTCGCCACCCGCACCGCCGTGCTGCTGAAGAACGACGGCGACGTCCTGCCCCTCGACCCGGCGGCCGCCGACGACCTCGTCGTCGTCGGCGAGATGGCCCGCACCCCCCGCTACCAGGGCGCCGGCTCCTCGCAGGTGAACCCCACCCGCCTGGTCAGCGCCCTGGACGCGCTGGCCGAGCGTGGTCTCGACGTCCCGTTCCACCCTGGCTACGTCCTGGCCGAGGCGGCCGGACGGCCGGGCCAGGACCGCGGCGACGCCGAGCTGCGCGCCGAGGCCGTCACCGCCGCCGCCGGACGCACCGCGGTCGTGTTCGCCGGCCTGCCGGCGGTCGACGAGTCCGAGGGGTACGACCGCGAGCACATGGAGCTCCCCGCGAGCCACCTCGCCCTCCTTCGCGAGGTGTCCGCCGTCGCCCGGCGCACCGTCGTCGTGCTCTCCAACGGGTCGGCCGTGACCGTCTCCGGCTGGGAGGACTCCGTCGACGCGATCCTGGAGACGTGGCTCGGCGGCCAGGCCGCCGGCTCCGCCGCCGTCGCGCTGCTGCTCGGCGAGGCCGCGCCCTCCGGCCGTCTCGCCGAGTCGATCCCGGTGGCGCTCGCCGACGTGCCCGCCCAGCTCAACTTCCCCGGCGAGAACGGCAGCGTCCGGTACGGCGAGGGTCTGTTCATCGGCTACCGCGGCCTGGACGCCACCGGGGCCGACGTCTCCTACCCCTTCGGGCACGGCCTGACCTACACCACGTTCGAGCACACCGACCTGACGGTCGAGTCCGACGACGTCACGGCGGACACGGCGCCGGGCGACGTCGTCGTCCGCGTGGGGTTCACCGTGACCAACACGGGGTCCCGCGAGGGGGTCGCGGTGCCGCAGCTCTACGTGGGCCGGCCCGGCTCCGCCGTGACCCGCGCCCCGCGCGAGCTGCGCGGTTTCGAGGCGGTGACGCTGCAGCCCGGCGACTCCCGCCGCGTCGAGCTGACCCTGACCCGGCGGGACCTGTCCCACTGGGACACGGCCACGCACGCCTGGGTCGTCGAGCCGGGTGCCCTCGAGGTCGCCGTCGGCGCCTCCTCCCGGGACCTGCCGCTGACCGCCACGGTCGACGTCGTCGCCCCGGAGCCGGTGGCCCCGCTGCACCGGTACTCCACCATCGACGAGTGGCGCCGCCACCCCGAGGCGTGGGCCGCCCTGGTCGACGCCATGGGGGACGCCGCGCAGATGTTCGACACCGAGGCCGACCCCGCCATGGCGGCCATGCTGTCCGCGATCCCGGGCATCAAGGTCACCACGATGGGCTTCTCCGACGGGCTCACCCCCGAGCGGTTCGAGGAGCTGCTCACCCGGTACGGACAGGCCTGACCGCCGGGGCCGGGCCTTCCCTACACTGAGCCCGTGCCCTCCCCGCAGCAGACGCCGCCCGCCCCGCCCGTCGTCGACCCGGTCGCGCTGACCGACCTCGACCCCGGCGAGGCGGGCGAGCTCGTCGCCGGCGCCGATCTCGAGGGGCGTGAGCACACGGCCGTCGAGGCCGACCGTCTCGATCTCCGCGGGGCGCAGGTGCACTCCTCGCGGCTGCGCGGGCTGCAGGCCCGCGAGGCCGACCTGCGCAACCTCACCCTCACCGAGGTCGTCATGGAGCAGGTGGACGTCCCCGTCGTGCAGGGCATCCGGGGCCGGTGGCGCGACGTCGAGCTGCGCGACGCCCGGATCGGGTCGGCCGAGCTGTACGAGTCGACGTGGCAGTCCGTGCGGTTCGTCGGCTGCAAGCTCGGGTACGTGAACCTGCGCGGCGCCACCCTGCAGGACGTCGTGTTCACCGACTGCCAGATCGACGAGCTGGACCTCGTCCAGGTCCGCGCCACCCGGGTCGCGTTCGAGGGCACCGCCGTCCGCCGGCTCGACGTGCAGGCCTCGACGCTGCAGCACGTCGACCTGCGGGGGGCGGACCTGAGCGAGCTGGTCGGCACCGACGCGCTGCGCGGCACCACGATCACGAGCGTGCAGCTCGCCCACCTCGCGCCGCTGCTCGCGGCCAACCTCGGCATCACGGTCGTCGAGTGAGCGAGGAGCCCGCGGCGACCGGCCGCTCCGCCGACGCCGCCCCCGGCGCCGGACGGGCGACGCCCTGGCAGGTCTGGCTCGTCCGCGTCCTCGCCGTCGCGGGCCTCGGCGTCGTGGCCTGGGCGTGCGCCACCGCGTGGGGCGCCGTCGTGCACGGGCACCCCGCGTACGCCGTGCTGCTCGGCCTGACGGCGGTGGGCAGCGCCGTCGTGCTGTGGCGTTCCCGCCGTCCGACGCCCCCGCGCACCCGTGCGCGGAGTGTGCTGCGCGTCCTGGCGACGGTCGCCGCGGTCGCCTGGCTCGCGGCCGTCGCCTGGCTGCGCCCGTTCGTCGCCGTCGAGCCAGCCCTGGACGCGACGGAGTCCGACGACGTCGTCACGGTGACGCAGACCCCGACCCGGATCGAGCTCGCGCCGACCGGCGAGCCCAGCGGCACCGCCGTGTTCTTCCAGCCGGGCGCCAAGGTCGAGGCCCGTGCCTACGCCGCCGTGCTGCGCCCCCTGGCCGAGGCCGGGCACACCGTCGTGATCGCCCAGCAGCCGCTGGGGATCGGGTTCCTCGCCACCGGGGCCTTCGACGACGCCCGGGACGCGCACCCCGAGGCCGAGCGGTGGGTGCTCGGCGGGCACTCCCTGGGCGGTGTCGTCGCCTCCACGCAGGCCGACGCCGCCGACGAGGACGAGGTCGCGCCCGCCGCGGGGCTGCTGCTGTACGCCTCCTACCCGGCGGGCGACGTGAGCACGTCGCTGACCGCGGCGGTCGAGTCCGTCTCCGCCTCGCAGGACGGGCTGTCCACCCCGGAGGCGATCGAGGCGTCGCGCGCGGACCTCCCGCCCGGCGCCGGGTTCACCGTCGTCGACGGCGCCGTGCACGCGTTCTTCGGCGACTACGGTCCCCAGCCCGGCGACGGGACGCCGACGATCAGCCACGACGACGCCCGGGAGCAGATCGCCGCGGCCTCGGTGGCGTTCGTCGACCGCGTGGGCTGACCAGCGACGTCACCCGCTGACGCGCTGGCGGCGTCGGCCCACGCTCGGCTACGGTCAGGTCCGTGCAGCTGCTGGTGGTGGAGGACAACGAGCACGTCGCCGGAGCGCTGGTCTCCGTCCTCGGCAAGCACGGGTACGAGGTGATCCGCGCCGCCGACGGCGCGACGGCGCTCGCCGAGCTGAACCCGCGTACCGACCTGGTGCTCCTCGACCTCGCCCTGCCGGACATGGACGGCTTCGAGGTCTGCCGCCGCATCCGCAAGGTGGCGGACACGCCCATCATCATGGTCACCGCCCGGACGCAGCTCGACGCCCGGGTCCGCGGTCTCGAGCTGGGCGCCGACGACTACGTCACCAAGCCGTACGACGTCCGCGAGGTGCTGGCGCGCATCGACGCGGTGCTCCGCCGGGGCCGCGCCCGCGAGTGGGACGGCCGGCAGGAGGCCGCGCGGGTCGCCGTCGCCGGGATGCAGATCGACCTCGCCGCCCGGGAGGTGCGCCGCACCGACGACTCCCTGGTCTCGCTGACCCGCAAGGAGTACGACCTGCTGGCCCTGCTCGTCCGGCACCGGGGCACGGCCCTGGCCCGCGAGCGCATCCTGCGCGAGGTCTGGGGGTCGAGCTGGAAGGGGCTGGGTCGCACCCTGGAGGTGCACGTCGCCTCGCTGCGCCGCAAGCTCGGGGCCCCCGCCGTCGTGGAGACGGTGCGCGGGGTCGGCTACCGCGTCGCCGGACCGGCGTGAGGGCGCGGCTGACGGCGCTGGTCTACGTGCCGATCGCCCTGGTGCTGCTCCTGGTCGGCCTGCTGTACGCCGCGAGCGTCACCCGCGCGCAGCAGCAGGACATCTTCCTCGACCGGCTGCGGGACGCCTCCTACCTCTCCCTCACCGCCCGGCAGGCGATCCTGGCCGACGACCCGGCCATCGTCGCCGTCGACCTGGAGCGGTACCGCGAGGTGTACGGCGTGCGGTCCGCCGTCGTCGACCAGGCCGGGGTGACGCTCGCCTCCGCCGGGCTCGACGTCGAGCACTACCCGGAGCGGCACACGGCCGTGGCCGGGCGGCGGTCGGAGATGGCGGCGAGCTTCTGGCCGTGGGACGTGGACGAGATCGTCGTCGCCGAACCCGTCTTCGACGGCGAGGACGTCGTCGGGGCGCTGGTGTCGGTGTCGGACACGCGCGCGCTGGAGCGCAGCATCTGGCTGAGCTGGGGCCTGCTCACCGCGGGCGGCGTCGCCGTGGCGCTGCTGGCCGTGCTCGTCGCCGACCGCACCGCCGGCTGGGTGCTGCGGCCCGTGCGGGTCGTGGACGCCGCCATGGAACGCATGGGGTCGGGGCGGCTCGACGAACGCATCCCGCCGTCGACGGGTCCGCCCGAGCTGCGTGAGGTCGTCACGCGGTTCAACGAGATGGCCGAACGGGTCGAGCACCTCATGCGGCGTCAGCAGGAGTTCGTGGCCAACGCGTCCCACGAGCTGCGCAACCCGCTCAACGCCCTGATGCTGCGCATCGAGGGGCTCGCGCTGACCGTGCCGTCCGAGCAGGTCGAGGACGTCGAGCACGTGCGTGCCGAGGCGGTGCGGATGGCCCGGATCCTCGACGCCCTGCTGCTGCTCGCCGAGGACGGGAGCAGCGGGACGGCCCAGCCCGTGGACCTGGTCGAGCTCGCGACCCGACGGATCGAGGGGTGGCGGCTGCTCGAGGACGGACGGGAGGTCCGGCTGGCCACGCCGGACCGTCCGGTGTGGGCCGCCATCGACCCGACGGCCCTGGGCACCGCGCTCGACACCATCGTGGACAACGCGCTGAAGTTCTCCCCGGCCTCCGAACCGCTCGAGATCACGGTCGCGGACGTCGAGGGCCGGTGCGAGATCGTCGTCCGCGACCACGGCCCCGGCGTCGCCCCCGACCAGCTCGAACGGCTGACCGAGCGGTTCTGGCGCAGCCCCGGCCACAGCAACGTCCGGGGCTCCGGGCTCGGGCTGGCGATCGCCTCCGAGCTGCTGGCCTCGGCCGGCGGGGGGCTCCGTCTCGAGCTCCCGGACGACGGCGGGCTGCGGGCCCACCTGCAGGTCCGCCCCTGGGACGAGGAGCAGCCGTGACCCGACGGGTGGGGAGGTCGCTGACGGCCGCGGTGCTGGTCCTCGTGGTCCTGGCCGGGTGCTTCGCCACGGAGGACACCCCCGGGCAGGGCCGCCTGCCGGACCGCATCACCATCGCCACGGGCGGCACGACGGGCATCTACCACGGGTACGGCCGCGCGCTGGCCGAGGTGCTGGAGGACCGGCACGGCGTCGAGACCGAGGTGCTGACCACCGGCGGCTCGGTGGAGAACCTGGAGCTGCTCGCCGCCGGCGAGGCGCAGGTGGCGTTCAGCGCGGCCGACGCCGTCGCCGACGCCGTGCACGGGACGGGGTCGTTCGACGAACCCGTCGACCTGCGGGCCCTGGGCCGGGTCTACGACGACTTCGCGCACCTCGTGGTCCCCGCGGACTCGCCGGTGCGCGAGCTGGCCGACCTGCGCGGCCTGCGGGTCTCCGTCGGGGCTCCCCGGTCGGGGACGTCGCTCATCGCCCGGCGGGTGCTGGCCGCCGGGGAGCTCCCGGAGTCCGCCCTGCGCGTCCTCGAGCTGGGGATCACCGAGTCGTTGGACGCGCTGGGCACCGGGCGGATCGACGCCTTCTTCTGGTCCGGCGGGTTGCGCACGCCCGGTCTGGTCGAGCTCGCCGAGGAGACGCCCGTCCGTCTGGTCCCCCTGGACGGTGTCGTGGACGAGCTGCGCGAGCAGTTCGGTCAGGGCTACCGCCACGGCACGGTGCCGGAAGGCATCTACGGCCTGGACGCCGACGTCGAGACGCTGGCCGTGCCCAACGTCCTGGTGGTCCCGGCGTCGCTGCCCGAGGAGGCCGCCTACGCGCTGGTCGCGACGCTGTTCGCGGCCCGCTCGGAGCTGGCCGAGCAGGTCGCCTCCGCGGCGATGCTGGACCGGACCCGGGTCATCTACACCGAGCCGGCCGCCCTGCACGCCGGGGCGTTGCGGTACTACCGCGACGTCAAGGACTGACCGACCCCGACGGCCGCCCCACCGCCGGCGTCCGGCAGCGGGGGGACGGTCCGCAGCCGGTGCCCCACCCCGCCCCGCCAGGGGGTCTCCGGCGTCACGGTGGGCGGGTAGCCGTCCGGGTTCGCGAGCTGCCAGCGCCAGTGGTCGCCGCAGATCTCCTCCAGACCGCGCCGGGCGTGCCAGCCCAGGGCGTGCGCGGCGCGCCGGGGGTCGGCCACGAGGCGGGCCGCCGTCGAGGGGGCCGCCCGGACGACCCGGTGCGGCACCGCGCGCCCGGTGACCCGCTCGAACGTCCGGATCACCTCCAGCACGCTGGTGGCGCGGCCGGAACCGAGGTTCCAGGTCGTGAACCCTCCGGGCGCGGCTTCCAGCGCCTCCAGCGCGGCGACGTGGCCCGCCGCGGCGTCGACCACGTGCACGACGTCGCGCACGGGCGTGCCGTCCGCGGTGGCGTGGTCGCCGCCGAGCACCTCGACGACGGGCCGCCGCCCGGCCGCGACCTGACCGATGCGGGTCAGCAGGCCGGGCGCCGCGTGCGCGGTGTGCTCCCCGAGACGGCCCGAGGGGTGGGCTCCGGCGGTGGTGAAGCAGCGCACCACGGCGACCCGCAGGGTGGGGTCCTGGCCGACGAGGTCCCGCAGCAGGTGCTCGTTCGTGGCGAGGCTGCGGCCCAGGGGGGAGACCGGCGCGAGCGGCGACTCCTCGTCCAGCGCGTCGCCGTCGTCGGACGGGCCGTAGACGGCGGCCGAGGACGACAGCACGAGGCGGTGCACCTCGTACCAGGTCATGCAGCGCAGCAGGGTGAACAGGCTCGACAGGTTCGTCTCGTAGGTGTCCAGCACGCGGCGGTCGCCGAGCCGGCCGGACCGCTGCCCGGCGAGGTGCACGACGGCGTCGAACCGCGCCGTCGCGAAGATCCGCTCCATCGCGTCGATGTCGGCCACGTCGGCGGCGTGCGTCGTGACCTGCCGGCCGGCGACGCCCTCGGCGCGGGCCAGCGCGGCCGGGCTGCCGCCGACGAAGCTCTCCACGACGTCCACGTCGTGGCCCGCCTCGAGCAGCGACAGCACGACGTGGGACCCCAGGTAGCCGGCCCCACCGGTGACCAGGACCCGCATCTGACGTGACCCCCGAACCTCTCGACGTGGTGCACATGCTGGCGGTCGGCCACCGCCCCGGCCCAGGGGGGTTGAGGGAATCCTGAGCATCTCGCGCGACCTGTGGTGATCCGTGCCACTCTGCCGTCATGGTCCGACTTCTCGCGCGCACCGCCGTCTTCCTCCTCGCGGCGGCGATCGGTGTGGTCCTGACGGACGTCCTCTTCGCGGCCTTCGACTGGCAGACGTTCGACGTCGTGTGGGACGACCCGCTGGGCTTCGTGCTCGCCGTCGTGATCTTCGCGGTGGTGCAGGCGGTGATGTCCCCCTTCTTCGCCCAGCTCGCGCGGCGCAACGCCCCGACGCTGGTCGGCGCCGTGGGGCTGATCAGCACCTACGCGGCGCTGCTGGTGGCCTCGCTCGTCTCCGACGGGCTGGAGATCTCCGGCTGGCAGGGGTGGGTGATCGGCCCGGTGATCGTCTGGCTCGTGACGATGCTCGCCACGTTCCTGCTGCCGGCCTTCATCCTCAAGCAGGCCGTCGAGGAGCGCCGCGACGACCGCGCCTGACGCCCGTGCCGACCGGCCCGACGGGTCGGCCGGCGTCGACGACGGCACCGAGCCCCTGCCCCCGGGCGGTGCGCGCCGTCGCCTGGTGGCCGCGGCCCTGCTGACCCTGGCCCCCGGCGTCGTCCTCGGGCTCGGCGACCCGGTGCTGGTGATGCCCTGGCTGCTCGGGCTGCTGCCCCCGCTGACCGCGGCGGCCGCCTCCCCGCGTCGTCCCGTCCTGGTCGCGGTCGCCACCGGTGCGCTCGTCCTCCTCGCCCCCCTCGCGGGCGCGGACGCGGGGACCGCCACGGTGTTCATGACGGCCGTCGCGGCGGCGGTGGGGCTCGCCGCGGCGTACGGCCGGACCGCGGGGGGCACCGTGCTGGCGACGACGGTCGCGGTCTTCACGATCGCGCCGCCGGCCCCGACCGACGTCGACCCCCGCACGCTGGCGGGTGCCTGGCCCGCGGCGCTGACCGTGCTCCTGGCCGGCCTGTGGACGGCACTGCTGGTCGCGGTGCTGACCGGTGGGCTGCCCCGACGCGAGAGCCCGCGCGTGACCCGGGCCGAGAGCGTGTTCTACGCGGGCGCGCTCGTGGTCCTGACCGCGGCCGGCACGTGGTGGGCCGTCACCTACTACCCGGACACCCACTCCTGGTGGCTGCTGCTCACCTTCTACGTGGTGCTCGTGCCGCGCGCCGGCGAGATCGCGGCCCGCGCGGTCGCCCGGGCCGGCGGGACCGTCCTCGGCGGTGTCCTCGCCGCCGGCCTGGTGGCGCTCGACCTGCCCGGGCCCGTGCTGACCGTCGTCACCGTGCTCGCCCTCGTGGCGACGGTCGTCGCGACGGCCGCGGCCCCGCTGTGGGTGCTCGCCGCGCTGCTGACCGTCAGCGTCGTGCTCACCAGCCCGGAGGGGCCGGAGACGGCCGCCTGGGTGCGTGTCGTGCTGACGCTGGTCGGGGCCGGCTCGGCGCTCGGGGTGCTGCTGCTCGCGCGGTGGCTGCGGTCAGACCACGCCGGCGCTGCCCAGCAGCGACCCGACGGCGAACGTGGCGCCGAGCGCGAGCGCGCCCCCGACGACCACCCGCAGGACGGCCCGCCCGATCCGGGCGCCGCCGATCCAGGCGGCGACCCCACCGGTCAGGGCCAGCGCGACGAGGACGGCGACGAAGGTCGCGGCGACCTTGGCGGGTTCGGGCACCAGGAGCACCGTCGCGAAGGGCAGCAGGCCGCCGAGGGCGAACGCGACGAACGAGGCGAAGGCGGCGTGCCACGGTGAGACGACGTCGTCGGCGTCGATGTGCAGCTCCACGGTCAGGTGGGCGCGCAGGGCGTCGTGCTCGGTGAGCTCGACGGCGACCTGCCGAGCGGTCTCCTCGGACAGGCCGCGGTCACGGTAGATCCCGGCGAGCTCCTCCAGCTCCGCCTCGGGCATCGTGGCGAGCTCGTGCTTCTCCTTGGCGATGAGCGCCTTCTCGGTGTCCGACTGGGAGGACACGGAGACGTACTCGCCCAGCGCCATCGAGATGGCCCCGCCGACGAGGGCGGCGAGGCCGGCGGTCAGCAGCGCCGCCTGCTCGCTGGTCGCCGCGGCGACGCCGACGACGACGGCCGCGACCGAGACGATGCCGTCGTTCGCCCCCAGGACGCCCGCGCGCAGCCAGTTGAGCCGCTGCGCGAGCCCCGTCCGGTGGGGTTCGTCGGCGTGGGTGCGCACCTCGGGTCCGCTGCTCATGCCACCAGGTAAGCACTCCCGACCGGGCCCCGCCAGCAAGGCAAGGCTGGCCGTATCCCGGGGGCCCCGGCCGCTCGGCCCCCGCCGCCCGCCCTCGGTGGCGCGGGGCGCTGTCGCGTTCAGTCGTGCGTCGGGTGCTCGTGCTCGGGATGGGTCTCGGGTTCGACCTGGAACGTCGTGTGCTCGATGCCGAAGTGGTCGCGGACGCAGTCCTGCAGCTCGTCGAGGATCGCCCCGGCGTGGCCGTCCCGGAAGCACTCCGCCTCGACGACGACGTGCGCCGAGAGCTGCGGCAGCCCGGTGGCGATGAGCGAGGCGTGCACGTCGTGGATCTCGTGCACGTGCTCGACCCCGAGCAGGTGGCTGCGGACCTCGTCCAGGTCGACACCCGGCGGCGTCGACTCGAGCAGCACGGCGGTGGTGTCGCGCAGCAGCAGCACGGCGCGCGGCAGGATCAGGGCGCCGATGAGCAGCGCCGCGACCGAGTCGGCCTGCTGCCAGCCGGTCGTCGCGATGACGACCGCCGCCACGACGACGGCCAGCGACCCCAGCGCGTCGTTGAGCACCTCGAGGAACGCGGCCCGCAGGTTGAGGTTCGCGCTGCGGCGGCCGACGAGGACGGCCAGGGCCGCGAGGTTGCCGACCAGGCCGATCACGCCGAAGACGACGAGCTCCGTCCCCGGGATCTCGGGCGGGTCCTGCAGCCGCTGCACCGCCTCGACGACCACGAACACGCCGACGCCGAGCAGCAACGTGGCCTGGGCGAGGGCGGCGAGCACCTCGGCCCGCCGCAGTCCCCAGGTACGCCGCGGGGTGGCCGGGCGCGTCGCGGCGTGGGCGGCCAGGAGCGCCATCCCCAGTCCCGCGGCGTCGGTGAGCAGGTGGGCTGTGTCCACCAGCAGGGCGAGGCTGCCCGTGACCACCGCGCCGACGACCTGGGCCACGACGATGCCCGCCGTGATGCCGAAGGCCAGGCCGAGACGGCCGCGGTGGGTGCCGGGCCCGGAGTGGTCGTGCGCCATGGTCGGGACCTCAGCGCACGCGCGGCGGGTGGGTCAGGGGCGGGGCGCCCGGGGCGGGGGCCACCCGGGCGGACGCCTCGGTGTGCGACGCGGTGGTGGCCATGGGGGCGACGATACAGGCACGGCCGTGCCGCTCCGGGCCGTGCCGTCACTCGCCCAGGCGTGCCGGCAGCTCCGCGGTGACGACCAGGCCGCCGTCGGTCCCGGACCCGACGTCGAGCGTGCCCCCGAGCAGCGCCGCCCGGTGGCGCACGGCGGCGAGTCCGGGGTCCTCGCCGAAGCCGGAGGCGAGGCTCCGGCCGTCGTCGGCGACGACGATCCGCAGCCGGCCCGCGGCGACCACCAGGCGGACCTGCACACGACGTCCCCCGGTGGCGTCCCGCACGTCCCGCAGCACCTCCTGCACGATCCGGAAGGCCGCGGCGTCGACCATCGCGTCGATCGAGCCGCGGGGCACGTCGACCCGCGTGGACACGTCGACGCCGGCGGCGAGGACCGGCTGCACGAGTGCGGCCAGGCCGGCCGGACCGGTGGCCGCGGGCAGGTGCTCCCGCGCCGCGGTGTCCGCGTCGTGACCTGCCCGCGCCGGGGCGAGCGCGCCCCGCAGCAGCAGGGTCGTCGCCCGCAGCTCGTGCACGGTGGCCGACGTCGCCTCGCGCACGTGGCGCAGCGCCGTGCCGGCCGCGTCGTCGTCCCGGCCCATCGCGCCGGCCGCCACGTCGGTGTGCAGGGCCACGAGCGACAGGTTGTGGCCGACGACCTCCTGCAGGTCCAGCGCGATCCGCAGCAGCTCCTGCTGGCGGCGGTGCCGGGCGTCGTCGACCGGCACGTCCGGCGCGTCCGGTGCGTCCGGTGTGTGCGGGGCGCTCGGTGCGGTCGCCGTGGAGGGTGCCGGCGGCGTGGGGGGTTCGTCCGGTCCGAGCGTTCCGGCCCCCGCCACCGCCGGCGGCGCAGCCGACTGCGCGGTACGTCGCCACCGGAGCAGCAGGCCGAGGCACACGGCCGCCGTCACCAGCGCCGCGCCGAGGACCAGCTCCACGAGCGAGTCGGAGGCGAGACCCGTCCCGGGCGGTCCGAGGGCCGGTGTCGTGACGACCAGCGCCGCGCCGGCCCCGGCTGCCCAGCGCTCGTGTCCCTGCGCGGTGGCCGCGCAGAGCGCCGTCACCGCGGCCAGCGGCGTCCCCAGCGCCCCGAGCCCCTCCGCGGCGCACACGAGGACGCCGACGGAGGTCAGCACCACCATCAGGACCGGGGCGGGCCGCCGCAGCAGCACCAGGAGGCCGAAGCCGACCGCCGCGAGGACACCGAGGAGCCCCGCGTGCTGACCGACCAGGACGGCGCCGGTGAGCACCAGCATCGTCCCCAGCGCCGCCGCGACGTCGACCAGCCAGGGCGCCGGGCGCGGGGCAGGCGCGACGGTGGCGTCGTCGACGTCGACGACACCTCCGGGGACCGGCAGGGCGGGCACGTCGACAGCGTAGGGCCGACTCCCCGCCCGTGCAGTCGGGAGGCCGGAGGTCCGGTCCGGCGGGACGATGGACCCATGAGCGGACCGTCGGCACCGACCGGTGCCGGATCAGACGGGGTGCGGCGCACACGGCTGCGGTGGTTCGTGCAGCGCTACCCCTGGGTGGCGGCATCCCTGCTGGTGCTGGTCGTCGTGCTCGGGCTGCTGGCCGGCGGCCAGGAGACGACGGCGCGCTGGGCCGGGTCCGCCTGGGCGCTGGTCGTGGGCCTGCGCGTCGCCGGGCACATGGTCCGTGACGTCCTCGCCGGGCACTGGGGCGTCGACCTGCTCGCGCTGACCGCGATCGTCGCGACGGTCGTCGTCGGCGAGTACGTGGCGTCGCTGGTCGTCGTGCTCATGCTGACCGGTGGGCAGGCGCTGGAGGACTTCGCCGCGCACCGGGCGCGCCAGGAGCTGCGCGCGCTGCTGGAACGCGCACCCACCCGTGCCCACCGGCTGGGACCCGACGGCACGATCACCGACGTCGACGTCGCCGACCTCGGTCCCGGCGACCTCGTCCTCGTCCGCCCCGCCGAGGTGGTGCCGGTGGACGCCGAGCTGGTGGGGCCGGAGACCGATTTCGACGAGTCCTCGCTCACCGGCGAGAGCCTGCCGGTCACCCGGCACGTCGGGGACCCGGTGCTCTCCGGCGCGCTGAACACCGAGCAGGCCGTCACCCTGCGGGCCACGGCGGCCGCGGCGGACAGCCAGTACGCCCGCATCGTGGCCATGGTCCGTGAGGCCGCCGAGTCCCGGGCGCCGGTGGTACGCCTCGCGGACCGGTACGCCGTGCCCTTCACCCTCTTCGCCTTCCTCGTGGCGGGGGCCGCGTGGGTCTACCACCGCGACCCCACCGTGGTGGCCGAGGTGCTCGTGGTCGCCACCCCGTGCCCGCTGCTCATCGCCGCCCCGGTGGCGTTCCTCGGCGGCATGAGCCGGGCGGCCCGGCACGGCCTCATCGTCAAGGACGCCGGCACCCTGGAGCAGCTGGCCGCGGTGCGGTCCGTCGCCTTCGACAAGACCGGCACCATCACCCTCGGCCGTCCCACGCTGCTGGCCGTCCACCCCCGCCCGCCGTGGAGCGCGGACGAGCTGCTGCGGCTCGCGGCGTCGGCCGAGCAGTACTCCTCGCACGTGCTGGCCACCACCATCCAGGACGCCGCCACGCGGCGCGGGCTGGACCTGCTCGGCGCCCGGAGCGCCCGGGAGGAGGCGACGCACGGCGTCGCGGCCGACGTCGGCGGCCACGACGTGGTCGTCGGCAAGCGGCAGCGGGTCGCCGCCGCCGCGCCCGACGTCGAGGAGCAGACCCTGGGGCCGGGCGAGCTCGCCGTCTACGTGGCCGTCGACGACCGCTTCGCCGGCACGCTGGTGATGAGCGACCCCGCCCGCCCCGACGCCCGGCGCACGATGGACGAGCTCGCCGGGCTCGGGATCACGCGCACGATGATGCTCAGCGGCGACTCCCGCTCCACCGCCGAGCACATCGCCGCGGCGGTGGGCATCGCCCGCGTGGACGCCGAGTGCCTGCCCGAGGACAAGGTGCGCATCGTCCGTGACCTGCCGGACCGGCCCGTGATGATGGTCGGGGACGGGGTCAACGACGCCCCGGTCCTGGCCGCCGCCGAGGTCGGCGTGGCGATGGGGGCGCGCGGTTCGACGGCGGCCAGCGAGTCCGCCGACGTGGTCATCCTCACCGAGGACCTCGTCCGGACGGCCACCGCCGTGCGGGTCGGACGACGGACCATGACCGTCGCCCTGCAGAGCATCTGGCTGGGGATCGCGCTGTCCGTGGTCCTCATGGGGATCGCCGCCACCGGCGTGATCCCGGCCGTCGTCGGGGCCCTGAGCCAGGAGGTCGTCGACCTGCTCGCGATCCTCAACGCGTTGCGCGCCCTGCAGGACGACCGTCACGACCGGGTGCGCCGTCCGGCGCCGACCGTCCCGGCCGAGGGGGCGGGCGCCCGCTGAGGGGCGGCGCTACCGTGGCGGCATGGGTCTGGTCACCCGCATGCTGCGCACCCGCTGGCTGGTCCGCGCACCGATCTGGCTGTACCGCGCCGGCCTCGGAGCGCTGCTCGGCGACCGGCTGCTGATGCTGCAGCACCGGGGGCGCACGACGGGCGAGACGCGCTTCGTGGTGCTCGAGGTCGTCGGGCGGCCCTCCGCGGACCGGCTGGTGGTGGCCTCGGGGCTCGGACCCCGTCCCCAGTGGTACCGCAACGTCGTGGTCGAGCCCCGGGTGCTGGTCTCCGTGGGCCGGCGGCGCGACGTGCGTGCCGTCGCCGAACCGCTCGACCCCGACGCCGGTGTGGCGCGGCTCGAGGAGTACGCCGCACAGCATCCCGCCGCCTGGGCGGCGCTGCGGCCCGTCGTGTCCGAGTGGGCCGAACCCCTGGGCGCCGCCCGGGGCGAACCCGACTGGCGGCGCGTCGTCCCGGTGGTCGAGCTGCGGCTCCTGGACGGCTGACCGGCGCGGTCGCCGCGTCGGCGCTCACGGGCGCGTCCGGCCCGGGCCCGGTCGCCGGCGGGTCGGCGCACACCGCCGTCGCGACCCGGTCGACCAGGGCGTCGACCGTGAGGTCCGGCGGCACGTCGGCACCGACCGGTGCCCGCGTCGCCACGAGGACGAGCGCCTCGCACGCCACGGTCGCGACGGCGGTCACGCGCCACCGTGCTCCCGTGCGGTCGGTCTCGACGCCGGTGAGGCCGGTCACGGCCGGCGCCGGTCCGTCCGCCGGGCCGGGCCCCGTCAGCGGGCGCACCGCCGTCAGCGACGCACCGCCGCGCCGGGCCGTCTCCTGCAGGCGTTCGCGCCGGCCGGGCCGGTGGACCCGGTCGTGCATCTCGTCGCGGCGGAACGCCGCCGCCCCGGGGCCGGCCTCCACCGAGGCCACCACGCTCGTGTAGACCTCCACGTCCCCCTGGCGGACCCCGGACGTCGCGGTCACCGTGTCCTCCTCGACCGCGAGCCGCAGCGGCCTGCCGTCGGCGAGGTAGCGCTGGCCCGGTAGCAGGTACGGCGCCGGGTCGTGCGGCGGGACCGCGGACACCCACCGCGCCTCGACCGGGACCGCCTCCGTGCTCCCGGCGGGGAAGTCGTCCGGCGTCAGCGCCCAGGTACCCGGGTGCCACCGCTGCTGCAGGGCGGCGCGCAGCGGCGGGCCGCCGACCAGCACCGCGACGAGCAGCGCGAAGAGCACCGCGGTCGCGACGGGCACGACGACCTCTCCCCGCCAGCCGCGGGTCGGCGCCTCGTGACCGGCCGTCACGACCGCTCTCCCAGCCGCCGCCCCAGGCCCGAGTGCACGTCGAAGGACTCGCGGAACGTGATGGTCATGGTCTGCGAGTCCGCCGCCCAGCGTCGTGCGGCGTCGTCGATCGCGTCGGGCGGCAGACCCCGGTCGGCCAGCTCCCGGCGCCACGCGGTCTCGAAGGGCGTCACGACCCGTTCCCGCAGCGCGTCCTCGGTCGCGAGCACCTCCTCGCGGGCGGCACCGACGTGGTCGGGACCCAGCGGCGGCAGGAGCGTGCCGAGCCCGAGCAGGCCGAGCGATGTCCTCGCCCCGACCGGCGTCGTGGCCAGGTTCAGCCCGGTCGAGTACAGCAGCGCGTCCTCGGCGGCGGCGTCCTGGGCGACGGAGATCGTGCCCGAGGCGATGGAGCCGACGACGGCGGCCCCGTCCGCGACGCCGGCCTGCGCGAGCGCTTCCGCGTCGGCGGCCCCGACACCCTCCGCCGTCGCCGTGGCGGCGGCCGCGGCCACCGCGACGTCGACCTGCCGCAGCCAGTGACCGGAGGCGGTCTCCGTGGTCGAGGTCGCGGCGACGACGTCCCGGAGCGCGAACGCGTCCAGCCGGGGCTGCACGACGTCCGGCACCGGTTCGGCGCCCTCCGCCAGCGGGGGCAGCCCCCGGACGCCCGGCGCGGGCGGCGAGCCGTCGGCCGACGGGTGCCACGCGGCGTCGTCGGCCGAGACGAGGTACGGCGCGTACGCCGCCGCGACGTGCCGGCTCGCGGCGTCGGACACCGGGTACGCCCCCGCGAGCAGGCCCCCGGGCGCGACGAGCGCCGTCGTGGCCGCGGACGTCGCCAGGGCCGCCCGGACCTGCTGCGGGGCGTCGGCACCGGGGTGCGTCCCGGCGCCGACGGCGGCGGCGAGCAGGGCGGTGACGGCGGTGCCGCCGTCGGGCCAGCCGTCCGGCGGTGCCACGCCGAACCAGGCGTGCGCGCGGTCGGTCACGTCGGCGGCGGTGGTGCCGGGCGGTGCCAGGTGACGCAGGGCGGCGTCCGGGTCGGCGGCCAGCCCGGTGGCGACCGCCACGGTGAGGGTGCCGGTCGCGGCGGTGTCGGCCTCGGTGCTGCCGGTCGCACCGTGGCGCTCGACGAGGGCGTCCGCCGCACCGCGGTGGACGTCGGCCGGCAGGGCGGGGCGCAGCAGCGCGGCGGCGAGGTCGGCCCGGTCGCCGAGCTCGTGGAAGCCAGGAGGCAGCGCGGAGACCAGGGCGTTCCCCAGCGCGTACCGCTCGGTCGGCGTGGCGTGCTGCGCCCAGGCGGCCAGGCCGGTGGCCAGCGCCTCCCGGGTCGGCCCGGCGACGGCCCGGACGCCCAGCGCGGCGTACAGCTCGGCGGGCCCGACCCGTTCCCACAGGGCCGTCCACAGCACCGGGTCGTCGCCGGCCGCGGCCAGGGCGGCGACCGCCCCCTCGCGGAGCTCCTGGCGCTCCGCGGGGTCGGCGCCGGTGGCGGCCCCCGCCGACAGCCGCTCCGCGAGCCGCACGCCGTCGGCCCAGCGGCTGCCGAGGTCCGCCAGGGTCGTGCCGTCGGCGACCGCCCACCGCACGAGGTCGGGGTGCCCGAGCCCGCCGAGCCGGCGGGCGGCGACCCGGGAGCTGGTCTCCTTGGTCTCCCGCACGCGGTACCACCGGCGCTCGGCGTCGAGGACGTCGTCGTGGGCGGCGTCCCGGCGTGCCCGTGCCTCCGCGGCGAGCCGTGCCGCGTCCAGGTGGCGCAGGTCCGCCATGTCGAGACCCAGCCGCCAGGCCGCGGCCTCGTCGGCCTCGGCCCGGCGCACCCGCGTCCACGCCTCCTGGCGCTGCGCGATCGCCTGGAGAGCCTCGTGCTGCTCGCGGGCCAGCCCCGCCGCGCGGTCGGCCAGCACGTGCGCCGTCTCGCGCAGCACCCGGTCGCTCAGCCGGACCCGAGCCATCAGGTCGTCCAGCACCGCCCGGGCCGTGTCGACGGCGGCCGACCGGTGGCGCGTCATGGTCGTGTCCAGGCCGACCAGGTCGGAGTGCACCGTGGACAGGGCGGCGGCCGCGCGCGAGGCGCCGCTCGCCAGGGAGTCGAGGACGTCGGGCGACCCGCTCAGGGGCTCGAACGGCCGGTCCGCCGTCATCCGGCACCGTCCGTGCGAACCACCGGGGCGGGCGTCACGGCGGCGGCGACGCGTTGCGCCGTCGTGCCCTCGGCGGTGTCGAAGGTGGCGGCGGTCCGCGCGAGCCGGTCCCCGAGACCCTCCAGGGTCGCGGCGAGCGTGGCCCGGAGCGGTCCCCATGCCGCCGTCAGGTCGTCGATCGCGGCGCCGAGCGCGGGGTCGCCGGCCGCCGCACCGGCACCGGTCCCGGTGAGATCGTCGGCCATCGCGGCCGGGTCCAGCCGGTCCGCTGCGGCGTGCGCCCGCCGTCCGGCCGCGGCGAGGTCGTCGGTGTCCAGGTCGAGGTGCGCCATGCGGCCGGACGCTAGTGCGCCGACGTGCCGGCACACCGGCGCCGTCCACAGGCTGTGGACGGCTCAGTCCCACCAGAGCCGGTACCAGTGCTCGGCCGGCCCGTCCGGCGACAGGTCACCGGGCCGGCCCCACCAGCGGGTGACCTCGTGCGGCGGGACGCGGGCGTCGTCCACCCCGAGGGAGGCGACGAACCGTTCCAGCTCGTCGCACTGGCACCCGGGGCCGTGGTGGTCACCGAGCACGAAGGCGTGGTCGGTGCGCACCAGCACCCCCTCGACCGTCACGCGTTCGTCGCAGCGGCCCGGGCCCACCACGTAGCCGTGCGCGCGCAACCGGTCGGGATGGCGGACGACGGCACGCAGCACGGTGCCGATGGTCGGGCCGTCGTTCTGCCGTTCGACGGCGAGGTAGTCGGCGTCGAGCCGGTCGAGCAGGGCGGCCGCCACCGGCTCGTCCAGGTCGGCGAACCGGTAGAAGGACGACGCACCCGCGGCATCCGGCACCAGGACGGGTTCGAGCACCTCGTGCAGACCCGCGCGCAGCAACCAGCCGTGCCGGTCGGGGCACCAGTGGTGCGGTCGGTCGGGGTCGCCCGCGAGCCGTTCCTCGGCCCGCCAGGCGGTCGCCAGGTCGACCGGCTCGGGGTGGACGAAGCGGCGGCCGGGCCGGGTGGGACGTCCGGTCGGTCCGGCGGGCGGCAGGGTCGGGGTCGGCAACGGGGCTCCTCGGGTCCGGGGACGGTGTGCAGGCCACGGTGCCGTGCCGTCGGAGTCGTCGTCGGGTCGTCGCGGCGGGTCGGTGCCCCGCTGTGGAGGCCGGGGTCGGTGGGTGGGCGTCACGCGTTGCGCCAGGGGAGAACCGGCGTGACAAGTCGCCGCCGACGGCGCATGCTCGGAACTGATGTCTGACTCCACCACGCGACCCGTGCCGCGCACCTACCCGCCGACTCCGACGAGCGAACCGGTCAGCGACGAGCTTCTCGTGGTCCACCTCAAGGGTCGAGACACGGAGTACTTCCGGCGTCCCGAGCTGATCAGCCACGAGGTCGGCGACGGCGTGCTCACGGTCACGCTGGCCGGCACCGGCGACACCCCGCGCCGCACCCGCCACTTCCCGCTCGGGGAGGTGCTCGAGTACGTCGTCGAGGCTCCCAGCGCCGCCTACGAGACGGCGTTCGACGCCTGGACGCGCGCCGAGTTCGGTGTCGACGCCGAGACCTACCGGTCGATGCGGGACACCTCCGAGGGCGTGGCGATGGCCGAGAAGATGCGACGGCAGATCGCCGAGGGCCTCGGCGTCGACCCGGACCAGGTGCACTTCGGCGGCTCCTTCACGATCGACGAGGACGACGACTGGGACTCCTCGCCCGACGACGACCAGTAGCCGCGCGGGCCGGCCGATGAGTTCCGGCCCCCCGTCACGTCGCTACCGGCATGGCCACGACGACCCGCACGCTCGACCTGCCCGGCGCCACGGTGACCTACGACGTCCGGGAACCGGCGCACGACGGCGGGCACGCCCCGCTGCTCGTGGTCGGCAACCCGATGGCGGCCGACGGTTTCGACCAGCTCGTCCCCGCGCTGGACGACCGACTCGTGGTCACCTACGACCCCCGTGGCACCGGACGGTCGCGCCCCGTCGCCGCCGACGCCCTCCTCACCGTCGACCGGCACGGTGAGGACCTGCACGCCGTCGCCCGGGCCGTCGGGCCCGGGCCGTTCGACGTCTTCGGGAGCTCGGGCGGCGCCGCGGCCGCCCTGGCCTGGGCGGCCGGGCACCCGGGCGAGGTGCGGCGGCTGGTCGCCCACGAGCCCCCGCTGACCGCGCTCCTCGCCGACCGCGACGTCGCGGTCCGGGCCCAGGCCGACATCGTGGACACCTACCGTCGCGCCGGGTTCGGCCCCGCGATGGCCAAGTTCCTGCGGCTGGTGTTCGCGACGGAACCGCTCACCGAGGACTTCCTCGACCAGCCCGACCCGGACCCGGCGGAGTTCGGCCTGCCCACGGAGGACGACGGCCGGCGCGACGACCTGCTCCTGGGGACGTCGCTGGCCGTCATGCCCGTGTGGGAGCCGCCCCTGGAGTCCCTCCGGGCGGCCACCCGCGCCGGCGGCCCGCAGGTCCTGCCCGCCGTCGGCGCCGGGTCCCTGCCCGGCGAGATGGCGTACCGGGGTGCGGTCGCGCTGGCCGAGGCCCTCGACGTCCCGGTCGTCGTCTTCCCCGGGGACCACGGCGGTTTCGCCCGGCACGAGTGGGCCCCGGACAACGACCCGGCCGCGTTCGCGACCCGGCTGCGCGAGGTCCTGGCCTGCTGACGAGCGGCGAGGCAACGCCGCCGTCACAATCGTGCGCGATCATGGGGACGGACGGTCCGTCGGCCCGTCCGTCCTGCTCACGCATCCTGGAGGCCCGAGGCATGACCTCGATCGTGGTCGTCGGCTCCGTTAACGCCGACCTCGTCGCGCGCGTCCCCGCGCTGCCCGTCACGGGGGAGACGGTGCTCGCCGACTCCATGACGGTGATCCCCGGGGGCAAGGGGGCCAACCAGGCGGTCGTGGCCGCCCGGCTCGGCGGCGACGTCGCGCTGCTCGGGGCCATCGGCTCCGACGCCTTCGCCGACATCGCGCTCGTCGGGCTGCGCGACGCCGGCGTGGACCTGGACGGGGTCGAGACGGTCGAAGGACCCACCGGTGTGGCGCAGATCTGGGTGGACGACGACGGCGAGAACTCGATCGTCGTCGTCCCGGGCGCCAACCGTGCCGTCGACGCGGACGTCGTCGCCCGCCACCACGACCTCGTGGCCGGTGCCGACGTCGTCGTGCTGCAGGGGGAGATCCCGCTGCGGGGGTCCGAGGCCGCGGCCCGCGCCGGCCGGGGCCGGGTGCTGCTCAACCTCGCGCCCGTCGTGCCGGTCGCCACCGACGTGCTGGCGCTGGCCGACCCGCTGGTGGTGAACCACGCGGAGGCCGAACGGTTGCTGGAGGAGTCCGAGCGGCCGGTGCCCGAGTCGCCGTTCGCGATCATCGCCGAGCTGCACGCTCTCGGTCCGCGGTCGGTGGTGCTCACCCTCGGCCCCGCCGGTGCCGTGGTGCTCGAGCCCGCCGCCGGGGTGGGCGAACCGGTCGTCGTGCCGACGCCGCACGTCGAGGCGGTGGACACCACGGGCGCCGGTGACGCGTTCGTCGGGGCCCTGGCCTACCGCGTCAGCCAGGGCGACAGGCTCGTCGACGCGGCCCGGACGGCCGTGCGGGTCGGCGCGTTCTCCGTCGCGACCCACGGTGCCCAGCCGTCCTTCCCGACGGCCGACGACGTGCTGCCGTCCGTGCGGACCTGACGGGTCTCCCGCGACGTCATCCGGCCAGCCGCAGCAGGCCCCGCATCCCCGACTCGGTCGCCGCGCGCAGACGGGCCTGGGCGGTCTGCACCTCGGGGCGGTCGCGGTCCTGCGGTGTCACGCGGCTCGGGTTGAGGGTCGTCCCGTGCGACCAGCGGGCGAGGTCCGGGTCGGCCATGAAGGCCGCGGTCGCCAGCGCCCCGGCGGCCTGCCCGGCGACCCACTCCCGCGGGGTGGAGAAGTACGGGGTGGACGGGCACAGCGCGTTGAGCTCGTCGTCCGGGCGCTCGCCCTGGGTGGCCTCCACGTAGCCGATGAGCGCGGCCCCGAAGCAGGGGAACCCGGCCCGCACCGGCTGGACGACGATCCGTCCGGGCGACCAGATCGGCACGGCGGGCCGCAGCCGGAGCCCCTCGGCGGCGCAGTGCACGACGACGGCGTCCCGGGGCACCGGCACGTCCCCCTCGTCCAGCCGGAGCGTCCCCGGGGACACCCGGCGCAGGTGCCCGCGGCGCACGACGCGCTCGACCGAGCGCAGCAGCTCCAGCTCCCAGCGGGCGAGCGTGGGCACGCGGGCCATCGTGGGCACGACGTCGGGGTCCAGCCGGAGCATCACCCCGGCGTCCTCGAGGCGCAGGAAGAAGTCGTCCACGGTCGGGGCCGCCGCCGCGGCCTCCATGAGCTCGGCCACCATGGTCCGGATCACCGCGGCGTCGGGCTGGACGGCGGCGCGGTCCAGCATCCACGGGTCCCGCGGGCGGACCCAGGTGATCGCGTCCGGGGAAGTGCCACGACGGAGCAGCCACACGACGGCGTCGGTGGCGGTCTTGCCGGACCCGACGACGACGAACGACCCGGCCTCGTCCGCGACGGTGGGGAGCTCCCCCACCGGAACCCACCGTGCACCCTCGTCCACGGCGAACGGCGGCGGGGTCAGCGCCGGGATCGAGGGGGCGAGGTAGTGCGCGTCCACGACCCGACGGCGCACGCGGATCTCCCGCGTCTCGCCGGTGTCGAGCGCGACGACCGAGCCGTCGTCGGCCATCTCGTGCCCGCCGAGGAACATCGCCCGTCCGGACGCCAGGAACCGGTCGGCCAGCACCCGGTCGTAGTAGCCGCAGACCTCGGCGCCCGTGGCGCGCACGTGCAGACCGGCCTCGGGGCCGGAGGTCTGGATGCCGCCGTCGAGGGAGGTGGACGCCACGCCGTAGAAGGAGGAGGCCTGGTGCAGCCGCACGAACGGGTAGGCGTCGCGCCAGTGCCCGCCGGCGGCGTCGCGGCGGTCGACGATCGTCACGTGGGCGTCGGAATGGTCCAGCAGCGTGTCCGCGAACGCCATCCCGGTCGCACCCGCGCCGACGACGAGGTAGTCCGTCTCCAGGACCTGGCCCATCTGTTCATCATGGCACGGTCGTCACGTCCGTCATGTGGCGGGCGTGGGCCCGGTCACGGACTTAGCGTGAAGGGACAGGCGCCGACGAGGGAGTGGTCCGCGATGACGTTCGAGGGCAAGGTGGCGCTGGTGACCGGCGCCGGGTCAGGGCTCGGCGAGGCGATCAGCAAGCAGCTGGCTGCACGGGGAGCCAAGGTCGTCGGGACGGACATCCGGCTCGACGCGGCGCAGCGTGTCGCCGACGAGATCAAGGCCGCAGGTGGTGAGGCGACGGCCGTGCAGCAGGACACGGCGAGCTTCGACGACGCGGTGCGGGTGGTCGACACCGCGAAGCAGGCCTACGGCGCGCTCCACTACGCGGTCAACAACGCGGGGATCGGAGGCAACGCGGCGCCGGCGGGCGAGCTCGACGTGGAGGACTGGAAGCGTGTCATCGACATCAACCTCCACGGTGTCCTGTTCGGCATGCGCGCTCAGATCCCGGCGATGCTCGAGAAGGACCCGTCCGGGTGCGCCATCGTGAACATGGCGTCCATCCACGGCACCGTGGCCGCGATCGGCAACGGGGCGTACACGGCCTCCAAGCACGGCGTCGTGGGGATCACGAAGAACGCGGCGGCCGAGTACGGCCCGGCCGGCCTGCGGATCAACTGCGTCGGGCCCGGATACATCCGCACGCCGCTGCTCGAGGGGGTCCTGACCCCCGAGCTGGAGGAGGTGCTGGTCTCCAAGCACATGCTCGGTCGGCTCGGCGAGGCGGACGAGGTCGCGAGCGTCGTGCGGTTCCTCCTGTCCGAGGAGGCGTCCTTCGTCACCGGCGCCTACTGGCTCATCGACGGCGGGTACACGGCGGTCTGACGTCCCGGTCCCGAGTGCACCTGGAGTTCACCTGATCGACGAGTGATGGTCATCTCGCTGCCGTGCCGCCGCCACGGCGAGGCAGCACGATGAGGCGTGCCGCGGGGTCGTCGGGTCGTCGTCACCGG
This sequence comes from Isoptericola sp. b515, assembly GCF_030588125.1. Classification (NCBI taxonomy): domain Bacteria; kingdom Bacillati; phylum Actinomycetota; class Actinomycetes; order Micrococcales; family Promicromonosporaceae; genus Isoptericola; species Isoptericola sp. b515. Next base: position 702,402 of record NZ_JAUQYR010000001.1, on the reverse strand, counting down.
CCCCCCGGGCGACGGACATCAGCCTTGGGGGAGGCCACATGCCGGTCCGCATCGAGCAGCGCACGCCGTTCGGCACGGTCGACCGTGCCTGGCAGGCCGAGGCTCTCGGCACGGACGAGTGGGGGGACTGGTTCGCGGTGCCGGACCACGGACTGCTGCTGCTGCCGGTGGCGGACCCCTGGGTCGCGTGGTTCCGGCACGACGGCTCGGTGCGTGTGGACGTCGCCACCGAGGTGTCCGTCGCGTCGACGCTGAGCTCGTTCGTCGGGCTGGGTCTCGACGTCGTGCGGGACGCCGACGGCACCGTGCGGGCACCGGAGCGTGCGGGGTTCGTCCGCCGTTCACCGTCGTACCCCCGGGCCTGGGTCGACCTGGCGTGGGAGGCCCGCGAGGACGTGCGGCGGGACGTCGCCCGCGCGGCCGAGCCGTTCGGGAGGGCACCGGACGCCTGGCTCGACCGGGCGCCGCGCCCGACGACCCGCGGCCTGTCCGCCTGACCTGACCAGTACGTCGACGAGAGGAGACCGCCGTGGACCTGCCGGCCGTCCTCGACCTCGGGCTGCGACTCGCGGTCCTGGGCCTGGTGCTCGGTGCGATGGTCGTGCACGCCTATCGGACCCGGGGCGACCGCCCTTCCGAGCGCGAGGTCGCGGCGACGGCGCGGACCGTGCCGGTCGTGGCGCTCGCGCGCGCCCTCGGGGCCTTCGTGGCGCTGGGACTGTTCGGGTTCGCGCTGGAGAGATTCACCGGCAGCGGTCCGGGTCTGTGGATCCCGCTGCTGGTCGGGGTGCCCGCGGTCGGGCTGCTGCGGGTCACCGTCGTGCCGCTGCTGCGCGACGTCGCCCACGCCGTCCACCCGCGCGTCGTGGTCGGCACGGTCACCGACCGCCGCCGTCGTGTGGAGCGGGCCGTGGGCCAGGACGGGCCGCTGGGGCAGGCGGCCTTCTACGTCACGGTGGTCGACGACGCCGGGGCGATCCGGGAGTACCGGCTCCGGCGGGAGGCGTACCGGCAGGTCGCGCGCGGGGACCAGGTGCGGGTCGCGACGTCCGGGCTGCGCGGCAGCGACACCCACTCCCTGGTTCCGCTGCACGCACCGGCCGTCGCCGGTGCGGGCGCCGGTCCCCGCGCCCGCTGAGCGACCGGCTCAGTCCCTCGCGGCCGGGCCGCCCGGCCGCAGGTCGAGGCGCCGCAGGAGCTGGGCGTTGAGAGCCACGACCACGGTCGAGGCGGACATCAGCAGGGCGCCCACCGACATCGGCAGGACGAACCCGACCGGGGCGAGCACGCCGGCGGCGAGCGGCACGGCCAGCAGGTTGTAGCCGGCCGCCCACCACAGGTTCTGCTTCATCTTCCGGTAGGTCGCCCGGGACAGCTCGATGACGGAGAGCACCGACCGCGGGTCGTCGCTGGCCAGGATGACCCCGGCGGAGGCGATCGCGACGTCGGTGCCGGCGCCGATCGCGATCCCGACGTCCGCCTGCGCGAGGGCGGGTGCGTCGTTGACGCCGTCGCCGACCATCGCGACCTTGCGTCCCTCACGCTGCAGCTCGGCCACGCGGTCGGACTTGTCCTCGGGCCGCACCCCGGCGAACCAGCGGTCGATGCCGAGCTCCTCGGCCACCGACCGCGCCACGGCCTCGGCGTCACCCGTGATCATGACGACCTGGAGACCCTGCGCGTGCAGGGCACGGACCGCCTGCGCGGACTCCGGGCGCACCTCGTCGGCGAGCTCGAGCGCACCGACGACGCGGCGGTCGCGCAGCACGTGCAGGACGGTGGCCCCGTGGTCGCGCCACCCCGCGGCCTCCGGGGCCTCGTCGGCGCCGGTCTCCTCCAGGAGCCGCGGTCCGCCGACCCGGACCTCGCTGCCGTCCACGGTCGCCGTGACGCCGAGCCCGGGCTCGGAGGAGAAGTCGCCCGCCCGGGGGACGTCGAGGCCGCGGTCGCTCGCCGCGGCCACGATCGCGCGGGCCAGCGGGTGCTCGCTGTCGGCCTCGGCCGCGGCGGCCAGCGCCAGCACGGCGTCCTCGTCGAGGTCAGCGGTCGCGGCGACGTCGCCCAGCGCGGGCTCGCCGCGCGTCAGGGTGCCGGTCTTGTCGAACAGGACCGTGTCGACCGTCCGCATGCTCTCCAGAGCGAGGCGGTCCTTGACCAGCACGCCGCCGCGGGCCGCCCGCTCGGTGGCGATGGAGACGACGAGCGGGATCGCCAGGCCGAGGGCGTGCGGGCAGGCGATGACGAGCACGGTGATCGTGCGCACGACGGCCTCGTCGGGGCTGCCGGTCGCGGTCCAGACGGCCGCGGTGACCACGGCCGCACCGAGTGCGTACCAGAACAGCCAGGCCGCGGCGCGGTCGGCCAGCCGCTGCGCCCGGGAGGACGACGACTGCGCCTCGCTCACCAGGCGCTGGATGCCGGCGAGGGTCGTGTCGTCGCCGGTCGCGGTGACCTCGACGCGCAGCGCCGAGTCGGTGGCCACGGTGCCGGCGGTGACCTGGTCCCCGTCGGTGCGCGTCACGGTGCGGGACTCGCCGGTGACCATGGACTCGTCCATCTCGGCACGGCCGTCCACGACGCGGCCGTCGGCCGGGACGCTGCCCCCGGGGCGGACCAGGACGACGTCGCCGGTGTGCAGGTCCGTCGGGGAGACGGTCTCGGTCCCGGTGTCGGTGACGCGCTCGGCCTCGTCGGGCAGCAGGGCGGCCAACGAGTCGAGCGCGGAGGTGGTCCGGGCCAGGGACCGCATCTCCACCCAGTGGCCCAGCAGCATGATCACCACCAGCAGGGCGAGCTCCCACCAGAAGTCGAGGCCGCCGTCGAGCACACCGGTGCTCGCACCCGACGACGCGAGGAAGGCGACGGTGATCGCCAGGCCGATGAGCAGCATCATCCCGGGGGTGCGGGAGCGCAGCTCGCTCCAGGACCCGGTGAGGAACGGGCGGCCGCCCCAGAGGTAGATCACGGTGCCCAGGACGGGGGAGACCCACGGGACCCAGCCGGCGTCGGGCAGGTCGTAGCCGAGCAGCATCGCGAAGGTGCTCGACATCGCGACCGTCGGGACGGCCAGTACCAGCATGATCCAGAACAGCTGCCGGAACTGGGCGACGTGGTCCCCGTGGCCCGCGTGGCCGCCGTGGCCCGCGTGGTCCTCGTGGCTCCCGGTGTGCTCGGTCTGGTCCGTGTGCTCGGCGTGCTCCGTGCGCTCGGCGTGCCCGGTGTGGTCCGTGTGCGACGTGGCCATGGATCTCCTTCCGTCTCCTCCACCGTATACCCACCAGGGGTATCCATCCATCGGCGGTTCGGGCGCGTGACGTGGGGCAGGACGAGAAAGATCGTCGGCGCGGTGCCACGCTGAACCGATGGACAACTCGTCACCCTCCGGGCAGGTCGCCCGCCTGTGGAACGACCGGCTCGGGCGGCCCGCGATCCGCGCGGCCCAGGTGCTCCTGCTGCTCGCGCTGGCCGCCTGCGTGGTCTTCGCCCTGACCCGGCTGTCGCTGCTGGTGATCCCGGTGCTCATCGCCATGGTCGTCGCCGCGGCCCTGGCCCCGCTGGTCGGTTTCCTGCGTCGCCGGGGGTGGCCGGCGCTGCTGGCGACGTGGACCACGCTCCTGGCGGGCCTCGTCCTGCTCGGGCTGGTGGTGTGGCTCGTGACCCTGGCGTTCCAGGACGAGTGGCCGAACCTCGTCGAGGAGGCCGGCCGCGGGATCGACGAGCTCGAGGCCTTCCTCACCGACGGGCCGCTGGGGATCAGCCCGGATCAGATCGAGTCCGTCCGGCAGTCGGCGGTGGACGCGCTGTCGAGCGAGCAGGTGCAGTCCGGGGCCATCCGCGGGGCGACCGCGGCGGCGGAGGCCGTCGCGAGCCTGCTGCTCGGCGTCGTCGTGCTGTTCTTCCTCCTCAAGGACGGCCGCAGCATGTTCGCGTTCCTCATCACCCCGCTGCGCGAGGCCACGCGGCAGCGGGCCCAGCGGGTCGGGGAGCGTTCGGTCGAGGTGCTCGGCGGGTACCTGCGCGGCACGGCGATCGTCGCGACGGTCGACGCAGTCTTCATCGGTGTCGGCCTGCTGATCATCGGTGTCCCGCTGGCGCTGCCGCTGGCGGCGGTCGTCTTCCTCGGCGCGTTCATCCCGCTCATCGGCGCGGTCCTCGCGGGTGCCCTGGCGGCCCTCGTGGCGCTGGTGACGAACGGTCTGGTGGCGGCCCTCGTCGTGGTCGCGCTCGTGGTCGCCGTGAACCAGCTCGAGGGCGACCTACTGGCCCCGGTCGTCATGGGCAAGGTCCTGTCGCTGCACCCGCTCGTCGTGCTCTCGGCGCTGACGGCCGGCACGATCCTCGCCGGCATCGTCGGTGCGCTGCTGGCGGTGCCGATCACGGCCGTCGCCTGGGCGGCGGTCAAGGAGTGGAACGCCACGGCGCCGCCGGGGAAGCAGTTGGTACCGGACCGCGCGTCGGAGACGGACAGTCCCTCCTCGGAGCCGGAGCCGGCCGGCGCCGAGTCCTCGACCACGGACGGCTGACGACCCTTGCTGTTGACGCAGCGTCAACCTCTAGCGTCGGTGCCATGAGCCGTTCCATCCAGGACGTCGCCCGCCTCGCGGGGGTCTCGAGCCGCACCCTGCGGCACTACGACCGCATCGGCCTGCTGCCGCCGTCGGGCACCGGGCACGGTGGGCTGCGCCGCTACGACGACGCCGCGATCCGGCGCCTGCAGCGCATCCTGATGCTGCGCGACCTCGGGCTGCCGCTCGCCCGGATCGCCGAGGTCCTGGACGCCGGCACCGACGAGGCCACCGCCCTGCGCGGCCATCTCGCGGTGCTGCACGACGAGCGCGGCCGGATCGACCGGCAGATCGCCTCGGTGGAACGCACGCTCGCCGCACTGACCGAGAGGAGGCCGATCATGGCCGAGGAGATGCTGGACGGGTTCGACCACACGCAGTACGCCGACGAGGTGACCGAGCGCTGGGGCGCCGACGCCTACCGCGAGTCCGACGCCTGGTGGCGCGGTCTCGGCGTCGACGGGCAGGCCGACTTCCGTGAGAAGGCCGAGGCGCTGGGCCGCGCGTGGGTCGACGCCGCGCAGCGGGGCGTCGACCCGGAGTCGCCCGCGGCGCAGACCCTCGCTGCTCGCCACGTCGAGTGGCTCGGCTCGATCCCCGGGACGCCCGGGGCCGACGTCGGGCACCCGCCGAAGGAGTACGTCCTGGGGCTCGCCGAGATGTACGTCGCCGACGAGCGGTTCGCCGCGCACTACGGCGGCGTCGAGGGGGCGACCTTCGTGCGCGACGCCCTGCGGGCCCACGCCGAGCGGGAGCTCTGACGACCCGCAGGGCTACGACCGGGCGGGGGTGGGAGACTGGCCGGGTGAGTGACGACTGGGCCCGGCAGCGCACCGAGGCCGCCCACGAGCACGCCGCCCGGTTGGCCGCCCGGCAGGACGCCGAGCACCGCCGCGCCGAGGAGTTCCTCGCCCGGTTCGTCGCGGCGGCCCGCGAGGTCGGGCCGGACCCCGAGCCGCTGCAGGTCAAGGGGTACGGCGGTCGCGGCACCGCCCGGACACCGCTGCAGGGCTGGTACCTGCGCGCCGACCGCACCGCCGCCGTCTCCACGGACGCTGAGTTCTACGTGCTCACCGCGCCGCTGACCCTGCTCGACCGGGTGCGGGGGGTGCGCCCGGCCGCGACCCGTCCGCCGCTCGTGCTCGGTGCCGGCGGCAAGGACGGGGACTCCATCGACCTCGTCGACGCGCTCGAGCGGCTGGTGCCCGGCTGGCGGGACCGCACGGCGTAGCAGCCGGTGCGCCGAACGTCTCAGGGAGGGCAGGCGCCCTCGGCCCCGGGACGCGCGGGCCGCACGGCGGTCAGCGCCTCGGCGACCAGCGCCCCGACCTCGGGAGCCGCCAGGTAGCCCGCCGGGCGGCCGTCCAGCGTGCTCGCGGCCGCGTGGTGCCCCGGGACCGGGTTCTCGACGTGCGCGTTCTCGATCGACCGGGGCCCCGGGACCGGGAACGCCGCCGGGTCCAGGTCGTTCAGCGTCAGCAGGTCGCGCGGGTCGCGCAGCGCGACCCACCGTTGCACCGGCTCCGGCCAGGTGAGCGGCGCGAGCGGGCGCACGGCGTCGAGCACCGCGGTGATGGCCAGGGGGGAGCCGAGCGTGACCAGCAGCGGGACGTCGTCGGCCCCGGAAACCGCCGAGCGCAGCACCTGGTAGGCGATCACCGATCCCAGCGAGTGGGCGACGACGACGGCCGGCTCGTCCCCGGCGAACGCCGCGGCCACGCCGGTGTCGATCGTCGACCGCGCCTCGTCGTCGGTGAGGTAGACGTAGACGTCGCGGACGAAGAGCAGCAGGATCGCGCTGCTCAGCCCCGGCACCCACCGGTCGACCGCGGCCAGCGCCGCCGACAGCGCGGCCCACAACGACCCGCCGGTCAACGACGCGGGTGCGACGGACGGCGTCGCCGTCAGCACCCCGGAGCCGCTGAGCACCTCCCGCGCCACCGACAACGCGAACCGGGCGGCGTCCTCGGACAGCCCGGGCAGGCCGTGCGTGGTGATCGGCGGGGGCTCGTCCCCGCCGGTGACGGCCGCCAGGGCGTCACCGTAGAAGACGAACGTGGCGTCGTCGTCGCGCAGCCGCAGCTCCGCACCGGCGTCGGCGAGCCCCGTGTTCAGCGCGGCCAGCCAGCCGGCCTCGATGCGCTCGGGGTCGAGCCCTCCGGTGTCGCGGCCGTGCAGCAGGATCAGCCGGGTCATGCGGCCACCGCGTCCTGGACGAGGGAGCGCACGTCGTCGGCGCAGCCCCAGCTCGCCGTGACGCCCGCCCCGCCGTGGCCGTAGCAGTGCACCACGCGGCCCGCCCGCTCGACGCGGACCTCCGGGCGCGCCGGCCGCAGCCCGACGGCGTGCCGCAGCAGGCGCGCCTCCGCGACCGCGGGCACGAGGCGGGCGGCCCGCTCGAGGATGTCCAGCCCCGTCCGCGGCGCGGGGTCGAGGGTGTCGTCGTCGGCCTCGTGCGTGCCGCCGACCACCACCTCGTCGGTCCGGGGCACGACGTACGTCGGTCCGCTCGCGTCCAGCCACCACCGGTCCAGGCCCCACTGCGCCAGGACGACGACCTGGCCGCGCACCGGGTGCACCGACGGGTCGTCGGCGAGCTCGCGGGCTCCCAGCCCGGTGGTGTTGACGACGACGTCGGCGTCGCCGGGCCACGAGGCCACCGTCCGACGGGTGATCGCGCCGCCGAGGGCGGTGACCCGGCCGGCCAGCCAGCCGAGGTACCGCGGCATGTCCGCCACCGGCGACGCGAAGGTCCAGCCCGCCGCGTACGACGACGGCACCTCCGTCGTCCGGGTGAGCGCGGGGACGGCGTCGCGCCACCACGGCTCGGCCGGCTGCTCGCCGAAGACCTCCGTCCCGGAGCGCATCGTGACGCCGGCCCCCGGGTCCGTCGCGGCCAGGTCGGCGAGGACCTCGAAGGACCGGGCCGACCACCGCCTGACGCGGTCCTGCGGGGAGGCGAGGTACGGGTACCAGAGCGCCGCGGCGACGGCCGAGGTGGTGTCCCGGGGCAGGTCCCGGGCGACGACCGTGACCCGGTGCCCCACTTCCAGGAGGCGGACGGCGCAGGTCAGCCCCATCACCCCAGCTCCGACCACCGTGACGTCTGCCATGGCGCGGAGTCTGCCAGAGCCCGGGGCAACCGACCACGCCCGGTCGCGCTGCCCCGGGCCCGCGGTGCGGCCGTTCCTTCGTCGAGCGAGCCGCCTGTTCAGTCGAGCGGGTGCAGGACCTGGTGCAGGAACCGACGGGTCCGCTCCTCGCGGGGGGCCGAGAACATCGTCGACGGCGCCCCCCGCTCGACCACCGCGCCGTCGTCGAGGAACAGCACCTCGTCGGCCACCGCGCGGGCGAACTGCAGCTCATGGGTGACCACCACCATCGTCCAGCCCTCCTCGGCGAGCTCCTTCATCACCGTCAGCACCTCGCCGACGAGCTCGGGGTCGAGGGCGGAGGTCGGCTCGTCGAACAGCAGCAGGTCCGGCTGCAGGGCCAGGGCCCGCACGATCCCGACGCGCTGCTGCTGCCCGCCGGACAGCTCGCGGGGGTAGGCGTCGCGCTTGGCGGCGAGCCCCACCCGCTCCAGCAGACCCAGCGCCCGTGACTCGGCCTCGGCCCGCGGCACGCCGCGGGTCTGGACGGGCCCCTCGGTGACGTTCTGCAGCACCGTCAGGTGCGGGAACAGGTGGTGGTGCTGGAACACCATCGCCGACCGGTCGCGCAGCGCGTCCCGGGCGGCCTGTGCCCGGCGCCCGGCCCGGCCCCACGCGCGGCGGGGACCGCCGTCGAACGTGACGGACGGGCCGCCGTCGAAGGCGACGGTGCCGGCATCGGGTGCGGCCAGGCCGTTGAGCGAGCGCAGCAGCGTGGTCTTGCCGGACCCGGACGGGCCGATGAGGGCCACGACCTCGCCCCGTCGCACCTCCAGGTCGATGCCGCGCAGCACGTGGTTGTCGCCGAAGGACAGGTGCAGTCCGGTGGCGGTGAGCAGGGGTGCCTCAGACATACTGCTCCAGCTTCCTCTCGAGCCGCGTCTGCCCGAAGGACAGCACGGTGCAGAAGATCCAGTAGATGATCCCGGCCTCGACGTACAGCAGCATGAACTCGCTGGTGAACGCGGCGATCTCCTGCGCCTCGCGGAACAGCTCGGTCACCAGGATCAGCGAGGCCAGCGAGGTGTCCTTGACCAGGGAGATGAAGGTGTTCGAGAGCGGCGGCACGGACACACGGGCGGCCTGCGGCAGGACGATCCGCCGCAGGGTGCGGGTGCGGGCCATGCCCACGACGTAGCCGGCCTCCCACTGGCCGGTCGGCACGGACAGGATGGCGGCGCGGATCACCTCGGCGGCGTAGCCGCCCACGTTGAGGGAGAAGGCGATGACGGCGCTCGGCCACGGGTCGATCGTCAGCCCCAGGGACGGCAGCCCGTAGAAGATGACGAAGAGCTGGACCAGCAGCGGCGTGCCGCGGATCGCCGAGACGTACGCCCGGCCCACCCCGGAGAGCACGGGGTGGGCCGCCAGGCGCAGCATCGCGACGCCGAGGGCGAGGACGAGCCCGATCGCGAACGAGACGAGCGCGAGCGGGATCGTCCCCGTCAGCCCCCCGAGGACGAGGGGCCACCAGGAGTCGGTGAAGAGCTGGACGTCCATCAGCTCGTGACGTCGGCCCCGAAGTACTTCTCCGAGAGTTCCGTGAGCGTCCCGTCCTCACGCAGCGTGTCCAGCGCGCCGTCGATCTCCGCGACCAGGGCGGTGCGCTCCGGCGTGACGACGAACCCCATCTCGGAGGTCTCCTCGGTCTCGGCGGCGATCTCGATCGGCGCGTCGGGGTGCTCGGCCTGGTGGTCGAGCACCGTCAGCGAGTCGTTGATCGTGGCGTCGACCCGGCCGGTGCCGAGCAGCTCGACGGACTGGGCCCAGCCCTCGACGGCCTCGATCTCGGCTCCCGACTCCTCGGCCAGCGCCCGCCAGTTGCTGGTCAGCGACTGCGCGGCGACCTTGCCGTCCAGGTCCTCGAAGCTCGTGATCGAGGTGTCGCCCTCGGCCACGACGACGGCGCCGCGCGAGACGGTGTACGGCTGGGAGAACTCGTAGGACTCGAGCCGCTCCGGGGTCATGGACACCTGGTTGGCGATGGTGTCGAACCGGCCGGCGTCCAGCCCCGCGAAGATGGCGTCCCACTGGGTCTCGGCGAACTCGATCTCCAGGCCGAGCTCGTCGGCGACCGCCTCGGCGACCTCGACGTCGTAGCCGACGAGCTCGCCGGAGGCGTCGTGGTAGGTGAACGGCCGGTAGGTGCCCTCGGTGGCCACGGTCAGGGTGCCGTCGGAGACCAGGTTCAGCTCGCCGGTGCCCTCGGCGGCGTCCGCGCCCCCGGAGGTCCCGCCGTCGGTGCCGCAGGCCGTCAGCGCCAGCGCGGTCAGGGCGGCCGTGGCGGTGGCGAGGAGGGCGGGCGTGCGTCGCATGAGGGTTCTCCTGGGTGGTGCGTGGGCCCGGCGGCGGGGTGCCCCGGGCGGACGGGACGATCGATCAATGGTGTCGATGGGTCGCATCGACCGGCGTGATGCCACGAGCGCCAACAGGGCGGCGCTCCGGCCGTATTCCCGCTGTGAGCGACGCCACCCGGGCGCGGTGCGCGGCGCGGTCCGGCCGGACAGGTCGGGGCGGACGTGCCACGCTGGGGCGCATGAGCACCGACGACGTCGCCGCCCTGGTCGCCGAGGCCGAGGCCGCCGAGCACGAGCTCGTGCTGGCCCGGTTCACCCATGACGACGCGTGGCGGCTCGGCTGCCTGCTCGTCGAGCTCGCGGCCGAACGGGACCTGGCCGTGACCATCGACGTGCGCAAGGGGGACCAGCAGGTCTTCCACGCGGCGCGCGAGGGGACGACGCCGGACAACGACTCGTGGGTGGAGCGCAAGGTGCGGGTCGTGCACCGGTTCGGCGCGTCGTCGTACCTCGTCGGGTTGCGCGCCCGCGCGCGCGGACGGGACTTCAACGAGACGCACCAGCTCCCCCTGCAGGAGTACGCGGCCCACGGCGGTGCGTTCCCGGTCCGTGTCGAGGGTGTCGGGATCGTGGGGGTCGTGACCGTCTCGGGGCTCGCCCAGGCGGACGACCACGCGCTCGTGGTGGAGGCCCTGCGCACGGTCGTCGCCGCGAGCGCCTGACCAGCCTCTTCGCGGCTGATCCGCCTCCCGGCCTGCCCGGCGCGGGGTGGACGTCATACGGTGTGCGCGTGACCGTCCTGCACCTCGTGAACGCCCGCCTCGCCGGGCGCCCCGACCGGCCGGTGGACGTGCTGCTCGCCGACGGCCACGTCGCCGCCGTCGTCCCCACGGGCGCACCCCTGCCCGGTGACCTCGACGTCGGGTACACCGGGCCCGAACGCGTCGACCTGGACGGTCGCACCGTGATCCCCGGGCTGTGGGACGCGCACACGCACCTGACCCAGTGGGCCATGGTGCGTCGCCGCCTGGACGTCTCGACGGCGACCGGGCCCGCGCACGCCGCCGCCCTGGTCGGTGCCGCGCTCACCGACGAACGGCGCCACCCGGCCCCGGGCCGGCCGTTCGTCGGGTTCGGTTTCCGTTGGGCCACGTGGGACGACGAGCCGACCTCGGAGGTGCTGGACTACGTCGCCGGCGAGGTCCCGGTCATCCTGATCTCCGGGGACCTGCACTCGGCCTGGGCGTCGACCGCCGGGCTGCGGTACCTGGGCATCGAGCACCACCCCACGGGTCTGCTGCGCGAGGAGGAGTGGATGCCGGCCTCCCCCGAGATCGTCACGGTCTCGGCGGCCGACGCCGACGAGCTGCTCGCCGACGCCGCCCGGGCCGCCGCCGAACGCGGCGTCGTGGGCGTCGTCGACTTCGAGGTGGACGACAACCTCACCGCGTGGCGTCGTCGGGCCATGGCCGGCTGGGACCTGCTGCGCGTCCGGGCCGCCGTGTGGGAGCAGCACCTGGACGCCGTCGTCGACGCGGGCCTGCACACCGGCGACGTGCTCGCCCCCGGGTCCGGGCCGGCCGCCGACCTCATCACCCAGGGCCCCCTGAAGGTCATCTCGGACGGCTCGCTCAACACCCTCACGGCGTTCTGCTTCGACGACTACGCCGGGTTCGCCGGGCCGGACGCGCACGGCATCCTCAACGTCGCCACCGACCAGCTCGTGCCGCTCATGACGCACGCCCACGCCTCGGGGCTGCGCTGCGCCATCCACGCGATCGGCGACCACGCCAACGCCCTCGCGCTGGACGCCTTCGAGGCCTCCCGGGCGCGAGGGTCCGTGGAGCACGCGCAGATGCTGCAGGCCGAGGACGTCGCGCGGTTCGCGGCGCTCGGCATCACCGCCAGCGTGCAGCCCGAGCACGCCATGGACGACCGGGACGCCTCCGACGAGCTGTGGGTCGGCCGCACCGAGCGGGCGTTCCGCCTCGCCGACCTGCACGCCGCCGGGGTGCCGCTGGCCCTCGGGTCCGACGCGCCGGTGGCCCCCCTCGACCCGTGGTTCGCGATCGCCTCGGCCGTCACCCGGTCCCGCGACGGCCGCGACCCGTGGCACCCCGAGCAGCGCATCGACGTCGCGACGGCGCTCGCGGCCTCGACCGACGGTCGCGGGGTGCGGGTGCGGCCCGGCGACCCGGCCGACCTGGCGGTGCTGGAGCTCGACCCCCTCACGCTGTCCGACGACGGCACCCCGACGGGAGCGGCCGTCCTCGCCGAGGTGCTGCGCGAGCTGCCCGTGGCGGGCACCCTCGTGGCCGGCCGGTGGACCTACCGGGGGTTCTGACATGGTGACGCCGGATCCTGTGGCCCGGCTGCGTGATCGGCTGGCGCTGACCGAGGACCGCATCGCCCGGCAGCGCGCCGTCGTCGACGGGATCGTCGCCTCGGTGCGGGGCGAGAACGTCGACGACGAGCACGACCCGGAGGGTGCGACGCTCGCCTGGGAGCGGCAGCAGGCGGCGGCGCTGCTCGCCGAGGCCGAGCAGGAGCGCGACGCCCTGCACGCGGCCCTCGACCGGGTGGAAGCCGGGACCTACGGCGTGTGCGAGGTGTGCGGGCGGGCGATCCCCGCCGGCCGGCTGGAGGCCCGGCCGGCGACGACCCGCTGCGTCGAGCACGCCGGCGCGGCCCGGTAGCGCCGCCCGCCGCCGGGCGCCGCTGCGAGACTGGACCGCGTGCACGCCGAGCCCACGACCCCCGACGCCGTGGTGACCCACGTCGTCGACCTCGTCCTGTCCCGGCCGGCCGACCGCCCGGTGCGGCTCGTCGTCGACGGGCACCCGTCCACGCGCCCCGAGGTGCTCGCCGACGCCCTGGTCGGCCCGCTGGAGGTCGCCGGACGCCCGGTGGCCCGGGTGCGGGTCCGGGACTTCTGGCGTCCCGCCTCGCTGCGGCTGGAGCAGGGGCGCCGGGACCCGGACGCCCTGCTGGACGACTGGATCGACGTCGGCGGTCTCAACCGCGAGGTCCTGACCGCGGTGGTGCACCGAGGCCGCTGGCTGCCCTCGCTCCGGGACCCCGTGACGGACCGCCCGACCCGGGCGGACCGGGTCGACGCGGCACCGGGGACCGTCGTCGTGCTGGACGGTTCCCTCACCCTCGGCCGCGGTCTCGACGTCGACCTGTCGGTGCACCTCGCGCTGCGGCCGGCCACCGAGACCCGGAACACCCCGCTCGACGAGGCGTGGCGGCTCGCCGCGTACACGCGGTACCGACGCGAGGTCGCGCCCGAGCGGCGGGCCGACGTCGTGGTGCGGGTCGACCATCCCGACCGGCCGGCGCTGCTGGTGCGCTGAGCCTTCCGCGGGGTGCCCCGTTGTCACCGCTGAAACATGGGCGGGGCAGAATGCACAGCATCGACTCCCACGTCGACAGGAGCTGGACATGATCGTCGCACCGTTCGGACGCTTCACCGAGGGCCGGGTCCCCGACCCGGGCATCGCCGCGCTGTTCACGCGCGAGAACCGCTGGCAGGCCCGGCTCGACGTCGAGGCCGCGCTGGCCCTGGCGGAGGCCGACGCCGGCGTCATCCCGAAGGAGTCCGCCCGGGCGATCGCGCTGACCGCCCGCATCGAGAAGCTCGACATCAAGCGTGTGCTGGCGGGCACGGCGGAGGCCAGCCACCCGCTGGTGCCGCTCATCGAGGAGTTCGCCCGCGTCGTCGGGTCCAAGCACGGCGGCTGGGTGCACTGGGGTGCGACGACGCAGAACATCACCCAGACCGCCGACGTGCTGGTGCTGCGCGACGCCCACCGCGTGCTGCTGCGCCAGCTCGGCGGCACGCTCCGGGCCGCCGCGGCCCTGGCCGAGGGGGCGGCCGACCTGCCGATGGCGGGCCGCACCCACTCCCAGCACGCCGTGCCGGTCACCTTCGGGTTCAAGGTCGCGGTGTGGATCGACCAGCTCGTCGCGCACACCGAACGCCTCGAACGGCTCGACGACCGCCTGTTCTGCGTCCTCATGGGCGGCGCTGCCGGCACGTTCGCGTCCTTCGGGGACGCCGGGCGCGTCATCGAGGCGGGCGTCGCCCAGCGGCTCTCGCTGCACCCGATGCGGGTGCCGTCCCGCTCGGTCAACGACGGCATCGTCGAGCTCGTGCTGGTCCTCGCCCAGCTCGCGGGGACGATCGGCAAGATCGGTCGCGACGTCTACGCGCTCATGCAGCCGGAGTTCGCCGAGGCCTTCGAGCCGGTCCCCGAGGGGACGGTCGGGTCGTCGACGATGCCGCACAAGCGCAACCCCCAGCTCGCCCTGGACCTGTTGACGATGTCGTCCGAGCTGCGGGCCCTGGCGACCCCGGCGCTGGAGTCGATGCTGCACGACCAGGAGGCCAACGGGGCGATGACCGCGCTGCTCGAGGACGTCTCGGCGTCGGCGGCGGTGCTGGCCGGCGACATGCTGGCCCGGCTGCAGGTCATCCTGGCCGGCCTCGAGCTCGACCCGGCCCGGATGCGCGAGAACATCAAGCTGTCCGAGGGCATGATCGGCTCCGAGGCGCTGATGCTCGCCCTGGGGGAGAAGATCGGTCGGCAGAAGGCGCACGACGTCGTCTTCGAGGTGGCGCAGGCGGCCGCCACGCAGGACACACCGTTCCTGGAGCTGCTGCAGGCGGACCCGCTGGTGGGCGGGTCGTTCGCGCCGGACGAGCTGCACGAGCTCGTCGACCCGGCCGGCTACCTCGGGTTGTCGGCCCAGATCGCCACGGAGCTCGCCGAGTGCGCGATCTCCACGGCCGACCGCCTCGACCGCCTCCCGGAGCGGGCGCCCGTCATCACGCGGTGAGCGGCCGCGCGGCGCACGGCCCGTGGGCCGCGCGGCCGGCAGCCTGTCAGAGGCTGCCCAGCGCCGCGGCCGTCCGGTCGAGCGCGCCGGGAGCCACCGCGTAGTAGGCCCACCGCCCCCGCTGGCTGCGGGTCAGCAGCCCGGCGTCGACGAGCACCTTGAGGTGGTGGCTGACGGTCGGCTGGCTCAGGCCGACGGGTTCCGTGAGGTCGCAGACGCACGCCTCGTGGCCCTGCTGGGCCGCGACGATCGAGAGCAGGCGCACCCGGGCGGGCTCGCCGAGGGCCTTGAACACGCGGGCCAGCTCCTGGGCACGCGCGGCGTCGACGCCCGCAGCGGCCGGTTCGACGCAGCAGGAGCCCGCCGGTGCGTCGGTGGCAGGCGTCTCGGTCGTCGTCATGGCCTCCATCTTGCCACGTATCGACAAGTGTGGATATGTTGTCCGCGGACGCATCGACAAGTATCGATATGGAGGCAGTCATGGGGACGACGACGGAGTACCCGGTCGTGGTGATCGGCGCAGGCCCGACCGGGCTCGCGGCCGCGGCGCACCTGCTCGAACGCGGGCTCGACCCGCTCGTGCTGGAGGCCGGTGAAGGCCCCGGCGCGGCGGTGGCCGAGTGGAGGCACGTGCGGCTGTTCTCGCCCTGGCGGTACTGCGTCGACCCGGCCTCCCGCCGTCTGCTCGAGGCCACCGGCACGTGGCAGGAGCCGGACCTCGAGGCGCTCCCCACGGGCGCGGACCTCGTCCACGACTACCTCGAGCCGCTGGCCACCACCGACGCCCTGCGCGACCGCATCGCGTACGGCACCCGGGTCACCGCCGTCGTCCGCGACGGGGCCGACCGCACCCGTTCCCTGGGACGTGAGCGCCGTGCCTACCGCGTGCGGACCGTCGGGGCCGACGGCAGCACCCGGGACGTGCTCGCCCGGGCCGTCGTCGACGCCTCCGGCACCTGGACCCGCCCCAACCCCGTCGGTGCGCACGGCATCCCCGCGGTGGGCGAGGAGGCGGCGCGGACCTTCGTCACGGGGCCCCTGCCGGACGTCCTCGGCGCCGACCGGGACCGGTTCGCCGGCCGGCACACCCTGGTCGTGGGGACGGGGCACTCGGCCGCCAACACCTTGCTCGCCCTGACGACGCTGGCGGACGAGGTGGCCGGCACCCGCGTCACCTGGGCCATCCGCGGGGGCTCGGCGCGCCGGCTGTTCGGCGGTGGTGCCGACGACCAGCTCCCGGCCCGCGGGTTGCTCGGCAGCCGGCTGCGCGACGCCGTCGAGGCCGGCCGCCTCGAGCTGATCACCCGCGCCGCGGTCGACGAGCTCGTGCCCGACGGTGACGTCGTCCGCGTGCGCGGGACCGGACGCCGTGCCGGGGTCGACGGTTCGCTCGACCTCGCCGTCCACCAGGTCGTCGGGGCCACCGGGTTCCGGCCCGACCTCGACCTCCTGCGCGAGATCCGCCTCGACCTCGACCCCGTCGTCGAGGCGCCGTCCCGGCTCGCCCCGCTCATCGACCCGAACCTGCACTCGTGCGGGTCCGTCGAACCGCACGGCGAGTCCGTGCTCAGCCACCCCGACGCCGGCTTCTACCTGGCCGGGATGAAGTCGTACGGCCGGGCGCCGACGTTCCTGCTCGCCACCGGGTACGAGCAGGTCCGGTCCATCGCCGCGGCACTGGCGGGGGACCGGGCGGCCGCCGACGCCGTCCACCTGGAGCTGCCGACCACGGGGGTCTGCTCGACGGACCTGGCGGAGCCGGACGGCGGCGACGGCTGCTGCGGGACGACGGCGGAGCCGGGACCCCGGCCGGTCGCGCTGTCGTCGGCGCCGCGGTAGGTTCGTCGGCACCGGGTGCGCGCCGCCGCCGTCGCGCGACGGCCCGCACCCGGTGCCACGCTGGACGCATGACCAGCCGCTCCCGCCGTCTGGTGACGGCCGCCGCCGTCGTCCTCGTGCTCACCCTGCTCTCGGCCTGCGCGGCCGGCGCGAACCCCGCGCTCGACACCGCCCCCGCCGGCGCCGAGGACCCGGCCGGGTTCTGGTACGGGCTCTGGCAGGGCATGATCCTGCCGGTCACCTTCGTGGTGTCGCTGTTCACCGACACCGTCTCGATCTACGAGGTCCACAACAGCGGCAACTGGTACGACTTCGGCTACGTGCTGGGGATCTCGTTCGTGTTCGGCGGGCCGTTCGGCGCCAGCCGGGCCCGGCGCTGACTCGTCGCCGACCGGTCCTGACTCGCGAAGAACTGTCCTGACTCGCGAAGAACTGTCCTGACTCGCGAAGAACTGTCCTGACTCGCGCGGTGTCGTGCTGACTCGCGCGGTGGGCGGTCGGGTCAGGAGCTGGCGTCGCAGCAGTCGTCGCCGCCGCAGCAGTCGCCGGCGTGGTCCCCGTCCTCGTGGCCGACCATCGCCGCGACCGGGGTGCAGCAGGCGTCCCCACGCCACGCCTCGAGGCCCTCCCGGACGGCGAACCCGGCGATGACGAGCGCCGCCACCGGGTCGGCCCACGTCCAGCCGAGGGTCGCGTTGAGCACCAGGCCGACGAGCAGCACGGCCGAGAGGTAGCTGCAGATCAGGGTCTGCTTCGAGTCGGAGACGGCGGAGGCCGATCCGAGCTCCCGGCCCGTGCGGCGTTCGAACCAGGACAGCAGCGGCATGACGGCGAGGCTGACGGCGGCGAGCGCGATACCGACGGTCGAGTGGTCGGGTTCGACCGCCCCGAGCAGGGTGCGCACGGCCTCGACGGTGACGAACGCGGCCAGCCCGAAGAACGAGAACGCGATCAGGCGCAGCGCCACCCGTTCACGCCGGTGCGGGTCGGGGGCGGCGAACTGCCAGGCCACCGCGGCGGCGGAGAGCACCTCGACGACCGAGTCGAGCCCGAACCCGACCAGGGCCGCCGAGGAGGCCAGGTGGCCGGCGGTGAGGGCCACCACGGCTTCGACGACGTTGTAGGCGATCGTCGCGGTGACGATCCAGCGCACCCGGCGTTCGAGCACGGCGCGACGGGCGGCAGCGAGCGGGCGGGGGTGGGTGCCGAGGGACGTCATCCCTCCCACGGTATCGACCCCTGCCGGTCCTAGGACGTCGAGCCCGTGCGGGACCGCCGCTGCCGGACCCACCGGACGAGCACCCCCACGGCGAACACGCCGACCCCGGTCAGCACCGCGCCGACGGGCAGCGTCACCACGAGCACGAGGCACGCGACCAGGCCGAACCCCTGCAGCACGCGCGGGTACAGCCGGTGCTCGGGGGTCTGCGTCCAGGCGCTGGCGTTGGCGACCGCGTAGTACAGCAGCACACCCACGCTGGAGAACCCGATCGCGCCGCGCAGGTCGACGGCCAGCACGAGCGCCACGACGACCACGGCCAGCGCCACCTCGGCCCGGTGCGGCACCCCGAAGCGGGGGTGCACCGCCGACAGCCAGCGAGGCAGGTCGCCCTCGCGCGCCATCGCCAACGACGTCCGCCCGATGCCGGCCACGAGCGCCAGCAGCGCGCCCAGCGAGGCGGCCGCCGCCCCGACCCGCACGACCACCCCGGCCCACGGTGAGCCGTCGACCGCGGCGGCCAGCGGCGCCGTCGTGCCGGCGATGCCGTCCAGGCCCAGGGACCCGAGCAGCGTGAGGGCCACCACCGTGTACACCACGACGGCACCACCGAGCGCCAGCAGCACCGCCCGCGGGATCGTGCGGCGCGGGTCGCGCACCTCCTCGCCCATCGTGGCGATGCGCGCGTACCCGGCGAACGCGAAGAACAGCAGACCCGCGGCCTGCAGCACCCCGTAGGCCACCGCCCAGCCGCCGTCCGTCGGGGTGACGGCGCCGATCCCGAGCGACGGGGCGGCCGCGCCCGACCACACCACGGCGGTCCAGGTCGCCAGCACGAGCAGCACGAGGGCGACGATCCAGCGCGTCAGCCGGGCCGTGCGGGTCACGCCCCGGTAGTTCACCGCGGCCAGCGCGACCACCGCCACCGCCGCGACCGGACGCTCCCAGCCGGGCGGGGCGGCATAGGCGGCGAAGGTCAGGGCCATGGCGGCACAGCTCGCCGTCTTGCCGACGACGAACCCCCACCCGGCCAGGTAGCCCCACCACTCGCCGAGGCGTTCGCGGCCGTAGACGTACGTACCGCCGGCCACCGGGTACTGGGCGGCGAGCTGGGCCGAGCTGGTCGCGTTGGCGTACGCCGCGAGGGCGGCCAGCGTCAGGGCCCCGAGCAGCGCCCAGCCGGTGCCGGCGGGCAGCACGGCGCGGGCAGCCGGGGCGAACGCGGCGAAGACGCCGGCGCCGATCATGGATCCGAGTCCGATCGCGACGGCGTCCTTCGTGCCGAGGCGGCGGGCGAGCCGGGTCACGGAGCGGTTCCTTCGGGTGGGTTCCTGTGGTGCGCGCTCATCCTGACAGGCCGCGGCCGCGCAGGTGGCGCTGGTAGGTCGTGTTGCCGCCCGACAGGTTCGCGACGTCGGCGAACCCGCGGTTGCGCAGCACGTTCTGCCCGGCGTTGGCGGTGACGCCCTTGTTGCAGTAGACGATCGTGGGCACTGCCGCGTCGAGCTCGGCGGCCCGGGCCCGCAGCTCGGCCAACGGGATGTGCACGGAGCCGTCGACGGACGAGCGCTCGCGATCCTTCGCGGAGCGCAGGTCGACCACCTGGAGGCTGCCGCCCGCGTCACGCCGGCGGTCCAGCTCGGCGGACGAGACGAGCCCGGCCCGCCCGCTGACGGCGCCGTCCAGCGCCATGCCCGTGTAGTGCACCGGGTCCTTGGTGGTGGAGAACGGCGGGGCGTAGGCGAGGTCGAGGTGGAACAGGTCCTCGGCCCGCGCCCCGAAGCTGATGGCGGTGGCGAGCACGTCGACGCGCTTGTCCACACCCGACGGTCCGACGATCTGGGCACCGAGCAGCCGCCCGGTGACGCGGTCCGCGACGGCCTTGATCAGCATCTCCTGGCCGCCGAGGTACTCGGGCCGGTCGGGTTTGATGTTGTGCACGACGACCGGGTCGAACCCGGCGGCGCGGGCGCGGTCCTCCGAGAGCCCGGTCTGCGCCACGGCGAGGTCGAAGACGCGCACGATCGACGTCCCGAGGATCCCGCGGTGCTCCAGGTCCCCGCCGGTGAGCACGTCTCCCGTGATGCGGCCCATCTTGTTGGCCGTCGACCCGAGCGGCACCCAGACCGGCTCGCCGGTGATGAGGTCGAAGCTCTCGGCGACGTCCCCGACGGCCCACACGTGCTCCACCGAGGTCCGGCCGCGGCGGTCGACGGCGATCGCGCCGGTCTCCCCGACGCGCACCCCGGCGGCCTCCGCCAGCTCGAGGTTCGGCCGGACCCCGACCGCGACGATCACCAGCCCGGCCGGCACGGTCCGGTCCTTCCCGTCCTCGTCCGCCGCGACGACGACGGCCCGGGCCGCGCCGTCGTCGGCCGTCTCGATCGCGGTCACCCGCGCCCTGGTGAGCAGCTCGACGCCGTGGTCGCGCAGCTCGTCGTCGACGCGGTCGGCGACGTCGGCGTCCAGGGAGGGCATCGCGTGCGGCTCCTGCTCGACCACGGTGACCTCGAGACCGCGCTCGGTGAGCTGCTCGGCGGCCTCCAGCCCGATGTACCCGGCGCCGACGACCACCGCCCGCTCGACGCCGCGGGACTCGATCCACTGCCGGATCGCCCGGGCGTCGGACGGGTTGCGCAGCGTGAACACGCCGTCGGCGTCCACGCCGGGCAGCGGCGGCACGACGGGGGAGACACCGGTGGCGAGGACGAGCTCGTCGTAGCCGTCGGTGAACGTCTCGCCGGTGGCCAGGTCCTGGACGGTGATCGTGCGGGACCTGGCGTCGACGTCGGTGACCTCGTGGCCGGTGCGCACGTCGATCGCGTAGCGCTGCGCGAACCACGAGGGGTCGCGCGGGGTGAGATCGTCCATGCTCTCCACGACGCCGCCGAGGTAGAACGGCAGCCCGCAGCCCGAGTAGGAGATGTCCCGGTCGCGCTCGTAGACGACGATCTCGGCGTCCTCCGACCCGCGCCGGGCCTTGGCGGCGGCCGTGGTGCCGGCGGCGACGGACCCGACGACGACGATCTTCGGCCCGTCGCTCATCGGGCGACCACCTCGACGTCGAGCGAGGCGAGCAGCTCCCGCACCCGGCGCTCGATCTCGTCGCGGATCGGGCGCACGGCGTCGATGCCCTGGCCGGCCGGGTCGTCGAGCTGCCAGTCCTCGTAGCGCTTGCCGGGGTAGATGGGGCAGGCGTCGCCGCAGCCCATGGTGATGACGACGTCGGAGGCCTGCACCGCGTCGTCGGTGAGCACCTTGGGCTGCTCGGCGCGGAGGTCGACGCCCTGCTCCAGCATCGCCTCGACGGCGACGGGGTTGATCGAGTCCTTCGGGGCGGACCCGGCGGAGCGGACCTCGACGGCGTCGCCGCCGAGCGCGCGCAGGAACCCGGCGGCCATCTGGGAGCGGCCGGCGTTGTGGACGCAGACGAACAGCACGGAGGGGGTGGGCATGTCGGACGTTCCTCTCAGAGAAGGGTGTCGATGAGGCGGTGGACGCGGGCGTCGAGCTCGTCGCGGATGGCCCGGACGCCCGCCGGCGAGGCGAGCGCGGGATCCCCGACGACCCAGTCCTCGTACCGCTTGCCGGGCAGCACGGGGACGGAGTCCCCGCAGCCCATGGTGACGACCACGTCGGCGGCGCGCACGGCGTCGTCGGTCAGCGGCTTGGGGAAGAAGACGTCGTCGGGCGCGCCGAGGTCCTCCAGCACCGGGCGGACGACGTCGTGCACGTCGCCGGCAGGCACCGACCCGGCCGAACGGACCACCACCCGGTCCCCGGCGCTGCGGGCCAGCAGCGCCGCGGCCAGCTGGGAGCGGCCGGCGTTGCCGACGCAGACGAACAGCACCTGCGGCGGGTGGTCGGGGTCGGGCCCGGGGGCCTCGACCGTGCGGTTCTTGGCGGCGTCCGCGAGGCGCTGGCGGGCGAAGTGCTCGGTGAGCGCGACGAGGTGGACGGGGATGCCCCCGCGGCGGGCCAGGGCGGTGTACGACTCGCGCACGACCCGCAGCGCCTCGTCCTCGCTGGTGCCCGGGATACGGGCCGCCAACGACTCGGCGAGCCGGCCGAGCTCGCGGTCGACGTCGGCCAGGCCGTGGAGCTCGGTCCACCGCCCGGCGCCGGGGTCCTCCGGTGTGGCGACCCGTCCGGAGTCCGCGACGGCGGGGGCGAACCGGTCCAGCAGCGTGGTCACGGCGGTGCGGTACACCGGGGCCACCCGGTAGAACACCGAGGTGCCGCGCCGGTCGGCGCTCAGCACGCCGACGTCGCGCAGCACCTTGAGGTGGTGGGAGACGGTGGGCTGGGAGACCTCGGCCAGCGCGGCGAGGTCGCCCACGTGGGCCTCGCCGCCCGGGGCGGTGGCGATGGCGGACAGCATGCGTAGGCGCAGCGGGTCGGCGAGCGCCTTGAGCACCCCCGCGACCGAGACGGCCACGTCGGGGCCGAGGGCGCGGCCGTCGGCGGGCACGGGTGCCGGTCCGGCGGTCTGGTCGGCGGATCCGCCGGGGGACTGGTCGGGTGACGGTGCGACGGTCATGCGCGGACCTCCGTGTCCGGGGGCGCGGTCATGGCGGCCTCGGTGCCGCCGGGAGCCGCGAGCGGGTCGACGCCGAACCAGCGGCGTCCGGCCCACAGGGTGACGTAGACGAGGCCCACGAGGACGGGGACCTCGATGAGCGGCCCGACGACGCCGGCGAGCGCCTCGCCGGACGTGGCGCCGAAGGTCGCGACGGCGACGGCGATGGCGAGCTCGAAGTTGTTGCCGGCCGCGGTGAACGCGAGCGTCGTGGTGCGGGCGTAGCCCAGGTCGAGGGCCCTGCCGGCGATCATGCCGAGGCCCCACATGATCGCGAAGTACGCCAGCAGCGGCAGCGCGATCCGGGCGACGTCGCCGGGGTGGTTGCTGATCTGCTCACCCTGCAGGGCGAACAGCAGCACGATCGTGAACAGCAGGCCGTACAGGGCCCACGGGCCGACGCGCGGGACGAACCGCTCCTCGTACCAGTCGAGCCCCCGGGTGCGCTCGCCGATCGCCCGGGAGGCGAAGCCGGCCGCGAGCGGGATGCCGAGGAAGACCAGCACGTTCAGGGCGATCTGCCCGATCGAGACGTCCAGGCCCGCGGTGTCCAGGCCCAACCACCCGGGCAGCACCGTGAGGTAGAAGTACCCGAGCACCGAGAACATCACGACCTGGAAGACCGAGTTGACCGCGACGAGCACGGCCGCGGCCTCGCGGTCGCCGCAGGCCAGGTCGTTCCAGATGACGACCATGGCGATGCAGCGGGCGAGCCCCACGATGATCAGCCCGGTGCGGTACGCGGGCAGGTCGGGCAGGAAGATCCACGCGAGGGCGAACATCAGCGCCGGCCCGACGAGCCAGTTGAGCACCAGCGAGCTGACGAGCAGGGCCTTGTCCCCGGTGACGGCGGCGACCCGGTCGTACCGGACCTTGGCGAGCACCGGATACATCATCACCAGCAGCCCGAGCGCGATGGGCAGGGAGATACCGCCGACCTCCATCGCCTCGAGGGCGTCGCCGAGCACGGGGACGAACCGTCCCAGCGCCAGGCCGGTCACCATCGCCAGGCCGATCCACAGCGGCAGCCAGCGGTCGAGGGTGGACAGGCGGGCGCGGACCGGGGTGTCCGCGGCGGTGAGGGGCACGACGTCTCCTAGCTGATTCGACTCCTGTCAATATAGACGAACTTCGAATCAAGCGCATCCGCCGTCACCCCTTGTGGGCAGGCTGAACACGTGTTTAATCTGGTGAACATGAGTTCAGCCCTCGCCGCCGACGCCGATCCGGGCCCGTCCTCGGCCGGTGCGCCCGGGTCGACCCGGGACCGCATCCGGGACGCGGCCGTGCTGCGGTTCGCGCGGTCCGGGTTCGGCACGTCGGTGCGCACCATCGCCGCGGACGCGGGGGTGAGCCCGGCGCTGGTGATCCACCACTTCGGCTCCAAGGACGCGCTGCACGCCGCCTGCGACGAGCACGTGCTGGCCGGGATCGTCGAGTCCAAGCGGCAGAACATGGGCCGGGCCACCGGCGGACAGCTCCTGCAGGTGCTCGCCGAGGTCGACGAGTACGCGCCCCTGCTCGGCTACGTGGTGCGCTCCCTGCAGGCGGGCGGCGACGTCGCCCGGGCGTTCGTGGAGCACATGATCGAGGACGCCCGCGTCTACACCCGCGAGGCCGTGGCCGCCGGGATCGCCAAGCCCAGCGTCGACGAGGACGCCCGGGTCCGGTACCTCACGCTGTCCTCGCTGGGCACCCTCTCGCTCGCCCTCACCCTGAACCCGCCGGAGGACCCGGAGGACGTCGGGGCCACCGTGCGCACCTTCCTGGCCGAGCACTACCTGCCGATGATCGAGCTCTACGCCCAGGGCTTCCTCACCAGCCGTCGCATGCTCGACGACTACCTGCTCTACGTCTCCGACCCTCCGACGGGCGGCGAGTCCGACGACGCACCCGCCCCCGAGACCACGAACGAGGAACCATGACCAGCACCCCGAGCGCCGGCGCGCTCCCCATCGAGATCCACGACCTGCACAAGCACTTCGGCCCCACCCGCGCCCTGGACGGTCTCGACCTGTCCGTCGCCGAGGGGGAGGTGGCCGGGTTCCTCGGGCCCAACGGCTCCGGGAAGTCCACCACCATCCGCGTGCTGCTCGGGCTCCTGCGCGCGACGGCCGGCTCCGCGCGGCTGTTCGGTGCCGACCCCTGGCGCGACGCCGTGGAGCTGCACCGCCGCCTCGCCTACGTCCCCGGCGACGTGACGCTGTGGCCCCACCTGACCGGCGGGGAAGCCATCGACTTCCTCTCCCGGCTGCGCGGACGCCCCGACCCGCGGCGCAAGGCCGAGCTGCTGGAGGCCTTCGAGCTCGACCCCTCCAAGAAGGCCCGCACGTACTCCAAGGGCAACCGGCAGAAGGTCGCCCTCGTGGCCGCCTTCGCGACCGAGGTGCCGCTGCTCATCCTCGACGAGCCCACCGCCGGCCTCGACCCGCTCATGGAGGCGGTGTTCACCGAGCGCGTGCGCGAGGCCGCGGCGCAGGGCACCTCGGTGCTGCTGAGCAGCCACATCCTGTCCGAGGTCGAGAAGGTCTGCGACACCGTGACGATCATCCGCGCCGGACGCGCGGTCGAGTCCGGCACCCTCGACGAGCTGCGCCACCTGACCCGGTCCAGCGTGACGGCCGTGGTGGCGGGCGACCCGGCGCGGGTGACCGCCCTGGACGGGGTGCACGACCTGCAGACCCACGACGACCTCGAGGGGACGCGGATCTCCTTCGACGTCGACAACACGGCCATGGGCAGCGTGCTCACCGCGCTCTCCGGCCTCGACGTGCGCTCCTTCACCGCCGCGCCGCCGTCGCTGGAGGAGCTGTTCCTGCGGCACTACGGCGACGACGTGTCCGCCGACGGCGAGTCGACCGACGGGACCGGGAACGCCCCGGGGCGGCACGCGGCCGCCCCGACGACGAGCGAGGCGGGAGCACGATGAGCACCGCCGTCGCCCCGCCCGCCGTCCGGACCGCCGAGCCCGCCCGCGGGGCCACCCTGACCGGCACCGGCGCGCTCGTGCGCTTCATGCTGCGCCAGGACCGGGTGCGCCTGACCGTGTGGACGGCCTCGGTCGTGTTCTTCTACACGTACTTCACGTTCGCCCTGAACCTGTTCTTCGACGACCCCGCCGCGATGCAGGGGCGGGCCGCCCTGATGGAGACGCCCGCCGGCATCGTCATGGGCGGCCCCGGGTACGGCCTGGACGACTACTCGACCGGGGTCGCCATGTCGAACGAGGGCATCACGTGGATGGTGCTCGCGCTCGCGATCCTGTCGATCCTGCACGTGGTGCGCCACACCCGCGCCGAGGAGGAGTCGAACCGCTCGGAACTGGTGCGGGCCGCCGTCGTCGGCCGGCACGCCCCGGCCGTGGCCGCGATGATCACGCTCGTGCTCGTGCAGGCGGTCATCGCCGTGCTGTCGGCACTGGCCATGGTGGCCGTGGGCGACCTCGCCGTGGCGGACTCGTTCGCCATGACGATCGGTTCCGGGCTCAGCGCGCTCGTGTTCGGGGCCGTCGCACTCGTCGTGTGCCAGGTGGTCGGTCACGCCCGCACCGCGACCGGGGTGAGCCTGGCCGTCTTCGCCGTCGCGTTCGTCGTCCGGGCCGTCGGGGACATCCGCGAGCTCGGCGGGTCCACCCTGTCCTGGTTCTCGCCGATCGCCTGGGCCCAGCAGATGCGTGCCTTCGTCGACCTGCGCTGGTGGCCCGTCGCGCTGAGCGTCGTCGCGATCGTCGCCCTCCTCGTGCTGGCGGCGGTGCTCGCCTCCCGCCGGGACTTCGGCGGGAGCCTCGTCGAGACCCGTGCCGGCCGGCCCGACGCCGCCGTCACGCTGCGCGGACCCCTGGCGATGGCCTGGCTGCAGCAGCGCTGGGCCCTGCTGTGGAGCTGCCTCGGGCTCGGGCTGATGTGGTTCGCCTCCGGCACCATGCTGCCGGGCATCGGCGACATGATCGGCGACATGGTCGTGGACAACCCGGTGCTGGCCCAGCTGTTCGGCGACGACCCGTCCCAGCTCGCCGTCGGGTTCATCAGCGTGCTCGTGCTGTACGCCGCCGTCTGCTGCGCCGCCTACGCCGTCGTCATGGCCCAGCGTCCCAAGGTCGAGGAGTCCTCGGGCCGTGCCGAGGTCGTCTTCTCCCACCCCGTGTCCCGGCACCGCTGGCTCGGGGCGCAGCTCGCCGTCGCCGGGTTCGGCACGGCGGTGCTGCTGGCCGTCAGCGTCTACGGGCTGTGGGCCGGTGCCGCGATCGCCGGGTGGGAAGACCAGGGGTTCGGCGACTACAGCGTGGTCGTGTGGACCCACCTGCCGGCGCTCGCGGTGTTCCTCGGGCTCGTCGTCGCGCTGTACGGCTGGGTGCCGCGGCTGACGGGGCTCGGCTGGGCGCTGGTGGCCTACACGTTCGTCGTCGGGATGTTCGGCCAGGTCCTCGACCTGCCGGACTGGGTCTACCGGGTCTCGCCGTTCGACGGGGTGCCGGAGGTGTTCTCCGAGGAGTCGTACGCCGGCGACCTCGCGCTGCTGTGGGGTGTCGCCGTGGTGCTCACGGTGCTCGGGTTCGTGGGCTTCCGGCGCCGCGACCTCGCCACGGGCTGACCGCCGGGCCCGCGCGGTACGGACCGTGCGGGCTCCGGCGGTCGGCCGTCAGCCGCCCGTCACGCGGGAGACCGCCGCGAGCGCCAGCCGGCGGGGCAGCACGCCGACGAGGGCGCCCGCCAGGGCGTTCGCCCGGCCGGACACCACGGTCGCGGGAGGCCGACGGCGGTCCAGCGCCCGGAACAGCGTGTCGGCGACCTGGTCGGCCGTCTGGAAGCGGCCCACCGCCGGCTCCTCGGACCCGACGACGTCGAAGAACTCCGTGCGCGTCGCACCCGGGCAGAGCGCGATCGCGTGGACGCCCGTCCCCCGCAGCTCGACCGACAGCGCCTCGGTGAAGCTGAGGACGTAGGCCTTGGTCGCGCCGTAGACGGCCATCCGCGGCAGCGGCTGGAACGCCGCGGTGCTGGCCACGTTGACGACCGCGCCGGAGCCGTGGGCGAGCAGGTCGGGCAGCAGCGCGCGGGTGAGGTTCGTCAGCGCCGTCACGTTGAGGGCGACCTCGTCGTCGACGCGCTGCGGGTCCTCCTCGACGAAGGGGCCGTGCGTGCCGAACCCGGCGTTGTTGACCAGGGTGCCGACGGGACGGTCGGCGGCGCGGGCGGCCTTGACGACCTCGGTGACACCGTCCGGGGTGGTGAGGTCGGCGGGCACGACGTCGACCGCGACGCCGTGCTCCGCGCGCAGCCGGGCCGCGAGCTCCTCGAGGCGGTCCGTGCGGCGGGCGACCAGCACGAGGTCGGCTCCTCGGGCCGCGAGCCGCGCCGCGACGACGGCGCCGATGCCGGAGCTCGCGCCGGTCACGACGGCGGACGATCCGTGCAGGTCGAGGGTCATGGAGCGCTCCAGGGGTCGAGGGACGGACGTCGCCACTGTAGGCCGGGTGTCGGCGCCGGCCCGGAGGGCGGGCTAGCGTGACCCGGTGACGACGACATCCGGCGACGGCCCCGACGAGGCCGTCACGGCCCCCGCGGAACCCCTCGCCCACGGCCTGCGGCCCCGGCACCTGACGATGATGGGGCTCGGCTCCGCGATCGGGGCCGGGCTGTTCCTGGGGTCCGGCGAGGCGATCGCGACGGCGGGCCCGGCGGTGCTGATCAGCTACGCCATCGCCGGGGCGATCGTCGTGGCCGTCATGCGGATGCTCGCCGAGATGGCGTCCGCCCTGCCGGCCTCCGGGTCGTTCTCCGTGTACGCCGAGGTGGCGCTCGGACGGTGGGCCGGCTTCCTGCTCGGGTGGCTCTACTGGTTCATGCTCATCATGGTCCTCGGCGTGGAGGTCACCGGCGTCGCCGAGATCGCCACCGCCTGGTGGCCGGCCGTCCCGCAGTGGGTGGTCGCCGGCGTCGTGGTCGCCGTCTTCGGCGGGATCAACCTGATCGGGGTGCGGCAGTTCGGCGAGGCCGAGTTCTGGTTCGCCCTGGTCAAGGTCGCCGCCATCGTGGCCTTCCTCGCCGTCGGCCTGCTCGTCGTCGTCGGCGTGATCCCCGTGGCGGGCGGCGTGCTGGGCGACTGGGCGGCGCACGGCGGCTTCGCGCCGGCCGGGGTGCCGGGGATCGCCGCCGGTCTGCTCGCCGTCGCCTTCGCGTTCGGCGGGATCGAGATCGTGGCGATCGCCGCGGCCGAGGCCCGCGACCCGCGCGACGCCGTCGCCCGCGCCACCCGCACGATCCTGTGGCGCATCCTGGTCTTCTACCTCGGGTCCGTGGCGATCATCGTCGCGCTGGTGCCGTGGGACGACGCCGACGCCCTCACCTCGCCGTTCGTGGCGGTCCTGCAGCTCGCCGGGTTCGACGGAGCCGCGCGGCTCATGGAGGTCGTGGTCGTCCTGGCGCTGCTGAGCGCGTTCAACGCCCAGGTGTACGGCACCTCGCGCATGCTGTTCTCCCTCGGGGAGCGACGTGACGCGCCGGCGGTGGCGACCCGCATCTCTCGGCGCGACGTGCCGTGGGTGGCGGTGGCGGTGTCGGTGTTCTTCGGGGTCGTCGCGGTCGTGCTCAACCGGCTGCTCCCGGAGGTGCTGCTCTCCGTCCTGCTCAACGCGGTCGGCTCGGCCCTGTTCGTGGTCTGGCTGCTCATCGCCGTCTCCCAGCTGCGGCTGCGGCCGCGCCTGGAGGCCGAGGCGCGGCGCACGGGGGTGCCGATGCGCCTGCGGATGTGGGCCTTCCCGTGGCTGACCTGGCTCACCCTGGCCGCACTCGTCGCCCTGGCCGTCCTCATGCTGTCCGACGACGCGGCGCGCGCCCAGCTCGTCGCCACCGCGGGGCTCGTCGCCGTCATCCTCGCGGCGTACGGGCTGCTCGTGTGGCGGCGTCGTCGCCGCGGCGGCGCCGAACAGTGGCAGCATGAGGCCCATGGCTGAACTCCTCGCCGTGTGCCGCGTGCACCAGCTCCTGCCGGACGCGGGGACCGTGGGCGTCACGGCGATCGACAAGCGCGCGGTCGCCGGGCGGGTGAAGGCCGGCACCCACGGCCTGTACGCCGACGTCCAGGCGGACCGGGTGCACCACGGCGGACCGGAGCAGGCGGTCTACGCCTACGCCGAGGAGGACGCCCGCTTCTGGGCCGCCGAGCTGGGCCGGGAGGTCACCCCGGGACTGTTCGGCGAGAACCTGCGCACCCGCGGCCTGGACGTGGGCGGTGCGCTGATCGGCGAGCGGTGGCGGGTCGGGTCGGCCGTGCTCGAGGTGACCCAGCCCCGCACCCCGTGCGCCACCTTCGCCCGGCGGCTCGGGTCGCCGGAGCGCTGGGTACGGCGGTTCACCGAGGCGAACCGCACGGGCACGTACCTGCGGGTCGTCGAGGGCGGCGAGCTCGGCGCCGGCGACGCCGTGGAGGTCGTGTCACGGCCGACGCACGGTGTGTCGGTCGCCGACTGGTTCGGCGCCTGGAACGCTGGCCCTGAGGGTCTCGCGGCGGCGGCCCGGCTGGCCAGGGCCCTGCGCCGGGCGGCCGACGACGGCGAGCTCCGACCGAGCGAGGACATGGACACCCGGATGACGAAGGCGATGAACCGATGAGCACCACGCACGTCCCCACCACCGCCGACCACGTCGTCCTGTGCGACGACGCCGGCGAGCGGACCGGCACGTTCCCGCGGGCCGAGGTGCACACCACCGACACGCCCCTGCACCTGGCGTTCTCCTGCTACCTGCTCGACGACGCGGACAACCTGCTGATCACGCGGCGCGCGCTGGTCAAGCGCACCTGGCCGGGCGTGTGGACGAACTCGTTCTGCGGCCACCTGCGCTGGACGGAGGCGGTGGAGGACTCGATCGCCCGGCACGCCGAGCACGAGCTGGGTGCCACCGTCACCGGCGTCGACGTGGTGCTGCCCGAGTTCCGCTACCGCGCCGTGGACGCCTCGGGCGTGGTCGAGAACGAGATCTGCCCGGTGTACGTCGCCCGCGTCGACGGGGACCTGACGCCGAACCCGGACGAGGTCTCCGAGCACGTGTGGGCGCCGGCGCACGAGGTCCGCGCGGCCGTCGAGGCGACGCCGTGGGCGTTCAGCCCGTGGATGGGGTGGCAGCTCCAGGCGGTCGCGGCCGTGCCCGCGGCGGAGCGGACCCCCGGTGCGCGGGTGCTGGCCGGAGCGCTCGGCCTCGCCTGACGCCTGACGCCGGACCCACCTGTTGCTGGTCGCTCGGTGTCCACCTAGCTGTACTGACCTGACAGGTTGGTCAATCGGGTGATGGGTGGCCGGTTCCCGCGAGCGGTGTGGGGTCGGTGGTTCTTGTACTGGTGGATCCATGCTGCCAGCGAGGCTCGTGGGACTGCTGCACGGCTAGGTGACAGCCTGGGGCCCGGGCTTCATCGTTTGACGTAGCGGCGGATAGTGGACTCGGAGACTCCCAGCGCCCTGGCTACGGCAGCCGCTGAATGTCCGTCAGCGAGAAGCGAGGCAGCCGCCTCGCAGCGGTCAGGCGTCATGACTGTGGGACGCCCCCCGTGCGCCCGCGAGCACGGGCGGCCGCGAGGCCCGCGACGGTGCTTTCGCGGATCAGATTGCGCTCCATCTGCGCCAGCACAGCCAGCATGTGCACCATGACCCGACCTGCAACAGTTGAGGTATTGATCTGTTCAGACAGCGACCGAAGAGCGACACCTCTTGCATCGAGTCGGGTCGTGAGGTCAATCAGATGGCCCACCGAACGACCCAGACGGTCCAACTTCGTCACCACGATCGTGTCGCCCTCTTGGAGATGCTCGATGAGCTCGGTAAGGACAGGGCGGTCGTCGCGGGCGCCGGAGGCGGCCTCTACCTTGATCTTCTGACGGTCGACGTTGGCAGCCACGAGTTGGTCGAGCTGGGAGTCGAGTGTCTGTCCCGCGGTGGAGACCCGCGCGTAGCCGAACGTCATCGCCATACCGAGAACGCTATCGAAAACCCGTCTGAGGGGTTCCGATCGCCGCACTTGCTGACATGGGTCTTTGACCGAGGCGCTCCCCTGCAACCAGGCCGATCAGGTGACGGCAATGATGGTTCGTCACAAACGGTCGTTATTGGCGCAACACATAACGGAATGATAACGATCTCTTTCAGGGGGTGGCCTGGTGCACCCTGGAGGGCAATGCTGCGAGCGAAAGGCTGCGTAGACGGACAATATGGCGCGTACGCCTGTGACCAGCCAGAACGCCAGCAGAAAGGAGTGCTAGAAAGAGGGCGGCCCTCGCGCGAAGCGAAGGGTCAAACTATTCTGCCTGCAACGCGCCATCCGAGGCATGACGGCACAGAGAGGCATGTCAAGTAGTCTCTCGAGCGCATCAAACCCCAATCTGATTGGATACCAAGCAAAGCGCTCCCTGCGTCCACTTCTGACCGCCGTACTGGCCGGATTGTTGGCACTCACGATCTCCGCCCCAGCATCCGCGGATAGGGATATGTCGACCGACCGCGGTAACGACGACTGGATGAACCTGCCTATCGCCAAAGCCAACCCCAACGCCTCCAAGGAGGTCATCCTTTCTCTGCCTGGAAAGATGCAGCGAGCCGACTCCTACATTGACCCCTCGTACTCCCCGGGTGACATTATCTACTATCCCGATGGCAGGCCGGTGGAGGGCCAGAACCTTACGGCGGCCGAGACCATGGAGGCGGCGGCGGTTGCGGCTGGCTGCTCAGGAACGGTGTACGCCGGTAGCTATGGTTACTTCGGCGTCGAAGATATCTGCAGTGTAGTGATCTGGGGGCACCGAGGCTACGAGCAAAGGTACTACTGGGGCACCGGGAGCAAGTATGAAACTACTTGCATGAAGGGAAGGGGCTACTACTTCGATCGCAGCGGCTACCCAGTTAAGAAAATGTGGGACCTGGGTTGCCGCAAGTTCCATTACACTGGGGTTTCCGTGCCGTGGGGCAATGTTATCGGGAACCCATCGGTGCGCGCAGCCTCACTGGGTCTCACGCAGCAAGTTGGGTGGTGGGTCTGAGGCCGGGCAGAATTCTAGTGGTTCGACCACGGCTCCTGGGGCGCCTGGCACGGTTTGGGTGCCCCAGGGGCCGTGTAAGGCACTTTCGAGCTGCCGCATTGCGCGCATTCTAAATTTCCGCTAGCCTGAGCAGGTAGGTAACGCCGGTGATAATCATGACACTCAAACGACTTGCAGTCGTCGGATCGCTCACAGCGTTGATGGCACTCTTGCTCTACTTGATATCGACCAAGAACCCCCTCGGCGGCTGGATCGTTTCCTTGACTCTTCCAGGCATCGTCGTCTATGGCCTTGTCCGGCGCAGGGTCTCTGGAAAGAGCACGTCCGCTTCTGTCCGTCCAGCAGCACAGGGAATGAATGAAGTCCAAGACGTGGTGCTCAACCGGCCAGGAGTTTCGGTGACCTACGGATCGCCGGAAGGAACGGTGGCGACAGAGTACGATCCCCGGATCGTTGACTTCCTTGACGATCCAGGCCACCACGACGACTCGCCAGCGAATTGACAGCAGACTTACCCTCTCGGTAGAACACCTCTACTCGCCGAGGTCGCGGCCCGGTTCCAGTGCTCGTGGCCCACCGTCAAGCGGTGGGCCAACCAGTATGCGGCGGACGGGCCCATGAGCGACCGGTCCTCGCGCCAGCGCCGGATGCCGGCCAGGACCGACCCGGCCACCACACGGCGAATCGTGTCGCTGCGGCTTCGCAAGCGCCTGGGACCGGTCCAGCATGCGGCGTTGACGGGCGTGGCACCCTCGAACGCGCATCGGGTCCTGACTCGGTGCCGCCTCAACCGGCTCTAGCACGTTGACCGCACGACCGGTGAGCCGGTGCGTCGCTGCGAGCACGACCATCCCGGCGCGATGCTGTACGTGGACGTCAAGAAGCCCGGCAACATCCCCGACGGCGGCGGGTGGCGATTCTTGGGCCGCCCGCGGGGCGACCGGAACCGGGCCGCCACCGCGGGCAAGCCCAGGAACAAGCACCACTACCCCAAGATGGGCTACGCGTTCGTGGACACCGTCATTGGCGACCACTCCTGGGTCGCCTACGCCGAGGTGCACGACGACGAGACCGCCGTGACCGCGACCGGGGTGCCGCGCCGGGCCACGGCATCCTGTCGGACAACGACTCGGCCTACGTCTCCCACCTGTGGCGCGACACCCGCGCCGACCTCAAGATCAAGCACTCCCGGACCGGGCCCCGCCGCCCCCAGATCAACCGCAAGATCGAAACCTTCCATCGCACCTGGCCGACGGGTTGGGCTACGCCCGCTGCAACACCTCAGAGACCGAACGACTAGACGCCCTGGCAGCATGGATCCACCCAGTACAACCACCGACCCCACACCGCCTGCGGGAACCGGCCACGCAGCACCCGATTGACCAACCTGTCAGGTCAGTACAGCTAGCCCACGAGGTTCCACGACGCGATGGTGGGCCGCCCGTGCGAGCTCCCGAGCTCGCTGACCGCGGCGCAGCCGAGCTCCAGGTGGACGCCGAACCCCGCCTCCACCCCCAGCCACGAGGTGGCCAGCACGCGCAGCAGATGGCCGTGCGCCACGACCAGCACGGTCCCGCCGTTCGCGAGCGCCGGGCGGACGCGACGCAGGAACCGGTCGGTGCGCACCCGGACGTCGGCCAGGGACTCCCCGCTCGGGCCGCCGCCACCGGGCTCCCGGAGCGCCGGGAGGTCGACGCCGTCGCGGAAGATCTCGTACGGGCGGCCCAGTGCCCCGCCGACCTCGGCCGAGGTGAGCCCCTCCACGGGGCCGTAGTCCCACTCGGCGAGGTCGGGGTCCGTGACGGCGTCGCCGAACCCCGCCAGCTCGGCCGTGCGGTGGGCCCGCTGGAGCGGCGAGCAGTGCACGGCGACCGGCTCGAGGCCGGCGAGCCGTTGCCCGGCCGCCCGTGCCTGCCGTTCGCCGTCGCGGGTCAGCGGGACGTCGGTGCGCCCGGTGTGCCGCCCGGCCAGCGCCCACTCGGTGTCGCCGTGGCGCAGGAGCACGAGGCGGGACGGGCTCGCCGCAGGAGCGTTCATGCCTCGATCGTCCCGGATCGGGCCGGGGGTCGCGCCCGGAGGGTGATTTGTGGCACTCTTCACACGTTTGCCACATCTGCGTCCTGGAGGGCGTCCGTGCTCGTCTTCGCGCTGATCGGTGTCGCCGGTCTCGTCCTGCTCCTCGTCTCGCTCGTCGTCGGGGAGGTCGTGGACCTCGGTGACGGCGCCGTCTCCGGAACCTCCCTGGGGGTGGGTGCCGTCGTCTTCGGTGCCGTCGGCGCCGTCGTGACCGTCAACGGCTGGGCCCCGTGGATCGCCTACGCCGCCTCGGCGGCCGTGGGCCTGCTGGCGGTGCTCGTCGCCCAGCTCCTGATCCGGCGGCTCAGCGCCACCGAGGACAACGCGCACGTCGACCTCGTGGGCGTGCAGGGCACCGCGACGACGGACATCACCCAGTCCTCCGGCGAGGTCGCCCTCGATGCGGTGAGCGAGCTCGAGCGACGCCTGGCGTGGTCGATGGAGCCCATCGCCTCCGGGACGGGCGTGGTCGTCCTCGAGCACCAGCCCCACAGCGTGCGCGTCGGCCCCTACCGGCCCGAGGACTGACGCCGGGGCCCATGCCCCGGCCGTGTCGACCGGCACGCCGACCGTCATCCCCCGAGAGGAGTCGCGCTCCGGCGCGCAACCATGGACAGCTCTGCCAACCTCGTGACCACGATCGCCGTCGCGGCCGTCGTCCTCGCGTTCCTCGCCATCGGCGTCTTCGTCGCCCAACGGATCCGCCGCGTCCCCCCGAACCAGGCGCTCGTCATCGTCGGCCGCGGAGCCGGCCGCAAGGACATGGCCGGGCAGAAGGTCGTCATCGGCGGCCGGACCTTCGTCTGGCCCGTCCTGCAGCAGGGCTTCCCGATCTCCCTCGAGCAGCGTCAGATCGGGATCACCGTCGAGGGCGTCGACTCGAACCGCATCAAGATCGCCATCAAGGCGTCCATCAACTTCAAGGTGCGCGGTGACGAGGAGGGCGTGCGCCGTGCGGCGCAGCGGTTCCTGTCCCAGCAGGGGCTGCTCACCGAGATCATCGCCGAGTCCCTCGAGGGGTCGCTGCGCTCCATCGTCGGCGACATGTCGATCGAGGAGATCATCTCCGACCGCAAGGGGCTGTCGGACCGGGTCGTGGAGTCGACCAAGCGGGACCTGGCCGAGCAGGGTCTGCAGGTCGACATCCTCAACATCTCCGACATCTCCACGCCCGGGTCCGACTACCTGTCGAACCTCGGACGTGCCGAGTCCGCCCGCGCCCTGCAGGTGGCCGAGGTGTCCGAGGCCGAGGCGCGCCGCGCCTCCGAGTTCGCCGTCATCGAGGCGGCCGAGCAGATCGCCGAGCGGCAGAAGGCGCTCGACCTGAAGAAGGCCGCCATCAAGGCCGACACGGACAAGGCCCAGGCCGAGGCCGAGGCGGCCGGGCAGCTCGCCCGGGCCGAGCAGGACCGGCTCGTCGCGCTCCAGGAGCGCGAGGCGCTCTCGGAGAAGGCCCGCGTCGAGCAGGAGCGTCTCGACATCGAGGTGCGCAAGCCCGCCGAGGCGAAGGCGTACGCCGAGGTGCAGGAGGCCAACGCGCGCCGTGACTCGCACAACGCGGCCACCGAGGCCGAGGCGTTCCGCCCGTGACCAAGAACGTGAGCAGCGTGCTCGGCGAGGGTCAGGCCGTCGTCAAGGAGCTGACCGGGATCGACATCAACCAGCTGCTGACCGGGTTGGCGCAGAAGCAGGGAGCCGGCTCGGACCGGTCGGTCGCCGACGACCGGTCGGTGGCCAACGGCCACTGACCGGCCGTTGCCGAAGGGCTCGGCGCCCTCAGTCGAAGAGGGTGTCGAGCTCCCAGCCCGGGCCGCTCGTCGGCGTCGTCGGGGAACGGCGGGCACCGACCGGCTCGGGCTCGGGGCCGCCCGCCGGCGCCTCCGGGGTCTCGCGCCCCGCGGCGTCGTCGAGCAGGAGCCCGTCGAGGTCGCCGCGTCCGGCGGCCCAGTCGTTCGCGGCCAGCTCGGCCAGCTCGCGGGCGCGTGCCGTGAACGGGCTCTCGACGTGGCCGCGGGCCCACCGGAACCGGACCGGACCGGTCCGCTCCGAGATCGCCTCGTCCAGGGCCTGCACGGACTCGCGGTGCGGCACCTCCTCGCCGGCGGCGGTGCGCCAGTCGTGCGCCTTCCACGTCTCCAGCCACTCGGAGGCGCACCGGAACGCCCACTGGGAACCCGACTCGACGAACAGGGGTTCGTCGCCGGGGTGGGCCTCGACGGCCCGGCGCAGCGCGGTCAGCTCGGCGACCCGCGTCGTGCCGTGCGCGTCCCCGCCGGAGTCGAAACGGCCGGAGCCATGGGCGACCCATGCCCAGCCGATCGCGTCGCCGTCGGTCGGGCAGGAGCCGTCGGTGCTGACAATGATCACGCCGGTGTCCCTCGGAGTCCGCGGATGCTGTCGCGTGCGGTGCGACGGCCACCATTGTGCCTTCTCCCGGTGACATCCGGGTCCCCCGCCGGGTGCGGATCGTCGGAGCACGTCCTCGCGGACCACCGAAACCGCTCCCGGCGCCCTCCGGAACACACGGAGCGCCGTCGGGCGCGATCATGGTGTCCCATGGACGCGCCCACGCCCACGCCGACCCGGACACCGGCCGAGATCCGCCGGTGGCGCCGCTACCTCGCCGCCGAACGCTGCGAGGCCGCCGTGTACCGGGACCTCGCCGCGACCCGCACCGGGGAGGAGCGGGAGATCCTGCTCGCCCTGGCCGCCGCCGAGAAGAGGCACGAGCAGCACTGGCTCGACCTGCTCGGCGACGACGTCGGCATGCCGCGTCGCGGTGACCCGCGCACCCGGATGCTGGCCTTCCTGGCCCGGCGGCTCGGCGGGGTGTTCGTGCTGGCGCTGGTGCAGCGGGCCGAGTCCCGGTCCAGCTACGCCGACGACGGGCACGCCACGGCGCAGATGGCCGCCGACGAGCAGATCCACGAGGAGGTCGTGCGCAGCCTGGCCACCCGGGGCCGCAACCGGCTGTCCGGGTCGTTCCGGGCCGCCGTGTTCGGGGCGAACGACGGTCTGGTGTCCAACCTCGCCCTCGTGCTCGGCATCGGCGCCTCCGGGGTGACGACCGGCACCGTGCTGCTGACAGGTCTCGCCGGGCTGCTGGCGGGTGCGCTGTCCATGGGCGCGGGCGAGTACGTGTCCGTGCGGTCCCAGCGCGAGCTCCTCGAGGCGTCCACCCCGGCGCCCTCCGCCACGGACGCGCTGCCGGACCTCGACGTCGACGCCAACGAGCTCGCGCTGGTCTACCGGGCGCGTGGCATGGACGCCGACGAGGCCGAGGCGAAGGCCGACGGGGTGCTGCACCGGCTGCAGGCCACCGGGGTGCCGGAGGGTATCGCCGAGGACGAGGAGCAGACGAACCACGAGACGCACGGCACCGCCTGGGGGGCGGCGGTGGCCAGCTTCTTCCTCTTCTCCTCGGGGGCGATCGTGCCGGTGCTGCCCTACCTGTTCGGCCTGGAGGGGACGACTGCGGTCGTGGTGGCCAGTGCGCTCGTCGGGCTGTGCCTCCTGGTCACCGGCGCCGTGACCGGGCTGCTGTCGGGCACCTCGCCGTTCACCCGGGCCGGGCGCCAGCTCCTCATCGGTTTCGGGGCGGCCGGTGCGACGTACCTGCTCGGGCTGGCCTTCGGCACGACCGTGGCATGACCGAGGCGCGACCCCCGGCGGCCGCACGTGCACGTGGTGTGTGGAGGAGTAGATTTCCTCGGGTGTCTTCCCCTGCCGACGTCGACATCCACCACGACCCCGAGCACGGTCGGTACGAGGCCCGGCTCCCCGCCCCGGCCGGCTCGCCCGACGGCGGTGCCCACGCGATCGGCGTCCTGCGCTACCACCGCGAGGGCGACGTCGTGGTCATCCCCAGCACCGTCGTCATCCCGGAGCACCGGGGTCACGGGGTGGCGGACGCGCTCGTCCACCGGGCCCTGGACGACATCGCCGCGGCCGGCGCGACCGTGCGGCCGGACTGCTGGTTCGTCGAGACGTGGCTCCGCCGCCACCCCGACTACCAGTACCTGCGGTGGTCGGAGTAGCGTCCCGACGGCAGCATGGGGGCATGAACGACAAGCCTGCTGTGACTGTCCGTGACGACCCCGAGCGGGGCGTCTTCCTCGCCCTGCTCGACGACGGCACCGAAGCCGGCGGGGCGTACTACGAGCGCTCCGGGGACGTGGTGACCTTCGACCACACCGAGGTGCCGTCGGAGCTCGAGGGGCAGGGCGTCGGGTCGGCCCTGGCCCGCGGGGCGCTCGACACGGTGCGGGCCCGCGGCGAGCGCATCGTCGTGAAGTGCCCCTTCATCCGGGCCTACCTCGAACGGCATCCCGAGTACGAGGACCTGCGCGCCGACCGGGGCTGACCGGTCGGCGCGCGGCCCGCTACTCGCCGCCCAGCGCGTCCCCGACGACCTGCTTGGCCTCGGCCTGCACCTCGCCGAGGTGGTCGGCGGACACGAACGACTCGGCGTAGATCTTGTAGACGTCCTCGGTCCCCGAGGGACGCGCCGCGAACCAGGCGTCCTGCGTCGTGACCTTGAGCCCGCCGATCTTCTCCCCGTTGCCGGGAGCCTCGGTGAGCTTGGCGGTGATGTCCTGACCGGCCAGCGTCGTGGAGGTGACCTGCTCCGGGGAGAGTGCGGCGAGGCGCGACTTCTCCTCCCGGGAGGCCGCCGCGTCCACGCGGGCGTACCAGGACTCGCCGTACCGCTCGACGAGGTCGGCGTGGTGCTGCGACGGGGACCGCCCCGTGGTGGCGAGGATCTCCGAGGCGAGCAGCGCCAGCAGGATGCCGTCCTTGTCCGTGGACCAGACCCGGCCGTCACGGCGCAGGAACGAGGCCCCCGCCGACTCCTCGCCGCCGAACCCGATCTCGCCGCTCAGCAGGCCGGGCACGAACCACTTGAACCCGACCGGCACCTCGATCAGCCGGCGGTCCAGCCCGGCGGCCACGCGGTCGATCAGCGCGCTGGACACCAGCGTCTTGCCGATCGCCGCGGACGTCGGCCAGTCCGGGCGCGCACCCCCGTAGAGGTACTGGATCGCCACGGCCAGGTAGTGGTTCGGGTTCATGAGCCCGGCGTCGGGGGTGACGATGCCGTGCCGGTCGGCGTCGGCGTCGTTGCCGGTCGCGACGTCGTACGGGGCGTCGCCGGCCATCTGCTCCACGAGCGAGGCCATCGCGTGCGGGGAGGAGCAGTCCATGCGGATCTTGCCGTCCCAGTCCAGCGTCATGAAGGCCCAGCGCGGGTCCACCTGCGGGTTGACGACGGTCAGGTCCAGGCCGTAGCGCTCGCCGATCGCACCCCAGTACTCCACCGACGCCCCGCCCAGGGGGTCGGCGCCGATGCGGACGCCCGCCTCGCGGATCGCGTCCAGGTCCAGCACGTTCGCCAGGTCGTCGACGTACGTGGACAGGTAGTCGTGCCGGTGCGTCGTCGGGGCGGCCACGGCGACGTCGAGCGAGACGCGGTGCACGCGGGCCAGGCCCCCGGCGCGCAGCAGGTCGTTGGCCCGGTCGGCGATCCAGCGGGTGGCCTCGGAACCCGCCGGTCCGCCGTGCGGCGGGTTGTACTTGAAGCCGCCGTCGCGCGGCGGGTTGTGCGACGGCGTCACGACGATGCCGTCCGCGGCGCCGGGACCGCCGGTGCGCACCCCGCCCTCGGCCGCCGCGCCGTTGTGGATGAGGATCGACTGGGACACCGCCGGCGTGGGGGTGTACGAGTCGCGCGCGTCGATCATCACGGTGACGCCCGCGCCGGCGAGCACCTCCATCGCGGTCTGCCACGCCGGCAGCGAGAGCGCGTGCGTGTCCCGGCCGAGGAACAGCGGGCCGTCGATGCCCTCCAGCGCCCGGTACTCCACGATCGCCTGCGTGATCGTGGCGATGTGCGCCTCGTTGAACGCGCCGTCGAGCGAGGAGCCGCGGTGGCCGGACGTGCCGAACGCGACCTGCTGGGCCGGGTCCTCCACGTCGGGCCGGATGTCGTAGTACGCGCCGACCACGTGGTCGACGTCGATGAGGTCGTCGGGCTGGGCCACCTGGCCGGCGCGAGGGTGCATGGTCCGATCCTGCCAGCAGCCGCGCGGTGTGTCTCCCCTGGGGCGGGCGAGATCTGTCGCTCCGGTCCGCGCCCTCGTGGTCGGACCGGTGCTGCTCGGGCCCCGCGTATCACCGCCCCGGGCCGGTCGCTCCCTCCGGGTAGGACCGACGAGTCGACATCGAGGAGTGCACGATGAACGTCCAGCCGTGGGGAAGTTTCGGGGCGGGGGAGAGCGGCCGCGCCGTCGTGGGGATCCAGCGTCTCCTGCGCGAGCACGGGCACTCGCTGACCGTCGACGGGACCTACGGACCGGTGACCGCGGCCGAGGTCGCGTCGTTCCAGGCGGACCGCGGCCTGGCGGTCGACGGCGTCGTGGGCATGCACACCTGGCCGGTCCTGGTGGTCCCGACGCGGGTGGGTGACACCGGGGAGGCCGTCCGGGCGGTGCAGCAGTTCGGACTGGTGCGGTTCCCGGGAGACCCGGAGCTCGTGATCGACGGCGTGTTCGGGCCGCTCACGGCCGAACGGGTCCGGTTCTTCCAGGAGTCGTGGGGCCTGACGATCGACGGCACGGTCGGACCGGAGACCTGGTCGTTCCTCGGTGTGGCCCGGCTCCCGTGGCCGCTGGTGAAGGTGGGTACGTGCCAGGAGACGAACTGGCGGGTGCTCGGCTCCCAGCACCTGTTGCGCCAGCACGGTGCGCCGATCGTCGCGGACGGTTTGTTCGGCCCCCTGAGCGGGGAGGCGATCCGGAGGTTCCAGCAGGCGCGGCGGAGCCGGTTCGTCTCGACGACGGTGGGTCAGCTCGACTGGCCGGAGCTGATCGTGACCCTGCAGCAGGGTGACGCGGGCGAGGCGGTGCGTGCGGTGCAGACCCTGCTCCCGGGTGGCCTCGCGGTCGACGGGGTGTTCGGCCCGCTCACCGATGCCGCGGTCCGCGACTTCCAGGGGATGTTCGCGCCGCCGAAGGACGGGGTCGTGGGGCCGATCACCTGGCACACGCTGTTGCTGCGGCTCTTCGACTGAGGACGGCTCAGGCGGTGGACGCGGGGCCCTGGTCCTGCCGGACCGGCCGGTCCGCCTCGACGGGCCGGCGCACGGCCCGCACGGCCAGCACGAGGGCGACCAGCACCACCAGCGTCACCAGCAGCCCCAGAGCCGTCCCCGCCCCGAGGGCGATCGCGACGTACCCGGCCAGGGCCGCGACCGCGGCCCCGCCCGCGTACGGGAGCTGGGTGAGCACGTGCGTGATGACGTTCGCCCCGGCACCGGTGGAGGACAGGATCGTGGTGTCCGAGATGGGGGAGCTGTGGTCGCCGAGCACGGCTCCGGCGAGCACGGCCCCGAGGGCCGGCAGCAGCAGGTCGGGTTCGCCGAGGCTGTTCATGATGCCGCCCACCAGGGGCAGCAGCAGGGCGAAGGACCCCCAGGACGTCCCGGTGGCGAACGCCATGGCGGCCGCGAGGACGAAGACGACCGGGACCAGCCACGAGGCCGACAGGTTGGTGTCCTCGACGAGCCCGCCCAGGTAGGCACCCGTACCGAGCTGGTCGATGAGCCCGGTGAGCATCCAGGCGAGGACGAGGATGCTGACCGCCGGCCACATGGACCGCAGCCCCTCGATCCAGCCGCGGCCGAAGTGCCGGGCCGCGAAGGCGGGGTTCGGGCCCGTGTAGCGCAGGTAGTAGAAGACGGCCGCGGCCAGCCCGAGCACGCCGCCCACGACGAGCGCGGTGCTGGTGTCGGTCTCGGCGAGGATCTCGACGGCGTCCCACGTGCCGGCCGCCGAGTACCCGGTCCACACGATCCCCGCGAAGACGCCGACCACCAGCAGCACGAACGGGACGACCAGCGCCCGCTTCTCGCCGGGGTGGTGGACCGGCAGGTCCTCCGCGAGGCGTCCGGGGATGTCGTCGTCGGGGTCGAACGGCTCGTCCTCGTGGACGGCGCGGGCCTCCTCGCGCCGCATGGGCCCGACGTCCAGGCGCAGCAGGATGACGAGCCAGACCGTCACCGCGGCGGCGATCGCGTAGTAGTTGGCGGCGGCCGCCCCGAGGAACGCCTGCACGCTGGAGGCCGTGATCGCGGACGCCGCGACGATCGGGGCGAGGATCCCCATGATGTAGGCGCCCCAGCTCGAGAACGGGGCGAGCACGGCGACCGGCGCGGACGTCGAGTCGATGATGTAGGCGAGCTTGGCCCGCGAGACCCGGTGCCGGTCGGTCACCGGGCGGGAGGCCTGGCCCACGGCGAGGGCGTTGAAGTAGTCGTCGATGAAGATGACGATGCCCATGATCGCCGGGAGGACCTGGGCGCCTCGGCGCGTCCGGATACGCTCCACCGCCCAGTCGGCGAAGGCCTTGGTGCCGCCGGACATCATGATGAGCGCCGCGATCACGCCGAGGATCAGCGTGAACACGAGGATGTAGACGTACCAGGTGTTCACCGCGCCGTCGACCCAGAAGATCGCCACGAAGGACTCCCACACGAGGCGTAGCGCCTCCAGGGGGTCCAGGTCGGCCACGAGCAGGGCAGCGGCCAGCACCCCGGCCCCGAGGCTGAGCAGCACGCGTTTGGTGAGGACCACCAGCACGATCGCCAGCACCGGGGGCACGATCGTCAGGATCGGGTAGCTCTCGAGCACGACGTCTCCCTCGCGGCCGGATCCCCCGACGGTAGGTCCGCGCGGCCCGTCCGGCATCCCGACACCAGGAACGACGGCGGAGCAACCTCTTCCCGATCCACCGCGTGTTCCCCGTGTGACAGTCGTGCGAGAAGATCCTTCCGTGCCTGAGCCATGGACCCCGGTCGTCGTGGCTCGTCCCGGCGAGCGCAGCGGTGCCGTGAGGGCGTCGGCAGGTCCCGGCCCGTCCAGGGCCGGGACCTGCCGACGTCACCGGGCCGAGATCAGCCGGCGTCGAACCGCTCGTGGTCGTCGGTCTCCTCGTAACCCGTGTCGACCTCGACCGCGGCTCCCTTGAAGCGCGGGTCCGTGACGGCCGGGTCGTGGGAGAGCAGCAGCCGCGCGAACTCGCTGTGCCGGACGCGCGCCCCGTCGTGGCCGGGCTCCTGCTCCGGCGCCTGCGTCGTCATGATCGCCTCCTCGGCCGGTTTACTCCAGCATAGGCGCGACCCGCGGACCGCACGGGGCCCGGCGTTCAGTCCAGGTACTCGTCCACGAGCCGGGCGGCGATCCCGGTGTAGGACGCCGGGGTGAGCTCGGCCAGCCGGGCCGCGACGTCGTCGGGCAGCCCGAGGCCGCCGACGAACTCGCGCATCCGGGCCTGGTCGACCCGGTTCCCGCGGGTGAGCTCCTTGAGGCGCTCGT
This sequence comes from Isoptericola sp. b515, assembly GCF_030588125.1. Taxonomy (NCBI): domain Bacteria; kingdom Bacillati; phylum Actinomycetota; class Actinomycetes; order Micrococcales; family Promicromonosporaceae; genus Isoptericola; species Isoptericola sp. b515. The sequence continues at coordinate 658,439 of NZ_JAUQYR010000001.1, read as the reverse complement.
ACGGGTTCTCCATGCCCTCGACCCCGGCGACGGAGGCCGCACGCATGGCCGACTGCACGGGCTCGCCGAGGACCTCCCAGTTCTCGTCGAGGTCCTCGGCCATGAGGTCGGCGTTGACGGCCAGGGCCTGCAGTCCGCGGCGCACGTTGTCGATCGCGAGCAGCGAGTGCCCGAAGGCCGGGCCGATGTTGCGCTGCGTCGTGGAGTCGGTGAGGTCGCGCTGCAGACGGCTCGTCACCAGCGTCGCGCCGAGCGTGTCGAGCAGCGAGCAGGAGATCTCGAGGTTCGCCTCGGCGTTCTCGAACCGGATCGGGTTGACCTTGTGCGGCATCGTCGAGGAGCCGGTGGCACCCGCGACGGGGATCTGGGTGAAGAACCCCATCGAGATGTAGGTCCACACGTCGGTGGCGAGGTTGTGCAGGATCCGGTTGAACCGGGCCACGTCGGCGTAGACCTCGGCCTGCCAGTCGTGCGACTCGATCTGCGTGGTCAGCGGGTTCCAGGTCAGGCCGAGGTGCTCGACGAACCCGCGGGAGACGGCCGGCCAGTCGGCACCCGGGACGGCGACGGTGTGCGCGCCGAAGGTGCCGGTGGCGCCGTTGAGCTTGCCGAGGAACTCGGCGCCCTCGACGCGGCGGAGCTGGCGCCGCAGCCGGTGCGTCAGCACCGCGAGCTCCTTGCCCATCGTCGTCGGGGTGGCGGGCTGGCCGTGCGTGCGGCTCAGCATCGGCACCTCGGCGTGCTCGCGGGCCATGTCGGCGAGCTGGTCGGCCAGCGCCGTGGCGGCGGGCAGCCACACGTCGGTGACGGCCCCGCGCACCATCAGGGCGTAGGACAGGTTGTTGACGTCCTCGGACGTGCAGGCGAAGTGCACCAGCTCGCTCACGGCGGGCAGGTTCGTCTCGCCGAGGATCTCGGGGGCGTCGGCGATGCGGCGCTTGATGAAGTACTCCACCGCCTTGACGTCGTGCACCGTCTCGCGCTCGATGGCGCCGAGCTCGGCGATCTCGGTCGCGCCGAACGTCGCCGGGATCGCGCGCAGGTACGTGATCTCGGTGTCGGTCAGGCTCGGCGCGCCGGGCACCACCGGGCCGGGGACCGTGTCCGTGCCGTTGCACAGCACGATCAGCCACTCGACCTCGACGTGGAGACGCTCGCGGTTGAGGGCCGCCTCGCTGAGGTGGTCCACCAGCGGGGCGACCGCGGAGCGGTAGCGGCCGTCGAGCGGACCGAGGGCGATCGGCGGGGTGACGTCGGCCAGGGACACACGGGTGGGCTGCACAGTGGAGGTCACGACCGGCATTGTCCCACGGGCGCCCTCCACCCCCAGGGGCGGGTGTCCACAGTGCGGGCAGGGGAGCCCGACCGCGAGGCGCCGGCGCTCCTAGCGTCCCCGGCATGTTCGTGACCACCTCCGACGTCGCCACCGCCGCGGCCCTGCTCCGGCGCGCACGCCACCGGCTCGAGGACGCCACCGCCGCCCTGCACCGCGCGCGCGGGCCGGGCTGGGAGTCCGCGGCCGGTGACTCCTGCCGGGACGCCGTCGCCGAGGTGCTCACCCTGCTGGACGCCGACGGCGCCACGCTGCAGCAGGCGGACCGGGTCACCGCCGGGTGTCTCGACGGGTGAGCCGGGACCCGCGGGACACCCTGCGCATCGTCGGCGGCGCGACCCTCGACCGGGTGGACGCCGATGCCGTCCGCGACGCCGCCGGGCACCTGGACGCCGCCGCGGCGTCCCTGCGGTCCGCCGCCTGGGACTGCTCGGAGGCGGGCCGTGCGCTGGAGCGCGCGGTGTGGACCCCGGCTCCGTGGGGCGAGGCCGACCCCGCCCGGCCCACCCGGCTCCGGCGTGCCGGGACGCTCGTCGGCGACACCGCCGGGGCCCTGGGGGCGCGCGCCGCGGTGTGCACGACGCTGGCCGACCGGCTGCGCCGCGCCGCCGGGCTCTACACGCACGCCGAGTCCCTCGCCGAGCAGGCCGTCGGGGCGGGCGTGACCGTCGTCGCCGGGGCCGTCGGGCTCGGGGTGACCGGGTTCCTGCGAAGTCCCGCCGGCCTGCCGGCCCTGCTCACCGGTGCCGCCGGCCTCGTCGGGCTCTCCGCCGCGGCGCCCGACCCCGACATGCCGCCGCCTGCTCCGCCGCCGCCGCCGTCGCCGTCGCCGGACGAGGACGGGGACAGGGGCGGCTGGTTGCTCCGCACCGCCGCCCCGTTCGTCGACGAGGCGTTGGCCGGTGCCGGGGTCGGGGTGGCGCTCGCGGCCCCGGACCTGGCCGCCGGGGACCTCTCGGTGACCGGGGGAGCGCGGGTGCTGTCGGCGGCGGTCTCCGCGGTGCTCGGGTCCCGGCCGGTGCACGTCGACCTCGTGGAGCCCGGTGCGTTCGACACCGGGCCGCCCGCCGGGGACGACCGGCCCCTCGCGGGCGTCGAGGAGGCGCTGGCCCGCACCGCGGACCTCTACCCCCACGGCAGCGGTCTCCCCGGACGCCCGACCCCGGGAGCGCCGCCCGGCACCGTCGCGGTGCAGGAGGTCGTCAGCGCCGACGGCAGCTCGTCGTGGACCGTGCTCATCCCGGGGACCCAGGCCCTGCTCTCCCCGGCGAACCCCTTCGACGTCGACACCGACCTCGACCTGATGGCCCACCGGTCGGCCGACGTCGCCGAGGGGGTGGTCCAGGCCCTGGCCGACGCCGGGGCCCGCCCCGACGAACCCGTCGTCCTGGTGGGCCACTCCCTGGGAGGGATCGCGGCCGTCGCCCTGGCGTCCTCACCGGCGTTCCGGCGTCGGCACCGGGTGGGCGGCGTGGTCACGGCGGGTGCCCCGACCGCGACCTTCCGGACGCCGCCGGGCGTCCCCGTGCTGCACCTGGAGACCACCGAGGAGCTCGTCTCGCCCCTGGACGGGCGCTCCAGCACCGAGAACCCGGCGACGGCGGACCGCGTGACGGTGGGCCGTGACCTCGCGGACTCCCGCGACCCGGCGGACCGGTCGGCGTCCGGCGGCGTGGCCACGGCGCACTCGGTGGCCACGCACCTACGCACCCTGGAGCACGCCCGCGCGCTGGACAGCGTGCAGGTCGCCGGGGTCGTCGGGCGGATCGACCGGTTGCTGGACGGCGACCGCGCCGAGACCCGGTACTACCGGGTCCGGCGCGGGTGAGCCGCCGGTGTGCGGGTCAGTCCTTGTCGCCGGGGACGACCCAGCCGATGACGGCCTGCAGGATCGCCAGGATCAGGGCGATCCACAGGTACCACCAGAAGCCGCCCTCGATCGCGAGCCCCCAGTCGCCGAGCCACCCCTGGCTGGTCACCCACTCCGTCAGCCACAGCATGCCGGCGTTGATGATCAGGTAGAAGAGGCCGAGCGTGAGGATCAGCAGCGGGATCGACAGGATGCTGACGATCGGCTTCACGATCGAGCTGACGAGCGTGAAGATCAGTCCGACGCCGAGGATGGCGAGGATGCGTCCGAGGACGTCGTCACCGCCGAAGATCTCGAAGCTGTCGAAGATGAGGTCGCAGATCCACAGGGCGAGCGAGGTCACCACGAGTCGCGCGAGGAAGTTCATGGCCGACATCGTGGCAGGTCTGGCGGCGTCCGGCACCCCTTGCCGGCATGAGGTGGCATCCTGGACCGTTGTGAGCTCACCGGCATCAGAGAAGACCGTCCCCCTGCGCCCCGCCGTCGCGGCGCTGCCCGCCTACGTCCCGGGGGCGCGCCCCTCGGGCCAGGCGTGGAAGCTGTCCTCCAACGAGAACCCGTACCCGCCGCCCGCGGCTGTGGTTGCGGCGATCACCGAGGCCGCCGTCGAGGTCAACCGGTACCCCGACATGTTCGCCACCGAGCTCGTCGAGGCGCTCGCCGCGCACGTCGGCGTCGACCCGGCGCAGGTCGTGGTCGGCAACGGGTCCGTGGCCGTGCTGCAGCACGTGCTCGAGGCGGTCCTCGAGCCAGGCGACGAGGTCGTCTACCCGTGGCGGTCCTTCGAGGCGTACCCGATCCTCACCGCCGTCGCGGGCGGAGAAGCGGTCACCGTGCCGCTGACGGCCGCGGGCCGGCTCGACCTGCCGGCGATGGCCGCAGCCGTCGGCCCGCGGACCCGCGTGGCCCTCGTGTGCACCCCCAACAACCCGACTGGCCCCGTCGTGCAGGCCGACGAGCTGGAGACGTTCCTGGCCGAGGTGCCCCGCGACGTGCTCGTCGTCGTCGACGAGGCCTACCTGGAGTTCATCCGTGACGCCGAGGCGCCCGTGGGCATCGACCTGCTGCGCCGGCACCCCAACGTCGTGCTCGTGCGCACGATGTCCAAGGCGTCGGGCCTGGCGGGGCTCCGCGTCGGGTACGCCGTCGCCGAGCCGCGCCTGGCCGCGGCGGTGCGGTCGACGTCGACCCCGTTCGGCGTGAACCACCTGGCGCAGCGGGCCGCCCTGGCCACCCTGCAGCCCGCCGTGCAGGCCGAGCTCGCCGAGCGGGTCGAGCACCTCGTGGCCGAGCGCACCCGGGTGTGGGACGCGCTGCGCGAGCAGGGCTGGGACGTCCCCGACACGCACGCGAACTTCGTCTGGCTGGCCACGGGGGAGCGGACGGTCGAGCTCGCGGCCGAGGCGTCGGCCTCCGGTGTGCTCGTGCGTCCGTTCGCCGGCGAGGGCATGCGCGTCAGCATCGGCGAGGTCGAGGCGAACGACGCGTTCCTCGCGCTGGCCGCCGGCTGGCGCTGACCGCCCGAGGTGCCGGCCGGCGCTCGTCGCCGGCCGGCACCCGCCTCACCGCGGCAGGTTGCGCAGGTTCGAGCGCGCCATCGACATGACCTCGCCCATGCCGCCGCCGAAGATCTCCTTCGTCATGGCCGTGGTGAACCCGCGGATCTGACCGGAGGTGATCGACGGCGGGATGGACAGCGCCCGCGGGTCCGTCATGACCTCCACGAGGGCGGGGCCGTCCGTGGCCAGCGCCGTCGAGAACGCCTTGGCCAGGTCCTTCGGCTTGGTCACCCGCTGGGAGGGGATGCCGACGGCGGTGCCGATGGCGCTGTAGTCGACCTCCGGCGAGTCCGTGCCGTGCGAGGGCAGCCCCTCGACGAGCATCTCCAGCTTCACCATGCCGAGGGTGGAGTTGTTGAAGACCACGATCGTCACCGGCAGGTCGTACGCCCGCACGGTGATCAGCTCGCCGAGCAGCATCGACAGGCCGCCGTCACCGGCCAGCGCCACGACCTGCCGGTCGGGCTGGGCCATCGAGACGCCGATGGCGTGCGGCAGGGCGTTCGCCATCGAGCCGTGGATGAACGAGCCGATGACGCGGCGCCGGCCGTTCGGCGTGATGTACCGGGCGGCCCAGACGTTGTTCATGCCGGTGTCCACGGTGAAGACGGCGTCGTCGGCGGCGGCCTCGTCGAGCTGGACGGCGGCGTACTCGGGGTGGATCGGGGTGTGCTTCTCCACGTTGCGTGTGTACGCGCCGACCACCTTGGTCATCACCTTGGCGTGCCGGTCGACCATCGACTCCAGGAACTTGCGGTCCGACTTGCGCTGGATGCGGGGGTTCAGCAGCCGCAGCGTCTCGCCGACGTCTCCGTGCACGGGCAGGTCCAGGCGGGTGCGCCGGCCGAGGTGGGAGGCGTCGATGTCGATCTGGGCCGTGGGGACGTCGGCGGGCAGGAACGAGTCGTACGGGAAGTCGGTGCCGACGAGGATCAGCAGGTCGGCCTCGTGCACCGCCTCGTGGCAGGAGCCGTACCCGAGCAGCCCCGACATCCCGACGTCGTGGGGGTTGTCGTACTGGATGATCTCCTTGCCGCGCAGCGAGTGCCCGACCGGGGCGGCCGCGAGATCGGCCAGCTCGAGGACCTCGTCACGGGCGTCGCGGGCGCCCGCCCCGACGAACAGGGTGACCTTGCGGGCGGCGTCGATCGCGTCGGCCAGGGCGGCGACGTCGTCGTCGTGCGGGACGACGCGCGCGGGGCAGGCGCCCGGGATGAGGATCGGGGCGTCGTCGTCGGGCACCTCTTCGTCGGCGACGTCACCGGGCAGCGTCAGCACCGCGACGCCCGGCGCGGCCAGCGCGTGCTGGATCGCCGAGCGGGTGACGCGCGGGAGCTGGGCCGCGGTGGAGATCATCTCGGAGAACACGGACGACTCGTTGAAGAGGCGGTCCGGGTGGGTCTCCTGGAAGAACTTCGTGCCGATCTGCGCGCTGGGGATGTGCGAGGCGATGGCCAGCACCGGCACCCCGGAGCGGTTGGCGTCGTAGAGCCCGTTGATGAGGTGCAGGTTGCCCGGCCCGCAGGAGCCCGCGCAGGCCGTGAGCTTGCCGGTGACCTCGGCCTCGGCCGCCGCCGCGAAGGCGGCCGCCTCCTCGTGGCGCACGTGCACCCAGTCGATGCCGTCGGTGCGGCGGACGGCGTCCACGACGGGGTTCAGGGAGTCCCCCACGATGCCGTAGACGCGTTCGACGCCGGCGGCGACGAGCTGGTCGACGAGGTGTTCGGCGACGGTGCGGGCCATGCGGGACCTCCAGCGAGAGACGTGCGGGCTCCTGCGATGCTGCCCCAGCAGGTCCCCGAGCGCGCGGTGAAGGACGACGTCGCCGCTCACGGCGTTGCTCGCGGGACACCGTCGGGGCGTCGATCGCGGCGTCCGCCCGGAGAAGGATCGCGGGGGTGTCCGTCCTGCAGGATCCGCGACACCCTGGCGTTCGCGAGTCCCGAACGGCGTGAATCTCACGCCGTCCGTGAGCGGCTTTCGCCGGCCCCCCGGGGTTGCTGTTGCGAGCACACGTCTGATGTCGCGGCCCGTCGCCCGTCGCCCGCCGCCTGCCGTCCGAGCGCTGTGGCTCTCGCCGACGTGGCGCCTCGCCCGGGCGGTGCCGCGTGGTGGGATGGGCGGGTGCCAGGACTTCATCACGTCGAGCTCTGGGTGCCGGATATCGAGGCCGCCGCGGCCCCGTGGGGCTGGCTGCTGGAACGGCTCGGTTTCGAGCCGACCCAGCAGTGGCCGCAGGGGCGCACCTGGTCGTCCGCCGGGGTATACCTGACGCTGACGACCTCGCCGAACCTCTCCGCCGCGGACCACGACCGTCGTCGTGCCGGGATGAACCACCTCGCGTTCGACGGCGGCACGTCGGACCAGGTCGACGCCCTCATGGCCGCCGGCCCGGCTCACGGGTGGACGCCGCTCTACGGCGAGCGCTACCCGCATGCCGGCGGGCCGGACCACTACGCCGGCTGGTTGGAGAACGCCGCCGGTTCAAGGTCGAGGTCGTCGCGGATCGCACCTCCGGGTAGCCGACCGCGGGCAGACCGGCGGCGCGCCGATGCCTACCGCAGGTGACGCAGCGCGGCCGGGATCGTCTCGTCACCGGTCGTGAACCGCACGAACTTCCCGATCGTCTCGTCGATGCGCAGCGCAGCGGCCGCCACCTGGGCGACGTCGGCGCGCGGCACCTCGGACGGTGCCCCGCGCTCGACCGTCTCGCCGTCGGCGAGCACCCGGATCTTCCCCGTCGGGGGACCGTCGGTCAGCGACCCCGGCCCGAGGATGGTCCAGTCCAGGTCCGTCGAGCGCAGGTGGTCGTCGGCGGCCAGCTTGGCGTCGGCGTAGGGGAAGAAGCTGTTGTCCTCCGGCACGCCGTGGTCGGGGACCGATCCGATCCAGGACACGATGAGGTAGCGGCGCACCCCGGCCTGTGCGGCGGCGTCCATCGAGCGGATGGCGGCGTCCCGGTCGACGGCGTAGGTGCGGTCGGGGTTGCCGCCGCCGGCACCCGCGGCCCACACCACGGCGTCGGCGCCGGCGAAGGCCCGTGCCATCTCCTCAGTGCCCGCGTTCTCCACGTCGAGCAGCACCGGGTCACCGCCGAGGTCGGCCACGCGGTCGATCTGCTCCTCCTTGCGGACCACGCCCACGACGTCGGTGGCCGGCCCGCTCCCGCCGTCGGCCAGCAGCGGGACCAGCAGCTGCGCGACCTTGCCGAGCGCTCCGATGACGACGACCTTCATGACGGACCTCCGTGATGTCGGGGAAGGTCCCCCTACCGTCGCGCACGCTGCGGCGGAGCGCCACCGATACCGTCCGGTCGACGCGGGTCGCCCGGGCTGTGACATCGTCCCGTCCCGCCTACGGTCGAGGGATGGACGTGACCACGGAGCTGATGGCGATCGAGCGACGACTCGCGCGGGGGACCGGTGCCGACTACGCCGAGGTGCTGCACCCGGACGCGGTCGTCGTCGTCCCGGGCGCCGTGCTCGACAAGGCGGCCTGCGTCGCGGCGATGGACCACTCGCCGGGCTGGGACGACGTGGACCTCGGCGAGGCGCGGCTCGTGCGCAGCGACGACACGGCGACGGTGGTCTACCGGTTCACCGGACGCCGGGGTGGGGACAGCTACGCGGCGACGCTGGTCAGCACCTACGTGGCCGCGGACGCCGGATGGCGGATGCTGCTCCACCAGCAGACGCCCGACTGAGTCACCGCCCCGCGCCCACGTCCGACGGGTCGTCGCCCTCCAGGTAGCGCGGCCCGGGGCCGAGCGCCGCGGCGCGGTCGTCGGGGTTCTGCAGCGCGCACCGGTCCAGCGACAGGCAGCCGCACCCGATGCACGAGTCGAGGTCGTCGCGCAGCCGCTCCAGCGTGGCGATGCGCTCGTCGAGCAGGCCCCTCCAGGACCGGGACAGCCGGCGCCAGTCCGCGGCCGTGGGCGTGCGGCCGTCCGGCAGCGTCGCCAGGGCGTCGCCGATCTGCTCGAGGGTCAGGCCCAGGCGGGACGCGGTGCGGACGAACGCCACACGACGCAGGACCGTGCGCTCGTAGCGCCGCTGGTTGCCGCCGCTGCGCTCCGCGGCGATGAGTCCGCGCTGCTCGTAGAACCGCAGTGCCGACGGCGCGACCCCGCTGCGTCGCGCGACGTCACCGATCGTCAGGTACCGCTCGACCACGCCGACTCCCTTGACCTCAAGTGAACTTCATCTTTCACCATCGTGCCATGACGACACCAGCCCTCGCCCCGGACCGGGTCCGTGACCTCGTGGCCCGCGTGACCGGCGACGAGAAGCACGACCCCAGTGCCCACTCCACCCTCGACGTCGTGCGGGTCCTGTACGACCGCGTGCTGCACGTGGACCCGGACCGCCCCGACGACCCCGACCGGGACCGGTTCGTGCTGTCCAAGGGACACGGTCCGGCCTCCACCTACGCCGTGCTCGCCGCGCGGGGGTTCTTCCCCGCGGCGTGGCTCGACGACGTCGCCTCGTGGAGCTCACGGCTCGGCCACCACCCGGACCGGACCCTCGTGCCCGGCATCGAGATCGGCAGCGGCTCGCTCGGGCACGGCCTGCCCCTCGCCGTGGGTATGGCCATCGGGCTGCGGGGCCGCTCACCCGCCCGGGTCGTCGTCCTCGTCGGGGACGCCGAGCTCGACGAGGGCAGCAACGCCGAGGCCATCCAGGTCGCCGGCCGGTTCGGGCTGGCGAACCTCACCTGCGTCGTCGTGGACAACCGCAGCGACGACCTCGGCTGGCCGGGCGGGATCGCGGCCCGCTTCGCCCTGGAGGGGTGGACGACGACGGACGTGGACAACCGCTCGGACGACCGGCTCGCGGCCGCGCTGAACCGGCGGGGCGCCGACCGGCCCACCGCCGTCGTCGTCGACACGACCCGCGCACCGGAGGCGGCGGCATGAGCGCCGGCGCCCCGCGCGGGCCCGGCATGCGCGCCCGCTTCTACGCCGAGCTGGACCCCGTCCTGGCGGCCCACCCGGACGTCGACGTGGTGCTCGCCGTGATCGGTGCCGGGAACCTCGCGCCGGTCGCGGCCCGGCACCCCGGTCGGGTGATCGACGTCGGCATCCGCGAGCAGGCCATGATCGGGGTCGCCGGTGGGCTGGCACTGACCGGTCGCCGGCCGATCGTCCACACCTACGCGCCGTTCCTCGTCGAGCGGGCGTACGAGCAGCTCAAGCTCGACCTCGGTCACCAGGACGTCGGGGCGATCCTGGTCAGCATCGGGGCGTCCTTCGACGCCAGCAGCGAGGGCCGCACCCACCAGGCGCCGGCCGACGTCGCGCTCGTCTCCGCGCTGCCCGGGTGGACGGTGCACGTCCCCGGCCACCCCGACGAGGTCGCGGCGATGCTTCACGCCGAGGCCGCCACCGAGCGCCGCGTGTACCTGCGGCTGTCCACCGGTCAGAACCGCCGGCCGTGGGCCGCTCCCGACGGTCGTCTCGTCACGATCCGTCCCGGCCCGCCGGAAGACCCGCTCGTGCTCGCCGTCGGACCGATGCTCGACACGGTGCTCGAGGCCACCGCCGACCTGCCGGTCCGGGTGGCGTACACCGCCACCCCGCACCCGCTGGACACCGACGGGCTGCGCTCCCTGGCCGGGCCGACGCCGGTGCTCGCCGTCGTCGAGCCGTCCCTGGAGGGCACGAGCGCCGCCGCCGTGGCCGCGGCGCTCGTGGACCGCCCCAGCCGCGTGGCGCACGTCGGGGTCCCGCGGGACGCCGAGCTGCGCCGCTACGGGTCGGCCGCCGACCACGCCGCCGCGCACGGTCTGGATGCGGCCGGCGTCCGGCGGCGCGTCGAGGAGCTGCTCGGTGCGCGCCCGGGCCTGCTCGCGGTGCCCGGTGGTCCGGACCCACGGGCGGTCAGCCCGTCGCGGTGATCTCGGCGCGGATCGTGCGCAACGCGTCCCGCAGCGCGGCCACCGGTGGCGGGGCGTAGCCGAGCACGAGCCCGTCCAGCCGCAGCCCGGACCCCTCGACGACGTAGTCCTGCAGGTCGGCGACCCGCACGCCGCGCCCGCCCAGGCGCTCCACGACGGCGCGCGCCGGTGTCGTGGAGAGCTCGAGCACGGCGTGCAGGCCGCCGTCCAGGGCGCGGACCCGGACGCCGGGCAGGCCGGCGAACGACTCGGCCACGAGGCGTCGCCGGTCCCGGTAGTCGCGGCGGCACCGTGCCACGTGCCGGCGCAGCGCACCGGTCGACATCAGGTGCGCCAGCGCGTGCTGGACCACGGAGGCCACCGTCGCGCCCCGTCCCGTGCGGGCCGCGAGGATCGCCTCGGCCGCCGCGGTGCCGCCGTCGGGCGCCCCGCCGGTGCCGGACGGCAGCACGAGGTACCCGCACCGCAGCGACGGGTCGAGGATCTTGGAGAACGACCCCACGTGCACCACCACCCCGTGCTCGTCCAGGGTGGCCAGAGCCGGCAGCGGCGAGCCACGGTGCCGGAACTCGGAGTCGTAGTCGTCCTCGATCACCAGCACCCTCTCGGCGGCGGCCCAGCGCAGCAGCTCCAGCCGCCGGGCGACGGGCAGGGCGCCGCCGAGGGGGTACTGGTGGCTCGGCGTGACCATGACGGCGTCGAGCGGGGCGTGCGCCTGTGCGGTGCGCAGCGCGTCCAGGTCCAGGCCGTGGTCGGTGACCGGCACCGGGGCGAGGACCCCACCCGCCGAGACGACGGCGCGCCGGCCGGCCCGGTAGCCGGGGTTCTCGACGGCGACCCGGGGCGGGCGGCCGTGGCGTGCCAGCGCCTCGACGACCAGCGAGATCGCCTCGGCCGTGCCCGCGGTGACCACCACGCGCCGCGGGTCGGGCGCGAATCCGCGGCTCAGGGCGAGCTGGGTCGCGACCTGGCCGCGCAGCGCGGGTTCGCCCGTCGGGTCGGGGTAGCGCGGTGCGACCGGGACGGACAGGGCGTGCCGCCAGGCGGCCCGGCGGTCCCGGTCCGAGATCGTGGCCACGTTCGGGACGCCGGGCTGCAGGTCGACGACGTGGGCCGCGCGGGCGGGGGACGGCCGCTCCGCCCGGACGGGCCGGTCCGTGGCCCGGGGCGCCCCGGCGAGGGTGGCGGCGACGCGCGGCACCGCACCGTGCCGCAGCACGAGGTACCCCTCGCCGTCGAGCTGCTCGTACGCGGCCGTCACGGTGCCGCGGGCCACGCCGAGCTCGGCGGCCAGCGTGCGCGTGGAGGGCAGGGGGTCGCCCGCACCGAGCCGGCCGTCGTGGACCATGTCGCGCACGAGGTCGGCGACACGGGCGGTCTTGGTGGTCACGCCCGTCAGTCTCGCACTAGACCGATGAGAACGGACGGATCTGGACCATGCCCTGGTCCAGCGTGCTGCCTACGGTCGGGACCGTGAGCACCGAGACCTCTCCCGCCGTCCCCCTCCCGTCCCTGCGGGTCCGCCGCAAGCCGGCGCGCCAGAGCGCCGACCCGGAGGTGCTCGACCGCCTCCTCGCCGAGGGCAGCCTCGCCCACGTGGCGATGGTCCGGGACGGGTACCCCGTCGTGCTGCCGTACCTGTACGGCGTCGGGGACCTCGAGGACGGGCTCGGGCGCCGGCTGCTGCTGCACGGGTCCACCGGCGGCGGGCTCTTCCTCGACGCGGGGCCCGAGGGGGTGCCCGTCTCCGTGGCGGTCACGCACCTCGACGGCCTCGTCTACGCCCGGTCCCTGCACGACAGCTCGGCGAACTACCGCTCGGCGATGATCGTGGGGCGCGCGACCGTCGTGCCGGACGACCGGCGGGCGGCGGCCCTGTGGTGCGTCGGTGACCACCTGATGCCCGGCCGCCGGGCGGAGGTGCGGGAGATGACCGCCAAGGAGGTCGCCGCCACCCAGGTGCTGCAGGTGCCGCTGGACAGCGTGAGCGTGAAGGTGCGCGCCGGTGGCGTCGGCGAGGCGGTGGACGACGGGGAGGACCACGGCGTGTGGGCCGGCGTGGTGCCGATGGCGACCACGGCGGGCGTGCCGGAACCGAGCCCGCTCTCCGCCGGCACGGCGGTGCCGCCGTCGGTCCGGGCGCTGGTCGCCCGGAGCGGCGGCGGAGCGCCGGTCTAGCGGCCGGGTCCGTCTAGCCGGCCGGCCGCGGTTCCTCCTGCGCGTCCTGCGGCCGGCCGTCGGGTTCCAGCCCGTCGAGGGTCTCCGGACGGGGGTTGCCGTCGTCGTCGAGCTGACCGCCCTGGTCGAGGAACTCCTGGGAGTGCTCGAACTCCGGGGTGTCGAAGACCTCGCCGGCCAACGGGTCCTCGACCGGCTCGACCTCCACGGGATCGCCCGTCTCCGGGTCGATGACGACGTCGCTCGGGTGCAGCGCCCGGTAGGAGATGATCGGCGACTCCGGCTCGCCGTCGCCCCTCGCGCCGTCGCCGTCGGCCCCCGGACGGTGCCCGTCCGACGCCGTCGGGGCGAACCCGTACAACGTCGTCGACAGGGCCGGTCCCCGTCGGTGCCGGTGCTCCGCCGGCGCCAGGTCGGGTTCGGCCTCGTCGGTCGGGGGCAGCACCTGGATGTAGCGGGGCATGGTGGCCACCTCGTGCCGGAACGCCTTGACCAGCGAGACGCACGCCAGCACGAGGATGATCGAGAACGGTGCGGCGGTCGAGATCGACAACGTCTGCAGCGCCGTGAGCGCGACGTTGCCGCCGACCACGAGCAGGACCGCGGCCGCCAGCCCCTCGAGGACCGCCCAGTACACACGGGTGGTGGTGGACGTGTGGGTGCTGCCGCCGCTGGCGAGCATGTCGATCACCAGCGACCCGGAGTCCGAGGAGGTCACGAAGAACAGCACGACGACGACCATCGCGACCACGCTGAGCAGCACCGGCAGGACGCCGGGGAACGTCTCGAAGAACTGGAACAGCGCGGTGGTGCTGTCGACCACCATCTCGCCCGTCTCCGGGTCCTCGACCAGCATGTTCCCCTGCTCGCGCTGCTGCAGGATGCCGGAGTCCCCGAAGATCGTGAACCACAGCAGGCTGGCGGCCGTGGGGGCCAGCAGGACGCCGACGACGAACTCGCGGATCGTGCGTCCCCGGGAGATGCGGGCGATGAACATGCCCACGAAGGGCGCCCAGCTCGTCCACCAGCCCCAGTAGGCGATGGTCCAGGCGGCCTCCCAGCCGTCGCTGGCGAAGGGTCCGGCGTGGAACATCGTCTCCGGCAGCAGCGACAGGTACGCCCCGGCGTTCTCGGGGATCGCCTTGAGCAGGAAGACCGTCGGGCCGAGCAGGAAGACGACCAGCGCCAGCACGGCGGCGGTCGACATGTTGAAGTTCGACAGCCACTTCAGGCCCTTGTGGACGCCGGTCACCACGGACCAGACCGCCACGGCGGTGATGCCGGTGATGAGGCCGATGATCAGCGGGTCGGTCGTCTGCGCCCAGCCGAGGAACTCCAGGCCGCCGAGGATCTGGCTGATGCCGAAGCCGAAAGAGGTCGCGACGCCGAACAGCGTGCCCACGATGGCCACGGTGTCGACGGTGTGGCCCATCCAGCCCTCGACCCGCCGACGGCCGAGCAGGGGTTCGAGCAGCCAGCGCACCGCGAGCGGGCGGCCGCGGCGGAACGACATGTAGGCCAGCCCCAGGCCGACGACGGCGTAGATCGCCCACGGGTGGAAGCCCCACTGCAGCATCATCAGGCCGACCGACTCCCGGGCGGCGTCGTCCGACTGCGGGGCGTTGCCGAAGGCCTCCGGCGGGGTGACGTAGTGGCTCAGCGGCTCGGCGACGCCGAAGAACACCAGCCCGATGCCCATGCCGGCGCTGAAGAGCATGAGGAACCACGAGACGGTCCCGAACTCCGGCCCCTCGCCGTCGCGTCCGAGCCGGATGTGGCCGATGCGCGTGAAGGCGCAGTACAGCGCGAAGACCAGGAAGATGTTGACGGCGATGACGTACCACCAGCCGACACCGTCCGTGATCCACGTGTTGAGCTGGGAGGTCGCGTCGTCGAGGGTGTCGCCGGCGACGCGCGCGAACACGATCGTCGCGATGATCAGACCGAGGATGACGATCGACGCGGGGATGAAGACCGGTTTGAGGACGGCGGAGCGCAGCTTCCCGGCGCTCCGGTCCGGCGTGTCGGGGGTGCGGTCGGAGGTCGAGGGGGTGGAGGTCACGATGCGTCCCTGGATCGGTCGTGCGGTGGACGGATGTTCCTCGGGCGCGTGCGGCCCGGCGACTGTCGACACCCCCTGCGGTCGTCGACCGGTCCGCGCGTCCGAGGCCGGACCGGCCCTCGTTCACCTGTCCTCCACCGTAGAGGATCCGCGGGCGGGGCACCGGCGGGGGACCAGCGGGTGCCGGCGGCGTCGCCGGTGGGACCGCGACGGCGAGGGTTTGGAGGAAACCTCCAAGGCCGTGCGGAAGACCTTGGACGGCATGCTGGGGGGTGGCCGACGGGGTCGTCAACCTACGCTGTCGTAGGCTACGAAGGCGTAGGTTCCGGGTCGACGCGCGTGCGGATCGCCTCCCGGGCCTGCGCACAGCCGGAGCAGCCCAGCCCCGCCCCGGGGCCGCCAGCGAAGGAGACCGCGTGCCGCACCAGGCCAACGCAGGGTCCGTCGGCGAGTCCGCCGACGTCACCCCGCTCGTCCAGCTCGTCACTCCCACCGGGGAGCGCGTCCACGAACCCGACAACGCGGGCGACCGTCCCGGCTACGCGGCGCGTGTCGCGCACCTCGGTGCGGACGACCTGCGCGCGATGTACCGCGACATGGTCCTGACCCGCCGTTTCGACGACGAGGCCACGGCCCTGCAGCGTCACGGCGAGCTCGCCCTGTACGCCCAGTCGACCGGGCAGGAGGCCGCCCAGGTCGGTCCGGCGCACGCCCTGGCGCCCCAGGACATGGTCTTCCCGTCCTACCGCGAGCACGGGATCCTGCACGTGCGCGGCGTCGACCCCGTCGACCGGCTGCGGCTGTACCGCGGCCAGGACCACGGCGGGTGGGACCCGGCCGAGCACAACGTCTCGTTGTACACGCTCGTCATCGGCTCCCACGTGCTGCACGCCACCGGGTACGCGATGGGTGTCCAGCGCGACGGCGCCGTCGGGACCGGCGACCCCGCACGCGACACCGCCGTCGTCGCCTGCTTCGGCGACGGCGCCACCAGCCAGGGCGACGTCAGCGAGGCGCTCGTGTTCGCCGCCGTCAACGACGCCCCGGTGGTGTTCTGGTGCCAGAACAACCAGTGGGCGATCTCCGAGCCCACCACCCGCCAGTCCAGCGCCCCGCTCTACCGTCGCGGCGAGGGCTTCGGCGTCCCCGGCGTGCGCGTCGACGGCAACGACGTGCTCGCCTGCTACGCGGTGATGGCCGAGGCGCTGGAACGCGCGCACGCCGGCCACGGGCCCACGTTCGTCGAGGCGTACACCTACCGGATGGGTGCCCACACCACCTCCGACGACCCGACCCGGTACCGCGAGCGGGCCGAGGAGGAGTACTGGCGCCGGCGCGACCCGATCGAGCGCCTCGCCGCCCTGCTGCGGGCCGAGGGGCACTGGGACGAGCAGTGGGCGGCCGACCTCGCCGCCGAGGCCGACGCGCTCGGCGAGAGCCTGCGGGCCGGGGTGCGGGCGCTCGGGGCGCCGGAGACCACGTCGATGTTCGACCACGTCTACGCCACGCCGCACGCGCAGGTCACGGCCGAGCGCGAGTGGTTCGAGACCTACGAGTCGGAGACCGGCGACGCGGCGGAGGTGGCCCGATGAGCACCGAGACCATGCCCCTGGCCAAGGCGATCACCGCCGGCCTGCGCGCCGCCCTCGACGCCGACGACACCGTGCTGCTCATGGGCGAGGACATCGGCCGGCTCGGCGGCGTCTTCCGCGTCACCGACGGGCTGCAGAAGGACTTCGGCGAGCACCGGGTCGTCGACACCCCCCTGGCGGAGTCCGGGATCGTCGGCACCGCCATCGGGCTGGCGATGCGCGGCTACCGGCCCGTCTGCGAGATCCAGTTCGACGGCTTCGTCTTCCCCGCCTACGACCAGATCACCACCCAGCTCGCCAAGCTGCACAACCGCTCCGGCGGCCGCATCCAGGTGCCCGTGGTCATCCGTATCCCGTACGGCGGCGGGATCGGCGCCGTCGAGCACCACTCGGAGTCGCCGGAGGCGCTGTTCGCGCACACCGCGGGGCTGCGCGTCGTCTCGCCGGCCACCCCGCAGGACGCCTACGACATGATGCGGGCGGCCATCGCCTCCCCGGACCCGGTCATCTTCCTCGAGCCCAAGGGGCGCTACTGGTCCAAGGGCGAGGTCGACCTGGAGGCCCCGGTCCCCACGATCGCGGCCGACGCCGGCACCCCGGACCCGCTGGGGACGGCCCGGGTCGCGCGCGCGGGCACGGACGTCACGCTGGTCGCCTACGGCCCGACGGTCGCCACCGCGCTGTCCGCCGCCGAGGCGCTCGCCGCGGAGGGCACCAGTGCCGAGGTCGTGGACCTGCGGTCCGTGTCCCCGCTGGACGTGCCGACCGTCGCCGACTCCGTGCGCCGCACCGGACGCTGCGTCGTCGTGCACGAGGCGCCGTCGTTCCTCGGGGCCGGGGCCGAGCTGGCCGCCCGTCTCGCCGAGGAGTGCTTCTACCACCTGGAGGCGCCCGTGCTGCGCGTCGGCGGGTTCCACGCCCCGTACCCGGTGGCGAAGCTCGAGCACGAGTACCTGCCGAGCGTCGACCGCGTCCTGGACGCCGTCGACCGCGCGATGTCCCACTGATGCCCAGGAGCGAGATGAGCACCCAGCGTTTCCCCCTGCCGGACGTCGGCGAGGGACTGACCGAGGCCGAGATCGTCGAGTGGAAGGTCGCGGTCGGCGACACCGTCACCGTCAACCAGGTCGTCGTGGAGATCGAGACCGCCAAGTCCCTGGTGGAGCTGCCCAGCCCCTGGGCCGGCACCGTGACCGGGCTGCTCGCCGAGGAGGGCACCACCGTCGACGTCGGCACGCCGATCCTGGAGATCGGCGACGGGTCGGCGGCGTCCCCCGGGTCCACGGCGCCGGAGGCGCCGGCGCAGGCCGCTCCCGCCGAGCCGGCCGCCGCGGCGGCCGGGGAGTCCTCGGGCTCGGTACTCGTCGGGTACGGCACCGCCGATGCCGGCGCGGGCGGACGGCGTCGCCGCCGTCGCGGGGGTGCGAGCACCGCCGCGGCGACCCCGCCGGCCCCGGCGGGGCCCCCGGAGGTCCGGCAGCCCGCGGCGACCCCGCCGGCGGCCGAGACCCCCGCGGCGCGGTCCGGGCCGTCCCTCGACCGCGCGATGGTCAGCGTGCCCGCGGCCTCGTCCCCGGCCGACACGCCGACCTCGACCCGGGCGCGGGTGCTCGCCAAGCCTCCGGTGCGCAAGCTCGCCCGCGACCTCGGGGTCGACCTGGCCTCGGTCCGCCCCACGGGTCCCGGAGGGATCGTCACCCGTGAGGACGTGACGGCGCACGCGGCGGCCGCCGCACCGCGACCCCTGGCCACGTCCCACGGCGAGGACCGGCCCTGGACGGCCTCGGACGGCCTCTCCGCCGACGGGCGCACCACCCGCGTGCCGGTGAGGTCCGTGCGCAAGCGCACCGCCGAGGCCATGGTGGCCAGCGCGTTCACCGCCCCGCACGTGACGGTCTTCCGCACGGTGGACGTCACGCGGACGATGAAGCTCGTCGAGCGGCTCAAGCGCGACCGCGACTTCGCCGACGTGCGGGTCACCCCGCTGCTGATCGCCGCCAAGGCGGCGCTGCTCGCCCTCCAGCGGCACCCGGAGGTCAACGCGAGCTGGGACGAGGCCGCCCAGGAGATCGTCTACCAGCACTACGTGAACCTGGGGATCGCCGCCGCGACCCCGCGCGGGCTCGTCGTGCCCAACGTCAAGGACGCCCACCGGCTCGAGCTGCTCGGGCTCGCGCAGGCGCTCGGCGAGCTCACCGCGACCGCCCGGGCCGGGCGCACGTCCCCGGCGGACATGGCCGACGGCACGTTCACGATCACGAACGTGGGGGTGTTCGGCATCGACACCGGGACGCCGATCCTCAACCCGGGCGAGTCCGGGATCCTCGCCGTCGGGGCGATCCGGCAGCAGCCGTGGGTGCACAAGGGCAAGGTCAAGCCGCGCTGGGTCACCCAGCTCGCGCTGAGCTTCGACCACCGGCTCGTCGACGGCGAGCTCGGGGCGAGGTTCCTGTCGGACGTCGCCCGGGTGCTCGAGGATCCCGCGCAGGGTCTCGTCTGGGGCTGAGCGCGGGCCGTTCCCCAGGGTGTCCCGGGGCGAGCGTCACACCGTCGACGCGGCCGGAGCCCCGCGGGAGAGGCCTAGGCTGGACGGCGTGACAGCGCCCGCCCGCCCGACGAGTCGCCCCGCCCCGGCGTCGACGTCCGCGCGCCCGTGGTGGCTGGTCGCCGCCGGGCCGGGCGCCGTCGTCGTCGCCCTGCTCGCCCTGCTGGCCGCCGGCGCGTACTCGGGCGCCTTCGACCCGCTGGGGACGTTCAGCGACCCCGGGCCGGTGGTGCGGTGGGGCCTGCCCGCCGCGACCGTGGTCGCCGAGCTCGCGCTGTCGGTGACCGTCGGCGGGCTGTTCGCGGCGGCGTTCCTGCTGCCCCGGGGCCGGCACGCGGACCGCGTCCTGCTCGTGGCCGGCTGGGCGTCGAGCCTGTGGGCCGTCGCCGCCGTCGCCCAGCTCGTCCTCAACTACTCCTACGTCTCGACGATCTCCGTGACCGCCGACACCTTCGGGCAGGGGCTGTGGCAGTTCGCGCGGGACGTCGAGCTCGGCCGGATCGGGCTGTGGACGATCCTGCTGGCGGCCGTCACCTCCGCCCTCGCCCTCGGGGTGCGGGGACCGGTCGGAGCCCTGTGGACGGCCGTGCTGCCCGCCGCGGCGCTCGCCCTGCAGTCCACCACCGGGCACGCCGCCGGGGCGGTGAACCACGACCTGGCCGTCGGGGCGATGCTGCTCCACCTCGTCGGGGCGGCACTGTGGGTCGGCGGCCTGGCGGCGCTGCTCGTCGTCGCGCTGACCCGCACCGGCCGTCGGCGGGACGACGACCGCGTCGCCGCCTCAGCGGTCGCCCGGTTCTCGCCCGTGGCCGCCTGGTCCTTCGTCCTCGTGGCCGCGTCCGGCGTGATGAGCGCACTGATCCGCATGGAGCACCTGGACGACCTCGTCACCCGGTGGGGCCTCCTGCTGCAGGCCAAGGTGCTGCTGCTGCTGGCGCTCGGCGCGTTCGGGTGGGCGCACCGGCGCTGGGTCGTCGGGCGTCTCGCCGCCGACCCCGGCCGGGTGCGCCGGCTGTTCTGGCAGCTGCTCGCGGTCGAGCTCGCCACGATCGGGGCGGTCTCCGGCGTCGCCGTCGCGCTCGGGTCGACGGCACCGCCCGTGCCGGACGAGGAGATCGTCGACGCCTCACCGGCCTTCCAGCTCACGGGTTACGCGCTCCCGCCCGAGAACACCGTGGGCAACTACTTCACGCAGTGGAGCTTCGACCCGCTCTTCGCCGTCGCCTGCGCCGCCGGCGCGCTGGTCTACGTCACCTGGGCGCTGCGCCTGCGCCGTCGCGGCGACCGCTGGCCCGTGGGTCGGACCATCTCCTGGTGCGCCGGCATGGTCGTCATGGTCTGGGTCACCAACGGCGGCCCGTCGGTGTACGGGCACGTGATCTTCTCCGGCCACATGACCCAGCACATGGTCCTGGCGATGGTCATCCCGCTGCTGCTCGTGCTGGCCGCGCCGGTGACCCTGCTGCTGCGGGCCGTCCCGCCCCGCAAGGACGGCTCCCGCGGTCCGCGCGAGTGGGTGCTGGCGATCGTGCACTCCCGGTTCGGCAGCTTCGTCGCGAAGCCGGTCGTGGCCGCGGTCATCTTCGCCGGCGGCATGATCGCCTTCTACTTCACGCCGGTGTTCGGCTGGGCGCTGTCCAACCACGCGGGGCACGTGTGGATGATCATCCACTTCACCCTGGCCGGGTACCTGTTCGCCAACGCGCTCATCGGCATCGACCCCGGTCCGCAGCGCCCGCCGTACCCGCAGCGCTTGCTGCTGCTGTTCGCCACCATGGTGTTCCACGCCTTCTTCGGGGTCGTGCTCACCACCGGCACGTCGCTGCTCGTGGCGGACTGGTTCGGGAACATGGGGCGGCCGTGGGGGCTGTCCGCGATCGACGACCAGCAGCTCGGCGGGGCCATCGCCTGGGGGATCGGCGAGCTGCCGACGCTGGTGCTCGCCGTCGTCGTGGGCGTGCAGTGGGCCCGGTCCGACGAGCGCGAGGCGCGCCGCAACGACCGCCGGGCCGAGCGGGACGACGACGCCGAGCTGCGGGCCTACAACCGCATGCTGGCCGACATGGCCGAGCGCGACGGGCGGGACTGACCGCGCCGCCCCCCGACCCGGTCGGTCAGCCCTTGACCGACCCGGACATGAGCCCGCCGACGAAGTACTTGCCGAGCAGGATGTACACCAGCAGGGGCGGCAGCGAGGCGAGGAGCGCGCCTGCCATGGAGACGCCGTAGTCCTGCAGCAGCGCACCGTTGGCCAGGTTGTTCAGGGCCAGGGTGACCGGGCCGTTCTGGCTCGAGGAGAAGAACACGGCGAACAGGAAGTCGTTCCAGGCGTTGGTGAACTGCCAGATGAGCACCACGACGAAGCTCGGCACCGAGATCGGCAGGATGATCGACCAGTAGGTGCGCAGCATCCCCGCGCCGTCGACGCGTCCGGCCTCGACCAGCTCGTGCGGGACGGTCTGGTAGTAGTTCCGGAAGATGAGCGTCGTGATCGGTATGCCGTAGATGACGTGCAGGATGATCAGCGACGGGACGCCGCTGGGGATGCCCGCCCCGAGCATCAGCTCCAGCAGCGGGATCATCACCGCCTGGTACGGGATGAACATGCCGAACAGGATCAGCGTGAACACGACGTCGGCGCCGCGGAACGACCAGCGCGACAGCACGAAGCCGTTCATCGACCCCAGCATCGCCGAGATGATCGCCGCCGGGATCACCATCTGGAACGTGCGCCAGATCGCCGGTGAGAGGGCGTTCCAGGCGCCGCGCCAGTTGTCGAGGGTCCAGTCGGTGGGCAGGTTCCAGGCGCGGCTGGGCGAGGCGTCACCGGCACCCTTGAAGCTCGTCACGAACAGCACGTAGACGGGGATCAGCACGATGAGGACGAACAGGATCATCGCCGCGTACTTGGCGGTGCGGCCCACGGTGAACCTGTTGCGCGCGGTGTCGTCCCGGAGCTCGACGGGTTCGCCCGTGACGCCCGGCGGCGTGGAGACGTGGGTGCTCATCGCTTCTCCGCCTGATGGGTCCGGACCAGGTAGGGCACGACGACCAGCGCCACGATGACGAGCAGGATCGTCCCCACGGCGGCCGCGTCGGCGTAGTTGAAGCTCGACTTGAACACGTACATGTCCACGGCCGGCACCTTGGTCTGGTAGTTCGCCGGTTTCGAGATCGACATGATGAGGTCGAACGACTTCAACGACATGTGGCCGATGATGATCAGCGCGGACAGCGCGATCGGCGAGAGCTGCGGGAACAGCACCAGCCGGTAGACCTTCCACTCGCTGGCGCCGTCCACGCGGGCCGCCTCGCGCAGCTCCTCGGGGATGCCCCGGAAGCCGGCGAGGAACAGCGCCATCACGTAGCCGGACAGCTGCCAGATCGCCGGCAGCGCGATCGCCGTGATCCCGAAGGTGATGTTGTTCCACCAGTTGTTCTGCAGGAAGTCGAGCCCGACCATCTGGAACAGCCGGTTGAGGCCGCTCGCGCTCTCCCCCTGGTTCGAGTTGAGCAGCCACCGCCACACGACGCCGGAGGCCACGAAGGACACCGCCATCGGGAACAGGTAGATCGAGCGGAAGAACCCCTCCCCGCGGTCCGGCCGGTCCAGCATCCAGGCCCAGCCGAAGCCCATGACCATGGTGCCGACGAGGAACACGACCGTGAACAGCACGAGGTTGGTCAACGAGTGCTGGAAGTCGTCGCTGCCCAGCAGGTCGACGTAGTTCTGGAACCAGACCGTCGTCACGGGCTCCTGGCCCGTGGCCTGCGCGGCCGTGTGGTTGTCCGTGATCGAGGTGTTGAAGTTCGCCGCGATGAGGCCGTAGACGAACACGCCCAGCAGGATCAGTGACGGGGCGAGCAGCAGGAGCGGGGCTCCGAGCCGTCGCAGGCGGTGTCTCATGCGTCCTCCGCGTCCTCCGGGCCGGGAGGGCGGGGGCCGGGCCGGTGCGGCCGCGACCCCCGCCCCGACGGCGTCACATGTTCGCCGCGGCGAGCTCCGACTGGAAGGTGGCCAGGTCGGAGGCCCCGGTCGTGAACTTGCTCGTCGCGTCGGAGATCGCGTTCAGCGTCGCGATCGGTGTCGCGGCGCCGTGCGCGAGCGAGGACACGATGGTGTCGTTCGCGAACGCCTCGACGGCGCTCTGCTGGTACTCGGAGAAGTCCGAGGTGTCGGCGTCCGTGCGGGCCGGGATGGATCCCTTGGCCTTGTTGAACGCCTCCTGGCCCTCGACCGAGCCGACCGTCTCCAGCCACGCCTTCGTGCCGTCGGGGTTGGGCGCGCCCACCGGCATGGTGAACGAGTCCGCGAGGAAGTCGAACTCCCCGTCGGTGCCCGGGACCGGGAAGTAGACGTAGTCGTCGGGCGACATCGCGCCGGCCTCCTGGAACGCGGCCTCGGCCCAGTCGCCCATGACGTTGAACCCGGCCTGGCCGTCGATGACCTGCTGGGTCGCGTCGGGCCAGTCCAGACCGTCACGGTCGTCGTTCGTGTACCCCATGAGCTTCTCGAAGTCCTCCAGGGCGGCCGTCACCTCGGGGCCCTCCCAGTCGGTCGACCCGTCCCACAGGCCCGTGTAGGCCTCGGGGCCGAGCTCGGAGAGCAGCACGGTCTCCAGCAGGTGGACCTGCGTCCACGTCGTCGCGATGGACAGGGCCGTCTGGCCGCTCTCCTCGACGGCGTCGAGCGCCTCGTACCAGGCGTCGAGGTCGGCGTACTCGGCGGCGGGGTCGAGCCCGGCGTCCTCGAGCACCGTCGGGTTGGCCCACACCACGTTCGCCCGGTGGATGTTCGAGGGGATGGAGTAGATCGCGCCGTCCTCGGTGCTCAGGCGGTCGACCAGGTCGGCCGGGAACGCGTCGGTCAGGCCGAACTCGTCGTACAGGGCCGAGACGTCCTCGATCTGCGCGGCGTCGATGTAGTCCTGCAGCTCCGCACCGGCATGCGCCTGGAAGGTGTCCGGCGGGTCGCTGGCCTGCAGCCGGGACTGCAGGAGGTCCTTCGCCGCGGAGCCCGCGCCACCTGCCACGGCGCCGTTGACGAACGTGTAGTCCGGGTGCTGCTCCTCGAACACGCCCACGAGGGCGTCGAGCCCGGCCTTCTCCGAGCCTGCGGCCCACCAGGTGAAGACCTCGACCTCCCCGCCGCCGGACATCTCCTCGCCGGAGGTGCTCCCGTCCGAGCTGTCGTCGGAGCCGCCGCAGGCCGCCAGGCCCAGGGCGAGGACGGCGGCGCCCGCCGTCGCTGTCATGAGTCGTGCGCTACGCATTCTCCTCATCGCCTTCGGTGCGGTGCGAGGGGATCGAGGCCCGGGGCCACGACCAGGTGCGTCGGTGCACCCGTCATCCCCGATTTCAGAGAACGCTCGGCCTTCCCCGTTGTCAACACAGGACCCGAACTTCACCCCCGAACCGTGATCGGCTCGTGACCTGGCGTGACGCCCTGCCGGGCGGTGCTCAGAACAGCTCGTCCAGCACCCGGGGGGCCAGGCCGAGCGCGGTCGTCGTGGCCAGACCGTCGGTGACGTTGACCGTGCGCACCCCGGGCAGCGGCTCGCCGAGGACGAACGGGTCCGCGGCGGGCGAGGTCCGGGCGCGGACGGGCTCCGTCGCCGTCCAGCGGCCGAGCACCGTCAGGGGCCCGGTGCCGAGCAGCTCGGCGGCCGCGGTCAGCAGCAGCCCGTCCACCGCCTCGGACCGTCCGGGCACGTCGGCGGGGGCCCGACCGTCCCCGACCACCACGGAGCCGTCCGCCCGGGCCTGCAGCGACAGGTGGATCTCGGCGGCCAGCACGTCCGGGCGGTGCCGGCGCCACCGGTCACGCACCTCACCGAGGGCGCGGGAGTGCCGGTAGGCGGTGTCGCGCAGCAGGGTCGTCCCGCCCAGGACGACCGGCCCGGTCGTGAGGCGTCCCCGGGCGGCGGCGTCGTCCGGCATCGGGGGTGCGACCCGCAGGAGCTGGCGGCGCACCGGCGTCAGCTCGGCGCCGACCTCCCAGCACAGCGAGCCGACGTCCTGCCCGACGGCGACCACGACGCGCTTGGCCACCACCTCGCCGCGGGAGGTGCGCACCAGGGTGCGGCCGCTGCCGGCGTCGAGGGTCTGGGCGGCGGTACGCCAGGCGACGTGGACCTGGGGCCGGGTCCCCAGCCAGTCGCTGACGGCCGCCAGGGCGGCGGGCGGGTCCAGGCGCAGGTCCAGCGGCAGCCAGGCACCGCCGACGGCCCGCGTCACGGGGGTGCGGTCGGCGACGCTGCGGTGGTCCAGCAGCGTGGCGTCCCCGGCGCGCGCGGCGACCAGGTCGTCGAGGACGGCGAGCTCGTCCTCGTGCTGCGCGACGACGACGGCGCCGCTCTCGCGGACCCCGAACCCGGCGTCCCGGCCGAGCTTGAGCCAGCGTTCGCGCGAGGCGAGCGCGCAGGCCAGCGCCGTCGAGTCCTGGGTGGTGACGGCCACGTGCCCGCTGCGTCGTGCGGTGGAGCCGTCGGGACGGTCGGCGGCGTCGACCACCACCACCGAGCAGCCGCGGGCCTGGGCCTCGACGGCGTGCGCCAGACCCACGACGCCCGCACCGACGACGACGAGGTCGGCCTTGGCGGGCAACGGGGGCAGGGCGCTGTGGTGGTTCACGTCCAGAATCTGCCCGAGCCCGCGGGTGCCGTTCAAGGCGTGCGTGACCCCCTGAGCAGGAGTTCGACCACTGTTCACCGGCTGTTGGGGCGGACGTTCCCGCGGCGTCGTGCAGCGTCGTGAGCGCGCTCGTGCGGGCCGGGCGGGCCCGGCGTGTGGTAGACCCGGGTAGGTGACTCAGGACACCACCGCGGACACCCCGCAGACCCCCTTCGACGACCTCGACGACTACATCGCGCTCGGGCGGCTCGGCGGCCTGGCCCTCAGCGCCGACGGACGCCGGCTGGTGACGACCGTGCAGACCCTCGACCCGGACGGCACCGGCTACGTGTCGGCGCTGTGGGAGGTCGACCCGGCGGGGGAGCGCCCTGCCCGCCGGCTGACCCGCAGCACCCAGGGCGAGGCGGCCGCCGTGTTCACCGCCGGCGGTGACCTGCTCTTCACCTCGGCGCGCCCGGACCCCGAGACCACGGACGGCGACGAGAAGAAGGCCGCGCTCTGGTCGCTGCCCGCGGCGGGTGGCGAGGCCCGCGTCGTGGCGACGGCGCCGGGCGGGGTCGGTGGTGTGCTCGCCGCCCGTGACGCCGACGTCGTCTCGGTCTCGGCGGCCGTGCTGCCCTCCGCGGAGGGTCTCGAGGCCGACGGCGAGCTGCGCGAGGCACGTCGTGACGCGAAGGTGAACGCCATCTGGCACACCGGCTACCCGGTGCGGCACTGGGACCACGATCTCGGACCGGACGCCCCGCGGCGCTACGCGTTCACGCTCGGCGACGTGGCCGAGGGCGAGCGGGCCGAGCTGAGCCAGCTCACCGGCCCCGGCCGGCAGCTCGAGGAGCACGACGCCGCGCTGTCCCCGGACGGGCGCACGCTCGTGACGACCTGGGCCGTGGCCGACCCCGGCGCGGCGCGACGCACCACGCTGGTCGCGGTCGACACCGTCTCGGGCGAACGCCGCACGCTGGTCGACGACCCGGACGCCGAGGTCGGCGGTCCGACGGTGTCCCCCGACGGCCGCTGGGTCGCCTACGTCACCTCGACGATCACCTCGCCCACCGACCCCCCGGTGGTCCGCCTCGGCCTCGTGGCGCTGGACGGTACCGGCGAGCCCGAGGTGCTCGCCGACGACTGGGACCGCTGGCCGACGTCGGCCGCCTGGCTCCCCGACACGAGCGGCCTGGTCCTCACCGCCGACGAGGACGGCCGCGGCCCGGTCTTCCTGCTGACCTTCGACGGCGTCCCCGGCCAGGGCCCCGTGACCGTGGAGCGGGTGACGGCGGACGACGCCGTGCTGACCGACGTCCGCGTCGCCCCGGACGGCTCGGCGCTGTACGCGCTGCGGACGTCCTACGCGGCGCCCGCGGAGCCGGTGCGGGTCGACCTGGCGGCGTTCGTCGCCTCGGGCGCTCGGGGCGACCGCGAGCCCGTCGCCGCCGTCGTGCTGCCGTCGCCGGTGCCGGCCCCGGCCCTGCCGGGTCACCTGACCGAGGTGGAGACGACGGCGGCGGACGGCAGCCGGGTCCGCGCCTGGCTGGCCCTGCCGGAGGGGGCGTCGTCGGCGGACCCGGCACCGCTGCTGCTGTGGATCCACGGCGGTCCCCTCGGTTCGTGGAACGCCTGGTCGTGGCGCTGGAACCCGTGGCTGATGGTGGCCCGCGGCTACGCGGTGCTGCTGCCGGACCCGGCGCTGTCCACCGGCTACGGCCAGGAGTTCGTCGCCCGGGGCTGGGGTGCCTGGGGGGACGCGCCGTACACCGACCTCATGGCGATCACGGACGCCACGGAGGCGCGGGAGGACGTCGACGCCACCCGGACCGCGGCCATGGGCGGCTCGTTCGGCGGCTACATGGCGAACTGGGTGGCCGGGCACACCGACCGCTTCCGGGCGATCGTCACGCACGCCTCCCTGTGGGCCCTGGACGGTTTCGGCCCGACGACGGACCACGCCTACTACTGGGCCCGGGAGATGACTCCCGAGATGCGCGACGCCCACAGCCCGCACCGGTTCGTCAAGGGCATCACCACCCCGGTGCTGGTGATCCACGGCGACAAGGACTACCGGGTGCCGATCGGCGAGGGCCTGCGCCTGTGGCGCGAGCTGCTGGCCGACTCGGGGCTGCCCGCCGCGGACGACGGCTCCACCGTGCACCGGTTCCTGTACTTCCCGGACGAGAACCACTGGATCCTGACCCCGCAGCACGCGAAGGTCTGGTACCAGGGCGTGCTGGCGTTCCTGGCCGAGCACGTGCTCGGGGTGCCGGCCGGGGAGGGTGACACCGTCCTGCCGACCACGCTCGGCTGAGGAACGACCTCCTCGTGGCGCCTACCGGGGCGTCACGAGGAGGTCGACCAGCTGTTCCAGGCGCGCCGTCGCCTGCTGCTCGGGGGGCGCGCCGAGGACCGCCGCCCGGGAACCGGCGTCCTCGACGCACATGAGCAGGTCGACGGCGGTCGGCGTGTCGACGGTGAACCGGAGACCGCACTGCTCCAGCAGGCGGTCGATGACCGTGGCGACCTCCCCGCGGAGGCGGTTCTGGTCGGCGACGTACTGCCGGGCGACCTCCGGGTCGCGCATGGCCATCAGCTCGAACTCGGCGTTCATCAGACGCCAGAGGCGGTGGTTCTCCTCGTCGAGCTCGAAGGCGAGCAGCACCTGCCGCACGGCGTCGCGGAACCCCTCGGGAGTGGCGACCTGGGCGGCGGCGATCTGCGGGCCGAGCCGTTCGAGCGCCTCGAGGTGGTCGCGCTCCTTGCGTTCCACCAGGGCGCGGAACAGCTCCTCGCGGGAGGCGAAGTTCGAGTAGAACGCCCCGCGCGTGAACCCTGCGGCCTCGCAGATCGCCTCGATCGGGGTGGCCGCGACCCCGTGCTCCGAGAACAGCGCGAAGGCGGCGTCGAGCAGGCGCTCACGCGTGCGCTCGCGGCGCGCGGAGCGCACGCTGGTGGCGGGCTCGGTCGTCACGGTGGTGGCCTCCTGGGTCCGGTGCAGGGTCCATCGTAGTCAGTGCACCGGTGTATCCGATACAAACCCGTATCGGATACAGTGACGTATCGACAGCCCGTCGTCCATGTTCCGGGGAGTCCCGCGTGTCATCCGTCCTGTACTCGCTCGGCCGCTGGGCCGCCGGGGCCCGTCGGCTCGTCGTCGTCGCGTGGCTCGGGATCCTCGTGGTCACCGGGGCGGCCGGCGGCCTGCTCTACCAGGGGTTCGACAACTCGATCACGATCCCCGGCACCGAGGCGCAGCAGGCGCTCGACCAGCTCTCCGCGACGTTCCCCGAGGTCAGCGGAGCGTCCGCGCAGCTCGTCGTCGTCGCCCCGGAGGGCACCACGATCCAGGACGACGCCGTGCGGGAACCGGTGGAGGACGCCGCCGAGGAGATCGGCGAGCTCGACGAGGTCCGGGTCGTCAGCACGCCGTACGACGAGCAGCTGTCCGCCTCCGTCAGCGACGACGAGCGGGCGACCATCCTGCAGGTCCAGCTCGACGGCGACGTCTTCTCCATCAGCGACGCCACCAAGGAGGCGATGCACGACACCACCGACGAGCTGGGCGCGTCCCTGCCCGCCGGGTCGCAGGCGTCCCTCGGCGGTGAGCTGTTCTCCCAGGAGCTGCCCGCGCTGAGCATCGTCGAGGCGATCGGCCTCGTCGTCGCGCTGGTCGTCCTCGTCCTCACCCTCGGCTCCTTCGTCGCCGCCGGGCTGCCGCTGGTCAACGCGCTCGTCGGCGTCGGGGTGTCGATGCTGCTGCTGCTCGCCGCCACCGTCTTCGGGCCGATCAACTCCACCACCCCGATGCTCGGGCTGATGCTCGGCCTCGCCGTCGGCATCGACTACGCGCTGTTCATCGTCTCGCGCCACCAGGAGCTGCTGCGCGACGGCGTCGACGTCCACGAGTCCGTCGCCCGGTCCACCGCCACCGCCGGCTCCGCCGTCGTGTTCGCCGGGCTGACCGTCATGATCGCGCTCGTCGGTCTCAGCGTCGCCGGGATCCCGTTCCTGTCGGTCATGGGTATCGCGGCGGCCGTCGCCGTCGGGTTCGCCGTCATCGTGTCGCTGACGCTCCTGCCGGCCGTGCTCGCCCTCGCCGGGGACCGGCTGCGCCCCCGGCCGAAGAAGTCCCGCGGTCGCCGCAGCAAGGCCGCGCCGACACCCGTCGAGGGCGGTGCGACCGGTCACGAGAACCGGTTCTTCGCCGGCTGGGTCGCGGGCGTGACGAAGAGGCCGGTGGTGACGATCGTGCTCGTCGTCGTCGCGCTCGGGGCCCTCGCGTTCCCCGCCACGAACCTGCGCCTCGCGCTGCCCGACGCCGGCTACCTGCCCGAGGACAACGAGGCCCGGCAGACGTACGACCTGGTCGGGGAGTACTTCGGCGACGGGTTCAACGGACCGCTCATCGTCACCGGGTCGATCATCGAGTCCACGGACCCGCTGGGGCTGATGGACGACCTCGCGGCCGAGATCGAGGACCTCTCCGGCGTCGCCGACGTCCCCCTGGCCACCCCCAACCAGAGCGCCGACACCGGCATCATCCAGGTCGTGCCGACCGGTGCGCCGGACTCCGAGGAGACCAAGGCGCTGGTCGACGAGATCCGCTCGATGCACGACTACTGGATCGACGAGTACGGCGTCGACCTGTCGGTCACCGGGTTCACCGCCGTCGGGATCGACGTCTCGGACAAGCTCGGGCAGGCGCTGCTGCCGTTCGCCGTCGTGGTCGTCGGCCTGTCGCTGCTGCTGCTCATGATGGTGTTCCGCTCGATCTGGGTACCCGTCAAGGCGACCGTCGGCTACCTGCTCAGCGTGGGTGCGGCGTTCGGCGCCGTCGCCCTCGTCTTCGAGAACGGCCTGTTCGCCGACGCGCTGCACGTGACCAAGCAGGGTCCCGTCATCAGCTTCATGCCGATCATCCTCATGGGTGTGCTGTTCGGGCTGGCCATGGACTACGAGGTCTTCCTCGTGTCCCGCATCCGGGAGGACTTCGTCCACAACGGCCGGCGGGCCCGGCGAGCGGTGCACACCGGTTTCCAGGGCGCCGCGAAGGTCGTCACCGCGGCCGCGATCATCATGTTCAGCGTCTTCGTGGCGTTCGTCCCCGAGGGCGACATGTCCCTCAAGCCGATCGCGCTCGGACTGGCGGTCGGTGTGGCCGTCGACGCCTTCGTGGTGCGGATGGTCCTCGTGCCCGCCGTCCTCGCCCTGCTCGGCGACCGCGCCTGGTGGATCCCGCGCTGGCTCGACCGGACCCTGCCGACCTTCGACGTCGAGGGCGAGGGCATCGCCCGCGAGCTGCGGCTCGCCCCGTGGCCCGGGCCGCGGGACGACGGCCGGCAGGACGCCGTCGTCGCGCACGAGGTCACCGTCGCCGGCCCGCACGACCGCCCCGGCGGGGCGCCGCTGGTGGGCCCCGTCAGCGTCCGGGTCCCCGAGGGCGGAGCCCTCGCCGTGCACGGGGACGCCACGGCCGCGGTCAACGCCCTGCTCCTGGCCTTCGCCGGCCGCATCCACCCGGACCAGGGCGCGGTGAAGACCGCCGGGTACGTGCTGCCGGAACGGGCACCGGCGGTCCGGTCGCGCGTGGCCGTGGTCGACGCCTCGGACGGCGGCGCCGCCGGGGCCGTGACCGAGGCCGTGCGCCAGGGCACGCGTCTCCTCGTCGTCGACCGCACCGACGTCGTCGCCGACCGCGCCGCCCGCGAATCGCTCGCGCACGCGCTGTCCGCCGCCGCGGCCGCGGGCACCACCCTGCTGGTCGGCTCGACCGGCGTCGCGGCCACCGACCTGCTCCCCGACGGCACCCCCGTGCTCGACGTCGGCGCCGGCTGGGGCGCCCCGAGCACCCTGCGCGGTGGGGAGGCCCCGCCGCCACCACCCTCCGACCAGCAGGCCGAGCACACCGACGACCCCGAGGAGGTCCGGGCATGAACCGCGTCAGGCAGAACCCGTGGGCGGTCGCAGCGGTCGTCCTGCTCCCCGTGCTCGTGCTGGGCATCCTGCTCGCGTCCCTGTGGAACCCGGTCGACCGGCTCGACACGGTGCCCGCGGCGATCGTGAACGACGACGAGCCCGTCGAGGTCGACGGGCAGACCGTCCCGCTCGGCCGCCAGCTCGCGGCCGGTCTGGTCGGCGGGGCCGAGGACTCCGACGTCAACTACGACTGGACCCTCACCGACACCGAGCACGCCGCCGAGGGGCTGGACGACGGCACGTACGCCGCCGTGGTGACCATCCCGGAGGACTTCTCGGCCGCCGCGACGTCGTTCGGGTCCGACGACCCCGCCGAGGCGCGGCAGGCGACGATCGACATCTCCACACCGCCCGGCGGCCGTGTCGTGGACGACGCTCTCGCCCGCATCGTGGCGACGACGGCCACCACCATCATGGGGTCCTCGCTCACCGAGACGTACGTGGACAACGTGCTCGTCGGGTTCAACGACCTCTCGGACGGGATCGGGGAGGCCGCCGACGGCGCGAACCAGCTCGCCGACGGGGTCGACGAGACCGCGTCCGGTGCCGATGACCTGGCCGACGGGGCGGAGCAGTACGCCGACGGCGTCGACCAGTACGCCGCCGGCGTGGGCGAGGCCGCGGACGGTGGGTTCTCGCTGGCTGCGGGGGCGAACCAGTTCGCCTCGGGTGTCGGGCAGGCGGCGGACGGTGGGTTCTCGCTGGCGGCGGGGGCGAACCAGTTCGCCTCGGGTGTGGGCGAGGCCGCGGACGGTGGGTTCTCGTTGGCGGCGGGGGCGGACCAGTTCGCCTCGGGTGTCGGGGAGGCGGCGGACGGTGGGTTCTCGTTGGCGGCGGGGGCGGACCAGTTCGCCTCGGGTGTCGGGCAGGCAGCGGACGGCGGCTTCGCGCTGGCCGACGGCGCCGACCAGTACGCGGCCGGTGCCGGGCAGGCCGCCACGGGAGCGGACGAGCTCGCGGCGGGGGCCGACCAGTACGCCGCGGGCGTGGCCGGGGCGGCCACGGGCGCCGAGGAGCTGGCCACCGGTGCCCGGCAGGTCGCCGGGGGCACGGACGAGCTCGCCGCCGGTCTGCAGGAGAGCGCCGCCGGCGCGGACGCGCTGGCCGCCGGGACCACCGAGCTGGCGACGGGCGCCGAGGAGCTCGCCTCCGGTGCGGGTGACCTGGCGAGCGGCCTCGAGACGCTCGCGGCCGAGGCTGCCCCGCTGCCGGACGGGATCGTGACGGCGGGGACCTCCGCGCAGGACCTGGCCGATGCGCTCGGCGCCTACATCGCGTTCGACTGCGGCGCCGACCCGACGAGCGCGGCATGCCAGGAGGTCCCCACCCTCCCCGAGATCCAGGCGGGGATGGCGGCTCTGGGTGACGGTCTGGTCGCGCAGGCCGGACAACCGGGCACCGAGACCAGTGCTCCGACCGGCCTCTTCGCCCTCACCGCGGGCATCGCCGCGTCGAGCGACGGCGCGGACCAGCTCGCGTCGGGCGCGGACGAGCTCGCGGCCGGCGCGGGCGAGGCGGCCGACGGGGCGACGGCGCTCGCCGACGGTCTCGACCAGCTCTCCGCCGGTGCGGACGAGCTCGTCGTGGGGACCGACGGCGTGGCGACCGGTGCCGCCGAGCTGGCGTCCGGCGTCGGGCAGCTCGACACAGGAGCGCAGGAGCTGGCGACCGGGGTGAACGAGCTGGCGACCGGCGTGAACCGGCTCGACGCCGGTGCGCAGGAGCTGGCCTCGGGGGTGAACGGGTTCGCCTCGGGGGTGGGGCAGCTGGACTCGGGTGCGCAGGAGCTGGCGTCCGGGGTGAACGGGTTCGCCTCGGGGGTGGGGCAGCTGGACTCGGGTGCGCAGGAGCTGGCCTCGGGGGTGAACGGGTTCGCCTCGGGCGTCGGGCGGCTCGACTCGGGTGCGCAGGAGCTGGCCTCGGGGGTGAACGGGTTCGCCTCGGGCGTCGGGCGGCTCGACTCGGGTGCGCAGGAGCTGGCGTCCGGGGTGAACGGCTTCGCCTCCGGCGTCGGGCAGCTCGACTCGGGTGCCCAGCAGCTCGCCGCCGGTGCGGACGGCGTGGCTGACGGTTCCGGCCAGCTCGCCGACGGCGTCGACCAGCTCGCCTCGGGCGCCGACGACCTCGCCGTGGGCCTCGACGAGGCCGCCGAGGGCATCCCGACCTACTCGGACGACGAACGGGAGAACCTCGCGGGTGTCGTCGCCGACCCGGTCTCCGCGCCGGGGGTCGACGACCTGTCGACCGGTGCGACCGGACCGCTGTTCGCCGTCGTCGCCCTGTGGCTGGGGGCGCTCGGGCTGATGACCGTGTACCCGCCCGTCGCGGCGCACGCCCTCGGCTCCACCCGGTCGTCGGCGCGGCTCGCCCTGGAGGCGCTGGCGCTCCCGGCGGCGATCGGTGCCGGGACCGGGGCGCTCGTCGGCGGCATCCTCGCCGCCGTCGAGGGTGCGTCCCTGCTCGGCTGGGTCGGGGCGGTCCTGGTCGGGGTGCTGGTGTCGGTGTGCTTCGTCGCCGCCCACCTGGGCTTCCTCGGCTGGCTCGGCCACGTCGGCCGCGGCATCAGCCTGCTGATGGCGGTGCTGCTCATCGGCACCGGGGTCGTGGCCACCGTGCCCGACGTGCTCGTCTCGCTGGTGGAGTTCCTGCCGACCGGTGCCGGCCGGGACGCCTTCGCCGCCGTGCTGCTGCCCGCGGTCGACGGCCTGGGCATCGCGCTGACCGGACTGGTGCTGTGGACCCTCGTCGGTCTCGGGCTGGGGGTCGCCGCGGCGGCACGTGCGCGGCGGACGCGGGTCTCGGCGCTGCTGCGCGCCTGACGGGTCAGTGCGAGACGTGGTGCCGCGACGGCTCCTCGGACGCGGGGTCCCGCGTCCAGGAGGCGGCGAACAGGTTGCCGGTGGCCTCGCGCCACCGCGCGACCAGTGCCGCGTCGGCCTGCCAGCGGGCGCTGCGGTCGAGCAGCGTCACCTGGCGGTAGTCGCGCAGCGCCACCAGGTCGTGGCTCAGCGCCCAGCGCACCGCGGCGCGGACGTCGGTGACCGTGGGGTTCCTCACACCAGGGGAGAGGGACCCGACCGCGGTTCATGACGTGATCGGGCCATCTTTTTCGGATCGGCCCCTCCGGGGCTGCGCGGCGTGCCCGGCGAGCCGCGCGCCGCGGGGTGGGCCAGACTCGCCGCATGGATCTGACCCAGGCGCGTGCGATCAAGGCCCAGCTCACCGACTACGCTCGTGACCTGGCGGGACGGTACGGGGTGGCCGTCGGACCACGCGCTGCCGGGACGGTCTCGGCACCGGACCTGGTGCGGGCCCCCACCCTCGCGATCGGGCTGGCGCCCGCGGAGCACGAGGGCGAGTACGAGATCGCCGTGCGCTACCGACTGGGGCTGCCCGCCGCGCGCGCGGTGGTCCGCAAGATCGCCGCCGAGGCCGGGCAGGCGCCCGACGTCCGCCGCACCGGCCGCATCCGGCGGCTCGCGCCCGGGCTGCGCGGCACTCCGCGGGAGACCGGTCTCGGTCCGCAGCCCCCGGTCGCGACCGCCCTCGCGGTCGGCGAGACGGGCCGGGTGCGCCCCCTGCGTCCCGGGGTGTCGATCGCGCACGTCGACGTCACCGCCGGCACGCTCGGCGCGTTCGTCGTCCCGGACGCCTCGTGCGCCGGTGTCGCGGTCGACCTGCCCGGGGACGCGGAGTCGGTGTACGCGCTGTCGAACCGGCACGTGCTCGACGGCGTCCCCGGGGACGGCGTGCTGCAGCCCGGCCCGGCGGACGGCGGCCGCGCCCCTCACGACCTCGTCGGGTCCGTGGCGGCGGTGGTTCCCCTGACCGAGGGGGAGCGCGCCACGGTGGACGCCGCCGTCGCGCTGCTCGACCGGCCCGAGATCGACCCGACCTACCCCGTGGGGGCGGTGTCGACGACGGCGGAGGCGCTGCCGGGCGACCTCGTCGAGAAGATCGGGCGGACCACCGGCCACACCCACGGGCGCGTCAGCGCCGTCGAGATGGACGACGTCCTGGTGGGGTACGGCCCCGAGCTCGGACTGCTCGCGTTCGACGGCCAGATCGAGGTCGAGTCGACCGGCACCGGCCCGTTCTCCCGGGGAGGCGACTCCGGGTCCCTGGTCTACCGCACCGACGCCACCGCCCTGGGCCTGCTGTTCGCCGGGTCGGAGACCGGAGGGCCGGACGGGACGGGCCTGACCTACGTCAACCCCATCTCGGCCGTCCTCGACGCGCTCGGCGTGCGCCTGGTGTGAGCCGGTGCCGGGCCGCTGCGGGTCAGGCCCACACCGGGACGGGGGAGCGGGCCTCACCCAGGGGCACGAACACGCTGTACCGGTCGCCGCGGTAGGAGAACCGCGAGTGGATCAGCGGCGTCTGGTCGACGTAGGTGCGGCGCTCGATGCGCATGACGGCGTGCGTGCCGGTCATGGCGAGCAGCCGGCGCTCGGTGGGGGTGGCGTCCGCGGCCGTGATGGTCTCGTCCCCACCGGTCGGTGCGTGGCCGCGCCGACGCAGCTCGGCGTCCAGGCTCTCCGGCACGCCGTGGGCGAGCAGGTCGGGGGCGAGGTGCGCCGGGATCCAGGCGTCCTCCACGGCCCAGGGCTCGTCGTCGGCGCTGCGCACCCGCAGCACGCGGTGGGCGTCGTCGCCGGGGCGGAGCGCCAGGAGGTCCGCCACGGGGGCCGGGCACGGCGTGGTCGAGGCCTCCAGCACCTGCGACCCCGGTGTCATGCCGCGGCGGCGCACCTCCTCGCCGAACGTCGTCAGCCGCATCTCGAGGTCGGCGGGCGGCGGGGCGACGAACGTCCCGCGGCCCTGCGCCCGCTCCAGCAGCCCGTCGGCGACCAGGGCGTCGATCGCCTGGCGGACCGTCATGCGCGAGACGCCGAAGCGGTCCCCGAGCGCCCGCTCGGACGGGATCGCGTCGCCCACGGCGAGGTGGTCCACCAGCTCGGCCAGGTAGGCGCGGACCACGCGGTACTTCTGACCGGTGCCGGTCCGGCCGGCGGGGCGCGTCGCCATCGTCGAGTCGAGTCCTCCCTGACCACGCCGGACGGGGACCGGCTCGTTCCCGGCCCAGTCTGCCACCGGTCAGCGGGCTGCCAGGAGCGGGTCCCCGGGCACGACGGCGGTGCCGGGGGCGACCCGTGGTTCCACCTGCTCCGGGTCCGCCTCCAGGAGCACCACGGGGCAGACGGCCGCCCGGCCACCGTCGCGCACCGCCGCCGGGTCCCACTCCACCAGGAGCTGCCCGGTCACCACCTCGTCCCCCTCGGAGACGTGCAGGGTGAACCCCGCGCCGCCGAGCTGGACGGTGTCGATCCCCAGGTGCACCAGCACCGCCGGTCCGTCCGCGGCCTGCACGACGAAGGCGTGCGGGTGCAGCTTGACGATCCGCCCGCCCACCGGGGAGACCACCTCGGTCCCCTCGGGCTCGACGGCCGTGCCGGGACCGACGAGCCCGGCGGAGAACACCGGGTCCGGGACCTCGCGGACGTCGACCACGGTGCCGGCGACGGGAGAGCTGACGATCAGGGGCATCGGGGGTCCTCCGAGGAGTCGTGGGCCGTGACGGACGTGATCCTTGACACAGAGTGCCTCATCCGACAGCGTGCCAGGCACAGCAGGATCGGAGACGCGACCGCGCGGCACCGGTGGGGCGGACGGAGGTCACGGCAGCGATGAGCACGACTCTCACGGGTGCGCCCGTCAGTCCGGGCAGGGCGGCGGGCCCCGCGGCCACCATGCCTCCGCCCGTGCCCGAACCCCGCACGACGCGTCTGGAGGGCGAGGGCGTCGAGGCGGCCGTCACCCAGCTCACGGCCGCCGCCCGGGCGGTCCGCGACGAGCTGACCGACCGGGCCGGCCGCGCCACCGGCACCGCGGCCGACCTCCTCGCCGTCACCGCGGCGATGGCGGCGGACCCCGCCCTGGTCGCCGACGGCGAACGGCGCATCCGCACCGACCACCTCACCCCGGAGCGTGCGATCTGGGACGCCGCGCGCGGGCTGATCAAGCAGTTCGAGAAGCTCGGGCCGCCCCTGGCGGAGCGCGCCCGGGACGTGCGCGACGTGCGGGACCGCATCGTCGCCGAGCTCATCGGCGTCCGCCCGCCCGGGGTGCCGCAGCTCGACCACCCGTTCGTCCTGGTCGGTGACGACCTCGCCCCGGCGGACACCGCCACGCTCGACCCCGACGTGGTGCTCGGCGTCGTGACCAGCGGCGGCGGGCCCACCTCGCACACCGCGATCCTCGCCCGGGCACTCGGGATCCCCGCCGTCGTCGCGGTCCGCGGCGCCGAGGCGATCTCCGACGGCGACACGGTGCTCCTGGACGGGGCGGCCGGCGTCGTCGTCCTCGACCCCGACCCCGACACCGTGGCGGCCGCCCAGCAGCACGAGGCGGAACGTCGCGCGTTCGACGGGACCGGACGCACCGCCGACGGCACCCGCGTCGAGCTGCTCGCCAACGTCGCCGACCCCGCCGGGGCCCAGGCCGCGCTGGAGGCCTCCGCCGAGGGGGTCGGGCTGTTCCGCACCGAGTTCTGCTTCCTGGGCCGCAGCACCGAGCCCGGGGTGTCCGAGCAGGTCGCCGCCTACCGCCAGGTGCTGTCCGCGTTCCCGCGGCGCAAGGTCGTGGTCCGCACCCTCGACGCCGGCGCCGACAAGCCGCTGCCGTTCGTCACCGCCGACGGCGAGCCCAACCCGGCCCTGGGCGTGCGCGGGCTGCGCACGGCCTCGTCACGGCCCGGCGTGCTGGAGCGGCAGCTGCAGGCGATCGCAGCCGCCGCCGAGGCCGAGAACGCTGAGGTGTGGGTGATGGCGCCGATGGTCGCCACCGCGGGCGAGGCCGCCGACTTCGTCGCGCTCTGCGAGCAGCACGGGCTGCGCCACGCCGGGGTCATGGTCGAGGTGCCGGCCGCGGCGCTGCGGGCCGCCGACGTCTTCGCCCACGCCGCCTTCGGGTCGGTGGGCACCAACGACCTCATCCAGTACACGATGGCCGCCGACCGCATGCTCGGCGAGCTCGCCGCGCTGTCCACCCCGTGGCAGCCCGCGGTGCTGGAGCTGATCCGCGCGACCTGCGAGGGGGCGGCCCGGCACGACCGACCCGTCGGGGTCTGCGGGGAGGCCGCCGCGGACGCCACCCTGGCCCCCGTGCTCGTCGGGCTGGGCGTGCGGTCGCTGTCGATGACGCCCCGGGCGCTCGCGGACGTCGCGGCGGTCCTGCAGCGGGTCACCGACGAGGAGTGCGTCGAGCTGGCGCGGCTGGCGCTGGCCGAGGACGACCCGATGGAGGCGCGCAACGCGGTGCGGGACGCCATCCGCCCGGTGCTGGTCGACCTGGGTCTGTGACCCTCGGGCAGGTCAGCCCGGTTCCGGGTCGGACAGGAACTCCTCGAGGGTGTCCAGGACCGCCGTGGCGGTCTCCTCGTCCTCGTCGTGGCCGTCGGCGTC
This sequence comes from Isoptericola sp. b515, assembly GCF_030588125.1. Taxonomy (NCBI): domain Bacteria; kingdom Bacillati; phylum Actinomycetota; class Actinomycetes; order Micrococcales; family Promicromonosporaceae; genus Isoptericola; species Isoptericola sp. b515. Next base: position 619,345 of record NZ_JAUQYR010000001.1, on the reverse strand, counting down.
GACCGACAGCGTGACGGAGGTGCCGGCGTCGGCCCCGAGCGTCATCACGGCGAGGATGCTGGCGGCGTCGACGGGCTCCCCGCCGTCCCGGGCGATCCGGACGGGCAGCGGCTGGGAGGCCGCGAGCTGGGTGAACAGCGCAGCGGGGCGGGCGTGCAGCCCCTCGCGGATCGCGACCACGGTGTGGCGTTCCATGAGGTCATTCTGCCCGCCGTCGCCCCGCCGGGCCGCCCGACCCCGCTGTGGGTATGGAATCTGCGGGTCCGGACCGCTCCGGACCCGCAGATTCCATACCCACAGCGGACCGGGGGCGGGGGTCAGCGGTCGGTGCGGTTCTCGGTGTCGGGGTGGGACCCGATGCGCTCGCCACGGTCGAGGGCCGTGATCGCCGCGACCTCGTCGTCGCTGAGCGTGAGGTCCACCGCCCGCAGGTTCGAGGCGATGCGCGACGGCGTCACCGACTTGGGGATGACGACGACGTCGCGGGCCAGGTGCCAGGCGAGCACGACCTGGGCCGGCGTCGCGTCGTGCTCCTGCGCGATCCGCGTGATCGTCGGGTCCTCCAGCGCCTTGCCGCGGCCGAGCGGCGACCACGCCTCGGTGGTGATGCCGTGGCTCTCGTCGAAGTACCGCACGTCGGAGTTCGTGAACCAGGGGTGCATCTCGATCTGGTTCACGGCCGGCACGATCGTCGCCTCGTCCAGCAGCGTGCGCAGGTGCGTCGGCTGGAAGTTCGACACGCCGATCGCCCGCGCCCGCCCGCTGCGCAGGATCTCCTCCAGCGCGCGCCAGGCCTCCAGGTAGCGGCCCACGGCGGGCAGCGGCCAGTGGATGAGGAAGAGGTCCACGAACTCGAGCCCCAGCTCCTCCAGGGTGCGGTCGAACGACGCGAGGGCGTCGTCGTAGGCATGGTTGGCGTTGTTGAGCTTGCTGGTCACGAAGACCTCGCCGCGCTGGAGCCCCGAGGCGGTGATCGCCTCGCCCACGCCGCGTTCGTTCCGGTACATCTGAGCGGTGTCGATGTGCCGGTACCCGGCCTCGAAGGCCTGCAGCACCGCCTCTCGCGTCTCGTCGTCGCCGATCTTGTACGTCCCGAAACCGACCTGCGGGATGGGGACGCCGTTGTTCAGGGTCACGGTGGGAATCGTCGTCACCCGCCCATCGTGGCACTGCAGCGCGCCGCGGGGGAGAATGGGACCAGGAGGTGGTGGCCATGGCCACGATCGAGCAGGCCCGAGCCGCCAAGGGCGCGCTGCGGGAGAAGGTCGCCCAGGTCGACGGCGTGTGCGGGGTGGGTCTGGCCCAGCGGGGCGACTCCCACGACTGGGTCCTGCAGGTGAACGTCACCACCGTGCGGGCGCGCAAGGACGTGCCGCCCGACGTCGAGGGCGTCCCGGTCCGGGTGCACGTCGTGGGGGCCGTCCAGGCGCTCTGAGACGCATCGTGTCGGTGTCGGTGCCTACGGTGCTGGTCATGCACGATTCCGAGCCGGCGCTGTTCACGACGGAGCAGGCGATGCGCAACGTCAAGCCACGTGTCCAGGCGGCCGTCGCCCAGGGTTCCTTCCTGGCGGTGCACGAGGCCCAGGCCGCGGGCGCGAGCGAGGAGATGAAGGCCGCGATCCTGGCGTCGTACGCGCGCGCCTGGAGCGAGATCGATGCCTTCCTCGACCAGCGGGCCGGAGACGTCGACGCGTAGTCGTGCCGAGCCCCGGCCACTCCCCGGAGCCCGGCGTCCCGGTGTGCGGTCACCTCGCCGCGATCGCGCCCGCGCGGGGACAATGGGGCGGTGAGCACCACTCCCACCCTCCCGAAGGTCCGCGCGTCCGAGCTCGTCGGCCGCGGCTGGCTGAACACCGGCGGCCGTGAGCTGCAGCTCGCCGACCTGCGCGGCAAGATCGTCGTGCTGGACTTCTGGACGTTCTGCTGCCTGAACTGCCTGCACGTCCTCGACGAGCTGCGCGAGATCGAGGAGGCTCATCGCGACGTGCTGGTGATCGTCGGCGTGCACTCCCCGAAGTTCGCCCACGAGGCCGACCCGGACGCCCTCGCGGCGGCCGTCGAGCGCTACGACGTGCGCCACCCGGTCCTGGACGACCCGGAGCTCGTGACCTGGGATGCCTACACCGCCCGCGCGTGGCCCACGCTCGTCGTCGTGGACCCGCAGGGGTACGTCGTCGCGCAGATGGCCGGCGAGGGGCACGCGTCCGCGGTCGCGGCGCTCGTGCGCGACCTGGTCGCCGAGCACGAGGCGAAGGGCACCCTGCACCGCGGGGACGGCCCGTACGTGGCGCCGACGCCGGAGCCGACGACGGTGCGGTTCCCCGCGGCGGCGGTGGAGCTGCCGGGCGGGAACCTGCTGGTGGCCGACGCCGGGCACCACGGGCTGGCGGAGCTCGCGCCCGACGGCGAGACGCTGGTGCGGCGCATCGGCTCCGGCGAGCGGGGGCTGGTCGACGGCGGTCCCGCTCCCGACGGCACGCACGCCGCGCGGTTCAGCGAGCCGAACGGGCTGTGCCTCGTGCCGGACGCGCTGCGGGGGCGCCTGGGCTACGACGTCCTGGTGGCGGACACGGTCAACCACACGCTGCGCGGCGTCCACCTGGAGTCGGGTGAGGTGTACACCGTGGCCGGGACCGGCCGTCAGTACATGGTCGGCGGTCACGAGAACGTGGAGGTCCCGGGTGAGCAGCCGCGGGCCCACCCGTCCGACGAGGAGCTCCTGGCGTCGACGGTCCGGCTGTCCTCCCCGTGGGACGTGGCGTGGTCGGAGCCGCTGTCCGCCTTCGTGGTGGCCATGGCCGGCAACCACACGTTGTGGGCGTTCGACCCGGTGGCGTCCGACGAGGACGGCAGCCTGCGCCTGCTGGCGGGCACGATGAACGAGGGCCTCGAGGACGGCCCGGGTGCGGCGGCGTGGTTCGCCCAGCCCTCCCGGCTCGCCCCCACGCTCGACGAGGACCGCCGACCGGACGGGGGGTTCTGGCTCGCCGACGCCGAGACGTCCGCGCTGCGCCGTGTCACGCCCGCGGGAGCCGCGGACGTCGACGTCAGCACCGCCGTCGGGCAGGGTCTGTACGACTTCGGGCACCGGGACGGTACGGCCGCCGAGGCGCTGCTCCAGCACCCGCTGGGTGTCGCCACGCTGCCGGACGGGTCGGCCGTCGTGGCCGACACCTACAACGGCGCGCTGCGTCGGTACGACCCGCGCTCGGGGGAGGTCACCACGCTCGCCACCGGGCTCGCCGAACCCAGCGACGTGCTCGTCCAGGAGGGCGAGGGCCGGGTGCACCTGCTCGTCGTGGAGTCCGCGGCGCACCGGCTGACCCGGGTCGCGCTGCCCGCCGACCTCGTCGGCCGGGTCCTCGACGGCGGCGCGCACCGCGTCGCCCGCGAGGCCACGGAGATCGCCGGGGGCACGGTCCGTCTCGAGGTGCCGTTCACCCCGGCGCCCGGGCAGAAGCTCGACGACCGGTTCGGGCCGTCCACCGAGCTGCGGATCAGCGCCACGCCGCCGGAGCTGCTGCTCGACGGGGCCGGCGACGGCACCGACCTGGTGCGTGACCTGCGCATCGACCCCGCGGTCGCCGAGGGCGTGCTGCACGTGACCGCGAAGGCGGCCTCCTGCGACCTGCCGCCGCAGGACGCCGCCCTCGGCCCCGACGGTGAGCCGGAGGACTTCTTCCCCGCCTGCCACCTCGCCCAGCAGGACTGGGGCGTCCCCGTGACGGTCACGGCGGACGGCGCCGCGACGTTGACGCTGCCGCTGCGCGGCTGACCCGGGCCCGTCGCGTCCGCCGGGACGGCGGCGCCGTCCCCGGTTAGAGTCATGTCCCCGCCCCACGACCGGACGGAGCGCCGTGCTGGCAGTCCTGCTCCTGACCTTCGCGCTGGCCGTGGCGGCGCCCGCTCTGGTGGCGCTGCTGGGTCGGCGGGCGTTCTGGGTGCTCGCGGTCGGGCCTGCGGCCGCGGCGGGCTACGCCCTGGCGAGCACCCGGGCGGTGCTCGACGGCGACCCACCGGTCACGAGCATCCCCTGGGTGCCCGGTCTGCACCTGACCATCGACCTGCGGCTCGACGCCCTCTCCTGGCTCCTGCTGCTCGTCGTCGGCGGCGTCGGTGCCCTGGTGCTGCTGTACTGCTCGGCGTACTTCTCCCGCGATGCCTTCGGTACGGGACGCTTCGCCGGCACGCTGACCGCGTTCGCGGGCGCGATGATGGGCCTGGTCACCGCCGACGACCTCCTGCTGCTGTTCGTCTTCTGGGAGCTGACCACGGTCTTCTCCTACCTGCTGATCGGCCACTACGCCGACCGCAAGGCGTCCCGGCGGGCCGCGATGCAGGCCATCGTCGTCACGACCGCCGGTGGGCTGGCCATGCTCGTCGGCCTCATCGTGCTCGGGGTGTCGACCGGCACCTGGCGCGTCTCCGAGGTCGTCGCGGACCCGCCCACGGGCACCGCGGCCGTCGTGGCGTCGCTCTGCCTCGTCGCCGGCACCGCCACGAAGTCGGCCCTCGTGCCCTTCCACTTCTGGCTCCCGGCCGCGATGGCGGCCCCCACCCCGGTCTCGGCCTACCTGCACGCCGCCGCGATGGTGAAGGCCGGCGTCTACCTCGTGGCGCGGTTCGCCCCGGGCCTGTCCGGGGAGCCGGTCTGGCGCTGGTCGGTCGTCTCGTTGGGCGCGGCGACGCTGCTCCTCGGCGGCTACCGGGCCCTGCGCCAGCACGACCTCAAGCTCGTGCTCGCCTTCGGCACGGTCTCCCAGCTCGGGCTGCTCGTGCTGCTGCTCGGGCTCGGCACCCGCGCCGCGGCGCTCGCCGGGCTCGCCCTGCTCGGCGCCCACGCCCTGTTCAAGGCGGCGCTGTTCCTGGTCGTCGGGGTCGTCGACGTCGCCACCGGCACCCGTGACCTGCGCCGTCTGTCCGGCCTGTGGAGAGCCATGCCCGTCACGGCGGCGGCGGGACTGCTCGCCACGGCGTCGATGATCGGGCTGCCGCCGTTCGCCGGGTACGTGGCCAAGGAGGCGGCCCTGGAGGGGCTCTGGCACGACGTGACCCACGGGGCGGGCGGCCTCGAGGTCGCCGCGCTCGTCGCGGTCGTCGTCGGGTCGATCCTGACCGTGGCGTACGGGCTGCGGTTCTGGTGGGGGGCGTTCGGCACCAAGGGCTCCCTGCCCGACGGCGGTGCCCCGGCGGTGCCGCACCGTCGCCAGCCGGCGCTGCTGGTCGCGCCGCCGGCCGTGCTCGCGCTCGGCGGGCTGCTCGTCGCGCTCGTGCCGTCCGTCGGCGAGCGGGTGCTGGCGCCCTTCGCCGACACCTACCCGAGCGGTGACCCCGGGAAGCTCGTGCTGTGGGGCGGGTTCACGCCGGCACTGGCGACCTCCGTGCTGGTGCTCGCCGTCGGCGCCGTGCTCTTCGGGCAACGGGTCCGTGTGGAGCGCTGGCAGGCGTCCCTGCCGTCACCGCGCGGCGCCGACCTCGTCTACCGCCGGTCGATGCGCCGGCTGGACGACCTGGCGGCGGACGTCACCGGAGCCACGCAGCGCGGCTCGTTGCCGTTCTACCTCGGCATCGTGCTGGTCGTGCTGGCGGTCGCCCCGGGGGCCGTGATCCTGTCGGGCCTGCTCACCGGCACCACGGTCGCCGTCGACGTGGTGCCGTGGGACCGGCCCGCGCAGGCGGCCGTCGTGGCGATCGTGGCCGTGGCGTCCGTGCTCGCGGCGCGGGCCCGGCGTCGGCTCAAGGCGGTCGTCCTGGTCGGTGTCGCGGGGTACGCCAACGCCGCGCTGTTCCTGCTGCACGGGGCTCCCGACCTGGCGCTGACCCAGGTCCTGGTGGAGACGGTCACCCTGGTGGTGCTGGTCCTCGTGCTGCGCCGGATGCCGCCGTACTTCACCGACCGGCCGCTCACCGCCAGCCGGTGGGTGCGGGTCGTCCTCGGCGTCACGACGGGCGTCGTGATGATGGGACTCACCCTCGCGGCCCCGCTGGCCCGGGTGCAGCCGCCCATCAGCGTGGACTTCCCCGCCGAGGCGGTGGAGTACGGCAGCGGGGACAACATCGTCAACGTCACGCTGGTCGACATCCGGGCCTGGGACACCGTCGGGGAGCTGTCCGTGCTGCTCGTGGCGGCCACCGGCGTGGCGTCGCTGGTGTTCCTGCGGCAGCGCAGCGGTGCGGTGCTGCGGCTGTCGCGCGCCCCGGGGGCGGACTCCGGGGAGCGCAAGGAGTGGCTGGCCGCCGGCCGCACGCTCGCCCCCGAGCGACGGTCGGTCATGTTCGAGGTCGTGACCCGGCTGGTCTTCCACGCCATGATCGTCTTCGCGCTGTTCCTGCTGTTCAGCGGGCACAACGCGCCGGGCGGGGGCTTCGCGGCGGGGCTGGTCGTGGGGATCGCGCTGGCGGTGCGCTACCTCGCCGGCGGCCGGTACGAGCTCGGTGAGGCGATGCCCGTCCCACCGGGCCTGCTGCTGGGGACCGGGCTGTTCCTGTCGGCCGGCGTCGGCCTCGGGGCTCTTCTGATCGGGCAGGAGGTGCTGGAGAGCTTCACCTTCGACTTCCACGTCCCGCTGCTGGGCAAGGTGCACCTGGTGACCTCCCTGTTCTTCGACGTCGGCGTGATGCTCCTCGTCGTCGGGCTGGTCCTGGACGTCCTGCGCACGCTCGGCGCCGAGATCGACCGGCAGGGCGAGCTGCCCGAGAACGTCGTCGCCGTCGCGGGGGAGGAGTCGCGGTGATCGTCCTGGAGAACACCCCCTCGGCCGTGCTGGTCCTCGCCGTCGGCGTGCTGTGCGGCACGGGCGTCTACCTGCTGCTCGAGCGGCCGCTGACGCGGATCCTGCTCGGGTTCATCCTGATCAGCAACGGCGTCAACCTCATGCTGCTGGTCGCGGGCGGCCGGGCGGGCGCGTCGCCGATCGTGGGCAGCTCCGACGAGCCGATGAGCGACCCGCTGGCGCAGGCGATGACGCTCACCGCGATCGTCATCACCCTGGGCCTGACCGCGTTCATCCTGGCGCTCGCCTACCGGTCGTGGCAGCTGCACGGCCACGACGAGGTCGCCGACGACGTCGAGGACCGCCGGGTCGCGCGGCACGCCGCGCTCAACGCCCCGGCCTACGAGGACGCGGACGCGGACGAGACCGGCCAGACGCTCGACGAGGAGGCCGCCGCCGTGCACGACGACGTCGCCGGTGACGAGGCCCCCGGCGACGACACCTCCGACGTGACGACACCGGGGGAGGCGCGATGAGCTGGATCCCCGCAGCCTGGGGGCCGGAGACCCTCGTCCCGCTGCCGGTGCTGGTGCCGCTGTTCGCGGCCGGTCTCACCCTGGCGCTGCACCGCTACGCCAACGTCCAGCGCACGATCTCGGTCGCGGCGCTGGTCGCCTCGACCCTGGCCTCCGTGGGCCTGGTCCTCGCGGCCGACGCCGGTCCCGTCGTCGTGGACGTGGGCGGCTGGGCCGCACCGGTCGGCATCGCCCTGGTCGCGGACCGGCTCGCCGCCCTGATGCTCACGGTCAGCGGCGTGATGCTGCTCTGCGTCCTGCTGTACTCGCTCGGTCAGGGCGTGCCCGAGAACGAGGCGGAGACGGTCGACGAGGCACGCGTCGGCGGGGCGATCCCGGTGGCCATCTTCCACCCCACCTACCTGGTGCTGGCTGCCGGCGTCTCCAACGCGTTCCTCACCGGTGACCTGTTCAACCTCTACGTCGGGTTCGAGATCCTGCTCGCCGCGTCGGCGGTGCTGCTCACGCTCGGTGGCACGGCGGAACGGGTGCGGGCCGGGTCCGTGTACCTCATCGTGGCGCTGGCCTCCTCGGTGCTGTTCCTCTCGGCGATCGCGCTGATCTACGCCGCCACGGGCACGGTCAACATGGCCCAGCTCGCCGTGCGCCTGCCCGAGATCGACGACACGGTCCGGGTCGCGCTGCAGCTCCTGCTTCTGCTGGCGTTCGGGATCAAGGCGGCGGTGTTCCCGCTGTCGTTCTGGCTGCCGGACTCCTACCCGACGGCCCCCGCCCCGGTCACGGCCGTGTTCGCGGGGCTGCTCACCAAGGTGGGCGTGTACTCGATCCTGCGCACCCAGACGCTGATCTTCCCGGACAGCCCCGTGGTCGACCAGATCCTCCTCGTCGTCGCCCTGGCCACCATGGTCATCGGCATCCTGGGTGCGGTGGCCCAGAACGACGTCAAACGTCTGCTGTCGTTCACGCTGGTCAGCCACATCGGGTTCATGATCTTCGGCGTCGCGCTGGCGTCCGAGGCAGGGACCGCCGCGGCGATCTTCTACGTCGTGCACCACATCTCCGTCCAGACGGCCCTGTTCCTCGTGGTGGGGCTGGTCGAGTGGCGGGGCGGGTCGACGTCCCTGGACCGGCTCGGCGGCCTGGCGAAGCTCGCCCCGCTGCTGGCGGTGCTGTTCTTCGTCCCGGCCCTCAACCTCGCGGGCATCCCGCCGCTGTCCGGGTTCCTCGGCAAGGTCGGGCTGCTCACCGAGGGCGTCCGGATCGGCACGCCGCTGGCCTGGGCGCTCGTGGTGGGTTCGGTCGCCACCTCGCTGCTGACGCTCTACGCCGTGGTCAAGGCGTGGAACAAGGCGTTCTGGCAGACCGCGCCCGCCGAGATCCCCGAGCACGCGCCGATGCCGCGCACGATGGTGTGGCCGGCCGCCGCCCTGGTGACCTTCGGGCTGTCGCTGACGGTGGTCGCCGGTCCGCTGTACGGGTACGCGGACCGCTCCGCGGCGACGACCATGGACGGGTTCACCTACATCGAGGCGGTGTACCCGGGCGGGTCCGACCGCGGCACGGGACAGTCCGCCGACGTCACGGACGCGCAGACCGAGGGGGGTGACGGGCCGTGAACGATGGGGCGGAGAAGACCCTGCGCGCCCGGGCCCGCCGCGTGGCCGCGCAGTGGCCCGCCCTGGCCGGCCTCACCGTGGTCTGGGTGCTGCTGTGGGGCGACCTGTCCTGGGCCAACGTGCTCGGCGGGCTGGCGCTGGGCGTGCTCGTCGTCGTCGCCCTGCCCCTGCCGCCGATCCCGTCGCGCTGGACCGTCCGTCCGGGCCCCTTCCTGGGGCTGCTCGGACGTTTCGTCGTCGACCTCGTGGTGGCGTCGTTCAACGTCGCGTGGATCGCGATCCGCCCGGGGCCGGCCCCGCAGGCCGCGGTCGTGCAGGTGCGGCTGCGCAACCCGGAGGACGTCTTCCTGACCACCACCGCCGTGCTCTCCACGCTGGTGCCGGGGACGCTGGTGGTCGAGACCGAGCGGGATACCGGTCTGCTGTCCGTGCACGTGCTGGACATCGGCAGCTCCGGCGGGCCCGACGGGGTCCGCGACTACCTGCTCGACCTGGAGGACCGCGTGCTGCGCAGCTTCGCGCCGCGCGACGTGCTCGACCGGTGCCGGGCGCAGGACGGGACGGAGGCGCACCCATGATCGTCGTCGTCGTGCTGGCCGCGGTGATGGTGGCCGTCGCCGCGCTGCTGGCGCTCGTGCGTCTCGAACGGGGACCGTCGATGCTGGACCGCGCGCTGGGGCTCGAGCTGCTCGCGGCGGCCCTGGTCGGGGTGGTCGCCATCGAGGCCGCCTGGACCCGGCGGACCGAGACCATCCCGATCCTCGTGGCGATGTCCCTGGTCGGTTTCGTCGGGTCGGTCGCCATCGCCCGGTTCGCCGCACGGGAGCCGTCGGCCGTCCGGCACCGAGCCGCCGACGACCCCGACTCCGTGCCGGGCGAGGCCCCCGAGGCCGAGGAGGGGGACCGATGACCGAGGTCGACCCGGGGTTCTGGACGACGCTCGCCGACGTCGTCGCGGGCGTGAGCCTGCTCGCCGGGGCGTTCCTCACGCTCGCCGCGGCGGTCGGCGCCGTGCGCTTCGACTCGCTGCTCGGCCGGATGCACGCGGTGACCAAGCCGCAGGTGCTGGGACTGATCCTGCTGCTGCTCGGGCTCGCGCTGCGGGTGCGCAGCTGGTCGGCGGTGACGATGCTCGCGCTCGTCGTCGTCTTCCAGCTCGCGACCGCACCGGTGGCCGCCCACCTGGTCAGCCGGGCGGGTTTCCGGACCGGGAAGATCGACGAGGACGCGCTGGTGCCGAACGAGATGGAGCACGACGCGGCCGCAGCGCCTCCGGACCGGGACTGACCGGAGCCGGCGACGGCGTCAGCGGGTCAGCAGCCCGACCAGCTCCGCGAGCGAGTCGACGACGTCGACCCGTGCGGCCTCCGGTCGGGTCGCGTGCCAGTAGCCCCACGGTCCGCGACGGACCAGCACGGGCCGCATCCCGGCGTCGGCGGCGGGGAGCACGTCGTTGTCGAGGCGGTCGCCCACGTAGGCGATGTCCGAGGCCGCGTGCCCGGCCAGCTCGGCGACGCGGTCGAAGAAGGCCGGCGCGGGTTTCTCCACCCCCCACTCGTCGGAGGTGCGGATGGCGTCGACGGGCAGGTCCATGGCCTCGAGCGCGGCCCGGGCCTGCGGAGGCTGGTTCCCGGCGACGACGACGGCGAGCCCGGCGTCGCGCAGCGCGGACAGCGCGGGACGGACGTCGTCGTACAGGTCGTCGGCGTCGAAGTTCTCGCGGAGTCCCGTGGGGTCCTCGGCGGCCCAGCGGGCCATCTCGGAGGGGAGGTCGAGGCCCGGCCGGACGAGCTCGAAGGCCTCGACGAGCGGCCGGTCCGCCGCGGCGCAGGCGCCCACGAGGCCCAGGAACGTGCCCCGCGGCACCTCGAGCCGGTCGGCCCACCGGGAGAAGATCCTGGTCTCGTCGATCAGGGTCTCCCCGACGTCGAACACCACCGCGCGCACCATGGCACCGAGGGTAGCCGCCCCCGATCGGTGCGTCGGGACCGACCGCAGCGCCCCACGTCTTTCGGGGGTAACGTGTCCAGCGTTCTTGCAGGTGCCCGAGCTAGGGTGGCGACATGGCCGAGACGCCGATCTCCGTAACTCTCTCCACCGCGTCGGTGTACCCTCGGCGCGCGGCGTTCGCCTTCGAGGTGGCGGCCGAGATCGGGTACGACGGCGTCGAGGTGATGGTCTGGTCCGACCCGGCCACGCAGGACCCGCGCACGCTCGCGCGCCTGTCCGAGCGCACCGGGATGCCGATCCGGTCCATCCACGCCCCGACCCTGCTGATCAGCCAGCGCGTCTGGGGGCGTGACCCGGCGGCCAAGCTCGACCGCGCGGTCGACATGGCCGGCGAGCTCGGCGCCGACACCGTGGTGGTGCACCCGCCGTTCCGGTGGCAGTACAAGTACGCGCGCGGCTTCGAGGACCAGGTCCGCGAGCTCAACGCCAAGGGCCCGGTGACGGTCGCCGTGGAGAACATGTACCCGTGGCGGCCGCACTCCCGTCTCGACCGTGAGCTCAAGGCGTACCTGCCCGGCTGGGACCCCTCCGAGCACGACTACGACGCCGTCACGCTGGACCTGTCGCACGCCGCGGTCGCCCAGCAGGACGGCCTGGACCTCGTCCGGGAGTTCGGCGACCGGCTGCGGCACGTGCACCTGGCGGACGGCACGTCGAACATCCGTGACGAGCACCTGGTGCCGGGCCGGGGCGACATGCACTGCGACAAGGTGCTCACCGAGCTGGCCCACAACGGCTACCGCGGTGACGTCTGCCTGGAGATCGGGACGCGGAAGGCCAACGACGCCCACGAGCGGCACTCCGACCTGGCGGCGGCCCTGGAGTTCGCCCGCGCCTATCTCGCGCCGGTGCCCGTGCCGTACGTGACGCCGCCGCCGGAGCACCGCCACCGTCCTGCCGACGCCTGGTGGTGACGGGCGGTCAGGCCGCCATCTGAGGCCGGGCGCCGACGGCGCGCAGCACGAAGGTCTCGGTGGCGCGGATCGTGCGCTCGCGGGCTTCCTGGTCGGTCGGGATGAGCCGTCCCGACAGGCAGGCGTTGACGAGCTGCACCGTGGGCTCGATGTCCTGGGGCGGGAAGGCGCCCGTCTCGACGCCGTCACGCAGGATGCGCTTGAGGATCGACTCGACGATCTCGGCGTGCTCGCGCAGCCGGGACTGGGTGCTGCGGGACAGCACCGTGCGCAGGTCCGGACCCGGCGCGAGGTGGAATACGGTGGTCAGCTGCGCCTGCTGACGGATGTAGGTGCGCAGCTGGGTGACGGGGTCGTCGACCTCCGCGAGGGCGCGTTCCAGGGTGTGGGCGTACTGCTCGGTCTCGTGGGTGATGAAGCCCAGGAGCAGGGCTTCCTTGTCCGCGAAGTGGTTGTACACGGCGGTCCGGCCCACGCCGGCGGCCTGGGCGATGTCGGCCAGCGTGATCGTGTCGAACCCCCGCTCCGCCATGAGCGTGGACAACGCCGCGAACAGCTTGTGCCGGGTCATCTGGCGGTGCTCGTGAAGACTCTTGCCGATGATCTTGGGCATGCTGACAGCATAGGGCCCGGTCGTCAGGTCAGTGCCCGGCACACGCGTCCCTGTGAGCGACACCACTCCGGGGCCGGCGTGTCCCGCGCGGCATCCCGGCATCCGGACGGTCTGCTCGTTCCCGAGCAGACGTAACACGGACGTCACCTTCGGGGCTCCCGCCGCGCCCCCGAGGGGAGTAGCGTCCGCGACATGTCGTACGTCCAGGCGCTCGTCCCCCCGGAGCACGTGTCGAACCACCTGCTCGTCCTGCCTGACGCGACCGAGGTCGCGACGGTGCGACGGCTGGCGGAGTCCTGGTTCTCCGACGCCCGGTGGCTGAAGGAACCCGAGGCGCGTTCGGGGCCGCAGCCGATGCGGGGCGCGCGATTCCGCGGGATGGCCGCGGCGGCGCCGGACCCGCGGGACGTCGGCCCGGGTGTGCTCGGGATCGGCGCCGAGCACGGTGTCGCCGGTCCCTTCACCGGGCCGGCCGAGGTCGCCGCGCAGCTCGGGATGACGGGGCCGGTGCGGGTGTTCGCCCTCGGCCGTGTCGACGGGACGTTCGACCGGCGTGGTCCGCGACCCGCCTCGCCGGACGACCGCGACGGTGTGGCCCGGGCCTTCGCGGCCGGGCTGCCGGAGGATGACGAGCTGCGTCTGGTCCAGTGGGGGGTCGCCGTGGCCCGGAAGCTCGGCGGGCTGCTCCTGGCCGACGGGCGTGAGCTCCTGCGCCCCGACCCGGCCGGCTCGGTCGACCTGCGTCTCTTCTCGGCGAACCCGATCGGCGCGGCCGACCTCCTGGCCCTGCTCCGGTCGGTCGTGGCCACGGCCGAGCACGAGGCGGAGACCCCGGAGCCCGACGGGTCCACGAGCCACCGGCTGGTCGCGCGCACGCCGTACGACGGGAGCATCGTGCTCGACGCGCGGCAGGTCGACCGCGTGCCGCGGGCGCTGGTCGACGTCGACGTGAACGACTACGGACCCTTCGCGGTCGAGGTCCGGTGGGTCCCGCAAGACCCGTACGAGCTGCGGCTGGAGCAGCCCTCGGGGGTGCACGTCATCGCCCGGAACCGGATGCGTGCGACGGTGGCGCGGCTGGCCCTGCTCATGCACGCCCGGTCCGGCGGAGTGCTGGTCGACGACGGCGCCTTCGTCGCGACGACGGCGGAGGTCGACCGACGGGTCGACGAGGAGCGGTCGCCGACACGCGCCTGGGTCTGACCAGCACGTTGTCCACAGGAGTGTGGACGCCCGCCGGCCGTGCTATCTTCCCCGGCCGCTTCCGGTGAACGCCGGGGGCCGGGAGGTGCTCGGACAGCCGCGACGAGCGGGAACGGCGTGTCTCCGTGCTGTTCATCCCCGGGATCCTGCGGTTCCTCGTACCGGTCGCGGGTGTCCGCCGCGTGTCGTCGGGCGCCCTGCGGCAGGGTGCCGCAGCCGGGCAGGGCCATCCCGTGAACGCGTGTCCACAGATTTTGTCCACAGCGCTGTGGACGGTGTGGGGATTCCGCGCCTCCGACTGTGGACGAACCTGTGGCTGAGAATTTCGTCCGCCGGGACCCTTGCAGGGGGCCCGAGGCGGGTCTAGAAACGGCGGTAGCAGTTCCGCCGGGGAGCACCTCCGGACCGCACGGTTGCGGGCCGGCTCGTCGACGGGACGACGGTCGACCGGAGAACGACGGGCCGATCCGCACCGAGTGCGGGCCGCGGGTGACGACGCGGGTGTCCGGGCGTGGCCGGAAGACCACCCACGTCCGGGTCTCGCTGTGGAGAAACGGGGTGGACGGGGCGACGACGCACCAGGCCCCGCCGCGCCGACAGTGGCCCGGGGCCGTGACGTCGACACGGCGCCCCGCCAGCGATCGCGCGGGGAACGTGGTTCCTGCCGAGGCCCCCGGCCGCCCCGGGGGCCTCGGCCATGTCACGGACTGCTGGCGCGCGTAGGCTCCGATCCATGAGCAACCTCGAGCTGCGACCGGCCGAGCGGGTGTGCGCCGTCGGTGACGCCCCCGACGACATCGAGCTCCTCACCTCCCGTGAGGTGCCACTCGGCGGACCCCGGGCGATGACCGTCCGGCGCACGATCCCGCAGCGCCGACGGTCCCTCATCGGGGCGTGGTGCTTCTGCGACCACTACGGGCCCGACGACGTCTCGTCCTCCGCCGGGATGCAGGTGCCGCCGCACCCGCACATCGGCCTGCAGACGGTGTCGTGGCTCTTCGCCGGGGAGATCCTGCACCGCGACTCGGTGGGCTCCGAGCAGCTCGTCCGTCCGGGCGAGCTGAACCTCATGACCGCAGGGCACGGGATCTCCCACTCGGAGGAGTCGACGCCGTCCACGCCGGACCGTCCCCGCCCCCCGACGCTGCACGGCGTCCAGCTGTGGACGGTGCTGCCCTCGTCCGACGCCGGCACGGCCCCGCGGTTCGACCACCACGCCGACCTACCGGTGGCGGACGCCGACGGGGTGCGCGTCCAGGTCTTCCTCGGCTCGCTCCGTGTCGCGGGCGACCTGCTGGCCTCGCCGGCCCGGACCTACTCCCCGCTCGTGGGGGCCCAGCTCGACCTCCCGGCCGGGAGCCGGCTCGAGCTGGACGTCGACCCCGGCTTCGAGCACGGGCTGCTGGTCGACGCCGGCGAGGCGACGCTCGAGGACACCGTGGTGCCGCCGTCCGAGCTCGCCTACGCCGCACCCGGCCGCGACCGGCTCGTCATCACCGCCGGTGCGGAGCCCGTGCGGGCGATCCTTCTCGGGGGTGCGCCCTTCACCGAGGACGTCGTGATGTGGTGGAACTTCGTGGGCCGCAGCCACGAGGACGTCGTCGCGGCACGGGCCGACTGGTCGGCGCAGCTCACGGACCTCGCCGACGGGTCCACCGGGTACGTCGAGGGGGCGGAAGGACGCCGCTTCGGTCGGGTGGACGGCTACGAGGGCGGCCCCCTGCGCGCCCCCGCGCTGCCCGACGTGCGGCTGAAGCCGCGCACGCAGCCGCCGCGCTGACGGCAGCCCCCCTGGCCGCCCGAACGCGACGAGGCCCCGCACCGGAACCGGTGCGGGGCCTCGTCGATCAGCGAGCGGGTGACGGGAATCGAACCCGCGCTGTCAGCTTGGGAAGCTGACGCACCCATGTTCCTCAGCCCTGAAGCCTCGTCAGGATCGGCACGATCCTGCGGATTCAGAGTACATGGAGGTGCACCGAGAGATACCGAGTGGCACACCGGAGTGGCACGCAGTGGCACGACACGCAGTGGGCTGCGAATGGGGAACCGCGACTTGGCGACGAAGACGGAATGGGGTTCGAGGCAATGACCGCCCAGTGCTCGGCTCGCGATTGCCGATGCCGTGACAACGGATCGCTACGCTGCCCGCGCTCGCACTACTCCACCACATTGCGCCATAGCGGTCAGCCTGGGGAGTTGGGCGGACGAAGGCACCTGCGCTCAAGGGGGATGAACTGCAGCATCACGGACTGACCCTCAAGCGCCGCTGTCGGTTCCGATGAGTGTCTCCACGGACAGCTCCGGGCCCTCATCGAGCGCCTGGCGCCACGCCTGATCTCGCGCCCGGACGCGATCGTGTGCGGTGGTGAGCGCCTCCATCTTCACGGTCGCCCAGACTCCCAGATTGATGGTGCGTGCTGCTTCGTGATTCGCGAACTCGCGGACGGATGCGATGACGTCGATCTCGGTGGGGCCGCCATGGGCGGCCGCGTTGCGGCACCGAGCGAGCCGGTCGACGCCCTGTTCAAACTGCGCGACGAGTTCGTCGACCCAAGCTGACGCAGCCGAGGCCGTGACGAGGCGGTTGGCGAGTGTGCGCAGCCGACGTGCGCCGGGCGCGTGGTCCGGCAGTGCGGATACAAGACCAGGTAGTCGTTCGAGCGCCAGATCGAAGCGGATGTGAACACGTGGAGCATGGCTGCCGTGATCGTGTTCGTAGAGGTCCCGTATGGCGACCACCTCTGGGATGACTCTCAAATCATAGACGCCGGTCGGTGTGGTGTGCGCGTTAATTAGTTCGTGCGCCACGGTCTGCCTTGCCCACGCGAGGGCGAAAGTTCTCTTCATGTGTGGCTGCCAGTTTTTCGCCCCAGCTTGGCTCGCCATGGACTCGATGACCTGCACGTCGATGAGTAGCCCCGAAGGGCTAGGCTCTCCCGAGCCGTTGACTCGAACGAGGTTTGCCGTGGCAAGCAACCCCAGAAGTTCCTCACTTGGGGCCGTGGAGCCTGGCTCGATCTGCTCCCCGATATCGCCAAGGGTTTCGCTGGTCCAGGATGAGTCATGCTCAGATTCGTCGATATCACGAAAGATGAAGGGGCCAATGCCCGGCCTGCCATCGTGGACCACGATCCCTCCGGTCATGGGCTTCCATCGGGTACCGCCGTCATGAAATGCGGCGAGCCCAACGAGACTGCTCGCGACGGTTCTGCCGTGTTCGACCGCTGGAGTCTGCTCAGTGCCGTCGAGTTCGACGCGTGCCCACACCCACTCCTCGACTCCGGCGTTGACCCGGCTGACGTCAAGTTGCTGCGCGAACAACTCGTCGGCATTTATCACCTCCGGAGGAAGGCGTTCGCCAAGATGAGGCGCAAGAGGGGTCCCTGCGGCGACAGAATGAACCACCGACTGTAGTGTCGGGCCATCGATGAACTCGACAGCCCCAACCCGCACGATCCAGTCAGGAACACGACACGTCGCCCGCTCGAAGCAGACCCAAACGGCTTCGGTACGGGGCGCGCCACTGGGCTCAAGAAGCAAACCGCGGCAGAGTTCTATTCGTTCCGGTTCGCTAAGGCCGGCGGGGGTGTCTGGTCTCCGAGCTAGGCTGGGCGGCGGAGCATCTTGGGGCCGCGCGATGTCGACTCCCCAGCTTTCGTCGTCGAGAATTGACCCCAAAACGTAACCGACAGAACTCAACGACCTCTGGGATACCTGCAGTACATCGCTGAGAACTCCGAGTAGCTCAGTGACTTTGTCGTGTGTGGCCGACACATCACGAATGGTTGTGTAGAGGTCGTCGAGAGCTGCGACAGAAGCCTTCCCTTGGCGGAGTTGGTCTTCGAGTGCGTCGGTGATGGAACAACATGCCGCCCGCCGCGCAGAGGAAGCGCCCAACTCGGGTTCCGCCAGCCCGGCAATGAGGTCTGCGTAAGCCGGTGCCTTGACCCGTGTATGCGGACCCATCGCCTCAAGGGAGTGTGTGACGTCCCGCACGAGAGAGGTCCAGGCACGCTCTTGGATGGGCTTGTAAGGGCGTGTATCCACCAGCCAGCGCCGTAGTTCCCTGAGCGAGGCCCGGAGACCGGGCCTAGCCAAGCCGCAGGTATCTCTTCGGGAGGACCGGTGGGGTCCGCGCAGCAGCCACGCGAGTTCATTTATGGCGCTTGTATTCATGCCCGCGGTCTCTCAAATGACGTTTCAGCTGCGCGCAGAGTGCGCTCCGGTCGCCAAGGGGCGAGGTGCATGTCCTTCAATCCTCGCCGAGCGCCGGAAGTTCCGTGACGGGTCGCTCTTCCTCGTGCTCCTCTGCGTAGATGAGTGTTCTCGCGAGGCCGCCCCAGATCATCTTGGGCTCGGGCCGGATGTCCCGGCCGGTGTTGCGGGTCTTGCGGTACAGTATTGCGAGTAGACCCTTTCCAGTCATCGATCCGGCCCAGATATGGCTGACGATCCTCTGGCCACCTTGGATCAGGAATACCTGGATGCGGTCTTGCGGAATGTGTTTGAACGTCACATAGGTCTTGCCATCGGCGTCGAACGAGACCTTGACTCCTGCGGGACTGATGAGCCCACGCCTCGTGGCCCGGTCCAGGGCCTTCCATGCGTCTGCCGCGTTCACCTCCTCGTTGAGGAAGCACTGGTACAACTCGCGGTCGGCCGACACTTCCTCGGCCATGACCTCGTCGATGTGGTTCTCGGCCCCCGCCAGGGACTCGATTCGGCTCGTCAGCTCGTCGATCCGCTCGGTGCTTTCCCGCCGGACGGACTCGACCTGCTCTTGCGTGCGTTGCTCGGAGGCGGTCACCTGTCGACGCAGCGCAGTGGCCAACAGTTCGATGGGAACGATCAGGAGTACCGCCGCACCCAGGTTGATTAGAACTGCCGTCAGCCACGGCCGTAGTCCACCTTGATCCTGATCGCCTCCGACGAGGGAGATGACCAGTGCGGCGCAGAGCATCAACGCGCCTACAGCGACCACCACAGCGACGAGGCGCCACCCATGCAACCACCGGCCCACCACACTCATCGGAACAGGATGACAGAGCCAGCCACGGGACCGCGGCAGCAGAGGTCTCGGAGTCCGGGTGAACTACCACCCTGCCTTATCACGACCGGTCTCAAGTCAAGTCTCAAGGCCGAGCCCGAGCGCCACGTCGGACTATGGAACATGCCCAGAGCCGGCTTGAACTGCTCCGGCGTCGGACTTCGCGTCAGTGGCGCCCTGCCAGCACTGGAGTCAGCCGCGAGAGTCACGGTTGACGATGCTCGCGCGGCAGCTGATCGAGACGGATCTGCCACCGCTGGCCCTGCTTGACCGCGGGGATCTCCCCCCGCTGGCACTGCCGGCGAATCGTCGCGGGTGAGACACCATAGAGCCGGGCGACCTCAGTTGGAGAGAAAACAGCCGACCGCAGGACGCCCACCGGTGTCTCGCGGGGGAGCGAAGGGCCACGCGACAAGCGACGGGCGACGCGGTGGCACAAATCGCCAAGCACTCGGGCGGCTTCCGCGATTCGAATGGCTGCCTGTCCGGGCCCTCCAGGGCACGCGGGGTGAACGTTCGTTCGGGACTGACTCACGGGTCTCCTCTCAGGAGCGCGCTGGGCAACGTTCACAGGCCCCTCAGGGCCGCGTCGCTAGCGCACGTGAGTCAGGTTGCCCGATCACTCCTCGGGCGGTGGTTGCCGCAGGACCGCGGCACGCCAGCATCATACGACCCCGTTGGTGACTCCAGCACCGTCCTGGGCCGTCAGGTGAGGTGCGGTAGGGCTGAGCGCCACAGGTCCTTGAACGTGGGGAGCAGGAGGGCTCGTTGCTGCTGGCACATGTCTCACACACGCAGGCGATTCGTCAGATAACGCGGAGTTCCGTTGCGTGCCGGTTCGCCGTGGTTCGCCTGAGATCCCGAACCCCAGCCGGTCATCGATGGCCACCGGTGTGCGTGGCAGCACTGGGGCGGCGGGCTCATCATTGGACGATGAGGACCATCGGGAGGGCGATCAGGGTCAGCGGGCGCCTCCGTCGCAGGGTTGAAGCCGGCGCCGCGCGGAATGGCGAGAGCGCACAGCAGTTCATTGAGCGCGCCGTTCGGGAACTTGAGCAACGTGAGTTCCTCGAGACGGTTGCGCGCTACGAGTATGACGCCGTGGGCCGCGCACAGTACGAGCGTTGGGAGCGGTCAGACCTAGGGCCGCAGGTAGACGGACGGCCATAGCTAAGAACTGCGAACGTGCCCCAACGGCCTCGGTCGGCGCGCTCATGCTGGCGCCCCCGTCGCCCTGGTGACTTCGCGGTCCCGTCGGGGCTGTGATTTGCCTGCTGCCCGTGTCTCTCGCGCGCACACGCGCGTAGCGAGGCGCACAAAGCGCACCGCAATGCCTGTGCAGTTCGGCGGGCCGGGTCCTACCCTGTTGGGAACAGCGGGCCGATCGGACGGGAGGGCGACATGGACACCGAGGTGCAGTGCGACTGCGGCGTAGCCCCCGAGGAGGACGGCTGGCGCGAGACGCGCGGACCCGATTGCGGAGCCCGAGACCTGACGGAGTGGCGTGAGTTCGCCCAGCGGCTCGACGCGGGCATCGACGAGTTCGTTGCTGACAGGGCACGTCGCCGGTAGTCCGACGGATCGTGGGTGGTCGTGGTAGGTCGGCATCTCCCAGTTCACATGCGCGAGTCGCCCGCTGACTTCACCCGCGTCCGGCGTGCCGCCACGGGCAGGCATCGGTACGTTCGCGCACATGGTGGCCAAGCCGAGGATGTACCGTGCTGCGTTCCCGCTCGTCGCGTTCGGCCTGCTGCTCACGGGGTGTAGCGGCGACCAGACCCCTGCGCCGGCCCCGACGGTCACGGTGACAGCGACAGTCACGGCAACGCCTGAGCCAGCCCCGACCGTCACGGTGACGGAGGAAGCTGCCGAGGCTGAATCGGCCTCACTGGCCTACCCATCAGGTGACACGGTCGTCGAGGGCTACCCGGTATTGGTCGACACCGAGCAGATCGACTACCGAGTCGCCAACGCGATCCCCACCGAGAAGTCCGTGGCGGTCGCACCAGGTGTGTATGTCGGATACAGCGATGCCGTTCCGGATCTTGAGGACTATCTCGACCAGCCAAACGACGGGGACTGCGCCGTTCGGGAGAAGTTCTTCCCCAACGTCGGCGGTTCGTGCTGGAACGGCGTACCGCCCAGCCCGCAGGAACCGTAAAGGTGAAGCCGGTGGGTGGGCAGTCGGCGCTCTAGTGGTTGTGCGGGGCCTCCAGGAGGCTTGCCTCGACCCCGCGAGCCAAGCCTCCTGGCTACACCGTTCAGGGGAGTGGATCAGCGGCGTCGGACTCGGTGGCGATGAACCGTCCCCTATGGAGGTCCAGAGTCCCGGCGGGAGCACCCGTGCTGTGGATGAGGTCATCACGAGTCAATCCGAACCTGGCCGCGAGCGCCTTGGCCTTGCGTCTCGAACCCCTCGCGAGTCCTCGTCCGGGGAACAGCAGGTGGACACACACGAGCCCGAGCTCCTGGGTGCTTAGGCACTCTTCGGCTGCGCGCAGACGTTTCGGATCGCTGCCCACCGTCGCCCCGAACCTGGTTCGCCCCCAGTACTTCGAGGCCGTGCTCCAGAGTCGAGCGTCATCGAGGGCTTCGACTCTTGCCATGCCGAGTTCGCCCAGGACCTCGGTCCGTAGCTCGAGCTCGAACCTGACGATCCCCTCTTCTTCCTGAGCAAGGCCGGGATCGCAGGAGGCTGGAGCCGAGCGGTCCTGGTACATCTCGCCGCGATGGTAGAGGCGTGCCTTCCACCTGGTATTCGCGCGGTACACCGTCTGCGCTCCGAGCAGGGCCTTGTCCCGGTAAAGGTTCGTCTTCATCGGGCGACGCGGTCGTTCAAAGGTGAGAGCGTCGAGTACCTGCGCGGGGGCTGCGACACCGACGAAGTCACGTGCGACGTCGACCCGCCTCAGCCTGACCTCGGGCACTGGCGTTGCGAAGGGCACGTGCTCGGCGACGAGGTTGGTGAAATCGTCGACCACCGTACGCACCTCATCGCTGGTGGCCGGCCGTCGGTTGTCGCCCCGCAGCCACTTCGGAGCCGAGAAACTCGCCAGGACGCCGTGGACGCCTGCCTGCCGGAGTGCGCGGACCTGTTGGCCGTTGGCGAGTCTTACCTCGCTCGTCGTGGGCACGGGTTCGCTGAGTTCGCCAGTGGCGTGGTCCAGGTGCTGAAGCAGTCTTTGGACGGGTAGCTCCCTTATCGCGTCCCGGGTCGTCGGCACGAACACGTCGATGGTGTCGATGCCGAAGCGCCCCAGGTGGTCAAGGTGTGACCCCTGGTCGGGGCTGTCAGAAGAGGTCGGGTCATGCCCGGGCCCCTCGAGGGGCCCGGGCATGTCGAGTGCCATCACCGGAAGTGGCACATCGGGTCGTAGTCAGTGTTGCGCGCGATCACCGCGTTGCCCTCGCTCTTGGGGAGGAAGACGCGGCGGCCGAGTCGGACCGGGTAGATCTTCTCGAGCCGGATGAGTTTCCTGGTGAAGGGCTCACCGATGCCCCAGTAGGCGCACCACTCGGGCACGCTCATGAGGCGGTCGGGGTTGTCGTCGGGGCTAGAGCAGGGGCAGGGTGCGGTGGGGGTCGGAGCAGCCATGAGCGGCCTCCTTGGAGACACGTTCCGCACCAGACCTTCGGCGGCCTGGGGCTGCTCGCAGGATTGCGAGCGGCGTGGATGGTGTCATCGACCTCCAGGTGTCTCGAGCGACGTCAGTGCGCTTCGTGGTGAAGCTGTGCGTCACCGTACACAGCGAGGTGCGCCCCCCTCTATGCGGCGTGAAGCCTCGACACAGGGCGGCCGGTGGGCTGCGCGTCGTCGGACGCGACGAGGTGGTCGAGCTTCCTGGCGAGCCCCTGCTGCGCGCCGCTGACGACGTGCTGGTAGTGCATCGCGGACTTGGAGCTCGAGTGTCCGGCGATCACCATCAGCTCGGCCAGTGAGGCGCCGGTCTTGGCCCACAGCACCATGGCCGAGTGCCGAAGGTCGTGCCAGGTCAGGTCGTCACGGCCGATGGAGGATCGTGCACGTCGGAACATCCTCGAGCGCGATCCTGACTGGAGGGGAGTCCCGGTCGAGGTGGCGAAGATCAGGCTCCTCTTGTCGACCGGCACATAGGTCTCCAGGTGGACCCGGAGGACCTCGACCGCCGCGGCCGGCAGGTCGACGGTGCGGCGGCTCGTTGCTGACTTCGTGGGCGCGAACCAGCGTCCGCTGGTCTCCTGCGCGAGTGATTGCTCGACACGGATGGTGCCCGCCCCGAGATCGACGTGCTTGCGCTGAAGCGCGAACAGCTCACCCGCCCGGAGACCGGTCAGCATGGTGACCACGACGGCCGCCCGGTAGCGATCGGGCATCGCAGCGGCAAGCGCCTTCGCCTCTTCGTAGTTCGCGGGGATGCGCTCGCGACGGTTGCGTGAGTCTCGTTGACCGGCTCCCTTGATAGTGCACGGGTTGGCGCGGATCAATCCGTCGTCGATCGCCCGTTGGAACGCCGCATGGAGCAAGCGGTACGCCTGCGCGGGTTCGGTGGTTCCGGCGTTGGCGTCGACCTCGTACGGGAGCTCGACGTCCGTACCCATGCGCTGATGCCATGCGTGCAGAATCTCCGTCGGGATTCGACCGGTGTCTGCGACGACCATCCCGGACTGGCGCGCCCAGGTCCGGATGGCCCGGTTGACCGCCTGTGGGCTGTTCGCGGCGCGCCGGGCTCTGTCGTGGGCGCGGCGTTCCGCCTCCGCGCTGACAACGGAGTGCCACTGGCGAATCGTCGCTTGGTTGATCGAGCCGAGCGGGAGGTCCGCGAGCGCCATGGGCATGCGCCCGTGCGGCTGCGCGATCCAGGTCGCGAACAGCCGCTCGTTGAGAGAGCGAGTTCGTGCGCTGACGTCGGTGCGGTTCTCGAGCCAGCTCCTCAGAAACGCGCCGAGTGGGAGGCCGGCCTCCTCGGGGCTGCGCCAGCGACCGTCCTGCACAGACACGATCTGTCGGGCGCGTGCCGTGTCTGCCTCCGTCTTGGTGGCGAAGGTGCCTATCGAACGCATCTTGCCGTCGGGGCCGGTGTGGCGTGCCTGCCATCGGCCGGACGGGAGCCGTCGGACGCCCCCTGTGCCCGGGGACTGCCTGCGCTGCTTGCGTGCTGCCATGCTCTCTCCAGATTTCGTAGTGGCACGTAGTGGCACGCGCCGACCTGGAGAGAGGGTTTCAGACAGGGTGCGCCCCCTCTGTTGAGGGGGCTGACCTGCAGTGATGCTGTGGAGCGGGTGACGGGAATCGAACCCGCGCTGTCAGCTTGGGAAGCTGAAGTTCTACCATTGAACTACACCCGCGCGGCGCACCGACGTCGATGCGCGCACGGCGATCATACCCAACAACCGCTGGTGACCCGAATCGGCGCCTGAGCGCGTGCCGGACCACGCCGCGGACCTCCTGACGCGGGGCCGCGTGGCGGACTACCGTGGGCCTCGTGCTGCTCTCCGACCGCGACATCCGGGCCGAGCTGGACGGCGGACGCGTCGCTCTGGACCCGTACGACCCGGCGATGGTCCAGCCGTCGAGCATCGACGTGCGCCTGGACCGGTTCTTCCGGCTGTTCGACAACCACCGCTACCCGTTCATCGACCCCTCGCAGGAGCAGCCGGAGCTGACCCGTCTCGTCGAGGTGGAGTCCGGCGAGCCGCTGGTGCTGCACCCGGGAGAGTTCGTCCTCGGGTCCACCTACGAGACGGTGACGCTGCCGGACGACGTCGCCGCCCGGCTGGAGGGCAAGTCCTCGCTCGGTCGTCTCGGGCTGCTGACGCACTCCACCGCCGGGTTCATCGACCCGGGGTTCTCCGGGCACGTCACGCTCGAGCTCAGCAACGTGGCCACCCTGCCGATCACGCTCTGGCCCGGGATGAAGATCGGACAGCTCTGCTTCTTCCGGCTCTCCTCCGCGGCCGAGCACCCGTACGGCTCCGCCCGGTACGGCTCGCGCTACCAGGGCCAGCGCGGCCCGACGGCGAGCCGGTCCTGGCAGTCCTTCCACCGCACCGACGTATGAACGGGCCCTTCAACGGCGGCGACCGTCGTCGGTACGCTCGGACCCGCCGCGCCGGCGACCTCCGTCGGCCGGACTCCCGGACCCGGAAGGAACGTCACCCGATGGCCCAGACCTCGTCCCCGCCCCTGCCACCGCTCCCGCGTGCCTCCACGCAGGGGCACCAGGCCCGGCACCTGCTCGCCGTGCCCGACGACGTGGCCGTCGACGAGGTCGAGGTGCTCGCCCTGTCCCGGTTCAGCGGCACCCGCTGGGACGTCGTCCCGGCGGACCTGCCCGGCGCCGACCTGCCCGCCGGCCGGATCGCCGGCCCCGGCGAGCCCGGTGTGCTCCGTCTGACGCGGCACAGCCACGTCCACGGCCCCTACGCGCCGTCCGGCGACGGGTTCGAGCCGGGGCTGCCCGCCCGCTCCGCCCTCGTCTTCGACGTCGTCTGCCCGCGCGAGCGCTGGGACGACGCGCCCTACCCCGGTGGCGGCGACCGCGACGGCCTCGCCCGGGCGTTCCCGGCGGGTCTGCCCACCCGCGAGGAGGACCGGGTCGTGCAGTGGCTCATCGCGGCGGCCCGCCGCCTCGGCGGTGCGGTCCGTCTGGACGTGGCCGGTCTCTGGGACCCGGCCGAGGCCCAGCGCCGCGGCGCCGGGTCCGGCGTCGTGCTGACCCCGGACCCGGGTGCGGCGGTCGACCTCACGGTGTGGTCCGACGTGTGGCTCGACCCCCAGGCCGCCCACCGGGTGCTGCAGGAGGTCCATCCCCGCGTCGTCCTGGCCACCCAGGGCGCCGACTACCAGGGGCCGCCGCAGGGCATCGCCGACAAGCCGCTGTACCCGGGCGAGAAGATGGACCCGGACCTGCGCCGTGAGGTGCACGCGCGGGCGGACGACTTCGACATCGCCGCGCTGCAGGCGCCCGTCGTCCTGGACGGCTACGGGCTGACGATCGACCTCGGCCACGACGGCTGGGTCACGGTGGAGGTCAGCGGCGACGAGGTGCTGCCGCTGCTGGTCAAGGAGCTGCCGTGGGCCGCCGCCGGGGCGATCTGCTACCGCGTCGTGTGGGACCCGCCGGACCAGTTCGAGGCCCAGATGGAGTTCCCGCAGGCCGGTCTGGTGGTCGCCCGCAAGCGGGCGGCCGACCTGGTGGCCAAGGTCGCCGCCGCGATCCACGCGGCCGTCGGCGGCGAGATCGCCGACGAGTCGGAGTTCCTCCTCGCGCCGGAGGACCTGGGCTGACGGCTCCGGTCAGCCGGCCGCGGAGCGCTCGCGGGCCAGCAGCGACTCCTTGACCGCCGGTCCGTACCGGAAGCCGCCCGTCGTGCCGTCGCTGCGCAGCACCCGGTGGCACGGGACGAACAGGGCCGCCGCGTTGTGCGCGCACGCCCCGGCCGCCGCCCGGACGGCGGCCGGGCGCCCGGCCCGGTCCGCGTACTCGGCGTAGGTGACCGGGGCGCCGGGCGACACCTGGCGCAGCACCTGCCAGGCGTGCTCGCGGAACGGGCCGGACCGCTGGACGACGGCGACGCGGCCGACGGCGTCGAGGTCGCCCGCGTAGTACGCGGCGACGGCCGCGGCCGGTCCGGAGACCGCCGCGTGCCCCGGGTCGACCTCGGTCACGGCGGTGGGGCGCAGGTCCGGGTGGACGAGTCCGACCAGCGCGTCGACGTCGTCGGTCCAGCCCGAGGCCAGGACGGTGCCGTCGTCGGCGACGAGCGTGAATGCTCCGTCGGGGGTGTCGAGCGTGGTGGCGGCGATCATGGGGTGTTCCTTCCAGAGCGGGGTGCGGCGGCCTGCCACACGTGCCGGGCGGCGTACGAGCGCCACGGGGCCCAGCGGTCGGCCCGGGCGGCGAGGGAGGCGTCGTCAGGGAGCCCCAGGGCGCGGGCCCCGGCCCGCAGGGCAGCATCCCCGTCCAGCCAGACGTCGGGGTCGCCCAGGACCCGCAGGGCCACGTAGCCCGACGTCCACGGGCCGATCCCGTGCCGGGCCTCAAGGACGGCGCGCAGGTCGGCGGCGTCGGCGCCCACGTCGACGGTGAGGGTGCCGTCGGCCAGGGCGCGGGCCGTGTCGACGACGGTGCGGCGCTGCCGGGCGGGCAGCGCCAGGTGCGTCCCGTCGTCGTCGGCCACCTGGGCGGCGGTCGGGAAGAGGCGGTCCAAGCCGTCGATCGTGGACGGGTACGGCGTGCCGGCGGCCGACGTGAGCCGGTCCAGGTGCGTGCGGGCGGCGGCCACGGAGATCTGCTGTCCCACGCAGGCGCGGACGACGATCTCGTGGGCGTCCACGGCCCCCGGCACCCGGGTCCCGGGGCGGGCGGCGACCGACGGGGCGAGGACGGGGTCGTCGGCCAGCGCGGTGTCGACGGCGACCGGGTCGGCGTCGAGGTCCAGCAGCCGGCGCAGCCGGGCCACGGCGGTGGCGACGTCCTGCCACGAGGAGAGCTCCAGGTGGGCGGCGACCCGGCCGGGTCCGACGGTGGGCCCGGCGGTGACCGCGACGGCACCCGGGCCGTGCGGCAGGTGCAGGGTGCGGGCGTAGCGCACGGTGGGGCCGTCGAGCGAGGCGGTCTCGACGCCCGCGACGGCGCGGGCCGCCAGGTAGGCGACCGTGCCCGCGGCGTCGAACGGCTCGCGCACCGGCAGGGTGAGGTCCAGGTGGACCCGGTCCCCGGCCGTCGCGGTGCCGACGGGTGCCGGACGCCGTCGCCGCAGGTCCGTGGGCGTGGTGGCGAACACGGCGCGCACGGTGTCGTTGAGCTGGCGGATGCTGCCGAACCCGGCGGCGAAGGCGACGTCCGCCACGGGCAGGTCCGTGCCCGTCAGCAGGGTGCGCGCCGTCTGGGCACGCTGCGCGCGAGCCAGGGTGAGGGGGCCCGCGCCGAGCTCGGTGCGCAGCACCCGGTGCAGGTGGCGGGGGCTGTAGCCCAGGCGTGCGGCGAGCCCGGCCACGCCCTCGCGGTCCACGACGCCGTCGGCCACGAGTCGCATCGCGCGGCCCGCGGCGTCCCGGCGCACGTCCCAGGCGGGGGTGCCGGGGGTGGCCTCGGGCAGGCACCGCTTGCAGGCGCGGAAGCCGGCGTCGTGCGCGGCCGCGCTGGTCAGGTAGAACGTGACGTTCTCGGGCTTGGGCGTGCGGGCGGGGCAGGACGGCCGGCAGTAGATGCCGGTGGTGCGCACGGCGGTGACGAACTGGCCGTCGAACCGTGCGTCGCGCGCGGCGATGGCGCGGTAGCGCTCGGCACGTTCGTCGGTCATGGCGTCATCGTCACCCGGCGGGCGGCACGATGGCTAGCGGGAATCGGACACGACGGTGAGCGCCCGGGCGGCGCGGCTCAGACGGCGGCGCGGATCCAGTCGACGACGACCTGCAGGTACTCCTCGCGCGCGGGGGAGGGCGAGAGCGCGAGGTCGTGCATCCCACCGCGGATCGTGACGAGGCTGACGTCGTCCCCCAGCCGGGGGGCGATCTTGCGCATGTGGCCGACGTCGAGCACCGTGTCGCTGCTCAGGTGCTCGGTGCGGGTCGTGCGGTCCGAGGTCAGCACGAGCACCGGGATCTCCAGGTCCAGCCCGCGCGCCAGACGTCGCTGCGACCGACGGACGGAGCGGAACCAGGCGGCCCGCACCGGGAACGGCTCGAGCGGCTTCCACGCGGGGTCGAAGTCCCACTCCCCCTCGTGCGCGCGGTGCAGGGCGCGGGGGTAGGCGTCGTCGAGATGGCCGAGCACGGCCCGGGGCGCCAGCGGGGCGACCGCCTCGGCGACGGCGGCGGAGACCCACCGCACGGGAGCAGGGGCGTGGTGCTCGAACCACGGGCTGTTGAGCACCAGCGCGTCGGCGCGTCCCGGGCGGGCCGACGCCCACAGCGGCACGACGAGGCCGCCGGTGGAGTGGGCCATGACCACGAGGCGTTCGTGCCCGGCCGCGCGGACGGCGTCGGCAGCCGCGTCGAGATCCACGGCGTGGACCGCGAGGTCCGGTTCCTGGTTCGGGTCCCGGCCGGCGGCGGCGTGGGCGTCCCAGGATCGTCCGTGGCCGCGCAGGTCGACGGCGTAGGCCGCGAACCCGGCCGCCGCCAGTGCCCTGGCCACGTGGGGGTGGAAGAAGTAGTCCGCCAGGCCGTGCACGACCAGCACGGCGACCCGTGCCGGGGCGCCCTGCGGGGCCACGGACGGCGTGTGGCGGACCAGGGTGGCCGTCGCGTCGTCGGGCAGGTGCAGTGTCCGGGCCTCGAACCCGTCACCCAGCAGGTCCGGGTGCCAGTCGGTGCCGGGCGTGGGGGCCGTGCCGTCCTCGAGCTGCGTCATGGCCCGAGGCTAGCGGCCACGGAGGGTCAGCGCGGAGCGGCGGGCGGGGTGCCGTCCGGGTCCTGCGGAGGCTGCTGGGGGCCCGCCGGGGGCTGCTGCGGACCTGCCGGCGGCTGCTGCGCAGGTCCCTGGTACGGCGGGGGGTAGGGCTGCGGTGCGGTCTGCTGCGGTGGCACGACGGGCGGTGCCGGCTGCTGCGGCTGACCGTACCCGGGCGGGACGCCGCCGGCGGCGTAGGGCGCCGGGCCGCTCCCGGGTGCCCCCGCGGCGGGTGGACCCGGCCGACGGTTGTTGCGCACGACGAGGGCGACCACCACACCCAGGACCGCCAGGCCGAGCACCAGGCCGACGATCCACCAGGGGAAGCCCGCGTCGTCCTGCTGGGCCGCGTCGGCGACGTCGTCACCGGTGCCGGTGGTGCCCTCGTCGGCGTCCTCGGTGGGCTCGTCGGTGGCACCCTCCTCCGGGGCTGCCGCGCCGTCGCCCACCGCGGAGCCGCGGGCGTAGACCTCGGTGACCTGGCCGAACGTAGGGGTCCACACGACGGTGGTCCCCTCGACCTCGCCCGTGGTCTCGGTGACCTCGCCGGGGAAGGTCACGGCGATGCGCATGTCGAAGCTGTCGAGGAGGCCTTCGGGCAGGTCGCCGGTGTCCCCCATGTCCGCGGCGTCCTCGCTGAGGTCGAAGACGCCGTCCACGACGAACTCGTCGCCCTCGCGGGTGACGGAGAGCTCGTCCTCCGCGCCGCCGGCCATCTCGGAGATCGGCTGGTCGGTGAACGTGACCTCCACGCCGGTGTACTCGCCGTCCGAGTACGGCTGCTCGGTGGACCCCTCGGGCATGCCCTCGGTGAACGAGTCGCCCCC
Organism: Isoptericola sp. b515; assembly: GCF_030588125.1. Classification (NCBI taxonomy): domain Bacteria; kingdom Bacillati; phylum Actinomycetota; class Actinomycetes; order Micrococcales; family Promicromonosporaceae; genus Isoptericola; species Isoptericola sp. b515. Next base: position 589,488 of record NZ_JAUQYR010000001.1, on the reverse strand, counting down.
CTCGTTGGACATGTCCCACAGCTCCTGGGGGTCCATGCCCATCGACTCGGCGAGCTCGTCGGAGAAACCCATGATCACGGTGCCGGACGCGGTGTCGTCCTCGTGCAGGGTCATGTCCCAGTCGACCTTCATGCAGCCGCCCAGGGCGAGCAGGCCGACGGTCGCGAGCGCCGCGACGGAGGCGCGCCGCAGCGGGTGCCGGCGACGGGGGCGGTCCGTGGCGGGCGCGTGGACGGGCGTGATGGTCCTCACCGTTCCAGCATCGCCGACCGGGCGGGGACCGGCACCCCGGCCCCGGGTCGCCCGGCAGGATTCACCCGCGGTGCCGGGCGACGTCCCATCAGCGCCGACCCTCGCGTGGCGACGCAAAGTTGAGCGGAATAGACTCAACTCTGCGGAGGTTGACCTCAGCAGTCATCACGACCCCGGACCCGGAGGATCCATGGACACCAAGTTCACGACGATGTCGCAGCAGGCGATCGGCGACGCCGTGCAGTCGGCATCGGCGGCCGGCAACCCGCAGCTCGAGCCGGCCCACCTCCTGTCGGCGCTGCTCCAGCAGACCGGCGGGGTGGCGGTCGGTCTGCTCGAGGCGGTCGGTGCCAACCCCCAGCAGATCGGGCAGAAGACCCGTGCGGCCCTCGTCGCCCTGCCCACCGCCAGCGGTGAGGGCGTGGCCCAGCCCTCGCCGTCCCGCGCCATGCAGACCGTGCTGAGCACCGCGGCCCAGGAGGCCGAGGCGCTCGGCGACGAGTACGTCTCCACCGAGCACCTGCTCATCGCGGTCGCCGCCGGCCGGTCGGCCGCCGCCCAGGCCCTCACCGACGCCGGCGCCACCGCGGACGCGCTGCGTGCGGCCCTGCCCGCCGTCCGCGGCTCCGGGAAGGTCACCAGCCCCAACCCCGAGGGCACCTACAAGGCCCTGGAGCAGTACGGCACCGACCTGACCCAGCAGGCCCGGGACGGCCGGCTCGACCCGGTCATCGGCCGGGACGCCGAGATCCGCCGGGTCGTGCAGGTGCTGTCCCGCCGCACCAAGAACAACCCCGTGCTCATCGGCGAGCCCGGTGTCGGCAAGACGGCCGTCGTCGAGGGGCTGGCCCAGCGCGTGGTCGCCGGGGACGTGCCCACCTCCCTGCAGGGCAAGCGGCTCGTCGCCCTCGACCTGGCCGGCATGGTCGCCGGGGCCAAGTACCGCGGCGAGTTCGAGGAGCGGCTCAAGGCCGTCCTGGAGGAGATCACCGCCTCCGACGGCGAGGTCATCACCTTCATCGACGAGCTGCACACCGTGGTCGGCGCGGGCGCCGGCGGCGAGGGCGCCATGGACGCCGGCAACATGCTCAAGCCGATGCTCGCCCGCGGCGAGCTGCGCATGGTCGGCGCCACCACGCTCGACGAGTACCGCGAGAACATCGAGAAGGACCCCGCCCTGGAGCGGCGGTTCCAGCAGGTGTTCGTCGGCGAGCCCTCCGTGGAGGACACGGTGGCGATCCTGCGCGGCCTCAAGGAGCGCTACGAGGCCCACCACAAGGTCACCATCGCCGACTCCGCGCTGGTCGCCGCCGCGGCGCTGTCCGACCGGTACATCTCCGGGCGCCAGCTCCCGGACAAGGCGATCGACCTGGTCGACGAGGCCGCCTCCCGGCTGCGCATGGAGATGGACTCCTCCCCGGTGGAGATCGACGAGCTGCAGCGCGCCGTCACCCGGCTGGAGATGGAGGAGGTCGTCCTCAAGGACTCCGACGACACGGCCTCCCGGGACCGGCTGGAGAAGCTGCGCGCCGACCTGGCCGATCGCCGCGAGGAGCTCGCCGCCCTCACCGCGCGCTGGGAGGCCGAGAAGGCCGGCCACAACCGGGTGGGCGACCTGCGCGCCCGCATCGACGAGCTGCGCACCGAGGCCGACCGCCTGCAGCGCCAGGGCGACCTCGAGTCCGCCGCGCGCCTGCTCTACGGGGAGATCCCGCAGGTCGAGCGCGAGCTCGTCGAGGCCGAGCAGGCCGAGGCCTCCGAGGAGGCGGCCGAGGAGGCGGCGCACGAGACGCCGATGATCGCCGACAAGGTCGGGGCGGACGAGGTCGCCGAGGTCGTCTCGGCCTGGACCGGCATCCCCGCCGGCCGCATGCTCCAGGGGGAGACCGAGAAGCTCCTGCACATGGAGGACGTGCTCGGCGAGCGGCTCATCGGGCAGCAGGCGGCGGTGCGCTCCGTGTCCGACGCCGTGCGGCGCTCGCGGGCCGGGGTGGCGGACCCCGACCGGCCCACGGGGTCCTTCCTGTTCCTCGGGCCGACCGGTGTCGGCAAGACCGAGCTCGCCAAGTCCCTGGCCGAGTTCCTCTTCGACGACGAGCGCGCCATGGTGCGCATCGACATGTCCGAGTACTCCGAGAAGCACTCGGTGGCGCGGCTGGTCGGCGCACCCCCCGGGTACGTCGGCTACGAGGAGGGCGGGCAGCTCACCGAGGCCGTGCGCCGCCGGCCCTACTCCGTGGTGCTGCTCGACGAGGTGGAGAAGGCCCACCCCGAGGTCTTCGACATCCTGCTGCAGGTGCTCGACGACGGTCGCCTCACCGACGGCCAGGGCCGCACCGTGGACTTCCGCAACACCATCCTGGTGCTGACCTCGAACCTCGGCTCGCAGTTCCTCGTCGACCCGGTGATGGACCAGGAGGCCAAGCGCGAGAGCGTCATGACGGCGGTGCGCACGGCCTTCAAGCCCGAGTTCCTCAACCGGCTGGACGACGTGGTCCTCTTCGACGCGCTGTCCCTCGACGAGCTGGGACGGATCGTCGAGCTGCAGGTCGCGGCGCTCGCCCAGCGGCTGGCCGACCGGCGCATCACGCTCGACGTGACGCCGTCCGCCCGCCGGTGGCTGGCGGTCGAGGGGTACGACCCCGCCTACGGCGCCCGCCCGCTGCGGCGGCTCGTCCAGCGCGAGATCGGCGACCGGCTGGCCCGCCGGCTGCTGTCCGGCGAGACGGCCGACGGGGACACCGTCGTCGTCGACCGCGTCGAGGGTGCCGAGGGGCTCTCGCTGGCCTGATCGTCGCCGGGACGACGACGGCCCCGCCCTCCGTGCGGAAGGCGGGGCCGTCGGGCGCTCGCGGCGCCCGGACCGGTGCCGGTCAGATGCGGATGAACCGCGGGCTGCTCTGCCAGATCTGGCGCTTCACCACGCCGACGCCCGGACGGGCCGACTCGATGATCCGGCCGTTGCCGGCGTAGATCCCGATGTGCCCCGGCGAGTAGACCAGGTCGCCCTGCCGGGCGTTGCTGCGCGAGACGCGCGTGCCGAGAGAGGCCTGGGCCGACGACGAGCGCGGCAGGGTCTTGCCGATCGCCTTCTTGTACACGTAGGACGTGAACCCCGAGCAGTCGAACCCGGTGGCGGGCGACGTGCCGCCCCACGAGTACCGGTGCCCGATGTAGTTGTGGGCGACCCGGACGACCTTCTGGCCGCGGGTCATCTTCGGCTTGACGTGGACCTTCCGGTACTTGGTCGACTTCTTGAGTCCCTCGGCCCGGGCCGGCACCCCGACGACGCGGATCCTGTTCTTGCCCAGGTCGTACTTGCCGAGCCCCGGCCGGAACCGGACGACCCCGTACTTGTTGGTCTTCTTCACGGCGACCTTGTCGCCGGAGATGAACAGGCGCACGCGGCCCTGGACGGGCTCGCCCCACTTGCGCAGCTTCACCGTGTACTTCGGGCGGGTGTGCCACTTGCCCTTCGTGGCCGTGTGACGGCTCTTGGAGACGTACATGTTGGTCGTCGCCTTGGGCTTGATCCACACCCTGCGGTGCTTCGTCACCTGCTCCAACCCGGTGGAGGCGGCCGGCGCGACGACGACGCGGATGCCGTTGCGGCCGACGTCGTAGTGGGAGAACCCGGGGCGGAAGTGGATCGTGCCGTCCCCGTCGAGGCTCTTGACCGCGACCTTGGTGCCCTGGACGTAGAGCCGGACCCGGCCGGCGAACGCCTCGCCGTCCGCGGTCGCGCGGACCGTGTAGCGGGGGCGGGTGTGGCCCTGTCCCTTGCGGCCGGTGCTGCGGGACTTCGACACCGAGACGTCGGGCGTCGTGCTCACGACGACGGGCTCCTCGGTGGCGGTGCCGGTGTCCTCGGCGGCCGGTTCCTCGGTCGGCGTCGTGGTCGTCCCGTCCGTGGTGGTCGTCGGCTCGGGCGACGCGGTGTCCTCGACGACGGGTTCCGGCGTCGGGGTCGCGGTGCCGTCGGAGACCGACGTGTCGGTCGCGTCCGTGGTGGTCGTGCCGGCCGAGGTGGTCTCGTCGGCGACGGTCTCGTCCGTGGTGGTCGTGAGCGCGTCGTCGGCGGCGGCCGATCCGGCGCCGGCGACCAGCGTGCCGCCGGCGAGGGCCGCCGTGAGCGTCATGGCGACGGCGGCGTGGCGTTTCCTGGGGGTGCGCACGGCACCCTGCGGGCGCGCAGCATCCAGCGAGGGTGTGGACATGGGGTACTCCTCCAGCCGGCGAGATGAGCTGTCGGGTTAGGCCGAGAAGTGGTGGCCTGCCGCCGATGGACGGCTTCACCCCGAGGGTGGCGCTGACGTCACCCGAAGAACCTGGGTCTCCCGCTGCTGCCGTCGGTGCTCCGGTGGGCCGTCCCGTCGGCAGCACTGGGCACCGGGCCGGTCGCCGCCCGGTCTCCGGGCGACGACAGGACGCTAGCCCCGAAACGGTCGGAGGTCACGGTCAGATAACGGTCACCTCCTGCGCCGATGGTGGAGGCGGTGTGAAGGGATCCGGCGGCGGGACGCTGTCCGACATGACGGACACGGCACGCCGGAACCGTCGGAAACGGCCGTCGACCGAGGGCCGGGATCGGGCGATCGACCCATCCGGGGTGCCGGGGAGGTGAAGATCGGGCACCGATCCGATGACGTTCCCGGCCGCTCAGTCCAGGAGCGAGCCGGTCCGCGTGCCGTCCACGACGGCCACGCACAGCCCCGTGCGGTCCCCGGCGGCCCAGGACTCCTCGCTCGGCGCCCAGACCACCAGCTCGACCCGTGTGGAGTCGTCCGCGCGCGCCTGCGGGCCCAGGAGGTCCGGGGTGCAGCCCCGCGCGGTGCGGGCCGCGGCCTCGTCCGCGCCGGGCCAGACGGCGTCCGCCGACGCGTCGGTGCGCCCGACCACCTCGGCCGCGTGCGGCTCGCCGCACGGCACCACCTCGACGCGTCCCACGGCGCCGTCGGTCGGGGCCTCGGCGAGGCACGAGCCGAGGACGAGCTGCACGGCGTTGACGGTCTGCGGCGCGGTGACGTCGGCCGCGACGGGTTCCCACGCCTCCTCGCGCGTGCTCGTCGTCAGGTAGGAGGCCCCCACGGCGCCGCCGACCACGAGCAGGATCAGGGCGAGGACCGACAGCACCCAGATCCGGGCCCGGCGCCGCGCCGCGGCGCGCTCGGCCGGCGTGGGTCCGGGGGCGCCCCAGCGGGCCCCGGGGTCCACCGGCCGGCGGTCCGACGCGCCCGTCGGTGCCGGGCCGGGGGAGGGACGGGCCGGACCCCGCGTCCCGTCCGGGGCGGGGCCGGACGCCTCCGGGCCGGGCGAGGCGAAGGAGAGGTCGTCCTCGGGGCGCTCGGTCATGGGAGCCAACCTACCGAGCCGGGCGCTCCTTCCGGGTCCGGGCGGTTCAGACCCCCACGCGGCGCTCGACGCCCGGCAGGTCGTCCTCGCGCAGCACGTCGGACAGCCGTCGGCGGTCCAGGCGGCGCACCCACCCGGCCCGTGCGCCGTCCGGTCGCGCCTCCTGCAGCACCCACCGGCGGACGCCGAGCGCGGTGAGGCGCGCGCCGATCGCCAGGACGTCCTCGCGGGTGTGCACGGTGGGGTCGACGGTGGTGCGGATCTCGTGGTCGACCCCGGACTCGACCACGAGCCGGGCCGACTCCCACGCCGCCCGCCCGGACGGTGCCGCTCCGGTGACGAGCTCGTACCGGTCCGGCACCGCCTTGATGTCCAGGCCGACCCAGTCCACCAGGGGCAGCACGCGGGCGAGCCGGGTCGGCCAGGGGCCGCCGGAGTGCACGCCGACCTCGAGCCCGAGGTCGCGGACGTCGCGGCAGGCGTCCGCCAGGCCGGGCTGGAGGGTGGGTTCACCGCCGGAGATCACCAGGCCGTCCAGGAGGCTGCGGCGCTTGCGCAGCAGCTCGAGGACCTCCGACCAGGTCGCACCGGGCCGCCGCCGGGGGTCGATCAGGGAGGGGTTGTGGCAGTAGGTGCACCGCCACGGGCATCCCTGGGTGAACGCGGTGGCGACCAGACGACCGGGCCGGTCGACCGTCGAGAACGGCACGAAGCCGGCGATGCGCAGCGGTGCCCGGGCCGGCGCGTCAGGCGACATCGACGGTCACCGCCGCGGGCTCCCGGGAGGCCGCGGGCTCCCGGAACGGCACGCGCTCGGCGTACTCGCCCTGCTTGCCGGTGTTGAAGGACGCCACGGGGCGGAAGTACCCCATCACCCGGGTCCACACCTCGGTCCCGGCGCCGCAGGTCGGGCAGGAGCGCACGTCGCCCGCGAGGTAGCCGTGCGTGGCGCAGATCGAGAACGTCGGCGTCACCGTGAGGTAGGGCAGCCGGTGGTTCTCCAGGGCACGGCGCACGAGCAGCCGGCACGACTCGGCGCCGGACATCTGCTCGCCCAGGTAGAGGTGAAGCACCGTGCCACCCGTGTAGCGCCGCTGCAGCTCGTCCTGGCGGGCGAGTGCCTCGAACGGGTCGTCGGTGAAGCCGACCGGGAGCTGGGTGGAGTTCGTGTAGTACGGCTGCTCCGGGGTCCCCGCCTGCAGGATCCCCGGGTAGCGGGCGCGGTCCTCGCGGGCGAACCGGTAGGTCGTGCCCTCGGCAGGGGTCGCCTCGAGGTTGTACAGGTGGCCGGTGCGCTCCTGGATCTCGACGAGGCGCGTGCGCAGGTGGTCGAGCAGCTCGAGGGCCGTGGCGTGCCCGGCCGGCGTGGTGATGTCCTCGGTGTCGGCGGTGGCGTTGCGGATCATCTCGTTGACCCCGTTGACGCCGATGGTGGAGAAGTGGGCGTCGAGCGTCCCGAGGTAGCGCCGCGTCCAGGGGTACAGCCCGCCGTCCATGAGCCGCTGGACCGTCTCGCGGCGTGCCTCGAGACCGTCGGCGGCGAGGTCGACGAGGCGGTCCAGCGCCGCGTACAGCGCCTCGCGGTCCGGGCCGTGGACGTGCCCGAGCCGGGCGCAGTTGATCGTGACCACTCCGAGCGAGCCGGTCTGCTCGCCGGACCCGAACAGCCCGTTGCCGCGCGCGAGCAGCTCGCGCAGGTCGAGCTGGAGGCGGCAGCACATCGAGCGCACGTCGCCGGGGTTCAGGTCGGAGCTGATGAAGTTCTGGAAGTACGGCGTGCCGTACCGCGCGGTCATCTCGAAGATCTCCTCGGAGATCTCGGAGTCCCAGTCGAAGTCCGGCGTGATGTTGTACGTCGGGATCGGGAAGGTGAACACCCGGCCGGCGGCGTCCCCGGCGGACATGACCGCGACGAACGCCCGGTTGATCATGTCGGACTCGGCCTGCAGGTCGCCGTAGGTGACGTCGAGGACGTCGTCGCCGACGACGGGGTGCTCGTCGGCGAGGTCGGGCGGGCAGGTGAGGTCGAAGGTCAGGTTGGTGAACGGCGTCTGGGTGCCCCAGCGGGACGGCACGTTGAGGTTGTGGACGAACTCCTGCAGGGCCTGGGTGACCTCGGCCTGGCTGAGGCGGTCGACGTGGACGTACGGGGCCAGCAGGGTGTCGAAGGAGCTGAAGGCCTGGGCCCCCGCCCACTCGTTCTGCAGCGTGCCGAAGAAGTTGACGATCTGCCCGAGCGCCGAGCTCAGGTGCCGGGGCGGCCAGGAGGCGACCGCCCCCGCGACCCCGCCGAACCCCTCGGACAGCAGTTGGCGCAGCGACCACCCGGCGCAGTAGCCGCCGAGCACGTCGAGGTCGTGGACGTGCAGGTCGCCCTGCCGGTGCGCGGCGGCCAGCTCGGGGGAGAACACCTCGTCGAGCCAGTAGTTCGCGATCGTCTTGCCCGCGACGTTCAGGACGAGGCCACCGAGGGAGTAGCCCTGGTTGGCGTTGGCGTGCACCCGCCAGTCGGCCCGGGCGACGTACTCGCCCACGGCGGCGGAGGCATCGATCTGCGTACCCACGGCGACTCCTCGCATCAGGCTTGTGAAGACATTCACGAGCCTAGCGAGGCGAGGGAGGGGGCCCTCCCGACACGCCGCGGGGGCCGGCGTGACATCGATCCGGACCGGCCGTCACCTCGGCGCCTCAGACCAGGTCGAGCACCACCGGCACGTGGTCGCTGGCGCCCTTGCCGCGTCGCTCGTCCCGGTCGACCGTCGCACCGGTGACCCGGTCGCGCAGCGCCGGCGAGGCGTACGCGAAGTCGATGCGCAGCCCCTTGTCCCGCGGGAACGCGAGCTGCTGGTAGTCCCAGTAGGTGTACGTGTGCGGCGCGGGCAGGTGCTCGCGCGTCACCTCCGTGTACCCCGCAGGTCCGAAGGCCTCGAACGCTGCCCGCTCGGCGGCCGACACGTGGGTCCTGCCCTCGAACGCCGTGACGTCCCAGACGTCGGTGTCACGGGGGATGACGTTCCAGTCGCCGAGCAGGGCGAGCTGCGCCCCGGGATCCGCCGCCAGCCACTGCTCGGCGTCGGTGCGCAGGCCTTCCAGCCAGGCCAGCTTGTAGGCGTAGTGCGGGTCGTCCAGCGCGCGGCCGTGCGGCACGTACAGCGACCAGACCCGCACGCCGCCGCAGGTGGCCCCGAGGGCGCGGGCCTCGAGACGCGGTTCCTCGTCGGGCTTGGCGAACGTGGGCTGGTGCGGGAACGACGTCGCCACGTCCTCGACACCCACCCGGGAGACCACGGCCACGCCGTTCCACTGGTGGTAGCCGGTGTGCGCCACCTCGTACCCCGCCTCCTCGAAGGCCCGGTGGGGGAACTGGTCGTCCCGGCACTTGGTCTCCTGGACGGCCAGCACGTCCGTCCCGGACCGTTCCAGGAAGGCCAGCACGCGGTCCAGCCGCGTGCGGACGGAGTTCACGTTCCACGTGGCGATGCGCACGCGAGCACCCTAGGACACATAGAGTGCCGTCATGGGTACTGCGCTCGTCACCGGTGCGACCGCCGGTCTCGGACTCGAGATCGCCTGGCAGCTCGCCACCGCTCGCCACGACCTCGTCCTCGTCGCCCGTGACGGCGAGCGGCTCGACCGCGTCGCCGGACAGATCCGGGCCGCGGCCGGTGTCCACGTCGAGGTGATCCAGGCGGACCTGGCGCGCCACGACGACGTCACCCGGGTCGCCGAGCGGCTCACCGTGACCGGCGCGGACCCGGAGGACGACCGCCGTCCGGTCGGCCTGCTGGTCAACAACGCCGGTTTCGCCCCCGCGCAGCGGTTCGTCGCCGGGGACCTGGACATCGAGCTCGACGCCGTCGACGTCATGGTCCGGGCGGTCATGGTGCTGTCCCACGCCGCCGTCGGTCAGATGGTCCCGCGCGGCCGGGGTGCCGTGCTCAACGTCGCCTCGGTGGCGGCCCTGACGGCGGGCGGCAGCTACGCCGCCGCCAAGGCCTACGTACGGACCTTCACCGAGGGGCTGGCCGTCGAGCTGAAGGGGACCGGTGTCACCGCGACCGTGCTCTGCCCCGGCTTCACCCGCACGGAGTTCCACGACCGTGCCGGCCTGAGCACGGAGGTCCTGCCGGACGGCGCCTGGCTGCACGCCGCCGACGTGGCGGCCGAGGCGCTCGCGGACGTGCGCCGCGGCGTCGTCATCTCCACGCCCTCGGTGCGCTACAAGGCGGCCGCCGCGCTGCTGCGCGCGATGCCCCGCTGGGCGGTGCGCGCCGTCGGGCACTACCGCTGACGCGCCCCCGTACCCTGGTACCCGTGACTTCCGCCGACTTCTCCCCGACCCCCCGCGAGCAGCTGCTGCAGCTCGTCAAGGACCTCGCCGTCGTGCACGGGAAGGTGACGCTCTCCTCGGGCAAGGAGGCCGACTACTACGTCGACCTGCGTCGCATCACGCTGCACCACCGTGCGGCCCCGCTGGTCGGGCACGTCCTGCTGGACCACCTCGAGGAGGTCGGGCTCGGGACCGCCGAGGTCGACGCCGTCGGGGGACTGACCCTCGGTGCGGACCCCATCGCGGACGCGCTGCTGCACGCCGCGGCCTCCCGCGGGCAGGACCTCGACGCCTTCGTCGTGCGCAAGGAGGCCAAGGCCCACGGCATGCAGCGGCAGATCGAGGGGCCGGACGTCACGGGGCGCAAGGTCGTCGTGCTGGAGGACACCACCACGACCGGCGGATCGCCGATCACCGCGATCGAGGCGTTGCGCGGGGCCGGTGCCGAGGTGCTCGGCTGCGCCACGATCGTCGACCGCGCCACCGGGGCCGGGGAGAAGATCGAGGCGCTCGGGGTGCCGTACCACTACCTCTTCGACCTCGAGGACCTCGGCCTGAACGGCTGACCCTCGCGTTGTGGGTATGAAATCTGCCGCCCCGCACCGGTCATGGGCCGTAGATTTCATGCCCACAGCGGAGACGGCGGTGGAATGACGGGGCGGGCGCCCCTCGGGTCAGACGCGGTCGACGAGGTCCGCGACGGAGTCCACGACGTGGGACGGGCGGAACGGGTGCTCGTCGACCTCGTCCTCCACGGTCGTCCCGGTCAGCACCAGGAACGTCTCCAGGCCGGCCTCGATCCCGGCCACGATGTCGGTGTCCATGCGGTCGCCGATCATGGCCGTCGTCTCCGAGTGGGCCTCGATGCGGTTGAGGGCCGAGCGGAACATCATCGGGTTCGGCTTGCCCACGTAGTACGGCGAGCGGCCGGTGGCGGCCGTGATCATCGCCGCCACGGAACCGGTGGCCGGCAGCGGCCCCTCGGGCGACGGCCCGGTGGTGTCCGGGTTCGTGGCGATGAACCGCGCGCCCCCCTTGATGAGCCGGACCGCCTTGGTGATCGCCTCGAACGAGTAGGTGCGGGTCTCGCCGAGCACGACGTAGTCGGGTTCGGTGTCGGTGAGGGTGTACCCCGCCTCGTGCAGGGCGGTGGTCAGCCCCGCCTCGCCGATGACGTACGCCGACCCGCCGGGCACCTGCTCGGCGAGGAACGTGGCGGTGGCGAGAGCCGAGGTCCAGATGGACTCCTCCGGCACCTCGACCCCCGACGTGGCGAGCCGGGCGGCCAGGTCGCGCGGGGTGAAGATCGAGTTGTTCGTGAGCACCAGGAAGCGGCGCTTCTTCTCCCGGAGGGCGTCGATGAACTCCGCCGCGCCGTCGATGGCCTCGCCCTCGTGCACGAGGACGCCGTCCATGTCGGTCAGCCAGCACTCGATCTTCCGCTCGGTCATGGCAGACACGGTAGCCCGTAGGCTTCGAGCGTGACCGACGAGCACGCAGATCCTCCCACCCACACCGGTGCCGTCCGCCGCCACGCGGCCCCCGCGTCCGGCACGAGCTGGCGCTCCGCCCCGGGCCTGGCGGCCCGCGGCGGGCTGGTCGGCATGGCCGAGTCCGTCCCCGGCATCTCCGGCGGGACCGTCGCGCTCATCACGGGTCTGTACGACCAGCTGCTGGCCGCGGCGAGCCAGGTCGTGCACGCCGGCCGCGAGCTGGTCCAGGGCGTGGCGCAGGGGCACGGGCTGCGCCCGGCCGGCCGGGCGCTGCGGGCGGTGGACTGGCGCTTCCTCGCCCCCGTGCTGGGCGGCATGGTGGTGGTGCTCCTCGCCTCGCTGAACACGATCGCCCCGCTGCTCGAGGAGAACCCGGTCCCGGTGCGGTCGGTGTTCTTCGGCATGATCGCGGTGTCGGTGCTCGTGCCGCTGAGCATGATGCCCCGCCGGTTCCGGCCGCTGGACGCCGTGCTGCTGCTGGGTGCTGCCGTGGTCGGGTTCTTCTTCGTCGGGCTGCCGCCGTCGCAGGTCGTCGACCCCTCGCTGTGGTACGTCGCCGGTTCGGCGGCGGTCGCGATCAACGCGCTCGTGCTGCCGGGCGTCTCGGGGTCGACGCTGCTGGTGATCCTCGGGCTGTACATCCCGGTCCAGCAGGCCATGGAGGACCGTGACCTGGCCTTCCTGGGCGCGTTCGTCGTCGGTGCCGCCGTCGGTCTGGCCTCGTTCGTGAAGCTGCTGCACTGGCTGCTCGAGCACCGGCGGCAGGGCACGATGGCGGTGCTCGCCGGTCTCATGATCGGCTCGCTGCGGGCCCTGTGGCCGTGGCAGGACGCCGACGGCGGGCTGCTGGCCCCGGACGACGCGAGCGCCGTCGTCGGCCCCCTGCTGCTCGCCCTCGCGGGGGCCGCGGTGGTCGGCGCGCTGTTCTGGTGGGAGTCCACGCGGGACGGCGATGAGTGACCGGGTCGTCGGCGTCGGTCCGTGGGCCGGGCCCTGGCCCGACGACCCGCGCTACGACCCCGAGCTGCTCGAGCACGGCGACCGGCGCAACGTCGTCGACGCGTACCGCTACTGGTCGGTCGAGGCGATCGTGGCGGACATGGACCGACGTCGTCCGGCGGACCGGCAGCTGCACGTCGCGATCGAGAACTGGGCGCACGACCTGAACATCGGCTCCGTGGTGCGCACCTCCAACGCCTTCAACGTCGCCGGCGTGCACATCGTGGGCCGGCGGCGGTGGAACCGGCGCGGTGCGATGGTCACCGACCGCTACCTGCACGTCCAGCACCACCCGGACGCCGAGTCCTTCGCCGCGTGGGCGGCCGGCGAACGCCTGCCCGTGGTCGGCGTGGACAACGTGCCGGGCTCGGTGGCGCTCGAGCGCCGCGAGCTGCCGCCGCGGTGCGTGCTGCTCCTCGGCCAGGAGTCCGACGGGCTGACCCCGCAGGCGCAGGCGGTGTGCGACGTCGTCGTCCACATCACCCAGCACGGGTCGACACGGTCGTTGAACGCCGGCGCCGCGGCGGCGATCGCCCTGCACGCCTGGGCGTCGCAGCATCTGTGAACCGCCCGTGACGTCCCGTCGCGCCACCGATGACCCGGGCGACCGTCTCATCCTGTGCGACGCCATGTGACGGTGATGCGTCGGACGTGAGAAAATCCGGATGCATGTGGGCTGCGTGCTCGCCGGCCACCAGCGACGGTGGGACGTCGCCCGCCTGCGTCGTCCCTCGTACGTCCCCTCATTGGAGTACCGCAGATGCCTATCGCAACCCCCGAGGTCTACGCCGAGATGATCGACCGGGCGAAGGCCGGCAAGTTCGCCTACCCCGCCGTCAACATCACGTCGTCCCAGACCATCACCGCAGCCCTGCAGGGCTTCGCCGAGGCGGAGTCGGACGGCATCATCCAGGTCTCCGTGGGTGGTTCGGAGTACGGCTCGGGCTCGACGGTGAAGGACCGCGTCGCCGGGTCGCTGGCGCTGGCCGCCTACGCGCACGAGGTCGCGAAGAACTACCCGGTCAACATCGCGATCCACACCGACCACTGCGTCAAGAAGAACCTGGACTCCTGGGTGCGCCCGCTCCTCGCGCTCGAGGCCGAGCAGGTCAAGGCCGGCAAGAACCCGACCTTCCAGTCCCACATGTTCGACGGGTCGGACATCCCGCTGGAGGAGAACCTCGTCATCGCCGAGGAGCTGCTCGAGCTCTCGCAGGCGGCTCGCACCCTCCTCGAGGTCGAGATCGGCGTCGTCGGCGGCGAGGAGGACGGCCACGTCGCGGAGATCAACGAGAAGCTCTACACGACGCCGGCGGACGGCCTGGCCACGGTCAAGGCGCTCGGTGCCGGTGAGAAGGGCCGCTACCTGACGGCGCTCACCTTCGGCAACGTGCACGGCGTCTACAAGCCCGGTGCCGTCAAGCTGCGCCCGGCGATCCTCGGGGAGATCCAGAAGGCCGTCGGTGACGAGATCGGCAAGGAGAACCCGTTCGACCTCGTGTTCCACGGCGGGTCCGGCTCCACCGCCGAGGAGGTCGCCGAGGCGGTCGACAACGGCGTCATCAAGATGAACATCGACACCGACACCCAGTACGCGTTCACGCGTCCCGTCGTCGAGCACATGTTCACCAACTACGACGGCGTGCTGAAGATCGACGGCGAGGTCGGCAACAAGAAGGCCTACGACCCGCGCGCCTGGGGCAAGAAGGCCGAGGCCGGCATGGCGGCCCGCATCGTCGAGGCCTGCCAGTGGCTGCGCTCGGCCGGTCACAAGATGTGATCAACCTCCGCTGACGCACCGACGCCCCGCCGCTCCTCGGAGCGGCGGGGCGTCGGTGCGTGCAGGCTCAGTGCTGGGCCGAGGTGATGTCCAGGTCGACACCGGGGTCGTCGTCGACGATCTCCAGCAGCTCGCCGATCCGTGTGACCTCCAGCAGGAAGCGCACCGTCGGCGGTGCGCGCAGGATGCGCACCGTGTGCGGGCTGCGCGAGGCGAGGCGCGCCAGGAAGGCCACGCCGGAGGAGTCCATGAAGGTCACGTGGTGGGCGTCGATCTCGACCGGCAGCCCGGAGGCCTCCGCGTCGGAGATGGCCTCGCCCAGCTCGGAGCTGACGTCGGCGTCGATCTCGCCCGAGAGGACCACGCGAGCGCGTGAGCTCCCCACGATCACATGGATGCTCGCGGGGTCGCCGATCTGGGGCGCCGCGTTCTTGTCACCGTCCCCGTCGTCCGGGGGGTGCGCCGCATTGGATGCGTCCTGCACGGTGCTCCTTCCTCGAGCTTTCGCTCACCTCACGTCTCGGCGGACACCAATCTACGGTTGAATGGCCCCCCGATGCACCAACCTGGCCGCGAGACCTTGAGAAGGGAGGGGGCAATGGACCAAATGCCCGGTTCGTCCGCCGACGTTCTCCCCGTTCCCGCCTCCCGGCTCGCGGCCGCGCTGTCCGTCACGACCGTCCCGGCCTTCGTCACGGGTGCCTGGAGCCTCGGCATGCCCGTGCTCTGGGTCAACCGGGCGTTCGAGGAGCTGGGTGGCGTCGGCATCGAGGAGCTGGCGCTCCTCGGCCCGAACTCCCTGCTCGCGCTCGTCGAGGACGACCCCCAGCGCACCGCCGCCCAGGAGGACCTCAAGGCCGGCCGCGCGATGCGGAGGATCGTCAGCACCCGTCGCAGCGACGGCGGCACCACGTGGCTGCAGGTCGACGTCACCCCGCTGCCGACCGACCACGGGCTCCCCGAGTACTGGATCGGCGTCACGACCGACGTCTCCGAGTACGTCGACCAGCAGGCGGCGCAGCTGGCGTCGCTGGAGGTCGAACGCCGGCAGCGCGCCGACCTGGACCTCATCGCGCAGACCACCGATCTCCTCGGCGACCTGGAGTACCCGTTCGCACTGCGGGACATCGCCGACCTGCTGCGTTCCCTGGTGCCCTGGGCGGGGTTCTACGTCAACGACGACGGGCTGCTCTTCGCCGACGGCGTCGACGTCGCGTCCCCGCCGTCGGGTCGCGGCCGGCGTCACACGCGCTACGTCCCCGAGGACCGGACCCACGACCGGCTCGAACCCGCCCTCACGGGGGGCGTGTCCGAGGTTTCCGAGCCCGTGGTGGACGACGTGCAGCAGCTGCTCGACGGCGCCGTCGACGGGCCGGTGCGGCTGAGCCTCGAGGGCCGGTTCGACCCGTCCTCGGCCGCGGGGTGGTTGCGGCGGGACCTGATGCACCGGGTCGTCGCCGAGACGGGCGCGGTGCCCCGGGAGGCCGTCGTGCACGCGGTGGCCGGCCGACGTCGTGTGCTCGGTCTCCTCGTCACCTGGGACGGGGACGAACCCGTGCCGGAGCCGGGCCCCGCGCCGGGGCTGGACCACGTGTCCACCGTGGTCGAGGTCGTGGCCCGCCGCGCCGGCACCGCGATCGACAACGCGCGGCTGTACGCGCGCGAGCACCGGCTCGCCGAGGCCCTGCAGCGCGCCATGCTGCCCGAGCAGGCGGACGTGACCGGGCTGGACGTCTGGACCTACTACGCGCCGAACGCCGAGCACGCGCAGGTGGGCGGGGACTGGTACGACGTCCTCCAGATCACCGACGGGACGGTCGGGCTGGTGATCGGCGACGTCGTCGGGCACGACGTCGAGGCGGCCGCGGCGATGGGTCAGCTGCGGTCCGTGGTGCGCGCCTACGCGTACGAGCTGACGACCCCGGGGACCGTGCTGGACCGCGTCGACCAGCTCGTGGCCGGGATGCGGGTGCCGCGGCCGGCGTCGATGGTCTACGCCGCGCTGCAGCACCGGACCGAGGACGACAGCTGGGGCCTGGAGTACACCCGCGCCGGGCACCTCCCGCCGCTGCTGCTGCGGGACGGCACCACACGCCTGCTGAACGGCGCGGGCGGCAGGCTCGTCGGCTTCGGCGACGAGCCCCGCGAGACCGGGCACGAGGTCCTGCGGCGCGGGGACGTGCTGGTCTTCTACACCGACGGGCTCATCGAGCGCCGCGACCGGTCCCTCAAGCGCGGGCTGGAGACGCTGACGGAGATGTCCGGGCGCATCACGGCCCGCGACGCCGCGGGGGTCGGGGAGGAGCTGCTGTCCCGGCTGGCCGACTCGCCCGAGGACGACGTCGCGATCGTCGTGGTGCGGGTCCCCGACCCGGAGGCCGACCAGCGGGTCACGGCGCTGAGCCCGCGCTCGCGCCGCTGGCTGCTGCCGAGCGAACCGGGTGCCATCGGCCGTGCCCGCCACGCGGTGCTGCGCACCTCGCAGGCGTGGGGGCTGGCGGAGTCCGCGGCGGCCGAGCTCGTCGTGAGCGAGCTGGTCGCCAACGGCGTGCTGCACGGCTGGGGCAACATCGCGCTCCGGCTGTTCGACACGGGGGACGGCCTGCGCATCGAGGTCGAGGACTCCAACCCGGCGCCACCGGTCGCCACGGACGGGCACCCGAACCGGCTCGGCGGGTTCGGCATGCAGATCGTCGAACGCCTGGCGGACTGGGGATGGCGGCCCAGCGCGTCGGGCAAGCTGGTCTGGGCCAAGCTGCGCCCCGACCTGACCAGCGGGTCAGGACCCGCGTAGCCGGCCCGGCCCGGCGTCGGCGCGCCGGGCGGCTGGGCCGGGACGGGGTCAGCGCAGCGCGCGGACGTCGGCGGCCGCGACCCCGGAGTCCGTCAGGAGCTGCGCGCAGCGCTCCGCCTCGTCCGTCTCGCCGATCCGCGCGGCGGCCTCCGACAGCGCCAGCAGGGCCCGCAGGAACCCCTGGTTCGGGGTGTGGTCGACCGGCACCGGTCCCTGGCCGCGCCACCCCGCCCGGCGCAGGGCGTCCAGGCCCCGGTGGTAGCCGGTCCGTGCGTAGGCGTAGGCCGTCACGGAGCGCGTGACGTCGTCGCCGCCCGCGAGGGTCTGCTCGGCCAGGACGGCCCAGGCCGTGCTGGCCGCCGGGTGCGCCGCCGCCAGGACCGCGGGGTCCTCACCGGTCTCCAGGGCCTCCCGCACCGCCGCGTGGTCGTCGGGCAGGAGCGTCGGGTCGGGTCCGGACAGCAGGTTGTCGGTGAGAGGGTTCATGGCGTCATCCTCCCAGGGCGGCCCGCGGGCCTGCCACGCGGACGCGGCCCTCGCCGTCCCGAGGCGCGGAACTCCGGGGTGCGACGGTAGGCTCGCGCACATGATCGAGATCGCGACGTCCTCCACGACGACGACGCTCGTGATCGCCGGCGACCTCGACCTCGCCGAACGGGACCAGTTCCCCGAGATCGCGGCGCGCGTCGTCGGCCTCCGCCGCCAGCTGCTGGTGATCGACATGTGCCGGGTGACCTTCATGGACTCCACCGGCGCGGCGTTCCTCATCTCGCTCGCCGACGCGGGCCGCAAGCGCGGCGGGGCCACGGTCCTGCGCGGCGCCGACGACCGCGACCTCTTCGTGCTCGAGGTGTGCGGCGCGCTCGACCTCTTCCGGATCGACACCGACCACCACTGCGAGCAGTCCGACACGGCCACGGGTGGCGCGTCGGTCGAGCTGCCGCAGCGTCCCCGACCCGCCTAGGGCGCGCTGCCTGGGACACCAGGTCATGGCCGGGTAAACTCTGGCGAGGCCCGGCGGGATCCTCCGGGTCTCATCGACGAACGAGGAGAGTTGATCCATGCCAGCCGTGGTGCTCGTCGGCGCCCAGTGGGGCGATGAGGGCAAGGGGAAGGCGACGGACCTCCTCGGTGACCGCGTCGACTACGTGGTCAAGTTCAACGGGGGCAACAACGCCGGGCACACGGTGGTGATCGGCGACGAGAAGTACGCCCTGCACCTCCTGCCCTCGGGCATCCTGTCCCCCGGTGTCACCCCGGTCATCGCCAACGGTGTCGTGGTGGACATCGACGTCCTCTTCGAGGAGCTGGACGCGCTCGAGGCCCGCGGCGTCGACACCTCCAAGCTGATGGTGTCCTCCGGTGCGCACGTCATCGCCTCGTACCACCGCACGGTGGACAAGGTCACCGAGCGGTTCCTCGGCAAGCGGCGCATCGGCACCACCGGGCGGGGCATCGGCCCGGCCTACGCCGACAAGATCAACCGCGTGGGCATCCGGGTCGCCGACCTGTTCGACCCGAAGATCCTGCGCGAGAAGGTCGAGGGCGCGCTCGACCAGAAGAACCACCTGCTGGTGAAGGTCTACAACCGTCGCGCCGTCGACGTCGACGAGGTCGTCGAGGAGCTGCTCGGGCACGCCGAACGGCTGCGGCCGATGGTCGCCGACACCGGGCTCGCGCTGAACCAGGCCCTGGACGCCGGTCACAACGTCCTCTTCGAGGGCGGCCAGGCGACCATGCTCGACGTCGACCACGGCACCTATCCGTTCGTGACGTCGTCGAACGCGACCGCCGGCGGCGCGGTCACGGGGTCCGGCGTCGGGCCGACCCGGATCGACTCGATCATCGGCGTCATCAAGGCGTACACCACCCGTGTGGGGGAGGGGCCGTTCCCCACCGAGCTGTTCGACGCGAACGGCGAGTACCTGCTCAAGACCGGCGGGGAGTACGGCGTGACCACGGGACGTGCCCGGCGCTGCGGCTGGTACGACGCGGTCATCGCCCGGTACGCGGCACGCGTCAACGGACTCACCGACCTCGTCGTGACCAAGCTCGACGTGCTGACCGGCATCGAGAAGATCCCGGTCTGCGTGGCCTACGACGTCGACGGCACCCGCTACGACGAGATGCCGGACGACCAGTCGGCGTTCCACCACGCGACGCCGATCTACGAGGAGCTGCCCGGCTGGTGGGAGGACATCTCGCAGTGCCGGTCCTTCGACGAGCTGCCGACCAACGCCCAGGCGTACGTGCGGGCGCTCGAGAAGATGTCGGGCTGCCGGATCTCCGCCGTCGGGGTCGGGCCGCGGCGTGACGAGATCATCCCCATCCACGACCTGATCCACGCGCGGGCATGAGCCGCGTCGCGGAGGCCGCCGTGCTCGCCCCCACGGGGGCGCTGCGCGCCGTGATCAACCTCGGCAACCCGGTGCTCGCCCAGGGCACGGCGTCGGCGCCCACCGGCGTCACCGTCGACCTGGCCCGTGCCCTGGCCGACCACCTCGGCACGTTCATCGAGCTGTCCTGCGTCGACGCCGCCCGGGACGCGTTCGCCGCCGTCCGGGACGGCCAGGCCGACGTCGGGTTCCTCGCGGCCGAGCCGCAGCGCGCCGAGCACGTGGCGTTCACCGACCCGTACGTCCTCATCGAGGGCGTCTTCGCCGTCCCCGCGTCCTCGCCGCTCAGGTCTGCCGCCGACGTCGACGCCCCCGGGGTGCGGATCGGGGTCAAGGAGGGGTCGGCCTACGACCTGTCCCTGACGCGGACGCTGCGGCACGCCCAGCTCGTCCGGGGCGCGGAGGGGACGGCCGTGTTCGAGGCGGAGGGTCTCGACGTCGCCGCCGGGATCCGCCAGCCCGTGACCCGCTGGGCCGAGGATCGCGGCGACGTGCGGGTGCTGGAGCCGCGGTTCACCGAGATCCGACAGGCCGTGGCCACCGGGCGCGACCGGTCCCCGGACGCCGTGTCCTGGCTGCGGGACGCGGTCGCCGACCTGGTGCGGACCGGGTTCGTGGCCGACTCCCTCGCGGCGTCCGGTCAGGACGCGACCGTGCCGTCCTGACCGGGCCGCTCGGGTCCGGCGAGGCTCACCCCGCCGGGGGGATGTTCTGGTTGATCCGGAACAGGTTCTCCGGGTCGTACTCCTGCTTCACCCGGCGCAGCTTGTCGAAGCTGCCGCCGAAGTTCTCCCGCACCTTGTCGGCGTCGTCGGGGGAGGCGAAGTTCGTGTAGCCGCCCTGCTGGGAGTGCGGGGCGATCGCCGCGTAGTAGTCCTTGACCCAGGCGATGCACCGCTCGTTGTCGGCCGGGTCGGGCCACATCCCCGCGATGACGCAGGCGAAGCGGGCGTCGCGGTGACCCCACGCGGTCGACTTCTTGGGCACGTCGTGAGCGGCGCCGTCGATCGGGTAGAGGTGCATCGTCGAGTTCACGACGGGCACCTTCGGGCCGTGCTCGAGGTGGGCGGCGATGGCCTCGTCGGTCAGCTCCGTCACGAACGCCGCCTTCCAGTAGTGCTGCAGGCCCCGCGGGACCAGGCCGTCGAAGGCGCTGTTGAGCGCCGGGTACGGCATGACGCCCACGTGCTCGGCCACCGGCGTCGCCACGTCCCGCACCCCCTCCAGCAGCCTCGCGCCCTCCGCCTCGGGGCCGTTGAAGCAGGAGACGAGCGCGAGGAACGGCTCGCCCACCCGGTCCTCCGGAACGAAGGGCAGCGGGGGAGCGATCTGCCAGGCCGGGAACCCGCCCCAGGCGCGGGGTGCGTCCGCCTCGAACTCGCGGTACCACCGCAGGACGGCCTCGGCGTCCGAGAGCTCGAAGAACAGGGGGCCGCCGTAGATGTCGCCGACCGGGTGCAGCTCGAACTCGAACTCGGTCACCACGCCGAAGTTGCCCCCGCCGCCGCGGAGCGCCCAGCACAGGTCCGGCTCCTGGGTCGGGCTGGCCGTGACCTGGCGTCCGTCAGCCAGCACGATCTGCACGCTGTTCACGTTGTCGCAGCTCAGGGCGTGGGCGCGGGTCAGGTAGCCGATGCCGCCGCCGAGGGTCAGTCCGCCCACGCCGGTGGTGGAGATGATCCCGCCCGTCGTGGCGAGCCCGTGCGCACCGGCCGCCTCGTTGAACATGCCCCAGGTGGCTCCGCCGCCCACTCGGGCGATGCGACGCTCGGGATCGACCTCGACGTGGTTGATCGCGGACAGGTCGGCGACCACGGCGTCGTCGGCCGTCCCGAACCCGGGGACGCTGTGCCCCCCGCCGCGCACCGCGATGGGCTTGCCCGACGTGCGGGCGTAGTTCACCACGGCGGCGACGTCGTCGGCGTTCGCACACCGGACGACGGCCTCCGGGTGCTTGTCCACCATGAAGTTGTAGACGTGGCGTGCGTCCTCGTACGCCGGGTCGTCCGGCAGCACCACCGTGCCGGCGACACCCTGCAGATCCGTGATGGTCATGACCGCTCCTGACTCGGGTCCGTCGTGCCCTCGACGCGAGGAATCCAGGGGTGGCGTGGCGGAGAGCTCGGGCTGACCGTCCGATCGTCGGCAGCGCGCCCTGGGGGCGGCGTGGAGGGCGTCGGCGACCTCAGACCACGCTAGGCACCTCTCCGGTCGCTCGCGCGCGGACCGGCCGTCCCGTGGACGGCCCCCTGGGGTCCGGCCCGTCCACCTACACTGAGATCCCGTGAAGATCCT
Source organism: Isoptericola sp. b515 (assembly GCF_030588125.1). Taxonomy (NCBI): domain Bacteria; kingdom Bacillati; phylum Actinomycetota; class Actinomycetes; order Micrococcales; family Promicromonosporaceae; genus Isoptericola; species Isoptericola sp. b515. The sequence continues at coordinate 567,797 of NZ_JAUQYR010000001.1, read as the reverse complement.
CGTCGTCGGGAACGGTGCTCGCGAGCACGCCATCCTCCATGCCCTCGCCGCGGAAGACGCCCTCGGGGGCGAGCCGCACGAGCTGCACGCGGCCCCCGGGAACCCGGGGATGGCCCGCGAGGCCACCCTGCACCCCGTCGACGCCGTCGACGGCGGCGCGGTCGCCGCGCTGGCCACCGACCTCGGTGCCGACCTCGTCGTCGTGGGCCCCGAGGCGCCGCTGGTCGCCGGGGTGGCGGACGCGGTCCGGGACGCGGGTGTCCCGGTCTTCGGGCCCTCCGCCGAGGCGGCCCGGCTCGAGGGGTCGAAGTCGTTCGCGAAGGAGGTCATGGCGGCGGCGAACGTGCCCACCGCGATGGCCCACGTGTGCACCACCCGCGACGAGGTCGCCGCCGCCCTGGACGCGTTCGGCGCCCCGCACGTGGTCAAGGACGACGGCCTGGCGGCCGGCAAGGGGGTCGTGGTCACCTCCGACCGCGAGGAGGCGCTGGCGCACGCGGAGGCGGCCCTCGGTGCCCGACCCGGGGGGCGGGTCGTCGTCGAGGAGTACCTGGACGGCCCCGAGGTCTCGCTCTTCTGCCTGTGCGACGGCGCCTCGGTCGTCCCGATGGTCCCCGCCCAGGACTTCAAGCGGGTGTTCGACGGCGGCGAGGGGCCGAACACGGGAGGCATGGGTGCCTACACCCCGCTGGACTGGGCGCCGTCCGGCCTCGTCGCCGAGGTCGTCGACCGGATCGCGCAGCCGACGATCGACGAGATGGCGCACCGCGGCACCCCGTTCGTCGGCGTGCTCTACGTCGGCCTCGCGCTGACCTCCCGCGGCGCCCGGGTGGTGGAGTTCAACGCCCGGTTCGGTGACCCGGAGATCCAGGCGGTCCTGACCCGCCTGACGACCCCGTTGTCGTCCGTGCTGCTGGCCGCGGCCCGCGGAGAGCTCGAGCAGCACGCACCGCTGCACTGGTCGCCCGAGGCCGTGGTCAACGTCGTCGTCGCGGCGACCGGCTACCCGGAGTCCCCGCGACGAGGCGATGCGATCACCGGCATCGAGGCGGCCGAGGCCCTGCCGGGTGTGCACGTCCTGCACGCCGGCACCGCGACGGCCGAGGACGGCACGCTCGTCTCCGCCGGCGGCCGGGTGCTGTCCGTGGTCGGCCGGGGCGCCGACCTCGCCGCGGCCCGGGCCGCGGCCTACGCCGGCGTCGCCGAGATCCACCTCGCGGACTCCCACCACCGCACGGACATCGCGCTGGCCGCCGAGCGGGGCGAGGTGCAGGTGCCGTGACGACCGAGACGCCCGAGGCCTTCGCCGGCGGCCCTCTCGACCTGCCCGGGTGGCGGCACGCCTACTCCGGCAAGGTCCGCGACCTGTACCTGCCGGACCTGCCGGCGCTCGGCGGCGTCCACCCGCTGGGCGACGTCGTGCTCGTCGTGGCCTCGGACCGGGTGTCGGCCTACGACCACGTGCTCACGCCGGGGATCCCCGACAAGGGTGTGGTCCTCACCCAGCTCAGCCTGTGGTGGTTCGACCAGCTCGCCGACCTCGTCGACAACCACGTCGTCTCGGTCGAGGCCAGCGCCGAGCCGGGTGACGGTCTCGTCCCCGACGTCGTCGCGGGCCGGGCGATGGTCTGTCGCCGCCTGGACATGTTCCCCGTCGAGTGCGTGGCGCGCGGCTACCTCACCGGCTCCGGGCTCGCCGAGTACCGCAGCACCGGCGAGGTCACCGGTATCCCGCTGCCCGCCGGGCTCGTCGACGGCTCGCGCCTGCCGGAACCGATCTTCACCCCGGCGACCAAGGCCGAGGTGGGCGAGCACGACGAGAACGTCAGCTTCGCCGAGGTGGCGCGGCGGATCGGGGCGGACGACGCCGCCCGGCTGCGCGAGCTGACCCTCGCCGTCTACGCCCGTGCCGAGGCGATCGCCCGGGACCGGGGCGTCGTCCTCGCGGACACCAAGCTCGAGTTCGGCCGGGTGCCCGACGGGTCCGATCACCCGACCGGGCCGATCGTGCTCGGTGACGAGGTGCTGACCCCGGACTCCTCGCGGTTCTGGCCGGCCGACGACTGGGCACCGGGCCGGGCCCAGGCGAGCTTCGACAAGCAGTTCGTCCGCGACTGGCTCACGTCGCCGGCCTCCGGGTGGGACCGTGCCGGGGACGCCCCGCCGCCCGCGCTGCCGGCGGACGTCGTGCGCCGGACCCGCGACCGCTACCTCGAGGCGTACGAACGGCTCACGGGTTCTCGCCTCGACTGACACCGTTCGGCGACGCCGTCGACGGTCCGCCGTCGTCGGCCGCCGCGCGCAACCCCTCCGGGTCGTGGATCGTCAGGTACCCGCGGCTCGTGGCGACCAGCCCGTCCAGGCGCATCACGCGCAGGTGACGGACCAGCGCCTCGCGGGAGATCCCCGCCCAGGACGCCAGCTCGGCCTGCGTGCACCGGACGACGACCGAGCCGTCGGGCTGCGGCACGCCGGACCGTGCCGCCAGCTGGAGCACCCAGTGGCACACGAGGGACCGGACGTTGCCGTAGGACCCGTGCAGCCGGTGCTCCTCCAGCGTGTAGGCGAGGGCGGCCAGGGTCGAGACCGCGGCCTCCGAGACCGCGGGTGTCGTGACGAGCTGCCGGAAGGCCCGCGCGGGGACGGCGAGCACCTCGGCCGGCGCGGACGTGCGTACGCTCGACAGCGCCGGGACGGCCGCGCAGACCTCGGGGAGGCAGACCGCGTCGCCGGGGCCGTAGGACAGCACGCGGGTCTCGTGGCCGCCCGGGTCGACCCGCACCGCCTCGGCGGTGCCCGAGAGGAGCACGCCGAGCGACGACGGCGTGGTGCCCTGGGTGGTGAGCGTGGTCCGGGTGGGGACCTTCGTGCGGTGCCCGGCCGCCAGCAGGTGGGAGCGATCGGGCTCGTCGATCAGCCCGATGAACGACGCCGGATCGAACGCCGGCTCTGTGCGCGCGGTTGCCATCGTGTCGGCCCTGCCGCAGCAAGGTCCCCCTCGTGCCAGCGTAGGCCCGGGCGGTGCGGCGTGCTTGCCGGGCCGACGACGTACCCGGGGCACGGCACGGCGGGCGCACGCTTGGTGCGTGCGCCCGCCGTGCTCAGGGGACTACTCGGCCGTGTGGCCAGGGATGTTGACGGTCAGGCCCACCTCCCCGTGTTCGAGGTCGGAGAACCCGGGCAGGTTGCACAGCTTCTCCTCCGCGTCGGGGTCGACGTCCGTGAGCGGCGTGATGTCGCTCGGTGCGACCGTGTCCTGCGACTCACCCTCGCCGAGAGCCACGGTGCCGACGACGAGCTCGTCGTCCGCCTGGTGGCAGACCAGCACCACGACGCGGTGGAGCTGCTCGTTGGTGAACGTCAGGTCCGGGTCGTCGCCGGCGGCGATGCGGTCGGCGCACGTCTCGGACGAGTCGACCGTGACGTCCTGCGGGTCCTGACCCACGTAGTCGTCCGGCACCACGGTCTCCGTGACCGTGTAGTCGCCGTACGGCACGTCGGCGCAGAACACCCCGGTGCTCTCCTCGGTGAGCACGATGTCGCCCGGCGTGGCGGTGAACTCCGCCCCGGCGAGCGGATCACCGTTGTCGTCGACCTTCTCCACGAGGATCGAACCGAACAGGCTGTTGTAGAACGTACAGGTGATGTCGTCGTCCGCCTCCAGGTTGACGGTCACCGTCCGGTCGGCCACGCTCCAGTCGCCGCTGTCGCACTCGATGAGATCGAGCTGTCCGGGTGCGTCCGCGGCCTCGGTCACCGTGTAGGTGCCCGCGAACACGTCGGTGTAGCCCTGGGACTCCCCGTCACCCAGTGTGAAGGTGCTCGGGGTGAGACCGCCCGTGGTGGTGAAGTCGAAGGTCTCGGACACCCCGCTGGGGTCGGTGACCTTCTCGACGGTGAGCTTCCCGCAGTTGGAGATGTTCACGTCGACGGGCTCGATGTAGTCCTTGAGCTGTGACGTGAACGAGTCCGAGGACCGCGACTTGAGGAACGCGCTGCCGAAGGACAGGCACTCTCCGGAGTCGAACAGGTAGTCGAGGTCGATGCTCGCCTCACCGAACGTCCGCGGGCTCAGCGAACCCAGATCGGTGCCGTCCCCGACCATGGCGTCACCGTCAGCGATCGCGCTGTCGTTGATGGTTCCCGTCGCGATGTTCTCCGGGAGGACGTCGGCCGGGCCCCACTCGTTCGCGGTTGCGTCCCAGAGGCGGGCGGTGATCTCGGCCCTCGCGCCGCCCTGGTCGATGGCGTACTCGAGCAGCAGGTCACCCTCGGTCCGTTCCTTGTTGACCCCGTTGCCACAGTCCGTGCCGGACTGGTTGAGCTCGAAGTCCATCAGGGTGGTGCCGTTCGGTTCCTGGACGCGGGTCCAGAACAGGTGCAGGAATCCGGGGTCGCCCTCCTCCTCGTAGACCCCGAAGTTCAGCAGGTCGCTCTTGTTGTTCGGGATGCTGCCCGTGGTGGTGCCCGGACAGACGTCGTCCTCCTTGGACCCCCCGGCGAACGAGTCGTCGTTCTTGCCGGTCTCCGCGTCGGTGCCGACGGCGGCGTCGACGCTCTCCCAGTCCATCCAGTCCCCGCCGTCGTCGACCGTGAGGTTGGCGTCGACGTCGATCTCGAAGTCGCTGCCGGGCAGGGATGCGAGGTCATGGGCGGCGAGGGCGGGGACGGCCTGCGCGAGCAGGAGCGGGACGGCGAGCCCGAGAGCGCTGAACAGGGCTAGCCGCCGCCGTGACCTCCGACGCGTCGCGGTCGGCGTCGTGCTGTTGTCTGACATGGGTCGGTGCCTCCTCGTCGAGTCCGACCGGCCCGCGGGAGACGGGCCGGAGGGCGTCCGCCGTCGGCGGAGATCGTCCGGATCCACCGTTCTCCCGGAGGGCCGACGCCTTCTGCGTCAGGTGACGCACAGCGCCGGGTGAATTCGGCCGGTTCGACGAGGAGGCGCCAGGAGCTCAGATCCCGGAGCCGGCGACCGTCCCCTCGAGCGGGCTGCCGTCCATCGTCACGGCCTCGCAGAAGACCTCGCGGTCCCCGGACGTCCACATCTCCTCGGTCGGGTAGTAGTAGAAGAAGTCGAGGCTGGAGTCGATGTAGTCGGTGCCGACGTACTCGGTGAAGGCGCTCAGGCAGAACTCCTCGGTCTCCTTGATCACCTGCTGCTCACCGGGGAACTCCTCGCCGGCCAGCTCCTGGACGCCGAACACCTCGGAGTGGTGCGGGGACGTGCAGTCGACGGCCTCGAGCGGGGGGTCCTCGAAGCAGTCGCCGACGGTGATCTCCGTGCTCGACGCCTCGGCGAGTCCCGGGTCCGTGCCGGCGGAGTCCTCGAGCCCGAGGTCCGTGCCGGTCGACTCCTCGTAGCCCTCCTCGAAGCCCTCCACGAAGGCCTCCTGGAAGTCGTCGTTCGTGAAGAGGGCGGAGAACAGCAGGATGATCGCGGCCCACGCGACGGTGGACAGCGCGCCGAGAACGATGCCGGCGATCGCGAACCCCTTGCCGGACCTGCCGGACTTCCTGATGCGGACCAGCGCGGCGATGCCGAGGCCGAGCGGGATGATCGTCATCTGCAGGATCCCGGTCACCAGCGCGGCGATCGCCAGCCCGTCCGTCCCGGGGCGGGTCGGCGGTACCCCGTACGGCTGAGCGGGCACGTCGGCGGTGTCCGGCAGCACGGTCGTCGGTGCGTCCGGCGTGGACGGCTCGCTCTCGGTCGGCGGCGCGGACGCGTCCGCTGCGGTGGTGGTCGGGGGTGCGTACGGGTCCTGCGGCGGGTTGGTCACGGTTTCTCCCTTTTGGCTGTGGATGACCTGGACGGTAGCGGGGGACGACCACCCCTGTCTGCACCCGACCGGACGATGGTCCGGGGTCCGTGGCCGGCCGGGGCCCGCGGCTCCGCTCGACGGGTAGACTGACGCCCGGAATCCTGCCGCCGTGCTCCCGCCCGTCACCTGCCGCCGTGCTGCGTGCCGGGATCCCGGAGCGGCGGCCCAGCCGAGCGCCTGAGGAGCCCGCCGTGGGACGCGTCGTCGTCGAGGTCATGCCCAAGCCCGAGATCCTGGACCCCCAGGGCAAGGCCGTCGTCGGGGCGCTGCCGCGCCTCGGCTTCACCCAGTTCACCGGTGCCCGACAGGGCAAGCGGTTCGAGCTCGAGGTCGAGGGCGACGTCACGCCTGAGGTGCTCGCCGCCGCGCGCGAAGCAGCCGAGACGCTGCTGTCGAACCCGGTCATCGAGGACGTCGTCCGGGTCGCGGACGCCTCCGCCGAGGCGGCCGAGGTGTCGGCCTGATGAGCGCGGGCACCGTCGACACGACGCTTGACGAGGCACGCATCGGCGTCATCACGTTCCCCGGCACCCTGGACGACCGCGACGCGGCCCGCGCCGTGCGCCTCGCCGGCGGCGAGCCGGTCTCGCTGTTCCACGCCGACGGCGACCTGCAGGGGGTCGACGCCGTCGTCCTGCCCGGGGGGTTCTCCTACGGGGACTACCTGCGGGCGGGCGCGATCAGCCGCTTCGCCCCGGCCATGGACGCGCTCGTGGACGCCGCGAAGGGCGGCATGCCGGTGCTGGGCATCTGCAACGGCTTCCAGATCCTCACCGAGGCCCACCTGCTGCCCGGCTCGATGATCAAGAACGAGCACCTGCACTTCGTCTGCCGCGAGCAGGTGCTCGCCGTGGAGAACGCGGACACCGCGTGGACCCACCGGTACGAGGCGGGGCAGCACATCACGATCCCGCTGAAGAACCAGGACGGCCAGTTCGTCGCCGACGAGCGCACCCTCGACGAGCTCGAGGGGGAGGGCCGCGTCGCCTTCCGCTACGTCGGCTGGAACCCGAACGGCTCCCGCCGTGACATCGCGGGCATCACCAACGCCGCGGGGAACGTCGTGGGGCTCATGCCGCACCCGGAGCACGCGGTCGAGGCGGGGTTCGGCCCCGACGGTCCGGACGGGCCGCGCTCCGGCACCGACGGCCTGGGCTTCTTCACCTCGGTCCTGGCCTCGCTCGTCCACGCGTGATCCCGACGGCCCGTCCGCCTCGACGGCGAGAAAGGGTGGCGCCATGAGTGTCGACCTGCAGCGGCCCGCAGGCACCGGACCGGGTGGCGGCGCCGTCGAGGTCGTCCGGGTCCCGTGGGAGGACGCCGACGCCGTGGCGCTGCGCGCCGAGGCCGTGGCCGAGCTCGGCCGCCGCTACGGAGGGGACGACGACGCCCACGAGGTCATCGACCCGGGGACGGTCGTCGCCACCTTCCTCGTCCGCGTCGACGGGGTCCCGGCCGCGTGCGGGAGCGTGCGCGACGTGTCCGCCACCGACGACGGCCGGGGCCGGGGCACCGTGCACCCCGCGGCGACCGGTGAGCTGAAGCGCGTGTTCGTCCTGCCCGAGCACCGGGGGCGCGGGCTGGCCCGCCTGCTGATGGCCGAGCTGGAGCGCGTCGCCCGGCAGGCCGGGTTCCGGCGGTTCGTGCTCGAGACCGGCACCGCGCAGCCGGAGGCCATCGGCCTGTACACCGCGCTCGGGTACGAGCCGATCGAGTCGTACGGCAAGTACGCCGGCTACGACGACCAGCGCAGCTTCGGCAAGCACCTCTGACCGGGGTCGGCGTCGCCACGCGCCCACCGAACGGCCCGCTCAGTCGGCGAGCCGCGGCCTGACCTCCCGCCCGAGGAACGCCGCCAGCTCGGCGAGGTCGGGCTCGTCCGCGGTCGGCTGGATCGCGACAGCCGTCGCACCGGCGTCGGCCAGCGCCCGGACGCCCGCGGCGATCTCGTCGGCGCCCCCGGCCGCCCCGATCCCGCGCTGCGGGTCGGCTCCCCACCTCGGCAGCTCCGCCGCCAGTCGTTCCCGAGCCCGCGCCCCGGTCGCGACGACGAGGGTCGCGTGCACGTCCGGGAGCTCACGCCCGACGGCGGACGCGCCCTCCCGCGCCGTGGCGACGGCGTCGCGCACGTCGTCCGGGGTCAACGCGTTGGCCAGGGTCAGGCCGTCGGCCAGCTCGCCGGTCAGCGCCAGCGTGCGCGGGCCGACCCCGCCCGTCCACAGGGGCACCGGCGTCGTCGGCGGCCACTCCAGGCGGACGGCGTCCAGGTGCACGTAGCGGCCCGACGTCGTGACCTCCTCGCCGTCCAGCAGCGCGCGCAGGGTCGTGACGTGCTCGCGCAGCAGCGTCAGGGGTGAGTCGACGCGCACCCCGGACTGCGCCATCCAGGACTGCACCCCGTGCCCGACGGCGGGGACGAACCGGCCCGGGAACGTCCGTGCCAGCGTGGCGATCTCCATCGCGGTGATCGCGGTGCTGCGCAGCGGGACCGGCAGGAGGCCGATCCCGACCCGGATCCGGTCGGTCCACGCCAGGGCCGCGGACGCCGAGGCCAGGCCGCTCTGCTTGAAGCAGTCCTCCCACACCCACAGGTCGTCCAGCCCCGCGTCCTCGGCCGCGGTGGCCACGGTGCGCAGCGTCTCCGGGGCGTGCGTGGGGACGTGGGCGATGCCGAGACGGACGGTCATGCCGCCATCATGCCGTCGTCGGGGCCCGCGCGCCCCGACGAGCCGTCAGCTCCCGTGCCGCAGGTAGGCGAGCTGGGCCGCCACCGACTGCCGGGCGGCCCGCAGCACCGACGGGTCGACGTCGGCGTAGACGTGGGCCCCGACGTCGTCCACCCCGGCGTCGGGGCCCAGGGCGGCCAGGGCCGCGCGCACCTGGTCGAGGCGCTCGAGGCGGTGCGCCCGGTAGGCGCGGACGGCGTCACCGAGGTCGGCGATCTCCGGCCCGTGCGCGGGGACCCCGAGCCGGCCCTCCCCGACCCGCTCCAGCAGGTCGAGGGAGGAGAGGTAGTCCTGCAACGAGCCGTCGGGCTCGGCGATGACGGTCGTGCCGCGCCCCAGGACGGTGTCGCCGGTGAGCACCACCGGGTCCTCGCCCGGTGCCGTGACCGTGAAGGACACCGAGTCCGCCGTGTGCCCCGGGGTGGCGAGCACGTCGATGCGCAGCCCGGCGGCCTCGACGACCTCGCCGTCGGCGAGCGGCTCGCCGCCGTGGCAGTGCCGCCGGTCGGCGGCCCGCACCGGGGCTCCCGTCCGCGTCCGCAGCCCGGCCGAGCCGGCCGTGTGGTCGGCGTGGCGGTGCGTGATCAGCACGAGGTCCACGGGTCCGGTGGCCGCGAGGGCGTCGAGGTGCGCGGCGTCGTCCGGCCCCGGGTCCACCACGACGCACGAAGGCGCACCGGGGGCGCGCAGCACGACCGACCGGGTCCCGTCGAGCGTCATCGGGCCGGGGTTGTCGGCGCGCAGCACGCCGACCGACGGGGTGAGGGGGCGCAGGTCGGGCACGGTCCTTGCTCCTTCGGTCGTCGCGGTGATCCTCGCACGTCAGCCGGCGAGCAGCTCCAGCGTCTGCACCCGGCCGGGGGTCGCGTCCAGCGGTTCGGAGGCGTAGCTGCCGGCCACCGGGACGATCATCACCTCGTCGACCCCGTGCCGCGCCGCCAGGCGGGCGACCTCGGCCCGGGCCTCGTCCGGCGTGCCGACGAGCCAGCGCGACCTCATGTCCTCGACCATCTGCTCGCCGAGGCCGTCCAGCGGGGCGGTCAGCGCCTCCTCGACCGTCTCGGCGGTGCCCATCGGCCGACCGGTGCGCAGCCGGGCCATCGCCCGGAGCTGCGGCAGCGCGCGCTCGCGGGCCTCCTCGGCCGTCGGGGCGACGACGGCGTTCAGGGTGAGGAAGGTCCGCGGCCGCGGCTGGGTCTCGCTGGGGCGGTACCCGTCGCGGTAGAGCGCGAGCACCTGGTCGATCCCGGCACCGGAGAAGTGGTTCGCGAACACGTACGGCAGCCCGAGCTCCGCGGCCAGACGCGCCGAGTAGTCCGAGGAGCCGAGCAGCCACAGCGTGGGCGTCGTCGTCGCGGCGGGCGTGGCGTTGACGTCGTAGGTCTGGCCGTCCGTGAGCCGCAACCGGGCGCCGTCGGGCGCCATGAGGGCCAGGATGTTGCGCAGGTGCTCCGGGAACCGGTCGACGTCCGACGTCGGCCCGGAGGATCGCAGCAGGGCGGTCACGACGGGGTCGCTGCCCGGGGCACGCCCGATCCCGAGGTCGATGCGGCCGGGGGCGAGCGCCTCGAGCGCGGCGAACTGCTCGGCGACGACGAGCGGGGCGTGGTTCGGCAGCATCACACCGCCGGACCCGACGCGGATGCGTTCGGTGCGTGCGGCCGCGGCAGCGATCATCACCGGCGGTGTGGAGGCCGCGACGGCGGGCATGTTGTGGTGCTCGGCGAACCAGTAGCGGGTCAGGCCCAGCGCGTCGGCCCGGCGGACCAGCGTCATCGAGGACTCGAGCGCCTGCGCGCTCGACTGCCCGGTGCGCACGGGGACGAGGTCGAGGACCGAGAGGGAGGGGGCGGGGACGTCGTTCATCGCCCGGGACAACCCACCGCCCCGACCTGCGTATTCCGGCGAGCGGATGCGCTCCTGACGTTCTGTGGCGAGGATCGCTCGGGACGAGAGGGGTCCGATGGTCGAGAAGCGGGTCGCCGGGGTCGCCCAGGCGATGTACTGGGCATGGCTGCGCCATCCACGCTGGTCCATCGCGGCGCGCGGCGCGCTCGCGGCCGGGGTGGCGTGGGTCGTGGGGATCTACGTGCCGCACCCGCTGGGGGACTTCCCCTACTACGCGCCGCTCGGTGCCATCATCGCGACGACGAGCACGCTGGTGCGGTCCGTCAAGGACTCCTATCGCGTCACCGTCGCCGTCCTGCTCGGTGCCGGGATCGCCCGCTTGGCCCAAGAGTTCCTCCCGGTCGGCCCGTTCTCGATCGCGCTGGTCATCGGCGTCGCGCTGCTGTGCGCCGGGTGGAAGTTCTTCGGCGACCAGGGGAGCTGGGTGGCGAACTCCGCCCTGTTCGTACTCATCCTCGGCAACGCCGACGCGCTGTCGTTCGTGGGTTCGTTCGCGGGACTGGTGGCTCTCGGCGCCCTGGTGGGGATCGGGCTGAACCTGCTGCTGCCGCCCTTGCCGCTGACCCCCACCGAGAACGCGCTGGACGGGTTGAGCGCGCTGCTCGCCGGGCAGGTCGAGGACCTGGCGGAGTCGCTGGAGGAGTCCAGCGACGTGGACGCCGAGGACTGGGAACGCCGGCGCGTCGCGATCCAGCCGGTGCTCGAGGAGACCCGGGCGTCGGTGCGGGAGAGCCGTGATGCCGCGAAGGCCGGGCGCCACCCTCGGGTCCGCCGGTATCGGCGGTGGACCGAGGGGCAGGACGCCCGGGCCCAGGAGCTGGAGACGGTCGCGGCGTCCGTCGACGTCGTCGTGACGCTGCTGGTGGACACCGCCGAACCGGTGCGCCTGCCCGAGGACCTGTGCGAACCGCTCGTCGGAGTGCTGCGCTCACTCGCCGGGGTGCTCCGCGCCGACGCCTGGGGAGAGGACCGCGACGAGCTCGTCGACGCGCTGCGCGAGCAGGTCCGCGACTTCCGCCAGGGTGTGGTCGAGCGCTCCAGCGACCCCGGCGAGGGGCTCGTGGTGGGCTCGGTCGCGGTCGCCCTGCGCCGTGCGGCCGACGCGTTCGCGAGCACCCGCCCGGACGCCGAGGAGGAGATGGTCCGGGGCGAGACGGAGTGACGTCGGCCGCCGTCCGCGTCCGGCGGCCACCGCCTCGACCACCCGGTGGAGACGTCAGGATCCGGGCGACCGGGATGACGTCCCGCGGTGCCTATGGCGCGCCGACGCCGTCCCGACGGGGCCAGGGCTGCCGGCGGCCGCCGGTGCGGGCGCCCGGCCGGCTCCGGCGCACCCACTCGCGCAGAGTCCCGGCGGCGACGCCGAGCACCAGCCGTTCGAGGTCCTCGGCGCTGGCCTCCACGGCCTCGTCGCAGGCGTCGCAGCTGGCATATCCGGCCCTGCTTCCGCCGCGACCATGCTCTCGCGACGGCGAACAGGTCTTCGCGGCCCGTCCCGGTGCCGGGACGGGCCGCGACGGCATGCTCGGCGGAACGGGGGGTCAGGCCCGCAGCGCCTGGGCGACGTCCTCGACGATGTCCAGCGGGTCCTCGAGCCCGACGGACAGCCGCACCGTGGTCTCGTGGATGCCGACGGCCGCGCGGCCCTCGGCGCCGAGCCGCCGGTGCGTCGTCGTGGCGGGGTGCGTGACCAAGGACTTGGCGTCCCCGAGGTTGTTCGAGATGTCGACGATCTGCAGCGCGTCCAGGAAACGGAACGTCCGCTGCTTCGCCTGCTCCGGGGTGGCGTCGTCGGGCACCGCGAGGTCGAACGTGACCACGGTGCCGCCCCCGGTCTGCTGGGCCTTCGCCAGCTCGTGCTGCGGGTGGGAGGCCAGGAACGGGTAGCGCACGCCGGTGACGCCGTCGGCGGACTCGAGGTACTCGGCGAGCTGCAGCGCGCTCGCGTTCTGCGCGCGCACCCGCACGTCGAGGGTCTCCAGCCCCTTGAGCAGCACCCAGGCGTTGAACGGGCTGAGCGACGGCCCCGTGTGCCGCAGGAACGTCTCGACCGGTCCGGACAGGAACTCCCGGGGGCCGAGGATCGCCCCGCCGAGCACCCGGCCCTGGCCGTCGACGTGCTTGGTCGCCGAGTACACGACGATGTCGGCGCCCAGCTCGAGCGGCCGCTGCAGGACCGGGGTGGCGAACACGTTGTCGACCACGACGACGGCACCCGCGGCGTGGGCGAGCTCGCACACGCGCCGCACGTCGACGAGCTCCTGCATGGGGTTCGACGGTGTCTCGAAGAAGACGACGTCGGCGGTGGTGGCCAGGGCCTCCTCCCACTGCGACGTCACGTGCCCGTCGACCAGGTCGACCTGCACGTCCCACTTGGCGAGGATCTCGTCGTAGATGACGTTCGTGGAGCCGAACAGGGCCCGGGCCGAGACGATCCGCGACCCGCTGCGCACCAGGGCGGCCAGCGTGGTGAACACCGCGGACATCCCGGTGGCGGTGGAGTAGCAGGCCTCGGCCCCCTCGATGAGGCGCAGGCGTTCCTCGAAGGTGCGCACCGTCGGGTTGCCGTACCGGGAGTACACGAACCGGGAGTGGTCGCCGGCGAACGCTGCCTCGGCGTCGGCGGCGGAGTCGTAGGTGTAGCCCTGGGTGAGGAACATCGCCTCCGACGTCTCGGAGAAGTCCGAGCGGCGGTGGCCCCCGCGGACGGCGAGGGTGGCGGGACGTGCGGTCGGGGGCAGGGGCGCGTGGCCGGCGCCGCCGTACGGCTCGGGGTTCGGGCCGGGGCCGGTGGGGATCTCGGTGCGGGTCACCGGGTCGGCTCGGCGTAGGCGGTGTGCGGCAGCTCGCGGACCTTCCACCCGGCCTGGTCGCGGGCGCCGAACGGGCCCACCGGCCCCTCGAAACCCTCGAGCACGTTGTAGGCGGGGCCGTAGCCCGCCGACGTCGCCAGGCGAGCGGCGCCGATGGAGCGCTGCCCGGAGCGGCACAGGAACACCACGGGCTGGTCGGTGGGCACGCCGGCGGCCTCGAGCTCGGCGAGGAATCCCGGGTTGGGTCGGCCGTCGCCGGTGACCCACTGCGTGAAGACGGCCGTCTTGTCCAGCGAGGCGACGTCGGGCACCCCGATCGTGCGCCACTCGCCTTCGGTGCGGACGTCGACCAGGACGGCGCCGGGTTCGGCGGCGAGCAGGTCCCATGCCTGCTGCGGGGTCAGGTCGCCGGCGTAGCCCTGCGCGGGTCGGGGTTCGATCGGTGCGGTCACGGCACTCCTCCCATCGGTCGTGGCGGTAGCACCCGCGCCCGGTCCCGTGCTCGCTCGTCGCGGTCGACGACGACGGCACGGTCCCGCGGGGTTGCTGCGGCGTCGACGTGCCACGTCACTCGGCCGCTCGGGATGGTCTCCACGATCGTACGCGACGGCGTCCATGAAGCGGGACGTCGGTCTCGCTTGGTGGACGCCGTGCCGCGCCCCGGGCTTGCTCGACCGCGAGACGACCACATCGCGAGACCATCTGACCATCTGTTGACACCCCGGCGCGGATCCGTGAACCTGGCACCAGGTCAAGAGCGCCAGCGCCAAGCCCCGGCTCGCTGGCCGGCAACCCTCCCCTCGCGGCGGGGTGCCCCGGGTGACGACCAGGCACGGCGCCGACCGGCGTCGGGCAAGCGCGGGGAGACGGCTCCCCGGGACACCGAGGAGGACGCCATGACCACGATCGCCGAGAGCCCCGCCTGTCCGAGTGTCGACCGGGTCGACGCGCTGACGCCGGTGCTGCCCGTCCTCGGGCACGACACCCCCGCCCCGCTGGTCGACGGACGGCGCGTGCCGTACGCCAACCTCGACGTCGCCGCCTCGGCGCCCGCGCTGCAGGCCGTCGGCGACCGCGTCACAGCGGCCCTGCCGCTGTACGCCTCGGTGCACCGGGGCGCCGGCTACCTCTCGCAGGTCTCCACCACGCTGTACGAGTCCGCCCGCGCCACCATCGGCGAGTTCGTCGGTGCCCGCCCGGACGACCTCACCCTGCTGGTGCGCAACACCACCGACGCGCTCAACCTGCTCGCCGGATGCGTCCCCGCCGCGGACGGCACGCCGGGCCGCGTGCTCGTCCTCGACGTCGAGCACCACGCGAACCTCCTGCCGTGGCAGCGCGCGACCGACGCCACGGTCCTCACCGGTCGCGGCACGGTCGCCGCCACGCTCGAGGCGGTCCGTGCCGAGCTCGCCGCCGGGGCGGCCGCGGGGCGCGGTTACGCCCTGCTGGCCGTCACCGGGGCCTCCAACGTCACCGGCGAGACGCTGCCGGTCGCCGACGTCGTCGCCGCCGCGCACGGCGCCGGCGCCCGGGTGGTGCTGGACGGCGCCCAGCTCGTGCCGCACCGCCGCTTCTCGCTGGCGCAGACCGGGGTCGACTACGTCGCCTTCTCCGGCCACAAGGCCTACGCGCCGTTCGGTGCCGGCGCCCTGGTCGGCCGCCGCGACTGGCTGGACGCCGGCACGCCCTACCTCGCCGGCGGCGGCGCGGTGCGCAGCGTGCGCGTGGACGGGACCGACTGGCACGACGGCCCGGCCCGCCACGAGGCCGGCTCGCCCAACGTGCTCGGCGCGGTGGCGCTCGCCGCCGCCTGCGAGACGCTCGCCGCCGTCGACACCGTGGCCCTGCGCGAGCACGAGGACGCGCTGCGGGCCCGGCTGGTCGACGGGCTGGAGGCGATCGACGGCGTCGAGGTCGTCCGTCTGTGGCCCGACGCCCCCGACACGGTCGGCGTCGTCACGTTCACGGTGTCCGGCTACGAGCCCGGCCAGGTCGCCGCCTACCTGTCCGCGGAGCACGGCATCGGCGTGCGGGACGGTCGCTTCTGCGCGCACCCGTTGCTCACCCGGCTCGGGTACCGCGCCGGGGCCGTCCGCGCGTCCGTCGGCGCCGGCACGGCCGGCGAGGAGGTCGAGCGGCTCGTGGCCGCCGTGGCTGCGCTCGTCGCCGACGGGCCGCGGGCCGACTACGCCGTCGTCGACGGGTTGTGGGTCGTCGTGGACGACCCGCGTCCGGTGCCCGAGGGGTCCGGGCTGGACGGCCTGCTGGCCACGGCCGGCCCCGGCGGTGACGAGGCGTTCGCCTGCGTCCCCGACTGACCGGCCTCACCAGACGGGCGGGTGCCTCTCCGGCCAGCGCAGCACGTCCTCGAGCTGGGCGGCGAGCGCCAGCAGCGTGACCTCGCCGCCGGGACGGCCGATGATCTGCACCCCCATGGGCAGCCCGTCCGCCGTCCAGTGCGTCGGCACGGTGATCGCGGGCAGCCCGGCCACGTTGAGCCACGACGTGAACGGCGTGTACTGGCACTGCTGGGCGAAGTTGTGGTCCGGGTCGGCGGCGTCGAACCAGCCGATCGGCCGCGGCGTCATCGCCAGTGCGGGAGTGACGACGGCGTCCAGGTCGCCCATCCCGGCGATGAGGGTCCGCTCGAACCCGGTCAGCGTCGCCAGGGCCTCGGCGAGCTCGCGGGCCGGCACCTGCCGGCCGCGGCGGATCAGCCATGCCGTCAGCGGCTCGAGCTGGTCCAGCACCGCGTCGTCGTCGATCGGTACCGCCGACGCGCCGCCCATCCACAGGCTGCGGAAGGCGTCGCCGTACTCCGGGACCGGGTCCCAGGTGTGCTCCTCGACGCCGTGCCCGAGACCCGCCAGCGCCCGGACGCCCGCGTCGAGGGCCGCCCGTGCCTCCGGCGCCACGGTGACGTCGTAGTAGTCGTCCCAGGCGTTCCAGGTGGTGACCCCCACCCGGAACCGGTCGCCGTCGTCGTCCCGCCCGGGGACCTCGCCGCGCAGCGCGGCCGCGAGGTATGACCCCGCGTGCGCCGCCGGGGTGCGCAGCGTGAACCGGTGGTCGACGTGGCCGTCCGGGGTCCGGCGCAGCATCCCCTCGAGCAGCAGCGCCGTGTCCGCCGTCGTCCGGGCGATCGGTCCGTTGACCACGAGGCCGCCGAGGGCCTCGATCCCGGACCCCGCGGGCAGCAGGCCGCGCGAGGGTTTGAGACCCACGACGCCGCAGGCGGCGGCCGGGATCCGGACGGACCCCCCGCCGTCGGACCCCGGGGCGAAGGGCAGCAGGCCCGCGGCCACCGCGACCGCCGCCCCGCCGCTGGAGCCGCCGGCGCCGCGCGCGAGGTCCCACGGGTTGCGTGCCACGGGCCCCGCCAGCGGCTCGGTGTAGGCGGGGAACCCCAGCTCGGGCGTCGCGGTCTTGCCCAGGCTGACGATCCCGGCGGCGTCGAGGTCCAGGACGACGTCGTCGGACTCCTCGGGCACGAAGCCCTCCATGGCGCGCGTGCCGAAGCCGGTCGGCACTCCGGCCCGGTTCCACAGGTCCTTGTCGGCGGTCGGCATCCCCCACAGGGGCCCCGACGGCGGACCCAGCTGCGTCGCGCGCTCCCGAGCCCTCTCGGGGGTGACGCGGGCGAACGCGCCCAGCTCGTCGTTGCGTGCCGCGATCCGGGCCAGGAAGTGGTCGGTCACCTCACCCGGGGTCAGCTCACCGGCGCGCAGCCGGTCGCGGAGCTCCAGGGCGGTCTGCTCGTGCAGGGCGTCCATGGCCCGACCCTACGCCGGGACGCCCTGCGCTACTCTCCGCCGCATGAGACCGCTGCAGATCGTCGTCGGGGGCCTGGTCATCGTCGTTCTCGACCTGCGTTTCGACGGGTTCGACGTCGTCGTCGACCTGATCGGCTGGATCCTGGTGGTGAAGGCCTTGCGGCTCCTCGCGGTCCGCGACCGGGCCTTTGCGGTCGCCGCCGTCGGTGCGGTGCTCGGCGGGCTCGGATCGATCGTCCAGCTCGTCCCCGGCCTGACGGTCGGGGCCGGCGTCGTCTCCGTGCTCGGGGCGGTCGAGACGCTCGCGCTCACGGTGGTGGTCGTCGCGATCTGCACGGGGATCGCCCGCGTGCTGGCGCACGAGCCACAGGTGGTCCGGCACGCCCGGATCCTGCGGGCGACGGACGTCGCGCTCACGGTGGTCGCCCTGGGGCTCGGATCGAGCCCCGTGCTGCTCTCGGCCGGCCCGACGCCGGGGACCACCGGCTGGCTCGTGGGCGCCGGTGCGGTGGTGCTCCTCCTCGGCGCGCTGACGTTCGTCGTCCTGATCTGGTTCCTGGTGTTCCTGTGGCGGCTCCGGGACCGTCCCGAGCTGCAGGAGCAGCAGCCGGTCGTCGCGTGACCCCGACGTCGCGGGCCCGAGGCAGCGCAGGCGCTGCGCCTCGGGCCCGCCGACGTGCCGACTCCGGCGGGGGGCCGTTCAGAGCGGCGTGACCTCGCCGGAGAAGTGCCGCAGCCCCTTGCGGGCGTTCCATCCCACGTAGGAGAACCCGGCCCCGTCGCCCTCCTCGGGCGTGATCGCCACGTCCACGGTGGCGGGCAGCAGCACGGGCTTGGCGAACTCCACGGTCCACCGGTACGCGTCCCCGCGCCCGGGGCCGACGTCGGCCAGCGCCCGCGCCGCGGAGTACATCCCGTGCGCGATCGCCCGCGGGAAGCCGAACGCCTTGGCCGACAGCGCCGACATGTGGATGGGGTTGCGGTCCCCGGACACCGCCGCGTAGGCACGGCCGGTCTCCGGCCCCAGCACCCACCGGCCGGTGGGCAGGGGCGGTGTCCACTCCCCGCGCGGCCGGTCGGCCTCCGACGCGCCGTCGCCGTCCTCGAGGAAGTACCCCTTGGCCAGGTGCGTCGAGACACCGCGCCACACGGGCGGCTCCGTCTCGTCGCCGGCGTCGCGGCGGACCTCGGCGACGAGGTCCACCTGCACCCCGCGCCGGTGCGGACGCAGGTTCTCCGCCCACGCCCGCACCTCGAGGACGTCGCCGACCGTGACCGGCCCGCGCAGCTCGACCCGGTTCGCCAGGTGCACCATGCCGAGCAGGGGCAGCGGGAAGTCGTTGCGCACCATGATCCCGGTCGTCAGCGGGAAGGTGAGCACGTGCAGGTAGCCGGCCGGCATCGTGTTGCCCACCGGCTCGTGCACCAGCCGCTGGTAGTCGTGCAGGTGGCGCTCGAGGTCGTCGGTGCGCACCCCACCGACGCGGTAGGCCACGTCGGGCAGGGTGAGGTCCCCGTCCGAGGCGTCCGCCCGGGTCTCCGATCCGCGGGCCTCCCCGATGCCCGGGATCGACGGCAGCGCGCGGCCGGCCGCGATCAGGCCCGAGGCGGCCGCGCCCCGCGCGTAGAGCCCGCCGAGCCCGGGGAGGCTCGGCTGGGTCTCGACGCGCAGCTCGCGGCCGTCGGCCGTGCGCGGGGGCGCCGCCGTCACTGGCCCACCATGTGCTGTCCGCACACCCGCAGGACCTGACCGTTGACGCCGGCCGTCGCGGGCCAGGCCAGGAAGGCGACGGCCTCGGCGACGTCCACCGGCTCGCCGCCCTGGGAGAGCGTCGGCAGCAGCCGTGCCACGGACCGCGTGGCGATCGGGATCGACGCCGTCATGTCGGTCTCGATGAACCCGGGGGCGACCGCGTTCGCGGTGCCGCCGTGCTCGGCGAGCAGCGGTGCCGTGGCCCGGGTGTGCCCGATGACGCCGGCCTTGGAGAAGGCGTAGTTCGTCTGGCCCTTGTTCCCGGCGATGCCCGAGGTGGAGGCCAGGGACACGACGTGCAGGTTCTCCAGGCCGGCCTGGACCAGCGTCTCGTTGATCTGCAGCTGGGCCTCGAGGTTGACCGCGATCACCGCGTCCCACTGCGCCGGCTTCATGTTGGCGAGCAGCTTGTCGCGCAGGATGCCGGCGTTGTGGACGACGATGTCGAGCCCGCCGTGGCGCTCGCGGGCGTGCAGCAGGATCCGCTGGCCGGCGTCGGGCGCCGTGACGTCGAGCTGCAGGGCGGTGCCGCCGACCGCGTTCGCGGTACGGGCCAGCCCCTCGCCGGCGGCCGGGACGTCGACGCACACGACGGTCGCGCCGTCACGGGCGAGCGTGCGGGCGATCGCTGCGCCGATGCCACGGGCGGCGCCGGTGACGACGGCGACCTTCCCGGCCAGCGGACGGTCCGTGGTCAGGTCCGCGGCGGGTGCTCCGGCCTTCGCCGGGCCGACCCGCAGGAGCTGGCCGTCGACGTAGGCGCTCTTCGCGGAGAGGAAGAACCGCAGCGTGGCCAGCACGGACGTCTGGTCGACCGCGGCGTCGTCGGTGAGCACGATCCCGTTGCCGGTGGCGCCGCCGCGCAGCTCCTTGGCGAGCGAGCGCAGGAACCCGTCGACGGCGTTCCGGGCCGCCGACAGCGCCGGGGCGTCGTCCTCGGCGGCAGCCCGCGAGACGGTGACGACCCGGCCGTTGCCGGCCAGCCGTCGCAGCACGGACCCGGTGGCCAGCACGGCCTCGGAGGCGTCGCCGGGGCGGGCCGTCTCGGTCAGGACGAGGACGACGGCGCCGAACCGGACGTCGTCGCCGGGGTCGCGCCGCACGTCGAGGTCCCAGCCGAGCAACGTCTGGGCCAGGGCGTCCGCGTCGGCCTTCGACGCGCCGTCGGACACGACGAGGACGGGGCCCACGGTGAGCGGGTCACCGGCACGGTAGCGGCGCAGGAGCGCGGGACGCGGCAGCCCCAGCTTCGTGGCGAGGGTCTTCGTGAACCCGGAGTTCACGGCCTGGGTGTAGCGGTCGGTCACGGGGTCTCCTTCCGGGTTCAGGCGGACTCGAGGACGGCGGTGGCACCGAGGCCGCCGGCGGCGCACACGGACACCAGGGCCCGTGCCGGCTTGCCGGTCTCGGCGGCCTTCTCGGCCACGAGCTTGGCCGCGGTGGCGACGATCCGCCCGCCGGTCGCGGCGAAGGGGTGGCCGGCGGCGAGCGAGGAGCCGCGCACGTTGAGCTTGCTGCGGTCCACGGTGCCGAGCGCGCCGGACAGGCCGAGCTCGTTCTTGCCGTAGTCGGCGTCCTCCCAGGCGGCCAGGGTGGTGAGCACCGTGGAGGCGAAGGCCTCGTGGATCTCGAAGAAGTCGAAGTCCTCGAGGGTCAGACCGTTGCGGGCCAGCAGGCGCGGTACCGCGTGCACCGGGGCCATCAGCAGACCCTCGCGGCCGTGCACGAAGTCGACGGCGGCGGTCTCGGCGTCGACGAACCGCGCGAGCACCGGCAGGTCGTGGGACTCGGCCCACTCCCGCGAGCCGAGCAGCACGGTCGAGGCGCCGTCGGTCAGCGGGGTGGAGTTGCCGGCGGTCATCGTGGCCGGGGTCTCCAGCGAGCGGCCGAAGACGGGCTTGAGACCGGCGAGCTTCTCCGCCGAGCTGTCGGGGCGCATGTTGTCGTCCCGGGACAGGCCTCGGAACGGGGTGACCAGGTCGTCGAAGAACCCGGAGTCCCAGGCCTCGGCGAGGTGGTGGTGGCTGGCCAGGGCGATCTCGTCCTGGGCCTCGCGGCTGATGCCCCAGCGGGCGGTCGTGATCGCCTGGTGCTCACCCATGGACAGGCCGGTGCGCGGCTCGTCGGTGGCGGGGGTGAGCGGCTTGAGGTCGGCGGGGCGGATCCGGGCGAGCGCCTTGGCGCGCGCCTGCCAGGTCTTGGCGTGCCCGGCCTCCAGCAGGGCGCGGCGCAGCCCCTCGCTGACGGCGACCGGTGCGTCGGAGATCGTGTCGGCACCGCCGGCGATCCCGGAGTCGACCTGACCCAGGCGGATCTTGTTGGCGATGGTGATCGTCGCCTCGAGCCCGGTGGCGCAGGCCTGCTGCAGGTCGTACGCGGGCGTGTTCGGCGAGAGCGACGAGCCCAGCACCGACTCGCGGATGAGGTTGAAGTCGCGGGAGTGCTTCAGCACGGCTCCGCCGACGACCTCGCCGAGGCGTTCGCCCTGCAGCCCGTAGCGGGCGACGAGGCCCTCGAGGGCGGCGGTGAACATCTCCTGGTTGGAGGCGTCGGCGTACTTCTTCCCGGCACGGGCGAAGGGGATGCGGTTGGCGCCGACGACGACGGCGTCGCGCGGGGCCTGTGCCGAACCGGCGGACTGGGCTCGGGCGGTCTGGCGAGTGGCCACTGTGTGCTTCCTTACACTCGACGGTTTCAAGTAGTACTCACAGTACCTGATACTCTCAGTCCCGTGAGACGAGTCACAGGGGGTGACCGATGACGGTCGCGACGAACGGACGTGCCACCCGGCCGGACGGACGGTCCACCCGATGGGACGATCATCGTGCCCAGCGGCGGACCTCGCTCGTGCGTGAGGCCCGCCGGGCGATCCACGAGATCGGCCCCGGCGCGTCGATGGACGAGATCGCCGCGATGGCCGGCACGTCGAAGTCGATCTACTACCGCTACTTCGACGACAAGGCCGGCCTGCGCCTCGCCGTGGCCGAGTCCGTGGTCAAGGGGATGCACCGCCTGCTCGCGGAGGCCGCCGCGGAGGCGCCGACGCCGCACGCCGCCCTGCGTGCCATGGTGCGCACCTACCTGCAGACCATCGAGAGCTCGCCCCAGGTCTACTGGTTCGTCACCCGGACCGCGCTCGGGGGCAACGAGCCCGACGACGGCACCGCCCGCCCCGAGGCGCTGGGTGCCTACCTCGACTCGGTCATCACCCTGGTCGCCGAGCCCTTCGCCCGGGCCGTCCACGTCCCCCCGACCACGGCGGCCGCCTGGGCCGCCGGTGCCGTCGGCTTCGTCCGCGGTGCGGGGGAGTGGTGGCTCGGACACACCCGCGCCGACGGTCAGACCCGCGACGACCTGACCGACCAGGTCACCACCTGGCTCTGGAACGGGCCCGTCGGCGTGCTCCACCACGACGCCACCGGCGGCGCCGAGCCGTCCCGCCACCTCGAGAAGCAGGAGTCCTGATGACGACGACGTCCGACCAGTCCCCGGCCATCCTCCCCGACCGCGACCGCACCTCCGCGCCTCGTGACGAGGACGTGCGCCTCGACGTCGAGGCGGTCTCCGAGCTGCTGCTGGGCCGGTGGCCCGAGTGGCGGCGGCAGGCGCGCGAGCGCGCCGGCGACCCCCAGTTCCACAAGGACGAGTCCCTGACCCCGGCCGAGCACCGCGAGCGCGTGCTCGCGCAGATGCGCGTCATGGTCGAGGGCGGCAGCAAGCTGTCGTGGCTCGCCTTCCCGGAGCGGATGGGTGGCCTGGACCAGCCCGGCGCCAACCTCGCCTGCTTCTCCGAGCTGGTCGCGGCCGACCCGTCGCTGCAGATCAAGTCCGGTGTCCAGTGGGGTCTGTTCTCCGCGGCGATCCTGCACCTGGGCACCCCGGAGCAGCAGGACCGGCTGCTGCCGGACGCCATGGACCTCACGGTGCCCGGGGCCTTCGCGATGACCGAGACCGGTCACGGCTCCGACGTGGCGGCGATCGGCACGACGGCCACCTACGACCCGGAGACCCAGGAGTTCGTCATCGACACCCCGTTCCGCGGGGCGTGGAAGGACTACCTCGGCAACGCGGCCCTGCACGCCACGGCCGCGACGGTGTTCGCCCAGCTGATCACGAACGGTGTGAACCACGGCGTGCACTGCTTCTACGTGCCGATCCGTGACCCGAAGACCCAGGAGTTCCTGCCCGGGGTCGGCGGGGAGGACGACGGCCTCAAGGGCGGTCTGCGCGGTATCGACAACGGCCGGCTGCACTTCTCGGGCGTGCGCGTGCCGCGCGAGGACCTGCTCGCCCGCTACGGCTCGGTGGCGCCCGACGGCACCTACAGCTCGCCGATCGAGAGCCCGGGCCGCCGCTTCTTCACGATGCTCGGGTCCCTCGTCCAGGGCCGTGTCTCGCTGGACGGCTCCGCGGTCAACGCGGCCAAGATCGGTCTCGCCATCGCGGTGAAGTACGCGGCCGAGCGGCGTCAGTTCGCGGGTGCCGGCGCCGAGGAGACCGTGCTGCTCGACTACGCCACGCACCGTCGCCGGCTGTTCCCCGCCATCGCGGAGGCGTACGCGGGCCACTTCGCCAACGAGCGGCTGCTCGACCTGTTCGACGACGTCTTCTCGGGCGAGCACGACACCCCCGAGCGGCGCGAGGACCTCGAGACGACGGCGGCCGCCCTGAAGTCGACCTCTACCCGGTTCGCGCTCGACACCCTGCAGGAGTGCCGCGAGGCCTGCGGCGGCGCCGGGTTCCTCACGGAGAACCGGATCACCTCCCTGCACGCCGACCTCGACGTGTACGCGACGTTCGAGGGGGACAACACCGTCCTGCAGCAGCTCGTGGCCCGTCGACTCGTCGCCGACTACGGCCGCGAGGTCAAGGGCGCCACCAAGACGCCGGCCGGCATGGCACGGTTCGTGGTGGAGCGGGCCACCGGCGCGGCGCTGGACCGGACGGGGCTGCGCCGCGTCTCCCAGGCGATCGCCGACGTGGGCGACCCCCGCCGGGCCGCCGGTCACCTGCGGGACCCGGAGACCCAGCGCGAGCTGCTCGCCGACCGCGTGGCCACCATGGTCGAGGACGTCGCGATGGCGCTGCGGCCCGCCCAGAAGGCGGAGCCGGCCAAGGCGGCGCGCATCGTCGACGAGAACCAGGTGGCGCTGGTCGAGGCGGCCAAGGCGCACGCCGACCTGCTGCGCTGGGAGGCCTTCACCACGGCCCTGACGGAGATCAAGGACCCGGGCACCCGCCGGATCATGACCTGGGTGCGCGACGTCTTCGGCCTGACGGTCATCGAGCGGAACATGGCGTGGTACCTGCTCAACGGACGTCTGTCGGACCAGCGCGCCCGCACCGTCACCGCCTACGTCGACCGGCTGCTGCGTCGGCTGCGCCCGCACGCGGTCGACCTGGTGGACGGTTTCGGCTACGGCCAGGAGCACCTGCGGGCGAAGATCTCGTCCGGCGCCGAGGCCGAGCGGCAGTCCGAGGCCCGCGCGTACTACGCCGCGCAGCGGGCGAGCGGTGCCGCCCCGGTCAGCGAGAAGGCGCTGCGCAAGTCCTCGCGCTGAGCCGACCCGACGACGCGACGCCCCCGGTCACCAGGTGACCGGGGGCGTCGTCCGCTGGGGTCAGGCGGCGACCGCTGCGGGTTCCGCGACCTGCGGCTCGGGCACGATGCCCGTCGTCGCCACGGCGTCGGCCTCGTCGGCGCTCTCCGTGGCGACCGGGTCGCGCAACGGGAGGCCCAGGGTGACGGTCGACGGACGGACCGGCGCCCGTGGCGCCGGTGTCGCCGCCGCGACCAGGGTGGCACCGGCGATGCCGGCCCCCACCAGGAGGATCGCGACCACGGTCCAGCCGAGCGCGATCGTCGTACCGAGCAGGACACCGTCGCCCAGTGCGACGGCTCCGCCCGCGAGGAGCACCTTCTTCATCAGTTTCCGACCCTTCTCCGCGGTCCGCCTCAACCGCGTCTCCACCAGCACACGTCATCCACGGCGAGGACGCATCCGCTGGAGGGGCCGATCGGGTCACAAGTCGATACCGACTGCGTGACGCCGACCGGGACAAGGGGTCAGAGCCGGGGCAGGGCGTCCCCGAGGCCGGACCGGGCGGAGACCGAGAGGCTGTGACCGAGCAGCAGCGGTGAGGGTTCCGGCGCCGCGGCGCGCCGTGCCTGCTGGTGGACCTCGCCGCACATCCGCAGCGCCAGCTCGAGGCGGACCGGCACGGCACGGTCGCCGCGGAGCCGCCCGCCGAGCGCAGGGTGCGGCATGAAGGTCAGCACCTCGTCCGCAGCGGGCACGACACCGTGCTCGGCGGCCTCCAGCACGAGGTCCTCGAGCAGGAGCTCCTGACGTCCCTCGGGGGAGTCCAGCTCGGCGGAGAGCTCGACGGCCGTGTGCCACCGCAGCTCGAGGGTCCCTTCGACGGTGTCGAGGAACCACCAGCCCTCCAACGACTCCAGCAGGACGTCGCCGAAGACGGTGGCGAAGCGTGGGTTCTTGCCCCGGAGGCCGAGCCACGACCACGCCGCCAGCCCGTACTCGAAGGCTTCGGGGGCAAAGGGTCGAAGGTGTTCCACGCGCGCATCAAAACACGGTCTCCACTCCGGAGAAAGCGTGTCAACGAGTGAACAAGATGTGACCCGGTTCACGCCGGTACGTCACTCGTGCCATGAGTTGTTCATGGCCCGGCAGATGGGTCAGGGAAGCGATCGTGCGACGTCCCCCGGGGAGGGGTCCAGCGGGCGCGCCGACGTGTCCCCCCGGAGCCGCTTGACCACGAGCTCGGCGCTGATCAGGCACATCGGCAGCCCGATGCCGGGGATCGTCGTGCCGCCGGCGTGCAGCAGCCCGGTCACGTGCCGCGACTGGTTCCCGGGCCGCAGCATCGCGCTCTGCGACAGCGTGTGGGCCGGGCCGAGCATCCCGCCCGACCAGGAGGCGAGGTCCGCCGCGAAGTCCCCGGGGCCGACGGTGCGGCGCACGGCGATCCGGTCCCGCAGGTCCGGGACGCCCGCCCAGGCGGCCACGCGGTCGATCGCGTCGTCGGCGATCGCCTCCACCCGCGGGTCCCCGGTGCCGTCCTCGCCGCCGCGCCCCAGCCCTGGGTCGGCCGGCACGGGCACGAGGAGGAACAGGTTCTCGTCGCCGGCGGGGGCGACCGTGTCGTCCGTGCGTGAGGGGGCGCACACGTACAGCGACGCCGGGTCCGGGACCCGGCCGTCCGCGATGGCCCCGAAGTTCTCGTGCCAGTCGGCGGTGAAGAACAGGGAGTGGTGCGCGAGCTCGGGGATCCGGCCACGGACACCGAGCATGACCAGCACGCCGCCGGGCCCGGGGTCACCGCGCCGCCACCGGCGCTCGGGCTGGCTGCGCAGGCGTGCGGGCAGCAGGTCCTGCTCGACGTGGTGCAGGTCCGCGGCGGTGACCACGACGTCCGCGGCGGAGTGGTGCTCCAGGCCGGAGGCGTCGCGCCAGCGCACGCCCGTCGTGTGCGCGCGGGGTCGGCGGGGACCGGGGACGCCGCCGCGCCCGCCGGGCCGTTCGCCGGCGGCCGTGGTGACCGCCGTCACGTGCGCACCGGTCCGGATTCGTGCGCCGGCGCGCTCGGACAGCCCGGCGACCGCGTCGATCAGGCGGGCGAACCCGCCGGCCGGGTAGCGGACGCCGCCGTCCAGGTCCAGGGCGCTCATCAGGTGGTACAGCGCGGGGGTGCGGTCCGGGGAGGATCCGAGGAACACCGCCGGGTAGCCGAGGACCTGCTGCAGGCGGACGTCCTCGAACCGCCGGCCCACGTGCGACTCGAGCGAGCGGGTCAGCAGGGGCAGGAGGCGGTGGGCGCGGGTGATGACCCGACGGTCGGCCAGGGGCAGCCAGGAGGCGAAGGTCGTGTACAGGAAGTGGTCCAGCGCCATGTCGTAGGCCTCGTGGGCCTCGTCCAGGTACCGATCCAGGCGCGCCCCGGCGCCGGGTTCGACGGTCTCGAAGGCAGCCAGGTTGGCGGCGCGGTCACGCCGCACGTCGAGCGGGTCCCGGTGCCCCTCGTGGAAGACCCGGTACGCCGGGTCCAGGGCGCGCAGGTCCAGCTCGGCCTCCGTCGAGCTGCCCATGAGGTCGAACCAGTGGTCGAAGACCTCGGGCATGAGGTACCACGAGGGACCCGTGTCGAACCGGAAGCCGTCGCGCTCCCACGACCCGGCGCGGCCGCCGAGCGTCTCGTGCCGCTCGAGCAGCTCGACCTCGTGCCCGTCCCGGGCGAGGAGCCCGGCGGTGGCGAGCCCGGCGATGCCGCCCCCGACGACGACGACCTTCACGCGACAGCCACCTTCCGGCGTTCACGGACCATGGCGGAGAGCACGAGCCGGCCCTTGACGGCGTCGGGCACCCGGACCCGGCGCGTGCGCAGCTCGTCCGCGGACGTGGCGCGCAGCCGGCGGGAGAGCTCGGCGAACAGGTCGTGGGCGGCGCGCACGGCGACGCGGCTCGACCGGGGCAGCTCGACGATCGTCGCCGAGGCCGTGGCGAGGTCGGCGTCGATGTCGTCGAGAAGGCGGTCGCGGACCGAGTCGTCGAAGTCGACGTCGTAGTCGGGGAAGTACGCGCGGCCCCGGTCGTCGAGGTCGTCGGCGAGGTCGCGCAGGAAGTTGACCTTCTGGAACGCCGCCCCGAGGCGGGCGGCACCGGGTGCGAGCCGACCGTACGCGGCCTCGTCGCCGCCGGTGAAGACGCGCAGGCACATCAGCCCGACCACCTCGGCCGACCCGTAGACGTAGCGCGCGAAGCTGTCGGCGTCGTGCTCCCTCACCGTCAGGTCCGTGCGCATCGAGGCGAAGAACGGCGCCGTGAGGTCGGCGCCGATGCCGAACCTCCGTGCCGTGACGGCGAAGGCGTGCACCACCAGGTTGGTGCTGCGGCCGCGGCGCACGGCGGCGTCGACCTCGCGCTCGAGCTCGTCGAGCAGCGCCGCGCGCTCGTCCAGGCTCAGGGGTGCTGCCATGTCGTCGACGATCTCGTCGGCGACCCGGACCAGGGCGTAGACGGCACGCACGTGGTCGCGCACCTCGGGGCCCAGCAGCCGGCACGCCCACCCGAAGGACGTGGAGTACCGATCGATCACCACCGCGGCGCTGCGGTACGCGACGTCGTCGTAGGCGGAGTCGGCATCCTCGGCGGCGTCCGACGTGGGTTCGGTCAGTCCGTGGCCTGGCATGTGGCTAGCCTAGCAAGATTCTTGCTAGCCGAACTAGGTACAGTGGGTGTCGTGAGCACCTCCTCCCTCTCCACCTCGTCGCCGTACTGGTACGGCGACGAGGACGCGGCGGCCCGCGAGCTGCTCGAGGCCGTCCGGGTCTTCCGCCGCTCCGACGAGGTGATGCGGCAGCGGGCGAGCCGCGAGATGGACATGA
This sequence comes from Isoptericola sp. b515, assembly GCF_030588125.1. Taxonomy (NCBI): domain Bacteria; kingdom Bacillati; phylum Actinomycetota; class Actinomycetes; order Micrococcales; family Promicromonosporaceae; genus Isoptericola; species Isoptericola sp. b515. Next base: position 539,596 of record NZ_JAUQYR010000001.1, on the reverse strand, counting down.
ACGTCACCGACCTGCGGGCGCTGCGGTTCGTCATCGCCGCCCAGCGGCGGGGCGAACCCGTGACCCCGCGCGGCCTGGCCGAGTACCTCGAGATCTCCACCGCCTCGACCACCAAGCTGCTCGACCGGCTCAGCCGGACGGGGCGCCTGCAGCGGCAGCCGCACCCGCACGACCGCCGCTCGTTCGTCGTCCTGGCCACGGAGGGTGCGCAGGAGGAGGTCCGCGAGCGGCTGACCCGGGTGCACCGCGAGATGTTCGAGGTCGCCCGGCAGGTGCCGGAGCACTGCCGCGGGGCCGTGCGCGACTTCCTGCTGGGGCTGGCCGCCCAGGTGGACGAGCCGGAGGACGCGGCGGCCGCCGCAGCGGCCGGGGGCGACGAGGGGGCGACCCCGGGAGGCCTCGCGGCGCGCCGGTAGACTGGCGGACGCTCGGCCCGAGCATCCCGTGCGACCCGAGGGAAGTTGATGACCGCCGCTGCCCAGGCTGCCACCCCCCGTCCGACGCTCGACACCGTCGACAACGCCGCCGCCACCCCTGACGAGGCCCTGCCGTTCGGCGAGCTCGGCCTGAAGCCCGACGAGTACCAACGCATCCGCGACATCCTCGGGCGTCGCCCGACGGCGGCGGAGCTGGCGATGTACTCGGTGATGTGGTCCGAGCACTGCTCGTACAAGTCCTCCAAGGTCCACCTGCGCAAGTTCGGCGACCGTGTCACCGAGGAGATGAAGCGCCATCTGCTCGTCGGCATCGGGGAGAACGCCGGCGTCGTCGACATCGGCGACGGCTGGGCCGTGACCTTCAAGGTCGAGTCGCACAACCACCCCTCCTTCGTCGAGCCCTACCAGGGCGCGGCCACGGGTGTCGGCGGCATCGTGCGCGACATCATCTCCATGGGCGCACGCCCGGTCGCCGTGATGGACCAGCTCCGCTTCGGCGCGGTCGACCACCCCGACACCGCACGCGTCGTGCACGGCGTGGTCTCCGGCGTCGGCGGGTACGGCAACTCCCTCGGGCTGCCGAACATCGGCGGTGAGCTGGTCTTCGACCCCTCCTACCAGGGCAACCCGCTGGTCAACGCCCTGTGCCTGGGCGTGCTGCGCCACGAGGACATCCACCTGGCCAACGCCTCGGGTGCCGGGAACAAGGTGATCCTCTTCGGCGCGCGCACGGGCGGCGACGGCATCGGCGGCGCGTCCATCCTCGCCTCGGAGACCTTCGAGGACGGGGTGCCGGCCAAGCGGCCCAGCGTCCAGGTCGGCGACCCGTTCATGGAGAAGGTGCTCATCGAGTGCTGCCTGGACCTGTACGCCGCGCACGTCGTCGAGGGCATCCAGGACCTCGGCGCGGCCGGCATCTCCTGCGCGACCTCCGAGCTCGCGTCCAACGGTGACGGCGGCATGCACGTCGACCTCGACGACGTCCTGCTGCGCGACCCCACCCTCAACGCCGGCGAGATCCTCATGTCGGAGTCGCAGGAGCGGATGATGGCCGTCGTGCGGCCGGACAAGCTCGAGGAGTTCCTCGCGATCACGGGCCGCTGGGACGTCGAGACCTCCGTCATCGGCGAGGTCAACGGCTCCGGCCGCCTGACCATCGACCACCACGGGCAGCGGATCGTCGACGTCGACCCGAAGACCGTGGCCCACGAGGGTCCGGTCTACGAGCGTCCCTACGCGCGGCCGGCCTGGCAGGACGAGCTGCAGGCGGCCTCCGTCGTCGGGCTGGGCCTCGAGCGACCGGTCACGGGTGCCGAGCTGCGCGCGACCGCGCTGCGGCTGCTGGCTTCCCCGAACCTGGCCTCCCCGGCCTGGGTCACCGACCAGTACGACCGTTTCGTGCAGGGCAACACCGCGCTCGCCCAGCCCGACGACGGCGGTGTCGTGCGTGTCGACGAGAGCACCGGTCTGGGCGTCGCCCTGGCCACCGACGCCAACGGGCGGTACGGCAAGCTCGACCCGCGGGCGGGTGCGCAGCTCGCCCTGGCCGAGGCGTACCGCAACGTCGCCACGACCGGGGCGACCCCGCTGGCGGTGACCGACTGCCTCAACTTCGGGTCCCCGGAGCACCCGGACTCGATGTGGCAGCTCGTCGAGGCCATCGAGGGGCTGGCCGACGCCTGCCAGGAGCTCGCCGTGCCCGTCACCGGCGGCAACGTGTCCCTGTACAACGGCACCGGGGAGGCCGGGCAGATCGACTCGGCCATCCACCCCACGCCCGTCGTCGGCGTGCTCGGCGTGCTGGAGGACGTCCGCACGGCGCTGCCGTCCGGGTGGCGTGCCGCGGACCAGTCCGTGCTGCTGCTCGGCACGACCGCCGACGAGCTGGACGGCTCCGCCTGGGCCGACGTCGAGCACCAGCACCTCGGAGGGTTGCCGCCGCGGGTCGACCTGGCGGCCGAGCGTTCGCTCGCCGAGGTCCTGGTGGCCGCGCGCCGCGCCGGTGCCGCGACGGCGGCGCACGACCTGTCCGAGGGCGGTCTCGCGCAGTCCCTGCTCGAGGCGTCCCTGCGTTACGGCGTGGGCGTCGCGGTCTCCCTCGACGAGGTCGCTGCGCGGGACGCGGTGACGCCGTTCGCGACGCTGTTCAGCGAGTCGACCGCCCGGGCGCTCGTGGCCGTGACGCCGGAGCGCGAGGCCGAGGTCGTGGCGCTCGCCGAGGGTGCCGGGGTGCCGGTCGTGCGTCTGGGCCGGACCGGTGGCGACACCGTGTCCGTGACCTTCGGCGAGGACTCCTTCGAGATCGCGCTCGACGAGGCCCGCGAGGCCCACGAGGGCACGCTGCCGCGGCTCTTCGGCTGACCCCTCCCGTCGCCCCTTGGTTGTGGGCATGAAAAATGCAGGTCCCCGAGACGGGGACCTGCATTTTTCATCCCCACAACGGGGACGCGACCTGGACGGGGAGTCAGACCTCGTGGTTCTCGGAGGACATCATCCAGGCCTGCTTCTCCAGGTCGTGGATGATCTCGTGCAGCAGGTCGGCCGACGTCGGGTCGGCCGCGTCGACGTCGTCGTGCACCTCGCGCACGACCTCCGCGACCTGGGCGACGCGCTCGACGACGGCGTCCACGGTGTCGGTCACGGACACGAGGCCGGCGGGATAGGGCGAGAGGTCGGTCGACGTGGCCACCGTCTCGGAGCGTCCGTCGGGCACGGCCTGCAGGGCACGGAGCCGCTCGGCGACCGTGTCGCTGTGCTGCCGGGCGACGTCGACGAGCTCGTCGAGCTGCAGGTGCAGGTCGCGGAACCCGCGGCCGGTGACGTTCCAGTGCGCCTGCTTGCCCTGGACGTGCAGGTCGACGAGCGCCACGAGGACACGCTGCAGGTGCCGCGTGAGGGTCTCGGAGGCCTCGGCACGGTCCGTCGTGCGATGGATGGCGGGCGTGGTCATCGTGCTCCTCGCTCTCTCGGGGGTCACCCGGTCGCTTTTCTGGAACGATTCCAGAATAGGGCGCGTCGTGGGATCGCGCCAGCGGGCCGAGCCGAACCCTCGCCGTGCGTCAGGCCGTGGGCCCGCGAGTCAGGACTCCCTCGCGCGAATCAGTCCTGACTCGCGGACGGGGGGCCGGGGTGCCGGGGCCGGGGGCCCGGAGCCCGGGGCCAGGGGCCGGGGGAGCAGGTCGGGACGCGGCGAGGTCGCCGCACGGTGAGACGGGTCACTAGAATGGGTGTCTCGGAGGCGCACGATGTCGTGGTTCGCAGTGTTCCTGCTGACGACCGGATCGGTGGTCATCGGTCTGGCCGTGCGATCCTGGCTGCGCTCGGACGCCCACCACGACGCGGTGGCCCGCCGTCGTCGCCGCCGGGCGGGTCCCGACCCCCTGGTCACCCTCGCCATCCAGATCCGGCTCGGCCAGCTCGCGGAGGAGCTCCGCACCGTCACCGAGGATCCCGGGCTGTACGCGCGTGCCCACCACTGGCGGGCCGTCCAGGACGCCTACGACGCCATGCTGCGGGACGCCTGCCGCGTCGCCGGTCTCGCCGTGGTGGACGAACCGCTGCGTCCCGACGAGCGCGTCTCGGAGGACGAGCGGCTGCGCGAGGAGCTGGAGCTCAGCGCCCGCGGCTGGTCCTGGTAGCGACGCACCTCCTCAGACGGGTCGGCGCCTGAGGGACCAGCTGGTCCGGGGCGCCGACCCGTCGGGTGCCGGCCCCTGAGGGACCAGCCGGGATGACTCAGAAGGAGTCGATCGCGCTGTTGAGCGTCTTGGAGGGGCGCATCACGGCCGCGGCCTTGTCACCGTCGGGCCGGTAGTAGCCGCCGACGTCGGCCGGGTTGCCCTGCGCCGCGACCATCTCGTCGACGATCGTGGCCTCCTGGGCCGCGAGCTGCTCGGCGAGCGGGCCGAAGACCTCCGCCAGCGCGGGGTCCTCGGTCTGCTTCGCCAGCTCCTGCGCCCAGTAGAGGGCGAGGTAGAAGTGCGAGCCGCGGTTGTCGATCCCGCCGATGCGGCGCGAGGGGCCCTTGTCCTCGTGGAGGAACGTCTCGGTCGCGCGGTCCAGGGTGTCCGCCAGGACCCGGGCGCGGGGGTTGTCCTCGGCCTTGGCCAGGTGCTCGAAGGAGGCGGCCAGGGCGAAGAACTCCCCGAGGGAGTCCCAGCGCAGGTAGTTCTCGGCGAGCAGCTGCTGGACGTGCTTCGGGGCGGAGCCGCCGGCACCCGTCTCGAACAGCCCGCCACCGTTCATCAGCGGCACGATCGAGAGCATCTTGGCCGACGTGCCGACCTCGAGGATCGGGAACAGGTCCGTGTTGTAGTCGCGCAGCACGTTGCCGGTCACCGAGATGGTGTCCAGGCCCTCGCGCATGCGGTCCAGCGAGTACCGCGTGGCCTCGGCCGGGTTCATGACCAGGATCTCCAGGCCGTCCGTGTCGTGCTCCGGCAGGTACTGCTCGAGCTTCGCGATGAGGTTGGCGTCGTGGGCACGCGTCTCGTCCAGCCAGAACACCGCCGGGGCGCCGGACTCGCGGGCGCGACGCACGGCCAGCGCGACCCAGTCGCGGATCGGGGCGTCCTTGGTCTGGCACGCGCGCCAGATGTCGCCGGCCTCGACGTCGTGGGAGGTGAGCACGTCGCCGGCGGAGTTCACGACCTCGACGGTGCCGTCGGCGGGGATCTCGAAGGTCTTGTCGTGCGAGCCGTACTCCTCGGCCTTCTTCGCCATGAGGCCGACGTTCGGGACGGAGCCCATCGTGGCCGGGTCGAGGGCGCCCTTGGCCTTGCAGTCGTCGATGACGGCCTGGTACACGCCGGCGTACGAGGAGTCGGGGATGACGGCGAGCGTGTCGTGCTCGGCGCCGTCGGGCCCCCACATGTGGCCGCCGATGCGGATCATGGCGGGCATGGACGCGTCGATGATGACGTCGGAGGGCACGTGCAGGTTGGTGATGCCGCGGTCGGAGTCGACCATCGCCAGGGCCGGGCCGTCGGCCAGCCCCTTCTCGATGGACGCCTTGACCTCGGTGCCGTGCTCGAGCGAGTCCAGGCCCTTGAGGATGCCGCCGAGGCCGTCGCGCGAGGACAGGCCCGCGGCCTTGAGCTCGGCGCCGTACTTCTCGAAGACCTCCGGCAGGAACGCCTCGACGATGTGGCCGAAGATGATCGGGTCCGAGACCTTCATCATGGTGGCCTTGAGGTGGGCGGAGAACAGCACGTCCTCCGCCTTGGCCCGCTCGATCTGCTCGGCGAGGAAGGCGTGCAGCGCCTTGACCGACAGGAAGGTCGAGTCGACGACCTCGCCGGCCTCGACCGCCAGCCCCTCCTTGAGGACCTGCGTGCCCTCGGCGGTGCGCAGGCGGATGGTCAGCGTGTCCGCCGACGGGATGACGACGGACTGCTCGTTGGAGCGGAAGTCGTGGGCGCCCATCGTGGCGACCTCGGTCTTGGAGTCCGCGGTCCACTCGCCCATGCGGTGCGGGTGCGCCTTGGCGTAGTTCTTGACCGCCGAGGGGGCGCGCCGGTCGGAGTTGCCCTCGCGCAGCACGGGGTTCACCGCGGAGCCCTTGACCTTGTCGTACGCGGCGCGGGCCTCGCGCTCGGCGTCCGTGGCCGGCTCCTCCGGGTAGTCGGGGATCGCGAAGCCGGCCTCCTGGAGCTCGGCGATGGCGGCCTTGAGCTGCGGCACGGAGGCCGAGATGTTCGGCAGCTTGATGATGTTCGCCTCGGGCGTGGTGGCCATCTGGCCGAGCTCGGCCAGGGCGTCCTCGACCCGCTGGTCCTCGCCGAGGGTCTCGGGGAACTGGGCGAGGATGCGCCCGGCCAGGGAGATGTCGCGGGTCTCGACGTCGATCCCGGCCTTCGCCGCGAACGCCTGGACGATCGGGAGGAACGAGTAGGTGGCGAGCAGGGGCGCCTCGTCGGTGTACGTGTAGATGATCTTGCCGGCCGCAGGCCGGGACTCGGTGTTCATGCGCAGGTGCTCCTGGGGACGACGAGATGGTTTGATATCAAGATACTTTGCCGCCCGCGGCCGTGTCGAAACCACGCGGCGAGCGCCCGGGCGGCGGTGCGCGTGCGTTCCCATCGTGTCCGACGGCGCGGCTCCTGTCTCCCCGCGCGATCAGGCGCGGGCCCCACTACCGTCGTGACGTGCCCATCCGCCAGCTCCGGATCGCGTCCGCCACCCCCGAGGACGTCGGGAGTGCGCTGGCGACGCTGCGTGCCGAGATCGGGCTCCCGGCGATGTACCCGGCCGAGGCGCGGGCGGAGGCCGAGGCCGCCGCGCGGGGCGACCTGAAGGACTTCCGCCAGGACCGCCGGGACATCGGCTTCGTGACGATCGACCCGGCCGGGTCGAAGGACCTGGACCAGGCCGTCCACGTGGCCAGCTCGGGTCACGGCTACATCGTGCGGTACGCCGTCGCGGACACCGCGGCCTTCGTCTCGCCCGGCGGGGCGCTCGACACCGAGGTGCACCGGCGCGGGGTGACCTACTACGGCCCCGACACCCGCTCCCTGCTCTACCCCGCCGTGCTGTCCGAGGGTGCCGCGAGCCTGCTGCCGGAGGAGGACCGGCCGGTGGTGCTGTGGACCGTCTCCCTCGACTCCTCCGGGGAGATCGGCAGCGTCGCGGTGACGCGCGCGGTCGTCCGTTCCCGCGCCCGGCTGACCTACGGCGAGGCGCAGACGGCGCTCGACTCCGGCACCGCGCCGGAGTCACTGGTGCACCTGGCCGACGTCGGGCGGCTGCGGCAGCAGCGTGAGCGGGACCGCGGCGGGGTCTCGCTGGACGTGCCCGAGCAGGAGGTCGTGCAGCGTGCGGACGGGTCCTTCGACCTGGAGCTGCGCCGGACGTTGCCCGTCGAGTCGTGGAACGCCCAGATCTCCCTGCTGACGGGCATCGCGGCGGCCCGGCTGATGCGCGAGGCCGGTGTGGGTCTGCTGCGCACGCTGCCGCCCGCCCAGGAGCGGGACGTCCGGCGGCTGCGTCGCACGGCGGCCGCGCTCGGGATCGACTGGCCCGACGACGTCCCGTACGGCGAGCTGCTGTCCACGGTCGAGTCCCGCCGCGCCGCGCACGCGGCCTTCCTCACCGAGGCGACCACCCTCTTCCGGGGGGCCGGCTACCTGGCCTTCGGGGTCCCGGGGCCCGGCGGCGGGGCGCGGGTCGGGCTGCCGGACGACGCCCGCCACGCCGCCGTCGGGGCCGAGTACGCCCACGTCACGGCACCGCTGCGCCGCCTCGCGGACCGGTACGCGACGGAGGTCTGCCTCGCCCAGTCGGCCGGCCGGGACGTCCCCGGGTGGGTGCTGGAGGCGTTGCCGCACCTGCCGGGCACGATGGGTGCGGCCACGGCGCGCGAGGCCGCGTTCGAGCGGTCGTGCATCGACATCGTCGAGGCGGCGCTGCTCGCCCCGCGGGTGGGGCGCCGCTTCGAGGCCGTGGTGGTCGACGACGGCGGGGAGCCCCGCCCGGACGGCCTGCGGCGGGGCGAGGTGATGCTGCGGGACCCGGCGGTGCGGGCCCGGGTCCAGGGCACCGAGCTCCCGCTGGGCGAGCGGATCAAGGTCACCCTCGCCGAGGCGTCGGTGGCCGACCGCCGGGTGCTGTTCACCGCGCCCTGACCGTTCGGCCTAGGGTGTCGCCATGCCTGCGCGACGACGGACCGATCCGGCGACCGGACGTGCCGCCGTCGCGTCCTGGCTCGCCGGGGACGCCGACCGGCGCACCACGACGACGGCGGTGCGGTTCACCCTCGAGGAGCTGGCCGCCGTCGCGCCCGGCAACGCCGTCGAGGTCCGCGTGCCCCCGGCCGGTGCCGTCCAGGCCGTCCCGGGTCCCCGGCACACCCGCGGGACGCCGCCCAACGTCGTCGAGACCGACGTCGACACCTGGCTCGGCCTCGCCACGGGACGGAGCCGCTGGGCTGACGCGGCGGCCGCGGGCAGGGTCCGCGCCTCGGGGGAACGCGCCGACCTCAGCGCGTGGCTGCCGTTGCAGGCGGCGCGCGAGCGCTGACCGACACGGCCTGTCGCCGTGCTTTCGTCGGTGCCGACCGCTACTGTCGCGGCCACCCGCCCCCTGTCGGCATCACGCTCGTGACCTGCGGTTCAACTGGGGTTCACAGGATGCTGCTTCGCTGGGCGTCCTGTCATCCCTGCCCTGGAGGATCAGCGTGACCCGCACCTCAACAGCCAGACCCTCGCGCCGTACCGGGTACGCCGCGGTGCTGGCGGCCACCCTCGCCGTCCCGTCCGTCGCCGCGCTCCCCGCGGCCGCTGTGCCGTCCGTGGACGCGCCCGTCCTCATCGACGAGGTCTACGGCGGCGGCGGCAACAACGGCGGCGCCTACGACCGCGACTTCGTCGAGCTGTACAACCCCGGTGACGAGCCCGTCTCCCTGGACGGCTGGTCCGTGCAGTACGGCTCCGCCGGCGGGACCACCTGGTCCTCCCAGACGGACCTCACCGGTGAGGTCCCGGCCGGAGGGTCCTTCCTCGTCGCCCAGGCGCCGGGCAACGACGACTCGCAGCCGGACCTGCCGACGCCGGACGTCGAGGGCGGCATCTTCATGTCCGGCTCCGGCGCCGAGGTGGCCCTGGTCCGCTCCACCGACCGTCTCGACTGCACCGGCAGCGCCTGTGCCGAGGTCACCGACCTCGTCGACCTGGTCGGCTGGGGCTCGGCGAACACGTTCCTCGGCTCGGGTCCCGCGCCCGGGACGTCCAACGCCGTGTCGGTCGCCCGCGTCGAGCACAAGAACACCGTGGACAACGCGGCGGACTTCGTGACCGGTGAGCCCACCCCGCAGAACAGCGGGACGACGCCGGGCACCGACCCGGAGCCCGAGCCCGAGCCGGAGCCCGAGCTCGTGCCGATCGCCGAGATCCAGGGCACGGGGGACTCGTCCCCGCTCGACGGCCAGGACGTGACCACGCGCGGCGTCGTCACGGCGGCCTACCCGACCGGCGGCTTCAACGGGTTCATGCTGCAGACCGCCGGCACGGGCGGCGACCCCGCCGACGACGCCACCCCCGGCGCCTCGGACGCGGTGTTCGTCTACACCCGTGAGGGTGCCCAGGAGGTCGCCGTGGGTGACCACGTCGAGGTGACCGGTGAGGCCACCGAGTACTACGGCCTGACCGAGGTCTCCGCCGAGTCCTGGACCGTGCTGGACGAGGCCGCCGCACCGGTCGAGCCGACGGTCACGGGGTGGCCCGCCACCGAGGAGGAGCGTGAGGCGCTGGAGAACATGCTCCTCGCGCCGTCCGGCGACTTCACGGTGACCGACACCTACCCGACCAACCGCTACGGCACGGTCGGCCTGGCCGCGGGCGACGGCCCGCTGGTGCAGCCCACCACCGCCGGCCGACCGGGGTCGGACGCGGCGGCCGAGCAGGCCGCCGACAACGCCGCCCGGGCCGTCCAGCTCGACGACGGTTCCTCGTGGGACTACAGCCGCGACTCGCGGACCGACGTCCCGCTGCCGTGGCTGAACGGCACCGACCCGGTGCGGGTGGGAGCGTCCGTGACGTTCACCGAGCCCGTCGTGCTCGACTACCGCTACAGCACCTGGTCCTTCCAGCCGCAGCAGCAGCTCACCGGTGACGACGCCGCGGGCGTCCAGCCGGCGACGTTCGAGAACACCCGCGAGTCCTCGCCGCAGGACGTGGGCGGTGACCTGCAGGTCGCGACGTTCAACGTGCTCAACTACTTCACGACCACCGGCGACCAGCTCGACGGCTGCTCCTTCTACACGGACCGTGAGGGCAACCCGATCACCGTGCGGTCCGGCTGCCTGGCCCGCGGGGCCGCCGACGCCGAGAACCTCGAGCGCCAGGAGACCAAGATCGTCGCGGCGATCAGCGGCCTCGGTGCCGACGTCGTGGCGCTCGAGGAGGTCGAGAACTCGGCCGCCTTCGGCAAGGACCGCGACCAGGCCCTGTCCGACCTGGTCGACGCGCTCAACGCGGCCGACGGCGCCGGCACCTGGGCGTTCGTCCCCTCGCCGGCCGAGCTGCCCGCGGACGAGGACGTCATCCGCAACGCGTTCATCTACCGCACGGCCGGTGCCGAGCCGGTGGGCGCGTCGCGGATCCTCACCGACGCCCCCGAGGCGTTCCAGAACGCCCGCGAGCCGCTGGCGCAGGTCTTCCAGCCCGCGGGCGGCAAGGACAAGGCCCCGGTGGACGACGTCGTGGTCATCACGAACCACTTCAAGTCCAAGGGGTCGCTCGGTCCGTGGCCGGGTGACGTCGACGCCGGCGACGGGCAGGGACGCAACAACGAGTCCCGCGTGCGGCAGGCGACGGCGTTGGTGGACTTCGCCGACGAGGTCGCGTCCGACGCCCGGACCGACCGCGTGCTGCTCGTGGGTGACTTCAACGCCTACGAGCAGGAGGACCCGATCATGGTCCTCGCCGACGCCGGCTACACGGACCTCGGGCCGACGACCGGCAAGTACACGTACAACTACGACGGTCAGGTCGGGTCGCTGGACCACGTGCTCGCCTCGGAGGGGGCCCTCGAGGACCTCGCCGGTGCGGACATCTGGAACATCAACGCGTACGAGCCGGTCGCGAACGAGTACAGCCGGTACAACAACAACGTGACCATCCTGTACGACGAGTCGCCGTTCCGGTCCTCCGACCACGACCCGCTGCTGGTGGGGCTGGACCTGGTGCCGGGTGCCCCGGCCTGGGCCGAGGACCGTGTCGCCGAGGCGCGCGGCACCCACGGCGGCTGACCTGCCGGTGAGCCGACCGGCGGCCCGGGCGGGCGCGTCCCTCACGACGCGCCCGCCCGGGCCGCCGGGTTCGCCACCGGGTGCTGTCGTCGGGGGCGATAGGCTCGTCGGGTGAGCAGCACCTCTCCCGAGCAGCCCGCCGACACCCCCGACGCCGTCGAGGAGACCCGGCCGGACCAGGGCGTGACGTCCGGCGGCGCCGTCGCCGACGACGACGCGGAGGACCACCTGCTCGTCGACCCCACCCGGGTCCGCCGGGCTCCGCGCTACCGCGCGTTCTTCACCGTCGGCGCGATCGTGGGCCTCGTGGTCGGCGTCGTCGCCGGCACCTGGCTCACGAGCGTCGCGGTCGACGAGGAGATCCTCCTGCTCAAGCCGGGCGTCTTCGTCTCCGTCTTCACGCTGGGCACGACGACCCTCTTCGTGCTCCTCGCGGGGGGTCTCGCGGTGCTCGCCGACCGGCGCAGCCTGCGACGTCGCTGACGGTCGGGCCGCGGCCGTCCCGGGGGACGACCGCGGCGGCGATCCCCGGACACGTGTGTGGGATACTCGACACATGCCCTTGCGCCCCGACGGCCGCCTGAACCACGACCTCTTGCCCGGCGAGAAGGGCCCGCAGGACGCCTGCGGGGTCTTCGGTGTCTGGGCCCCCGGTGAAGAGGTCGCGAAGCTCACCTACTTCGGCCTGTACGCCCTGCAGCACCGGGGGCAGGAGTCCGCCGGGATCGCCACCAGCAACGGTGAGCAGATCCTGGTCTACAAGGACATGGGCCTGGTCTCCCAGGTCTTCGACGAGACCGCGCTCAACGCGCTGGCCGGGCACATCGCCGTCGGCCACTGCCGGTACTCGACCACGGGCGGCGTCACCTGGGAGAACGCGCAGCCGACCCTCGGCGCGACCGCGGCCGGGACCGTCGCCCTCGGGCACAACGGCAACCTGACCAACACCGCCGAGCTGGTCGACCTCGTGGCCGAGCGGTACGGCGCCCAGCGCCGGGGCGAGCTGGCCCGCGGCAACACGACCGACACCGCGCTCATCACGGCGCTCCTGGCCGGCGACGAGGACCACACCCTGGAGCAGACGGCGCTCGAGGTGCTGCCGCGGCTGCGGGGCGCCTTCTCGCTGGTGTTCATGGACGAGCACGCCCTCTACGCGGCCCGCGACCCGCAGGGCGTCCGGCCGCTCGTGCTGGGCCGCACGCAGCGGGGCTGGGTGGTCGCCTCCGAGACCCCCGCCCTGGACATCGTGGGCGCCTCCTTCGTGCGGGAGGTCGAGCCCGGCGAGCTGATCTGCATCGACGACGACGGTCTGCGGTCCACCCGGTTCGCCCCGGTCGAGCGCGCCGGCTGCGTGTTCGAGTACGTGTACCTGGCCCGCCCGGACAACACCATCCAGGGCCGACCGGTGCACGCCGCCCGGGTCGAGATGGGACGCGTGCTCGCGCGCGAGCACCCCGTGGACGCCGACCTGGTCATGCCCGTGCCCGAGTCGGGCACGCCCGCCGCGACGGGGTACGCGGCCGAGTCCGGGATCCCGTTCGGTCAGGGGCTGACGAAGAACGCCTACGTCGGCCGGACCTTCATCCAGCCGTCGGACACCCTGCGCCAGCTCGGCATCCGCCTGAAGCTCAACCCGCTGCGGGAGGTCATCCGCGGCAAGCGCCTCGTCGTCGTCGACGACTCGATCGTGCGGGGGAACACCCAGCGCGCGCTGATCCGGATGCTCCGTGAGGCCGGCGCCGCCGAGGTGCACGTGCGGATCTCGTCCCCGCCGGTGAAGTGGCCGTGCTTCTACGGCATCGACTTCGCCTCCCGTGCCGAGCTCATCGCCAACGGCCTGACGCCGAGCGAGATCGGGCAGTCGCTCGGGGCGGACTCCCTGGGCTACATCTCGACCGAGGGCATGATCGCCGCGACGGAGCAGCCCGCCTCGCGGCTGTGCGCGGCGTGCTTCACCGGGGAGTACCCGATCGAGCTGCCCGAGGAGGACCGGCTCGGCAAGCACCTGCTCGAGCAGTCCGAGCTGCCGCTCGGCGCCCCGGAGGACGGGCTGTCCCAGCTCTCCGTCGGTGTGGGCGGCCAGTCGGCGCTCGAGCACCCGTGACCCGGCGACCCCGCCACCGTCCGACCAGGAGTCTGAAGAACACGTGACCGAACGCCTCACCTATGCCGCCGCCGGCGTCGACACCGAAGCCGGTGACCGGGCCGTCGAGCTGATGAAGGACGCCGTCCGCCGCACCCAGGGGCCCGAGGTGCTCGGTGGTGTCGGGGGGTTCGCGGGCCTGTACGACGCATCGGCGCTGACGCGCTACCGCAAGCCGTTGCTGGCGACCTCGACGGACGGCGTCGGCACGAAGGTCGCCATCGCCCAGGCCCTGGACGTCCACGACACGATCGGCTTCGACCTCGTGGGCATGGTCGTCGACGACATCGTCGTGGTGGGTGCCGAGCCGCTGTTCATGACCGACTACATCGCGACCGGCAAGGTCGTCCCCGACCGGGTGGCCGACATCGTCCGCGGGATCGCCCGCGCCTGCGAGGTCGCCGGGACCGCCCTGGTCGGCGGGGAGACCGCGGAGCACCCCGGGCTGCTCGCCGCCGACGAGTACGACGTGGCGGGCGCGGCCACCGGTGTGGTCGAGGCCGACGACGTGCTCGGACCGGACCGGGTGCGGGCCGGGGACGTGCTGATCGGCATGGCATCCAGCGGTGTCCACTCCAACGGCTACTCGCTGGTGCGTGCCGTGATCCGGCACGCCGGCTGGGAGCTGGACCGGCACGTCGAGGAGTTCGGCCGGACGCTGGGGGAGGAGCTGCTGGAGCCGACGCGCGTCTACGCCGCCGACTGCCTGGCGCTCGCCCGCGACGAGGCCGCGCAGGTGCACGCGTTCACGCACGTCACCGGCGGCGGACTGGCGGCGAACCTGGCACGGGTGCTACCGGTGGGCACGGTCGCCACGGTCGACCGGTCCAGCTGGGAGGTGCCCGCGGTCTTCCGCGCGGTGCGCGACCTGGGCGACGTGCCGCGGGGCGACCTGGAGAACACGCTCAACCTCGGTGTCGGCATGGTGGCGGTCGTCGCGGCGGACGGCGCCGACGCCGCCCTCAGGCTGCTGCAGGAGCGGGGGGTGCACGCCTGGACCCTGGGCACGGTCGCCGACCTCGACCCCGCGGACGCCGGCGACGACCTCGTCGCGGGAACGAAGGGAGTCCGGGCGGGCGCGGTGCGGCTCGTCGGCGACTACCGCTGAGCGGCGGCGCCGTCCGGCCCCAGGTGCACGAGAGGCCGGACGGTGCTCACCGTCCGGCCCTTCGGTCATCGTCCGAGACGCTCCGAGTGCCGTCGAGCGTCAGTATCGTCGGTCGTCGTCCCAGTCCGCGTCGTTGTCGTAGGCGGAGTCCGCGGCGCTTCCCCACCGGTCGTCGGTGACGACGTCGGTCTGGGAGGCCTTCAGCTCCTGCTCCAGCGCGTGGTAATTCGTCTCAGGGCTGTAGTACTTCAGCGCGCGAGCAACTTTGGTCTGCTTAGCCTTCTGACGGCCGCGGCCCATGGCTCCGACCCCCTCAACGTAGGAGCGGGGCGGCGACGTCCCAGACGCGCGGCCCCGAGAGAAGATTTCGTCTGTTCAGGTTCCAACGGTACATGGTGCTCAGGCATTCCCTCCACTCGATCCGCCATTCCGATGGTGTCGTGTCCTGGGTGGACGTCACGTCGGGGCCGCGTCGTGACGTATGTCACGTGGCGATCGGGGTGTGGCCAGGTGTCCGGCACGGGGGACGTCGCGGACAGCCCGGACCAGCGGTGCGAGGCGGGCTCGACGGTTCAAGTCGCCTCAATCCCACTTTCTGCCCACAATGGCAAGACACGGCCGTCGAGCTGTCCGGGCGCCGTCCGGACCGGTCGCATGCCAGGAGGTGCAGGGGATGTCGTTCCACGGTGACTCCGAGGTCCTGTTGACGCCCGCCGAGGTGGCCAGCCTGTTCCGTGTCGACCCGAAGACGGTCACGAGGTGGGCCAAGGCCGGCAAGCTCTCGTCGATCCGCACGCTGGGTGGCCATCGCCGCTACAAGGAGTCCGAGGTCCGGGCGCTGCTCGGTGCCGCGTCGGACGCCGCCGAGGCCGAGGCCGCGGCGAACGCGGGCGGCACGCCCGACAGCGCGGGCGACCAGAACAAGTAGGGCGCACCAGCCGCGCGGGCGCCCGACGAGGGAGCCCGGACGGCCGGCGCGCCGGCGTCGCTCAGCGTCGAGCGACCGCCCGGACGACGAGGGCGGTCAGGGCTGCCGCGCCCAGGGCCGCCGCACCCAGGAGGATCTTGACGTTGCGCGACCGGGGTGCGTCGTCGGGCAGACCGGTCCCGTCGAACAGGCCCCGCGCGTCCGTCGCGGCCTGTCTCGTGCCGTGCGCCAGCCGTGACGCCTGGTGGGCGGGGGAGAGGCGCGTGGTCAGCGCGTCGAGGGCGTCACCCAGCTCGCGGCGGGCGTCGACGACGTCGGCCTGGAGCTCCTCACGGCTCCGTGCCGGCACGCCGTTCTGCATCGCCGGGTCGGTCGTGGACTGCTGGCTCACCGCTTCATCCCCTCCTTGACGGTGCTGACGTCCTCCTTGACCCGGTCGATCGTCTCGGGCCGGGTGCTCGCCTGCTTGAGCTGAGCGGCACCGATGCCCACGAGCAGTCCGGCGAACAGCACGAGCGCCACACCGACCACCAGGGCGGACAGCCACAGGGGCCAGGCCTCGGCGAGACCGAGGATCGCGGACCAGATCAGGACGCCGACCGCGTAGAGCACCACGACGAGCGCCACGGCGATCAGACCGGCACCGATGCCGGACCGCTTCGCCTTCTCCGCCGCCTCCGCCTTCGCGAGCGCGATCTCGGCCCGCACCAGGCGGGTGGCCTGCTCCGAGATCTTCTCCACGAGCCGGCCCACGCTCGGGGGCCGCTCGGCGGGCGGAGTCCGCCCGTCGTCCCAGTCCGTCATCGACAGTTCCCCTCCTCGACGCGTTCGTGGGTACCACTCAACCCGTCCTGGCCGGTCCAGGCAATTCCAACGGCCCGGCGCGTCGTCGCGCCGCACCTCCGGGGACGACGACGGGACCCCCCCGAACGCGATGTCCGAGGGGTCTTGGTGGGGTGGCTCCGACCGGCGTCGACCCGGTGCGCCGGCCGGAGGCCGACGGCGCGGTCGGGACCGAGGGTCGCGTCGTCAGTCGGTGGCGCGACCGGCTGCGGTGGCGGCCTCGATCTCGACCAGTCGGCCGGTGCGGACGTCGTACACGAGCCCGTGGACGGGGATCCGGCCCGGTACGAGCGGGCTGTTCCTGATGCGCACGACGTCGTCGACGACGGCCTGGGCCTGGTCGGAGATCGTGAGCCAGTCGATGTCTGCGCCGGCGCTCGTGCCGGGACCCTCCCCGACGTCGCGGAAGCCGTCGGGCCCGAGCTCGGCGGTCTCGAGGCTTTGCGCCAGCAGCCCGCTCATCACCTCGTCGGTGAAGAACTCCATGCCGCAGTCCGTGTGGTGGATCACGAAGAACTCGCGCGTGCCGAGCAGCTTGTACGAGATCACCAAGGAGCGGATGGCGTCGTCGGAAGCCCGCCCGCCGGCGTTGCGGATGACGTGGGCGTCGCCCTCGGCGAGGCCCGCGTACTTCGCAGGATCGAGCCGGGCGTCCATGCAGGTGAGGATGGCGAAGCCGCGCGCGGGCGGCAGCGCCAGCTCGGACCGCGCGCCGAAGTCGGCGGCGTAGGACCGGTTCGCGTCGAGAATCTCGTCGAGCACAGACATGGTGTCCTCCGGTGCGGCGGGGTCGGGATCGGTGCGACGCTCGTCCACCAGGCTATGTCGTGGCGGGGGTCGATCGCCGCACGAGGGGCGACTACGACGAGGCCGGAAGCAGGCCGGGCGTTCGGTCCAGGACGAGTGCTCGACGGCCGCAACACAAGACCCCCCGGACCTGAGGTCCGGGGGGTCTTGTTGGGGGTGGCTCCGACCGGCGTCGATCCGGTGACCTTTCGATTTTCAGTCGAACGCTCTACCAACTGAGCTACAGAGCCAGGACACGAAAGCCCGGGCGCCGTTGCCGACGTTCCGGGCGCTCATGCGCGACCCTGACGGGACTTGAACCCGCGACCTCCGCCGTGACAGGGCGGCGCGCTAACCAACTGCGCTACAGGGCCATGATCGAGATGATCTCCCGATCGAGGTGCTCGTTTCGAGCCGAGAAGAAGCGTACCCCATGCTGGCCCGGATCTGAAAATCGGATCCTGACCAGGAGAAACACTCCTGATGCCGGTGTCGGACGTGGCGCAGGCCACGCCGACAGCCGACCCGTGCGGACGCCGGGGCGCCTGCTGAGTACCCCCAACGGGATTCGAACCCGTGCTACCGCCGTGAAAGGGCGGGGTCCTAGGCCGCTAGACGATGGGGGCCGGCCGGGGACAGCATACCGGTCACCCGCCGACCGGGTCGCCTCCGCCCGTGGGGGAGGATGGACCGGTGGTGGAGATGTCGCGCGAGGAGTTCGAGGCCGCCGTCTCCGAGGGCCTCGACCAGGTCCCGGAACAGCTGACCCGTCTGATGGACAACGTCGTGGTGCTGGTCGAGGACGACGCCCCGGCGGACGACCCCGATCTCCTCGGGCTGTACGAAGGGGTGCCGCTCACCGAACGGGACCAGGGCTGGGCCGCCGGCTCGCTGCCGGACCGCATCACGATCTACCGGCACCCGACCCTGGCGATCTGCTCCTCGCCGGACGAGGTCGCCGAGGAGGTCGCCGTCACCGTGGTGCACGAGATCGCCCACCACTTCGGGATCGACGACGACCGCCTGCACGAGCTCGGCTGGGGCTGACCGCGGTCAGCCGATCGGCTTGTACTCCCAGTGCCAGGCCTCCGGCTTGCGTCCGTCGGCCCGGGCCCACGCGGGGTTGTCCCAGCCGAACTCCGGGGCGTGCTTGCGCATCCAGGTGTACTCGGCGGTGCCGAAGGACTCGACGCCGTCCCCGAGGTCGACGGCCACGCCCCAGCCGTGGTTCGAGTAGCCCGGCACGGCCGCCATGTAACCCTTGCTCGCGCGGGTGGCGACCTGCGAGGAGTACGACCGGTAGGAGTCGTTGACCGACAGGTTCCGGCCGAACTTGGCGCGGTAGGCGACGTTGAGCCGCTCGAGCTGCGCCGCGGCGTCGGCGCGCAGGGTCTCGCCCCTGGCGAAGGAGAGGTTCTTCAGCTTGCCGCCGGGGATCTTGCCGTTGGCGAACCCGTCGAGGGAGTCCGCGTGCCGGGAGATCTTCTTCGCGGCCTTCTCGGCCTTGGTCGCCTGCTCCTTCGCGACCTCGCGCGGCGTCGGCGGGGCCGCCTCGACGTCGACCGCCGAGGTCTGCGCACGGTCCAGCAGCTTCGTGAGCTCCTGGGCTGCCGTCGTCAGCGACTTCTCGGTGGCCTTCGTCGTCGCCGAGCCCTGGTCGGCCGCCGACAACGGGGCGCGCTCGGCGGCACGGGAGGCGCCGGCCTCCGAGCGCGTCTCGAGCATCGCGGACAGCTTCTCCGCGCGGCGCTCGATCCGGCGCTCCTGCTTGCGCGGCAGGGACTCGGTCTGCTGGACGACGGTCTCGGCCCGGTGCAGGGCGGCCGTCGCGGTGAGGGTGGCGCTGTCGTCGGAGGTGACGACGGACGCGGTCGGGTCGTCCGACGGCGCGGTGCTCGGGGCTTCGCGCGTCTGCGCGGGGGTGCCCGTCTCGGCGCCGGCGATGCCGGGGGTGACGGCGGTCGCGACGGCGGCCGTCAGGGCCAGGCCGGCCATGGCGCCGCCGACGGCGGTGCGGGGGCTGCGCGTCGCGCCGATCCGGTGCCGGGGCGCGACGTGGCTGCCGGTCCGGCGCCAGGGCAGGGTCAAGCGAGGTGCGATCACGGGGATGTCCTTGGAAGTACTCGGGGTCCGGGTTTCGGGCCGCAGACCATCGTGGTGCCTCGATGTGACAGCACTCTGCCGAGGAGGGGACGATCGGTCGAGAGTCTCGCGGGCGAAGTGCGCCGCGTCGGTGAAGAGGGGGCGAAAGCCGCATCCCGCACCCGATGGCGGTGGTGGTCCGCATCCTGAACGGAAGCGTCCCGGTCAGGCATCCCGGTTTCGCCCCGGGGCACCGCACCACGAACACTACGGGCATGACGCCCACACCCGTGACCGTGTCGATCCACCGTATCGTCAGCCCCGAACGAGTGCCCGAGGTGACCGCCTGGGTCCAGGCGGGTGTCCGGCTCGCCAACCGGTGGCCCGGGTTCCTGGGCTCCGGGTGGATCCGCGCCGCCGAGGGGTCGACGGACTGGATCATGCTCTACCGGTTCGCCGACGCCGAGCGTCTCGAGGCCTGGGAGACCTCCGCCGATCGCCGAAACTGGCTCGCGGAGGGTGAGGGGCTCGTCACCGAGCACGCCGTCACGAAGCGGACCGGCATCGAGGGATGGTTCGACCCGCCCCTGCGCCAGGACGAGCCGTCCGGCCCACCGCTGCTGCCGGCTCCGCCCCGGTGGAAGCAGTCGATCGCGATCTGGCTCGGGTTCTTCCCCGTCAACCTGACGTTCACCGCTCTGGTGGCCTGGCTGGTCCCCGCCTTCGACGGGTTGCCGCTGGTGCTCCAGGTGCTCGTCACGACGCTGATCCTCACCCCGATCATGTCGTTCTGGGTGCTGCCCTGGGTGACCGGCCGGCTCCGCACCTGGCTGCACCGCCCCCCACGCCGACGGTTCGCCCCGACCACGTCCTGACCCGCCGACGGCTGCGCACGATCCGCCTGGCGTCCTTAGGCTGATCCTCATGTTCCTGGACGGTGATGGCGGAGGAATCGACGAGGAGACGGTCGACCAGACGGTCGAGGCGACGGTCTCCCTGACCGTGACCCTGGCCTGGGCCGGGGCCGCGCTGGTGGTGGCGTACCTCCTGGTGACCGTGGTGTCGGCGCTGATCCGGCGCCTGGCCCGGCGTCGGCCGCTGCTGCGCGACATGGCGACCCGGCTCCGCAAGCCCTTGCGCGCGCTGCTCATGACCGTCGCCGTGTGGGTCGCGGTCACCGTGTCGGCGGACCGGGACCAGGCCTGGTACGGCGTGGTCCAGCACACGCTGGTCATCACCGCGATCCTGGCCGGGGCCTGGTTGGTCGGCGCCATGGCGTTCGTCGTGGAGGACCGCACCCTGGCCCGGCTCGCCGGCAGCCACGACGACCGGCACAAACGCCGCGTGGAGACCCAGATCTCCATCGTGCGGCGGTTCACCGTCGCGGTCGTCGTCGTGTTCGCGATCGCCGCCGTGCTGCTCACGTTCCCGCAGATGCGCACCGCGGGTGCCTCGATCCTGGCCTCGGCCGGTGTGCTCTCGCTGGTCGCCGGCCTCGCCGCGCAGTCGAGCCTGGCGAACACCTTCGCCGGCATGCAGATCGCGTTCACCGACGCGATCCGCGTGGACGACGTCGTGGTGCTCGAGGGCGAGTTCGGCCGGATCGAGGAGATCACCCTGACCTACGTCGTCGTCCACGTGTGGGACGACCGGCGCATCATCCTGCCCAGCACCTACTTCACGACGACGCCTTTCGAGAACTGGACGCGGCGGGCCGCCGACCTGCTCGGCACCGTGGAGTTCGACGTCGACTTCCGCGTCCCGCTGGCGGCGATGCGGGCCGAGCTGGAGCGGATCCTGCGCGCCTCGTCCCTGTGGGACGAGCGGCTCGGCATCCTCGAGGTGACCTCCGCCACGTCCGGGTACGTCCGCGTCCGTGCCCTGGTCAGCGCACAGGACTCGCCGACCCTGTGGGACCTGCGGTGCACCGTGCGCGAGGGCCTGGTGTCCTGGCTGCAGCGCGAGGCTCCGTACGCCATCCCGCGGACCCGCTTCGAGGAGGCCGACCACGTGCTGCCGGCCGTCGAGGACAACGCAGCCCCGAGCGAGAACACGACGCAGCCGGAGCCCGATGACACCGCGGCCCTCTCGCCCGGGGCCGAGCAGGACGAGGACGACGGCCTCATCGTCGTCCCGGGTCGCACGGCGACCTCCGGGCCCCGCCGGACCTCCGTCCGCGAGCGGGGTCTGCTCCGCCGGCTGCGCGACCGTCGCTGGGAGGAGCCGGCGCCGACGCCAGGTGCCGCGGCCGACGCGACGATGGTGCTCGACAGCGTCGACCGTCCGGGGCTGTACAGCGGCAGCGAGTCGGCCGAGGAGCGGTCGCGGACCTTCAACGGTCCGGGGCAGGACGTCATCGAGGAGCGCGAGGAGAACGCCGAGCGCCGGCTGACGGGGGAGATCGCGATCGACGACGACAGCAGCGGCACGCCCGACGACCCGCGGGTCGCCGCGGACGGCACCTCCGAGGACGGCGCCGCCGCGGAGTCCGACGACCCCGCCGACGACGAGGCGCACCGCCGGATGCGTCGGTCCGGGCTGTCCCGGGACTCCGGGGAGGGCGGCCCGGTCGAGGGCGGTGACGGCGGCTAGCCGGCGACCGAGCCCGCCCCGCGCCGCGCCCGCCCGCTGAGCCATCCGCGCAGCTCGCCGGGCCGGTCGGTCACCACGCCGTCGACGCCGGCGTCGAGCAGGAGCTCCCACTCCCGGGACGAGTTGGCGGTCCAGGGCATGACCCGGCGGCCCGCCGCCTGCGCCCGTGGGACGAGCGCCGGATCGGTCAGCACCGACGCCACGGCGGGGTTGACGGTCACGACGTCGAGCTCGGCTGCGGCGTCCAGGAGGTCGACCGGCACCTCCTCGCAGAGCAGCCCACGGGGCAGGTGCGGTGCGGCCTCCCGCAGCGCCGCCACCGTCCCGCGGTGGAACCCCTGGACGATGCAGCGCCCCGCCAGCCCGGCGGCATCGATCGCGGACGTCGTCGGGGCGACCTGCTCCGTCGTCCAGGGGCCCTTGTACTCGCACAGGAGGTCCATGCCGGGCCGGGCGGCCAGGAACGCCAGGACGTCCTGCAGGAGCGGGATGCGCTGCCCGGCGAACGCCGACGAGAACGGGCCCCCGGCGTCGAGGCCCTGGAGGGTGTGGACGTCGAGGTCGGCGACGGCGCCGGAACCGTCGGTCACCCGGTCGACGACCGGGTCGTGGATGACGACGGGGACGCCGTCGGCGCTGAGCCGCACGTCGAGCTCCAGGGCCGGGGCGCCGGCACGCCACGCCGCGTCGAAGGCGGCGAACGTGTTCTGCGGCGCCACGGCCGAGTAGCCGCGGTGGGCGACGACGACGGGACGGTCGGGGTCCGGGTGGTCGGGCAGCAGCGTGGTCACGACGACCATCCTGCGCCGTGCCGGCCCCGGCGTCACCCCGCGTGCGTCGCACCGGGCCGAGGGGCTCCGCCGCGCGAGCGCACGGGACGCTGTCTAGCGTGGTCAGCGTCCGTACCGCGCACCCGGCGGCGCCGCGGCTGCAGCACGACCCAGGGAGGGTTCCCATGTCCGCTCCAGGTCCCGTCACCCGTCCCGGCAGCGTCACGTTCGTCGTGGTGCTGACCTGGCTGGTCGCCATCGCCTCGGTCGTCGGCGGGGTGCTCATGCTGCTCGCCACCGACGAGGTGCTCGCCGATGCCGGCATCGGCGCGAGCGACGCCCCCGTCTACGCCTGGGTCGAGATCGCCCTGGGCCTCGTCGTCGCCCTGGTCGCGGTCGGCCTCGGCAACGGGAACCGCTTCTCGCGGTTCCTGGTCACCCTGCTGATGGCGCTGCGCGTGGTGCTCTCCCTCTGGGTCGTCATCGTCTGGGGGGAGTACGCAGGGTTCTGGTCCGCGCTCCTGTCCGGGCTGTTCGCCCTCCTGATCATCGTGATGCTCTGGAACGCCCGGGCGAACGCGTTCTTCCGCGCCACCTGAGCGTTCCAGAGCTCACGTCAGCCCACCTGGAGGACCCGCATCATCTCGTGGTCCTCGTGCGACAGGATGTGGCAGTGCCAGACGTACCGGCCGCTCTTGGTGAAGTCGGCCTTGATCCTCACCATCTGCCCGGTCGGCGGAGCACCGTCGGGATCCCCGGGCAACGCGGTGACCATGTCCTTCGGGGCGTTCTCGAAGTACTCGCTCCCCACCGACGCCGGCGTGAGGTTGCGGATGTTCGAGATCTCCGGTGCGTCCCCGGTGGTGCCGTTGTGCTGGGTCGTCGTCTGGGTCCCGGTGATGTCGTACTCGAAGTCCTGCCGGTCGAGGATCTCGAAGTTGACGAGGTGCAGGTGGATCGGGTGCGCGTCGGCCGTGAAGTTGTAGACCTCCCAGATCTCCGTGTCGCCCGCCGTCGGGGTCTCCGTCGGGGGCTGGAACCAGGTGTACGCCGTCGCGACGTTGGTCCCGCTGATGTCGTTCGCCACGGTCCCCAGCAGCGGCTGGAGCCGGCCGAACTCGTCGGTCCCCTCGAACAGGGCGACACGTCGTGTCCTGTCCTCGGGCCCGACGCCCCCGTAGCCGGACAGGTTGTTCGGGTCGAAGTCGTCCGGGACGTCCGACAGCGGGACGACGACGTCGAACGCCATGATCCGGTCGGTCTGCCGGTCCGGGAACAGGTCGTCCGGGTCGAGGTCACCTCCGAAGGCCCCACCGAAGGGGGCGTCCCCGCCGAGGTTCTTCAGGATCACCCGGCTGCCCGCCGGCACCTGGGAGAAGTCGACGACCACGTCGTAGCGCCCGCCCGGCTCGATGACGAGCGTGTCGGTCTGCGCGGGTGTGCCGAGCCCCTGGTCGGAGCCGATCACCCAGAACGGCACGGGCGTTCCCGAACTGGGGTCGGTCGCCCCGGCGTTCACGGCGACGAACTGGGTGACGAGGAAGCGTGAGTCGCAGCCGTTGAGCAGGTGCATCCGGTAGTTCCGCGGCTCGACGTCCGCCTTGGGCCAGATCTTGCCGTTGACGACCATGTGGTCGCCGAAGAACTCGGCGAGCGCGGTGGGACCGCCCCCGGGGAACAGCGCGGGATCCAGGACGATGCCCTGTTCGGTGATGAACTCGGCGTAGAACGGGTCGCCGGGGAAGGCCGGGTAGAACAGCGCTCCACGGTCGGTGAACATCCGGTCCTGGATCGCGTAGGCGAGCTCGTAGGGGAACGCCGGAAGGCCCAGCGGGTTGTCGGCCGTCCCGGTGTCGACCTCGTCCCGGACGAAGTAGAAGCCGGCCAGACCCGCGTACACGTTGAGCCGCGTGATGCCCAGCGTGTGGTCGTGGTACCAGAGGTTCCCGGCGGGGACGGCGTTGTCGTAGCGGAACGTGTTGGTGAACCCGCCGTCCACGAAGTCCCACTGCGGCCCGGTGACGAGCCCCTGGCGTCCGTAGAAGAACTCCGGGTTGCCGTCGTACTGGAAGTCCGTGTTGCCCCCGTGCAGGTGGGTGATCATCGGGACGCCGTTCTTCCTGATGCTGTACTGCCGGTAGTCCACGCCGTTCGCCGAGCCGGCATCGTGCAGCGAGTAGGCCCAGTGCAGGTTCTCGTCGACCGGCAGCAGGTGCCGGTTCGGGAGCTCGTTCTCCCAACGCACGGTCGTCTCGTCCGCTCCGCCGGCTGACGCGCTGGTGACCTGGAAGGTCTGTCCCGGCCACGAGACGGTGCTGTCGCCGTAGCCCCAGACCGGGGTCGTGAGGCGGCGCCCGTTCTTCGGTTCGATGAGCCCGGTCTGCTGGACGGTCTGTCGGGCCCGGAGTCTGAAGTTCGGCCGCGAGGCCGGCCCGCCTCTCTCGTTGAGGTCCTTGAAGAGGAATCCCGGATCCAGTGCGTTCGGCACCAGCTCGGTGAACTTCGGTTGCAGCGCCGGGTCGCTCAGCCCGGCGGTGAGCGGTGCCGCGAACGCCGCGTATCTCGAGGGTGCGGCGGTCGGGAGCACCGGGACGCTGCTCAGCGCCACGGCGCCGGCGCCGGCACCGGCAATTCTCAGGAAATCTCGCCTGCTCAGCTCCATGATCGTGCCTTCGTCATCAAGGTTCGGGGCGCAGGGCAGCTGTGGCGTCGCGAACGTGACCGGAACCCTGGGCGACACCGTCGTCGGTGTCGCGCGATGCGCCCCCTCCCCCTCGAAGGTCGCTGCCTCTACGAGAAATCGTTCGCCCGGCCCCGAGGACCGTCAAGGTGCCAAAAGTCCCGAACCTCGGTGGTCGGCCGGAAATCACCCGGTCCCGCCCCGGAGGGTTCGGGCGAAACGGGGGACCTGACCGACAAGGCGACCGAAGGATCGGATCGACGCGTCGCGGCCCCGACGTCCTGCGGGCCGCGGCGCACCGGAGCAGGGGGACCGCCCGCGCTATCGACCGTCGTTCCTGCGGTCCTCGAGCGTCTCCCGTGCCCGGCGGTACTCCTCGTCGGTGATCTCCCCGCGGGCGAAGCGCATCTCCAGGACCTCGGTGGGCGTGGGGGGTGCCGCGCCGTCGTCGCGCCGGCCGCTGCGGGTCAGGGCGACCACGCCCCAGACGATCAGTCCCAGGACCACGACCCAGACGACGACCCAGACGAGCATCATCCACCCGCCGGCCCCGCCCATGCCCCAGCCGTCTCCCATGTGGCCCCAGCCGGTCCCGCCGTCGTCGGCGACCAGGGTGCCCGGTGCGATGCCGATCACGATTCCTCCCTCCGCTGTCCGGCCGGCCCCCGCTGGTACCGACTCCTTCGAGGATGTCGCGGCCCCCCGGCGGATCGATCTCCGCCGGGTGAAGAAACGATCAAGTCGCCTGCGGAGGACCGAGCGCCGGCAGTCGCACGGTGAACCGGGCCCCGCCGGCGGTGCCCTGCGGGCTGCTCGCCTCGATCCGGCCACCGAGCTCGACCACGACGGCCCGGGCGATGGTGAGGCCGAGCCCGCTGCCCGACCCGTCGGCGGTGCGCGAGGGGTCACCGCGGTGGAACCGCTCGAAGATCGCCTCGAGCTGTTCGGCGGGGACGCCCGGCCCGGTGTCCGTCACGGTCACCGTGACCTGGTCGTCGCCCCGGGCCACGCCCACGTCGACCCTCCCGCCGGGCGGCGTGTGGCGCACGGCGTTGTCCAGCAGGTTCCCCAGCACCTGCCCGATCCGGTCACGGTCGGCGAGCACCTCGGCCGTCGGTACCTGCGGGGGCACCAGCGCCACGGTGATGCCGGCGGCCGCTGCTCGTGGCTCCACGAGTGCGACGGCGGAGGCGGCGGACTCGACCATGTCCAGCGGCTCGCGACGCAGGTCGAGCGCGTGCTCCTGGGCGGCCGCGACCTCGCGCACGTCGCTGCTGAGGCGACGCAGCCGGTCGACCTGCTGCTGGGCGGTGTCCCACGACTCGTCGGTCAGCGGGACGACACCGTCCTGCATTCCCTGCAGATAGGCCTCGAGCGTGGCCAACGGCGTCCGCAGCTCGTGGGCGAGGTCGGCGAGCAGGCGGGCGCGGCCGCTGTCGACGTCGGCCAGCCGCCGCGCCATCTGCTCGAAGGAGTCCGACAGCTGCCGCATCTCGGAGCTGAACGCCGCGACGGGGACCGGCACTTCGCCGCGTCCCGTCGCGATGGCGTCCGCCGAGTCGGCGAGCTGCTCGATCGGGCGGACCAGACGTCGCACCAGCACCCACGAGACCAGTCCGGCGGCCGCGAGCGCCATCAGGGCTCCGACCGGCAGGGCGATGCCGAGGGCGTCCGTGAACGCGGACCGGACATGGCCGAGCGTCTCCTCGTCCGGGGCTCCGGCGCGGGCGAGGTGGTCGGAGAACAGCCCCGGGGCGACGAGGAAGGCGGTCCCCAGCAGCGTGACCGCCCCGGCGGTGATCACCAGGAGCTGCGCCAGCATCAGACGCACGGCCAGGCCGTCCCGGATCCGGCGTCGCGGCCCGCGCGCCCGGGCGGTGCTCACCGCGAGACCGCCCCGTAGCCGACGCCGCGAACGGTACGGATGTAGCGGGGCACGGCGGGATCGTCACCGAGCTTCCGGCGCAGATGCCCGACGTGGACGTCGACGACGTGCTCGTCGCCGAACCAGCCCGGCCCCCACACCGCCTCCATCAGCTGCTCGCGGCTGAACGCCGTGCGCGGTCGTGCCGCCATGGTGGCCAGCAGGTCGAACTCGGTGCGGGTCAGGTCGACCTCCCGGCCGTCGACGGTGACCTGCCTCGACTCGGGGTCGACCGTCACGTCCCCCAGGGCGAGCACGCGGGTCGCGGCCGCCCGGTCGGGAGCCGCGGAGCGTGGTCGGCGCAGCATCGCCTGCACCCGCGCGACCAGCTCGCGCGGGGAGAACGGCTTGACCACGTAGTCGTCGGCGCCGACCGACAGACCGACGACCTTGTCCGTCTCCTCGTCGCGGGCCGTGAGCATCACGACGTACGCGTCGCTGAAGGTGCGCACCCGGCGGCAGACCTCGATGCCGTCGAATCCCGGCAGCATGATGTCCAGCATGATCAGGTCCGGTGCGTGGGTGCGGGCCGCCTCGACCGCGGCCGGGCCGTCATGGGTGACGAGAACGTCGAACTGCTCCCGGCGCAGATAGCCGGCGATCACGTCGGCCAGCGCGCGTTCGTCCTCGACGACCAGTGCCCGGACCCGGTCCGCCATCGCCACTCTCCTTCGTCGTCCCCCTCGATGCTAGGACCCGGCGGCACCCCGGGCGGGGTCCGGACGGTCCTCGGTAGGCCGCCTTGATGGAACCTTCATCGAACTCGCGGCGTTCTCTCCTCCTGACGGGGCCACGATCGTCATGTGCCGAGCCCCGCGATCCTCGGCTCCGGGTGTCGCGCCCGGCGTCACCGCCCGCACGCATCCCACCACCGACCCGAGGAGCTCCCCCCATGAACCGCCCCGCCGTCCTCGCCCTCGCCGCCGTGCTCTCCCTGGTCCTGTCCTCGTGCGGCGCCGCCGAGCAGGAGGGGGGAGATGCCGTCACCGGTGGGACGTCGACACCGACGCTCTCGTCCTCCCCGTCGTCGGACACCGCGGCCGGGTCCTCCCCGTCACCGTCCTCCCCGGCACCCGAGGAGAACGGTCCGCGCGTGCGGACCGTGGCGCTCGACGAGGCGATCAGCCACGTCCACGGCCTGGTCGTGGACGAGGAGGGTGTCGTGCGCGCCGGGACCCACGAGGGCGTGCGCGTCATCGACGACCAGGGGAGCGTGACCGCCGTCGGCCCGCAGGACGACCTCATGGGCATGACCGGGCTGCCCGGCACCCGACGTCTGGTGTCCTCCGGCCACCCCGGTCCGGGCAGCCCGCTGCCCAACCCGCTCGGGCTCCTGCGCAGCGACGACGGGGGCGAGACCTGGGACCCGGTGTCCCTGACCGGCGAGATCGACTTCCACGCCCTGGCCGTCACCGACGACTACCTCGTCGGTTTCGACGGCGTCACCGGGCTGATCGTCTCGACCGACGGCGGGTCGACCTGGGACCAGGGGCCGCGGATGGCGGCCGCGTCCCTCGCCGCGGTCGGTGACGAGGTGTGGGCCGCCACCCCGGACGGCCTGATGCACAGCACGGACCGAGCGGCCTCCTTCGCCCCGGTGGACGGGGCGCCGCTGCTGCGGCAGGTGTCCGCCGGGGTCGACGGCTCGCTGTGGGGTGTGGACGTCGACGGGACGGCCTGGGTCAGCGCCGACGGCCGGCAGTGGACCGAGCACGAGGAGATCGCGTCGGCGCAGGCGATCGCCACGCTCGACCGCTCCACCGCCTATGCCGTCGACGAGACGACTCTCTTCCTCCTGTCGGTCTGACCGCCCGCACGGCGGTGCGTTCTTCCGAGACCGGGGTCAGTGCCCCACGGCGCTCTTGACCAGGACGACGACGGCAGCGAGCGTGAGCGCAACCGCGCCCGTGACGAGACTGGTGAGCCAGGGCCTCCCTCGAAGCCGCGCGATCGTCACGCCCGTCACCGCGGGGAGCGTGGCCAGCAGCACGAGCGAGCCGATCAGCGCGGCCGCGCCGTCGAGGAGAAGGAACGGAAGGGCAGCGACAGCAGCGACGGCGACACCACCGGCGATCTGGGCGCCGGCCTCCCGGGCGGCGGACTCCGTCGCGAAACCGCCTCCCTCGGTGAGGTGTGACGCCAGGCGGAAGGCGAGCCAGTGCGCCAGGGTCAGGCCGATCGCACTGCCGACCAGCAGCCCGGCCACCGCCTCGTCCGAGGGCAGCCGGTCGGTGGGCACGGCCACCAGCGCGGCCAGGAGGACCAGGGCCATGTAGAGCGCTGAGGCGAAGAACTCCCGCGCAGCGAGACGTGCTTCCGCGTCGTCGTGATCTGCCTCGGACACTGCAGGGCCTCCCGCCGTTGCCGGTGACTCGTGAGGGTGATCATGCCAGTGACGGACCCGCGGGCCTCGGCGGCGCGGCCGCCGTGGCGCCTGGTGGGCCCCCAGGGGATCGAACCCTGAACCCACGGATTAAAAGTCCGTTGCTCTGCCGATTGAGCTAGAGGCCCGCCGCCGACCGTCCGGCCGGAGGCTGTGGCCAGCCTACTGGCGCCGCGCGCCGGCGGGCGCTGCGCCGCCGTGTGCTGCGAGGAGTCTCACATTGCGGTCGGGAGGGCAACATAAGCCCCGCCGGCAGGTCTGTCACCTGCAGTCTCACAGGCCGGGACGTTCTCCGGCGATCGCGGCGAACCGTTGCGTTCGCCGCGTGGTCCTGATTCGGTGGACGAGTCGCGTACCCGACGAGAGGAGCTCCCATGCTCACCGTGACGGACAACGCCCGCACCGCCGTCGACTCGCTGGCCGAGCAGGCCGGCGTCCCGGCCGAGGGCGGTCTGCGTATCGCGCAGTCCGCCGAGCAGCCGGGCAACTTCGAGCTCGCGCTCGTCCCCGCGCCCCAGCCCGAGGACCAGGTGGTCGACGAGTCCGGCGAGACCAACGTCTTCGTCGACTCCAGCTCGGCGCCGGCTCTCGACGCGCTGCAGCTCGACGCCGAGCCCTCCCCCGAGGGACCGGGATTCGTGCTCACGCCGCAGGCCTGAGCTCCCCAGCTCCGCGACGGCGGGTCGTCCTCCCGAAGGAGGGCGGCCCGCCGTCCTTCGTCTCGCATGGCGCCGAGCGGACATGTGCGCCATGGTGAACGGCACGCCGCGACCGTCGCGGCGACCAGGAGGTGTCCACGTGTCATCCACGTCCCAGAGTGCCCAGGGCGCTGCCCGGCAAGCCCGCAACCATCCGGCCGTCCGCACCCTCGCTCGGGCCGGCTACGCGGCCTCGGGTCTGCTGCACCTGATCATCGGCTGGCTGGCGGTGCAGCTCGCCTTCGGGTCCTCCTCCGGGCAGGCCGACTCGTCGGGTGCGATGCAGCAGGTCAGCCAGGCGCCGGGCGGCGAGATCCTGCTCTGGGCGGCGACCGTCGGCTTCGCGGCGCTCGGGCTCTGGGAACTCACCGAGGCGATCATCGGTGTCCCCGGCGTGTCGGACAAGAAGGAGGCCGGCGCCCGCGTCAAGGCGGCGGGCAAGGGCATCCTCTACGCCGTGCTCGCGTTCACGGCGGGTCAGTACGCCACCGGCAGCGGGTCGGGCGGCGGTGGCAACAAGGAGGAGAGCCTCACCGCCTCCGTGATGGGGGCTCCCGGCGGCGTGCTGCTGGTGGGCGCCGTCGGTCTCACCGTCATCGGCGTCGGGATTTACCACATCTACAAGGGCGCGACCAAGAAGTTCCTCGAGGACCTGCGGGGCACCGGTGGTGGCGCAGTGGGTAACGCGGTCGTCCGCCTCGGCCAGGTGGGCTACATCGCCAAGGGCATCGCGCTCGGCGTCCTGGGCGGTCTGTTCGTCGCCGCGGCCGTCACGCACGACGCCGACCAGGCCGGTGGCATGGAGGAGGCGCTGACCACGGTCCGTGAGCAGCCGTTCGGTGTCGCGCTGCTCGTCGTCCTGGGTGTCGGGATCGCCGCGTACGGCGTCTACTCCTTCGCCCGGGCCCGCTACGCGAAGCTCTGACGAGACCGCTCAGGCGGTCGTGACCGGTCCGACGATCCACGACCCGCCGAGCACCAGTGCACCGACCGTCACCAGGAAGAAGATCAGGACCCAGACGATCCCCGGCACGCCGGTGAGCCGTCCGAGCTGATCCGCGTCCGAGGTGCGGGCGCGGCCCCTGGCCCGCTGCGACTGCAGCTCGGCCACGGGCCGCACCGCACCGAGGAGCAGGAACCAGGTCACGGCGTACGCGACGGCGGACTGCACGGTCGGGTCGAGCCACCAGGACACCCCGACCAGCAGGGCGCCGCTGACGAGCACGGACCACAGGCCGAACCAGTTGCGGATCTTCAGCAGCAGCAGGGCCAGCAGCACGACGAGGAGCCAGAGCAGCCCGACGGCGTACCCGGCGCGCAGCAGCCAGGCCGCGCCGAGGCCGACGAGCCCGGGGCCGACGTATCCCGCGAACGCGGTGAGGATCATGCCCAGGCCCCGGGGGCGGCCCGCCGTGACCGTGAGCCCCGAGGTGTCCGAGTGCAGGCGGATGCCGTCCAGTCGCCGCCCCGTGAGCATCGCCACGACCGCGTGCGCCCCCTCGTGCGCGATGGTGATGACGTGCCGTGCGACACGCCACACCGGGGACACGGCGACGACCGCCAGCGCCACCAGGCCCGCGGCGATCACCACCGTGCGGTCGGGCGGGTCCACGGCGGTGGTCGCGGCGGTCCAGATCTGCGCGAGCACGTCGCCGGCGGTCGTGAGGAAGTCGTCCACGGCCGCCATTCCACCACGTCGAGCCCGGGGCACGGCGGGTCCGAGCGACGGGCCGTGTGACAATGGGACCCGAGGGCGGCTGCGACACCCGCGCGCCCGGCGTCGTGGAGATCCCCCCGGATTGCGTGCGGCGGACCCCGACCGTGGACGTCGTCGACGTCCGGAGAGGCTTTTCTGTTGACTTCTTTCGCCGCATTCGGCCTGCCCGCCCCCGTCGTGGAGCACCTGACCCGGACGGGCATCACCACCCCCTTCCCCATCCAGTCGGCCTCGTTGCCCGACACGCTCGCGGGATCCGACGTCCTCGGCCGCGGCCGGACCGGGTCCGGCAAGACGCTCGCGTTCTCGTTGCCCGTCGTGACCCGGCTGGCGCAGCGTGCCGCGCGGGAGCGTGCGGCAGGCCGCCCGCGCCGGGTGCCGAACAGGCCCACCGCGCTGGTGCTGTGCCCGACGCGTGAGCTGGCGAACCAGATCGACGCGACGATGAAGCCGCTCGCCGAGGCGCTCGGCCTGCGGACGACGACGATCTTCGGCGGCGTCGCGCAGTCCCGCCAGGTCACGGCCCTCGGTCAGGGCGTCGACGTCGTCATCGCGTGCCCGGGGCGTCTCGAGGACCTGCTCAACCAGAAGGTGCTCACGCTCGAGGACGTGGCGATCACGGTGCTGGACGAGGCAGACCACATGGCCGACCTCGGGTTCCTGCCCGGCGTGAAGCGGATCATGGACCGCACGCCGCGCACCGGCCAGCGCCTGCTCTTCTCGGCCACGCTGGACAACGGCGTCGACGTCCTGGTCAAGCGCTACCTGAAGAACCCGGTGACCCACTCGGTCGACGAGGCCGCGGCCGCGCCGCCGAAGATGACGCACCACATCCTCGCGGTGGCGGACAAGGAGTCCAAGAAGCAGGTCGTCCACGAGCTCGCCCGCGGGACGGGCCGGCGGGTGCTGTTCACGCGGACGAAGCACCAGGCGAAGAAGCTCGCCCGGCAGCTCACCGCCGCCGGGGTGCCGGCCGTGGACCTGCACGGCAACCTCGGGCAGGGTGCGCGCGAACGCAACCTGGCCGCGTTCTCGACGGGTGACGTCAAGGTCATGGTCGCGACGGACATCGCCGCGCGCGGCATCCACGTCGACGAGATCGAGCTCGTCGTGCACGTCGACCCGCCGGCCGAGCACAAGGCGTACCTGCACCGGTCCGGGCGCACGGCGCGCGCCGGCTCGGGCGGCGACGTCGTCACCGTGATGCTCCCCGAGGAGCGTGGCGACGTGCGCGACCTGACCCGCAAGGCGCGGATCACCGCCCGCCCGCAGCCCGCCGCGCCCGGTGACGCGACGCTGACCGCGCTGGTCGGCGAGGTCGCCCCCTACGTGGCCCCGTCCGAGACGCCGCCGCAGCAGCAGGCGGGCCGCGCGTCCGGGAAGAAGCCGTCGGGGCAGGCCGCGACGGCCGGCGCCGGTGGCACGGGCGACGGTCGTCGCCGTCGCCGCCGGGGCCGTGGTGGCCAGGGCAGCCAGGGCGCGACCGCGCAGCCGCGTCAGGGTCAGCAGGGTCGGCAGCGGCCGTCGCGGTCCGGCGGCTCGCGGCAGCGCTGAGCCGGGGAACACCGCTCGGACGTGCGGTGTTGGCGCCGACATGAGCTACGACGTTTCCAAGACTGACGACCAGTGGCGCATCGAGCTGTCCCCGCAGGAGTTCTCGGTGCTGCGCCAGGCCGGGACGGAGCGGCCGTGGACGGGTGAGCTCCTCGACGAGCAGCGCGAGGGCGTGTACCGCTGTCGCGGCTGCGGCGGCGAGCTGTTCCGCAGCGAGACCAAGTTCGAATCCCACTGCGGGTGGCCGTCCTTCTACACCCCGTTGGCGGAGGACCGCGTCGAGCTGATCGAGGACCGGTCCCTGGGGATGGTGCGCATCGAGGTGCGCTGCGCGCGGTGCGGGTCCCACCTGGGCCACGTGTTCGACGACGCACCCCAGACGCCGACCGGTGACCGCTACTGCATGAACTCGGTCAGCATGACGTTCGAGCCCGTCGAGGGCTGAGCGACCGTCGGGGGCCGCCCGTCCGGGGCGGCCCCGCGGTCAGCCCGCCGTCGCGACGGACGGCGTGCCCGACGTGGCGGGCGACTCCTCGCCCTGACGGGTCCCCAGCCAGCGGACCACGTCGGCCGAGTAGCGGCGCAGCAGCGTGGCGAGCTCGGCGATGTCCTCCTCGGACCACGACGCCAGGGCACCCTCGAGCATGCCGATCCGTGCGTCGCGGGCGTGCTCGAACCGGGCGACGCCGTCGTCGGTGAGCGTGATGCACTGCCCGCGCGTGTCCTCGGGGTCGGTCTCGCGGTGCACCAGTCCGAGGTCCGCCATCCGGCTGAGCTGCCGGGAGACGGTGGCGCGGCCGACGCCGAAGTGTGCCGCCAGGTCGGACCCGCGGCTGTTCGGGTACTGGGCGATGTGGGCGAGCAGCGGGTAGGCCGACGCGTCGAGCTCCGGGTGGATGAGCCGGGCCATCTGGGCGGCCGTCGACTGGGCCCGCCGGATCAGCACGCGGACCTCGCGTTCCAGGGCACCCAGGGGGTCCGTCGTCGGGTCCGGCGGGGTCGTGGGCGCAGCGCTGTCGTGCATGTGCCCCATCATGGCGGTCCCTCGACGCTCTCGGGACGTTCCGGAGGTCACGATTTGAGCTCCGGCCCCCTGGAGCGGGTGAATTTCCCCCTGCCGGGCCGGGTGCCGGTCACTCCCGGGGGTCGACGGCGGGCGTGGTCCGATCCTCCGCGGCGGGGACGGGAGCGGGGTCCGTCGCCGCCTCCTGCTCCGCGACGAGGTCGCGGGTCTGCTCGATGCCGGACCGCTCGCCGAGGGGGATCTCGACGATGAAGCAGATCGCCACGAGCGCCACGACGGCCATCGGGACGGCGACGAGGAAGATCCCGGTGATCCCCTCGGTGTAGGCGGAGGACACGACGTCGGCGACCGGTGCCGGCAGCGTGGACATGTCGGGCACGGAGCCGCTGGACCCGCCGAGCGTCCCGGCGGGGACCCCGAGCCCGGCCAGGCCGCGCGTGATCTCGTCACGGACGTCGGCCGCCAGGACGGCGCCGAGGGCCGAGACGCCGATCGCGCCGCCCAGCGAGCGGAAGAACGCCACGGTGGCCGTGCCCGCGCCCATGTCGCGCAGGCCGAGCGTGTTCTGGGTGGCGAGCACGAGGTTCTGCATGAGCGCGCCCACGGACAGCCCGAGCCCGAACAGGAACACGGAGACCACGACCGGGCTGGTGCCGGTCCCGATCGTCGACATCCCGAACAGGGAGGCGGTCAGCACGACGGCCCCGCCGATCATGATCGCCTTGTAGCGGCCCGTGCGGGAGATGATCCGGCCGAGCACGATCCCGCCCACCATGGTGCCGACCACCATGGGGATCGTCTGCAGACCCGACTGGGTGGGTGTCATGCCCCGGGCCAGCTGCAGGTACTGGGCGAGGAACACCGCGGTGCCGAACATCGCCACGCCCACCGCCGCCGAGGCGACGACGGACAGCACGAACGTCCGGTTGCGGAACAGGTGCAGGGGGATGATCGGCTCGGGTGCGCGGCGCTCGACGAGGGCCGCGGCGAGGAGGGCGACGACGGCGCCGCCCACCATGGCGGCCGTCTGCCAGGACGCCCAGTCGAACTGGTCGCCGGCGAAGGTGACCCACAGCAGCAGGAGGGCGACCCCGAGGGCGATGAGCGCGGCGCCGGCGGCGTCGATGCGCACGGTGCGCGGCGGCCTGGCGGGCAGGTGCAGGGTCGTGCGGAGCACGACCAGGGCCACGACGGCGAACGGCACCCCGACGAAGAACGTCCAGCGCCAGCCGATCGAGTCGGTGATGACGCCGCCGAGCAGCGGGCCGCCGATCTGCGCCACGGCCATGACACCACCCATGAGGCCCATGTACTTGCCGCGTTCGCGGGGGCTGATGATGTCGGACATCAGCACGGTCGCCAGGGACATCAGCCCGCCGGCGCCGACGCCCTGCAGGGCGCGGGACGTGATGAGCATCTCCATGTTCTGGGCGAACCCGGCCGACGCCGCGGAGACCACGGTGATGAGCAGCGCCACCTGGATGAGCGTCTTGCGGTTCGTCAGGTCGGCGAGCTTGCCCCACAGGGGGGTGGAGATCGTCATCGTCAGCAGCATGGCCGTGACGACCCAGGTGTAGGCGTGCTGGGAGCCCTCGAGGTCGGCGACGATCCGCGGCAGCGCGGTCGAGACGATGGTGGTGGCGAGCAGGGAGACGAAGACGCCGAGCAGGATGCCCGAGAGGGCCTCCAGCGTCTCGCGGCGGGTCATCGCCGGGGCGCGGCTCGTCGCGGGCGTGTCGGTCGGGGTGGATCGGGTGGACGTGTCGGTCATCGGGGAGGGGCCTCCTGGCTGACGGAGCTGATGGCGTCCGCGACGTCGCGGACGTGGTCGATGGCGTCGGCGAGGTCCTCGGCCGACCAGTCGGCGAAGGCCTCGGCGACGAAGGCGTCGAACCGGTCGTCGCTCTGGGCGGCGAGCCGGTGGCCGGCGTCCGTGAGCTCGAGGGTGCGGGCGCGCCGGTCGGTCTCGTCGACGGTGCGTCGCACGTAGCCGCCCTCGACGAGCGCGCCGACCTGCCGGCTGGCGACCGAGGCGTCCACGCGCAGGGTGTCGGCGACCTCGCAGAGCTGGACGGGGCCGCGGACGCGCAGCAGTCGCACGACGCCGAGCGCGGCGCGGGGGCGCCCGAGGTCGCCGGCGATGCGGGCCGCGGCCTCGCGCTGGGCCCGGCTGAGCCGCTCGAGGGCCGTGACGAGAGCGGTGGTGGCGTCGTCGGACATCGCGCACCCCCTTTCGTTGCTTCGAGAAACAATAAGTCAAGTGCTTGCAGCATGCAAATATTCCGGTCGCCGACTGCGAGACTGGTGGGGTGACCGACCGCCCCCGCTTCCGCCGCCCCGCGATGCTCGACCCGGTCGAGGCCGAGAGCCTGCCGGGAGAGCTCGATCCCGCACGCCGCGACGAGGTGGCCCACACGACCGCCCGCGCCGTGGTCCACACCGCGCGCGCCGCCGAGGACCCGGAGGTGGTCGCACGCCTGGTCCGGCTCGTGGAGGAGGAGGGGCTGGACGTCGTGGCCGAGCTGTGGTCCGACGCCGCCCCCGCGTCCCTTCCCGGGGCGCTCTGGCGGCTGTACGCGCTGCGCGAGTGGGTGCGCCGGGACCCCCGGACCATCGGCCTGCGCTACCGCCTCGGGGTCGACGTGGCGCCCGTCCACGAGGTCGTCGCGGGGGTGCCGCGGCCGCCCACCCCGAGCGACCTGCGCGAGCTGGCCGACCGCGTCCTCTCGGGCGTCTACGGCGGCGACCTCGCCGTCGCGCTCGAGCGGGCCGCCGCCTTCTGCCGGATCCTGGCCACCGGCGCGGCCTACGACGCGGACGCCCGCGAGACGGCCGACCCGGACGCCGCCGCCCGCATGACCCGCGGGGCGAGCGACCTGACGCGCACGGCGGAGGAGCTGGAGCACGCCGCGGCGCTGTGGCGTGCGGGATCGCTCGACTGAGGCGAGAGGTTTCGACGTGTGCGGGTCGCGCCCTTACGATGGTGGGGCGGCGCCGGGCCGCGGTAGCCCCGGGCTCCATCTTCAGCCGCTTCGAGCGGCCACGCGCCGAGAGGCGCTCCCGGTCCGGCGTCGCACTTCTTCTCCTCCCACCGTCACGGAGCGGTGAATCTCCGTGACCGGAGTACGCGCTGCCCCGGGGCGGGTCCTACCCTGTGACTGACCAAAGCGTTCTTTCCCACCGGGGGTCTCTGTGCGTCTGCGCCTCACTCCGCGCGACTCGACCTACTACGAGCTGCTCGCCGCCCTCGCGCGGCACACCGTCACCGGTGCCTCGCTGCTCGCCGAGCTGCTGGGCGCCTCCCGGCCGGAGCGCGAGCAGATCGTCGCCCGCCTCGCCGAGGCGGAGCACCTCGCCGACGACGTCACGCACTCGATCAAGCGGCGGCTCAACCAGACCTTCGTGACGCCCTTCGACCGGGACGACCTGTACCACCTGGCCTCCGCCCTGGACGACTGCATGGACGCCATGGACGAGGCGGGGCACCTCATCGTGCTGTACAAGGTCTCCGAGCTGCCGATGGCCGTCTCCGAGCAGGTACAGGTGCTGCAGCGCTGCGCCGAGCTCACCGCGGACGCGATGCCGCGGCTGCGCAAGCTCGACCAGCTCCCCGAGTACTGCGTGGAGATCAACCGGCTCGAGAACCAGGGCGACAACCTGCACCGCTCCCTGCTCGGTCACCTGTTCGACAAGGTCGCCGACCCGATCCTGCTCATCAAGCTCAAGGAGATCGTCGACACCCTCGAGGAGGCCACCGACGCCTTCGAGCGCGTGGCCCACCTCGTCGAGTCCATCAGCGTCAAGGAGTCGTGACGGTGGAGGTCGCGCTGGTCGTCGTCATCGTGGTCGTCGCGCTGGGGTTCGCCTACACCAACGGCTTCCTCGACGCGGCGAACTCGATCGCGACCTCCGTCTCGACGCGGGCCCTGACCCCGCGCATCGCGGTGACGATGGCCGCGGGCATGAACTTCGTCGGCGCCCTGCTCGGCACGGAGGTGGCCGAGACCATCGCGACCTCGATCGTCGACCTCGACGGCGCGACCGCCCTGCAGTCCCTCGTCGTGGTGCTCAGCGCGCTGCTCGGCGCGATCGTGTGGAACCTGTACGCCTGGTGGTCCGGGATGCCCACCTCCTCGACCCACTCGCTCATCGGAGGGCTGCTGGGCGCCGGGCTGGCCGGCGGGATGGCGGTGTACGGCGCCGAGGTGGTCGACAAGGTCGTGCTGCCGATGCTGCTGTCCCCGGCGGTCGGGTTCGTCGGCGCCTTCGGTCTCATGCTCGCGCTGATGTGGCTGCTGCGGAACGTCGCCCCGGCACGGGTCAACCGGCGGTTCCGCCTCGCGCAGACCGCCTCGGCCGCCGCCATGGCGCTCGGGCACGGACTGCAGTCCGCGCAGAAGACGATGGGTGTCATCTGGCTCGCGCTGATCACCGTCGGCGCGGCCACGACGAGCGGCGGCGTCCCGCTGTGGGTCAAGATCTCGGCGGCCACCGCCATGGGGATCGGCACCTACGCGGGCGGTTGGCGCATCATGCGCACGCTCGGTCAGCGGATCATCGACCTCGACCCGGCGCGCGGGTTCGTCGCCGAGTCGGTCTCGGCGGTCGTGCTGTACGCGAACGCCATCGTGCTCTACGCCCCGGTGTCGAGCACGCACACCATCACCTCGGCCATCATGGGCGCCGGCGCCACCCGGCGCTGGACCGCCGTGCGCTGGGGCGTGGTCCGCACGATCGCGATCTACTGGTTGCTCACCGCCCCGGTGGCCGCGCTGCTCGCGGCGGCGGCGACGCTGGCGCTGCTGCCGCTCGTCGGCGGCTGACCCTCACCGGGGCCGGGCGCCCAGCCGGGTGCTGATCGCGGCGGCCGCCCGGGACACCTGGTCGGCCAGCCGCTCGCGGTCCTCGGGGCCCCGGTCGGCGGACCGGAAGGTCAGGGCGAGCCCGGCCACCGGCCGGTCGAGGTGGTCGACGACGACGTCCGCCACCGAGGCGAACCCGTCGGTCACCTCGCCGTCCTCGACCGCGTACCCCCGCCGCCGGACCTCGCGCAGCACCGTCCGCAGCTCGCTGAGCGTGCGCGGCCCCCGTCCCGTGCGGTCGCTGAACGCCCCGGTGGTCGGGTAGGCGGCCCGGACCTGGGCGGCGGGCAGATGGGCGAGGACCGCCCGCCCGGACGCCGTGAGGTGGGCGGGCAGGCGGACGTCGACGTCGGACACGAGCGGCGGGCGGCCCGGTGCCCGCTGCTCGACCAGGTAGAGCACCTCACGTCCGTTGAGGAGCGCGAGGTGGCCGTTCTCGCCGGTCGCCTCCACCAGCCGGGAGACCACGGGGCGGGCCAGCCGCGTCACGGGTGCCTGACGCGTGTAGGCGGTGCCGAGGCCGAGCGTGGCGACCCCGAGTCCGTAGCGGCGCTCCTCCGGGTAGTGGGTCACGAACCCCTCGTCGGCCAGGACGGACAGCAGGTGGTAGACGGAGGACCGGGGCAGGTCGAGGCTCGCGGCCACGGACGACGCGGGGACCGGGCCGGGCTGGGCGGCCAGGTGGGCGAGCAGGCGCGCCGTGGCGCGCGCCGCGGGGACGTCGCTGCTGCCTGCCACGCCGCACCACCTCCCTCGGCCGACCGGGACGTACTGTCTGGTATCCCAGACACTATCGCCGTCCGACGGCTCCCCGCCGACCGTCGGCGGGTGTGCGATGAGGGCATGAGCACGACGCACCCCTCGCCGCCGTCCCCCGTCACCGACGGCCGGGGGACCACCACGGTCCTGCTGGACGGGTCCCCCCTGCGGGTCGACCAGGTCGTCGCCGTCGCACGCCACGGCGCCCCGGTCTCCGTGGGTGCCGCGGCCCGGGACGCGATGGCGCGCTCCCGGGCCGTGATCGACGCGCTGGCGGACGACGTCGTCCCCCACTACGGCGTGTCCACCGGGTTCGGCGCCCTCGCCCGCCGGCACATCCCCGCCGGGTCGCGGGCCCAGCTCCAGCTCTCCCTCGTGCGCTCCCACGCCGCGGGGTCCGGGCCCGAGGTGGAGACCGAGGTGGTGCGCGCCCTGCAGCTGCTGCGCCTGGCCACGCTGTGCACCGGCCGCACGGGTGTCCGTCCCGAGGTCGCCGAGACCTACGCGGCGATGCTGAACGCGGGGCTCACCCCCGTCGTCCACGAGTACGGCTCCCTGGGCTGTTCCGGCGATCTCGCACCGCTCGCCCATGTCGCCCTGGCCGCCCTCGGCGAGGGCGAGGTCCGGGACGCCGCGGGCACCCGCCACCCGGCCGGGGAGGCGCTGGCCGCGGCCGGGATCGAGCCGCTGGCCCTGCAGGAGAAGGAGGGGCTGGCCCTCATCAACGGCACCGACGGGATGCTCGGCCAGCTCTGCCTGGCCCTGGACGACCTGCAGGGCCTGCTCGCCGCCGCCGACGTCGCAGCCGCGCAGAGCGTCGAGGCGCTGCTGGGCTCCGACGCCCCGTACGCGGCCGATCTCGTGGCGATGCGCCCCCACCCGGGGCAGGCGGCGTCGGCGGCGAACCTGCGGGCGTTGCTCGCCGGGTCCCCGCTCATGGCCAGCCACCGCGAGCTCGAGCCCGACGGGACACCGTCCTGCACCCGCGTCCAGGACGCCTACTCGCTGCGCTGCGCGCCCCAGGTGCACGGCGCCGCCCGCGACACCCTCGACCACGCGCGCCTCGTCGCCGACCGGGAGCTGGCCGCGGCGATCGACAACCCGGTGGTGACGGTGGACGGCCGGGTGGAGTCCAACGGCAACTTCCACGGCGCCCCCGTGGCGTACGTCCTGGACTTCGTGGCGATCGCGGTGGCCGACGTCGCCGGCATCAGCGAGCGCCGCACCGACAGGTTCCTCGACGTCGCGCGCAACGAGGGCCTGCCGCCGTTCCTGGCCGACGACCCCGGCGTGGACTCGGGGCTGATGATCGCCCAGTACACGGCCGCGGGGATCGTCTCCGAGCTCAAGCGTCTCGCGGCGCCGGCGAGCGTGGACTCGATCCCGTCCTCGGCCATGCAGGAGGACCACGTCTCCATGGGCTGGGCCGGTGCCCGCAAGCTGCGCCGCGCCGTCGACGGGCTGAGCCGGGTCCTGGCGATCGAGCTGCTCACCGCCGCCCGGGCCCTGGACCTGCGCGCCGCCGCGGACCCGGCCCACGGGCCGGCCGCGGGCACCGGCGCCGTCCGCGACCTGCTGCGCACCCGGGTCGCGGGCCCGGGGCCCGACCGGTACCTGACGCCGGAGATCGACGCCGTCGTCGACCTCGTGGTCGGCGGGGCCGTGCTGGACGCCGCGACCGCCGCCGTCGGCGAGCTCGCCTGACCGACCCGACCCACCCGAGGAGTCACCGATGACGACCTACGACCGCGGCACCCCCGTGCCGGTCCGTGCCCCGCGCGGCACCACCCTGACCGCCCGGAGCTGGCAGACCGAGGCGCCGCTGCGCATGCTGCAGAACAACCTCGACCCGGAGGTCGCCGAGCGTCCCGACGACCTGGTCGTCTACGGCGGCACGGGCCGTGCCGCCCGGGACTGGCCGAGCTTCCACGCGATGGTCCGCACGCTGACGGACCTGCGCGCGGACGAGACGATGCTCGTGCAGTCCGGCAAACCGGTGGGGGTGCTGCGGACCCACGAGTGGGCGCCGCGGGTGCTCATCGCCAACTCCCACCTCGTGGGGGACTGGGCCACCTGGCCGGAGTTCCGCCGTCTCGAGCAGCTCGGGCTGACGATGTACGGGCAGATGACGGCCGGGTCGTGGATCTACATCGGCGCGCAGGGCATCCTGCAGGGCACCTACGAGACGCTCGCCGCGGTGGCCGCCAGGCGTTTCGGCGGCACGCTGGCCGGGACGCTGACGGTCACGGGCGGCTGCGGCGGCATGGGCGGCGCGCAGCCGCTCGCCGTCACCCTCAACGGGGGTGTCTGCCTCGTGGTCGACGTCGACCGGGCGCGTCTCGACCGGCGCGTGCGCGAGCGCTACCTGGACGTCGTCGCGGACTCCCTCGACGACGCCCTGCAGCGGGTGCAGGAGGCGAAGGCCGCCGCCCGGCCGCTGTCGGTCGGGCTGACCGGGAACAGCGCGGAGGTGCTGCCCGAGCTGCTGCGCCGCGGCGCGGACGTGGACGTCGTCACCGACCAGACCTCCGCGCACGACCCGCTGTCCTACCTCCCGGTGGGCGTCGACGTCGCCGACTGGGCCGAGTACGCCGCCGCGAAGCCCGAGGAGTTCACCGACCGGGCCCGCGAGTCGATGGCCCGGCACGTGGAGGCCATGGTCGGCTTCCAGGACGCCGGTGCCGAGGTGTTCGACTACGGCAACTCGATCCGCGACGAGGCACGCCAGGGCGGTTACGAGCGGGCCTTCGCGTTCCCGGGCTTCGTGCCCGCCTACATCCGCCCGCTGTTCGCCCAGGGCAAGGGGCCGTTCCGGTGGGCGGCGCTGTCCGGGGACCCGCGCGACATCGCGGCCACCGACCGGGCCGTGCTCGACCTCTTCCCCGACGACGACCACCTGCACCGGTGGATCCGCGCCGCCCAGGACAAGGTCGCCTTCCAGGGGCTGCCCGCGCGCATCTGCTGGCTCGGGCACGGCGAGCGCGACCGGGCGGGGCTGCGCTTCAACGAGCTGGTCGAGTCCGGCGAGATCAGCGCGCCGATCGTCATCGGGCGCGACCACCTCGACTCCGGATCGGTGGCCTCGCCCTACCGCGAGACCGAGGCGATGGCGGACGGCTCCGACGCGATCGCGGACTGGCCGCTGCTCAACGCGATGGTCAACACCGCCTCCGGCGCCACCTGGGTGTCGCTGCACCACGGCGGCGGCGTCGGGATGGGGCGGTCGATCCACGCCGGCCAGGTGACCGTCGCCGACGGCACCGACCTGGCCGCGCAGAAGCTCGAGCGGGTGCTGTCCAACGACCCGGCCACGGGCGTGCTGCGGCACGCCGACGCCGGGTACGACGACGCCCTCGCCGCGGCTGAACGTGGTGGCCTCGAGCTGCCGATGCGGGGTGACGCGTGAGCGGTGTCGCGGGACTCCTGCGGGACCTCGCCGACGTCGGACGGGCCCCGAGCGGCGGGTACGCCCGCTTCGCCTGGACGACGGCGGACCTCACCCTGCGCGAGTGGTTCGTCGCCGAGGCCGCCGCTCGCGGGCTCGACGTCACCGTGGACCGCGCCGGGAACCAGTGGGCGTGGTGGGGCGACCCGGACGCCGACGGCCCCGGCGTCGTCACCGGCAGCCATCTCGACTCGGTGCCCGGGGGCGGCGCGTTCGACGGCCCGCTGGGCGTCGCGAGCGCCTTCGCGGCCGTCGACCTGCTGCGGGCCCGCGGTGTGCGCCCCGCCCGGCCCCTCGGCGTCGTGAACTTCTCCGACGAGGAGGGCGCCCGGTTCGGGCTGGCCTGCCTCGGGTCCCGGGCCGTGACGGGCACCGCGGGTGCCGACCGTCTGCTCGGTCTGCGTGACGACGCCGGGGACACCCTCGCCGACGTGCTGGCCGGGGCGGGCCTGGACCCGGTCGGCTACGGGCGCGACACCGAGGCGCTGGCCCGGGTGGGCACCTTCGTCGAGCTGCACGTGGAGCAGGGGCGGTACCTCGCGGACCTGCACGGCGACGACGAATCGCCCGTCGCGGTGGCGTCGGCGATCTGGCCGCACGGCCGCTGGCGGGTCGACCTGCACGGCGAGGCGAACCACGCGGGCACGACGCCGCTGGCCCACCGGCACGACCCGATGCTGGACCTGGCCGGGCTGATCCAGGAGGTCCGAGCCGCCGCCGGGTCGGCCGACGCGCTCGCCACCGTCGCGAAGGTCTCCGTGGAGCCGAACGGCGTCAACGCGATCCCCTCGCGGGTCCGGGCCTGGATCGACTCCCGGGCACCCCGCGAGGACGCCGTGCACCGGGTCCTCGCCGACCTGTCGGGCTACGGCCCCGTCGAGGAGTCCTGGTCCCCGGCCACCGTGTTCGACCCGGCCCTGGCCGCCCGCCTGGCCGACGTCGTCGGACGACCCGCCGGGGGCGCACCCGCGCCCGTGATCGGGACCGGCGCCGGGCACGACGCCGGCATCCTCGCCGCCACCGGCGTGGCGACCGCGATGCTGTTCGTCCGCAACCCCACGGGTGCCTCCCACACCCCCACCGAGTACGCCGAGGCGGCCGACTGCGAGGCCGGTGTCGCGGCGCTCGCGGACGTCCTGACCGACCTCCTGGGGGAGGCCGCGTGAG
This sequence comes from Isoptericola sp. b515, assembly GCF_030588125.1. Lineage (NCBI taxonomy): Bacteria > Bacillati > Actinomycetota > Actinomycetes > Micrococcales > Promicromonosporaceae > Isoptericola > Isoptericola sp. b515. The sequence continues at coordinate 494,950 of NZ_JAUQYR010000001.1, read as the reverse complement.
CTTCTGGTGCGAGCACGCGTGGCTGCCGGGCGGCCTCGCCGCCGGGGTGCGCGTCGAGACCGACGCCGGCCGGGTGACCGCCGTCGAACCCGGGACCACGCCGGACCCGACCGACACGGTGCTGCCCGGCGTCGTCCTGCCCGGGCTGGCGGACGCGCACTCGCACGCCTTCCACCGGGCGCTGCGCGGACGCACGCACGACGACGGCGGATCCTTCTGGACCTGGCGCGAGCGCATGTACGCCGTCGCCGACGTCCTGACCCCCGCGGCGTACGAGGAGCTGGCCACGGCGACCTACGCGGAGCTGGCGCTCGCGGGTGTGACGGCGGTCGGGGAGTTCCACTACGTGCACCACGCGCCGGACGGCGGCCGGTACGACGACCCGCACGCCATGGCCGGGGCGCTGCGGCGGGCCGCCTCCCGGGCCGGTGTGCGCCTGACGCTGCTCGACACCTGCTACCTCCACGGTGGTCTCGAGGACGGTTCGTACCAGCCGCTCGCGCCCGCGCAGCGGCGCTTCGGCGACGGGGACGCCGACGCCTGGCGGACCCGCGTGGAGGAGCTCCGGTCGGCCTGGGCGGGAGCGGACGACGTCCGCGTCGGGGCGGCCGTGCACTCGGTGCGGGCCCTCGCCCCGGAGGAGATCGCCGTCGTCGCGGCCTGGGCGCGGGAGCACGGGGCCCCGCTGCACGCGCACCTGTCCGAGCAGCCCGGCGAGAACCGGGCGGCACGGACGGCCCACGGGACGAGCCCCACGGGGGTGCTCGACGCCGCCGGTGCGCTCGGCCCGCGCACCACCGTGGTGCACGGCGTCCACCTGGACGCCGACGACGTCGCCCGGCTGGCCGCGTCCGGCACCGCCGTGTGCGTCTGCCCGACGACCGAACGCGACCTGGCCGACGGACTCGCCCCCGTCGACCGACTCGCCGCGACCGGGGTGCCGCTGTGCGTCGGCTCCGACCAGCACGTGGCCGCCGACCTGCTCGCCGAGGCACGCGGGCTGGAGGAGCACGCCCGGCTGCGCACCGGCCGCCGGGGCGTGCTCGCACCCGCCGCCGTGGTCGAGGCGGCCACCGCGGCGGGCCACCGCGCGCTCGGCTGGGACGACGCCGGCCGGATCGAGGTCGGGGCGCGGGCCGACCTCGTCGCCGTGGCCCTCGACACGCCGGCCACGGCGGGTACCGACCCCGCCCAGGCCGCGCTGGTCGCCGGGGCCCGCGACGTGCGGACCGTGGTCCGCGACGGACGCACCGTGGTCCGCGACGGGCGGCACGTCGACCTGGACGTGGCCTCCGCCCTGCGGACGTCGATCGCGAGGATCTGGGACCTCGTGGAGGAGGGACGATGACGGAACCGGCCGAGGACCGCACGCTGCTCGTCACGGGCATCGGCGAGCTCGTCGCCCACGACCCCGCGCACGGCCCGTCGGGGGTCCTGACCGACGCCGCGCTGGTGGTCTCCAGCGGTCGGGTCGTCTGGACAGGCCCCGCCGCACGGGCCCCGGCCGCGGACGACCGGCTCGACGTCGAGGGACGCTGCGTGGTGCCCGGGTTCGTGGACTCGCACTCGCACGTCGTCTTCGCCGGGGACCGGTCCGCGGAGTTCGCCGCCCGGATGGCCGGCGAGCCCTACACCGGCGGGGGCATCGCCACCACCGTGGCGGCCACGCGGGCCGCCTCCGACGACGTGCTGCGCCACGGCGCGGGACGCCTCGTGGCGGAGATGCTCGCCCAGGGGACCACGACCGTCGAGATCAAGAGCGGGTACGGCCAGGACGTCGCCACCGAGGAACGCATGCTGCGCCTGGCGCGCGAGCTCACCGACGAGACGACGTTCCTCGGCGCCCACACCGTGCCGGCCGAGCTCGACCGTCGTGCCTACCTCGACCTCGTCACCGGGCCGATGCTCGCCGCCTGCGCACCCCACGCGCGGTGGGTCGACGTCTTCTGCGAACCCGCCGCAGCCACGGCGTTCGACGCCGACGAGTCCCGGGAGGTCCTGGAGGCCGGGATCCGTGCCGGGCTGCTGCCCCGCGTGCACGGCAACCAGCTCGGGCCCGGTCCCGGCGTCCGGCTCGCCGTCGAGGTCGGTGCCGCCAGCGTCGACCACTGCACCTACCTCACCGGCGACGACGTCGCGGCCCTGGCCGGGTCGAGCACGGTGGCGACGCTGCTGCCCGCCGTGGAGTTCTCCACCCGCTCGCCCTACCCGGACGCGCGGGCGCTCCTCGACGCGGGCGTCGCCGTCGCCCTGGCCACCGACTGCAACCCCGGCAGCTGCTACTCCTCGTCGATGCCGTTCGTCGTGGCGCTCGCCGTGCGGGAGATGGGTCTGACACCGCTGGAGGCCGTGCACGCCGCCACCGCCGGGGGAGCCGCGGCCCTGCGGCGCGACGACGTCGGGACGCTCCGGCCCGGGGCGCGGGCCGACCTCGTCGTGCTCGACGCGCCCTCGCACGTGCACCTGGCCTACCGCCCGGGCGTGCCGATCGTCCGCACGGTCCTGCAGGGCGGGCGCCCCGTCGGCTGACCGGTCCGGTGCGGGCGGAGCCTCAGAAGACCTGCGGAGCCACCCGCTCGGCCGCGACCACCTTGGGGCCCTTCGGCGTGCGCGCCACGTGCGCGACGAGCGCCTCGCCCGGCTCCAGGTAGGGGTCGCGCCGCGGCAGCGTGGAGGCCACCGACCGGCTCGAGTGCTGGCCGAGCACGTCCAGCACCGTCGGCAGCACGGGGCGGTGCGTGCACAGCACCGAGGCCCGGTCGGCCTCCAGCAGGTCGCGCACCGCCGCCGCGACGCGCGCCGGGGAGCGTTCGTGCTGGGCCTCGCCGAGGTTGTCGCTGTACTCCGGGCGCAGGTTGGCGGCGCGCACGTACGGGTCGATCGTCGTCGCGCAGCGCTCCCAGCGGCTGGAGATCACCGCGTCCACGCCGTAGGAGGCCAGCACCGGCACGAGGGCGGCGGCCTGCCCGTGCCCCAGGGGTGTGAGCGGACGGTCCTGCTCGACGCCGTACCAGTTGGCGCGCGGCAGGGCCCGTCCGTGCCGGACGATGACGACGGCGTGCGTGGCCAGCTGGCCGTCGCGGTGCGCCTCGACCAGCGCGTCCAGCGGCCCGCGGTCGGTGCTCCGGGTCAGCCGCTCGGCGGCGTCCTCGGCGTCGAGCCACTCGGCCTTGTCGATCTCCCGCTTCGAGGCGGGGGCGACCGGCGTCCGCGCGGCCAGCGCCCGGGAGTCGTGCTTGGCCGAGGCGCGGCGCGCGGCCCAGTAGTGCACCCGCTTCACCCGGCCCTCCGGCGTCAGGTACTGCAGACCGGGCAGCGGGAGCCCGAGGACCACGGGTTTGCCCGTCTCCTCGGTGACCTCCCGCACGGCGGTGGTCGCCAGCGACTCGCCCTCCTCGTGCTTGCCCTTGGGCCACGACCAGTCGTCGTAGCGGGGGCGGTGGACGAGCTGGACCTGGAGGCGGTCGTGACGGATGCGCCACACGACCGCACCGGCGGTCTGGATCACCGGGGCGTGCTGCACGGACGTCGGCCCCAGCGGGTCGACGAACGGGGTCGCGGTGCGCAGGACGCGTCCGGACTGGGACGTGGTGCTCATCGGGCGGCTCAGCGGGAGCTCGGCGGACGCCGGCGGTGACGGTCGACCAGCACGGACTGCAGGTCCACCGTCGGGCGGCCCTCGTCGTCCTCGACCTGGCGCCGCCAGGTGCCGTCCGGCTCGAGGTGCCACGCGGCGGTCCGGGCCGACATCGAGTCGTTCATCAGCTCGAGCAGCTCGAGGATCTGGCCGGTGTCCTTGACCCGGATGAGCGCCTCGACCCGGCGGTCCAGGTTGCGGTGCATCAGGTCGGCCGAGCCGATGAAGACCTCCGGCCCGTTGCTCTCGCCCTCGCCGATGGCGGGGCCGACCGAGTTCGCGAACGCGAAGATGCGCGAGTGCTCCAGGAACCGGCCGAGGATCGACCGCACCCGGATGTTCTCGCTGAGCCCCGGCACCCCGGGGCGCAGCGCGCAGATGCCGCGGACCACGAGGTCGACCTTCGCCCCGGCCTGGGAGGCGCGGTACAGGGCGTCGATCGTCGCCTCGTCGACCGCCGAGTTGACCTTGATCCGCACCCACGCCTCGTGCCCGGCACGCGCGGCCTCGGCCTCGCGGTCGATCCGCTCGATCAGCCCGCTGCGCACCGTGCGCGGCGCCACGAGCAGGCGGTGGAACTTCGAGTGCGGCGCGTACCCGGAGAGCTGGTTGAACAGCCGGGTCAGGTCCTGGCCCACGTCCGGGTCGCAGGTCAGCAGGCCGTGGTCGGTGTACAGCCGCGCCGTCTTCGGGTGGTAGTTGCCCGTGCCCACGTGGCAGTAGCGGGCCAGCCCGTCCGACTCCTGGCGCACCACCAGGGAGAGCTTGCAGTGCGTCTTCAGCCCCACGATGCCGTACACGACGTGGACGCCGGCCTCCTCCAGCTTGCGGGCCCAGGAGATGTTGGCCTGCTCGTCGAACCGGGCCTTGATCTCCACCAGGGCCAGGACCTGCTTGCCCGCCTCGGCGGCGTCGATGAGCGCGTCGACGATCGGGGAGTCGCCCGACGTGCGGTACAGCGTCTGCTTGATCGCCAGCACCTTCGGGTCGGCCGCGGCCTGCTCGAGGAACGTCTGCACCGACGTCGAGAACGAGTCGTAGGGGTGGTGCAGGAGCACGTCCCGCTCGCGGATCGCGGCGAACACGTTGCCGGGCATCGCCGACTCCACCTCGGCGAGCTGGCGGTGCGTCGTCGGGACGAACGGCGGGTAGTGCAGCTCCGCGCGGTCGATGTCGGCCAGCACGTTGAGACCCGTCAGGTCGAGCGGCCCGGGCAGCTGGTAGACCTCCTCCTCGACCACGCCGAGCTCGCGCACCAGCAGCTCGCGGATGCGCGGCGAGATCTCCTCGTGCAGCTCGAGGCGGACCGGCGGGCCGAAGCGGCGCCGCAGCAGCTCCTTCTCCATCGCCTGCAGGAGGTTCTCGGCGTCGTCCTCCTCGACCTCCACGTCCTCGTTGCGGGTGACGCGGAAGGTGTGGTGCTCGCGGATCTCCATCCCGGGGAAGAGGTAGTCCAGGTGCTGGGCGATGACCTCCTCCAGCGGCACGAAGGACTTCTGCGTCCCACCCTTCTGGGTCGGTGTCGGCGCGCTGGGGCGGCCCCGGTCGTCGACGGCGATGAACCGCGGCAGCAGCGGGGGCACCTTGACCCGGGCGAAGTGCTCCTTGTCGGTCAGCGGGTTGGCCACCACGACGGCCAGGTTGAGCGACAGCCCGGAGATGTAGGGGAAGGGGTGCGCGGGGTCCACGGCCAGCGGCGTGAGCACCGGGAAGATGTGCTTGCGGAAGAACTTGTGCAGGCGCTGCTGCTCCTTCTCGAGCAGCTCGTCCCAGTGCACGAGCGTGATGCCCTCGTCGTGCAGGGCCGGCGAGACGTCGTCGCGGAACACCCGGGCGTGCCGGTCCATCAGCTCGTGGGCCTTGGCGCCGATGCCGGCGAGCACCTCGCGCGGGCTGAGGCCCGAGGCCGCGGTGACGGCGATCCCGGTGGCGATGCGGCGCTTCAGGCCGGCGACCCGGACCATGAAGAACTCGTCCAGGTTCGAGGCGAAGATCGCCAGGAACCGCACGCGTTCCAGCAGGGGCAGGGACTCGTCCTCGGCGAGCTCGAGCACCCGTTCGTTGAAGGCGAGCCAGCTCAGCTCGCGGTCGGCGAACCGGTCCTCGGGGAGCTCCGGCTGGTGCAGGGACTCCTCGACGACCTGGTCCTGGTCCGGCTCCTCGGCGATGTGCTCGGCGATGTGGGCGGCGAGCTCGGGATCCATCCGGCGGGGTCCTGCCTTCGCTGTCGTACGGGTCTCGGACGAGGTGGAGGTGGCGGCAGCCACGAACCGGCCACGGGCGTCGCGTCGACGCGCCGCGGGGGTGGAGGAGCCTGTCATACGCCCCATCGTGGCACTGATTGCCGACCGGTGGGTGACGCAGGCGTCGACCGGGTCAGGGGCGGGCGTACTGCACGTCCACCGCGGCCCGGGTGAACCCGGCCCGCTCGTAGGTGCGCAGCGCCGGGACGTTGTCGCCCTCGACGTACAGCACGGCGCGCGTGCAACCCACGGCCGCCAGGTGCTGCAGCCCCGCCCGGGTCAGCAGCCGCCCGAGTCCCTCGCCCTGCGTGCCCGGGTCGACGCCGAGGGCGTAGATCTCGCCGTCGGCCTGCCCTGCCGGCTGGTCGGTCTCCACCTTCGTCCACACGAAGCCGGCCGGCCGGCCGTCCGGACGGTCCAGCACGAGGAACCCGGCCGCGTCGAACCACGGCTCGGCCAGCCGGGCCCTCAGGTCGTCGGGGCCCAGGCGCCCCTGCTCGGGGTGGTCGGCGAACGCCAGCGCGTTGAGCGCCAGCCAGGCGTCGTCGTCCTCGCCCGGCCGGAACGGACGCAGGACGTAGCCGTCGGGCACGGCGGGGGCGTCGGCGGCGTCGCCCGCCCCGTCGAGCGGGCGGGCCAGGAACAGCAGCTCGCGCACGACGGCGTAGCCGTGGGACTCCGCGAAGGCCCGGGCGGCGGGCAGGTCGCCGTGGGCCCACACCCGCAACGGCTTGCCCCGCTGGTCGGGGGCCCCGGACCGCTCCGGCAGCCGCGCGTCGCGCTCCGCGGTCCGCAGCAGCAGGCTGCCCACGCCGGCGCGCCGGTGCTCGGGGTGGACGACCATCTCCGCACCGGCCACGTCGCCCCCGCGGTCCACCTGCAGGTAGCCGATCGTCGCGCCCGCCCGGGACCGGACCACAGCGTGGGTCAGGTCCGCGCCGTCGTCGCCGAGGCGCAGCAGCGGCTGCTCCGAGAGCGGGTCCACGCCGTCGTGGGCCGCGGCCGTCGAGGCCAGGGTGCGCACGGCGTCCTGGGCGGACGGGGACAGGGGACCGATCTCGATCGGGACGGGAAGTCGCACCCGACCATTGTGGCCCCTGGCCCGTGCCCGCCGGCGCTCCGGCGAGGGTCCGCGCCGGTGGTAGCGTCCGACGCCATGGCGATCGGCGCACCCGTGGAGCTGTGGCCCGAGGCCGAGCGGCTCATCGACGCGTTGTCCCCCGAGCTCGTCGACCTGCTCGACGAGATGTCGGGCACGATGTTCTGCGCCAAGGACGTCACCGGCCGGTACGTGCTGGTCAACCGCACCTTCGTGGACCGCGCCAACCGTCGCTCGCCCCGCGACGTCGTCGGCCGCACCTCGGCCGAGCTGTTCGCGCCCGAGCTCGCCGCCCGCTACGAGGAGCAGGACGGCAGGGTGCTCAGCGAGGCCTGGCCGCTGCGCAACGAGCTCGAGCTCATCCGGCGCCCCGGGGGTGTGCCGGGGTGGTACCTGACGACCAAGCTCCCCGTGCAGCGGGACGGCGTCGTCCTCGGGCTCGTGTCCACCTCCCGGGACCTGAACACCCGCGACGTGCACGACCAGGTGATCGGGTCCATGGCCCGCGTGGTGCAGGTCGTCGAGGACCGTCTGGGCGTGGGCGTGACCCAGGCCGAGCTGGCCGAGGTCGCCGGCTGCACGACCGGCGCCCTGGACCGTCGGATGCGACGGATCTTCGGGCTGACCCCCAAGCAGTTCGTGCTGCGGGCGCGGGTCGACCACGCGACCACCCTGCTGACGCAGACCGACCTGACCCTCGCCGAGGTGGCGGTGCGGGCGGGGTTCTACGACCAGCCGTCGTTCACCCGGACCTTCGTGCGGCTGACGGGGGAGACGCCGTCGGTCTACCGGCGCAAGAGCCGGGCGCTGGCCACGGAGTGACCCGGCTGACGTGACCCGGCCGACGTGAGCCACATCCGCCGACGACGGCGAGGTCGTACCGTCCGCGTCGCGGTCGCACCCGCGGGGTACGACGGGGACGCGGACGGTACGACCTCGCGGTCGTGGTGGGCTCGCTCCGGCTCAGTCCTCCGAGGGCTTGCCGAGGCCGGCCTGGATCAGGTTCATCACCGACGAGTCCGCCAGCGTCGTGGCGTCGCCGACCTCACGGTTCTCGGCGACGTCGCGCAGCAGGCGACGCATGATCTTGCCGGACCGGGTCTTGGGCAGCTCGGGCACGACGAGGATCCTGCGGGGCTTGGCGATCGGGCCGATCTCCTTGGCCACGTGGTCGCGCAGCGTCTTCTCGATGCGCGCCGATCCCTCGTCGGTCGAGGCCTCGTCAGCGTGCTCGCCGCGCAGGATGACGAACGCCACCACCGCCTGGCCGGACATCTCGTCGGACGCCCCGACGACGGCGGCCTCGGCGACGAGGTCGTTGGACACCAGGGCCGACTCGATCTCGGTCGTGGACAGCCGGTGCCCGGAGACGTTCATGACGTCGTCCACGCGACCGAGCAGCCAGATGTCGCCGTCCTCGTCCTTCTTGGCGCCGTCCCCGGCGAAGTACAGGCCGGGGAACCGGGACCAGTAGGTGTCCTTGAACCGCTGCAGGTCGCCCCAGATGCCGCGCAGCATCGACGGCCACGGCTCGGACAGCACGAGGTAGCCGCCTCCGCCGTCGGGCACCGGCTTCGCCTCGTCGTCGACGACGTCGGCGCTGATGCCCGGCAGCGGGACCTGGGCCGAGCCCGGCTTGGTCGCGGTGACGCCGGGCAGCGGGCTGATCATGATGGCGCCCGTCTCCGTCTGCCACCAGGTGTCCACGATCGGGGTGGTGTCACCACCGATGACGCGGCGGTACCACATCCACGCCTCGGGGTTGATCGGTTCGCCGACCGAGCCGAGGAGCCGCAGCGAGGACAGGTCGAAGCCGGCGGGGATCTCCTCGCCCCACTTCATGCAGGCCCGGATCGCGGTCGGGGCGGTGTAGAACAGCGAGACCTTGTACTTCTCGACGAGCTCCCACCAGCGGCCCTTGTGCGGGGTGTCCGGGGTGCCCTCGTACATCACCTGGGTGGCGCCGTTGAGCATCGGTCCGTAGACGATGTAGGTGTGCCCGGTGACCCAGCCGATGTCCGCCGAGCACCAGTAGACGTCGCTCTCCGGCTTGAGGTCGAAGACGTTCTTGTGCGTGTAGGCGGCCTGGGTGAGATACCCGCCGGTGGTGTGCAGGATGCCCTTCGGCTTCCCGGTGGTCCCGGAGGTGTACAGGATGAAGAGCGGGTGCTCGGCCTCCACCCAGGTGGGCTCGTGGACGTCGTCGGCGGTGTCCACGACGTCGTGCCACCACACGTCCCGGCCCTCGGTCCAGTCGACGTCCTGCTCGGTGCGGCGGACCACCAGCACGTGCTCGACGCTCTCGGCGCCCTCGCCGCGCAGGGCCTCGTCGACCGCGGGCTTGAGGGGGCTGGGTGCACCGCGGCGGTAGCCGCCGTCGGCGGTGATGACGACCTTGGCCTCGGCGTCGGCGATGCGGCTGCGCAGGGCGTCGGCGCTGAACCCGCCGAACACGACCGAGTGCGCGGCGCCGATCCGGGCGCAGGCGAGCATGGCCACGGCCGACTCGACGAGCATGGGCATGTAGATGACGACGCGGTCGCCGGACTCGACCCCGAGCGCGGCCAGGGCGTTGGCCGCGCGGGACACCTCGCGCTGCATGTCGGCGTAGGTGACGGTGCGGGTGTCGCCGGGCTCGCCCTCGAAGTGGATCGCGACCCGGTCGCCGAGGCCGGCCTCGACGTGCCGGTCGACCGCGTTGTAGGCGGCGTTGAGGGTGCCGTCCGCGAACCAGCGGGCCACCGGCGCACCGGACCAGTCGAGGGTCTCGGTGAAGGGCGTCCGCCAGGTGACGAGGTCGCGGGCCTGGCGCGCCCAGAACTCGAGGCGGTCGGCCGCCGCGTCGTCGTACAGCGACGGCTGGGCGTTCGCCTGGGCGGCGAACTCCCCGCTGGGGGGGAAGGTGCGGGTCTCGTGGAGCAGGTTCTCCAGGCTCGGGCTGCTGGACTGGGTGTCGGTCACTGGTTCCTCCGCGTCGTCGCGTTCCGTCCGTCCGCGTGCCTCTCCGGGCCGCATCACAGGCGAGTCTAGACCCGCACCGTGACCGGGATCACGCCCGGGACGGCGAAAGTAAGGAATGCTCCGCAATCCGCTCGGCGGCGCCGTTCCGCGAGCGGTCGCCCTGGTCCGCCGAGCGGTCGTGGTCGCGCCCGGACGGTGCGTGACCGGGTGGGGTGCCGTTCGGGCGACGGTCCCGACCCACCACGCGAACGGCGCCCGGGCACGGTGGCCGGGACGCCGTTCACGCCGGACAGGACACGGGTAGCAGGCGCCTTGTCCTCGATCGCCGTACCGGGTCCAGCCCGTTCGACGAGTCCTCGACGTGGACTTCCTGAGCGTGGGTCCCGCGTGCCGTCCTGACCCGTCCATCAAACGCCCGGGGGACGTCCACCGCAAGCGCCCGCGTCAGGCGAGGTCGCGTCCCTGGCGACGGCGCCACCACCACGTGAGGCCCACCGCGCCGAGCAGCCCGACCGCCGCCAGCACCGGGACCGGGCGCACCCGCGGGCGCAGCGCCACCGGGCGGGTGAAGGTCAGCATCTCCCACCCGTTCTCGGCGGCCATCCGGCGCAGCGCACGGTCGGGGTTGACCGCGTGCCCGTGCCCCACCGCGGCCAGCATCGGCGCGTCGGTGACCGAGTCCGAGTAGGCGTAGCAGCGGTCCAGGTCGTAGCCGCGCTTCCGGGCGAGGTCCCGGATCGCCGTCGCCTTGTTCTCCCCGTAGGCGTAGAAGTCGATCTCCCCGGTGAACCGGCCCTCGGCGACCGCCATCCGGGTGGCGACCACGTGGTCCGCCCCGAGCATGGCGGCGATCGGCTCCACCAGCTCGGTGCCGGACGCCGAGACGACGACGACGTCGTGCCCGGCCTCGTGGTGCTCGGTGATGAGGTCCACCGCCTCGGCGTAGACGTACGGGTCGACGTGCTCGTGCACGGTCTCGGCGACGATCTGCTTCACCCGGGCCACGTCCCACCCGGTGGCCAGGTCCGACAGGTGCTGGCGCATCCGCTCGGTCTGGTCCGCGTCCGCGCTGCCGGCCATGTAGAGGAAGTGCGCGTAGGCGCTGCGCAGCACGTCGCCGCGCGTGATGAGCCCGCCGGCGAGGAACGAGGGGGAGAACACCGCGGTGGAGCTCGTGGCGATGATCGTCTTGTCCAGGTCGAAGAACGCGGCGACCCGTCGGCCCGTCGACGTGCCGCCCCCCTGCTGCTGCGGCTCCAGCGGCGAGGTGCTCATGGGGGCGAGCCTAGCGCCGTCCTGGAGGAGGTCGGCAGGGCCGCGGGAGCGTTCGGGGACGTCACCCCCAGGTCTCGTCGTCCCCGGCGGCCGCGTCGTGGCCCGCGACGGTGTGGTCCGGCCCGGCACGGTGGCCGCCATGGACCTCACCACCACCCCTGCGGACGGCGTGCCCCCCGTGCCGTCCGCCGCACGTCTCGTCGGGGTCCTCGGAGCCTGCGGCGGGGCCGGGACCTCGCTGCTCGCCGCCGCGCTCGCCCGCGCCCTGAGGCGGCGGGTGGGGGCGACCGCGCTGGTCGACCTGGACGTCCCGGGCGCCGGTCTGGACGTGCACCTCGGGATCGACGGCGCCGCGGGTGCCCGCTGGAGCGACCTCGCCGGCGCCCGGGGCACGGTCGACGGTGACGCCCTCGTCGCCGCCCTGCCCCGGTGGGGTGCGGTCCCCGTCCTGTCCGGAGGGCACCGCGACGCCACCGCACCCGACGAGGCCGTCGTGCTGGACACGACGACGGCCGTCCTGCGCACCGGGCACCGGGTCGTGCTCGACCTGCCCCGCCCCTGGATCTGCACCGCGGCCGCGGCCACGCTGGTCGGCGCGGCGGACGCCGTCGTCCTGGTCACCCCGCTGCGCACCGGCGGCGTCGCCGGAGCGCTGGCCGCGCTGCGACAGCTGGACGACGTCGGTGCCCCGCACGTCCTCCCGGTCGCCTGCCGGCCCGCGCACGGCCGGGTCGACGAGCGCGGGCTCGGCGAGGTGCTCGGCCACCCGGTGGTCGCCACCGTCGGCTGGGACCCGCGGCTCGCAGGCCGCCTGGAACGCGGCCACGGCCCGAGCACGGGACGCCGGGCGCCGCTCGGACGTGCGGCGACCCGGCTCGTGGACGCGCTGACCGGCACCGCGGCCCGACGGGAGGCGGCGTGACGACGCTCGACGACCGGCTTCTCCACGACGTCCGGACCCGGCTCGGCGGTCCTGGCCGCACCACGCCGCCCGATGCCGCTGACGTCGCCGCGGCGTTGCGGTCCACCGGCCGGGTCCTCGGGTCCGACGCGCTCGCCGACCTCACCCGCGCGGCCCGGGCCGAGCTGGTCGGCGCCGGTCCGCTGCAACCGCTCCTCGAGACGCCCGGCGTCACGGACGTCCTGGTCAACGGGCCCGAGGAGGTCTGGCTGGACCGGGGCCACGGCCTGGAGCGTGCCGACCTGGCGCTCGCGTCCCCGGGTGCCGTGCGCGAGCTCGCGGTCCGCATGGCCGCCGTCGCCGGCCAGCGTCTCGACGACGCCAGCCCTGTCGTCGACGCCCGCCTGCCCGACGGCACCCGGCTGCACGCCGCCGTCGCGCCCGTCGCCCCCGAGGGCGCGGTGATCGCCCTGCGGGTGCTGCGACAGGCGACCCACGACCTGCGGGCGCTCGCGGAGCGCGGCGCCCTGCCGGACGCGTGGGTGCCGGTGCTGCACGGGCTCGTGCGGGGACGGGCGAACCTGCTGGTGACCGGGGGCACGGGCACCGGGAAGACGACCCTGCTCGCCGCCCTGCTCGGCCTGGTCCCCCACGACGAACGCCTGCTCACCGTCGAGGAGGCTCGGGAGCTGGCCCCGGTCCACCCCCACGTCGTGGCGCTCGCGGCGCGGCGGCCCAACGTCGAGGGGGTCGGCGAGATCACGCTGGCCGACCTCGTGCGGGGTGCGCTGCGCATGCGTCCCGACCGCATCGTCCTGGGCGAGTGCCGCGGGGCCGAGGTGCGCGAGCTCCTGCTCGCCCTCAACACCGGGCACGACGGCGGGATGGCCACCGTGCACGCCAACGCCGCCGAGCACGTCCCGGCGCGCCTCGAGGCGCTCGCGGCGCTGGCCGGCATGTCCCGCGCCGCCGTCGCCGCGCAGGCCACGGCCGCCCTCGACGTCGTGCTGCACCTGCAGCGCCGGCGCGGGGTGCGCCACCTGGCCCAGATCGCCACCGTGCACCGCGACGGCCACGGGGACCTGCAGGTCGTCCCGGTCGCCACCTGGCAGGGTCCGGGCGACGTCGCCGAGCCGGTCCCCGGCCACGGTTGGGACGCGCTGCGGCGGAGGTGGGTGGCGTGAGCGTGCTGGCCGGCCTGTGCGTGGCCGGTGCGGTCTGGTGCGTGACCGCTCCGGGCGGACGTCGGCCCGCCGGGCTCCTGCCGGGCGCGGGCGGGGCGGACGCCCCCCGACGAACGCCTCGACGCCGCGGGCGGGGCCGGGCTCCCGACGACGTCCGGGTCGCCCTGGCCCGGGTGGTCGCCCTGCTGCGGTCCGGGGCCGCCCCGGCCACCGCCTGGGCGCGCGGGCTGGACGTGTCCACCGATGTCGACGGCCTGCCCGTCACCGGGCGCCTGGCCGAGGTCGTGACCGATCCCCGGCAGGCGGCGGCGGTGTTCGCCGGGGCACGCCTGTCGAGGGACGTGGGCGCGCCGCTGGGACAGGTCCTGGAGTCGGTCGCGGACGCGCTCGTCGCCGAGGCCGAGGCCGCGGCGGAACGGGACGCGGCGCTGGCCGGACCGCAGACCACCGCGCGCGTGCTGGTCTGGTTGCCGGCGCTGGGCGTGCTGCTCGGCGGGGTGCTCGGTGCCGACCCGGTGGGGTCGGCCACGGACGGCGGGTTCGGCACCGCAGCGGTCGTCGCGGGCGGGATCGCGCTGGCCGCCGGCCGGTGGTGGACGACCCGGCTCGTCGGTGCCGCCCGGCGGGCCGGAGGTCCGTCGTGACAGCCGTCGTGGTGGGCGCGTGCGTGCTGGTCGGCCTCTCCCCCTGGTGGTGGACGCCTGTCGGTCCGCGGGCCGCACGCCGGCGCGGTGCCGACCGCCGGGGGAGTCGCGGCCCCGACCGCGCGGGCCGTCCCGTCGGGGACGACCCCGGCGGTCCGGTCGACGTGGCCGTGCTGCTCGAGCTCGTCGCCACGGCCGTGCGCAGCGGCGTCGGCGTCCCCCGGGCGCTGGAGGCCGTGGGGTCCGCGGTCGGTGGTCGGGACGGCCGGACCCTGCGCGCCGTGGCGGCCTCCCTGCGGCTCGGCGGCGACTGGCACGTGGCCTGGGAGGCCTCCGGCGGTGTGCGGCCCGGTACCGGCACGGCCCGGCTCGCCCCGCTGCGGGACGCGCTGCGCAGCGCATGGACCGACGGCGTCGCACCGGGCGAGTCGTTGCGGGCCGCCGCGGCCGAGCTGAACCAGCGCCGACGTGCCGCGGCCCGCTCGGCGGCGGGTCGGCTGGCGGTACGGCTCGTGCTCCCGCTGGGCCTGTGCTTCCTGCCGGCCTTCGTCCTGCTCGGGCTCGTGCCCGTCCTGCTCTCGCTCGGTGTGGACCTCGTGTCCGGCTGAGCGCCGACCCCCGCCACCGGCGGGTCCGACCCCGGCCGTCCGGCCCGGGTCCCGACGGGCGGCCGACCTCCGCGGCCGGCCGCCCGCGACCGAGAGGAGAACACATGACCGTCGAGACGACGCCCGAGAGCCCGGGGGCCGCGGTGCCCGAGGTGCCGGAGCCCGCTGCGTCCGTGACGCCCGACCTCGACCCGGAGGCGGGGCTGGCCACCGCCGAGTACGCCATCGCGACCATCGCGGCGGCCGGGTTCGCCGGGCTCCTCATCCTCGTGCTGCAGAGCGACACGGTGCGCGGGATGCTCGAGTCGATCATCAGCTCGGCGTTGACGGTATGAGCCCCCGCGACCGGTCCGAGCGTGGCGCGGTGACGGCCGAGCTGGCCGTCGGTCTTCCCGTCGTGGCGCTGCTGCTGGTCGCGGTGCTCACCCTCGTGGCCGCGTCCGCCGCACAGCTGCGTGCGGCGGACGCGGCGCGGGCGGGCGCGCGGATGGTCGCCGTCGGGGAGGACGAGGCCGCCGTCCGTGCTGCCGTGGCGCGGGTCGGCGGCGCCGGGGCCGAGGTGACGGTGATTCCCGAGGGCGACTGGGTGCGGGTCGTGGTCACGCGTCCGGTGGCCGGGGGCGTCCTGGCCGGGATCCCGCTGGAGGCGACCGGCGGGGCCGTCGCCTGGGTCGAGCCGTGACGGCCGTCGACCGCGAGCGCGGCGCCGGCACGGTGCTGGTCCTGGGTCTGGTCGCCGTCGTGCTGCTGTGCCTGACCGGGCTGCTGGCCCTGGTGGAGACGCAGCAGGCTCGGGCGGGAGCGCGGACGGCCGCCGACCTCGGCGCGATCGCCGGTGCCGAGGCGCGCCGGTGGGGGTACGACGCCTGCCCGGTGGCCCGCCGGACGGTGGTGCACCACGGTGCCCGGCTCGCCCGCTGCGAGCAGCACGACGGCGGCGTCGTGGAAGTGGTCGTCCGGCGGCCCGTCAGCGGTCCCGGCTCCCGGTTCGGTCTCGGCGCCGCCACGGCGAGCGCCCGGGCCGGACCCGCCGGGGCGCCGCGGCGAGCGCGCCGGCGGGGTGCCGGCCGGCGAGGGTCAGGAGGGTTCGACCCGGAAGAGTCGCGCGCGCTCGGAGATCAGGCGGGCGCGGGCCAGACGCGGCTTGTCCGACCCGTCGCGGATCACGGAACCGGAGGCCTCGAACTCCGCCAGGAAGTCCTGGGCCCAGGCGACGTCCGCCGGTGCCGGGGACAGGACCTCGTTGATGACCGCCGGCTGCTCCAGGTCGAGGCAGATGCGTCCGGTCATCCCCATCGCCACGGCGTCGCCGGACTGCTCGCGCAGGAGCGGGTGGCTGGACCCGACGGTCGGGCCGTCGATCGGTCCGGGCAGCTCGCCGATGCGGGAGGCGTTGACGAGACGCGACCGGGGGTAGGCCATCGCCAGCGGCTCGTTGGCGGCACCGGTGTCGCGGCGGTAGTCCCCGGAGCCGAAGGCGAGCCGGAACGCGCCCGGCGCGCGCGCGATGCGGACGGCGTCCTCGATCCCCAGGGCGGACTCCACCAGGGGGACGACCGGGACGTGGCCGCCCAGCCGCTGGACGGTGTCGACCACCTGGTCGGGGCTCTCGCACTTGGCGAGGATCACGCCGCACAGCCCCTCGGCGTCGCGGAACGCGGTCATGTCGTCGGCCCAGGCGGCCGCGCCGCGCTCGTTGACCCGCACCCAGGCGCGTCCGCCGGTGCGGAACCAGTCCAGCACCAGACGGCGGGCCTCGTCCTTGCGCGACTCGTCGACGGCGTCCTCGCAGTCCAGCACGAGCTGGTCCGCCCGGGACAGCTGCGCGGCGTCGAAGTCGTCGGCGCGCAGCGCGGACAGCAGCAGCCACGAGCGGGCGTTCGCCGGGTCGACACGGGTGTTCTCGCGCCGGTCACGGCGTGCGGTGAGTTCGTCCTCGGGGGTCACGCCTCGATCGTAGGGGGTCTCACGACGTCGGGGCGCCCGCCGGGGCGTGGGACAGCACGGCGTCGAGCAGTCGCACGGCCCCCGTCTTGTCGAGCGGGGAGTTCTCGTTGCCGCACTTCGGGGACTGCACGCAGGCCGGGCAGCCGTCGGCGCAGGGGCAGGCGGCCACGGCCTCCCGGACGGCCCGCAGCCACTGCGCCCCGAGCTCGTACCCGCGTTCGGCGAACCCCGCACCGCCCGGGTAGGCGTCGTAGACGAACACGGTCGCCTCGCCGGTGTCGGGGTGCCGGGCGGTGGAGACGCCACCCAGGTCCCAGCGGTCGCACGTCGCCAGCAGCGGCAGCAGGCCGATCGCGGCGTGCTCGGCGGCGTGCAGCGCGCCGGGTGCCGTCTCCTCGTCCACCCCCGCCGCACGCAGCACGAAGTCCGGCACCGACCACCACACGGCCGTCGTGCCCAGCGTGCGGGCCGGCAGGTCCAGGGCCTCGGTGTCCAGGACCTGCATGTCCGGGATGCGCCGGCGCTGGAAGCTGACGACCTGGCTGGTGACCTCCACGGGGCCGAGACCCCAGGTCACGGGTCCCCACTCACGGCCGCGGGCGGGTGGTGCGCCCTCGGGTGCGGGGTGCTCGGCGTCGCCGGGCTCGGCCAGGCTGATCTCCATCAGCTCGCGCGACCAGGTGGCGTGGTCGACGTCCCGGCGCGCGACGAGCGCCACGTGCTCGGCGAGGTCCAGGTGGTCCACGACGAACGTCACGCCCTGGTGCACGTAGACGGCTCCGTCGTGCACCTGACCGTCGGCGGACGCGGCGTCGACCGTCCCGAGGAGCCGACCCGTCGAGGCCTCGACCACCCGCACCGGACGCCCGCCGCTGCCGCGCAGGTCGGCCAGGTCCGCGGCGGGCTGGGCGTGCGTCCAGTACCAGCCGGAGGGGCGGCGCCGCAGCGCCCCGCGGGCCACGAGCACGTCGAGGATCTCGCGGACCCGGGCCGGGTCGCCGAACCGGGCCAGGCCCTCGCTGCGCAGCGGCAGCTCCTGCGCCGCCGCGCAGAGCTGGGGAGCGAGCACGTACGGGTTGGCGGGGTCGAACACGCAGGCTTCCAGGGGCGCGTCGAACACGGCCTCGGGGTGCGTGACGAGGTAGGTGTCCAGCGGGTCCTCGCGCGCGACGAAGGCCACCAGCCCGTCGGCGCCGGCCCGTCCGGCGCGTCCGGCCTGCTGCCACAGCGACATCCGGGTCCCGGGCCAGCCGGCGACGAGCACGGCGTCGAGACCCGAGATGTCCACCCCGAGCTCGAGGGCGTTGGTGGTCGCCAGGCCGAGCAGCGCTCCCGAGCGCAGGGCCTGCTCCAGCTCGCGGCGCTCCTCGGGCAGGTAGCCGCCACGGTAGGCGGCGATCCGGCCGGCCAGCTCGGTGGAGACCGGGCGCAGGTGGTCGCGGGTCTGCTGCGCCACGGACTCGGCGCCGCGCCGTGACCGCGTGAACGCCAGCGTCCGGGCCCCGTGCGCGGCGAGGTCGGCCAGGAGGTCCGCCACCTCGGCGGTGGCGGACCGGCGCGGGTGCTCGGCCTCGCCGGACGGGGTCAGGACGGCGTCGGCCTCGTGCGCCTCCCGGTCCAGGGGGTCGGGCAGTGCCCACGGGTCCGCCGCCGGGTCGAGGCCGTCGGCGCCGACCCGCTCCACGGCGGGTCCGGTGATCTCGGGCGGGCGCCACAGCGCCACGGTGCGCCGCCCCGACGGCGAGGAGTCGCGGGTGACGGCCGTGACCTGGTCCGGGTCGACGCCGATCAACCGGGCGGCGCTGACCGCCGGGTCCGCGGTCGTGGCGCTGGCGACGACGACGGTCGGGGCCGCGCCCCCGAGGTGCTCGACCAGCCGGGCCAGGCGTCGCAGCACGAGCGCGACGTGCGCGCCGAAGACGCCGCGGTAGGTGTGCCCCTCGTCGACGACGACGTACCGCAGTCCCCGCAGCAGCCGCGTCCACCGGCGGTGCTGGGGCAGCAGCGCGAAGTGCAGGAAGTCGGGATTGGTCAGGACGACGTCGGCGTGGTCGACGACCCAGCGCCGCTCCTCGGTCGAGGTGTCGCCGTCGCAGGTGGCGGTGCGCACGTCGCGGATGCCGGCGGCGTCGAGCAGCCCCGTGAGACCGGAGAGCTGGTCCGCGGCGAGGGCCTTGGTGGGCGACAGGTACAGCGCGGTGGCGCCCCGGTGCCGTGCCTCGATCCGTCCGGCGTCGGGCGTCGCGGCCCGCCGGGCGTCGCGGACGGCGGTCAGGGCGGGCAGCCAGAACGCCAGGGACTTGCCCGAGCCGGTCGAGGTGGCCAGCGCCACGTGCTCGCCGCGCCAGGTGGCCTCGGCCGCGGTGACCTGATGGGTCCAGGGCCGTTCGACCCCGAGCGCGCGACACCCGGCGACGAGGTCGGGGTCGGCCCACGCGGGCCAGTCGGCGTGCTCCCCGGTGCGCGCCGGGAGGGTGCGCAGGTGCGTCAGGCGGTCGGCCCGGGCGCCGTGCGCGGTCAGCACGTCCACGAGGGGATGGTTGTCCCCGGGGACGGCGGCAGGGTCGCGGGACGGCACGCCGACAGTGTGGCACCCGCGGCCTGGTCGGTCTGTGCGGAGGCGTCCGGTTCGCCCGAGCACGGGTGCGTAGTGGCGGCGAGGGTTGTGTGAAGGAACACGGCGCGGGGCTGTTATCAGATCGTGATCATCGTTTCCTGGTCGCCATGACCACACCCCTTCGGCGGCTCGGCGCGACCGTGGCCGCGGCGACCGCAGTCGCCCTCGTCCCCGTCGCCGGCCTCCCGGCGACGGCCGCCTCGGCCGCCGCGGCGCCGTCCACCGCCACCGCGGCGCCCGCCGCCGTCGGCCCCGTGCCGACCGCCACCACGACGACGTACCGCTGGGTCAAGGCCGACCGTGCCCGCACGACGGTGAAGCGCAGCCCGAGCAGCCGGACGATCGCGCGCCCCGACGACGGCACCCGGCTCGTCGTGCTCGACCGGTACCCGAAGCGGCTCAAGGTCCGCCTCCCCGACGGCCGGGTCGGCTGGGTCGGCAAGAAGCGGGTCACGTCCGTCCCGCTGCGCGACATCATCGGCCGGACCTACACGACCAAGCGCTTGCGCGTCACGAAGGACATCCGCACGACGTCGCGCACGATCACCTATGCCGACCTCGGGACCCGGGTCGTCAAGCGCGCCCGCACGACGCAGCGCGACGTGGACCGGATCAAGGTGAAGCTGCCCGGCGGGCGCACCGGCTGGGTGCGCGAGGGACGCTTCACGAAGCGCGACGTGTGGGGCGAGCTCGCGCAGTGCGAGTCCGGGGGCCGGGTGCGCCTGAACACCGGCAACGGGTACTACGGGATGTACCAGTTCTCGTCCAGCACCTGGCGCGCCGTCGGCGGCTCGGGACTGCCGCACTACCACGGCGCGCAGGAGCAGACGAAGCGCGCGCAGATCCTCCAGCGGCGCGCCGGCTGGGGGCAGTGGCCGCACTGCACGAGCAAGCTCGGGCTGCGCTGAGCCACCCGCCCGGGCCGGGTCAGCGCACCAGCACCGCGCCCATCGCCCGCATCAGGTACCAGGGGTCGACGACGGCGGTCAGCTCGCGGGCCGAGTGCATCGACAGGATCGGCACGCCGACGTCGACGACCCGGATCCCGAGGCGCGTCGCCGTGATGGGGCCGATGGTCGAGCCGCACGGGATCGTGTTGTTGGACACGAACTCCTGGGTCGGCACCTCGGCCGCGTCGCACGCGGCCTGCCAGGTCGCGGCCCCGTGGGCGTCGGTCGTGTAGCGCTGGTTGGCGTTGATCTTCAGGATCGGGCCGCCGCCGGCGACCGGCTGGTTCGCCGGGTCGTGCCGCTCGGGGTAGTTGGGGTGCACGGCGTGACCGACGTCGGAGGAGATGCACAGCGACGCCGCGAGCGCACGGTGGCGGTCCTCGCCGCTCGCACCGAGCGACCGGGACACGCGGTCCAGCACGTCGGCGAGGAAGGGGCCGGCCGCGCCGGAGCGGGACTCCGAGCCGATCTCCTCGTGGTCGAAGGCGGCGACGACGGCCACCCCGGTGAGGGCGTCCGGCTCCGCCGCGAGCAGGGCGGTCAGGGCGGAGTGCGTCGAGAGCAGGTTGTCCAGGCGACCGGAAGCCCACAGGTCGCCGCGGGCCCCGAACGCCCGCGGCTCCTGGGTGTCGGCGACGACCACGTCGTACCCGAGGACGTCGGCCGGGTCCACGGCGCCGCCCGCGACGCGGGCGGCGAGCTCGCCGAGGACGTCGTGCTCGCTGACCTCGCCCAGCCCCAGCACGGGCTGGGTGTGGCGCTGCTTGTCCAGGGTGAGGCCGTCGTTGACGCTGCGGTCCAGGTGGATCGCGAGCTGCGGGATGCGCGCGAACGGCCCGGTGCGCACCAGGTGCTCGGCGCCGTCGCGGGTCACGACGCGTCCTGCCAGCTCGAGCTCGCGGTCCAGCCACGAGTTCAGCAGCGGGCCGCCGTACACCTCGACACCGGCCTGCACCCAGCCGCCGCGACCCGTGGTCGGCTTCGGCTTGAGCTTGAACCCGGGGGAGTCGGTGTGCGTGCCGAGGATGCTGAACGGCGTCGTCGGGCCCGCCGTCGGCGGGACGACGAACGCGATCGCGGACCCGTCCCGGACGACGACGTAGCGGCCGCCGGGCGTGACCTCCCAGACGTCGGTCTCGGTCAGGCGGGTGAACCCGGCCTCCTGCGCGCGGCGGGCCGTCTCGGCGGCCGCGTGGTACGAGGACGGGGACGCGCTGACGAACCGGCCGAGGTCCTCGGCGTGTACGCGGGCGGCGTCGGGGACGGTGCGAGTGGTGTCCTGCATGGTCCGCATCCTGCCACGGTGGCGGATGGCCGGATCAGAGGTGGCCGGCGAGGGTGGTCAGCGCGCTCGCGCCGACCAGGTCGTCGCCCAGCAGCGGCACCTCGTCGCGCGGCAGGTGTCCCAGGTGCTCACCCAGCGTGGCCAGGTGCGCCTCCTCGCCGACCCGGCGGGCGGCCAGCAGGTCCCCGGCGTCGGCCGGGGAGCGCTTGTTCACCACCAGTCCGCCGACGGGCACGCCGATGCCCTCCAGGGTGCCGACCAGCTCGACCGACTCCAGCACGGGCAGCCGCTCGGCCGCGAGCACGACGACGAACGCGCACCGGGCGGGGTCGGTGAGCACCTCGCGCAGCAGCGCGAACCGTTCCTGGCGACGGGTGAGCACCGCCCGGATCTCGGCGTCCCGCCGGGCGGCCTGCTCGGCGCGCCCGCCCAGCATCTGGGCCGCTGCGCCGAAGCGCTCGGAGCGCTCGCGGCGTCGCAGCAGCCCGTCGGTCCACGCGCCCATCGTCTCCGGCAGCGACAGCAGCCGGGTGGTGTGCCCCGACGGCGCGGTGTCGAAGACGACGAGGTCGTACTCCTGCGTCCCCTGTTCCACGAGGTCGGCGACGCGTTCGAGCACCGCCGCCTCGTGCATCCCGGGGGCGTCGCGGGCGAGGTCGAGGTGGCGGTCCACCTCGCCTCCGAGGTGCTCGGGCACCAGCCGCCGGAGGGTGGTGCGCACGGCCGACAGGTGCGCCGCCGTCGTCCGCTCGGGGTCGACCTCCACGCCGTCGAGGTGCCCATCGGACCCTTCGGCGAGCCGCACGACCTCGTCGCCCACCTCGCGGATCCAGAGGTGGCCGAGGTTGTGCGCCGGGTCGGTGGAGACGACGAGGACCCGTCGGCCCTGGCGCGCCTGGTGCAGGGCGACGGCGGAGGCGACGGAGGTCTTGCCGACGCCGCCCTTGCCGCCGAGGAAGAGCACCTGCCGCCGGGCGGCGAGGTCTAGCAGCACGAGACTCCCTCCAGCGGGGAACGGTCCATGCCGAGCCGCGTGTGCCACTCGTGCACGCGGTCGGCCAGCAGCGGCAGCAGCTCGACGGTGTAGTACGTGGCGGGGTTCGGCACCCCGAGCGCCTCGGCGAGGACGACGATCGTGAACAGGTCGTCCTCGTCGCGCCGGGCACGGGAGAGGGTGCGCCGGTAGGGCGCCTCGTAGAACTCCCGCAGCCCGGCGGACAGGGCGCTCAGGGTGCCGGCCACGTCAGGACTCCCGCGTGGTGGCGGTGGTCCCGGCGGACTGCCCGGCGGCCACCGGTTCGTCGGTCTCCGGGTCGAACTCGCCGCGGCGGGCGGCGATCATCGCACCCGTGGCCTCGACGGCGACCCAGGCCGAGGCCACGAGGATCACCACGTCGAGCCCGAGCAGGAAGCAGTTCTGGTCGGCGTAGAACGTGCCGAGCTGCACGATCAGCGCGTACACGCTCATCGCCAGGACGAACACGAGCGGGACCAGCACGACCACGGGGTTGCGCTTCCGGCGCAGCAGCATCACGGCCACGATCGACAGCGTCAGGGAGGCCAGCAGCTGGTTGGTCGTGCCGAACAGCGGCCAGATGAGCAGGCCGCCCGCGCCGTCGCCGCCCGCGCTGAAGGTCAGACCGACCGCGACGACGAGCACGACGATCGTGGCCAGGCCCTTGCGGACCGTCACACCCATGACCTCGCCGGCCTCCTGGACCACGAAGCGCTGCAGCCGCACGCCGGTGTCCATGGTCGTCGCGGCGAACAGCACCGCCATCGTGGCCAGGATGGTCGCCGACAGCGACACGGGGATGCCCAGGCCGGTGTTGACGATCGACGCGCCGCCGTCGATGAACGCGGAGACGCCGCCCTCGTTGAACGCCGAGTAGACGGCCTCCCAGTCGGCCAGCGTCCGGAACCCGGCGGTGGCGGCGATGATCGCACCGAGCGCCAGCAGGCCCTCGCCGACGGCGCCGAAGTAGCCGACGAACCGGGCGTCGGTCTCCTTGTCCAGCTGCTTGGCGGAGGTGCCGGAGGCGACCATGCCGTGGAACCCGGAGATGGCGCCGCAGGCGATCGTCACGAACAGCAGCGGCACCATGCTCGGCGTGCCCTCGGGCACGTTCTGGTTGACGGCGGGGGCGACGACGGCGGGGCTGGCGAGCAGCACCGACAGGTACAGGATGCCGAGGCCGATGAACAGCTGGACGCCGTTGATGTAGTCGCGCGGCTGCAGCAGCACCCACACGGGCAGCAGCGAGGCGATCCCGGCGTACAGGAACAGCGCCACGATCCAGAACGTCGCCGGGGACATGCCCAGCACGGAGTCGGGCAGCACGACGGGGAAGCGGTCGCCCAGCAGGATGAGCCCGTACAGGGCGGTCACGCCGATCAGGGTGGTGACCGGCAGGTTGATCTTCCAGCGGTAGATCATCTGGCCGATGATCGCGGCCACGGCGATGGCGCCCCAGACCGGGATCACCGAGGTCGGCGTGGAGATGAGCAGGTTCTTGATGACCGTCGCGAAGGCGGCGATCACCATGAGCAGCAGCAGGAAGATGACCACGAGGAACAGCGCCCGCCCCCGCGAGCCGATGTAGCGGCCGGACAGCATCCCCATCGAGCGGCCCTTGTTGCGGACCGAGGCCCACAGGGCGCCGAGGTCGTGCATCCCGGCGAAGAACACGGTCCCGAGGGTCACCCACAGGAACGCGGGCAGCCAGCCCCAGATCACCGCGACCGCGGGTCCGACGATGGGTGCCGCGCCGGCCACCGAGGTGAAGTGGTGGCCCCACAGGACGAACTTGTTCGTCGGGACGTAGTCGACGCCGTCCCGCATCTCGTGGGACGGCGTCCGGAAGTTCTCGTCGAGGCGGTAGATGTGGCGGGCCAGGAACTTCGAGTAGAGGAAGTACCCGGCGAGGACCATGGCGAGGCCCACCACCATCAGCACAAGGGAGTTCACGTGTGGCTCCGATCAGTCGTCATTGACGTCGTGGCCGGATCCTATGGCCGGACGGTGCCCCGGTCACCCACCATTTCGTGACAGGCATCACAGATGAGTAGACTCGCGCGCATCCCGTCGTCAACGGCGACGACGGGCTCTCACAGGCTTCCCGTGCGGTCACCGGCGACCGGGCGGGGCGTGGCAGAACGTCGAGGAGGACGGATGCTCACACTCGGGTCCGACAGTCTGACGATCGTCGCAGTCATCGCGGTGATCGCCCTGGCAGCGCTGGTCTGCGCAGGAACGCTGCGCCGCCAGGTCCTCGCGGCCGACGAGGGGACCGCCGCCATGCAGGACATCGCGCGCGGTGTCCAGGAGGGTGCCTCGGCCTACCTGAACCGGCAGTTCCGCACGCTGGCCATCTTCGCCGTCGTCGTGTTCGCGCTGCTGTTCCTGCTGCCCGGCGACGGTGGGGTGCGCATCGGCCGTTCGGTCGCGTTCCTCGTCGGCGCGGGCTTCTCCGCCGCGATCGGCTACCTGGGCATGTGGCTGGCGGTGCGCGCCAACGTGCGCGTCGCCGCGGCCGCCGCCCTGCCCGGGGGCCGTGCGCTCGGCGCCCGGATCGCGTTCCGCACCGGTGGCGTCGTCGGGATGTCCGTCGTCGGGCTCGGCCTGCTCGGTGCGGCGGGGGTGGTCCTCGTCTACCGGGGCGACGCGCCCGCGGTGCTCGAGGGCTTCGGCTTCGGCGCCGCGCTGCTGGCGATGTTCATGCGTGTCGGCGGCGGCATCTTCACGAAGGCGGCCGACGTCGGCGCGGACCTGGTCGGCAAGGTCGAGCAGGGGATCCCGGAGGACGACCCGCGCAACGCCGCGACCATCGCCGACAACGTGGGGGACAACGTCGGCGACTGCGCCGGCATGGCCGCCGACCTCTTCGAGTCCTACGCCGTGACCCTGGTGGCCGCGCTCATCCTCGGCAAGGCCGTGATGGGGGAGCAGGGGCTCGTCTTCCCGCTGGTGGTCACAGCGATCGGTGCCTTCGTCGCCCTGCTGGGCGTCCTCATCACCCGCGTCCGCGGTGACGAGTCCGGGCTTACTGCCATCAACCGGGGCTTCTACATCTCCGCGGTGGTCGGGGCGGCGCTGGCCGCCGTCGCAGCCTTCGTCTACCTGCCGGACAGCTTCGAGGGCATGGGCGGCACGGCCGACCTCGCCGGCGTCACCTCCGACCCGCGCGTGGTCGCCTCGCTGGCCGTGCTCGTGGGCATCGTCCTGGCCGGCATCATCCTGTGGATCACCGGGTACTTCACCGGCACGGACTCCAAGCCGACCGAGCACGTGGCCGCGACCTCCCGCACCGGGGCGGCCACGGTGATCCTGTCCGGCATCGGCGTCGGCTTCGAGTCCGCGGTGTACACCGCCGGCATCATCGCCGCCGCGATCTGCGGCGTGTTCCTGCTGGCCGGCGGGTCGATCTGGTTGTCGCTGTTCCTCGTGGCGCTCGCGGGCTGCGGTCTGCTCACCACGGTCGGGGTCATCGTCGCGATGGACACGTTCGGGCCCGTCAGCGACAACGCCCAGGGCATCGCCGAGATGTCCGGCGACGTCGACGAGCAGGGTGCGCAGACGCTGACCGACCTGGACGCCGTCGGCAACACCACCAAGGCCATCACCAAGGGCATCGCCATCGCGACCGCCGTGCTCGCCGCGACGGCCCTGTTCGGCTCGTACGCCGACGCGGTGGAGACGGCGCTCGGCGGCGTGGTCGTGGCCACCGACGGACTCGTGGCCTCGATGCTCAGCTACGAGATCATCTCCCCGGTGACCCTCGTGGGCGTCATCCTCGGTGCGGCCACCGTGTTCCTGTTCTCCGGGCTGGCCATCGACGCGGTGACGCGGGCGGCCGGTGCGATCGTGTACGAGGTGCGCCGCCAGTTCCGCGAGCACCCGGGCATCATGACCTACGAGGAGCGCCCCGAGTACGGCCGCGTCGTGGACATCTGCACGAAGGACTCCCTGCGTGAGCTGGCCACCCCCGGCCTGCTGGCCGCGTTCGCCCCGATCGCGGTCGGGTTCGGGCTCGGCGTCGGTCCGCTGGCCGGGTTCCTCGCGGGCACCATCGGCGCCGGCGTGCTCATGGCGATCTTCCTGGCGAACTCGGGTGGTGCCTGGGACAACGCGAAGAAGATCGTCGAGGACGGTGCCTACGGCGGCAAGGGGTCCGAGGCGCACGCCGCGACCGTCATCGGTGACACCGTCGGGGACCCGTTCAAGGACACCGCCGGACCGGCGATCAACCCGCTGATCAAGGTGATGAACCTCGTGTCGCTGCTCATCGCCCCGGCGGTGGTCATGCTGTCGGCCGGTGAGGACGCGAACCACACGCTGCGCATCGCCATCGCCTGCGTGGCGGCCGCCATCGCCATGGGTGCGGTCGTGCTGTCGCGGCTGCGGGCAGCCCGCGTCGACGGGGAGACCTCGGACGTCGAGGAGAAGCCGGCACCGGTCTCGTCCCGCTGACGATTCGTGCGCCGACGCTGCCGGTCGCAAGGCTTCGGTCCTGCGGCCGGCAGCGTCGGCGTCTCGGGTACCTCGCAGAGGCGGAGGAGCCCAGAGGTCATCTGCCCGACGGTGACACGTGCCGGCGTCCCGACCGCATCGTTCGGTGCGTCGACGCCCGCGAAGGCGGCGACCACCATCGAGCAGAACCCCGTGGCCGGCCGACGGGAATCGCCGGTGCCGCCGACGCCCGAGCGTTGACAGAAATATTCGCGAAGGCGAAACTTTCTGTCATGGGCGGGTTCATGGCGGTCTCGGAGGCCGCTGAGAGGCTCGGCGTCTCGGTGCGGCAGGTCCAGAACCTGGCGACGCGCGGCGAGCTGCGGAAGGTCGCGCGCGGCCTCGTCGATGCGACCTCCGTCGAGAGGCATCTGGCCGTGCGCATCGACTCGCACACGCGCGCGTGGTCGAGCTCCACGGCATGGGCGGCGATCTCGCTGCTGGAGGGCGACCAGCCGGACTGGCTGGGCGTGAGCCAGCGGTCACGGTTGGCGAAGCGTCTTCGCGAGATCTCCGTGGACGAGCTGATCGAGAGATCGCGGGGGAGAGCTCAGGTCTTCCGGTACGCCGCGCACTCCAGCGCCCTGCGTCACCTCCGGCACGAGGTGGTGCACAAGCGAGAGGCCGAGTCGCGCCTCGGGCTGGCGTCCTCCGATGCCGTCGACGGCTATGTCGCGGAGTCGGCTCTCGGTGGCCTCGTCGGTCGGTACGGACTTGCCCGGGACGACGACGGACTTGTCACGCTGCGGGCCACGGCCATGAGGCTCGACGTGGTCCGCCGGCTCGCCGACCGAGGTCCTCTGCTGGCCGCCGTCGACCTGGCGGAGTCCCTCGACGTGCGGGAGCGCAGTGCCGGGCGCGACGCGTTGGAGCGAGCGTTGGGGGAGTACCGTGCCTGATCGTCCGCTGCTCGACATCCCCAGCCCGCCCGGTGGGTGGGGTCCACCGTGGTGCAACGTCGCCGAGCTCGCCGCGGTCCTGCCGGGTGACCGGTGGACACTCGTCGGCGGTCTGATGGCCCAGCTCCACGGTGTGCATCAGGGGATCGGCATCGTGCGCCCGACGAACGACGTCGACATCATCGTGCATGTCGAGACCACCCCTGGCGTCGTCGCGGAGACAGCGCGTGCCCTCGAGTCGATCGGCTACGGGTTGGTGACATCCATCGACGAGCGCAACACGACGGCTCACCGATTCCGGCGGAGCGAGGACACGGTCGACGTCCTCACGGCAGGCGACGACGTCGTCGACGTCCTGATCGCCGACCATGCTCCACCTCGTGTCGTGGAGCCGTTGCGGGGCCGAGACATGGTGGCGATCGAGGGCGGGACGCAGGCACTGAGGCGGACGGTCGACGCCCGCCTCACCATCGGCACCGAGGGGTCGACGACGATCAGCGTCCCGTCGGCGATCGGCGCCACGATCCTCAAGGCCGCCGCCTACCGCACCGACTCCCGGGACACGGGACGACATCTCCAGGACGCGGCGCTCCTCCTCGCCTGCATCGAGGACCCCTTCGTCGAGCGCGAACGGTTCGCGGGGTCCGATCGCTCAAGGATCCGGACACTGGCACGAGCCCTCCCCGACGGCGCCCGTGAGTGGCGTCTCCTTCCCGAGACACGCCGGAACGACGGTCAGGCCGCGCTCCGCATCCTCGCCGCCGACCCGCCGGCGACCTGACACGACGCTCGCAGCAGCCGCATCTCCCCGGAGGGAGGACGACAGGCATGCGCTGCATGCCTGTGACGACGGTGTTCGCAGGTCAGAGCCCGACGCGCCCGTCGATGCACTCGCGCAGCAGGTCGGCGTGACCCATGTGCCGCGCGTACTCCTCGACCATGTGGATCACGACGTCGCGCACCTCCACGGTGCCGTCGTCGAACGGCACCTCCCGGTCGAGGTCCTCCTCGATCATCAGCTCGTCGGCCGCGTCGACCGCGGCGTGCCACGCCTCCCAGGCCTCCGCCACGGCTTCCGGCGTGCCGACCGCCTCGTCGAACTCGACGTCCTCGACGCCGGGCCGCTCGAACGGGGCGTCCGCCGTCGAGCCGCCGAGCACGCGGGAGAACCAGTGGTGCTCCCCGTTGGCCAGGTGGCGTACGAGCCCGAGCAGGGAGAGCGACGAGGGGTAGACGCTGCGCCGCGCCAGCTGGTCGGCGTCGAGACCCTCGCACTTCATCACGAGGGTCATCCGGTAGCGGCAGAGGTACTCCCAGAGCGTCTCCTTCTCGCCGACCGGATCGATACCGGTGGCGCGCGGATCCTTCTCGGGTGCTACCCACATGCCCGTCGTCGTCGATGTCACTCGCACAATCTGGCGGTCAACCGGGTCCCAGGTCAAGGTCACCAAGGCAAGGATCGGGCAACTCGATCTCGGTGCCCGGGGGTCACCCGGTACTGTTCGCCGACATGAGGCCGACCGACGTGCACCACGACGTCCCCGATCCGGACGGGGACGACGCGGGGCAGCACGGCGGCCCGGAGGTCCCGGTGGCCCCGCCCTGGGCCTCTGCGACCGTCGGCACCGACGTGCCGGCCCTCGACGACGTGCTGGGTGGCCGCTCCGCAGCGGGGCCGCAGTCGTCCTCCCCGGGAGGGGAGAAGGGCACGCGGCGCGGGAAGCGTGGCGGGGCCGGGGGTCGCGGCAAGCGCGACGACGCGGCCGCTCAGGGGTCCGGGGGCCGCCGGCAGCGGGCCGCCGACGCCGGTCGCGACGCCGCGGACAAGGTGGCCCATCGTGCCGCCGGGATGAGCCGACGCGGGGTCGTGCTGGCCAGGAGCCGTCCCGGCGGCCGGTTCGCCCGACGCAGCTCCCTGCTCGTCGTCACCGCCGCCGCGCTGATCGCCGGCGTGGGCGCGGGTGCCGGGTTCGACGCCGTCAGCGGGCCGGGCGGAGGATCCGAGGCGAACGCCACCTTGCTGACCACCGCGCCCGAGACCTGCGCGGCGGCCCAGGTCGCGTGGTCGCGTGCCGCCGCCGCCCAGGTGCAGATGGACCTCGAGTCGCCGAAGTCGCTGCGCACCGGCTTCGTCGCGGCACGCAACGCTCTCACGGGCCTGACGCCTCCCGCCGAGGTGGCCGCCGACTGGTCCACCGTCGCCACCTACGTGACCGTCGTGGCGGACGCCGCGGAGGAGGCGGAGGCCTCCGAGGTCGAGGCGGCCGTCGCGGGCGCGATGGCCGAGCTGGACACGGCCGCCATGGCGGCGGCGTCGGAGCGGGTCACGAAGCATCTCGCCTCCGACTGCGGGGCGACGGACGGGTGAGGTCCCGGACGGGCAAAGCCACCGTCTGATCGTCGTCCGCCGGGTCCGGCCCGGCTTGCCGGGAACGCCCGGAAGATCGCGCGCGCGGCGCCCACGCGCGGCGCGCCCGATTTCCGCACGGCCCCGGGCGTGGGTCACCATGGGTCGATGCTGACCATCCGTCGACGTTCCCGCCGAGCCGCCGCCACCGCCGCGGCGACGCTCGCGACCGTGCTGGCCGCCGGTGCCTGCAGCGGCGGCGAGGAGTCGGACGGGTCGGCGTCGGCCGAGCCCATGCCCGCCATCTCGATCGGTTCCGACCTCGTGATGAGCAACGGCGACGACGACGGCGACGACGAGTCCCCCGCGCCCTCCCCGTCGGTGGACGAGGAGTGCCTGGAGCTGCAGCAGGTCTGGGCGGACACCAACCGCGCCCTGGCCGGCATCGACGAGCAGCACCCCCGGGCGCTGGTGTCCGGCTTCCGGGAGGCCTACCGGGCGATCTCGTCGGTCGAGGCGCCCGACGTCGAGGGCTGGCCGGGGATGACCAGCTACCTGGACAGCGCCGTCGGCGCGCTCGCCGACGTCGACACCGACGACGCCGACGAGGTCGCCTCCGTGATGACGCTGACCTTCTCGGAGGCCGACACCGCCCGAGCGGCCGTCGCCCACGACCAGGTGACCCAGTACCTCGACGGCGGGTGCCGCGGGTGACGGTTCCGTCGGCGTCCGGCGACCCGGCCGCGCTGCGGTCGGCGCTGGAGCGGGTGGACTACACCGTCGACGGGGTCGAGGACCTGCTCGGCCCGCTGGCCGCCGCGGCGCTGCACCGCGAGCAGACCGTCCCCGCGGACCGTGTCCTCGCCCGGCACGCGGCAGACCCGCGGGCGGCGCTGGCCCGGCTGTTCCTGCTCGGCCGGGAGGTCACGCGGGGTGCGATCGACGCGGCCCTGCCCGGCGTCGGCACCTCCGGCGCCCAGGCCCTGGGTCTGGTCGAGGCCGCGGGGTCGGGTGTCGCGGACGCGGTCCGGGCCCTCTGCGATCTGCGTCCCTATGCCGCCACGGACGCGGGCGGTCCCGTGCAGTGGTGGCTGGCCAGCGACCTCGGCGAGCTCGCGACCGGACGTCGGCTGGCCGCCGACCACGTGCTCGGTGCGGGCGGGGCGTCGACGACGCTCGCCCAGGTGACGGTCCGCACCCCGGTCTCGCGCGTGCTCGACCTCGGGACGGGGTGCGGCATCCAGGCGCTGCACGCGGCCCGGCACGCCGAGGCGGTGGTGGCCACCGACGTCTCGCAGCGCGCTCTGGGTTTCACGCGTTTCAACGCGGCGCTGAACGCCCCCGGGGCCGACCTCGACCTGCGGGCCGGCTCGATGCTGGACCCGGTGCGGGACGACCGCTTCGACCTGGTGGTGTCCAACCCGCCGTTCGTCATCACCCCGCACGCGGGCGCGGCGGGTGCCGTCGTCTCCGAGACGTTGGGCGCCTTCGAGTACCGCGACGGCGGTCGGGCCGGCGACGACCTCGTGCGCGACCTGATCACCGGCGTCGGCGAGGTGCTGTCCCCGGGCGGTGTGGCCCAGATGCTCGTCAACTGGGAGCGCCGTCGCGGCGAGCACTGGACCGACCGGGTCGGGGCCTGGCTCGACGCGTCCGGTCTGGACGGCTGGGTGATCGAGCGGGAGCTGCTCGACCCCGCCGAGTACGCCGAGACCTGGATCCGCGACGGCGGCACGACGCCGGACCGGGAGCCCGAGGCCTGGGCCGCGGCCTACGGTGCCTGGCTCGACGACTTCGCCTCCCGGGACGTAGAGGGCGTCGGCTTCGGCCTCGTCACGCTCCGGCGGCCCGCCGCCGACGACCGCCCGACGTTGCGGCGCCTGGAGGAGCACCACGGTGCGCTGCGGCAGCCGCTGGGCGGGCACGTCGCGGCGTCGTTGGCCGCGCACGACTGGCTGGCGGTGCGCTCGGACGCCGAGCTGGCCACCGAGCGGCTCGTCGTGGCCGGCGACGTCACCGAGGAGCGGTACCTCACCCCGGGCGCGAGCGACCCGAACGTGGTGATCGTGCGCCAGGGCGACGGGCTGGGCCGCGGTGTCCAGGCGTCCACCGGCCTGGCGGCCTTCGTCGGTGTCTGCGACGGCGAGCTGACCGTCGGCCAGATCCTGGGCGCGCTCGGCGCCCTGCTCGAGGTGCCGGCGGACGACCTCGCCGCCGAGCTGCTGCCCGTCGTGCGCGACCTCGTGCGCGACGGGTTCCTGGCCCCGGCCCCCGCCGGCTGATCCGCCGCGACGGCCGGTCAGCCGATGACGACGGCGGACTCGGGCCGCCGGTAGAGCCGTCGGCGCTCGCGCAGCGCGAGCCCGGTGCCCAGCGTGATGGGGCCGAGGCGTCCCAGGAACATCAGCAGGGCCAGCAGGCACTGGTGCCACGGCTCCAGGTCGCCGGTGATGCCGGTGGACAGACCGGTGGTGCTCAGCGCCGAGACGACCTCGAACAGCACGCGGTCCAGCGGGACCACCTCCGGCGGCACCGTGACGGTGATGGCGAGGGTCGTGACGACGACGGCGGCCATCGCGACGAGCGCGACGGTCCCGGCCTGCCGCTGGGTGAAGGGGGCGAGCCGCCGGTCGAAGGCGGTCACGTCGGGGTCGCCGCGCAGCTCGGCCCACAGGACGACGGCCAGCACCGCCAGCGTGCCGACCTTCACCCCGCCGGCGGTGCCGCCGCTGCCGCCCCCGATGAACATCAGGATGTCGGTGAAGAACCACGACCCGTGGTTCAGGCCTTCGGTGTCGATGCTGTTGAACCCCGCCGTGCGCGGCATGACGGCCTGGGTGAAGGCGGCCAGCATCTTGCCGGGGACGTCCAGCGGGCCGAACGTGCGCGGGTTGGCCCACTCGACGGCCAGGAAGAACAGGGTGGCGACGGCCAGCAGCACGGCGGTCATGAGGAGCGTCAGGCGGGTGTGCACGCTCCAGCGCCCGGGGCGGCGCAGCAGCAGCACGGGGCGGTCGCCGGAGGTGGTGCGCCGGGTGAGCTCGACGAGCACCGGGAACCCGATGCCGCCGATGATCACCGCCGCGCTGATCGGCAGGCAGACCCAGGGGTCCGTGACGAACCGCATCAGCGAGTCGCCGTACAGCGAGAACCCGGCGTTGTTGAAGGCCGACACGGAGTGGAACAGGCCGGACCAGGTGGCGTGGGCGACGGACTCGCCGTAGCCGATGCGCAGCCGGAGCGTGATGACCGTCGCCACGAGCACCTCGGCGATCACGGTGAACTGCAGCGCGCCGATCATCACGCGGCGGACCTCGCCGAGCCCGATGGTGTGGGTCGACTCCGCGGCCACGAGCCGGGTGCGCAGCCCCATGCGCCGGGACAGCAGCAGCCCGAGCAGGCTGGCCACCGTCATCACGCCGAAGCCGCCGATCTGGATGAGGACGAGGATGACGGCCTGCCCGAACGGCGACCAGAAGGTCTCGGTGTCGACGACGACGAGCCCCGTCACGCAGGCGGCCGAGGTCGCGGTGAAGAACGCCTCGACGACCGAGGCGGTCCGCCCCGTCGCGGCGACGGGCAGGCTCAGCAGGAGGGTGCCGGCGGCGATGGCGCCGAGGAAGCCGGCGGCGACCACTCGCGCGGGCCGTCGGCGCAGGCTCGCCGGGGAGACCTCGGGGGAACGGCGGCGGTCGGCCAGGAGCCGCAGGATGCGTGACTGCACGAAGGACAACTGTGGCACCGTCCGGCCCGCCCCGCACCGGTCCGGTGGTCAGTCCTCGCGGAGGTACTGGTTCGCCCAGGCGCTGATGATCCGGGCGGCGCGCTGCGCCTGACCGGGTCGCGTGAGCAGGTGGTCGGACCCCTCGAGGGAGACGAAGCTGCGCGGGTGGCGGGCCGCGGCGAAGATCTTGCTCGCGTTCTCGATGCCCACGACCTGGTCGGTGGGCGAGTGCATGATCATCAGCGGGGTGTCGAGCTCGGAGATGCGGTGCTCCAGGTCGGCGTCCCGGACGTCCTCGACCATGCCGCGCTTGAGGTTGAGCCGCTTGCCGCCGACCTGCCAGACGGCGTTGCCCTCCTCCAGCACCTGGTCGACCAGGTCGTCGTAGTGGTTCTCGGCGTGGCTGGGGTCGAAGGGTGCGCACACGGAGGCCACCGCCCGGACGCCGGGGATCTCGGGCGCGGCGGCGATCGCGGCGGCGCCACCCCAGGAGTGGCCCACGAGCAGCTCGACCGGGGTGCCCCGGTCGGCCATGAACTCGGCGGCGCGCACGACGTCGGCGACCTTGATCGTGAAGGAGCCGTCGCCCCAGTCACCCTCGGAGTCGCCGAGACCGAGGTTGTCGAACCGCAGCATGCCGATGCCCTCGGCCGCGAGCTGCTTGGAGATGCGCGCTGCCGCCGGGGAGTCCTTGCCGAGCGTGAAGCCGTGGACGAACACGCCCCAGCCGCGCACCTCCCCCTCCGGCTCGTCGATGATGCCGGCCAGCATCGGTCCGGTGCTGCTCGCGAACGTCACGCGCTCCGCCATGATGACTCCTCCTGCCGTCGTGCGGCACCATTGCCCCAGGAGCCTATGTCGCCCGCGGCTGCGTCCGCCTGGTGACCAGGCACACTCCGCAGATCCATCCCCCCGACAGGATGCCCGGTATACCATCCCGGTATGGAGATCGACCTCCGCCACCTCCGGCTCGTGACCGCCGTCGCGGAGCACGGCAGCGTGACCCGCGCGGCCGCCGCGCTGGGGATGGCGCAACCTGCCCTGACCGCGCAGCTCAACCGGATCGACGACGCCCTCGGCGGCTCCGTGTTCGTCCGGGACCGCCGCGGTGCCCGGCCCACCCCGCTGGGCGATCTCGTCCTCCGGCACGCCCGCGTGCTCCTGCCGGCCATGGACGCGTTCGGCGAGGACGTGCGCCGCCACGTCAGCGGCCGGACCGACGTCGTGACCGCGCTCCGGGTGGGGACCGTCGCCACGGTGCTGGGCGGGATCTTCCTCAACCGGTTGCGCGCCGACCTGACCGGCATCGCGCTGACGTCGTTCACGGCGTGGTCGGCGCAGGAGGCGACCCGGCGGCTCGCGGCCGGTGACCTCGACCTGGCGCTCGTCGGCGCCTGCGAGAACGAGGTGCTGCCCACCGACGGCGACGTGGTGTGGACCCGGCTGTTCACCGACCCGGTGTTCGTGCTGCTCTCCGACGCGCACCGGCTGGCCGACGACGAGGTCGTCCCGCTCGGCGAGCTGGCGGAGGAGTACTGGCTCTCGGCACCGGGGGAGGGGTGCTTCGAGCGGTGCTTCGTGGCGGCGTGCGTCCGGTCCGGCTTCACCC
The DNA here is from genome assembly GCF_030588125.1 of Isoptericola sp. b515. Taxonomy (NCBI): domain Bacteria; kingdom Bacillati; phylum Actinomycetota; class Actinomycetes; order Micrococcales; family Promicromonosporaceae; genus Isoptericola; species Isoptericola sp. b515. Next base: position 459,511 of record NZ_JAUQYR010000001.1, on the reverse strand, counting down.
CGCGTGAGGTCAGCGAGACCGAGCGCGCCTCGGCCATCGAGCAGGTGCGGGACAACCACGCCGTCGCGCTGGTGCAGCCGCTGCTGCTCGACCAGCCGGGGGTGACGCCCGTGGCCCTCGAGGGCGAGCCTCTCGCCTGGACCCAGTACGTCGGCTGGCGTCGCGACGCCGAGAAGCGGTTCGACGTCGAGGCCGTGCGTGCGGCCGCGCACGAGGCCCACCGCCAGGCCGTCCGGCGCACCCCGGCCTACGAGCGGCATCTCGCGCAGCGCTGAGCTGCATCGACCCTGGGCATCGGCCCTGGCGACCGGTAGCGTGCGGCGGTGATGAGCCCTCGACATGCCGTGCCCTCGTGGCGTTCGCCCGTTCGGCTCGGTGTCCCGTTCGTCATCGGCCTGGGCCTGCTGGCCGTCCTGGCCGGGGTCGCCCCTGACGCGCTCCGGTCGGGTCCGGAACGAGCGGATCCCGCGGGATCGACCGCGGCGGCGCCGGCCGGGCCGTCGTTCGTCCGCCCCGTGGGTCCCCCCGGCGTGACGGACGCCGCAGGGCCGGGGGATCCGGGGCCGTCCCCGGACGTCGCCGCGAACCTCGGGCCGGCGATCGTCGTGGACGGCGAACGCTCGACGGAAGAGGTCGCCCCCGCGGTGCGGGTGCAGCCCGCCCCGTCGCCGACACCCGACCCCCGGGCGGCCTCGGAGAAGCCGGGGGGCGAGGGCTCCGGTCACGCGGACGGTGAGGGCCCGGCAGGCGCCGCGGCCGCCGCGGTGCTCGAGCTCGTCAACGCGGAGCGGGCGGACGCCGGGTGCGGACCGCTCCGGCAGGACCCCGAGCTCGACGCGCTCGCGACGGCGCACTCGCAGGACATGCGCGTGCGCGACTACTTCGACCACACCGACCCCGACGGTCTGACCCCCTGGGACCGGGCGGACGCCGCGGGCGTGAGCGGGCTGGCGGCCGAGAACATCGCCGTCGGTCAGCCGGACGCGGCGGCGGTCGTGCAGGCCTGGATGGACAGCCCCGGCCACCGGGCGAACATCCTCGAGTGCTCGCACACGCGTCACGGCCTCGGGAAGGAACCCGGCCAGGGCGGCCCGTGGTGGACCCAGGTCTTCGGCCGCTGAGAGCTCGCGCCCTCGGCCGCCGACGGCGGGAGACTGGATCATGACCGTGCTGAGATCCGTCGTCCTGTTCGTGGCCGCCGCCCTGTTCGAGATCGGCGGCGCCTGGTTGGTGTGGCAGGGCGTCCGCGAGCATCGGGGCTGGCTCTGGATCGGTGCGGGGGTGATCGCGCTCGGCCTGTACGGGTTCTTCGCGACGCTGCAGCCGGACGCCCACTTCGGCCGCATCCTGGCCGCCTACGGCGGGGTGTTCGTCGCCGGGTCGTTGGTCTGGGGGATGGCGGTCGACGGGTTCCGCCCGGACCGCTGGGACGTGATCGGCGCCCTCGTCTGCCTGGTCGGCGTCGCGGTGATCATGTACGCGCCACGCCCGGCCTGACGCGCGCGTCCGTCACGGTGCCCCGGGCGTCCCGGGGGAGTCCGGCAGCGGTTCGACCCCGGGCAGCACGGCCCGGAGGATCGCCTCGATCGCGAACGCGGTCGACTCGGCCAGGTCGACGACCTCCGGGTCGAGCAGCCACTGGGTCTGCAGTCCGTCCATCACCCCGATGACGGCGCTGGCCGCCCGGACGGCGTCCTGCTCCGCGAGGTCGATGCCGCGCTCGTCCGCGACGGTGCGCAGCGCCGACGCGATGTCCTCGCGCAGCACCCCGAAGCGGGTCCGTGCCCGGTCCGCGGCCGGGTGCCCGTCGGTGACGGCCTCGCCGGTCAGGACCGTGTAGGCCTGCACGATGCCGCGGCGGTCGGCGTTGCGACGGGCCGTGGTGACCAGGTGCCGGAACAGCTCGATCCCGCCGGGGATGTGCTGGCCCTCCAGGTGCTCGACGTCGACGCGGTCGCGGTACTCGAGCACCTCCCACAGCAGCCGGTCCTTGCTCCCGAAGTGGTGCAGCACCCCGGCGTGCGTGATGCCGACCTGCTCCGCGACCTCGGCGAGCGAGCCGGCGCGGTACCCCTTGGAGCCGAACACGCGGGCGGCGGCCGCCAGGATCTCCTCGCGCCGCTCGGCACGGGGGACGCGGCGGGACCGGGGAGGTGTGGCCTGGCTCATGACGTCACCATACTGTGATCCAATCCACTTACTAACAAGTAAGTAAGTATGGTTCACTGTGACGCGACGCACAGCCGCGCCGGAACAGGAGACATCGCGTGTCATCGCCGACCGCCCTCCCGACGACCGTCGGGACACCCACCGAGGAGACCGTCCTGGACGGGCTCCTCACCCGCCTGACCGCCGAGGAGAAGGTCTCCCTCGTCGTCGGTGCGGGCATGTGGTCGACCCGCGGGATCGAGCGCATCGGGCTCGCGCCCGTCGTCATGTCGGACGGCCCGGTCGGTGTGCGCCGGCCCGACGGCTCGTCCAGCTCCGCGATGCTGCCGGCCCCCTCCGCGCTCGCCGCCACCTGGGACGTCGGGGCGGCCCGCGGGGTGGGCCGCCTGTTCGCCGCCGAGGCCCGCCGCCACGGGGTGCACCTGGTCCTGGCACCCCAGGTGAACCTCCAGCGCACCCCCGTCGCCGGCCGGCACTTCGAGTGCTACAGCGAGGACCCGCACCTGACGGCCGAGGTCGCCGTCGCGGTCGTCACGGCCGCCCAGGAGGACGGCGTCGGCATGTGCGTCAAGCACTACGTCGCGAACGACTCCGAGACGGACCGCACCCGCTACCTCGCCCGGGTCGACCCCCGCACGCTGCGCGAGGTCTACCTGGCGCCGTTCGAACGGCTCGTCGTGGCGGGCGCGTGGAGCGTCATGGGCGCCTACAGCGGCGTCGACGACGGCACCACCGCCGCACAGGTGCTCGAGCACCGGCCGCTGCTGACCGGGGTGCTCAAGGACGAGTGGGGGTTCGACGGGCTCGTCGTCTCCGACTGGGTCGCCACCCGCTCCGTCGCGCCGGCAGTCCGCGGCGGGCTCGACCTGCAGATGCCCGGTCCCGACGGCGCCTGGGGCGACGGCCTGGGCGCGGCCCTCGAGACCGGGGCGGTCACCGAGGCCGACCTCGACGACAAGGTGCGGCGTCTGCTGCGGCTCGCGCACCGGGTCGGCCGCCTCACGCCGCCCGGCGACGACGCCGCGGTCCCGGAAGGTCGAGCCTCGCGACCGGCCCCGGCGTTCGCCGTGCCCGAGGCGCGCGAGACGTTCCTGCGCGAGCTCGCCGGGCGCTCCACCGTCGTCCTGCAGGACCGCGCCGGGCTCCTGCCGCTGCCGGGCGTCGAGAACGGCGCGCCGCTGCGCGTGGCGCTGCTCGGGGCCGCCGCCGTCGAACCGTTCTTCCAGGGCGGGGGCTCCTCGTTCGTCGTCCCCGACCGGCTGTCCTACCCGGCCCCCGCGCTCGCCGAGGCGCTGCCGGAGGGGTCGCACCTCGACGTCGTGGCGGGGTCCCGGGCGCTGCGCAACCCGCCTCCCCTGGACCTGGACCGGTGCACGGACCCCGTCACCGGAGCACCGGGGATGCGTCTCGAGGTGCTCGACCGGACCGGTGCGGTGCGCCGTGCCGAGACGCGGACGCGGTGGGACGGCTGGATGACCGACCTGCACGCCGAGGACGTCACCGTGCGCCTGAGCGCACGGGTCGACGTGGCCGAGCAGGGCGTCCACGAGATCGGGGTCGGCACGGTCGGCGTGCACCGCGTCGTGCTGGACGGCCACGAGATCGCCGCCGGTGACGTCGTCGCCACCGAGGACGTCATCCTCGCCTCGGCCCACAACCACCCGGTCGCCGCCACGGCGCGGGTCACGGGGTCGTCCGCCGAGCTCGTCGCCGAGCTGCAGGTCGTCCACCCCGTCGGCTACGACCGGTTCGTCCGCGCCCAGCTCGTGCACCGGCGCCCCGGACCCTCCGCCGAGCAGGAGCTCGACGCCGCCGAGGAGGCCGCCCGCGCCGCCGACGTCGCCGTGGTCGTCGTGGGCACCACCCACGAGGTCGAGTCCGAGGGGTTCGACCGCACGGACCTCGGGCTGCCCGGCAACCAGGACGAGCTCGTCCGCCGCGTGGCGGCCGTGAACCCGCGCACCGTCGTCGTCGTCAACGCGGGCGCCCCCGTGCTCCTGCCCTGGCTCGCCGAGGTGCCCACGGTGCTGTGGGGCTGGCTGCCGGGGCAGGAGGCCGGGGCCGCGCTCGCCGACGTGCTCACGGGGGTCACCGAGCCGTCCGGCCGGCTGCCCTGGACCCTGCCGGCGCGCGCCGAGGACGTCCCGGTGCCGCACGCCGTGCCGGCCGACGGCGTCGTCGACTACACCGAGCGGCTCGACGTCGGCTACCGGGCGTGGGAGCGCCGGCGCGACACCGACGGCGCGGCCTCGCGCCCGGAGCCGGCCGCCCCCTTCGGGCACGGCCTCGGCTGGACCACGTGGTCGTACGAGGCGGCCGAGCTCCTCGACCCGCCCGTGGACCCCACGGCCGGTGCCGTGGTGCGGGTCCGCGTGCGCAACACCGGGCCGCGGTCGGGCCGGGAGGTCGTCCAGGTGTACGTCGAGCCGCCCGCCGGGACCGCCGTCCGTGACCCGGCCCGGCCCGTGCGCTGGCTCGGCGGGTTCGCCGTCGTCGACGTCGCGCCGGGCGGGACCGCCGAGGTCGACGTCACGGTCCCGCGCCGCGCACTGCAGACGTGGGACGCCCACGCGGGCTGGACCACGCCGTCGGGCACCTACCGGCTCGTGGCCGGCCGCTCCGTCCGTGACCTGCGGTGGCCCGTGGACGTCCCCGTCCACGGGGCCACCGACCGACCGTCCCCCCAGGAACGCTCCACCGAAGAACACGTGCAAGGAGGCACACCGTGAGAATCCGCAAGCTCTCCGCGTCGCTCGCCGGGGTCGCCGCCGTCGCTCTGCTGGCGACGGCGTGCGGCGGCGGTGGCGACACCGACACCAGCGCCGACACGGCCGACGACCAGACCGCCGCGGCCACCGGCGAGGTCCTGACCGTCGGCATGCCGAACGGGACCCAGACCGAGAACCAGTCGCCCTTCGCGACCGGCTCGGCCGCCCTGTCCCTCGGCTACGCCTTCGTCATCTACGAACCGCTGATGATGGCCAACGACGCCAAGCCCGCCGAGGAGCCGCAGCCCTGGCTCGCGGAGTCCATCGAGTGGAACGACGACTACACCCAGGCCGTCGTCACGCCGCGCGAGGGCGTCACCTGGTCCGACGGCGAGGCGTTCGACGCCGAGGACGTGGCCTTCTCGATCCAGCTCCGCCAGGATCACGAGGGGCTGAACACCTCGGCCCTGCCGATCGAGTCCGTCGAGTCCGACGGGACCACCGTCACCGTGACCTTCGGGTCCCCGCAGTACGTCAACACGGCCAAGCTCGCCGACATGCTCATCGTGCCCGAGCACCTGTGGGCGGACGTCGAGGACCCGACGACGTACACCAACACCGAACCGGTGGGCACCGGCCCGTACACCCTGGAGTCCTGGACCCCGCAGGCGGCGACCGTCGTGGCCCGCGACGACTACTGGGGCGGCGAGCTGTCCGTGCCGGAGATCCGCTACTCCTCGTACAACGACAACAACGCGCTGACCACGGCGCTCACCACCGGTGAGGCGCAGTGGGGCTGGACGTTCATCGCGGACTACGAGAACGTCTACATCGCCGCCGACCCGGAGCACTACCACCAGTACGCGGCGGCCGGGCTGGGCATCGACGCGCTCTTCGTCAACAACGAGGAGAAGCCGTTCGACGACGTCGCCTTCCGCCGGGCGCTCAACATGGCCCTGGACCGGCAGTCGATCACCGACGTCGCCACCTCCGGCGTCAACCCGCCCATCACCAGCGTCACCGGGCTGCCGCTGCCCGCCGGTGAGGAGTTCATCAGCGACGAGCTCGCCGGCGAGGAGCTGTCCGCGGACGTCGAGGGCGCCAAGCAGGTCCTCACCGACGCCGGGTACACCGGGGTGGGCGAGCAGCTCGTGGATCCCGACGGCGAGCCCGTCACCTTCGAGCTGACCAACCCGGCCGGCTGGAACGACTACCTCACCGCGCTCGACCTCATCAAGAACGCCGCGGCCGAGCTCGGCGCCGAGGCCACCGTCCAGCCCGCGAACGCGGACGGCTGGTTCGCCGACATCGTCCCGCCCGGCAACTTCGACGCCACGCTGCACTGGACCGACGGCGGCGCCACCCCCTGGGACCTGTACTCCAACATGATGGACGGTGCCCAGTACGAGCCGCTCGGCGAGCCGGCGTCGTGGAACTTCGGCCGCTACCGGAACGAGGACGTCACCGAGGCGCTCGCGACCTACGCCGCGACGACCGACGACGCCGAGCGCTCCGAGGCGCTGGCGACGATCCAGCAGCACTTCGTCGAGGACGTCCCCGCCATCGCCCTGTGGGCACGTCCGGCCACGGCGCAGTACTCGACCGTCAACTACGTCGGCTGGCCCTCGGAGGAGGACCCGTACAACCAGCCGCAGCCGACCGGTTCGCAGGCGCTGCAGATCCTGCTCGAGCTCGAGCCCGCGACGGACTGACCAGGACGTCGCGGTCCCGTCCCGCCGTCCCTTCCCACCCAGGTGACCGCATGAGTACCTCAGCAACCGACCCGTCCCCGGCCGCCACGGAGCGCGACGTCCCGGTCCTGCGCGCCGTCGGCCTGACCAAGCACTTCCCGGTCCGCGGCCGCCGCGGCGCCGTCGTCCACGCCGTGGACGACGTCGACCTCACGCTGCACCGCGGCGAGGTCGTCGCCCTGGTCGGCGAGTCCGGGTCCGGCAAGTCGACCATCGCCCGCCTGCTCGCCCAGCTGATGCCGCGCACCGCCGGGAGCCTCGAGCTGCACGGCCGGGACGCGACCGTGCGTCGTCGCCGAGGATTCCGGGCCTACGTCGGGCGCGTCCAGATGATCTTCCAGGACCCGTTCGGCTCGCTGAACCCGGTCCACACGGTGCGGTACACGCTCTCGCGCAGCGTGCGCATCCACCAGGGCAGGCTGCGCGGCGCCGAGCTGGAGACCGCGATCGAGCGGTTGCTCGAGCGGGTCCGGCTCAGCCCCACCGAGCGGTACATCGACAAGTTCCCGCACGAGCTCTCCGGGGGTCAGCGGCAGCGCGTCGCGATCGCCCGGGCCCTGGCCGCCGACCCCGAGGTGCTGCTGGCCGACGAGCCGATCTCGATGCTCGACGTCTCGATCCGGCTCGGGATCCTCAACCTCCTGCAGGACCTGCGCGACCGTCTCGACATCGCGATCCTCTACATCACGCACGACATCGCCTCGGCCCGCTACTTCGCCGACCGGACGGCCGTGATGTACGCCGGGCGGGTCGTGGAGACCGGTGACAGCGAGTCGGTCACCCAGGACCCGCGGCACCCGTACACCCAGCTGCTCATCGGCTCGGCGCCGGACCCGGACGACCTCGCGACCCGGGCCCACGGGGCTCGCGGCGAGGCCCCCAGCCTCGTCGACCCGCCCGCCGGGTGCCGGTTCCACCCCCGCTGCCCCTTCGCCACCGACGTGTGCCGCACCGAGACGCCGGCGCTGATCGAGGTCGCCGCGGGACGCGCGGTCGCCTGCTGGGGGTACGCGGACCGTGCCGACCGCCCGCGCCTCGGCGACGTCCTCGACGCCTACGGCCGGCGCACCGACGAAGGAGGGACCCCGTGAGGTTCGCCGTCCGCCGCACGATCTTCTACCTGATCACCGCGTGGGCCGCGGTGACCATCAACTTCCTCATCCCGCGTCTGATGCCGGGCGACCCGGTGACGGCCCTCATGGGGCGCATGCAGGGACGGATCGACTCCAACGCGGAGGAGTCCATCCGGGTCCTGTTCGGCCTCGACACCAGCTCCTCGATCTGGCAGCAGTACGTCGACTACTGGGGTCTGCTGCTGCGCGGCGACCTCGGGCTGTCGTTCACGTTCTTCCCGACGCCGGTCGCCGAGATCGTCCAGCAGGCGCTGCCGTGGACGATCGGGCTGGTGGGGATCGCCACGATCATCGCCTTCGTCCTCGGGACGTCGATCGGCGTCGCGATCGGGTGGCGCCGGGGCACCTGGGCGGACGCCCTGCTGCCGATCACGACCTTCTTCTCCGCGGTGCCGTACTTCTGGCTCGGCCTCATCGCGATCACCGTGTTCTCGGTGACGCTCGGCTGGTTCCCCTCCTCGGGCAGCTACGACCGCGGCATGGTGCCCGCGTGGTCGTGGGAGTTCGTGGGCTCGGTGATCTACTACGGCTTCCTGCCCGCGCTGACGGTGGTGCTGTCCTCGATCGCCGGCTGGATCCTCGGGATGCGCAACATGGTCGTCACGGTCTCCTCGGAGGACTACGTCACCGTCGCCCACGCCAAGGGCCTGCCGGAACGCACCGTGATGGTCGGCTACGCCGCGCGCAACGCGATCCTGCCGCAGGTCTCCAACTTCGCCCTGTCCCTCGGGTTCGTCGTCGGCGGCACCCTGATCATGGAGATGGTCTTCTCCTACCAGGGCATCGGCTACACGCTGTTCCAGGCGGTCAACACCCAGGACTACCCGCTGATGCAGGGCTGCTTCCTCGTCATCACGCTCGCCGTGCTCGGCGCGAACATCATCGCCGACTTCGTCTACGCCGCGCTCGACCCGCGCGCCCGTCAGGAGGGGTGACCCATGGCCCAGGACACGTCGCTGGTCGAGTCCGAGACCGTCGTCGAACCCGCCGTCGAACACCGGACGCGCGACCCGCGCCGACCGAAACGGTTCCTGTTCCTGCGCAACGGCAAGGCCCTCACCGGGATCGGCATCCTGCTCTTCTTCGGCGTCCTGGCCGTGGTCGGGCCGTGGATCGCCCCCTACGACCCCAACCAGGTCTCGGTGGACCTGCTGCAGCCGCCGTCGTGGACGCACTGGCTCGGCACCGACCACACGGGGCGGGACATCCTGTCCCAGATCGTCGTGGGTACCCGCGGGGTCCTCGTGGTCGGGCTCATCGCCGGGGTGTCGGCCACCGTGCTCGGCGTCGTCGTCGGCGTGACGGCAGGGTTCGTCGGCGGGGCCGGGGACGAGACGCTCTCGGCGCTGTCGAACGTGTTCCTCGTCATCCCGCAGCTGCCGCTGATCATCATCATCGCCGGCCAGCTCCCCACCGCCGGCGGCGTCACCGTCGCGCTCGTCATCGGGGCCACCGGCTGGGCGTGGGGCGCCCGGGTGATGCGCGCCCAGACGCTCTCGCTGCGCAAGCGCGACTTCGTCGAGGCGGCGCGGGCCAACGGCGAGCGCACCTGGCGCCTCGTGCTCGCCGAGGTGCTGCCCAACCTCACCGCGATCATCGCCGCCGGGTTCGTGGGCACCGTGACGTTCGCCGTCATGTCCCAGGTGACGTTGGCGTTCATCGGCATCACGCCCGTCTCCGACTGGAACTGGGGAACCATCCTGTTCTGGGCGCAGAACAACCTCGCGCTGCAGCGCGGCGCCTGGTGGTGGTTCGTCCCGGCGGGCCTCTGCATCGCCCTGCTCGGCATGGCGCTGACGCTGGTCAACTTCGGCATCGACGAGTTCGTCAACCCGCGCCTGCGCAGCACCGGGATGAACGCCCGCGTCCTGCGGCGCCGGCGCATCCGTCCGCGGATCGGCTTCACGCCGGTCCTGCGCACGCCACCGGGGGCACGACCCCGTGCCGGCGCCGCCGCCGGCCCGACCCGCAAGGAGCGCTCATGACCGCCTCGACCCTCGACGTGCCCGCCCCGACGGGGGCGGTCGGCGAGCCGGTGCTCGAGATCGAGAACCTCTCGGTCGACTACGGCTACGTCGACGACGCCACCCACGTGCTGCGGGACGTCTCGCTCACGCTGCACCGCGGCGAGGTCCTGGGCCTGGCCGGCGAGTCCGGCTGCGGCAAGTCGACCCTCGCCTACGCCGCGACCCGGTTGCTGCCGCCCCCCGGGCTCATCACCTCCGGCAGCGTGCACTTCACCGACCGGGACGGACGACGCACCGACGTGCTGCGCCAGAGCGACGCCGAGCTGCGCGCCTCGCGCTGGCGGGACACCGCGATCGTGTTCCAGGGGGCGATGAACTCGCTGAACCCCGTCTACCGCGTCGGCCGGCAGATCGCCGACGGCATCCTGGCGCACCGTCCGGGCATGCGCCGGCGGGAGGCCTGGGACCAGGCCGCGTCGCTGCTGGAGATGGTCGGGATCAACGCCGACCGGCTGCGCGACTTCCCGCACCAGCTCTCCGGCGGGATGCGTCAGCGGGTCATGATCGCCATGGCGCTCGCGCTGGACCCGCAGGTCCTCGTCATGGACGAGCCCACGACGGCGCTGGACGTGGTCATGCAGCGGCAGATCGTCGAGGAGATCGCCGACCTCCGGCAGCGTCTCGGCTTCTCCGTCGTCTTCATCACCCACGACGTGTCGCTCCTCATCGAGATCGCCGACCGCATCGCGATCATGTACGCGGGCGACATCGTCGAGGACGCCGGTGCCGAGGAGATCTACCGTCGGCCCCGGCACCCCTACTCGTCGGCCCTGCTGCACTCCTTCCCGCCGCTGCGGGGCGAGCGCCGTGAGCTGACGGGGATCCCCGGGGCCCCGCCCGACATGCACCGGCTGCCGCCGGGCTGCCCGTTCGCGCCCCGGTGCGCGCACGCGATGGACGTGTGCCGGGAGGTGCGGCCCGGTCTGACCGCCACGGCGCTCGGGGACCGGGGCGCGCAGGAAGCGGCGCGCCGCGTGGCCTGCCACCTGCACGACCCGGCGTCGGCCGGGGCCCACGGCCTGCCCCCGGACCTGTCCCGCTGACCCGGACGCGTCGCCGTCCGGAGAGTGCACCGGCCGTCCACCGGAACATCACACGGACTGGTTATCCTGACCTGCATGAACGGCGACTTCCACGAGGTCCCGGTCGCGCCGCCCCGGCCGACGGGCGCGACGACCGCACAGGGATCGCGGCCGGTGGCGCAGGTCGCCGCACCTCCGCAGCCCGAGACCCGTCCGCTGGCCCAGGCCGCGGCGGCGGTGATCGCGCTCGTGGCCGCGCTCGGGGTCTGGCTCACGTACCGGGTGCTGGTCACGACCCTGCCCGGTCAGCAGCTCGACGACCTCGCCCGCGACGGCGCGCTCTACGGGCAGGACAGCCTGTGGCGGGTGGCCGAGCCCGTGCTCGACGTCGTGTCGGTGGCGTTCGTGGTGGCCGGGATCGGCGCCGCGATGCTGGTCGCGGTGGTCCGTCGACGGTGGGTCGTGGCGCTGCAGGTCGCGGCCCTGGTCGGCGGGGCCAACCTCACCACCCAGGTGCTGAAGCACTACCTGCTGACGCGCCCCGACCTGCTGCCGGGCTGGTACAGCGGCAACACGCTGCCCAGCGGGCACACCACGGTGGCGGCCTCCGTCTCGGTCGCGCTGCTCTTCGCCACCCCGCGGGCCTGGCGGGCCGTCGTCGCGCTGCTGGGTGCCTCGTACACGGCCGCGACGGGTGTGGCCACGCTCGTCGGGCAGTGGCACCGGCCGTCCGACGTCGTCGCGGCCCTGTTCGTCGTGCTCGCCTGGGGCGCCCTCGTGTGCGCCCTGACGCCGTCCTCGTCGCTCGACGTCGCCCCGCGCCGGCACCGACTGCCCACGGGCGAGGCCCGGCCGAACGCCTTGTCGTCGCCCGGTTCCTCCGTGGTCGCGGGACTCCTGCTCCTCAGCGCCCTGGTCGCCGGCACGGTGGCCCTCGCGGGCGGCGTGCGGCTCGTCGACGCCGCCAGCGTGCCCATCGGCGAGGACGTCACCGCCTACGCGGTCGGGGTCCTCGGCGTCCTCGCCGCCACCGCGGTGACGTTCGCGCTGCTCCTCCTGATGCGTCAGGCGACGGCACGACCGCGGGACTGAGCGCCGCCGCCCGGTGGTGGCCCTGTGGACCGCCGTGCGCCGGGCCGGGCGTGCCTCGGTAGAGTTCCGCCGTCGTCGAGCGTGTCGTACCGTGACAGGACGCGACGCTCCCGGCGCCGCGTCCCGCCATCACCGTCGGAAAGCAGGAACGGATGCCTCAGGCCCGCAAGCTCGTGATCGTCGAGTCCCCGACGAAGGCTCGCAAGATCCAGGGCTACCTCGGCGACGACTACGTCGTGGAGGCCAGCGTCGGCCACATCCGTGACCTCCCGCAGCCGTCCGAGCTGCCGGCGGAGATGAAGAAGGGGCCGTACAAGAAGTTCGCCGTCGACGTCGACAACGGCTTCGAGCCCTACTACGTCGTGCACGCCGACAAGAAGTCCAAGGTGCGGGAGCTGAAGGCCGCGCTGAAGGACGCCGACGAGCTGTACCTCGCCACGGACGAGGACCGCGAGGGCGAGGCCATCGCCTGGCACCTCATCGAGGAGCTCAAGCCCAAGGTGCCCGTCAAGCGGATGGTGTTCCACGAGATCACCCGCGAGGCCATCACCCGGGCGCTCGAGAACACCCGTGACCTGGACGACGACCTCGTCGACGCCCAGGAGACCCGCCGGATCCTCGACCGCCTCTACGGCTACGAGGTCTCGCCCGTCCTGTGGCGCAAGGTCCGCCAGGGGCTGTCCGCGGGCCGGGTGCAGTCCGTGGCCACGCGGCTGGTCGTCGAGCGCGAGCGGGACCGCATGGCTTTCGTCACCGCCGACTACTGGGACGTCACCGGCTCCTTCGCCCCCGAGTCCGGGGACGACGCCGGCCAGCTCTTCCGCGCCCGCCTGACCGGTCTGGACGGCGACCGGGTCGCGACGGGTCGCGACTTCGACGACCTGGGCCGCCTCAAGGTGCGCACCGGCGTCGTACACCTCGACGAGGCCGCCGCGGGGGCGGTCGTCGCCGGGCTCGACGAGGCGGCCTTCACGGTCCGGTCCCTGGAGACCAAACCGTACTCGCGCAAGCCCGCCGCGCCGTTCACCACCTCGACCCTGCAGCAGGAGGCGTCGCGCAAGCTGCGCATGGCCTCGCGGCAGACGATGCGCACCGCGCAGGCGCTGTACGAGAACGGCTACATCACCTACATGCGCACCGACTCGCCGGCGCTGTCCGCCGAGGCGACCGACGCCGCCCGGCGCCAGGCCGCCGAGCTGTACGGCTCCGAGTACGTGCCCGGTGCGCCGCGGCTGTACGCCTCGAAGAACAAGGGCGCGCAGGAGGCGCACGAGGCGATCCGTCCCGCGGGCGACTCCTTCCGCACCCCGGCGCAGGTGGCCGGTGAGATCTCGGGGGACCAGTTCAAGCTCTACGAGCTCATCTGGAAGCGGACCGTCGCCTCGCAGATGGCCGACGCCAAGGGGTCGACGGCGTCCGTCAGGCTGGGCGCCCGTCTCGGGGACGGCGCCGGTGACCGGGCCGGTCGCGACGCCGTCTTCTCGGCGTCGGGCACGGTCATCACCTTCCGCGGTTTCCTCGCCGCCTACGAGGAGTCGACGGACGTCGAGACCCCTGAGGGCGGCGGCTCCGCGCCCGCCGGCCCCAAGGAGAGCCGGCTGCCGCGCATGGCCGAGGGCGACGCCCTGGCAGGGACGGAGATCGCGGCCGAGGGGCACTCGACGAGCCCGCCCGCGCGCTACACGGAGGCGTCCCTGGTCAAGGCGCTCGAGGAGCTCGGGATCGGGCGCCCGTCCACCTACGCGGCGACGATCTCGACGATCCAGGACCGCGGCTACGTGCGCACCAAGGGCCAGGCCATGGTGCCCACGTGGCTGGCCTTCGCCGTCGTGCGGTTGCTGGAGGAGCACTTCGCCCGGCTCATCGACTACGACTTCACCGCCGAGATGGAGGCCGACCTCGACCAGATCGCGTCCGGTGACCGGGAGCGCCTGGCCTGGCTGACGCGGTTCTACTTCGGGGACGGCTCCGGCGGCGACGAGCAGTGGGGCCTGCGCGACCTGGTGGAGAACCTCGGGGAGATCGACCCCGTGGTCATCAACTCGGTCGAGATCGGCGAGGGCATCCGGGTCCGGGTCGGTCGGTACGGGCCGTACCTGGAGGACCTGCGGGCGGAGCCGGGCAAGGACGGCAAGGCGCCGCGGGCCTCGGTGCCCGACGACGTGGCCCCGGACGAGCTGACGGTCGAGAAGGCGCGTGAGCTGCTCAAGGCCGGTGCCGACGACGGGCGCGTGCTCGGTGTCGACCCGGAGTCGGGCCACGAGATCGTGGCGAAGAACGGCCGCTTCGGACCGTTCGTCACCGAGAAGCTCGACCTGCCCGAGATCGACCCGAACCTCTCCCAGGCAGCCCAGAAGAAGGCGAAGGCCGCCCAGCCCAAGCCCCGCACCGGGTCGCTGCTGAAGACCATGTCGTTGGACACGGTGACGCTGGAGGACGCGCTGCGGATCCTGTCGCTGCCGCGCGTGGTGGGCACCGACCCGGAGACCGAGGAGGAGATCACCGCGCAGAACGGCCGGTACGGGCCGTACCTCAAGCGGGGCACGGACTCGCGGTCCATCGAGTCCGAGGAGCAGCTCTTCACGATCACCCTCGACGAGGCGCTGAAGGTCTTCGCCCAGCCGAAGCGTGGCCGGGGCCGGACGGCGACCCCGCCGCTGCGCGAGCTCGGCGACGACCCGACCAGCGGCAAGCCGATCGTGGTCAAGGACGGGCGGTTCGGTCCGTACGTGACCGACGGCGAGACCAACCGGACGCTCCCGCGGGACGCCACCCCGGAGTCGATCACGGCCGAGCGGGCCATCGAGCTGCTCGCCGAGAAGCGGGCCCAGGGGCCGAAGAAGCGCAGCACGTCGGCCAAGAAGTCGACCGCGAAGAAGCCGGCCGCCAAGAAGCCCGCCGCGAAGAAGCCGTCGACGACCAAGAAGTAGCGGTCAGCTGCCGGTCGCCCGCCGGTAGGCCGCCGCTCCCGCGGTCGCCGTCCGGCGCCAGGCGGTCGCCGCGGGGCCGCCGTCGAGGGGGACCGAGGCGTGCCAGGCGTACGTCGTGGGCCAGGTGCGGAAGACCGGCAGCACCGTGGTGACGAGGCGCATCAGCCACGGCAGTCGGCGTGGACGCCACCGCCGGGTCACCGCGAGCTCGACCTCCGCGCGACCGTCGACGACCTCGACGCTCCAGGTGCCGCCCGTGAGCAGCGCGTCGTCGAGCAGCACGCGCCACGCACCGTGACGGGCGTCGCCGTCGGCGAGCTCGCCCGGGTCCGGCAGGGGCGGGCGGAAGAGCACCCGCGCGGCATGTCCGTCCGCGGTGGCGCGGACGCCCCGCAGCGCGTCACCGTCGGTGGTGGCAGCGGCCTCCCCGGGCCCGCCCGCGACGGCCGGGGGATCGCCGTCGCGGTTCAGCTCCAGCACCCACAGCCGGCCGGAGGTCTTGACCAGCAGCCTGCCGTGGAGGCGGCCTGCGGGCAGCCGGCCGGTCGCCACGTCCCGGCCCCCGATGCGGACCACGGGGTCGTGACCCGGGACCGCGCGCAGCAGGTCGAAGCTCGGCATCCACACGAGCATCAGCGAGGCCGGCTGCCGGATCGCGGCACCCAGGGGCGCGAGGAGCGCTGCCGGCCGCCGGGGGCCGGCAGCGCGGTCGTCGACGTCGATCTCGACCACGCGGCCGTCGGCGTCGGCGAACCGCACCTGCGCCACCGTGCCGGCGACGCTCACCTCGAGCCGGTCCCGGTCGAAGTCGATCTCGCGCCACGACCGGATGCCGCCGCCGATGCCGTAGCGGGCGCGGTCCAGCCGCAGGCCACGCTGGACGGCGTAGTCGACGGTGCCGTCCGCCCGGCGGGTGAGGAACGCGAGCATTCCGGTGCCGTGGTCGGGGTCGTCGAACCGCTGGAGCTCGAAGCCGTCGTAGACGGGGTCGTCGGCGAGCTCGGCGTTGAGCATGGCGGGGACCTGTCCCAGGCGCAACGAGATCGGCACGGCAGCGTGCGGCGTCGTCATGGCGGCCCCCGCGCGGTCAGTCGGGGTGGCGCTCGACGACGTAACGGTGGCCGTCGGCCCCGGTGACCTGTTCGTAGGTGCTGTGCAGGCGGGCCTCGCGAGCCAGGTCCTCGGCGCTCGGGGGCACGGGCGGTGTCCTGCGGATCGACGCCGGCCCGAAGACCGGCAGGAACGACTCGGTGAACCGCATGCCCCAGGTGCGGTCGTCGTCCGGGCGGCGGCGGAACAGTCCCACGGCGTCTCCTGATGTGTGGCCCACCAAAGATTGGTGCACCAACTATATGTCGGACCGGAGGGCTCGGCCTACCCTGAGCGCATGGACCGACCGGTGGATCCCCTCGCGCTCGAGACGCAGGTCTGCTTCGCGCTGTCGGCGGCGTCCCGGGCGATGGTGTCGCTGTACCGCCCGGTGCTCGAGCCGCTCGGTCTCACCCACCCGCAGTACCTCGTCCTGCTGGGCCTGTGGGAGGACGCCGGTGCAGGGCGCACCACGACGGCGACCGGGCTCGCCGGCCGGCTGTACCTCGACCCGGGCACGCTCTCGCCCCTGCTCAAGCGCCTGGAGCAGCAGGGACTCCTCGAGCGGCGACGGTCCGCCGCGGACGGGCGCGTGGTCGAGGTGCACCTCACCGAGGCCGGCCGGGCCCTGCGGTCCGAGGCCGTCGAGGTGCCGGGTCGTGTCGTGGCGGCCTCGGGGCTCGGCCTCGACGACCTCGAGCGGGTGCGCGCCGCCTCCGCGGCGGTGATCGCCGCCGCCCACCGCGACGCCGCGCCTACGGTGGACCCATGACCGATCGCACCGCCGCCACGCCGTCCACCTACGCCGCCCGTCTCACCGCCGACGACCTCGCCGGCACCGTGCCCGACCTGATGGCCGCCCCGGCGATCCGGTGGGGGGTGCTCGGTGCGGGGAACATCGCCGGGTCCTTCTCCGACGGCGTCCGGGACCGCACGGCGTCGCGGGTGACCGCCGTCGGCTCCCGCTCGGTGGACAAGGCCCAGGCCTTCGCCGACGCCCATGCACCGGGTGCGCGGGCCCACGGGTCGTACGAGGACCTGGTGGCGGACGACGACGTCGACGTGGTCTACGTCGCCACCCCGCACTCGCACCACCTCGAGCACGCCCGCCTCGCGATCGCCGCCGGCAAGCACGTCCTCGTGGAGAAGCCGCTCACCCGCTCGGTGGCCGAGTCGCGTGCGCTGCTCGACGCCGCGCGCGAGGCCGGGGTGTTCCTGCTGGAGGCGGTGTGGACCCGCTACCTGCCGCACGTCGCGGCGATCCGCGCGGCGATCGCCCGCGGCGAGATCGGCGAGGTGCGCACGGTGCTGGCCGACTTCGACATCTACCGGGACTACGACCCGACGCACCGGCTGTTCGCCCCGGAGCTGGCGGGGGGTGCGCTGCTGGACCTCGGCATCTACCCGATCACCCTCGTGCACGACCTGCTGGGCGTGCCGGCCGAGACCGTCGCCCGCGGGACGCTGGCGGAGACGGGCGTCGACGACCACGTCAGCATGATCCTGCGGTACGAGTCCGGCGCCCAGGCGGTGCTGCACACGTCCTCCACCGCCAAGGGCGCGGCCGGCGCCCGCATCATCGGCACGCGCGGCCACATCGAGATCCCCGAGTGGTTCTTCACCCCGACCGGCTTCCGGGTGGTGCGGGACGACGGCACCACCTGGTCGTTCACCTCCCCGGCGGGGGAGGGCAAGGCGTACGAGGCCGCCGAGGTCGCCCGGTGCCTCGCGGCCGGGCGGACCGAGAGCCCGCGGATGCCGTGGGAGCACACCCTCGAGGTGATGAGCATCCTGGACGACGCGCGCGCCCAGCTCGGGGTCGTCTACCCCGGCGAGTGAGCGCGACCGCCGGGGAGCCAGCGACCGCCGGGGCCGCCGCGGCGGGCCTGGCGGCGCCCGCCGGTCACCGGGTGAGCCGGCGGCCGCTCATCTCGGTCGGCGTGATCCGGACCCAGACGTTCTTGCCGTCGTCGAGGTAGGGCACGAGCTCGGTCGCCTCGGCGGCGGCGATGTCCTCGTCCTTCTCCAGGACCTCGGCGGTGCCCTTGAGCACGACGCTCGAGGCGGTGTCGAAGCGCCACTCGTCCGCCTCGAAGGCGACACGGTTGTTGACCGTCACCTCGACCAGCTTGCTGCCCGGACGGGTGAGGAAGTAGACGTGTCCGTCGGCGACGGCGTGCGAGACCGGGAAGATCTCCGGTTCGCCGGCGACGGCGGTGGCGAGGCGGCCGATCGGCTGCGCGGCCAGCACGGCCCAGCACTCGTCCGGGGTGAGCGTGGTGGTTGTTCCGTCGTCGGTCATCGTCGTCCCCTTCGGTCGTGGTGTCCCTATCGTCCCGCTACCGGGGGGGTCCTGCGTGCCGAGGACCCCCTGATGCGACCAATACCACAGCACGAGCCATGTGGGACGGCCCGGTTAGGGTGTGGGCGTGAGCAGCGCACCCGGGTACTTCGTGTCCTTCGAGGGCGGTGACGGCGCCGGCAAGTCGACGCAGGCCCGCCTGCTCGCGGAGTGGCTCGGCACGGTCACCGGGCGCGAGGTCGTGCTGACCCGCGAGCCCGGGGGCACGGCCCTGGGGGCGGAGCTGCGCCGGGCCGTGCTGCACGGCGGCGACGTGGACCCCCGCACCGAGGCCCTGCTGTACGCCACCGACCGGGCCCACCACGTGGCCACCGTGATCCGGCCGGCGCTGGAACGCGGCGCCGTCGTCGTCACCGACCGGTACCTCGACTCCTCGGTCGCCTACCAGTCGGGAGGGCGCGAGCTGTCCCAGGACGAGGTCGAGAACCTCTCGCTGTGGGCCACCGACGGACTGCTGCCGGCCGTCACGGTGCTGCTCGACGTCGATCCCGCCACCGCCGCCGCGCGCCGCGAGGGACAGCCCGACCGGCTCGAGCGGGCCGGACTCGACTTCCACCGCCGCACCCGCGACGCGTTCCTGCGTCGGGCGAGCGCGGACCCGGGCAGGTGGCTCGTGATCGACGCCACCGGCACGGTCGACGACATCCAGGCGCAGATCCGCGTGGACGTCGCCTCGCGCCTGGACCTGACCCCCGTCGTCGGCGAGGCCGTGCGGTTGGCCGACCCCGAGGTCGCCGCCGTGCGCAGGTGGGCGTCGGCCGATCCCTCCGACGTCGGGCCCGAGCACGCCCGCACGGACCAGGAGGGGACGTCGTGACCGTCTGGGACGACGTCGTCGGCCAGCCCGAGGCGGTGGGCGTGCTGCGGCGCGCCGCGACCGACCCGAGCGCGATGACCCACGCATGGCTGCTGACGGGACCGCCCGGGTCGGGCCGGTCCGTCGCGGCGCGCGCCTTCGCCGCCGCGCTGCAGTGCCCCGAGGGCGGGTGCGGGCGCTGCCGCGCGTGCACGACCACCCTGGCCGGGACCCACCCGGACCTGACGGTCGTGGCCACGGACAAGGTCGTCATCGCGATCGACGAGGTGCGCGACCTCATCACCACGGCGTCGCGCACGCCGTCGGCCGGCCGCTACCGCGTCATCGTCGTCGAGGACGCCGACCGGATGGTCGAGCGCACGACCAACGTGCTGCTCAAGTCGATCGAGGAACCGCCGGCGCACACCGTGTGGGTGCTGTGCGCACCCAGCAGCCAGGACGTCCTCCCGACGATCCGTTCGCGGTGCCGCAGCGTCGCGCTGCGCGTGCCCCCGGCCCGGGACGTCGCCGACCTGCTGGTGCGCCGCGACGGGGTCGACCCCGCGGTGGCGCTGCAGGCGGCGCAGGCCGCGCAGTCCCACGTCGGGATGGCACGCCGGCTGGCGCGGGACCCGGAGGCTCGGCAGCGCCGGGCGGACGTGCTCCGGATCGCGCGCCGCATCCGCGGGGTGCCCGACGCCGTGCTGGCCGCCGCCGACCTCGTGGAGGTCGCCAAGGCCGAGGCGGCCGCCGCGACCACCGAACGCGACGCCGCCGAGAAGTCCGAGCTCCTGCGTGCGCTGGGCGTGGCCGAGGGAGAGACCGTCCCGCCCAAGCTCCGGTCGCAGGTCAAGCAGCTCGAGGACGACCAGAAGCGCCGGGCGACCCGTAGCCAGCGCGACGTCCTCGACCGGGCGATGGTCGACCTGCTCTCGCTCTACCGCGACGTGCTGGTCGTCCAGCTCGGCGCGGACGTCGAGCCGGTCAACGGCGAGCAGGCCGACACGGTGCGCGGCCTGGCCCGCGACTCGACTCCCGAGCAGACGGTGCGTCGCATGGACGCGATCGGTCAGGCGCGGGAGCGGCTGGAGGGCAACGTGGCGCCGTTGCTCGCCGTCGAGGCGATGGCGATCGCACTGCGTCCCCAGGGCTGACGGCCCCTTCCTGTCATCAGCGACGACGCGCCGGAGGAGGTTCGGTGAAGGTGCCGGGCCGGGCTCGACGCGGCCGGTAGGTTGTCCGGGTGAAGTTCCCCGCCCGCCACCCCCGCCCGTACCCCGACGTCCCCGCCGGCCGACGGACCGGCGTGCTGGCAGGGGTGACCGCCGCCGCGCTGGCGCTCGCCGGCTGCACGGCCGACGCGCCGGCCAAGACCGCGACCCCGGTGGGCGAGGCGACCGTCGAGGCGGGCTCCGACCCCGTGGCCGGCGGCCCGGAGGGTTTCGAGGACTTCTACGCCCAGGACCTGGAGTGGTCCGGCTGCCGTGGCGGGTTCGAGTGCGCGACGGCGACGGCGCCGCTGTCCTGGGACGACCCCGAGGCCGGCAGCATCGAGCTGGAGCTCGTGCGCACGCGGGCCACGGGGGAGAAGGTCGGCTCCCTGCTGGTCAACCCCGGTGGACCCGGCGGGTCGGGGACCGACTTCGTGGAGAACGGCTCGTTCGGGGAGCCGCTGCGCGAGTCGTTCGACATCGTCGGCTTCGACCCGCGCGGGGTCCAGGACTCGACGGCGGTCACCTGCTTCGACGACGCCAAGAAGGACGAGTACCTCAGCGAGGACTACGACCTGACCACCGACGCCGGTCTCGAGGACGCGCGGGAGTCGGCCGCCGCCTGGGCCGAGGCGTGCGAGCAGAACACCGGGGAGCTGCTCGGCGAGGTCGACACCCAGAGCGCCGCGAAGGACATGGACCTGCTGCGCGCGGTGCTCGGCGACGACCAGCTTCACTACCTCGGGTTCTCCTACGGCACGAGCCTGGGTGCGACCTACGCGGGGCTGTTCCCCGACCGCGTCGGCCGACTGGTCCTGGACGGCGCGATCGACCCGACCCTCGACGCCGACGAGATCTCCGCCGGGCAGGCGGTCGGGTTCGAGAACGCGCTGCGCGCCTACGTCACCGACTGCCAGGCGGGCGCGGACTGCCCGCTGACCGGGTCGGTCGACGAGGGCATGCAGCAGGTGCGCGACGTCCTCGACCGCGCCTACGACAACCCGTATCCGACCAGCGGGGACCGCGACGTCACCCAGACGCTCGCGTTCTACGGGGTCGCGGTCACGCTGTACGCCGAGCAGAGCTGGCCGGTGCTCACCCAGGCCCTCGACGAGGCGATCAACGCCGGCACCGGGGACACGCTGCTGTACCTGGCGGACTTCTACAACGACCGGAACGCCGACGGGTCCTTCGCGACCAACTCCACCGAGGCGTTCACGGCGATCAACTGCCTGGACAGCGCGGGTGCGACGGACGTCGAGACGATGCGTGCCGAGGCGAAGGAGATCGAGGAGGCCGCCCCGACGATGGGCTCCTTCTTCGGGTACGGCGGCCTCTCCTGCGCCGACTGGCCCTACCCGCCGGCCGAGCAGGAGTACGACGTCGCGGCGCCCGGGGCCGACCCGATCGTCGTCATCGGCACCACCAACGACCCGGCGACGCCGTACGTGTGGTCCGAGGGGATGGCCGACGCGCTCGACTCGGGGGTGCTGGTCACCTACGAGGGCGAGGGGCACACCGCCTACGGCCGGTCGAACGACTGCATCGCCGACGCCGTGGAGAACTACCTCATCGAGGGCACGGTGCCCGAGGACGGCCTCACCTGCTGACCCGACTCCTCGCGAGTCAGGATCGTTCCCCGCGAGTCAGGACGATCTTCCGCGGGTCAGGATCGTTCCCCGCGAGTCAGCACACTCCGCGCCGAGTCAGCGTGGCCTGCCGCGAGTCAGGGCGGTCTGCCGCGAGTCAGGACGGCGTGCGTCGGGCCGTTCATAGAGTGTGACCGACCCGACGACGTCGCTCCACGGATCGCTTTGGAGTCCGGCCTGACCGTCGGGTAGTGTTGCCTCGCCCGCTGATCGGGACCTGTCCCGGTCGTGCACGGCACGCCGCCTTAGCTCAGTCGGTAGAGCGATTCACTCGTAATGAATAGGTCGTCGGTTCGATTCCGACAGGCGGCTCCCTCCGAAGCCCCAGGTCAGGCCAAGCGCCCCGCCTGGGGCTTCGTCGTTCTCCGTGCGTGCATCGCCCCGCAGCTCAGGCATGACCACCGTGGGCCTCGAGCAGCCTCGTGATCTCGGCCGTACCCTCACGGGCCTTCTTGTGCCGCCGGCGCTGGGCCCACGTCCACGGCGTCTGCTTGCCCGTCGTGCGGGCATTGACGTCGGCGCCGGCTTCGAGCAGGCGTTCGGCAGCCCGGGGGGCGACGAACAGCACGGCCCAGTGCAACGGCGTCTCGTCGAAGCTCGTGCGCACGTCCGGGTCGGCCCCCGCCGCGATCATGGCGTCGACGAGCTCGGGCGAGTCGTTGACCACTGCCAGGAACAGCGGCGTCGGCCCGGTGCGGGACTTGCTGAAGGGGTGCACGGCAAGAGCCTGGCCGATCAACGTGCCGTGGCCCCAGGTCTCGACGGTGATCGGCGGGTACTGGACGGGGCTCCAGATGTCCGCGCTGCCCTGAGAGTTCAGCGCCAGTTCGTAGCGGCGATTCACGTCGGCGCCCAGCTCGACCAGGCGCAGGGCGATCCGCGCCTGGTCGGCTGTCATACGGCGTCCGGCCATGGCGTAGACGAACGGGATGACGTCGGTGGCACGCGCCCGTCCGGTGTCACCCGCGAGCGCCAGGCCGAGGAGCCAGTCGATGCCGTGGTCGTCGTCCCGGGCGACCTCGGCGAAGCGGTCGTCCATGACGAGCTGGGACACCTCGTCGACCCTGCCCTGCTGGACGGCCACCCCCAGCTCGTCGCGCAGACTCGTGAGGGCCTTGCGCCGCTCGATCTCCTCCTTGGTGTGAGCGCCGCTCTCACGGATGGTGTCCCGGCGAGGCTCGCCACCGGCGGCTTCGAGGAGACGGACGACCTCGTGGAACGGTTCCCGCGCGCTCTCCGGCCTGATCTCCGCCGCCTGCCGCGCCACGTCGTGGGGGCTCATGCGCTTCTCCGACAACGCGTTGACGTCCGCTCCGAGCTCGACGAGTGTGGAGACCACCTCCGCACGGCCACCCTCGGCGGCGTCGTGCAGCGGCGTGCGGCCCTTGCTCGTGCGGACGTCCACATCCGCGCCGGCCCGAACGAGGGCTCGGACGGTCCGGGCATCCTCGGCGCAGTGGAGCGGGGTGCCGATCAGCTTCGCCTCGGCCGTGACGTCGGCGCCCCGGTCGAGGAGCAGCCGGACCATGTCGGGGTCGCGGGTGACCGTGGCCAGGTGCAGCGGCGTCGCATGGGTCATGCGGTCCTGCTGGTTGACGTCCTCACCCTGGTCGAGCAGTCGCCGGACCAGCTCGATGTCGTCGGCGCGGACTGCCTTGGCGAGCTTCTTCACGGCCACCCTCTCCTTCGAGGTGCTCCCGTCGCGTGACGGCCGGACGCGAGGGCGCGGCGGTCGACGTCGTGCCGGCCCAGGGCCGGTCCTTCGGCTTGTATACCGCCGTGACCCTCCACCTGCACGACGATGGTCGTCCGTCCGTCGGCGATCTCACCGTCGACCTGATGACGGCGTAGGAGCTCCTCGACCCCCCGCGACTCCCGGTCGTGGTGCCGTCCCGGGGTTGCCGGTTCCTGGTGACGGCGGGCGACCGGGCGACACCGTCGATATCGTCGCTGGGCATGGACATGCTCACGGGTGACGAGATCGCCCGGGCCGGTTTGACCGACTGGCGCAAGCTGGCTCAGGGGCTGCACGCCCGCTACCTGACCGCCGACTTCGACACCGGCGTGCGCTTCGTCGTCGCGCTGGGCGCGGTGGGCGACCCGATCGGTGACCACCTGAGCGTGTCGATCGGCGCGGGGCACGTCGACCTCCGGTTGATGAGCGACGACGCCGTTTTCCGCGACGACGAGGGCACCGAGCACGTCGTCCAGTGGGTGACCCAGCGCGACGTCGACCTCGCCCGACGGATCTCCGAGATCGCCGCCGAGCACGGGGTCGATGCCCACCCCACCGCGGTCGGTGTCATCGAGCTCGGCCTCGACACCGCCCGTTCCGGGACCATCGCCCCGGTGTGGGCCGCCCTGCTGACCGGGGACGCGGAGGCGCAGGGCCACGGATCTCCCAGCGACGAGGTCCGGGACGCCACGGGACGGGTGCCGAACCTGTGGTTCGGGAGCTCTGGCGAGCAGGAGACCGCGGGGCAGCGGTTGCACGTCGAGGTCTACGTGGCACCCGAGGTGGCCGAGCAGCGGGTCGCCGCCGCCGTCGCCGTGGGCGGGACCGTCGTCGACGACAGCGACGCCCCGGGGATCACCGTGGTCGCCGACCAGGACGGCAACACCGCGACCGTGTGCGTCGACGTGTCCGCCGCACCGCCGGACTGAGCCGGCGACCCGCTCCGGCCAGGCAGCGCTCGTCGGCGTCCTACTCGGCGACCCAGTCCCAGGCGGCGTCCTGGTCCGTGAAGAACTGTGCGTCCTGCGCGTAGAACGGTTCGGCGAGACGCGCGAGCCACTTCTCCCAGCCGTGATCCCCGACGACGGCCATCCGCTCGATGACGTGCCGGAAGTGCTCACCGAACCGGAGGTCGGCACCCCAGGCCTCGGCCTTCTCCCACCGGAAGTCGGTCAGGTCCAGCAGCAGCCGCGCTCTGCCGTGCTCGTCGACGACGGCCTGCACCGCCGGCACGAGCTCCTCGTAGTCCTCGCGGGTGACGTCCCCGACGACCCGGTAGCCGAGCACCGCGTCGTCGCTGCGGGCGATCCTCTCGATCATGTCGTCCTCCTCCGACGGCCACGGCCAGCGTCACCGCGATCCGCCCGGCCCGCACCTTCTCGGGCCACGCGACCTGTGTCCGGTGGAGAGGTCGTGGAGGGGTGAGGACGCGCGGGTGAGCCTCGTCGTCCGCGCGCTACGGTGGCGTCTTCCCTGGTTGTCGGGTCGCTGACGGAGGCACCCATGCAGGCAGACCACGACGACGGGTTCGCGCGGGAGTACCAGGAGACGAACACCTCGGGTCTGTTCAACACCGCCGTTCTTCGGCTTTCTGTTCTTCGTCCAAAGGGCGCGGTAGACGTCGCCGGGGCGTCATCACCCGCGGTCACCCGCGGGCGGTGAGCCAGTCCGTGGTGCTGCGCAGGGTCTCGCGCAGCGTGCGGCCCTCGCGCCACTCCCGCCACGTCAGCAGGACGATCAGCGCGTCGAAGACCGTCAGCAGGGCGACGACGACGGTCGGGTGCACCACGAGCTCGTAGACCTGGTAGCCGAGGAATGCCAGCAGCACCGCGACGGCCCAGGGGTAGACCCGTCGCGTCCCCAGCACCAGCGCCCCGACGATGCCGATCTTCACGACCCCGTGGATCAGCAGGTACGCGGCCAGGAACGACGCGGTCCCGGCGTCGAGGTTCTCGACGCCCCGCAGCAGGACGTGTGCGAGCAGGTCGTGCGGGTCCTCGGCGAGCTCGGGCGCGGTCAGGGCGTCGGCGGCGTCGCGGAGCTGGGCCGGCGTCACGATCAGCAGCACGACGCCGACGATCAGCTCGACGACGCCGTCGACCCCCTTGAGCAGCACGCCGACCAGGAAGACGAGGTCCAGCACCCGGTCGCGCATCGCTCGGTCAGCGCCCGAGCTGCGCGTCGAGCGCCGGGCGGTCGAGCAGCTCCCACACGTCGGTGATGCGCGGACCGTCGAACCGGAAGAAGAACATGTGCTCGACGTCGATCGTGCGTCCGGTCGGCGCGAGGCCCTGCCACGCGCCGCGATGCGTGCCGTGGAGCGTCGCGTGGACCGCCGCGACGTCGTCGGAGGCGGTCACGGCGTGCACGTCAAACCGGAGGTCGGCGAAGGCCTCGTGCCAGGCGCCGACGATCGCCTCGAGCTCGGCAAGGTCCGTCGTCCGGTGCTGACCGCCCACGTGGAGCTCGAACGTCCCGAGCGCCGGGGTGAGCGCGTCGAAGCGCTGCTCGTTCCATCCCTGGTCGAAGACGGCGCGCACGATCCCTGCCCGGTCCATCCACGTCACGCTAGCAACGACCTCGTCGCCAGGCGTCGAGAGGATGGTGCCGGGGCTGCTCTGCGGGGGACCGGGCGTGCGGATACCGTGAGACCGCCGGTGACACGCGGAGGTGGGCGGCATGGGTGAGGCGGTCGGCGTCACGATCGGCTACGCGGTCGGTATCGCGATCAGCCCGCTGCCGGTCGCGGCGGTGATCCTCATGCTCTTCAGCAGGCGTGCCCGCGTGAACAGCCTCGTGTTCATGCTCGCCTGGATCGTCGGCGTCGCGGGCGTGGTCACGCTCGTCCTGCTGATCCCGGGGCTCGGGACCGACAGCGGTGAGCCGGGCACCACCGCGGGGTGGGTCAAGCTCGTGCTGGGTGCGCTCCTGCTGCTGACGGCCGGCCGTCAGTGGGCCGGGCGGCCGGGCCCCGACGACGAACCGCCCGTCCCGGGCTGGATGTCGCGCATCGACGAGCTCCGCCCCGTCGCCGCCGCGGGCCTCGGGGTCGCGCTGTCGGCGGTGAACCCCAAGAACCTCCTGCTCGCAGCGGCCGCCGGCGCCTCGTTGGGCGCGCTGTCGCTGTCGACCGGCGGGACGGTGGCGTCGGTGGCGGTGTTCACCGCCCTGGCCACGCTGACGGTGACGCTGCCCGTGCTCGGCTACCTGGTCGCGGGACGACGGCTCGCCCCCGCGCTCGACCGCACCAAGACGTGGTTGATCGCGAACAACGCCACGGTGATGGCGGTGCTCCTGGTCGTCTTCGGCGTCAGCCTGCTCGGGGACGCGCTCCAGATCCTGACCTGATCGGCGAGGTGACCCCACGGGAGGAGGCCCGGATGGACGACGTGGAGGCGGTACCGGCCATCGGCGACTGGAGCCTCGCCGAGAACATCTCCATCTGGATCGAGGTCGTCGCGATCGCGGTCATCACGGTCGCCGTCGTGGCGGCGTTCGTCGCCGGGGCCAGGACGTGGCGGACCGCCGGGGTGCGCGACGCCGTCGAGCGCGTCAAGCAGTCGGTGGGCCGGGGCCTGCTGCTCGGACTGGACCTGCTGATCGCCGCGGACGTGATCCGGACGGTCACGCTCGAGCCGACCTTGCAGAACGTCGCCGCGCTGGGGCTGCTGGTAGTGGTGCGGACCTTCCTGTCCTGGTCCCTCATGGTCGAGCTGCACGGGCGGTGGCCGTGGCAGCGCGGCCGGGGGACGCTGCAGGACTGAGCCGGGGACCAGGGCTACCCGCCCGAGGCCGGGCAGGGACGTCCGGCGAGATCCGGGGCCGACTGCTCCATCGACACCGTCGTCTGGTCGATCAGCGCCGGGGACACCCGTCCGGAGCCGGCGGAGAAGGGACTGTTCAACGCTGCGACCAGGAGCACGAGCACGGTGGTGAACGACGCGGCGAGCCCGACGAGCACGGACTGCGTGCGTCGTGCAGCGGGCAGCGTCACGGCGAAGATCAGCGCGACGACGAGCAGCCCACCTCCCAGCACCAGTGCCCACAGCAGCACGGGCAGGACGGTGGTGGCCGCGACGAGGCGGGTCTCGCGGGCGGTCGAGATGGACCCGATCTGTACGAGGACGTTGGTGGCCGTGGCGGGCCCGAAGGTTCCCTGCGGAGGTTCCTGCGCCTGCCCCAGCGAGGCGACGAGGTCGGCGTAGGCGTCGTCGACCTCCGGGGCGGACGTGCCCTCCTGCATCGCCGGCCAGTCGTAGGCCGACGCCGCCCGGGCGTAGCAGATCAGCGCGTGCTGCACGTCCGGCGCGGCCTCGTCGAACAGTTGCACCTCCTCGAAGGCGGTGCCGATCGAGGTCGCCTCGTCGCCGACGGCGCTGCGGGCCCCGGCGTACGCCCCGAACAGGTAGAGGATGGAGAAGCCGATCACGATGCCGTAGGCGGTCGCCACGTAGGAGAGGGTCGCGGACCAGGGGGCCGGCTCGACGGAGCCGAGCCGGGGGGCCGTACGGCGCACGACGATCGTGATCGTGCCCGCGACGAGCCCGACGAGGATGATGATGACGGCACTGACACCCGGACCCCACGACATGACCTCACGTCCTCCCCGCTCGACGACGCGTGCTCGACCCGTGCCCTCGACCACGTGCACCGGTGCGAGCCCGGTCGGGAAGGTTCATGGTGGTTTCCATGGCCCTTCACTCGTCCGAGTCCTCAGAGTTGCAGGAGTTCGAGCGGCTCGCGATCGCTCCGCTCTACGCGCGCCCGCGGGCGACGCACGGCATGCCGGCGGAGGTGATCCCGGACGACGGGATGGATCCGCCGATCGCGTACAGCATGATCCACGACGAGCTGATGCTCGACGGCAACTCGCGCCAGAACCTGGCCACGTTCGTCACGACGTACATGGACGACGAGGCCCGGCTGCTGTTCGCGGAGACCTCGGACAAGAACATGATCGACAAGGACGAGTATCCGCAGACCGCGGCGATCGAGGGCCGTTGCGTCCGGATGATCGCCAACCTGTGGAACACGCCCGAGGGTGAGGAGGCGACGGGCACGTCGACGACCGGATCGAGCGAGGCCGTCATGCTCGGGGGGTTGGCCCTGAAGTGGCGGTGGCGCGAGCGCCGTCGTGCCGCCGGGCTGCCGACGGACCGGCCCAACCTCGTCATGGGGATCAACGTGCAGGTCGTGTGGGAGAAGTTCTGCCGCTACTGGGACGTCGAGCCGCGCTACGCACCGATCGAGGAGGGCCGGCTCCAGCTGAACGCCGAGGAGGCCGTCAAGCTCGTCGACGAGAACACCATCGGTGTCGTCGCGATCCTCGGGTCCACCTTCGACGGGTCGTACGAGCCCGTGGAGGAGATCGCGAACGCGCTCGACGAGCTCGCCGCCTCCGGTGGGCCGGACGTCCCGGTCCACGTGGACGCGGCGTCCGGCGGGTTCGTCGCGCCGTTCCTCGACCCGGACCTGCGCTGGGACTTCCGCGTGCCGCGGGTGCGCTCCATCAACTCCTCGGGGCACAAATACGGGCTGGTGTTCCCCGGGGTCGGCTGGATCGTCTGGCGCACGCCGGAGGACCTCCCGGAGGACCTCGTGTTCCACGTCAACTATCTCGGCGGGGACATGCCGACCTTCGCCCTGAACTTCTCGCGGCCCGGTGCGCAGGTCGTGGCCCAGTACTACAACCTCATCCGCCTGGGTCGGGAGGGCTACCGGCAGATCCAGCAGGCAGCACGGGACACCGCAATGTTCCTGTCGGGGGCGATCGCCGGGATGGGACCCTACGAGCTCCTGTCCGACGGCTCGGAGCTGCCGGTCTTCTTCTTCCGGCTCAGGCCCGAGGTCACGAACTACACGGTGTACGACGTCTCGGCGAAGATGCGCGAGCGTGGGTGGCAGGTCCCCGCCTACACCCTGCCGGCAGACCTCACCGACGTCGCGGGGCTGCGGGTCGTGGTCCGCAACGGTCTGTCACGCGACATGGCCGAGATGTTCCTCGCCGACCTCGCACGGTCCACGGACTTCCTCGAGAGCCTGGAGACGAAGCTCCCGCACGACCCGAGTCACACGGAGTCGTTCCGGCACTGACCGCGCGACACGTCAGCCCGCGAGGATCTTCGCCTTCTGCTGGGCGAACTCCGCGTCGGTGAGGACCCCGGCGTCGCGGAGCTTCCCGAGCCGTTCGAGCTGGGCGAGCATGTCGTCCGCGCCCGCCGGGGCGGCGGCCGGAGCCGGTGCGGGTGCCGGGGGCGGCGTCGGTGGGGCGCTGTACTGCGGCGGTGGTTCCTGCGCGTACGCCTGGTTCGCCCACCGGTTGGCCTGCCGTCGGGAGACGCGGTTCGAGACGGCGGTGGCGGTGCCGGCGATGGCCGCCGTCCGCGCCACGCCGCGGAGCAGTCCGGGCATGTCAGATCTCCTCGGATCGGGGTCGGGTCGTCACGATGCGTCCTCGCCGTCCACGGCGTCGAGCAGCACGTCCAGGGGGATGCGGCCGAAGGCGACCAGCTCGCCGCCGCTGCGTCGCATCGCCGCGGCGAAGGGCGCCGCCCAGGTGTTCTCGTACAGCAGCACCCCGGCGGCGCTGCCGGGCTCGAGGGCGGCAGCAGCCTCCGCCAGGTCGTCGTCCCCCAGCAGCCCGGAGCGGGCGCCCTCGAAGACCTCGAGCTCGACACCGTCCGCCCCGAGGTCCTCCAGCGCGAGCCCGCTGACCGAGCCGTCCTCGGCCTTGCGCAGGAAGGCCAGGTCCAGGATGCGGATCACGCCGCGGTCGACGAGGTCGACGAGGATCGGCCAGCCCTCACCGGTCATGCGGTCGCCACGGAACTCGATGACGAGGTAGTCGACGGGCCCCATCAGCACCTCGTCCGATCCGGGTGCCGCCGCCGCGTCGCTCACGTCGAGATCCTCTGGTGCGTGTCGTCGGCCATCTGCGCAACCTCCCGTCCGTCGCCGCGCTCGAGCGTCGTCCGACCGCGTCCGTTGCGTCCATGATCACGCCGCGCGGGCGACGTCGCACACCCGGACGCGCACGGGGGCCACGGGTACCCTCGGGGGCATGCCTTGGACCTTCGGGCGTCGGCGCCCCACCACCTACCTGCTCGGTGAGCCCGTCGACCCGTACCCGGCCCAGGTGCCGGAGGCGCGGCGCGGTCGCGCGCTGCGCATCACCGAGATCGGGGAGCCGGTGCTGCACGGCCCGGCGCGGCGCGTCGAGCAGTTCTCGACGCCGGAGCTCGCGCGGCTGGTCGACGACCTGTTCGCGACGATGGAGGTGGCGCAGGGTGTGGGCCTGGCCGCGCCGCAGGTGGGGGTCGACCTGCGCGTCTTCGTCTACGACCTCACGGACGACCGGGGTGACCGCCACGTGGGTCACGTGGTCAACCCGGTGCTCGAGATCGACGACACCGCGGAGCTGGTCACCGAGGACGAGGGCTGCCTGTCGGTGCCCGGTGCCTACGAGCCGCTCGCGCGGCGCGCGGGGGCGAGCGTCCGGGGCGTCGACCAGCACGGAGGCCCCGTGCAGCTCGACGCCACCGGCTACCTGGCGCGGGCGTTCATCCACGAGTGCCAGCACCTCGACGGCGTCCTGTACTGGGACCACCTGTCCCGGGACCTGCAGCGGGACGCGCTGCGTCAGCGCGACGAGGAGCGCGAGGGCGTGCTGGCGGACCGGCGGGAGATCGCCCTGGAGCTGGGCAAGCGCCCGGCGGACTATCCCGAGCAGCCGGCCGGAGGTCGCTGAGGGACCTCAGTCGGCGCGGAACCGCGCCCGCAGGGCCACGGCGCCACCGACCGCGACGCCGACCGCGGCCAGACCCAACCCGATGGCGGCCCAGGTCTCACCGTCCAGGATGCGGTCCTGGGCGCTCCACAGGTCGCTGTCGCCGGGTTCACCGCCGGCCGGACCGTCGGCGAGCGGGGCGGCCGACGGCGACGGCGTGGGGCCGGTCTTGGTGAAGGTCGGCGAGGGTGTGGCCGACGGCGACGCCGCCGCGCTCCGGCTGGGCGACGGGGTCGGCGTCGGGGAGGGGGTCTCCTCCTCCGGCGTGGGCTCGGCGGAGGTCGGCTCGGGCTCGGGGGCCGGCTCGTCCTTCGGCTCCTGGGGCGCCGTCGTGGTCTGGTCGGAGCTCGACGGCGGCCGCGCGGTGGACGTGCCGGTGCACCGCTGGCCTCCGGAGCTCTCGCGGAACTCGCCGACGCCGGGGACCCGGACGTACGTGACGCAGTAGCCGTCGGGCATGGCGCCGGGCGCCTTGGTGAACGGGACCTCGCCGGCACGGCCCATCGACATCGGTTCGGTGAGCCACTCGAACCGCCACTCGTCCAGGCTGCGGATGGCGTAGGTGACCTGGTCCTCGTGCGCGCGCTGGTCGCGGTCGCGGTAGGTGACGCCGTCGGTGGTGACGTCCAGGTCGTCGTCGGCGGCGACGGCGGAGGAGCCGATCCCGCCCGCGGCACCGGCCAGCACGATGCTCACGACGACACGGGAGACGAGGTGGGCGCTACGCACGTGGACCTTCCGACGCTGGGACCGGCTCGCGCCGGACGGCGACCCACATGCTAGGGGAACAATCGTCGTTCCCGGCACTCGTGCCGGCGATCGGCGTGGCTCGACCTCAGAGGGAGTCGACCCACTCCGCCACGGCGTCCGCCACGTCGTCGACGGCCTTGACGTCGTGGGCGCCGCGCAGCGTCGTCCGCGTGACGGGGCCGGGGATCGCCGCGGTGTGCTCGGCGAGCTCCTCGGGGCTGCCGAAGGGGTCGCGGTCGCCGGAGACGAAGAGCACGGGCAGGTCGAGCTCCCCGAAGTGCTCCGTGCGCAGCTTGTCGGGCTTCCCGGGCGGGTGCAGCGGGTAGCTGAGCAGCACGAGCCCGGCGGCGGGCAGGCCCTCGGCGACGGCCATCGAGCACATCCGGCCGCCGTAGGAGCGTCCGCCGAGCAAGAGGCGGTCCGTCGGGACGCCGAGCCGTGCGGCCAGTGCCTCGGTCTCGGCCCGGACGTGGGCGATCGCGACGGGAGGTCGGTCCGGGGCGCGCTTCCCGGCGGTGCGGTAGGGGAAGTCGACGCGCTCGACGGGCAGCGGTGGGTCGTGGGCGGCCAGGCGGTCCTCGACGGCGCGCAGGGTCGGGTGCTCGCGGTCCGCACCGGCACCGGGGGTGAGCAGCAGGCCTGCGGGGGTGGTCGCGGTGGGCATGGGGCCAGTGTGACCCCGTCGTGTCCTCGGCGCGTGCCGGCTCAGCCGTGGAGCACGGTCACGGGACTGCTCGCGTAGTCGAGCACCTGCCGCGCCGTCGAGCCCAGCACCAGGCGGTCGAACCCGCCGAGGCCGCGCGTGCCGACCACGATCCGGTCGGCACCGGCCGAGGCCTCGATGAGGACCTTCGCCGCCTGGCCGTGCACCACCCGTGGCCGGACCCGGTCGGGCGACAGCGGCAGCTCGACCGCACGGATGACGTCCTCCAGGCGTTCCCGTGCGAAGCGCTCGTAGTCGTCGATCGGGGGTGCCCATCCCCACGAGCCCGGCAGCGGCGCGAGCGTCGTGATCTGCCAGGCGAACACCGGTTCCAGCACCGCCCCCAGGCGTGCGGCCACCCGGGCGGCGTGCACGAGCGCGGCCACCGAGTGGCCGGAGGTGTCCACGCCCGCGACGACCCGCGGCCTGTCCGAGGGTTGGTCCGGGCCGCTCTGGTCGCCGTCCTCGGGGCGGCGCACGACGGTCACCGGGATCCGGCTGTGCTCCACCACCGTGGTCGAGACCGAGCCCAGCAGCCGGCGACCCAGGCGGTTGCGCCGTCGTCGGCCGAGCACCAGCATCTCCGCGTCGTCGGCCGCCGCCATCAGCGCCTCGGGCTCCGGGCCGTGCACCACCCGGACCTCCGCCTCGAGCTCACCGCCGTGGCGCTCGCGGGCGCGTCCGAGGATCTCCGCGGCCTCCGCCTCGCGCTCGGCCAGCACGGCGCCGAGCGACTCCTCGTCCCGCTCGCGGGCGACCATCACGACGACCAGCGGCAGGCGTGCCGACATCGCCTCCGCCGCCGCCCAGTCCAGCGCCTCGTCGGCCTCGACCGACCCGTTGACCCCGACCACGATGCCGTCCATGGACCCACGGTAGGACGGTGGTCGTGACCAGGCACGACGACGGCGGGCCAGGGAGGCTCAGCGGCGCTCGGGCGGATGCAGCAGCGACCGGATCGGTCGCGTCACGACGGTCACGCGGTCCACGAGGTCGGCCGGACCGGTGATCACCAGACCGCGTCCCGGGGTCGCGACGTGCACGGCGACGACGTCGCGCACCTGCACCTCGGTGGCGGCGACCGGGTGCCCGTCGACGTCGAACGTGTCGTGCTCCAGCTCGACCGCGTCGACCTCGGCCACGATCGCCCGCATCGCGCTGCGGTAGTCCGCGAAGTCGTCGGCGAAGTCCCGGCCGGGCCGCGGCGCCGGCTCGGCGTCCGGCTCGACGGGCGCCGCGATGTCGGCGTGCAGGGGTGCCGCCAGGGCTCCGCTGGCGGCGGCGCGGACCACGTCCTCGACCGCGTCCTCGGCCACCGCCGTCCGGAGGGTCTCGACCTCGAGGGACTCGCCGGCGAACGTGCGGTAGGAGCGCACGAACCGGTCCGACGTCGGGTCGGTGTCGTCCTCGCAGCCCGTCAGCGCCTCGTCCTCCAGGTCGAGACCCCAGGTCAGGGGGTCCTCGACCTCGCCGACCCGCCCGGCGAAACGCGCCATCCGCGGGTCGACGTCACCGGCGTGCTGCGGGTTCGGGGTGGTGTCCTGGCCGGCGCTCTCGTGCCCGGCGTCGTGCCCGCCGTCGTCCATGGGGACCTCCCGGTGCGTGTGGCCACTTGCCCTCACTTTTCCCCGCCCGGCGCGAACCGGCAACGGGCCACGCCGTCACGCCCCTGGCGAACACGGGCATTCCGAGGCCGTTCGGTGAGTTGGGAGCGAATAGAGTCGTAGCGGTCAGGCTGTCGCCGTCACACCGACGGGGTGCAGGAATGCCGCCCGCATGAGGAGCAGCACATGTTCGAGAGATTCACGGACCGAGCCCGTCGGGTCGTCGTCCTCGCCCAGGAAGAGGCGCGGATGCTCAACCACAACTACATCGGGACCGAGCACATCCTCCTCGGCCTCATCCACGAGGGTGAGGGCGTGGCGGCCAAGGCGCTCGAGTCCCTGGGCATCTCGCTCGACGGCGTCCGCGCACAGGTCACCGAGATCATCGGCGAGGGCCAGCAGGCCCCCAGCGGGCACATCCCGTTCACGCCGCGCGCCAAGAAGGTGCTGGAGCTGTCGCTGCGCGAGGCGCTGCAGCTCGGCCACAACTACATCGGCACCGAGCACATCCTCCTCGGCCTCATCCGCGAGGGCGAGGGCGTGGCCGCCCAGGTGCTGACGAAGATGGGCGCCGACCTGAACAAGGTGCGCCAGCAGGTCATCCAGCTGCTGTCCGGCTACCAGGGCAAGGAGCCGGTCGCCGCCGGGAGCCCCCAGGAGGGCCAGCCGTCCGGCTCGGCCGTGCTGGACCAGTTCGGCCGCAACCTCACCCAGGCGGCCCGCGAGGGCAAGCTCGACCCGGTGATCGGCCGGACGACGGAGATCGAGCGGGTCATGCAGGTGCTGAGCCGCCGCACCAAGAACAACCCGGTCCTCATCGGCGAGCCCGGCGTCGGCAAGACGGCCGTCGTCGAGGGGCTGGCCGCGGACATCGTGCGCGGTGACGTCCCCGAGACGCTGAAGGACAAGCAGCTCTACACCCTCGACCTCGGTGCGCTGGTGGCCGGGTCGCGCTACCGCGGTGACTTCGAGGAGCGCCTCAAGAAGGTCCTCAAGGAGATCCGCACCCGCGGCGACATCATCCTGTTCATCGACGAGATCCACACCCTCGTCGGGGCCGGCGCCGCCGAGGGCGCGATCGACGCCGCCAGCATCCTCAAGCCGATGCTGGCCCGCGGCGAGCTGCAGACCATCGGTGCCACGACGCTCGACGAGTACCGCAAGCACGTCGAGAAGGACCCGGCCCTGGAGCGCCGCTTCCAGCCGATCCAGGTCAACGAGCCCTCCCTCGAGCACACCATCGAGATCCTCAAGGGCCTGCGTGACCGGTACGAGGCGCACCACCGGGTGTCCATCACCGACTCCGCGCTGGTCTCGGCCGCCCAGCTCGCCGACCGGTACGTCAACGACCGGTACCTGCCGGACAAGGCGATCGACCTCATCGACGAGGCGGGCGCGCGCCTGCGCATCCGCCGCATGACCGCCCCGCCGGAGCTCAAGGAGCTCGACGAGGAGATCTCCGAGGCGCGTCGCGAGAAGGAGTCGGCGATCGACGAGCAGGACTTCGAGAAGGCCGCGGGTCTGCGTGACACCGAGAAGCAGCTCACGCAGAAGCGCGCCGAGAAGGAGAAGGCCTGGAAGTCCGGCGACCTCGACACGGTCGCGGAGGTCGACGACGAGCTGATCGCCGAGGTGCTGGCGATGTCCACCGGTATCCCGGTGGTCAAGCTGACCGAGGAGGAGTCCTCCAAGCTCCTGCACATGGAGGACGAGCTGCACAAGCGCGTCGTCGGTCAGGACGCGGCGATCAAGGCGCTCTCGCAGGCCATCCGCCGCACGCGTGCCGGGCTGAAGGACCCGAAGCGTCCCGGTGGCTCGTTCATCTTCGCCGGCCCCACCGGCGTCGGGAAGACCGAGCTGGCCAAGGCGCTCGCCGAGTTCCTCTTCGGGGACGAGGACGCGCTCATCCAGCTCGACATGTCCGAGTTCTCGGAGAAGCACACGGTCTCGCGGCTGTTCGGCTCGCCCCCCGGCTACGTCGGCTACGACGAGGGCGGCCAGCTCACCGAGAAGGTCCGTCGCCGTCCGTTCTCCGTCGTGCTGTTCGACGAGGTGGAGAAGGCGCACGCCGACATCTTCAACTCGCTGCTGCAGGTGCTCGAGGACGGTCGCCTCACCGACTCCCAGGGTCGCGTGGTCGACTTCAAGAACACCGTCATCATCATGACGACCAACCTCGGCACGCGGGACATCGCCAAGGGCGTCCAGACCGGCTTCAACGCCGGCGGCGACCTGGGCACCTCGTACGAGCGGATGAAGGCCAAGGTCAACGAGGAGCTCAAGCAGCACTTCCGGCCCGAGTTCCTCAACCGTGTCGACGACATGATCGTGTTCCCGCAGCTCTCCGAGCAGGAGATCATCGAGATCGTCGACCTCGAGATCGCCAAGCTGGACCGCCGTCTGCGCGACAAGGACATGGCGATCGAGCTGACCACGGCCGCCAAGAAGCTGCTCGCCGAGAAGGGCTACGACCCGGTCCTCGGTGCGCGGCCGCTCAAGCGGGCGATCCAGCGGGAGATCGAGGACTCGCTGTCCGAGAAGATCCTGTTCGGCGAGCTCAAGCAGGGCGAGATGGTCGTCGTCGACGGCGAGGGCGAGGGCATCCTCGGGGAGTTCACCTTCCGCGGGGTCCCCAAGTCCGAGCACGACCGCGGTCCCGTCTCGGTCGGTGCGTCGGCGGCGCTGGACGCCCCGTCCGGCGTCTCGGTCAAGGACCTGCCGCCCACCGGGCAGATGCAGGCCGGCGCCGAGTGACCCGGTGACCGCGTGAGCGACACCGCCTGACACCGCGAAGGCCCCGGAACCCGTGGAGGGTTCCGGGGCCTTCGTCGTGCCCGACGTCCGGCTCAGGCCCCGATCGCGTGGACGCCGACGCCGACACCTGCGCCGGCGTCCACGGTGATCGCAGCGGTGACGGCAAACGCGAGCGCGGTGACCTCCTCGACCATGTCGACGGCACCGGCCTCCTGCAGCTCGCCGTCCGGTGCGTAGCCCCAGGCGACCCCGAGGCAGTCGATGCCGTGCGCGGCGGCCCCGTGCACGTCGTGCTCCCGGTCGCCGACCATGAGCACCGGACCGTGGGCGGGGTCGACGGGGGAGAGGCGACCGGAGCCGGCCAGGGCGGCGGCGACGACGTCGGCCTTCGTCGAGGTGCTCCCGTCGCCGGCGGAGCCGTGCACGCGGTCGACCAGGTCGCTCAGCCCGAAGCGGTCGCAGATCGGGCGGGCGTACATCTCGGGCTTGCTGGTCGCCACGACGAGCTCGTACCCGGCGGCCCGCAGCTCGCCCAGCGCGTCCGCCACCCCGTCGAACACGGAGCAGTCGAACATCCCGCCGGCGGTGAACGCCTCGGTGTAGGCCTCCACCGCGGCGTCGGCGCGGTCCGCCGGGACGCCGTGGCCCGCGAAGGACTCGCTGACCGGCGGGCCGACGAACGTGCGCAGCGTGGCGTCGTCGGGCACCGGCAGCCCGATCGTGCGGTAGGCGTGGGCGACCGAGGCGGTGATCCCGGGAGCGGAGTCCATCAGGGTACCGTCGAGGTCGAGGAGGACGAGGGGCTGGGTCACGCCGGTGAGCCTACGGTCAGATCGCCCCGGCATGCTCGACGAGCCGGTCGAAACCGGCGTCGAGCACCGGGTCGACCTCCTGGGCGGCACGGTGGGCGTCGAACCAGGCGATCTGCTCGTGCGCCGCCTGGTCGTACGTGACCGTCGTCGCGAAGTCGGGCACCAGCGCCTGCAGCTTGACGCAGTCGAACAGCATCGAGTGCGCCTTGTCGCCGAGCAGACCTGGCCCGACGTCGGGCAGCACGTGGGCGATCGTCTCGGAGGCGACGTGCACGATCTCCGGGTCGGGGACCCCGGCCGCCTGCCCGAGCCAGGTGTAGACCTGGTTCCAGGTGGGCGCG
Source organism: Isoptericola sp. b515 (assembly GCF_030588125.1). Taxonomy (NCBI): domain Bacteria; kingdom Bacillati; phylum Actinomycetota; class Actinomycetes; order Micrococcales; family Promicromonosporaceae; genus Isoptericola; species Isoptericola sp. b515. Next base: position 421,087 of record NZ_JAUQYR010000001.1, on the reverse strand, counting down.
TGGGTGCCCATGATCTGGAAGGTGTCGCCGATCGCCAGCGGGTGGCCGAGCAGACCGACGAACCCGACCGCGAAGTCGTCGGTGTGGGTCAGGGTCCACAGGCTGGTGCCGTCCCCGGGCACCACGACGGGCCGTCCCGCGCGCATCCGGGCGACGTCGGTCCAGCCGCCGAGCGTGGGCAGCAGCGTGCGGTCGTAGGTGTGGCTCGGGCGCACCACGGTGGCGGGGAAGGCGTTCTCGCGGTGGGCGCGGACGAGCAGGTCCTCCCCGGCGATCTTGTCGCGGGAGTACTGCCAGAACGGGTTGCGCAGCGGCGTGGACTCGGTGACCGGCAGCCGCGCGGGGGGCGTCTGGTAGGCGGACGCGCTCGAGACGAACACGTACTGGCCGGTACGGCCGGTGAAGCGGGCGATGTCCCGGGCGACGTGGTCGGGGGTGAAGGCGCGGAACTGGGCGACCACGTCGAAGTCGCGGCCCTCCAGCACCGCGTCCACGGCGGCGTCGTCCGAGACGTCGGCGGTCAGCTGCTCGACCTCGGCCGGCAGCTCGCGGTGCGTCGACCGGCCCCGGTTGAGCACGGCGACACGGTGCCCCTGGGCGACGGCACGGTGGACGGACGCGGCGCTGATCACGCCGGATCCGCCGAGGAACAGGATGTCGAGGGGGTTGCGGGTCATAGGGGTCATGCTGCCCGACGGCGTCACACCGCGCCGGGTGGCGACGGTTGACCGACGGCCGTGGCCGGGCTGGGTACGGTGGGGCCGTGGCCTCGACCGAACCCTCCGCCTCGTCCCCGGACGACACCCCGACCGCGGTGCGGCTCCTGGTCGTCGGTGTCCTCTTCGCGCTCGCCGTGTCGCCGGCCGTGCTGCTGTTCGGACTGCGCGGCGCCGGAGCGGCCGGGACGGCGCTCGTGGCGCTCGCGCTGGTGTTCGTGGGTCCGGCGTTCTCCGCGGCGGCGTTCGCGCTGGGGGACAGGCGATCGAGGAGGGTCTCGGACCCGTGGCGGCGTTCGGGCGCGGCTACCGGATCAACGCGATGGACGCCCTCGTGCTGTGGGTGCCCAGCGTGCTGGCGCTCGCGGGACTGACGCTCGCCGTGGCCTCCGGGATCGGCACGGCTCCCGCCTGGGCGACCGGTGTCGGGATCGGTGCCGCGGTGCTCCTGCTGCTCTGGCTGGTGCAGGCCACCGTGATCGCGTCGTTCTTCTCCTTCCGTGCCCGGGACACCGCCAAGCTCGCCCTGTACTTCCTCGGACGGCTGCCGCGGTCGACCCTCGTGGTGCTCGTCGCCGTCGTGCTCGCCGGTGCCGTCGGGTGGCTGATGTCCCCGGCGCTGCTCGCCCTGCTCGGCATCCTGTGGGTCGCGGCCGTGCTGCGCGCGGACCGGCCCCTGCTCGCCGAGACCCGGCAGCGGTTCGTCGCGGACGACTCCTGAACCGTTCGCGTCCCGGCGTGCACCGCGGGTCGCCCCGACGAGGACACACCGGGTGAATTCGTTCTGCCGGTGAACAGGAGGCGGAACCGGCAAGGAAGCCCTGAACAGGCCGAAAAGCGGGCCAGCGGTGCACAGGGGACGTGTCGGACGGGGCCGCACGGTCCGGCCCCGGGTGCGGTCGGTGTCCCGTCGCAGGTCACGGGTGCTCTAGGCTTCCCAGGCCGTCTCCACGCCGATCCCCCGAGAGTGAGCTCCCAGCGATGACCGCTGCCCGCCTACGCCTACCGATCGCCATGATCGCCGCCGCCGTGCTGATGCTGCTCGGCGCCCTCGTGGCCCTGCCCGGCGCCGCCCTGCCCGCGGGAGGTGCCGCTGTTGCCGGGAACGGCAACGGCCAGGCGACCTGCCCCGCCGACGGTGAGTGGTCCAAGATCGACGACCTCACCGGGACCGAGTACCTCGCCGAGGCGAGCGAGGGCCACCTCATCGCCGAGGTGTGCGTGAAGTCCGCGCGCACCGTCGAGCGACTCCGGGTGGACCCCCCGGCGAAGACCTTCCTGATCGTCTCGCCGTCGGACAACGGCAAGGGCAGCATCCAGGACATCAGCCACGTCTCGATCCGCGAGGTCGCGGACGACGGTGGCTGGCCGTACCCCGCGCCGACCTGCGAGGCCGGCCTGACGGTGACCTACCCGGACGGCGTGTCCGGCAACGACGTCAACGTCCGCGTCCGCAACCTCGACACCGACGCGGTGGAGACGTTCAACTTCCACCACGACACCGGCCGGTGGACGGGTGTGGAGAGCTTCGACCCGACGTCGCTCGACCAGTGGCCCGGCTGGGCCCGCTACGCCTACGAGTGGGTGCAGGTCGACGGCACGAACTACCACTGGGAAGGCCTCGTGGAGTGCGAGGAGCCGACGCCGGAGCCGAGCGTCGAGCCGAGCACGGAGCCGTCGGACGAGCCCTCCGTCGAGCCCTCGGTCGAGCCCTCGGCCGAGCCCAGCGAGGAGCCGTCCGTCGAGCCGAGCACGGAGCCGTCGGAGGAGCCGTCGGTCGAGCCGTCGGAGGAGCCCTCCGTCGAGCCGAGCGCTGAGCCCTCGCAGGAGCCGTCCGTCGAGCCCTCCCAGGAGCCCAGCGAGGAGCCGTCCGTCGAGCCGAGCGTGGAGCCGTCGGAGGAGCCGACGTCCGCTCCGATCGAGCCCTCGCTGGCCGGCTCGGTCGCCGTCGGCGAGTGCGTCGCGAACGCGCCGTGGATCTCCTTCGACGTGGTCCTGACCGACCCGGACGGCCTGTCTCCCGAGCGCGCCGTGACCCTCGTGCTCACCGACGGGACGCACACGGAGACGCTTCAGCTCGGCACCCTCGGTGAGGACGGCACGCTGTCCGGTCGCACGCTGTGGCCCGGAGCCGCGGTGGCGGACGACGGGGAGACCCCGACGGCCTGGCCGGGCTGGGCGCAGCTCGAGGACGGTACCTGGGTGCCGACCAACGGCAACGACGCCTGGACGCGCGGGGACATCGAGGCGACGCTCGTCGTGAACCCGGAGATCTCCGTCGACCTGGTCTACCCGCCGGCCACGCCGAACTGCGCCGCCGCGCCGCCGCAGACCGAGCCGACGCCGGAGCCGTCCGTCGAGCCCTCGGAGGACGCCTCGGAGACTCCCGAGGAGGAGCCGACCGTCGACCCGACGCCGGTGTCCGGCGACGAGGTCGAGTCCGGCGCCGACGAGCTCCCGCAGACCGGCGCGCAGGTCACGCTGATCGCGATCGGCGCGCTCGTGCTGATCGGCGCGGGCGGGGCCATCGTCTGGCTGCGACGCCGGGCCTGATCCGCGGGGTTCGCACGGAGGCCCGCCCGGGACCCCCCGGGCGGGCCTTCTGCCGTCCGGCACCTGGCTTCGTCCGGCATCCGCTCGGCGGCCCCCGGATCGGCGACCCCGAGGCCCGGATCATGATGGGCCGGGAAGATCGGGCAGAACGGACAGAAGTCCTGAGTCCGCGATATCACCAGGGGGTAACGGTCCGCGGACGGGCCTTCCGACATGGCACGGACTCCCCTAGGCTGCCAAGCGCCGCCTCGTCACGACCAGCCTGAGAGTGAGACACCAGCGATGACCGCTGCTCGATTCCGCTTGCCGATCGCGTTGATCGCCGCCGCCGCTTTGTTCCTCCTCGGTGCCCTCGTGGGGCTTCCCGTGGCCACGGCCACGCCGGGCGCCACCATCACGACCAGCGACGAGCAGGTCTGCCCGGACGAGAAGACCGGATGGATCAAGACCGAGGACATCGACAAGACGACGTACAAGGTCACGGCGTCCGACGGCTCCCTGATCAAGAAGATCTGCGTGAAGGCGGCGAACGACGGGGTCACCTACATCACGTTCGACCAGCCGGTCGCGGAGTACCTGGTCGAGTCCCCGGCAACCAACACCAACGGCCAGGTGCAGGAGATCAGCCACGTCTCCGTCCTGGAGGTCAAGATCGAGCCGTCGCCGTCGCACTCGCCGGCCCCGTCGACGTCGCCGTCGGTGTCCCCCTCGCCCTCGATGTCGCCCTCCCCGTCGACGGAGCCGTCGGAGGAGCCCTCGACCGAGCCGTCGGAGGAGCCGTCGACCGAGCCGTCGATGGAGCCGTCGGAGGAGCCCTCGACCGAGCCGTCGATGGAGCCGTCGGAGGAGCCCTCGACCGAGCCGTCGACGGAGCCGTCGGAGGAGCCGTCCACCGAGCCCTCGACCGACGTCTCCGACGAGCCGTCCCCGGGCGACAGCATGGAGCCCACCACGGACGAGCTGCCGCAGACCGGTTCCGAGGTCACGGCCATCGCGATCGGGGCGCTCGCGCTGATCGCCGCCGGTGGCACCTTCCTCTGGATGCGCCGCCGGGCCTGATCGCCTGACGTTCTTCGAGGGCCCGACCGGGAGCTTCCCGGTCGGGCCCTCGCCGTCTGTCCTCGGAGCGGGGCGACGCGGCGTTCCAGACGTGACCTGGGGGTGCTACGGCCGACGGCACGCAGAACGCCGCGACGAGCCGTCGCTCGTCAGCGGCCGACGGGCGTCCGCGTCTCCGGCGCGGCGTGGCGTGCGGACCCGGAACCGCCCCGCGACCGGTCTCGCGCGGCCAGCGTGAACCGCGCCCACACGCGCTTCTCCCAGGCGGAGTCGCGGTACCAGCCGACCTCGTCGGCGACACGCAGCGCCAGCTGGAGGCCGAATCCGCCCTCACCCAGATCGCGGTGCGGGCTGAGCACGGGCGGGAGGTCGGGGCGCTGGTCCGTCACGGAGACGACGACGGTCGCGCCGTCGCAGCGCAGCTCGACCCGTGCCGGCCCGTCCGCGTGCTCCAGCGCGTTGGACGCCAGCTCGTTGGCGATGAGGACCACGTGGTCCGGGCTCGCACCCGAGGGGGCGAAGCAGTCGCAGTCCACCGCTTCCATCCGTTGCAGGGCGCGGTCGAGGTCCGTGCGGATACGCGCGAGGTCTTCCGGGGAGTCGATCGCCCATCGGGCCATGACCGTGTTCGGGGATCCGCTCGTCATCCCGTGACACCGCCCCGGACGAGCATTGCTACCCCTCACGATTGGCGGACTTCGAGACTGACCCGCCGTCGAGCCTACAATGCGCCGGACGGGACCGCCTGACGGCCTTTCGCCGAGTCGGCGGACTCAGCGGAACCGCTGGACCGCCTGCGGTGCCGCCTCGGCGAGCTCCTGCACCACCGGGTGCGTCGCGGTCGCCAGCACCTGCGAGAGGCTCCCGGAGGTCACGAAAGTGCCGTCGGCGAGCACGTGCACCGTCGGGCAGAGTCGCTCCACCAGCTCCAGGTCGTGGGTCACCAGCAGCACGGCGGTGCCCTGGGCCGAGGTTGCCTCGCCCAGCCGGCGCACGACCTCACCGCGCATCGCCGGGTCGACGGCGGTCAGGGGCTCGTCCAGCAGGAGGGCGTCCGGGCGGGTCGCCAGCGCGGAGGCGAGCGCGACGCGCTGCTTCTCGCCCCCGGAGAGCGTGCCGATCTGCCGGGGCGCGAAACGCGGCTCGAGGGCGACGTCGGCCAGCAGCTCCTCGACGGTGCGGCCCGAGGGGCGGCCGGCCTTGCGGGCGTCGGTCAGGGCCTTGCCGAGCACGCGGTCGACGGTCCAGCGGGCGTCGGCGTCGGCGATGCCCTCCTGGGTGACGCGGCGGACCTGGGTGCGGAAGGCCTTCTTGTCGCGCAGCCCGATGCGGCTCACGGTGCGGCCGTGCCAGGTGGCATGACCGCTGGTGGGCCGGACACGGCCGACCAGCGCGCGCACGATCGTGGACTTGCCGGCCCCGGACGGCCCGACGATACCGACGGGAGCGGAGCCGGTCGTGAGCTCGAGGTCGATGTCGCGCACGACGTCGGGGCCGCCGTAGCCGGCCGAGAGGCCGGTGGCGCGCAGGATCGGGGTGGTGTTCGAGCTCATTGGGACCTTCGGGGTGCAGGGAAGTGGTGGCCCGCCGGAGGAAAGGGTTCCGGCGGGCCACACGGTACGACGAACGGAGGCCGCAGGCGGTTCCCGCGTCCGGACCGTGGGCGGGCTTGCCGGTCCGAGATGCTCCGAGGGTCGGAGCCCGGCCCTGGAGGACTACCCCTGAGGCGTGGCTCGGTCACGCTGGTAGTAGCGGAGCAGCTTCAGCACGCGGGCGAACGACTCGACGACGAGGATGCCCAGCATGGCGGCGATGACGGCGCGGAAGACGTCGCCGTCGGGCAGGAGGTCCTGCTCGGCGACGACCTTGATCACGACGAGGACCCCCAGCGCCACGAACGACTCGACGGTGTAGCGCAGCACCAGCCCACGATGCCGCGGAACCGCGGCCACGTACGTCGTGCGTGCCCGGTAGGCGCCGAACGCGTAGCCGAGAGCCCCGCCGACGAGCACGAGGACGAGGTGCACGGGGTGGTGCTGCAGATCGGCGGCCAGCAGGGCGCCGACGACGACGAAGGCCACCAAGGGTTCGAGCAGCTGCATCCGCAGGGTCCGGAAGCGTTCGTTGGAGCGCAGGTCGAGGCTCGGGTCGGACCGGACCACCTCTCGTCCGACCCGCAGCTCGCGAACGAGCAGAGCCAGGATCAGCACCAGGACGATGTTCGACGCTTGTTCCACGGCAGTCCTCTCCGGAACGGATCGGTGCTCCGGCCCGGAGCGGCTCCTGGTCGTCGAGCCTAGTCGTGGGACGTCGCTGTTGCTGGCGACGCCGTCGGTGACGCCGGTGCGACAGCCGCTCGCCCCGGCGTCCACGCCCTCAGGACGTGGGCGCCGGGGCGCCTGAGAGAGACCGACCGCGACGGTCAGTCGCGGACGTCGACGTCCCGCTCCACCGCGGGGGCGTCGTGCGGGACCAGCTTGAGGCCGATGACGGCCCCGACGATCCCGAGGAGGAACACCACCTTGAGGGCGGAGACGGACTCGCCGCCGGTGGCCATGGCGTAGGACACCGTCAGGGCGGCGCCGAGACCCACCCACACCGCGTAGGCGGTGCCCAGCGGGATGCGGCGCACGGCCCAGCCGAGGCCGGCCATGGAGATGGCGAGGAACACGAAGAACACGATGGTGGGGCCGAGGACGGAGAAGCCCTCGGACTCGCCGAGCGCAGTGGCCCACACGGCCTCGGCGACGGCGCTCAGCAGCAGGATCAGCCACGGCATGGCTAGCTCACCGCCTTGAGGCCCACGACGGAGCCGACGAGAAGGGTCAGCAGGAGGACACGCGCGACGTTGACGCGGTCCTGCCCGGTGAGGAACCCCCACACGACGGTGAGGGTGGCGCCGATGCCCACCCAGACGGCGTACGCGGTGCCGGTGGGAAGGTCGGTCATCGCCCACGCGAGGCCGGCCATGCTGGCGGCGAGCGCGACGACGAAAAGGAGGGTGGGCTTCGGCTTGCGGAAGCCTCCGGAGGCGGCGAGCGCGGTGGCCCACACGGCCTCCAGCACACCCGAGACGATCAGGACGATCCAGGCCATGACGAGACGTACCTCTTTCGCGGCAGTCTTGTCGTGTGGCGGGTACTGCTCCCTCGTCCGCGAACCCACTGTCGGGCTCCGCTCATCACGGTACACACCCGGTGCACCGGAGTCGATGTCAGACGCGTCACCCGGGTCTGTCGCGCGAGACCGGCCCGTGGCGTGCCGAGCGAGGCCCAGCCGTCAGGACTCGTCGAGCGCCCGGCGCATCAGCACGCGCGGGAACCCGTCGAGCGTCGACGACGTCGCGGCGACGACCGTGAAACCCGCCTGCTCGAACATCTCCCGGGTGCCGACGTAGGCCATGGTGGTGTCGATGCGCTCGCCCTGGTTGTCCAGCGGGTAGGCCTCGACCGCCGGTGCGCCACGGTCGCGGGCGAACCGGACCGCCCCTTCGATCAACGGGGCGGTCAGCCCGGTCCGGCGGTACCCGGGCCGCACGCGCAGGCACCACAGGGACCACGCGTCGACGTCGTCGACGTGCGGGATGCGGCGGTTCGTCGCGAACGACGTGTCGGCGCGGGGGTGGATCGCGGCCCAGGCGACGGGCTCGCCGTCCAGGTAGGCGACGACGCCGGGAGGGGGATCCTGCGCGCAGAGCTCGCGGACGCGCTCGCCGCGGGCCGGCCCACGCAGGCGCCGGCTCTCCGTCGAGCCGATCCGGTAGCTCAGGCAGAAGCAGACGGTCGCGTCGGGACGCCGCGGTCCGACGATCGCGGCGACGTCCTCGAAGACGGTCGCGGGGCGCACGTCGACGTCCGCCGGCGTCGGTGCGGCGGGGTCGGGGACCGGCATCCACTCACCTCCCGGACGTGTCGCCCGGAGCGCTCCGGACGCCTCCAGTCCTAGCGGGTCCCGCCGGGCCCGGCAACGGGACGCCGGAGCGGGCGTCCCGTCGCCCGGTCGTCAGGCGGCGACCTGCAGACCGGTGCCCCGCACGGCCTGCTCGAGCACCTGGGCGTAGCCGGACAGCATCCGCACGTGGCTGAACCGCTGCCGGGCCGCGGTGAGCGCCCCGCGCAGCTCCCCGCGCCGGGCGGCGGCCTCGATCCACGTCTCGGCGATCTCGGCGGCGTCGAAGCCCGTCACGAACCCGATGCGCTCGACCAGCCGCGCGCTGTCGCCGACGGGCGTGGTCACGGGGACCGCGCCGCTCATGGCGCCCTCGATGAGGCACAGCGGCGCGGCCTCGCCGTAGGCCGAGGTGAGAGCGACGACGTCGGCCATCGCGTAGACGTTCTCCATGTCGCGGCGCACGCCGAGGGTGTGGACCCGGGCGAGCAGGTCGGGGCGGTCCCCGAACGACCGGTCGAGCAGCTCCGCCAGTCCGGTGTTGTCCCGCGTCATGCCGGCGCCGCACATCATGACGTGGCCGGAGTCGTCGCGCTCCAGGAACTGGCGTGCGGCGGCGACGAAGAGCCTCGGGTTCTTCATCGCGTCGTAGCGGGCCGCGTAGGCGACGAGGGTCGCGTCGGCCGGGATACCGGCCGATCCCCGCAGCGCCAGCCGGCGCACGCGGCGCCGCGGGTGGAACCGCGTGAGGTCGATGCCGTTGGGGACCACCTTGAGCAGGTGCTCCGGGACGCCGGCCGCGGCGTAGGCGTCCCGGGTCGACTCGGCGCAGCACACCGCTGCCGCGAGCAGGCCGCTCTCGGCGGCGGTGCGCAGGTCGTCCAGGGCCGCGCCGGAGTTCTCCGGGTCGGAGCGGTGCAGGCACGCCACCACCGGACGGTCCGGGAACCCGGCCGCGTTCGCCAGGCGCAGCGGCTGCTCCTTGAGCGACAGGACGACGTCGGCCCCCGTCGCCTCGCGGCGGGCGATCTCCATCTCGGTGTCGGTGAAGACGCGCGGGTCGTCGTCGTCGTCCGTCGACCGGCCCAGCGTCGAGATGCGGACGCCCGCGGCGCGCAGCGCGAGGAACCGGGGGTCGTCCTCCATCCGCTGCAGCATGGTCTCGCGGCGCACGGCGCTGTACAGGCTGAGCGCCGAGTGCTGCTGGTGGCCGTGCGCGTGGAGACCCGACACCACTGTCGAGTGCAGCACGCGGGCGCCACCGGAGAAGAAACCCTCGTAGAGGGACAGGACACGCAGTGAACTGTGTTCGAACACCTCGACCACCTCCTGGGACCACGGTGAAGCCACGTGATGTGGCAGGGATGACCGTCGTGTTAAGTCTTCATGACACTTCAGAGGGCGCTGCCTGAGGCAACCCCGGTGCGGGGTCGCGCGACGGCGTGCGGTGCGTCTGGCTTCGACAGGTCAGGAGGGCGGCAGCACGGAGGAGGTTCGGCGCGGGGAGCACGACGATCAGGCACAGGTTAGGCCACGGAACGGATCTCCTGCTCGGCGACGCTGGGGGTGAGAGGTCGGCAGCCGAGCTCCGTCCACCGGCGCACGAGCTCGGGCTCGGCGCGCATCAGACCCCAGCCGCGTCGCAGCAGCGTGAACGGGGGTTTGCGCGACTCCGCCAGGTCGCGCAGCAGCCGGAACCAGAACGTCACGAGGCGGGGCCGCGCCAGGCAGATCGCGTCGGCGAGGATGCCCTCGGCGCGCAGGTCGGCCACGAGCTCGGCGGCGAAGACGCCCTCGGCGAGCACGACCTTCTCGCCGTGCGCGTCGACCACCGCGTCGCCGGTGCGTCGCGACGTCGGGATGTCGTAGACCGGCACCTCGGTCCGGCCCGTGGCGGCGAGCGTGCGCAGCGCCTCCAGGGCGGCGTCGTGGTCCCAGCTCGCCGGGTCGTCCCAGTCGACGATGCCGAAGGCCCGCGGCATCCCGGGGTGGTCGTGGTCGCGGTAGAAGTCGTCCAGCATGACGACGGGCAGCCCGAGCCGGCGCGTCAGGGCGGACTTGCCGCTGCCCGAGGCCCCGGTGAGCAGCACGATCCGGGTGATCGGGCGGCGGGCCTCGGCGGGGACGTCGAAGAGGGCGTCGGACGCGCGTGCGGAAGCAGGCAGATCGCTGTCGGTCACGGAACCCCATTGTGCCGGTCGGGCCCGGACGGTTGATCGGCGCGCCGTCGCGCGGACCATTGCGAAACCGTTATCGATAACGATATCTTCGCGTTGTCCGGTGGACAGGTGAGCCGCCGGGCTCCCTCCAAGGAAGGAACAACGATGTCCCATCCCTCGAGCACGAAGCGTGCGGTCGCCGTCGCGGCCTCGACGCTCACCGCTCTCGCCCTCACCGGCACCGCGGTCCAGGCCTCCCCGCCGGAGGCGACCCTGCGCGCCGAGGCGCCCCAGGACCTCAAGATCGGCAGCGCCGTCTGGGCCCAGCGCGACCTCCTCGATGCCGACCCCCAGAACCCGACCGAGTTCCAGCAGATCCTCGCCTCGGAGTTCGACTCGCTCACCGCCGAGAACGACATGAAGTGGGCCGAGATCCACCCCGAGCCGGACGTCTACGACTTCTCCGGTGCGGACGCCCTCATGGCCTTCCCGCGGGCCAACGGCCAGGAGGTCCGGGGGCACACCCTGCTGTGGCACAGCCAGAACCCGGACTGGGTGACCGAGGCGAGCGAGACCTGGACCTGCGACGAGGCGCGTGACGTCCTCGAGGACCACGTCCGCACCGTGGTGGGCCGCTACGCCGGTGACATCTACGAGTGGGACGTGGCCAACGAGCTCATCCAGGACGAGTGGGACGCGGGCGGTGTGCAGCTGCGCACCGAGGCCAACCCGTTCCTCAAGGCCTGCTCCGAGGACCCGGTCGGCCTCATCGGTGACGTCTTCCGGTGGACGCACGAGGAGGACCCGGAGTCCGTGCTGTTCCTCAACGACTACAACGCGGAAGGCATCAACGCCAAGACCGACGCCTACTACGCGCTGGCCCAGGAGCTGCTCGCCGACGGCGTGCCGCTGCAGGGCTTCGGAGCCCAGGGCCACCTGAGCCTGCAGTACGGTTTCGACGAGTCCATCCAGGCGAACTTCGAGCGGTTCGCCGACCTCGGTCTCAAGGTGGCGATCACCGAGGCCGACGTCCGCATGCCGCTCGGCGAGGACGGCGAACCGACCGCCGAGCAGATCGCCCTCCAGGCCGAGCGCTACGACAAGATGCTGCAGGCCTGCCTGAACGTCGCCTCCTGCACCAGCTTCACGGTCTGGGGCTTCGACGACGGCCGGTCCTGGGTCCCGGGCGTCTTCCCCGAGGGGTACGCGACCATCATGACCGAGGACTACGAGAAGAAGCCCGCGTACGACGTGCTGCTCGACAGCCTCACCGAGGCCACCCCCGGGAAGTCCCCGCGGACCCCGCCGGGTCTGAACAAGTAAGGACGGACCGCCGAGGGGCACCGGGGGCGCAGCACGGTTGCTGCGCCCCCCGGTGCCCGTGCGTTCAGGGGGACGGCGACACGAGAAGCACGTGCAGCGTGCGCGGTCCGTGCACCCCTTCGACGCGGTCGAGCTCGATGTCGCTGGTGGCGCTGGGGCCCGAGATCCAGGTCTGCGGCCGTTCGGGATGCTTGGCGAGCCGGCGGACCATCTCGGGCACGGTCTGGACGACCTGGTCGGCCCGCACGACGCAGAGGTGGACGTCGGGCACGAGGGAGATCGCCCGACGGCCCTGGTCGGCCTCGGCGTCGAGCACGACGGTGCCGGTCTCGGAGCAGGCGACCCGGGCGGCGGTGAGCACAGCGGCGACCTCGTCGAGGTCGAGCGCGGTCATCGGTGCGTCGGGGGAGTCCCGGTGCACGCTGATGTCGCGCGGAAGGGCCTCGAGCCACCGGTCGTCGAGTCCGGGCGGCACGACGACGGACGGCGCGCCACCGAGGTCGCCGACCAGGCGCGCCACCTCCGCGGGCAGCTCGTCCGCCGTGACCTGGTGCACGTGGGCCCGGTAGTCCTCCAGCCGGTCGACGAGCTGCTCGACGGCGGCCCGCGACCCGGGTGCGTCGGCCCCGGCGGTCCGGTACTCCTGCGGCACGTCCACGGCGGCGGGCGCCGTGCCGACGCGCCCGGCCGGCGTCGTGCCTGTTCCGGCCTCGCCGAGCGCGGCCCGGATCCGGCGCAGCACGTCATCGCGCGCGCTCATCGCTCGCCCCCGTCCTTCTCGTGCTCGGCCATCCACTGCCGGAACGTCTGCCGCGGCGGCGCGGGCAGGTCCCGTGACCGGGTCCACGCGGACGCCGGTGGCGGCGCCGTCGAGAGAACGCCGTCCCGTCCGCCCACCACGTGCCCGAGCGTGGCGGCGCGACCCGTGAGGCCGAACCGGTCGCCGTCGGACATCACCCAGGAGGCCGCCTTCATCGCGGCGCGCCACGGGTCGACGGCGCGGCCGCGGTCGGCGTCGACCTCGCGGGCCCGTAGGTCCACGAGGATCGAGGGGATGTCGATCTTCACCGGGCACACGTCGGAGCAGGCGCCGCACAAGGTCGAGGCGTAGGGGAGTGCGGCGTTGACGTCGTCGGTGCCGGACATGCCGCCGGACGACGCCGTGAGCTGCGGGGTGAGGATCGCGCCGATCGGGCCGGGGTAGACCGAGCCGTAGGCGTGCCCGCCGACCCGTTCGTACACCGGGCACACGTTGAGGCACGCCGAGCAGCGGATGCAGTGCAGGGCGGAGCGGCCCACCTCGTCGGCCAGCACGTCGGTGCGGCCGTTGTCGAGAAGCACCAGGTGGAACTCCTGCGGCCCGTCCCCCGGGGTGACGCCCGTCCACAGGGAGGTGTACGGGTTCATGCGCTCGCCGGTGGAGGACCGCGGCAGGAGCTGCAGGAACACCTCGAGATCCTCGTACCGCGGGATCAGCTTCTCGATGCCCATCACCGTCACGAGGGTCTCGGGCAGCGTGAGGCACATGCGCCCGTTGCCCTCGGACTCGACGACGGCGAGGGTGCCGGTCTCCGCGACGCCGAAGTTCGCGCCGCTCACGGCGACCTTGGCCGAGAGGAACTTGCGCCGCAGGTGCGCCCGGGCCGCCATCGCGAGCTCGTGCGGCACGTCGGACAGGTCCTCGGGGGCGTCGCCCATGCGCCGGCGGAAGATGTCGCGGATCTCGGCCCGGTTGCGGTGGATCGCCGGCACGAGGATGTGCGAGGGCATGTCGTCGGCGAGCTGGACGATGAGCTCGGCGAGGTCCGTCTCGATCGCGGCGATGCCCTCGGCCGCCAGGTGCTCGTTGAGGCCGATCTCCTGGGTGGCCATCGACTTGACCTTGACGACCTCGTCGGCCCCCTGGGCCCGCGCGATCTCGGTGACGATGCGGTTGGCCTCGGCGGCGTCCCGCGCCCAGTGCACGACGCCGCCGCGTGCGGTGACGCTCTCCTCGAGCCGGGCCAGCAGGTCGGGCAGGTTCGCCATCACCTGCTCCTTGATCGCCGAGCCGGTGTCACGCAGCGGCTCCCAGTCCGGGACCTCGCCGACGACCGCGGCCCGCTTGGCGCGGATGGTCCGGGTGGCGTGGCCGAGGTTGCGGCGGAGCTGGTCGTCCTGCAGCGTCTGCTTCGCCGCCGCGGGGAAGGGTTCGCCCCAGCGCAGCGGCTCGTCGGGGTGCGGGACCGGGCCGAACGGGTCGGAGCCCTCGGGCGCCGCGTCGTCGGACCGGCGCCGGATGCCCGGGATGCCGAGGAACGTGCTCATCGGGTGACCTCCGTGGCGCCCGCGCGGACGCGGGGCAGCGGGGTCGGTTCCTCCCGGGTGGAGGCGAGGATCTCCGCGAGGTGCAGCGTCCCGATGCCGGCACGCTGCCGGGAGAGCCCGCCGCCGATGTGCATCAGGCAGGACGTGTCCCCGGCGGTGACGACGGCGGCCCCCGTGCCGCGGACGTTCGCGGTCTTGTCCGCCAGCATCGCGGCCGAGGTGTCGGCGTTCTTCAGCGCGAACGTGCCGCCGAACCCGCAGCACGACTCGGCCTCGGGCAGCTCGACGAGGTCGATGCCCCCGACGGCGCGCAGCAGGCGCAGCGGCCGGTCGCCGACGCGGAGCATGCGCAGCGAGTGGCAGGTCGGGTGGTAGGTGACGCGGTGCGGGAACCAGGCGCCGACGTCGGTGACCCCGAGCACGTCGACCAGCAGCTCGGACAGCTCGTAGGTCCGCGTGGCCACCGCCTCGGCGGTGGCGGCGAGGTCGTCGAGCCCGGCCCGGCGGCAGACCATCGCTTGCTGGTGACGCACGGACCCGGTGCAGGAGCCGGAGGGGATGACGACGGCGTCCCACGCGCCGTCGGCCACCGGCGCGAAGGTCTCGACGTGGTTGCGCACGACGGGGACGGCCTCCTCGACGTAGCCGGTGTTGATGTGCATCTGGCCGCAGCACGCCTGGCCGCGGGGGAAGACGACGTCGTGGCCGAGCCGTTCGAGCAGGCGCACGGTGGCGCGAGGGGCGCCGGGGAACAGGGTGTCCGCGAGGCAGGTCGCGGCCAGGGCGATGCGCACGATCCGGCTCCTTCGGCGGGCTGGCAGGTGCACACCATGATGCCAGGTGTGGTCAGACCAGCGACTAGGATCGGGACGTGCGCACCCACGAGAAGGTCCTGGCCCGCATCGAGTCCGACCTGGCCGCCGGACGCTGGGCGCTCGGCGAGCGGCTCCCGGCCGAGCGGGCGCTCGCCGAGGAGCTGCAGGTCTCCCGCCCCTCGGTGCGCGAGGCGATCCGGATCCTCGAGGCCATGGGCATGATCCGCACCGCCGTCGGTTCCGGGCCGGACGCCGGGGCGACCGTCATCGACCGGCCCGCCGCCGGGCTCGGTGCGGCGGTCCGCCTGCACGTGGCCTCCGGGACCCTGCCGGTGCACGACGTCGTCGCCACCCGCGCGACGTTGGAGACCTGGGCGGTGCGCGAGGCGGCCGCCCGCAGCGGTGACACCGACGACGGCTGGGCGGCGGAGGCGACGCGGCTCCTCGAGGCCATGGAGGTGCCGGGCCTGGGCGTGGACGAGTTCGTCCGGCTCGACCAGGACTTCCACCTCGTCCTCGTGCGGCTCGCCGGCAACCAGCTCGTCGAGGCGATCCTGGCGGGGCTGCGCAGCGCCGTCGCGTCGTACGTGGCCCGCGGCGTGCAGCAGCTGCCGGCCTGGCCCGCCACGGCTGACCGCCTCTGCGGCGAGCACCGGGAGATCCTCGACGCGGTGGTCGCCGGGGACGTCGACCGTGCCGAGCGCGAGACGCGTGAGCACATCTGGGGCTTCTACCGGGAGACGGGGCTCGCCGGCGACGCCTCCGCCTCCTAGGACTCGAGGCGGGCGGACTCCGCGAACGACCCGCTCAGCGGGAGGTCCGGCACCAGCAGCGCCTGGACGGCGTGGTAGATGTCCGGCTTGCCGTCCCAGACCGTCGCCGACGGCTGGTCGTGGGCGTCCAGCTCGTGGTGCCACGACCCGCGGTCGGTGTCGACGAACCGCCGGCGCAGCAGGCCCCACCAGCTCGCGGCGAGCTCGCCGTAGCGGGACTCACCGGTCACCATGGCCAGCACCTCCGCGGCGGCGACGGCCTCCGCCGCCACCCAGTGGAACCGCCGGCGCTCGACGGGCGTCCCGGACCAGTCGACCGTGTAGACGAACCCGCGTCCGTCGAAGCCGTCCGCCAGGGCCCGGTCGAAGAGCTGGAGGGCGACCTCCGTGCGTCGTCCGGGGTGCCCGGCGGCGATGTCGAGCTGCAGCATCAGGCGGGCCCACTCGAAACCGTGGCCCGGGGTGGAGCCGTAGGGCTTGAAGGGGTCGCGCGGGCGGTCGGCGTTGAGCTCGAGGTCGGGGGTCCAGTCGGCGGTGAAGTGCTCGGGGATGCGCCACCGGGTCGCCTCGGCCCACGCGGCGACCCGGTCGGTGACACGCACCGCCCGCTCCAGCCACCGGGGGTCCTCGGTCGCGTCGGCGGCTGCGAGCATCGCCTCGACGCCGTGCATGTTCGCGTTGATGCCCCGGTAGGTCGACAGCACCGTCCAGCTCCGGTCCCACTCGTCCACGAGCAGCCCGGCGCCGTCGTCCCAGAAGCGGCGGTCCAGCACGTCGAGCGCGTCGTCGAGCAGCGCGGCGGCTCCCGGGCGGCCGGCCTGGACCGCGGAGGAGGCGGCGAGGACGACGAACGCGTGGGCATAGGCGGCCTTGGTGCCGTCCAGGGCGTCCCCGGGCCCGACGGAGGCGAACCAGCCCCCGTGCTCGGCGTCGTGGAGCGGGCCGGACAGCCCGCCGAGCGCGCGGTCGGCGAGGGTCCCGCAGCCGGGGGCGCCGAGCAGCTCGCCCAGCGCGTAGGTGTGGGCCATCCGCGCGGTGATCCACGTCTGTGCCGGTCGTGAGGGGTCGGGACGTCCGCGGGCGTCGAGCCAGCGGGCACCGGAACCGTCGGGGAGGGAGGCGGCGCCGAAGGCGAGCAGGCGCCGCACCTCGGCGGCCCGCCACGGGCGTCCGTCCGGGGCGTCGACGCGATCGGCGGGTGCGGCGTCGTCGGTCACGGGTCGGTCCTCTCGGTCGGTCCGTGCCGCCGCGGCGGCGGCTCGCTGTCCCCAACCTAGGACACCGGCCACCGGGCCGCCCACGCCCAGCGCGTGCGGCGCCCTGCCGACCGGCCGGACCGAACCGCCGGGCGCCGGGCGGCAGGTGGCCGGCTGCTGGCAGGATGGGGCCGTGCTGCTCAAGGTGCTCGCGGTGGTCGTCCCGCTCGCGCTGGTCGGCGCCGTCAGCCCGATGATGCTGAGCGAGCAGACCTTCCTCCTCTCCGGCCGGGACGGACGGCGGGTCGCTGCGCGCTACGCCCTGGGCGTCGTCCTGACGCTGCTGGTCATCCTGTCCGCACTGGTGCTCTTCGGCCGTTCGCTCGCACTGCCGAAGGAGCCGACCCTGAGCGCCTCGCTCGACATCGTCCTCGGCTCGCTGCTGGTGCTCCTCGCCGTCGCCCTCGAGATCCGCCGTCGCCGGCACCGACCGACGGAGCCCCGGAGCCGCGCACTGGGTCCCGGCGCCGCCTTCGGTTTCGGCGTGTTCTCCATGGCGACGAACTTCACGACCATGGCTGTCCTCGTCCCGGCCGCCAAGGAGATCGCCGCCGGTGATCTCGAGGTCGTCGGTCGTGTCGTGGCGATCCTCGTCGTGGTCGTGGTGGTGTCCCTGCCGGCCTGGTTGCCCCTCGTCCTGACGCTGGTGGCGCCCGGGCCCGCCGGCCGGGGGCTGAAGGCCCTGGCGGACTTCGTCGCGAAGCGGGGCGCACAGCTGACGGTCGTCCTGGTGGCGGGGCTCGGGCTGTTCCTCGTCGGACGTGGCCTCGTCCACGTTCTCGGCGGCTGAGCCCGACGTCTCGCACTCCGGCCCCCGGGCGGAGGGCCGGGTCCGGCATGCCATGATCGGTGTCATGCTCTCGCTGCCTGCCGGCGCAGCCGGCTCCCGGATCGTCGGCCTCGGTCACCACCAGCCCGCCCGGGTGATGACCAACGACGACGTCGCCGAGCTCGTCGAGACGAACGACGAGTGGATCCGCTCGCGCACCGGCATCATCACCCGCCACGTCGCCGCCGACGACGTCACGGTCGCGGACATGGCCACCGCCGCGGCGGAGCACGCACTCGCCGACGCGGGGGTCGCGAACGACGACGTCGACCTGGTGATCGTGGCCACGACGACCGCGATGGACCGGTCGCCGAACACTGCCGGCCGCGTGGCCTACGCCTTGCGCACCGGTGTCCAGCCCGGGGCGAGCACGCCCGAGGGCGAGGAGGAGCCGGACCTGCGGGGCGTCGTCGGGCCGGGCGTCATCGACGTCAACACCGCCTGCTCGGGTTTCGCCTACGCCGTGGGTCTGGCCGACCAGGCCATCCGCACGGGCAGCGCCCGGACCGCCGTCGTGGTCGGGTCGGAGAAGCTGACCGCGGTCACCGACTGGTCGGACCGGTCGACCTGCATCCTCACCGCCGACGGGGCCGGGGCCGCCGTGCTCCAGGCCGCGGACTCCCCGGGTGTCGGGCAGGTCGTGTGGGGGTCCGAGCCGGAGATCACGCCGGCGGTGCGCATCGAGGCACCGGCGGAGCGGTTCGCCCAGGACGGCCGTGCGGTGTTCAAGTGGGCCATCACCCGGGCCGCCGAGCGGGCCCGCCGCGTCGTGGAGGCGTCGGGGCTGACGCTGGACGACGTCGAGGTCCTGGTCGCCCACCAGGCCAACCTGCGCATCATCGAGCCGCTGGCCAAGTCCCTCGGACTCGAGGACCGGGTCGTGGTCAGCGACATCACCGAGTCCGGCAACACCTCGGCGGCGTCGATCCCGCTGGGGCTGTCCAAGTGGTGGCACGACGGCCGGATCCCGGCGGGCGTGCCCGCGCTGCTGTTCGGGTTCGGCGGCGGGTTCACCTGGGCCGGCCAGGTGGTGACCACCCCGCAGCGGTGAACCCGCCAGGAGAGACGCGGCACCCCGGAGGCTCGGCATGACGGACTACGGACACGAGATCGTCGTCGGGGCGTTCATCACGCCGTCGAACGCCGATCCGCAGGGCCCGGTCCGCCTCGCCCGGACCGCCGAGTCCGCCGGGCTGGACCTCGTCACCTTCCAGGACCACCCCTACCAGCCGCGGTTCCTCGACACCTGGACGCTGATCTCCTACGCCGCGGCCGTCACGGAACGGATCCACCTGGCCGGCAACGTCCTCAACCTGCCGCTGCGCCAGCCCGCTGTGCTCGCCCGGTCCGTGGCGAGCCTGGACCTGCTCAGCGGCGGGCGCGTCGACCTGGCCCTCGGCGCCGGCGGGTTCTGGGACGCGATCGCGGCGATGGGCGGGGCGCGGCTCACCCCCGGGGAGTCCGTGACCGCGCTGAGCGAGGCGATCGAGATCGTCCGGGGCATCTGGGACGCCGGTGAGCGGACGCCCCTGCGCGTCGAGGGGGAGCACCACCGGGTCACCGGGGCCAAGCGGGGCCCGACGCCCGCGCACGACGTGCCCATCTGGGTCGGTGCCACCAAGCCGCGCATGCTGCGTCTGGTCGCCCGGCAGGCCGACGGCTGGCTGCCCTCGTACGGCTACCTGCAGGACGACGGCCTGGCCCGCGGCAACACGATCATCGACGAGACCGCCGAGGAGGTCGGTCGGCACCCGGCCGAGATCCGGCGGCTGCTCAACGTCGGCGGCGAGGTCACCGCCGACCGGCGTGGGTTCCTGAAGGGTCCGGTCGACCAGTGGGTCGAGGAGCTGGCCGGTCTGGCCCTGACCCACGGCGTCGGCACGTTCGTCGTGGCGACCGACGACCCGAGCATGCTCGAGGTGCTCGGCGAGGAGATCGCGCCCGCGCTCCGCGAGCTGGTGGCCCGGGAACGGACGACCGGCACCGCCTGACGGCTCCGGACCGGCGGGACCGTCCGCGACGGCGGGTCAGGCCGGGCCGACGGCACCCACGACGGCGGAGAACAGCACGGCTGCGAGGACGCCGAGACCGAGCAGCGCGCCCGCCAGCCCGCGTCCCACGCCCGGGTGCCCGTCGCGGTCGGCGACGTGGCTGCCGATCGATCCGAGCGTGAGGGCCGCCAGTCCCAGGGGTGCCGCCAGCCAGTCCCCGACGACCGGGACCAGGGCGCAGGGCAGGCCGGCGATCCCCAGCGCGAGCGACCACTCCACGGCGCGGGGTGCGTGCGCGCGGGCGGGTCCGTCGTCGTGCATCGCGCCTCCCCGACTGCCTGCTGCCCGCAGGAACCCGGCCGGTCCGGCGCGGTGATCTCGATCCTGCTCGTGCGTCGATCCTACGCGCCGGGTGCTCCCGCCCACGGGGCTGGTGCGTGCCAGGATGAGGCCATGCCTCTCGCCGACCACACGGGCACCTGCTGGTTCGTCGGGCTGACGACGCTCGACGTCGTGCACCGGGCCGCCGGCCGCCCGGACCGGGACGAGAAGGTCACGGCCTCGCGGCAGGACGTCGCGGCGGGCGGTCCGGCCGCCAACGCCGCCGTGACGGCGGCCGCGCTCGGGGCGCGCGCCGTGCTGGTCACCGCGCTCGGCGACAGCCCGGTGGCCCGTGCCGCCCGCGCCGACCTGGAGACCCACGGGGTCGAGGTGCACGACGTCGTCGCGCCGGGCCAGGACTTCCCGCTCGCCGTGTCCGCGGTGCTGGTCGACGAGGCCACGGGGGAGCGGTCGGTCGTCTCGGCGGACGCGGCGCTCGCGGAGGCCCCGCCGCCGAGATTCCTCGGCGACCTCCCGCACGCGGACGTCGTCCTGTTCGACGGTCACCACCCCGTGATCGCGGGTGCCGCCGTCGGGCACCTGGAGAACCGCGCCCCGCGGCCCCTCGTCGTCCTCGACGCCGGGCGCTGGCGGCCCCTGTTCGCCGAGCTGCTGCCCGTGGCCGACGTGGCGGCGGTGTCCGCGCGGTTCGCGGTCCCCGGGCACGACGACGTGACCGCCGGGGCGCACGATCTCGGGGCGCGCGGGGTGGTGGTCACCCACGGCGACGGCCCGGTCGAGTGGTCCTCGGGCGACGAGACCGGCACCGTCCCCGTCCCGGCGGTCGAGGCCCGGGACACCCTCGGGGCCGGTGACGCGTTCCACGGAGCCCTCGCCGTGGCGCTCGCCGGCGGTGCCGCGCTGCCCGAGGCCTGCGTGACGGCGGTCGAGGTCGCCGGGACGCGGGTGCGGCACGTCGGCCCGCGGTCCTGGCTGGCCGAGGTCCGGCGATGAGGTGCACGACGGCGGAGCTCGTGGAACGGGCCCGGGCACTCGTCGTGCCGGGGGAGCGGGCGATCCTGGGGATCGTCGGGGCACCCGGGTCCGGCAAGTCGACCCTCGCTCAGCGGCTCGTCGAGGCGCTCGGTCCGCACGCGGCCGTGGGCGTCGGGATGGACGGGTTCCACCTGTCGGACGCGGTCCTGGCCGCGCACGGCAGCCGGGAGCGGAAGGGTGCGATCGACACCTTCGACGACGCCGGGTACGCCGCCCTGGTCGCGCGGCTCGCGGACGCCCGTCCCGGCGACCGGCCGATCTACGCGCCGGTGTTCCGGCGCGAGATCGAGGAGCCGGTCGCCGCGGGCGTCGAGGTGCCCGCCGAGATCCCGCTCGTGGTCACCGAGGGCAACTACCTGCTGGCCGGCACCGGGGCCTGGCCGGCCGCCCGGGCCCGCATGAGCGAGGTCTGGTACCTCGAGGTGGCCGAGGACCTGCGGCTGGCCCGGCTCGAGGAGCGGCACCGCGTGTTCGGCAAGAGCCCGGCCGACGCCGCCGTCTGGGCCCGCGGGTCGGACCAGGTCAACGCGGAGCTGATCGCCCGGACACGGGGTGCGGCGGACCTGGTGGTCGAGCTCGGGTGATCCCCCGTCAGGTGCGGTCCTCGGCGACCGCGACCGTCTCGCGGGGCCGGCGCTCCAGCGTCAGCGTGGCGCCCAGTCCCAGCAGGAGGAAGCCGCCCGCCACCCAGGCGGACCAGCGGGTCCCCTGCGTGAGGGCAGCCCGCGCGTCGTCGGCGGCGGACGCCGTGGCCGGGTCCTGCTCCAGGCCGGCGATGGCGCCACCCGCGCTGTCCACCACGGCCGTCACGGTGGCTTCCCGGGCGGCGTCCGGGACGCCACGGTCCGCGAGCCGGGCGTCCAGGTCGGCCGCGGTGGTCGTGAACAGGATCGTGCCGAGGATGGCGATGCCGAGCGCTGACCCCACCTGACGTGCGGTGCTCTGGGTCCCGGAGGCGGCACCGGAGACGCGCACGGGGACGTCGGCGAGGACGACGCCCGTGAGCTGCGCGGTCGCCAGCCCGACCCCGAAGCCGTAGACGACGAGGAACGGGACGACGGTGACCCAGGTGGAGTCGGGACGGGCGACGGCCCCCAGACCCACGACGCCGACGATCTCGGCGGCGATGCCGAGGCGCACCACCGGCACGGCACCGAACCGGACGGTGAGGGCCTGCGCCGCCCCGCTGGCCAGGAACGATCCGCCCGCGAGGCCCACCAGGATCCAGCCGGTCGCCAGGGCGTCGTAGCCGAGGACGTTCTGCAGCCAGATCGGCAGCGACAGCAGGATCCCGAACTCCCCGAGCGAGACGACGAGGGCGGCGACGTTGCCGTTGCGGAACGAGGCGATGCCGAACAGGTCCAGCGGGATCAGGGTCGGCAGGCCGTGGCGGGCCCGACGCAGACCGCGCCGGACGAACAGGACGCCGGCGGCGACGCCCACGGTGAGCGCGACCGGCACCGGGGACAGTCCGAGCGGCCACCACTCGGCGGCGGCGTCGAGCGTCGTCCACCAGCCCAGCGATCGTCCCTCGATGAGCCCGAAGACGATCCCGCCGAAGGTCAGCACGGACAGCAGGGCAGCCACGAGGTCGGTGCCGCGCTGCTCGTCGGCCCGGGACTCCGTGACCACGAGGGCCGCGGCGACCAGGATGAGGACGCCCAGGGGGATGTTGATGCCGAACGCCCAGCGCCACGAGTAGTCGGTGGTGAGCCAGCCGCCCAGCAGGGGCCCGACGGCGGCCATGCCGCCGATGGTCGAGCCCCAGACGGCGAAGGCGATGCCGCGCTCGCGGCCGCGGAAGGTCGCGTTGATGATCGACAGGGTCGTGGGCAGGATCATCGCACCGCCGAGGCCCTGGACCAGCCGGGCGCCGATGAGCACGCCGCCGGTGGGTGCGGTGGCCGCCAGCAACGACGACGCGGCGAAGACCGCGACACCCGCCATCATCATGCGGCGGCGGCCCCACCGGTCGGCGAGGACGCCGAGCACCAGCAGGAGGGAGGCGAACACGAGCGTGTAGGACTCCTGGACCCACTGCACCTGGGTCGAGTCGATCCCCAGGTCGGCCACGATCGACGGGATCGCCACGTTGACGATCGTCGAGTCGACGATGATGAGCGAGACGGCGACCGAGACGGTCACCAGCGCGAGCCAACGGCGGCGGTCTGCCACGGGTCCTCCAATACACAGCATGCTGAGTATTGGCGACTGTACTCCTCCGCCGTGACGAGCGGGACTCAGAGCTCGCGGCGGAGCTTCTCCACCAGCGGCTGCACCCGGTAGGGGATGAGCTCGCCCATCGCCAGCGAGGTCTCGGTGCGCTCGACCCCCTCGATCTGCAGGATCGCGGCGTCGATGCGGAACAGGTGGTCGGTGTCCCGGCAGACCACGTGCACCCGCAGGTCGGCGGTGCCGCTGTGACCGTACGCCTGCACGATCTCCGGGATGCGGGCCAGGTGCTCGACGATCCGCACCAGGTCGCGCTGGTGCACGGTGATCTCGATGAAGGCCAGCAGCGGGTGGCCCAGCACGGCCGGGTCGATGCGCCGGTCGAAGTGGAGGAACGCGCCGGCACCCTCCAGGCGCGCCAGCCGGGCGGCCACGGTGTTGCGGGAGATCCTCAGGCGCTGGGCGAGTGCGACCGTCGTCGCGCGGGGGTCGTCGGCGAGCGCCCGCAGCAGATCCAGGTCCACGGCATCGATGCTGTGCACGCGCGCCAGCCTAACGTCGCTCGGGGCCGGAGGTGACGGCCCGGCAGGTCGTGCTCGTCGGATCTGCCCGGAATGGCCCTCGCGACGCGAGATGGCGCACGGTCATCTCCTTGTTGCGCAGAACGTCCGGCGACGTGGTGGTGGATGAAGCACTCTGCTCAGTCGGCCGAGGGCTGGTGGTGCGGTGTGACGGAGCAGCGTTACCTTCGCCACAACGGCGCTCGACGACGAGCGACGACCCGATGCGAGGTGAGGCTCACCCATGCCCAGCACCACGGATCCGAGGACGAAGGACGACCTGTCACAAGCGGGTGAGTCGGCATCCTCGGCGGACACTGCCCACGGCGGCGCACGTGACCACGTGCCGGCCGGTTGGGTGCAGCGCGACACGGAGAACGGCGCGCGGCACCTGGACGCAACCCTGGACGACGGCGGCGTCGACCACACCCCCGTCCGTCTGATCGACCCGGACGGCACCCGGCACGAGGTCCCCGAGCTGGACCGTTGGCTCGACGACGTCGACGACGCCGCGATGCTGGGGCTGTACACCGACATGGTCGCCGCCCGCCGGATCGACACCGAGGCCACCGCCCTGCAGCGCCAGGGCCAGCTCGGCCTGTGGCCCCCGATGCTCGGCCAGGAGGCTGCGCAGATCGGGTCCAGCCGCGCGCTGCGCGAGGACGACTTCGTGTTCTCCAGCTACCGCGAGCAGGGTGTGGCGTACGTGCGCGGCATCGCCCCGACCGACCTGCTGCGCGTGTGGCGCGGTGCGGCCCCGTCCGGCTGGGACCCCTACGAGTACCGGATGGCCCCGATGCAGGTCATCATCGGCGCCCAGACGCTGCACGCCGTCGGCTACGCCGTCGGCCTGCTCCTCGAGACCGCCACGGCCGGCACCGGTGCCCACGGCGGGATCGGCATCTCCCGCCCGGAGAACGACGGACCGGACGCCCCCGAACGGACCTCCGCCACCATCTCGTACTTCGGTGACGGCGCGACCAGCCAGGGTGACGTGCACGAGGCGATGACCTTCGCCTCCACGTGGTCCGCCCCGACGGTCTTCTTCTGCCAGAACAACCAGTGGGCGATCTCCGAGCCCGTGGACCTGCAGTCCAAGGTGCCGCTGGTCGAACGGGCCCGCGGCTACGGCATGCCCGGCGTCCGGGTCGACGGCAACGACGTCCTGGCCGTCCTGGCCGTGACCCGCGAGGCGCTGCAACGCGCCCGCGCCGGCCTCGGACCGACCTTCATCGAGGCGGTCACCTACCGGATGGGCCCGCACACGACGGCCGACGACCCGACGCGCTACCGCGACCGGAGCGACCTCGAGGAATGGTCCGGCCGGGACCCGATCGCCCGGCTGGCCGCGCACCTGCGCGACCGCGGCGTCCTCGACGACGACGCCGAGGCGGCCGTCCAGCAGACCGCCGACGAGGTCGCCGCCACGATGCGCGCCGGCGTCTACGCGGTCGCCGACCCCGACTGGTCGACCGTGTTCGACCACGTCTACGCCGAGCCGCACGCCGTGCTCGACGCCGAGCGGGACGCCTACGGGCGCTACCTCGCCGGCTTCGCCGACAACGACACCCAGGAGGCCGCCCGATGAGCGACATGACCCTGGGCCAGGGCCTCAACACCGGGTTGCGGCAGTCCCTGGCCGACGACGACAAGGTCGTGCTCCTCGGTGAGGACATCGGCTCCCTCGGCGGCGTGTTCCGCGTGACCGACAAGCTCCAGCGCGAGTTCGGCCCCAACCGCGTGATCGACACCCCGCTGGCCGAGTCCGGGATCCTCGGCACGGCCATCGGGATGGCGTGGCGCGGGTTCCGACCCGTGGTGGAGATCCAGTTCGACGGCTTCGTCCAGCCGGCCTGGGACCAGATCGTCAACCAGGTCGCCAAGATGCACGCCCGCACGGTCGGGCGCGTCACGATGCCGATCACCGTGCGCATCCCGGTGGCGGGCGGCATCGGCGCCGCCGAGCACCACTCGGAGTCGCCGGAGGCGTACTTCGTGCACACCGCCGGGCTGCGCGTCGTGTCGGTGTCGAACCCGCAGGACGCCTGCACCGTGCTGCGCCAGTCGATCGCGAGCGACGACCCGGTCATCTTCTTCGAGCCCAAGCGGCTCTACCACGTCAAGGGCCCGGTCGAGGTGGAGCCGCTGGAGAGCGCTCTGCCCATGTCCCGCGCCCGGGTCGTCCGTCCCGGCCACGACGTCACCGTCGTGACCTGGGGCTCGCACGTGGCGGGCGCGCTGGACGCCGCCGAGGCGATGAAGGACGACGGCGTCTCCGTCGAGGTCGTCGACCTGCGCTCCCTGTCTCCCTGGGACTCCGAGACCGTCGTCGAGTCGGTGCGCCGCACCGGGCGGGTCGTCGTCGTGCACGAGGGCCCCCGCCAGGGCGGGGTCGGGGCGGACATCTGCTCCGTCGTCACCGAGCGGTGCTTCGCCGACCTGGCGATGCCGCCCGTGCGCGTGACCGGCCACGACGTGCCGTACCCGCCGGCGAAGGTCGAGGGCCACTACGTGCCCGACATGGACCGCGTGTGCTACGGCATCGACCAGGCACTCGGACGCGTCCCGTTCGAGACCTTCACCCCCGCGACGTCCACGGAGGTGGCCGCATGAGCACCCAGGAGATCTTCCGACTGCCGGACCTCGGCGAGGGACTCACCGAGTCCGAGATCGTCGAGTGGAAGGTGTCCGTGGGCGACACGGTGACGCTCAACCAGGCGCTCGCCGAGGTCGAGACGGCTAAGGCGATGGTGGAGATCCCGTCGCCGTTCGCCGGGACGGTGGCCGCGCTGCACGCCGAGGAGGGCGACATCGTCGAGGTCGGCGAGCCGCTGGTCACCTTCGGCGACGGCACCGGCGGGGACGGCGCGGGCGACGACGCTCCCGCCGAGGCGTCGGCCGAGGGCGTCGCGTCCGCACCGGAGCCGGCGCCCGAGTCGACGGCACCCGAGCCCACGGTTCCCGCGACGACGGTGGAGCCCGCTCCCGCGGCGAGCGCCACCACGAGCACCGCGGCGGAGCGGTCGGCGTCGTCGGCGTCGACGAACGGCTCCGTCGAGGAGTCCTCCGGGGCGAACCTCGTCGGCTACGGCACCCGTGCCGCCCGCAAGGGCAAGCCGACGCGCCGGCCCCGCAAGCCCGTCGACGCCCCGCCCGCGCCGGTGCGCAACGCCGGGCCGGCGGCCGCCCCGGCGGCCGCCCGGACGGCCGAGCATCGCGTGAAGGTGCGCAGCGTGCGCAAGCACACCGCGGCCGCGATGGTCGCCAGCGCCCGGGTGCCGCAGGCGACGGTCCACCTCACCTGCGACGTGACGGAGACGCTCGCCCTGGTCGCTCGGCTGCGCGAGCACCCTCGCACCCGGCACACCAAGGTCGGGCTGCTCACGGTCATCGCCCGTGCGGTCTGCGGGCTCGTCCCGCAGCACCCGGCGATCGTCACCCGCTGGGAGGAGAAGGACGGCGGCCAGGCCGAGCTCGTGCGGTCGCCGCACGTGAACCTCGGCATCGCGGTCGCGACCGACCGCGGACTCGTGGTCCCGCACATCCCGCACGCCGACGAGCTGTCGATGCTGGGGATGGCCCGCGCCCTGCGCGAGCTCGCCACCACCGCCCGCTCGGGCCGCACCCGTCCGGACCGCCTGACCGGCGGCACGATGACGCTGACCAACGTCGGGGTCTTCGGCGTCGACGCGGGCAGCCCGCTGCTCAACCCGGGCGAGTCGGCGATCCTCGGCATCGGGCAGGTCGCCCGCCGGCCGTGGGAGCACGAGGGCCAGATCGCGCTGCGCGACGTCGTGACCTTCAGCCTCACCTTCGACCACCGCGTCGTCGACGGCGAGCAGGGCGCCCGGTTCCTCGCGGACCTGGGCGGGCTGCTCACCGACCCGGCGCTGGCGGTGCTGCTCGGCGGACGTGACGAGCCGGAGCAGGACGAGGCGGAGCAGGACGACGGCGCGGCGGGACGCAACGGCGCGGCCTCGTCCCGCCAGGCGGTGACCGTATGACCGTGCTGACGTCCGCCGTGGACCCGGCGGCCGAGGCCGCCCGGGCCAACGCCGACGCGCAGCGCGCCCTGGCCGACACCCTGCGGGAGCGCACGGCCGCGGCCGCGCGCGGCGGTCCCGAGCACGCCCGGGAGAAGCACGTCGGGCGGGGCAAGCTGCTGCCGCGCGAACGGGTCGAGCGGCTGCTCGACCCGGGCAGCGCGTTCCTGGAGATCTCCCCGCTGGCGGCGTACGACCAGGACGACGGCGCCTGGCCGGGCGCCGGGGTGATCGGCGGCATCGGCCGGGTCGCCGGGCGGCAGGTGATGGTCGTGGCCAACGACCCCACCGTCAAGGGCGGCACGTACCACCCGCTGACGGTGAAGAAGCACCTGCGCGCCCAGGAGATCGCGCTGGAGAACCGCCTCCCCTGCGTCTACCTCGTGGACTCCGGCGGGGCGTTCCTGCCCCGCCAGGACGAGGTGTTCCCCGACCGGGACCACTTCGGGCGGATCTTCTACCACCAGGCCCGGCTGTCGGCGGCGGGGATCCCGCAGCTGTCCGCCGTGCTCGGCTCCTGCACCGCCGGTGGCGCCTACGTGCCGGCGATGAGCGACGAGACGGTCATCGTGCGCGACCAGGGCACGATCTTCCTCGGCGGTCCGCCGCTGGTGAAGGCGGCCATCGGCGCCGAGGTGACCGCCGAGGAGCTCGGTGGCGGCGAGCTGCACGCCCGCCGCTCCGGCGTGGTCGACCACCTGGCCGACGACGACGAGCACGCCCTGGACATGCTGCGGGACATCGTGGCCACGCTGCCGCCCGACCCGGAGCCCGTCTGGGAGGTCGGGCCGACCGTGGAACCCGTCGGGGACCCGGCCGACCTGTACGCCGCCGTGCCGGTGGACGTCCAGCAGCCGTACGACCCGCGCGAGGTGATCTCCCGGATCGTGGACGGCAGCGAGCTCACCGAGTTCAAGCCGGAGTACGGCACGACGCTGGTGTGCGGGTTCGCCCGCATCCACGGGCACCCCGTCGGCGTCGTCGCCAACCACGGCGTGCTGCTCAGCGAGTCCGCGCTCAAGGGCGCGCACTTCGTCGAGCTGTGCGACCAGCGCGGCATCCCCCTGGTGTTCCTGCAGAACATCTCCGGGTTCATGGTCGGCCCCGACGCCGAGGCCGGCGGCATCGCCAAGGACGGCGCCAAGATGGTCACCGCCGTGGCCACCACGCGCGTGCCGAAGCTCACCGTCGTCGTCGGCGGCTCCTTCGGGGCCGGCAACTACGCGATGTGCGGCCGTGCCTACTCCCCGCGGTTCCTGTGGACCTGGCCCAACGCCCGCGTGTCCGTCATGGGCGGCGAGCAGGCCTCGGCGGTGCTGGCCACCGTCAAGCGCGACCAGCTCGCCGGCCGCGGCGAGGACTGGGACGCCGAGGAGGAGGCCGCGTTCCGGCGCGGCATCCGCGACACCTACGAGGCCGCCGGCGACCCGTACCACGCCACGTCCCGGCTGTGGGACGACGGCATCATCGACCCGACCGACACCCGCCGGGTGCTCGGCATGGCGCTCGCGACCTGCGCGCGCACCCCGCTGCCCGAGCCCTCCTTCGGGCTCTTCCGGATGTGAGGCCCGTGTTCACCAGAGTGCTCGTGGCCAACCGCGGCGAGATCGCCTGCCGCGTCATCGCCACCCTGCGCCGGCTCGGCATCCGCTCCGTGGCCGTGCACACCCCCGTCGACGCCGACGCACGGCACGTGCGCGAGGCCGACGAGGCGGTGCTGCTGGCCGGGGACGGGCCCGGCGGCTACCTCGACGCCGACGCCGTGGTGGCGGCCGCCGTCGTGTCCGGCGCCGAGGCGATCCATCCCGGGTACGGCTTCCTGTCGGAGAACCCGGCGCTGGCGCGTGCCTGCGACGCCGCCGGGATCGTCTTCGTCGGACCGCCCGTGCGCGCGATCGAGACCATGGCGGACAAGGTCGCCGCCAAGCGTCTCGTCGCCCAGCACGAGGTACCGGTGCTCCCCGGCACCCTCGACTCCTCGCTGCCCGACGACGCCCTCGTCGCCGCGGCCGAGGACGTCGGGTTCCCGCTGCTCGTGAAGCCCGTCGCCGGTGGTGGGGGCAAGGGCATGGTCGTGGTGCGCGACGCCGCCGCGCTGCCCGACGCGCTGGCCTCGGCCCGGCGCGTGGCGAGGTCCGCGTTCGGCGACGACGGCCTGCTGCTCGAACGGCTCGTGGACACCCCGCGACACGTCGAGGTGCAGGTGCTCGCGGACACCGCGGGCACCGTCGTGCACCTCGGCGAGCGCGAGTGCACCCTGCAGCGCCGCCACCAGAAGATCGTCGAGGAAGCGCCGTCACCGGCGCTGGACGACGCCGCCCGCGACCGGATGGGGCAGGCCGCCTGCGAGGTGGCCCGCTCGGTCGGGTACGTGGGCGTCGGCACCGTGGAGTTCCTGGTGCCGGCCGAGGCGCCGGACGACTTCTCGTTCATCGAGATGAACACGCGTCTGCAGGTGGAGCACCCGGTGACGGAGATGGTCACCGGCCACGACCTCGTCGAGGCCCAGCTCCGCGTCGCCGCGGGGGAGAAGCTGTGGTTCGCCCAGGACGACGTGCACCTGACCGGGCACGCGATCGAGGCGCGGATCTACGCCGAGTCCCCGGCACGCGACTTCCTGCCCTCGGTCGGGGACGTGCTCCTGCTCGACGACGCCGGGGCGGCACCCGGGCCCACCGCGTTCCCGCTGCGCCTGGACGCCGGCGTCGAGACCGGGGACGCCGTCACCGGGTACTTCGACCCGATGATCGCCAAGGCCGTCGCCCACGGGACCGACCGGGACGAGGCGCTGTCCCGCCTGGACGGGCTGCTGTCCCGGCTGACCGTTCTCGGCGTCGAGACCAACACCGGGTTCCTGCGCGACCTGCTGGCCGACCCCGACGTCCGGGCCGGTCGGATGGACACGGGGCTCGTGGACCGGTTCACCGCCGGTCTCGCCGAGCGGTCCGCCGCCGCGGCGGACGGCCCGCCGGACGCCGGGGCCGTGGTCACGGCGCTGCTCACCGGCACGTCGCCGCAGCCCGCCGGCAGTCCCACGGACCCGTGGGCGGCCGACGGCTGGCGCCTCAACGCCGCGCCGGCACCCCGCCGGGTCGGCCTGCGCGGACCCGGCGGCACGGAGGCGGACCTCGACGTCACCGGCGGCCGGCACGCCGCGACGGTCGTGCCCGTCGGCGGCGAGCCCGTCGCGGCCGCGCTGCGACCCGCCGGTGGCTCGTCGCACCGCTGGCTGCTGACCACGGACGGACGGACCCGGCCGGTGTCGGCCGTGGTGACCCCCGCCGGCGACGACACCGTCGTCTGGGTGTCCGTCGACGGCGACACCGCGCTCTACACGGTGGTCGACCGCTCCTCGCGGGCGTCGTCGCGCCGCCAGGAGCGGGCCGCGGCGGCAGCCGCGGCCGGCGCCCCCGCCGCGGTGGGGCCGGTCGAGCTCCGGGCGCAGATGCCCGGCACCGTCACGGCCACCCACCCCGCAGGCCCCGTCGACGCCGGCGCACCCGTCGTCGTCGTCGAGGCCATGAAGATGGAACACCCCCTCACCGCACCGGCCGCAGGGACCCTGCGCGTCCTGGTGAACACGGGCGACCAGGTCCGCCTCGACCAGGTGGTCGCCGTCGTCGAACGCGAAGGAGCGTCATGATCCACGAGACCTCGTCCACCGCACTGACCGACCGTCAGCGCAAGCTCAGCCAGACCGTCCGCGAGTTCGCCGACGAGGTCGTCGCTCCGGCGGCGTACCAGTACGACACCGAGCGCCGTCTGCCGATCGAGATCATCCACCAGATGGGTGAGATGGGTCTGTTCGGGCTGCCGTTCCCCACCGAGGTCGGCGGGCAGGGCGAGGACTACGTCTCCCTGTGCCTCGCCGTCGAGGCGCTCGCCCGGGTCGACCAGTCCATCGCGGTGACCCTCGAGGCCGGCGTCGGGCTCGGCATCATGCCGATCTTCCGGCACGGCACCGACGCCCAGCGCGAGGAGTGGCTGCCCGACCTCGTCTCCGGCAGGACCCTGGGCGCCTTCGGCCTGACCGAGGCCGGCGCCGGGTCCGACGCGGGGGCGACCCGCACCACGGCCCGGCTCGACGGCGACGAGTGGGTCATCGACGGGTCCAAGCAGTTCATCACGAACTCCGGCACGCCGATCACGAGCCTGATCACCATCACGGCGGTCACCGACCGGTACGAGGACGGCAGCCCCGAGCTGTCCACGATCCTCGTCCCCTCCGGCACGCCCGGGCTGACGGTCGGGGAGAGCTACGACAAGGTCGGCTGGCACACCTCCGACACCCACCCCCTGACGCTCGAGGGCGTGCGGGTGCCGAGGACCAACCTGCTCGGCGAGCGCGGGCGCGGGTACGCGAACTTCCTGCGGGCGCTCGACGAGGGCCGCATCGCGTTCGCCGCGCTCGCCACCGGTGCCGCCCAGGGCTGCCTCGAGGAGGCCGTCCGCTATGCGAAGGAGCGCCAGGTGTTCGGCCACTCCATCGGCCGGCACCAGCACGTCGCGTTCACCATCGCCCGGATGCAGGCCCGCGTGCAGGCCGCCCGGCTGTGCTGGCTCGACGCCGCGCAGAAGATGATCCACGGCAAGCCGTTCAAGGCCGAGGCCTCCGTGGCCAAGCTGACCTCCGGCGAGGCGGCGATGGCGAACGCCCGCGACGCCTCCCAGATCTTCGGCGGCTACGGGTTCCTCAACGAGAACCCGGTCGCGCGGCACTACCGCGACGCCAAGGTGCTGGAGGTCGGCGAGGGCACCACCGAGGTGCAGCTGATGATCATCGCCCGCGACCTCGGCTTCACGGCCTGACCGCGGCACGGGAGTCGAGGAGGAACGATGCGTGAGGAGACCCAGCGCGGGTTCTACTACGACGAGCTCGAGGAGGACGTCCGCTACGTCCACCGGCCCGGACGCACCATGACCGAGGCCGACGACGTGCTGTTCACCTCGGCGACGATGAATCCGCAGGCTCTCCACCTCGACGCCGCGTGGGCCGCCACGCAGCCGTTCGGGAAGCCGTTGGTCAACTCGATGCTGACCCTGGCCACGCTCGTCGGGCTGTCCGTGGCGCACCTGACCCGGGGCACGATCGTCGCGAACCTCGGGTTCAGCGACATCCGGTTCCCGGCGCCGATGTTCCACGGGGACACGCTGTACGGCGAGACCGTGATGACGGGACGGCGCCTCTCGTCGTCGCGCCCGGGCCAGGGCATCGTCACGCTGGAGCACACCGGGCGGAACCAGGACGACGTCGTCGTCGCGGTCGCCACCCGGTCGGTGCTCATGTGGACCAAGGACGGCCACGCCGACCTCGCCCGGGAGGGATCGTGACTCCCCGGCCGTTCACCCTCGGGCCGGCGCTGCTGTTCTGCCCGGCCGACCGCCCCGACCGGTTCGCCAAGGCCGCCGACCGGGCCGACGCCGTCATCCTCGACCTGGAGGACGGCGTCGACCCGGCGGCCCGCGCCGAGGCGCGCCGGGCCGTGCGCGGCACGCCGCTCGACCCGGCCCGCACCATCGTGCGGGTCAACCCGGTCGGGACGGAGGACCACCAGCGTGACCTCGACGCGCTGGCCGACACCGACTACACCGTGCTGATGCTCCCCAAGGCCGACGGCCGGTACGTCGGTCCGCTGCTGCGGCACGACGGGTCTCCGTACGCCATCGTGGCGCTGTGCGAGACGGCGGCCGGGGTGCTCGCCGCACCGGCCCTCGCCGCCCGTCCCGACGTCGTCGCGCTGGCGTGGGGTGCCGAGGACCTCGTCGCGTCCCTCGGCGGCACCGCCAGCCGTCGCGACGACGGCACCTACCGGGACGTGGCCCGGTACGCCCGGTCCGCGGTGCTGCTGGCCGCCGGGGCCGCCGGCAAGGCCGCGATCGACGCCGTCCACCTCGACCTGGAGGACCTGGACGGCGTGCGGGACGAGGCCGTCGACGCCGTCGCCGTCGGCTTCTCCGCGACGCTGTGCATCCACCCGTCCCACGCCGCCGTGGTCCGGAAGGCGTACGCGCCCACCCCGGAGCAGGTGGAGCACGCACGGGCCGTCCTCGCGGCCGCCGCCGGACCGGGGTCGACCGGCAGCGGCGCGGCGCGGTTCGACGGGCAGATGATCGACGCCCCGCTGCTGCGGCACGCCGAGGCGGTGCTGGCCCGTGCGGCCGAGCCCGTCCTCGACGACCGTTAGGGTGCTGTGCGGCGGGGACCCGGCCCGCCGTCCAGGACGGGAGGTGCCTCGGTGGAGCTGTCGCTGGTGCTCGGGCCGATGAAGTCCGGCAAGTCGCTCGACCTCATCGCGCAGATGGCACCGCTGGCGTACTCGCGGCTCAGCTGTGCGGTGGTGCAGTCGTCGCGGCACGTGCGCGACGACAAGATCGTGTCGCGCACGGGGGCGTCGGTGCCGACGATCAAGCTCGACACCCTCGAGCCGCTGCTGCACAGCACCGAGGACGTCGTCGCGATCGACGAGGTCCACATGTTCACCCCGGCGGACGTCCGCGTCGTCGAGGAGCTCGTGCTGCGCGGCACCCGCGTGCTGGCGTGCGGCATCGACCTGGACCACCGGGGCGAGCTGTTCGCGACGATCCGGGCCCTGCTGGAGCTCGGGCCCACCGACGTGCGCTACCGGCGGGCGGTATGTGACCGCTGCCAGGACCTGCACGCCGCGTTCACCCAGGTGCTGCGCAACGGCGTGCCGTTCCTCGAGCCGCTGGGGGCCTCCGAGCCCCTGCCGGACGACGGCACCTTCACCTACGAGGCGCTGTGCCGGCGCTGCTTCGTGCTGCCCGAGACGGCGATCATCACCGGTTCCACCGTGCCGCGCCCGACGCGTTCATGACACGATCGGGACCGTGAGCACGCGTGACACCAGCACCCACCAGGTCCTGATCCTCGCCGGCCGCGGCCGCTACGAGGACCCGTGGCACGACCACGCCGCCACGAGCCATCGCCTGGCCGAGGTGCTGGAGGACCTCACCGTGCACGACCGCTCGACCTCCGTGGTCGTGCGGTCGACCTTCCCGGACGCGCTCGACGACCTGGACGAGGTCGACCTGCTGGTCGTCAACTCGGGAACGTCCTGGCCGGGGTTCCTCGAGGCGGGCATCGGGCCCGACGACGAGGCGTGGCGGCCCTTCCACCGGCGGCTCGCGGAGTGGGCGCGCGACGGCGGGCGCATCCTGGCCGTGCACCAGGCGGCGAACACCTTCGCCGACTCCGAGGACTGGCGCGACCTGCTGGGCGGCCGGTGGATCCCGGGGGAGTCCTACCACCCGCCGTTCGGCCCGGCGGCGGTCCGGCTGGCCACCGGCGGGCACCCGATCGTGGCCGGTGCCGCGGAGACCGTCGAGCTGCAGGACGAGCGGTACTTCGGGCTGCGGGTGGCCCCGTCGACGCAGGTGCTGGGCTGGGTCCCCGACGACGACGGCGAGATGCAACCGGTGGTCTGGGCGACCGAGGAGCACGGGGGACGCACGGTGTACAGCGGGCTGGGGCACGACGTGCGGGCCTACGACTCGCCGTCGTACCTGCGCCTGCTGCAGCGCGCGGCCACCTGGCTGCTGTCCTGACGGACGCCGGCGCTCAGCCGTTCTGGTTCGGCAGCGGGTGGCCCTCGGACGCCTGCACGACGACGAACCCCTGCCCGGACAGCCCGAGCTGGTAGGCCTCCCCGGAGCCGCGGCCGATGACGGCACCCATCTTCGCGGTCTTGCGCACCGAGCTGGTCAGGGAGGTCGACCAGAGCACGGCGGACTGCATGTCCACGAAGGTCGGCTCGTCCACGTTCAGCACGATCGGTGTGCCGTACGCCGTCACGGCCAGCGCGCCGGAGCCCGTGAACGTCGTGTTGAACAGCCCGCCGGTGAGCATCGAGGCCCCCTGGACACGGTTGATGTCCCAGGTCAGCGAGGACTCGAACGCCAGGATGTTGTCCCCGGAGACAGTGACGGACTCGTTCTCCAGGAACAGGACGAAGACCTCGTCCGCGTCCTGGGCGAGGAAGACGTCGCCGCGGCCGGAGACCTTCATGAGGGACATGCCCTCACCGGTGAAGGCCTTCTTGAAGAGCTTGCTCACGGATCCGCTGCCCTCGTAGGCGAAGTCGACGTCGCCCTGGTAGGCGACCATCGATCCCTGCTTGGCGTAGAAGAACCCGCCGGAGCCGGCGAGGTCGACCTTGAGCATCCGCGGGTTGGCGAGCTGGAACGAGCCGGGCTCGCCCTCGGGTTCGGTGTGCTGGAACAGGTGGGAGCGCATGACCCCATCGTGGCGGCTCGTGCCGCCGTTCGCGGGGTGGGCGCGCGGTACGCGCCCGACGTGCCGGTCAGGCTCCGTCGAACCCCCGCTGGCGCCACGCCTCGTAGACGGCGATCGAGGCCGAGTTCGTCAGGTTGAGCGAGCGTCGGCCCGGCAGCATCGGGATCTTGAGCTGGTCGGTGATCCGCGGGTGCGCCAGCACCTCCTCGGGCAGGCCCGTCGGCTCGGGGCCGAAGAGCAGCACGTCGCCGGTCTCGTACGCCACGTCCGTGTACGACGTCGTCCCGCGCGTGGAGAACGCGAACACGCGGGCGTCCGGCAGCGCGTCCAGGACGGCGTCCAGACTCGGGTGCACGTCCATCACGGCCAGGTCGTGGTAGTCCAGGCCGGCGCGCTTGAGCTTCGCCTCGGACAGGTCGAACCCGAGCGGCTCGACGAGGTGCAGACGGGCGCCGGTCACCGCGGCGAGCCGGATCGCGGACCCGGTGTTCCCGGGGATGCGTGGCTCGAAGTAGACGACGTGGGCGAACGGGGGCTGGTCCGGTGCGGGCACGACGACGATTCTCCCACCGCTCGCCGCCGGTCCTCCCACCCCTGCGGGGAGCGCTACGGCGCCCCGGGCGGACGCTCGGCCAGACGGCGGCGGTAGGCGGCGACCTTGCCGTCGATCACCTCGCGGCACTCGACGAGGGTGTCGATCTGCTCGGTCAGGGCCCGGGAGTGCGCCTCCATGAGCGCGATGCGCTCGTCCTCGTTGCCCTCCCCACCCCGGACCAGCCGTGCGTACTCGGCCATGCGGGCCACGGGCATCCCCGACGCGCGCAGGCGGGCGAGCAGCCGCAGCCACTCCACCGTCTCGGGTTCGTAGCGGCGTCGTCCCGACTCGGTCCGGGGGATCTCCCGGGGGAACAGCCCGCGGGACTCGTACCAGCGCAGCGTGTGCGTGGACATGCCCACGGCGCGCGCGAGCTCGCCGATGCTGTAGCCCTCGGGCGACGGGGCCGTCGACATCTTCACCAGACCTCCTTGACTTCGAGCGAACTCTCAAGTCTATGTTCGGTCGTATGACCGACTCCACCCCGCACACCGCACGCCAGGAGCCGCTGGGCACGCCCTTCGGCTACCGATCCTCCGCCGACGACGTGCTGGCGGAGCACGACCTCACCGGGCGGCGAGCCGTCGTCACCGGTGGGTACTCCGGACTCGGCATCGAGACCGTCCGTGCGCTCACCGCCCGTGGTGCCACCGCCGTCGTCCCCGCCCGCCGTCCCGCGGCCGCGGCCGAGGCGCTCGCGGACGTCGACGGCGTCGAGGTGCACCCCCTGGACCTGTCCGACCTCGACTCCGTGGCGGCGTTCGCCCGAACCCTGCGCGAGGACGGCAGACCGGTCGACCTCCTGATCAACGCGGCCGCCGTCATGGCCACGCCCGAGGGCCGCACCGCCCAGGGCTGGGAGACGCAGTTCGGCACGAACCACCTCGGTCACTTCGCCCTCGTCGGGGGCGTCGCCCCGCTGCTGACGCCGGGCGCCCGCGTCGTGTCGTACTCCTCGATCGGTCACTTCCGGTCGCCCGTGCGGTTCGACGACCTCGGTTTCGCCGAGGAGGAGTACGACCCGTGGGTCGCCTACGGGCAGTCCAAGTCGGCCAACGCCCTCTTCGCCGTCGGGCTCGACGCGCGGGCCGACGCGGGGGTGCACGCGTACTCGGTCCACCCGGGCGGCATCATGACCGAGCTGCAGCGGCACATGTCCACGGAGGAGAAGACGGCACGCGGCTGGATCGACGCCGACGGCAACCCGAACCCGCTGTTCAAGACACCGGCGCAGGGCGCGGCGACCGCGTTGTGGGCGGCGACCGCCCCCGAGCTGGAGTCACGGGGCGGCGTGTACTGCGAGGACTGCGACGTGGCCGCCCTCGTCGCCGACGACACCACGGACGTCCGGGCCGGTGGCGTCAAGCACTGGGCGGTCGACCCCGCAGCCGCCGACCGGCTCTGGGCGTTGTCGGTCGAGGCGACCGGCGTGGAGCCGTTCGCGGCCTGACCCCGGCCCACCAGGACGGTCGGGACCGGATGACCTAGTGTCGATGGATGGAGCCGATCCCGGACCGGATGAAGGCCGTTCAGCTCGTGGGGCACGGCGGGCTCGACCAGCTCGTCTACCGGGACGACGTGCCCACGCCGAGCCCGGGGCCCGGCGAGGTCCTCCTCGACGTCCACGCCTGCGGGATGAACAACACCGACGTGTGGGTGCGCGAGGGCGCCTACGGCAGCGAGACCGACCCCGCCGAGGTCTCCACCTGGCGGCGAGGACGCTCCACGCTCCGGTTCCCCCGCATCCAGGGCACGGACACCGTGGGCAGGATCGTCGCGGTCGGCGACGGGGTCCCCGCGGACCGTGTGGGCGAACGCGTCATGGTCGACTTCTCGATCTACAACCGCCCCGAGGGCGACGACTCCCTGGCCGACATCGACTACATCGGGCACGGCCGCGACGGCGGGTACGCCGAGTACCAGACGGTGCCGGCCGAGAACGCGTACGAGATCACCCGCGACATCAGCGACGCCGGGCTCGCCACCTTCTGCTGCGCCTACCTCACCGCCGAGCAGATGCTGGACCGGGCCCGGCTCGCCGAGGGCGAGCGCATCCTGGTCACCGGGGCCTCCGGCGGGGTCGGGTCCGCGATCGTGCAGCTCGCCCGGGTCCGCGGCGCCGTCCCCTACGCGGTGACGAGCAGCGGCAAGGAGGAGGCCCTGCGCGGGATCGGTGCCGAGGACGTCGTCCTGCGGGACGGCGACGACCTGGTCAGCGAGGTCGCCCGCGTCGTGGACGGGCCGGTCGACGTCGTCGCGGACCTGGTGGGCGGGGCGATGTTCAACGACCTGCTGCGCATCCTGCGGCCGGAGGGCCGGTACACGACGGCCGGGGCGATCGGCGGGCCGGTGGTGAACCTGGACCTGCGCACCATGTACCTCAAGCAGCTCGAGCTGCACGGCTCCTCGCA
This sequence comes from Isoptericola sp. b515, assembly GCF_030588125.1. NCBI lineage: Bacteria > Bacillati > Actinomycetota > Actinomycetes > Micrococcales > Promicromonosporaceae > Isoptericola > Isoptericola sp. b515. The sequence goes on along the minus strand of NZ_JAUQYR010000001.1, from coordinate 382,006 downwards.
GGGCACGCGCACGGCCTTCCGCCGCCTGCGGCGCTACATCGAGGACGGCGACATCAGGCCGCTGCTGGACCGGACGTTCCGGCTGTCCGACTTCCACGAGGCGCAGCGCACCTTCATGAACAAGACCTACATCGGCAAGCTGGTCGTGGTCCCGGACCGGCACTGGGAGGACGTGGGAGCTCCCCATGCACCGTGAACGCACGCTGCACCTGATCGACACCCAGTCCGGCGGCGACGTCAGCCGGATCGTGACCGCCGGCGTCGAACCCCTGCAGGGCACGACCGTGCTGGAGAAGGCCCGCTACCTGCAGCGTGAGGGGGACGGGTTGCGGCGGCTGCTGCTGTCCGAGCCGTACGGGGACCCGGCGATGTCGGTGGACCTCATCGTCGAGCCGAGCCACCCCGAGGCGCAGGCCGGCTACATCATCATGGAGGCGATGGGGTACCCCCTCTACTCGGGGTCCAACACGATCTGCACGGCGACGGCGCTGCTGAGCAGCGGCATGATCCCGATGGTCGAGGGCACCCAGAGCGTCGTGCTGGAGTCGCCGGCGGGGCTCGCCCGGGTGACGGCACGCAACGAGGGCGGCCGGGTCCGGTCGATCACGACGCAGGGTGAACCGGCGTACGTGGCCGACGAGGGCCTGTCGGTCGACGTCCCGCGCTACGGCCGCGTCGAGTTCGACCTCGTGTGGTCCGGGGCGTACTACGCCCTCATCGACGCCGCTCGGTACGGGTTCACGATCGACCGCGAGAGCCAGATCGCGCTGACGGCGTTCGGGGACGCCTTCGTGCGCGCGGCACGCCCGGGCCTGCGTGAGGAGCACCCGGAGCTGGGCCACGTCGGGCCGCTGCCCTTCGCCCACTTCATGGGGCCCGTCCGGCAGATCGGCGAGGGGCGGTACGAGTCGCCGTCGGCCACCTACGTGCACCCCGGCGTGCTCTGCCGCAGCCCGACGGGGACCGGCACCTCGGCGCGCCTGGCACTGATGGCCCGTCGCGGGCAGATCGCGGAGGGCGAGTCGCTCGAGACGATCTCGCCGCGCGGGAACCGGTTCGTCGGTACCGTGCTGGAGGACACCCAGGTCGGTGAGTTCGGGGCTCTGCACTCGACGATCACCGGCGGGGCCAAGCTGCTGGCGCACTCGCAGATCACCGTCGACCTCGACGACCCGCTGGTGGACGCGTCCGACCTGGAGCACGTGCTGGTCGCCCAGGCACCCGTGCCGCCGGAGGCCTACTGACGGGACGCCGCTGCAACGTCAGCGTCCGTGGCCGACCCGACCGCGCGGGGGTCCGAGCTTGCTCGACCGCCCGCGCACGTGCATCTCGTCCAGCATCCCGTACCGGGCGGCGACGGGGCCGGCCGAGGCGCCGTGGAGCAGGACGGAGAGCATCACGGTCGTGGTGATGGTCGCGACGGCCGACAGCACGGGTTCGGACTCGCCGAGACTCTCGACCGCCAGGAGGGCGAACACCACCGAGGCGAGCCCCCGCGGGCCGAACCAGCCGAGGAACAGCACGTCCCGGGAGGCCAGGCCGGTGCCCGTCATCGCCAGCACCACCGGGAGCATCCGCACGACGGTGAGGCTCAGCAGCGCGTAGCCGACCGTGGCGACGCTCAGCTGCTCGATCGCGATCGGCACCAGCGCCGCGCCGAACAGGAACCACACCACGAAGGTCATGAGCTCCCCGCCCAGCTCGGTCAGCTCGGTGAGCTCGTGCTCGTCGCCCTGCTCGCGGTCGACGACCAGACCGAAGACCAGTCCGCCGACGAAGGCGGCCACGAACCCGTTGCCGGAGACGGAGAGCGACACGGCGAAGGCCCCGACCCCGGTGGCCAGGGTCCCGATCGGCAGCGCACCGGGTTCGGCCCACCCGCGCCGGGCGGACAGGGTCACGCCCCAGGCGCCGAGCAGACCGATGCCCCCGCCGACGGAGACTCCCAGGCCGAGCTCCAGCAGTGCACCGGCCACTCCCGTGCGTTCCAGCGATCCCACGCCCAGCGTGATGCCTGCCAGGGCGATCGCGAGCGTCACCACGGGGGTGACCACGCCGTCGTTGAGTCCGGACTCGACGTTGACGGCGACGCGCAGGCGACCGGGCACCCGCCGGTCGCCGATCACCTGGGCGCTGAGCGCGGCGTCGGTCGGAGCCAGCGCCGCCGCGACGAGCAGCGCCAGCTCCCACGGCAGGTCGGCCAGGATCAGTACCGCGGCCCCGAACCCGAGCAGCAGCGTGAGCGGGAACCCGACGAGGAGCAGCCGCAGCGGCAACGTCGCGTTGCGCCGCAGGTTGCGCAGGTTGATGCGGGCGGCGTCGGCGAACAGCACGAGGGCCAGCGTGATCTCGGCGAGGGTGTGGACCGACGCCGTCTCGATGTTCACCGGGAACGGCCCCCAGGCGTCGTTGGCCAGCAGGGCCCCGGCGGCGACGAAGACGAGCGGCCCGGTCACCTCCCGGCGCTGCAGGGCGCCCGAGACGAGCGCCCAGGCGAGCACCAGGACGGCGAAGGGGGCGAGTACCTCGATTCCCATGGGATCGATCGTGGCAGGAGCGCCGCCGGTCCGCCGTCCGACGTACGGCAACGATCGTGCTCACCTCCTACGCCATCGTGACGGATGGCGTACGAAGTGAGCACGCTCGTTGGTCTCTCCGGGGTCAGCGCAGGCGGCCGCGCAGGCGCTCGAGCTGCGTCGTCATCTCCTCCGGCAGGTGGTCCCCGAAGCGGGCGAAGAACTCCTCGGTGAGGTCGGTCTCGGCGAGCCACGCCTCGGTGGGGACGTCGAACAGGGCCGCCATCTCCTCGTCGCTCAGGTCCAGGCCGTTCGTGTCGAGCGCACCGGGCGCCGGGAGCAGCCCCAGCGGCGACGTGACCGCCCCGCTGTCGGTCCGCACGCGGCGGGACCGGTCGATCTGGCCGGCGATCCACTTGATGACGCGGGAGTTCTCGCCGAACCCGGGCCAGATGAACCGGCCGTCGGCGTCCTTGCGGAACCAGTTGACCTGGAAGATCTTCGGACGGTGCTCCGCAGCCAGTCCGGCGCCGACCTCGAGCCAGTGCCCCCAGTGGTCGGCCATGTTGTAGCCGCAGAACGGCAGCATGGCGAACGGGTCGCGGCGCAGCTCGCCGACGGCCCCCTCGGCCGCGGCGGTCCGCTCCGAGCTGATGGTGGCACCCATGAACACGCCGTGGTCCCAGCTCGTGGCCTGGGTGACCAGCGGCACGTTCGACGCACGACGGCCGCCGAAGATGATGGCGTCGACGGGGACCCCGGCCGGGTCCTCCCAGCCGTCGGCGATCGTCGGGCACTGCGCGGCCGCGACGGTGAACCGGGAGTTCGGGTGGGCCGCCGGGTGGTCGGAGTCCGGCGTCCAGTCGTTGCCCTGCCAGTCGATCAGGTGCGCCGGGGGTTCGGCGGTCAGGCCTTCCCACCACACGTCGCCGTCGTCGGTCAGGGCCACGTTCGTGAAGATGACGTCGTGCGTCAGCGTCTCGATCGCGGTCGGGTTCGTGTCCACACCGGTGCCGGGCGCGACCCCGAAGAAGCCCGCCTCGGGGTTGATCGCGCGCAGCGTGCCGTCCGGCCCGGGACGCATCCACACGATGTCGTCGCCGAGGGTCTCGACCGTCCAGCCGGGGATCGTCGGCTGCAGCATCGCGAGGTTGGTCTTGCCGCAGGCGCTGGGGAACGCGGCGGCGAGGTGGTACTGCCGCTGCTCGGGGGAGGTGACCCGGATGAGCAGCATGTGCTCGGCCAGCCAGCCCTCGTCGCGCGCCATCGCGGAGGCGATGCGCAGCGCGAAGCACTTCTTGCCGAGCAGCGCGTTGCCGCCGTAGCCGGAGCCGTAGGACCAGATCTCCCGGCTCTCGGGGTAGTGGACGATGTACTTGGTGTCGTTGCACGGCCAGGCGACGTCCTCCTCGCCCTCGGCCAGGGGTGCGCCCACCGAGTGCACGGCCGGCACCCACTGCTGACCGGCGTCGATCAGGTCGACGACCCGGGGGGAGACGCGCGTCATCACGTGCATGGAGACGACGACGTAGGGCGAGTCGGTGATCTCGACGCCGACCTGGGAGATCGGGCCGCCCACGGGGCCCATGGAGAACGGCACGACGTACATCGTGCGGCCCCGCATCGAGCCCTCGAAGACCCCGTCGAGCTCGTCGCGCATCGTGGCCGGGTCGCACCAGTTGTTGGTGGGGCCGGCGTCCTCCTCGCGCTCGGAGCAGATGAAGGTCCGGGACTCGACCCGGGCCACGTCGGACGGGTTCGACCGGGCGAGGTAGGAGTTCGGGCGCTTGTCCTCGGCGAGCTTCACGAGGGTGCCCGTCTCGACCATCTCGTCGATCAGACGCTGCTTCTCCGCGGCGGAGCCGTCGCACCACACGATCTCGTCGGGCTGCGTGAGCGCGGCGATCTCGTCGACCCACGCGCGCACGTCCCGCGGCGACGTCCGGCCTGCCGATCCCGTGTCGGTCGCGGTGAGGCCGAAGCCGTCGGTGCGGTCGAGGACGTCCGGGGTGAGCTCGGCGAGGGCCAGCCGTGTCCGGCGGGGGTTCGCGGTGAAGGTCATGGCTGCTCCGTCCGTCGGGTGTGCCCGCCGGGACGACGAGCTCCTGCTTCACAGTCTCCTCCTGGTCAGGCGGTCTTTGGCGCCGTGGACGCTATGAAGATCGGCCGATCTTCACGTAGCGTGAAGAGATGACCGTCGAACCGACGTCGGAGGCCCCGGACCTGATCACCCTGGGGCGCCGCATCCGCCACGCCCGGACGTCCCGCGGGCTCACGCTCGAGGCCCTGGGGCGTCAGGTGGCGTCCGCCCCGAGCCTGCTCTCGCTCGTCGAGAACGGGCGGCGCGAACCCCGGCTGTCCCTGCTGCGGGCGATCGCCGAGGCCCTCGAGGTGCCGTTGACGGACCTGCTCGCCGACGAGCCGCCGTCGCGTCGCGCCGCGCTGGAGATCGCGCTCGAGCGTGCGCAGCGCGGGCCGCTGTTCGGCGCGCTCGGGCTCCCGGCCGTGAAACCGAGCCAGCGGCTGCCCGTGCCGGTCCTCGAGCACCTCGTGGGGCTGCACGACGAGCTGGCGCGCCGCGAGGAGGAGGCGATCGCGACGCCGGAGGAGGCGCGGCGGGCCAACACCGTCCTGCGTCGGGAGCGTCAGGACCGCGACAACCACCTGCCCGAGATCGAGGCCCTGGCCGAGGACATGACCCGCCGGGCCGGCTACGGCGGCGGTGCGCTGACGCACCGCACCGTCGCCCAGATGGCGGGCGAGCTGGGGCTGACCATCCTGCACGTGGACGACCTGCCCCGCTCGGCCCGGTCGGTGACCGACTGGAAGAACGGACGCATCTACCTGCCGCCGGCGTCGATCCCCGGTGGGCACGGGCTGCGCTCCCTGGCCCTGCAGGCCATCGCTCACCGTGTGCTGGGCCACGAACGGCCGCGCTCGTACGCGGACTTCCTGCGCCAGCGTGTCGAGATCACCTACTTCGCCGCGGCGTGCCTCATGCCGGAGACGACGGCCGTCAGCTTCCTGGAGCAGCACAAGCGGGCCAAGGACCTGGCGGTGGAGGACTTCCGGGACTCGTTCGGCGTCACCCACGAGGCTGCCGCGATGCGGCTGACCAACCTCGCCACGGTGCATCTCGGCATCCCCCTGCACTTCCTGCGCGTCGGGGACGACGGCGCCCTGTTCCGTGGCTACCAGAACGACGGGCTGCCGCTGCCGCAGGACGTGACCGGCGCGATCGAGGGGCAGCTCGTCTGCCGGCGCTGGCCCGCGCGGGAGGCGTTCACGCGGCGCGACCGGGCGACCGAGTCCTACCAGTACACGGACACCCCGGCGGGGACCTTCTGGGACTCGGTGCAGACCGGGACGGCGGCCGACGGAAGCCAGTTCTCCATCACGGTCGGGGTGCCGTACGCCCACGCCAAGTGGTTCCGCGGCCGGGACACGCGGGTGCGGCGCACGTCGACCTGCCCGGACCCGGCGTGCTGCCGGCGGCCCCCCGAGGACCTGGCGCAGCGGTGGGAGCGCGCGTCGTGGCCGAGCGCGCGCATGCACCAGCAGGTCCTCGCCGCACTGCCCCGTGGGGTGTTCCCGGGCGTGGACGACACCGACGTGTACCGGTTCCTCGAACGGCACGCCCCCGACCCCGACCAGGACGCCGACCCGTCCCCCTGAGCCGGGTCGGCACCGGGCCCGCACCTCAGTGCGGGCCCGGTCCTCCCGGGTCGTGCGGGCCGCGTCCCGGACCCACGTGCAGCGCCCGGATCCGCTGCCGGTCCACGGCGGTCACCGTCAGCGTCGTCCCGGCGACGCGGACGACGTCGCCGGGGACGGCGATCCGCCCCAGGGCGGCCAGCACGAATCCCGCCGCGGTCTCGTACGGCCCCTCGGGCAGCTCGATCCCGGTCTCCCGGGCGAAGTCCTCGAGCGTGAGACCGGCGTCGACCTCGTCGGTGCCGAGCTCCGGGCTGCGCGGGTCCGGTTCGGCGCGGATGTCCCGCACGAGCTCCTCGACGAGGTCCTCGAGGGTGGCGATGCCGTCGGTGCCGCCGTACTCGTCGCGCACGACGGCCAGGTGGATGCCCTCCTGGCGCATCGTGGTCAGGGCGGGCAGCAGCCGGTTGGTGCCGGGCATCTCCAGGGCCGGGCGGACGATCTCCCGCAGGGTCCGCCGTCGTCGGGCCGGGGTGCGCAGCTCGCGGACCAGGTCGCGCAGGTGCACGAACCCGACGACGTCGTCCACGCCGTCGTCCACGACGGGGAACCGAGTGGAGGGCTCGTCCCCCACGGCGTCGACCGCCTCGTCGACGGCGAGGTCCGCCGGCAGGAAGGTGACGTCGGGGCGCGGGCGCATGACCTCGGCCAGCGTCCGCTCGGAGGCCGTGAAGACGTCGGTCACGATCTCGCGCTCCTCGGGGGAGAAACCGGGGTGCTCGCTGACCGCCCGGCGCAGCTCCTCCCCGGTCATCTGCGGTGCCCGGACGTCCGGGTTGCCGCCCAGCAGCCGGACCACCGCGTCGGTGGAGCGGGACAGCAGCCAGATGACGGGTCGGATGATCCGCGAGAACCGGTCCAGGGGCGGTCCGACGACGAGGGACACCTGGACCGAGCGTTGCAGGGCCAGCCGCTTCGGGACGAGCTCGCCCAGCACCAGGGAGGCGTAGGCGACGAGCAGCGTCAGCGTGACCAGGGCGGCGGTCGACGCCGCACCCGGCGAGAGGCCGAGCGACTCCAGCACCGGCGCGAGGTCGGGGGCGAGCGTCGACGCGCCGTAGGCGGCGGAGAAGAACCCGGCCACCGTGACGCCGATCTGCACGGCGGCGAGGAACCTGTTGGGGTCGCGGGCGACGGCGGCGACCCGGCGCCCGCGCGACCCGTGGCGCTCCAGCTCGGCGATCTGCCCCTCGCGCAGCGAGACGAGGGCGAACTCGGTCCCGGCGAACACCCCGCCGAGCAGCACGAACCCCAGCACCAGGGCGATGTTCCGCCAGGTCTCCGCGTCCACGGCTCCCTCCGGGTTCGGGCCGCCGGGGCGGCGCTACCGCTGGTCACGAGACTTCCGCAGGTCGGCGCTGTTCGCGCGTCAGCGCCCTGGGGCGCGCCGGACGGTTCAGTCGCGCACCGGACCGCCCCGCCCGTCGAGGCGGTCGAGCAGCGTCGTGAACACGTCGCCGGCGCGCAGCCCGTCGTGCTCGAACTGGTTGGTGACCCATGCCCGGGCGTTCCCGACCCGGGAGGCGGTGTCCAGGGAGAGCGCGGCGTCGACGAACATGTCGTCGAAGTAGACCGCCGCCTCCATCGGCACCTCGTTGGCGGCCAGCACCGCGGTGTCGTACAGGTCGCCCCAGTCACGGCGGGCGGCCAGGGCCTGCGCCGCGTCGCGGAACGGGCGCAGCGCGGCGACCTGGTCGAACATCCAGGGGTAGATCATCTCGCCGGTGAACAGCAGCGGGCGCGCGCCCGCGGCGAACTTCGGGTCGCTCTCGCGCACCTGCTGCGCGGCCCACGCCGTCGGCCCGGTGCCCGCCTGGGCGTAGATCGACTCGTGCAGCACGGCGTACATCGGGTTGGTGGCGAACCCCGTGGCGGCCTCGACGTCCGCGAGGAAGGTGTCGGTGAGCTCGTCCGGTGCCCCGGCGTCGAAGGCCTCGTCGACGATCCAGTGCACGCGCTCGAACCCGGGGCCCATGCCGAAGGCCATCCCCAGCGACTGGAAGCGCTCGATGCTCAGCAGGTCTCCACCGGGCAGCCGCACGTCGCCGTCGGCGATCCGGTCCGCGATCCGGGCGATCCGGGGCACGTCGTCGGGGTACCGGCCGCGGTACTGCGCGTTCTTCGTCGCGACCCGCGCCTGCGTGCGCCGGTAGACCTCCTCGGGCCCGGCGTCGAGGCCGGCCAGGCCCCCGGTCACGTAGGACGCCGCCAGGCCCTCGGGGGCGAGCGACAGGTAGGTCAGGGTGACGAACCCGCCGTAGGACTGTCCGAGCGTCGACCAGCGACGGCCGCCGTAGATGGACTTCCGCACGTGCTCGGCGTCGCGGACGATGGAGTCGGCACGCAGGTGCGACAGGTACTCGGCCTGGACCTCGGGGGAGCCGAGGGCGGCGAGCGCACGGGCCCGCACCGCCGTCGAACGCCCGGTGCCGCGCTGGTCGAGCAGCACGACCCGGAACCGCTTCAGCGCCTCGCCGACCCAGCCGTCGGGACCCGTGGGGCGGGGACCCTTGCCGCCGGGGCCACCCTGCAGGAACACCAGCAGCGGCAGGTCCTCGGACCGTTTCGTCGGATCCACCAGCTCACGCACGAACACGCTGAGCGTGCGGTCGTCGGCGGGGGCGGACCAGTCCAGCGGCACCGTCAGGGTGCGGTCGGTGACGTGGACGCCGGGGATCGTGTACGCGGACTCGCTCGTGACGGTGCTCTTCACGACGCCAGCCTACGAGCCTCGCCCCGCACCGCACGGCGCGGACGAGCCGAGGGGACGGCACGACCCGTGCGACCGTCGATGTTCCCGAAGTGGAGCGCCCCCCAGGGCGCGTGAACACGGTCGTGCGGGTCGTGCCGTCCCCTCGGCGGCACAACTACTTGGTGTCTTCGTCGACCCAGTCGAAGGTCTTGGTCACCGCCTTCTTCCACTGGCGGTACAGCCGCTCGCGCTCGTCCTCGGGCAGCGACGGCGTCCACCGCTGGCCCTCGATCCAGTTGTCGCGGACGTCCTGCTCGCCCGACCAGAAGCCGACGGCGATGCCGGCGGCGTACGCCGCACCGAGGGCCGTGGTCTCGGCGACCTCGGGCCGCACGACGTCGACGCCGAGCTGGTCCGCCTGGAACTGCATGAGCAGGTTGTTGGCGACCATGCCGCCGTCGACCTTCAGCTCGGTCAGGTCCACACCGGAGTCGGCCCGCATGGCGTCCATGACCTCGCGCGTCTGGAAGGCGACCGCCTCCAGGGCCGCGCGGGCGATGTGGTTGCGGTTGACGTACCGCGTCAGGCCCACGAGCGCACCGCGGGCGTCCGACCGCCAGTACGGGGCGAACAGGCCGGAGAACGCCGGCACGAAGTAGGCGCCGCCGTTGTCGTCGACCTTGCCGGCCAGGTACTCGATGTCCGGGGCGTCGTCGAACAGCCCCAGGTTGTCCCGCAGCCACTGGACCAGCGAGCCGGTGACGGCGATGGCACCCTCGAGGGCGTAGACGGCGTCGGCGTCCCCGATCTTGTAGCAGACCGTGGTGAGCAGACCGTTCTCGCTGGCCACCTTCTCGGTACCGGTGTTGAGCAGCATGAAGTTACCGGTGCCGTAGGTGTTCTTCGCGGTCCCGACCTCGAAGCACGCCTGGCCGAAGGTGGCGGCCTGCTGGTCGCCGAGGATGCCCGCGATCGGGACACCGGGGACCATGCCGCGGGGGCGTCCGTGACCGTAGATCTCGGACGAGGACCGGATCTCGGGGAGCATCGACAGCGGGATGCCCATGTCCGCGGCGATGTCCTCCCGCCAGGAGAGGGTGTCGAGGTCCATGAGCATGGTGCGCGAGGCGTTGGTGACGTCGGTGACGTGCACGCCGCCGTCCGTCCCGCCGGTCATGTTCCACAGGACCCAGCTGTCGGTGTTGCCGAACAGCAGGTCGCCGCGGTCCGCGGCCTCCCGGGCGCCCTCGACGTTGTCGAGGATCCACTTGATCTTCGGGCCGGAGAAGTAGGTCGCGAGCGGCAGCCCGACGATCGACTTGTACTTCTCGGGGCCCTCGGAGCCGCCCAGCTCGTCCACGATCGCCTGGGTGCGGGTGTCCTGCCAGACGATGGCGTTGTAGACGGGCTTGCCGGTGTTCTTGTCCCACACGACCGTGGTCTCACGCTGGTTCGTGATGCCGACGGCGGCGACGTCCTCGTGCGAGAGGTTGCCGCGGGTGAGGGCGAGGCCGACGACCTCGCGGGTGTTGTTCCAGATCTGCTCGGGGTTGTGCTCGACCCAGCCCGCCTTCGGGAAGATCTGGTCGTGCTCGAGCTGGCCGGTCGAGACGATGCGGCCGGAGTGGTCGAAGACGATGGCACGCGAGCTCGTGGTGCCCTGGTCGATGGCGAGGACGTAGTCAGCCATGGGTATGTCCTTCGTGTCGTTGCGTCATTGCGGTACGGATGGGTGGTCGCCGGGCCGGGCTCAGCCGAAGGCGACCAGAGGAGCGAACAGGCCGGCGAGGACGCCGCCGACGATGGGGCCGAGGACCGGCACCCAGGAGTAGCCCCAGTCGCTGGAACCCTTGCCCTTGATCGGCAGCAGCGCGTGCGCGATGCGGGGGCCGAGGTCACGGGCCGGGTTGATGGCGTAGCCGGTGGGGCCACCGAGGCTCGCACCGATCCCGACCACCAGGAGGGCGACGGCGAGCGGGCCGATGTCACCCGGCCAGTTGCCGAAGTTCAGCACCACGAACACCAGCACGAAGGTGCCGATGACCTCGGTGACGAAGTTCCACCCGTAGGAGCGGATCTCGGGTCCGGTGGAGAACACCGCGAGCTTGATCGGCGCCGGCGCCTCCTCGTCGAAGTGCTTCTTGTAGGCGAGGAAGGCGATCGCGGAACCGAGCGCGGCACCGACGATCTGGGCGGAGATGTAGATCGCACCGTTCGCCAGGGTGACGGGGATGCCCGGACCGAACTCCTCGGCGCCGCTGGCCCAGATGCCGAACGTCACGGCCGGGTTGATGTGGGCGCCGCTGGCGAACGCGACGTACACACCGGAGAACACACCCAGGCCCCATCCGAAGTTGATGAGAAGCCATCCGCCGTTGAACCCCTTGTTCTTCGGCAGGATGACGTTCGCCACGACACCGGCACCGAGGAGCAGCAGCATCCCGGTTCCCAGCATCTCGCTGACGAAGAGTTCGCCTGTTGACATCGTCGTCTCGCTTTCTCTTCTCGGTCCGGGCCCGTGCCCGGAGCGTCGTGCCACGACCTCGTCGCCGCGGCGAACCGGCCGCGCCGCCGATGCTGCGACGGCGCGACCGGGGGTCCTGTCAGGTGCGCAGAGGCCGCAGCGTCGTCAGGTCGCCGGCGTTGCCCCGGGCCTCGGCGGCCGCCTCGTCGTCGGGGGCCTGGGCCGCCGCGTCCTCGGCGTCCGCCCGGGCCCGGTAGCTCTCGATCTCCCGCTTCCTGGTCTCGTCGTCCCAGCCGAGCAGGGGTGCGGCGATCCCGGCGATCTCCTCGAGGGCGGCACGCCCCTTGTCGGCCACCTCGTAGACGAGCCGGGTACGTCGCACCAGCAGGTCCTCCAGGTGCAGCGCGCCCTCGTGGCTGACCGCGTAGTGGATCTCGGCCCGCAGGTAGGCGGGGGCGTGCTCCAGCGGTTCGGCGAGCCCCGGGTCCTCCTCGCACAGGGTCACGAGCTCGCGCAGCGCCGAGCCGTAGCGGTGCAGGAGGTGGTCGACCATCGCCGGGCTCCAGCCGTACCGCTGCGCCCAGGTGCGGGCCTGGCGACGGGCGGCGGACAGGCCGACCGCGCCGATGAGCGGGATCTGGTGGGTCACCGACGGCAGCGCGTGCGCCCGCTGGCCGATCGCGAAGTCGACGGCGTCCTTGGCCATCACGCGATAGGTGGTCAGCTTCCCGCCGGCGATGACGGTCAGGCCCGGGGCGGGGGAGGCGACGGTGTGCTCGCGCGAGACCTTCGCCGAGCTCGTGCCCTCCTTGGTGCCCGGCTGCAGCAGCGGACGCAGGCCGGCGTAGGTGCCGATGACGTCCTCGCGCGTGAGCGGGTGGGCCAGCACCGCGTTGGCGTGGTCGAGCACGTAGTCGATGTCGGCCGCGGTGGCCACCGGGTGGACCGGGTCCAGCTCCCACGGGGTGTCCGTGGTGCCGATGATCCAGTACCGGGACCAGGGGATGATGAACAGCACCGACTTCTCGGTCTGCAGGATCAGGCCGACCTGCCCCTTGATGCGCTCCCGGGGGACGACGACGTGGATGCCCTTGGAGGCCAGCACGTGCAGGCCGCCCTCGTCCCCGGCCAGGGCCTCGGTGTCCTCGGTCCACACGCCGGTGGCGTTGATGACGTGCCGGGCGCGGACCGTGATCTCGCGACCGGTCTCCAGGTCGACGACGACGGCCCCGTTGACCGTGCCGGTGCTGCTCTTGGTGAGCTCGACGACCTGGGTGCGGGTGGCGGCGTGCGCGCCGTAGTCGACCGCGGTGCGGACCAGCGTGGCGACGAGGCGTGAGTCGTCGACGGAGGCGTCCCAGTACTGCACGGCGCCGATCGCGGCCTCGTGCGCGAGGTCCGGGAACTTCCGGCTGATCTGCCGACGGGTCAGGTGCCGGTGCAGCGGCATCGCGCGCTTCCCCGGGGCGACCGAGGCCAGGGTGTCGTACAGCGCGATGCCGGCCCCGACGTAGGCCCGTTCCCACACCCGGTGCTCGAGGGGGTACAGGAAGGGGACGGGCTTGACGAGGTGCGGGGCGAGCTCCTTGAGGAGCAGGTCGCGTTCGGTGAGCGCCTCGTGCACGAGGGAGAAGTCGAGCATCTGCAGGTAGCGCAGGCCGCCGTGGACCAGCTTGCTGGACCAGCTGGAGGTGCCTGCGGACCAGTCCTGGGACTCGACGATCGCGGTGGACAGCCCGCGCGTGACGGAGTCGAGAGCGATGCCGGCGCCGGTGACCCCGCCGCCGATGACGAGGACGTCGAGCTCGGAGGCGGAGTCCTGCGAGCTCTCGAGCGCAGCCAGGGCGCGGGTTCGTGACTCGGCAGTGAGTCGGGAGGCCATCGGGGGTGCTCCTCTCGGTCGGACTGGAACTCAGAGCACCATCGGTCGAACATTCTCGCAAGCCAGATGCACGAACGTGCATCTGCCGCCATGCTGCGGCACCCTGGTTCCGTGACGACTCCCCGGGAACGCGACGTGGTCATGGCCGCGACCATGTACTACCTGCAGGACATGAAGATGGAGACGATCGCGCGGCACCTGCGCACGTCGCGGTCGACCGTGTCGCGCCTGCTCAAGAGGGCGCGGGAGACCGGTGTCGTGGAGATCACGCTGCGGCCCACGCACACTCGTGCACCCGGTCTCGGCCAGCGGCTCGCGGCGCAGTACGACATCGACACCTACGTCGTGCCGGTGCCGGACGCCGCCGACGACGCGCAACGGCTCGGTCAGGTGGCCCGCACCACCGCCCGTCTGGTGACGCGCTGGTTCGACTCCGACATGGTGCTCGGCATCGCCTGGGGGACCACGCTGGCCGCCGTGGCGGGCCACCTCATGGACAAGCCCACCCGGGGCTCCGCCGTCGTGCAGCTCAACGGCGCGGCGAACAACCGGACCTCCGGCGTCGCCTACGCCGGGGACCTCCTGGACCGTATCGCGGCCACCTTCGAGGCCCACGCCCACCCGTTTCCCGTGCCGGCCTTCTTCGACTTCGCCGAGACCCGGGACGCCATGTGGCGGGAGCGGTCGGTGCGCCGCGTCCTCGACGTGCAGGCCAGGACGGATCTCGCGGTGTTCTCCGTGGGTGCGCTCACCGGCGGTGTCCCGTCGCACGTCTACTCGGCCGGGTACCTGGAACCCGAGGACGTGGCGGCGCTCGAGGGCGCGGGTGTGGTCGGCGACGTCTGCACGGTCTTCCTGCGTCCTGACGGGTCGTTCCGCGACATCGCCATCAACGCTCGGGCCACGGGGCCCACCCCGGACCAGCTCCGGCGGTTCCCGCGACGGCTGTGCGCCGCCGCGGGCGACAACAAGATCGCCCCGTTGCGCGCCGCGCTGGCCGCCGGGGTGGTCACGGACCTCGTCGTCGACGAGATCACGGCCGCGGGGCTCGTCGAGGCCGACTGATCCGTCCGCGGCCGCTGTGCGGGCCGCGTGCCGGCGTCGCGCGTAGGGTGCTGACGTGCCCGACCTGTCGAACGCACCGTTCCGCATCCGGCCCGCCCTGCCCGCGGACGTCCGCGGCGTGCGCGACCTCGTCGCCCCGTACGCGACGGACCGCATCCTGCTGGCCAAGGAGCTCGTCGGCTACTACGAGTCGGTGCAGGAGTTCCTCGTGGCCGACGCCGGGCCGGAGGCGGGCCTGGTCGGGTGCGGCGCGCTGCACGTGATGTGGGCCGACCTCGCCGAGATCCGCACGCTCGCCGTCGACCCGGCCTGGAGGGGGCGCGGGCTGGGGCACGCTCTCGTCGAGGAGCTGATCCTGCGGGCGCGGGAGATGGGACTCAAGCGCCTGTTCTGCCTCACCTTCGAGGTCGACTTCTTCGCCGCGCACGGTTTCCGCGAGATCGACGGGACCCCGGTGACCGGTGAGGTCTACGCCGAGCTGCTGCGGTCGCACGACGACGGGGTGGCCGAGTTCCTCGACCTCGCGCGGGTCAAGCCGAACACCCTCGGCAACTCGCGCATGCTGCTGGACCTCTGAGCAGCGACGGCGGCCGGAGAGTCACGCCGGGAGCATGAACCGGCCGGCCTCGTCGGTCTCGGCCAGCCCGTCCTCCACCAGCCCGGCCAGGCACCGGTCGAGCTGGGACTCCGGACCGGCGTGGGCCAGCAGAGCACGGTGCACGGGGCCTTCGGCGGTGCGCAGCGCGGCCATGACCCGGCCCCGCACCTGCCGGTCGGTGCCGTCCCAGGACTGGGTCCGCCGCCGGTGCGCGTGCTCGTCCGGCGGGAACCCGGCCAGGCGCCAGGCGCACAGGTCCTGGACCGGGCACCGGTCGCACCGCGGGGTCCGAGCGGTGCAGACCAGCGCCCCCAGCTCCATGGACGCGGCCGCCCACGTCGCGGCGTCCTCGTCGCCGTCGGGCACCAGGGAGACGGCCAGCCGCCGCTCCGCCGCCGTGTACGACGGCGCCGGCAGCGCGACGCCGGTGACGGCGCGGGCCTGGACCCGCCGCACGTTCGTGTCCACGACGACGGCGCGGCGGCCGAAGGCGAAGGCGCGGACGGCCCCCGCGGTGTACTCCCCGATGCCGGGCAGCGCACGCAGGGCCTCCTCCCCGGACGGGACTTCCCCGTCGTGCCGGGCCACGATCACCCGCGCGCAGTCCGCGAGCCGCAGCGCCCGGCGCGGATAGCCGAGCCGGCCCCAGGCGCGGAGCACCTCGGACGTCGGGGCGTCGGCCAGCGCCGCCGGGGTGGGCCACCGCTCCATCCACTCGCGCCACACGGGCTCGACCCGGACGACCGGGGTCTGCTGGAGCATGACCTCGCTGACCAGGACGCCCCACGGGGTCCGGTCCGCGGCGCGCCAGGGGAGATCGCGTGCGGCGTGGGCGAACCACGCCGTGACCCGTTCGACCAGTGCATCCACGGTCGCCCATTGTGCCTGGCCGGAGCGGCTTCCCGGGACGGCGGCGCGGCGCCTCCGTCGGTCGGTCCGCACCACGTAGCGTGGTCTGCGCAGAGGTGTTCGTCGAGATGCGGGGGAACGGTGGCGGCAGCGAAGGACCGTGGGCGAGGAGGTGCCGCGCGGGGGCGCCAGGCGTCCGGGGGACGCACGCCGTCCTCGCGCGCCACGTCGTCCCGGGGCTCCTCCCGTTCCGGCTCCGCGGCGAGGGGATCGTCGGCGGGCCGGTCGACCACGTCGGGCGGTGCGGCGAAGAAGGCGGCCCCGCAGAAGGCCGCGCCGAAGAAGGCGGCCCCGCAGAAGTCCACCACCAGGACGTCCGCCCCGAAGAAGTCCAGCGCGACGAGCTCTCGGGCCGAGAGCACCCGACGCACGACCTCTCGAGGCGCCGCCACGGGTGCCGCGGGGTCGACGCGTCGCAGGACGGGGGCCACCGCCGGCCGGGCGACCTCGTCGAGGAGCCGGTCGGCGGGTTCCGCGTCCCGGTCCACCGGGGGTCGGGGGTCCGCCCGCGGAGGTCGCCGGTCGGTGGCGACGAACGGCCTGGTGGCTCCTGGCAGCACGCCGCGGCCCCGGTCGCGCCGACCGGCCCCGGCGAGGAGCCGCACCGCCCACCGCGGTCCCGCGATCGTGCTCCTGGTGCTCGGCCTGCTCGTCGGCGCCGGCACGGCGACCGGGTACGGGATCGGTCGCGCCGTCGACTGGGCGCGGGACGCCTGGCCCGAGCCGCGGCTCGAGCTCGTCGCCGAGAAGCAGGCCCCGCCGGAGGCGATCGACCCCGCCGGGGTGGCGGAGACGTGCACCCCCTCGGCGGTCCGCGCCGAGCTCTCCGGCGACCGCGACACCCTGGTGCTCGGCGAAGCGGTGTCGATGACGGTGCGCGTGACCAACGAGGGGCGGATGCCGTGCCTGCTCGACGCGCACCGGTCGAGCATGCAGGTGGTCGTCTCCGGGGCCGACGGCGGCGAACGCGTCTGGTCGTCCGCGGACTGCATCGGCGCGGGCGAGGAGCTCGTCCTGCTCGGGACCGACGAGCGCTGGGAGCTCACCGCCCGCTGGTCCGGGAGCGGGTCGACGCCCGGCTGCGACGCCCAGGGTGACGTGCCTCCCGGCGAGTACACCGCGACGGTCCTGCTGGACGACGTCCCCGGTGCCGAGGGTGAGCCCTGGGACGTCACCGTCGAGGCGGCGCCCGCGCCGGAACCCTCGGCGGACGCCGAGGACGCCGAGGGTTCCGCGCAGGACGCGTCCACGGACGACGGCACCACCGCCGAGGAGGATGCCGACCCCTCCGAGGAGGGCCGGTCCGGCGACAAGGCCTCCGAGAGGTCGGGCGGCCGGTCGGACTCCGGGAACGGCAAGAAGCCCGGCGGTGACGCCGGGACCGAGGGCTGAACCCCCTACACGTACCGCTCGAGGATGCTGGACTCCGCCAGGCGGGACAGCCCCTCGCGCACGGCGCGTGCCCGGTGGTCGCCCACGCCCTCGACGCTCATGAGGTCGTCGACGCTCGCGGCGAGCAGCTTCTGCAGGCCCCCGAACTGCTGGACCAGTCGCTCGACGATCGTGCTCGGCAGGCGGGGGACCTTCGACAGCAGCCGGTAGCCGTGCGGCGCCACGGCCGCGTCGAGTGCCACCCCGGCACCCGGCAGTCGCAGGACGCGCCCGATCTCCGACAGGTCGAGCAGCTGGGACGAGTCGAGCCGGGCCAGGTCGGCGTGGACGGCCGCGAGGCTGCGGCCCGAGCGCTCGACGTCGACGTAGTCGCGCACGACGAGGTCGCGGTCCGAGCCGATCCCGCCGAGGAGCTCGTCGAGCTGGAGGGCGAGCAGCCGGCCGTCGGTGCCGAGCTCGACCACGTACCCGTCGATCTCGTCGGAGATGCGCCGCACCATCTCCAGGCGCTGGACCACCGCGCAGACGTCCCGCACGGTGACCAGGTCCTCGATCTCGAGGGCCGACAGGGTGCCGGAGACCTCGTCCAGTCGCGAGCGGTAGCGCTCCAGGGTCGCCAGCGCCTGGTTGGCGCGGCCCAGGATCGTGTCGGAGTCCTCCAGCACGTGCCGCACCGAGCCCGTGTAGATCGCGACGATCCGCATCGACTGGCTCACGGAGACGATCGGGAAGCCGGTCTGCTTCGCGACGCGCTCGGCCGTCCGGTGCCGGGTGCCCGACTCGCTCGTCTCGATCGAGGGGTCCGGCAGGAGCTGGACGGCGGCGCGGCGGATCCGGGTGGCGTCCCGGTCGAGGACGACGGCGCCGTCCATCTTGGACAGCTCGCGCAGCCGCGTGGCCGAGAACTCGACGTCGAGCTCGAAGCCGCCCGAGCAGATCTCCTCGACCGTCTTGTCGAGACCGAGGACGATCAGGGCACCGGTCCGCCCTCGCAGGATGCGCTCCAGGCCGTCGCGGAGCTCGGTGCCGGGGGC
Organism: Isoptericola sp. b515; assembly: GCF_030588125.1. NCBI lineage: Bacteria > Bacillati > Actinomycetota > Actinomycetes > Micrococcales > Promicromonosporaceae > Isoptericola > Isoptericola sp. b515. The sequence continues at coordinate 363,740 of NZ_JAUQYR010000001.1, read as the reverse complement.
GACGGCGGCAAGGGTGTCCCGCAGCAGGGCGTCGGGTTGCGCGATGTTGGGGGCCACCTGGGCATTCTACGTCCTGGAGGCGTTTCGTTCAGCGGCTGCGGGACGCGTCGCCGGTCGGGGCCGAGGCCAGCTCCACGGCCTCCGCGAGATGGTGCGCCTCGGCCACCTGCAACCCGGCCGGCGCCCGGACCGCGGCCCCCGCCGGCACGACGGCGCGGGTGAACCCGAGACGGGCGGCCTCGCTCAGACGCCGCTCCAGACCCGTCACGGGCCGGATGTCCCCGGCGAGGCCGACCTCCCCGACGGCGATCGTGCCCGACGGCAGGGCCTCGCCGCTCCGGGCCGAGACGATCGCCAGCGCGGTGGCGAGGTCCGCGGCCGGCTCGGTGACCCGCGCACCACCGATCGTCGAGGCGTACACGTCCGCGTCGGCGAGCCGCAGGCCGGCGTGCCGGTGCAGCACCGCGAGGATCATCGCCAGCCGTTGCGACTCGACCCCGCTGGTGGCCCGGCGAGGGTTGGCCAGGGGTGACGGGGCCACGAGGGACTGGATCTCCAGGGCGAGCGGCCGGCGTCCCTCGAGCGTGACGGTCACGCAGGTGCCCGGCACCCCCGCTCCGAGGTGGGACAGGAACAGCCCGCTGGGGTCGCTCAGGCCCTCGATGCCGGACTCGGACAGGTCGAAGCACCCCACCTCGTCCGTGGGGCCGAACCGGTTCTTCACCGCGCGCACCATGCGGAGCCTCGAGTGCCGGTCGCCCTCGAACTGGCAGACGACGTCCACCAGGTGCTCGAGGGTCCGTGGTCCGGCGACCGCGCCGTCCTTGGTCACGTGGCCGACCAGCAGCACCGGGACCTGACGCTCCTTCGCCGCGGCGATGAGGGCGCCCGCGACCTCACGGACCTGGCTCACCCCGCCGGGGACGCCGTCGACCTCCGCGGAGGCGATCGTCTGGACCGAGTCCACCACCAGCAGCGCCGGGTCCGCCGCGTCGAGATGGCCGAGCACCGTGGCCAGGTCCGTCTCCGCCGCGAGCAGCAGGGTCGGTGCGAGGGCGCCGATCCGCTCGGCCCGCAGCCGGACCTGTCCCGCGGACTCCTCGCCGGTCACGTACAGCACCGTGCGCGCGTCCTGGCCGCCGGTGCCGCGGGCCGCGTTGGAGGCCACGGACAGCAGCAGCGTCGACTTGCCGACCCCCGGTTCGCCCGCCAGGAGCACGACGGCTCCGGGGACGAGGCCGCCGCCCAGCACGCGGTCCAGCTCGTCGACGCCCGTCGGGGTGGCGCGCGCGGAGTCGACGTCGATCTCGGCGATGGGACGGGCGGCCGAGCGCACCGGCTGCACCGCCGTGGTGCGCGGTCCCGCCGCCGGGCCGTCCTCGGCGACCGTGCCCCACGCCTGGCACTCGCCGCAGCGGCCCACCCACTTCACCGTCGTCCAGCCGCACTCGGTGCAGCGGAAACCGGGGCGGGAGCTCTTGGCGCGGCCTGCGCGCGAGGTGGTCGTGGTGCTCACGCTCGACACGGTAGGCGTCGGCACCGACACCAGGGCCGCCGGACGTCGTAGGCTGCACGGCGACGCCGTCGTCGGCGCACCGGCACCAGACCAGGAGGACGTCGATGGCCGACCGCAAGCCGGGGTACCTGACCCCGGGATTCCGGACCCCGGGGGAGAAGGTGCACCAGAAGAGCTCGCGGGCGGCACAGGTCCGTCGCCGCCGCATCGTCCTGGCGGTGGTGCTCGTCGTCGTGGCAGGGATCGCGGTCGTCACCGCGTTCTTCTGGCCCGGCTTCGCCCAGGAGGAGCCCGACCCGCTGCCCGAGGTCACGGTCACCGCGGCGCCGCCGACGCCGACCGCCGAGCCGAGTCCGCTGCCCGAGGACGCCACCGACTTCCAGTCGGCGATGCCGGACTCCGCCCTGCAGCTCGTCCGCCTCGACGTCACGGAGGGCGCGTGGATCGACGAGGCCGACGCCGTCGAGGCGTGGGACGTCGTCTACGCCGACGGGTCGGCGGACGGAGCGCGGGTCGACCTCGTCGCCGGTCAGTGGTCGGACGGTGACGCCGCGGCCGAGGTGTACGCGACGCTGCTGCAGGCCGCCGGCGACCCCGAGGCCGAGGGGGACGTCACCGTCGGCGGCGAGACCGTCGGCGACTACGCCGTCACCCCCGGTGCGACCGCCGGGGAGTCGGTGGTCACCTGGCGCAACGACACGGCCGTCTTCCAGGCCACCGGGCCGGAGCAGCTCGTCCAGGACTTCTACGAGACGTTCCCGATGTGAGGAGAGACCACGTGAGCACGCAGATCGCCGGGACCCGGGTGGCCTTCGTCGGGACCGGCACGATGGCCGAGGCCGTCCTGGCCGGTGCCCTGTCGTCCGGGCTCGACCCGGCCGACGTCGTCGCCACCGTGCGTCGCGAGGACCGGGGCGCCGAGCTGGCCGAGACCTACGGGGTCGCCACGACGACGGACAACGCCGCCGCTGTGTCCGACGCCCGCCTCGTCGTCGTCGGCGTCAAGCCGAAGGACGTCGCCGCCGTGCTCGACGAGATCGGTCCCGCGCTGCCCGCCGACGCCGTCGTCGTCAGCGTCGCCGTCGGCCTGCCGCTGTCGTTCTACGCCCGCCACCTGCCCGCGGACCAGCCCGTCGTGCGGACCATGCCGAACACCCCCGCCCAGGTCGGCGCCGGGGTGACCGCCGTCGTCCCCGGACCGACGACGGACGAGGACGACGTCGCCCTCGTCGAGGCGCTGCTGGCCGGCACCGGGGAGACCCTGCGCATCACCGAGAAGGAGATCGACGCGTTCGGGGCGCTCGCCGGCTCCGGCCCCGCCTACGTGTTCTACGTCGTCGACGCCATGGCCGAGGCCGGGGTGCTGATGGGCCTGACGCGGGCCGTCGCCCGCCGGCTGGCCGTGCAGACGGTGCTCGGCGCGGGGACGCTGCTCGCGCGGACGGGGGAGCACCCCGTGGTCCTGCGCGAGAAGGTCTCCTCACCCGGTGGCACCACGATCCAGGCCCTGCGGCGGCTCGACGACGCCGGTGTGCGGGCGTCCTTCGTCGCCGCGATGGAGGCGGCGCGCGACCGGTCGGCGGAGCTCGGCCGCGAGCTCGGCTGATCGCAGATGTCCGACCCGTCGCGTCGAGGACGCCGCCCAGCGGGCCAGAGCACGCGCGGGGCGGTGCTGGAGGCCGCCCGGGCGGAGTTCGACGAGCGGGGCTACGAGGCCGTGTCCCTGCGGGGCGTGGCCCGACGGGCCGGTGTCGACCCGGGCACCGTGCGGCACTGGTTCGCCGGCAAGACCGAGCTGCTCGCCGCCACGCTGGGCCTGACCGACATCGACCCGTCGGCTGTCACCCGGTCCGCCGCCGACGGCCCCGTCGAGGACATGGGGGAGCGGCTCGTGCGGGCGGTCGTGCGGACGTGGGACGCGGACGGCGGCGCGACGGTCCGTGTCGTCGTCCCGGCCATCATGGCCGACCCGGGTCTGCGGAACCTCCTGCAGCGCTTCCTGGGGGTGGAGGTCCTCGGCCCCCTCGTGCAGCGGCTGGGTGTCGCCGACGCGGAGCTGCGCGCGTCCCTGGCCGGTTCCCAGGTGGCCGGCCTGATGATGATCCGCTACGTGGTCGGGGTCGAACCGCTGGCCTCGGCCTCGGCGGACGATCTCGCCACGCTGGTGGGCCCGACCCTGCAGCGCTACCTCACCGGGGACCTGGGTGACGTGACGACTGCTCGATGAGCACCATCGTCTCCTCCAGCGTGGCGGCCTCTTCCGCGACGTCGGCCGGCACGCCGGCGGCGTCGAGGGCCGCGCGCACGCGCTCGGGCGCCGTCCCGGCGACGCGGCTGGTGCGGCCGGCGAGGGTCACCGGCAGACCCGCCTCGTCCAGGGCGGCGAAGGCCGCGGACCACTCCTCGGTGCGCACGACGGCGGTGCGCGAGGTCGCGGTGATGTCCCCGACCGCCCCACGGGCCACGCCGCGGCCCCGCGACATGATCACCAGGCGGTCGCACTGCTCGGCCTCCTGCATGTAGTGCGTCGTGACGAGCACACCGGCACCGGCCTCGGCCTGCGCGTGGATCGTGTCCCACAGCCGTGCCCGGGCGAGAGGGTCGACGCCGGACGTCGGTTCGTCGAGGACGAGCAGGCGGGGGGAGTGCAGCAGGGCGCAGTAGAAGGCGAGCTGGCGCTGGCGGCCCAGCCCGATGCGCCCCACGGGCTGGTCGGCGACGGCGGCCAGCGTGGTCGGCAGCGCCGGGGCGTGACGCACGGAGAAGGCCGCGGCGACGAAGTCGACGTTCTGCCGGACGCTGAGCGCCTGGGACAGGCCAAGCCCCTGGGGCACGTACCCGAGCGCTTGGCGGTCGGCGTCGGCGGGCGGGTCGCCGAACACCTCGACGTGGCCGGCGTCCGCCGCCTCGAGCCCGAGCAGCACGCGCAGCAGCGTCGTCTTGCCGGCCCCGTTGGAGCCGAGCAGGCCCACGATCTCCCCGGCGTGCACGTCGAGGGACATGTCCTCGACGGCGGCGAACGCGCCGAACCGCTTGGTGACGCCGTCGGCGTGGACCAGGGTGGTCATCGGGTCTCCTCCTGGCGGGCGAGCGTGAGGGCGATCAGGGTGTCCTCGAGGTCGGGCGGGACCGGGCGGCCCGGGGCCGTCGCGCCGTCGGGCGTCCAGGTGTGGAACGACCGACCGCGGCGCCACGTCCGGTCGTGGCCGCCGGGTGGGTCGTCGCCGACGGACACCGTCCCCGGCACGGTGCCGACCACGTCCGCCGGGCTGCCGGTGGCGAGCACCTGCCCGTCCTGCAGGGCGACGACCGTCGCGGCCCGCTCGGCCTCGTCGAGGTAGGTCGTCGTCATCAGCACGGCGGCGCCGCTCCGGGCCGCCTGGGTGATGAGCCGCCACAGCTCGACCCGGCTGACGGGGTCGACACCGGTCGAGGGCTCGTCGAGCAGCAGCAGGTCGGGGGTGTGCAGCATCGCCAGGCAGAACCCGAGCTTCTGCCGCATGCCCCCGGACAGGTCGCGTCCGAGCCGGTCCCGGACGTCGTCGAGGCCCGCGGTCGCCAGCAGGTCGGCGGCGCGGGTCCGGATCCCGGCGGCGGACATCCCGTACGCCGAGCCGACGAACTCGACGTTCTCGCGGACGGTCAGGGTCGGCCACACCCCGGACGTGGAGGGTTCGTGGCCGATGCGCGGGGCGGGCGGGACGTCCACGGTGCCGCGCACGGCGGCGACGCGTCCGAGCAGGGCCCGCAGCAGGGTCGTCTTGCCGGCCCCGTCCCCGCCGACGACGGCGGTCACCTCGCCGGACGGGACGGCGACGCTCACCTCGGACAGCGCGGTCGCGCCGCCGAGCTCCACGGTGAGGTCGCGTGCGCCGTACATCAGCGGACCCCGCGGGCCGGTGCGATGTCCCGGCGCAGCCGGACCACGGCGACGCCGAAGACGAGGACCGCCATCCCGGTCAGGACGACGACCGGCAGCCACATCGACTCCCATCCGGCCCCGCGCAGCATGACGCCCTGGGAGAGCTTGACGAACCACGTCAGCGGCAGCAGGTAGCCGATCCAGCGGACGCCGGCGGCCATGGCGTCCAGCGGGAAGATCATCCCGGACAGCAGGATCTGCGGCAGCATCGTCATCAGCGCGACCTGGACGGCCTGCCCGGTGGTCTGGGAGACGGTCGAGATGAGCACCCCGATCCCGAGGACGGCGAACAGGAAGATCGCCGCGCCGATGCCGAAGAGCAGCGCGGACCCCCGGAACGGGACGCCGAACAGCCACACACCGAGCAGGGTCACGAGCACCATGTCGAAGCACGCGAGGAGGAAGTACGGGGAGATCTTCCCCAGCACGACCGACGTGGGGGACAGCGGCATGACGGCGAGCTGCTCGAGCGTGCCGGCCTCGCGTTCACGGACCAGCCCGATGCTGGTGATGATCGTGCCGATGAAGGTCAGGATCAGGCCGATGATCGCCGGGACCATCACCCAGGAGGTCTCGAGGTCCGGGTTGTAGAGGATCTCCGAGTCGACGCGGTCGCCGAGCTGGGCCACGAGGACCGAGGCGCTCTGGGCGGCGAAGAGGTTGGAGCCGTCGACGAGGACGGTCGGGCGGCCGCCGTCGGCGTCCGAGGCGTCCCCGCTGAGGATCGCGACGTCGACCTCGTCGTCGCGGAGCATGTCGCGTGCCTGGCCGGACCCCGCCTCCGCGTCGACGTCGGTGAGGTCGAGGGTGGTCGGTGCGTCCTGCGGCGCCTGCGCGACGAGCTGCTGCACCTGGTCCGCCTGGTCGCCGACGACGGCGACCTTCAGCTCGTCGACGGTGAAGTTCGCGGCGTACCCGAAGATGACCAGCATCAGCAGGGGCAGGGCGACGAGCATCGCGACGGTGCGGTGGTCGCGCCGCAGCTCGCGGAACTCCTTGACGATCATGGCGCGCACGGCGGCTCCCTCGGTCCGTGATCATAATTCCTCGGATGAGGAATTATCCGGGAGCCTACTCCACGACGCCTCCGCGGTCACGTCCGTCGAGCACGACGAGGGGCCCCTCGTCCGGGGTGGGGACCTGGAAACCGTCGAGGTAGGCCTCCGCGCGCGCCCGGGGGACGGCGACGTCGTCGGGTCCGCGGTGCCGGCGTGCGGCCAGCCGCTCCAGCACGACGTCCCGCGGGGTGTCCAGCAGGTGCACCACCGGCTCGACGCCGTGCGGGCGCAGCAGGTCGCGGTACGCGTCCCGGGACGACCGGGACCAGAACGACGTGTCCACGACGACGCGGTCCCCGGCGGCGACGTGCCGCAGCAGCTCGCGCTGCAGGTGGGCGTGGACGGCGGCCGCGTCCTCGGCGTCCACCGGGTGATCGCGCAGCCCGCGCCGCCAGGCCTCGGCGTCGAACGACAGCACCGTGTAGCCGTCGTCCGCCAGGCGCCGGGCATGCGTCGACTTGCCTGCGCCGGCCGGACCGCAGACGAGGACCACCGACGGCGACGACGGTGCCGCGGTGCGCCCCCGGTCCGTGCTCACGGCCTCGCCGAGAAGCGCTCCAGCAGGTCCGCGTGTCCCGAGCAGACCAGCAGGTCGTTCGCGCTGACGCGGGTCTCGGGAGTGGCGTAGGTGAACTCGATGCCGGGCGACTTCACGCCGATCACGGTGATGCCGTACTTCTTGCGGATGTCCGACTGGGCGAGCGTGAACCCCTGCATCTCGCGCGGGGGGCGCATCTTGACGATCGTGAAGCCGTCCTCGACCTCGATGTAGTCCAGCATCTTGCCGCTGACGAGGTGGGCGACCCGCGAGCCGGCGTCGGACTCGGGGTACACGACGTGGTGGGCGCCGATCCGCGTCAGGATGCGCCCGTGCTCGGCCGAGATCGCCTTGGCCCAGATCTGGGGGGTGCCGAGGTCGACGAGGTTGCCCGTGATGAGCACCGAGGCCTCGAGCTCGGTCCCCACCCCCACCACCGCCACGCCGAACTCCTGGGCGCCGAGCTGCTCCAGGGCCTCCGGGTTGGACGCGTCCGCCTGGACCAGCGGCAGGCGGCCGGACCACTGGTTGACGAGGCGGTCGTCGGTCTCGACCGCGAGCACGTCCTGGCCGAGCCGGTCCAGCGTCTCCGCCAGGGACGACCCGAACCGGCCCAGGCCGATGACGAGCACGCCGGCGTCCCGGTCGTCCTTCTTCTCTGCCACGGTTCTCCTCCGGTCGGTCGGTGGTGTCGGCGACGCGCCGCTGCCGTCTGGCGCGCGGGTCGTCAGCCGATGATGGGGCGCTCCTCGGGGAAGCGTATGACGCGGCGCCGGTCCCGCAGGGCCAGGGCGCCGAGCACGGAGATGGTGCCGACGCGCCCCAGGTACATCAGGGCGCTCAACCAGTACTTCCCGCCGTCGGGCAGGTCGCCGGTGATCCCCGTCGAGAGCCCCACCGTCGCGAACGCGGAGATGACCTCGAACAGGATCTGCGACAGGGAGAAGTCGGTGATCCGGACCAGGGCGATGCAGGAGACCAGCACCATCGTGGCGCCGATGAAGACCACGGCGATCGACAGCCGCAGCGTGTCCCGGGGGATGCGCCGGCCGAACACGTCGACGTCCCGGTCACCGCGTGCCTCCGCGACGATCGCGAGCAGCATGACGGCCAACGTGGTGACCTTGATGCCGCCGGCGGTGGAGGCCGACCCGCCGCCGACGAACATCAGGGCGTCGGTGACGAGCCAGGACTCCGCCCGCATGGCGCCGACGTCGAACGTGTTGAACCCGCCGGACCGTGGCATGACGGAGGCCATGAGGGCCGAGAGGAACTTCGTGCTCAGGTCCTGGCCGCCGAGCGTCTCCGGGTTCGCCCACTCCATCGCGCCGATGATCACCAGACCCGCCACGAGCAGCGCGACGCTGGTCGTGATCGTCAGCTTGGTGTGCAGCGAGAGGTGCCGCAGGAACCGGCGCCCGTGCCGGCGCGCCTGCAGCAGGTTCAGCATCACGGGGAAGCCCAGGGCGCCGATGAACACGCCCAGGACGACGGGGATGATGACCAGCCAGTCCGAGGCGTACGGCAGCAGCCCGTCCACGGTGGGCACGAACCCGGCGTTGTTGAACGCCGAGATGCCGTAGAAGGTCGAGTGCCACAGCGCCAGCCCGAGACTCTCGTCGAGCGCGAGGAACCGGGGGAGGAGGATGAGGGCGATCGTCAGCTCGATCGAGGTGGAGACCACGATGATCAGCCGGATCAGGGAGCCGACCTCGCCCAGCCGCGTCGTCCCGGTCTTCGTCTCCGAGGCGGTGAGCAGCTTCTGGGTCAGTCCGATGCGCCGGGAGACGGCGATCCCCAGGAGGGACGCGATCGTCATGACGCCCAGCCCGCCGACCTTGATGCCGAGCAGGATGACCGCGCGGCCGTACTCCGACCAGTACTCGGCCGTGTCGACGACGACCAGGCCGGTGATGCACACGGCGGACGTCGCGGTGAACAGGGCGTCGACGAACCGGGCGCCCGTGTCCGTGGCCGTCGCCCAGGGCGGCAGCAGCAGGAGCGTGAACAGCGTGATGACGGCGGCGAACACCGTCATCGCCAGCCGGGCCGGGTACTCCCGGGCCGTGCGGTCCACCCACTCGCGCAGCATCGAGGCGCGGTCCTGCACCGATCGGGCCACCGGCCGCGCCCTCCCTCGTCGTCCGCACTGGTCGCCGCCCAGCCTGCCACGGCTTGGGCTACCGTGGCGGGATGTCGGTCGCCCAGCTGCTGTGGAGTCCCGAGCTGCTGCGCTACGACTTCGGGCTCGGGCATCCCATGGCGCCGGCGCGGCTCGCCCTGACGATGCGCCTGATCACCGAGCTCGGACTGCTCGGCGAACCCGGGCTGGAGGTGGTCGACCCGGTCTGCGCACCGGACGAGCTCCTCGAGACCGTGCACGACGCCGACTACGTCGCCGCGGTGCGCCGCGCGGCGACCACGGGGGAGCCCGACGTCGCCCGGGGGCTCGGGACGGAGGACGACCCCGTGTTCCCCGCCATGCACGAGGCCGCGGCCCGGCTCGTGGGGGCCTCGGTCGCCGCCGCGGACGCCGTCTGGTCGGGACGGGCGCAGCACGGGATCAACATCGCCGGCGGCATGCACCACGCCCGCCGGGACGCGGCGTCGGGCTTCTGCGTCTACAACGACGCCGCCGCCGCCGTGCAGCGGCTGCTGGACAGCGGGGCGGAGCGGGTCGCGTACGTCGACCTCGACGCCCACCACGGCGACGGCGTCGAGGCGATCTTCTGGGACGAGCCGCGGGTGCTGACCTTCTCCGTCCACCAGGACGGCCGGACGCTGTTTCCCGGCACGGGCGACCCGGCGGACACCGGTGCCGGGCTGAACCACTGCACCGCGGTCAACGTCGCGCTCCCGCCGCGGACGGACTCCGCCGGATGGCTGCGCGCCGTCGACGCGGTGCTGCCGACCGTGCTGCGGGAGTTCGCCCCCGACGCCATCGTGTCCCAGCACGGAGCCGATGCCCACGGCAACGACCCGCTCGCCGACCTCTCCGTCGGTGTGCACGCGCAGAAGACCGCGGCCCGCTGGCTGCACGAGCTGGCGCACGAGCTCTGCGAGGGTCGCTGGGTGGCCCTCGGCGGCGGAGGGTACGCCGTCGTCGACGTGGTGCCGCTGGTGTGGGCGGCGCTGGTGGCCGAGGCGGCGCACGTCCCGCTGGAGACGGGGATGCCGCTGCCGGCAGCGTGGCGGGAGGCGGCGGAGGAGATGTCCGGGCTGCCCGCGGCCAGGACGCTGGGCCGCGGACCGGTCACCTGGCAACCGTGGTCGGCCGGCTACGACCCGTCGGACCCGACGGACCGGGCCGTGCTCGCCACGCGCCGCCACGTCTTCCCCGAGTTCGGCCTCGACCCCTTCCTGGACTGACCGGGCCGGTCCCGCGGCCGGGGTGACCCGGCGCACGCCGCCGTGGCCCGAGGCACCGGCCGTGATCGGGTATTCTGATAGACGGACTTTTCTCGCGTTGGTCGGCTGCGCCCGGGCTCACGGGCGCCGGTGCCAACGCCGTCCGACCACCGATCAGCATTGTGAGGACCTCATGGGCTCCGTCATCAAGAAGCGCCGCAAGCGCATGGCGAAGAAGAAGCACCGCAAGCTGCTGCGCAGGACGCGCCACCAGCGTCGCAACAAGAAGTGAGGCACCGCCCGCCGTCCGGCGGGTCGTGCTGAGCGAGCCCGGTAACCCTAGGGGTGCCGGGCTCGCTGCGTCCGTGGGGAGGGGCGTCCCCGGTCAGCGGCCCCGGACGCGTCGGCGCATGGCACGCTGCGCGGCCCGGAGCACGAGGCCCGCGACCCAGGCCGCGCCTGCCCACGACGCGGTCCGCACGCCGCGGTGCGCCACCCGCTGACCGCGACCGCGGAACTCGCGGATCGGCCAGCCGACCTCCTTGGCGTGCCGACGCAGACGCACGTCGGGGTTGATCGGGCAGGGGTGGCCGACGGACCGCATCATCGGCAGGTCGTTCAGCGAGTCCCCGTAGGCGTACGAGTGGTCCAGGTCGAGCCCCTCGCGCTCCGCGAGCTCCCGCACGGCCGCAGCCTTGGCCTCGCCGTGCATGAGGTCGCCCACCAGCGCGCCGGTGTAGTACCCCCGCTCGTGCTCCGCGATGGTGCCGAGGCAGCCGGTCGCGCCGAGCCGGCGTGCGATGAGGCCGCCGATCTCGACCGGCGTCGCGGTGACCAGCCAGACCTGGTCCCCGGCCGCCAGGTGCTCGTCCAGGAGTCGCTTCGTGCCGGGGAAGATCCGCAGCTCCAGGACGGTGTCGTAGACCTCGTCGCCCACGGCGGTGATCTCGGCGACCGAGCGGCCGGCGATGAGGGACAGCGCCCGGCTGCGCACGGTCTCGATCTGGGTGCGCGACTCGCCGAAGAGCAGGTACTTGGCCTGGATCAGCCCGAACCGCAGCAGGTCGGCGGTCCCGAAGAACTCGCGCCGGTACAGCGCCCGGGCCAGGTGGAACGAGCTGGCGCCGCGGATGATCGTGTTGTCCACGTCGAAGAACGCTGCCGCCGGCGGGCTGACCGGGGGGTCGGCGTGAGACGGCATGCGGTCCACTGTAGCCGCGCGGATACGCTGTCCTCGTGAGCGGCACCCCGACGACCCCTGAGGAGACGGCACGGGTGGTGATGTACACCCGACCCGGCTGCCATCTGTGCGACGACGCCAGGCAGGTGGTCTCCTCGGTGTGCGACCAGGCGGGCGCCGCGTGGCGGGAGATCGACATCGAGGCCGATGCCGCGCTGACCGAGCGGTACGGCGACTACGTGCCCGTCGTCGAGGTGGACGGCGTGCAGCAGGGGTTCTGGCGGGTGGACGCGGTGAGGTTGGCGCGCCGTCTGGCGGTCCCCCCGGGAGGGAAGCGGACGTGATCGAGATCGGTGAGGTGACGGTGCCCGCGGCGACGGTGGCGCGGCTTCCGTTCTACCTGCGTGCCCTGCGCGACCTGTTGAGCGACGGCGTCACCACGACGTCGTCCTCCGGGCTGGCGGAGCGGTCCGGCGTGGGCTCGGCCCAGCTGCGCAAGGACCTGTCCTACCTGGGGTCCTTCGGGACCCGCGGGGTCGGGTACGACGTGGAGACGCTGGCGTCCTCGATCAGCGCCGCGCTCGGGCTCGGGTCGGAGCACCGGCTCGCCATCGTCGGCGTGGGCAACCTCGGCAACGCCTTGGCGAACTACTCGGGCTACGCGGCCCGCGGGTTCCGGCTGGTGGCCCTGATCGACGCCGACCCGGACGTGGTGGGTCGCAGCGCCGCCGGCCTCGAGGTCGAGCACTCCGACCGTCTCGAGGAGATCCTCGCCGCCCGGGGGGTGTCGATGGTGATCCTGGCGACGCCGGGTGCGGCGGCGCAGGCGGTGGCCGAGCGGATCGTGGCCTGCGGGGTGCGCGAGATCCTGTCGTTCTCGCCGGTGGCGCTGCAGCTGCCCGACGACGTCGTGGTGCGCAGCGTCGACGTCGCGGGTGAGCTGCAGATCCTCGCGTTCCACGCCGCGGCGCGGCACGCGCAGTCCGGGGACGCCGTGGGTGTCGACGGTGACCCCGCGGTGGCCGGGGTCCAGCCCTCCGCCTGAGCCCGCGCACCATCCTGCGGGCCGGGCCGTCTCGCCGCGGGTCAGGACGGCCCGTGACGAGTCAGGACGGCCCGTGACGAGTCAGGCCCCCGCTGCACGAGTCAGCGCACGGGATCCGCGCGGACGCGGTTCCCGTGCGCTGACCGGCGACGGCGAGGTGCGGCGGGCACGACGCCGACAGGCGCCGGTTCACCGGCGTGGTGGGATCAGTTCTGCTCGATCGCCGAGACGTCGAGAGCGATCTTGACCTTCTCGCCGACCAGGATGCCGCCGGTCTCGAGCGCGGCGTTCCAGGTCAGGTCGAAGTCCTTGCGGTTGATGACGATCTCGGACTCGAACCCGGCGCGCTTGTTGCCGAACGGGTCGGTCGCGGCACCCTCGAAGGCGACCGGCAGGTCCACCGACCGGGTCACGCCGTTGATGGTCAGGTCGCCGGTGACGATGTAGGCGTCGTCGTCGGCGGTGACCGAGGTCGAGGTGAAGGTCCAGGTGGGGCGCTCCTCGGCGTGCCAGAAGTCCGCGCTCTTGAGGTGCTGGTCGCGGTTCTCGTCACCGGTGCTCACGGCGCTCGCGTCGAGCGTCACCGCGACGGAGGAGGACTCGAGGTCCTCGCCCACGGTGATCGTCCCGGCGGAGATGCCGACGGTCCCGCGGACCTTGGAGATGCCGGCGTGGCGGACGGAGAACGACGCCGTGGAGTGGCCGGCGTCGACGGCGTAGGTGCCGGTGGTCAGGGCCGGGGGCAGGGGGGTGGCCATGGGGTGGCTCCTTGTCAGATCGGTTGCTGGACGTGATGCGATCGCGTCCGGATCATTCCATCGAAATGCATGAACAGGGCACCCCGGCGCAGTATTCCCGCGCCGTCCGGACGAGTTCGGAGACCCGTCCGCGGCCCGATCGTGACGCGGCTCACGACGCCCGTCGCGCCGACCGGTCCACCCCCGGGATCTGGGACACTAAGGCGCATGGCCACCACCACCGTCCACCTGATGCGGCACGGCGAGGTCCACAACCCGGAGGGCGTCCTGTACGGACGCATCCCGGGCTACCGGTTGTCCGACCGCGGTCAGCAGATGGCGCGACGCGTCGCGGACCACCTCACCGACACCGGCCGGGACGTCGCCGCCGTCGTCGCGAGCCCGCTGCAGCGCGCCCAGGAGACCGCCGCGCCCGTCGCCGCCGCGTTCGGCCTGGAGCTGGCCACCGACGACCGGCTGATCGAGGCCGGCAACCTGCTCGAGGGCTCGACGATCGGCACGAACCCCGCCCAGCTCGCCCACCCCCGGTACTGGAAGCTGCTGTGGAACCCGCTGCGGCCGTCCTGGGGCGAGGCCTACGCCGACCAGGTCGTGCGCATGCGGGCCGCCGTCGACGACGCCCGACGTGCCCACGCGGGGCGCGAGGTCGTCCTGGTGAGCCACCAGCTCCCCGTCTGGCTGACCCGGCTGGCCTTCGAGGGCAGGCGCCTGGCCCACGACCCGCGGCGTCGCCAGTGCGCGCTGGCCTCGCTGACGTCGCTGACGTTCACCGACGACCACTTCGCCGGACTGCACTACGCCGAACCCGCCGGGGACCTGCTCGTCGGCGCCGAGCCGCAGGCGGGCGCCTGATGGCGCGCCGCCACGCGGCGGGCGTCGTGCTCGCCCTCGGGACGGCCCTCGCGCTGGCCGGGTGCGGCGCCGCCGACTCCGGCGCGGGCGACGTCGTCGGCCAGGGGTTCGTCTCCGGCGACGGCACCGTGCAGCAGTGGGAGCCGGCCGACCGGACCGAGCCGGTGGTCGTCGAGGGCACCAGCTTCGAGGGGGACGAGGTCTCCACCGCCGACTGGCGCGGGGACGTCGTCGTGCTCAACACCTGGTACGCAGGCTGCGCGCCCTGCCGCGCCGAGGCTCCGGCCCTGGTCTCGATCGCGACGGACCGCGCCGACGAGGGGGTGCACCTGCTGGGCATCAACACCGAGGACGAGGCCGGTGCCGCGCTCGCCTTCCAGCGCACCTTCGAGGTGCCCTACCCGTCGATCGAGGACCGCAGCGGCCAGGTCGTGGCCGGGCTGTCGGGCGTCGTGCCGTTGCAGGCGGTCCCGTCCACCGTCGTGCTCGACGCCGAGGGTCGCGTGGCCGCCCGCGTCGTCGGCGAGGTGTCCGAGAGCACCCTCAACAGCCTGATCGACGACGCGATGGCGGGTGCCTGAGATGGGAGAGCTGTTCGCGACGACGGCGGTGAGCGGATCGATGCTGCTCGCCGTCCCCGTCGCGCTGCTGGCCGGTCTGGTCTCCTTCGCCTCGCCGTGCGTGCTGCCCCTGGTCCCCGGCTACGTGGGGTACGTGGGCGGCATGGCCGCCGCGAACGCCGGCCCGGTCGAGACGTCCCGGGGCGGGACGACGACGGCGGCCCCGCCGGCCGCGCCGGCCCGTGGCCGGGTCGTGGCCGGGGTCGGGCTCTTCGTCCTCGGCTTCACCGCCGTGTTCGTCGCCCTGATGGCGGCGGCCGGGGCCGCCGGTGCCTATCTGGTGCGCTACGAGGACGTCCTCACGCGCGTGCTCGGCGTCGTCGTCGTCCTCATGGGCGTCGCCTTCCTCGGCGGGATCGGCTTCCTGCAGCGGGAGCGCCGACTGCACGTGACACCGCGGGCCGGCCTGTGGAGCGCACCGCTGCTCGGCGTCGTGTTCGGCATCGGGTGGACCCCCTGCATGGGCCCGACCCTGGCCGCCGTCCAGTCCCTCGCGCTGGACGAGGCGTCGGCCACCCGGGGCGTCCTGCTCGGGATCGCCTACTGCGTCGGCCTCGGCGTGCCCTTCCTGCTGGTGGCCCTGGGCCTGCAGTCCTCCGAGCGGATGCTGAGCTTCCTGCGACGGCACCGGCTGACGATCATGCGGGTCGGTGGTGGGCTGCTCATCGTCATCGGCCTGGCGATGGTGACCGGTCTGTGGGGCGTGACCACCAGCCTGCTGCAGAGCTGGATCAGCGGATACACGACGGTGGTGTGATGAGCGAGCGGACCTACCGTCCCGAGGGCATCGCGGACGACTTCACCACCGGTGAGCCGACGTCCGCGGCGGACGCCCGACCGGAGCCGTCCGGGGCGCCGTCGTCCCCGCGGGGCCCGCAGGCCCCCCAGCTCGGCTGGCGGGGGATGCTGCGCTGGACGTGGCGGCAGCTGACCAGCATGCGCGTGGCGCTCATGCTCCTCATGCTGCTCGCCGTCGCGGCGCTGCCCGGCTCGATCCTGCCGCAGCGCGACCAGGACCCCGCGGCGGTCGTCGAGTACCTGGGTGACCACCCGACCGCCGGCGAGTGGCTGGACCGGTTCGGGTTCTTCGACGTCTACACGTCCGTCTGGTTCTCGGCCATCTACCTGCTGCTGCTGGTGTCGCTGGTCGGCTGCATCGTGCCGCGCACGATCGCGCACGCCCGGGCGCTGCGGGCCCGCCCGCCGCGGACCCCCGCCCGGTTCGAGCGCTTCCCGGTGCACGTGACGGGGACGACGTCCGCGACGCCGGACGAGGTGGCCGACGCGGCGTCGACCCACCTGCGCGGCCGGTGGCGACGCCTGCCGACCTTCCGGGTCGAGACCGGGGCCGAGGACGCCCGGGCCGCCCGCGGCGCGCTGCCCGGGCGGCCTGCTGCGCGGACCGTCGCCGCCGAGCGAGGGTATCTGCGCGAGAGCGGCAACCTGCTGTTCCACCTGGCCCTGGTGGGCCTCGTGATCGCCGTCGCCGTGGGCCAGCTCATGCACTACCGCGGGCAGGCGATCATCACCGAGGGGCGCGGTTTCGCGAACGCGGTGGTCGACTACGACACGTTCGAGTCCGGCGCGTGGTTCGCCCCGGAGTCGCTCGTGCCGTTCTCGATGACGCTGGACTCCTTCGAGTCCGAGTTCGCCACGGACACCGTCGCGTTCGCCCAGTCCCGCGACTTCACCGCCGACGTCACGGTCACCGAGCCGGACGGCTCCTCGCGGGCCGAGACCATCCGGGTCAACCACCCTCTCGAGGTCGACGGTTCCAAGATCTACCTGCAGGGCAACGGGTACGCCCCCGAGATCACGGTGACCGACGCGGAGGGTGCCACCGCGTTCAGCGGGCGGGTGCCGTTCCTGCCGGAGGACCAGGTGTACACCTCACGAGGCGTCGTCAAGGTGCCGGACGTGTCGCCGGGGCTCGACCAGATCGGGCTGATCGGGTACTTCCTGCCGACGGCCGTCATCAACGAGGACGGCACCGCCGAGTCGGTGTTCCCGCTGCCGGAGGACCCGCTGCTCGTCCTGGAGGTGTACCGCGGCGATCTCGGGCTCGACGCCGGCGTCCCGCAGAACGTCTACCGCCTGGACACCGCGAACCTCACGCCGTCCCTCGACGACGACGGCGGACGGGTCACCCTGCTGCTCGAGCCGGGCGACTCGGTCGAGCTGCCCGACGGGCTGGGCACGGTCGCGCTCGGCGAGGACGTCCCCCGGTTCGTCGCCCTGGACCTGCGGCACGACCCCTCGTTGGCGTGGGTGCTGACGTTCGCGCTCCTGGCGCTGCTGGGGCTGACGGGATCGCTCTTCCTGCCGCGACGCCGCGTGTGGGTGCGATCATGGACGTCCGGCGGCGTCACGCGAGTCGAGGTCGCCGGGCTGGCCCGTGGGGACGACGCCGGGCTGGAGACCGAGGTCGACAAGGCCTTCGGAGCGCTGCCGGACGTCGAGCGCGACGGACCGGACGGCGCCGGACGGACCGGTGGGTCCGGTGCCGGGACGACGGACGGTCGAGCGACCGGGAGCGAGGAGGACTGAGATGGAGATCGCCGAGCTGAGCGATCTGCTCGTGTGGGCGGCGGCGACGACGTTCGCCGTGGCGATGATCGCCTTCGCGATCGACCTGGGACGTCGGACCGACGAACGCCTCGAGGCGCGGACCGAGGCGCGGGCGACGGTCGGTGCCGGTGCGCCAGGCGCGGTCGCGGCGCCGGACGGCGCAGGACCGGCTGCGGACGTCGGCCACGGCGGTCCGGCCCGACGGCGTGCCGCCGGGATCGGCCTGTCCACGTCCTGGCTCGGCACCGCGATGCTCGGCGTGGCGATCCTGCTGCGGGGCCTCGCCGCCGGGCGCACGCCGTGGGCCAACATGTACGAGTTCACGCTCGTGGGGTCCTTCGTGGCGATGGTGGTGTTCCTCGTGTGGAACCTGCGCCGCGACGTGCGGTTCCTCGGCGCCTTCGTCACCGGGCTGGTCACGCTGTTCGTCGTCGTGGGACTCAACTCGTTCCACGTCGCGGCGACCGGCGTGCAGCCGGCGCTGCAGAACTACTGGCTGGTCATCCACGTGGGCGTCGCGATCACGGCGACCGGGATCTTCACGGTCGCGTTCGTGCTGTCCGTCCTGCAGCTGCTGCGCGACGCGCGGGAGACCGGGTCCCCGTTCCTCACGCGCCCGGGATTCCGCTGGCTCGACCGCATGCCGGCCCCGGCCGCGCTGGAGTCGATGTCCTTCCGCCTGAACGCCGTCGGCTTCGTGATGTGGACGTTCACGATCATCGGCGGAGCCATCTGGGCCGAGGACGCCTGGGGCCGGTACTGGGGCTGGGACCCCAAGGAGGTCTGGAGCTTCATCATCTGGGTCGTCTACGCGGCCTACCTGCACGCCCGCACGACACGGGGCTGGTCCGGCCGGCGAGCCGCCTGGTTCGTCGTCGTCGGCTACGCCTGCGTGCTGTTCAACTTCACGGGCGTGAACCTGATCTTCAACGGCAAGCACTCGTACTCGGGCATCAGCTGACCCTGACCCGCGCGGGCCACCTCGACCCGCGCGGGTCAGGACGATCCTGCGCGGGTCAGGGCTCCTCGCCCCGAGTCAGGGCACTCCTGTGCGAGTCAGGACTCGACGCCGCGGGTCAGGACGATCCTGCGCGGGTCAGGGCTCGACGCCGCGGGTCAGGACGATCCTGCCCTGAGTCAGGACGATCCTGCGCGGGTCAGGGCTCTTCGCCCCCGAGTCAGGGCGTCGTGCCGGCGGTGCCGGGATGCTCGCTCGGGGACGAACCTGTGCCGACCCAGGCACCCGGGCGTTCTCCTGACTCGCGGAGCGCTGCCCTGACTCGCGGTGGATGACCCTGACTCGCGGAGCACTGCCCTGACTCGCGGGGGATCGCCCTGACTCGCGGGGGATCGCCCTGACTCGCGGGGGATCGCCCTGACTCGCGGGGCCGCCCGTGCGGCCGGGAAGGGTCCGGCCGCGGCGATCAGGCCGACGGCGCGTCGGGCCCCTCCTCGTCACGCTTCCTGCGACGTTCCTCACGCCGCTTCTCCTGCTCGATCCGCCACAGGAAGTCCGGGTCGTCGTCGGGCGCGACCGGTCCGGAGGGGCGTCGCGGTCCGCGCCCCGGGCGGCCGGTACGCCCGCCGCCGGACCCACGGCGCCGGGTCCGCTTGGTCACGAGCCACGAGATCGGCCCGAAGACCGGCAGGAACACGATGATGATCAGCCAGAGCCAGGTGGGCAGGCCGCCGCGATCCTCCTCCTCCGACCCGGCCAGGTCGGCGAGGGTGTAGACCATCAGGCCGATCACGAGGAGGATCACCACGACGCGCAACATGCCTCCAGCCTAGAACGACCGCGAGGGTGCACCGCATCCGGGGCTGTCGGCACGGCCTTACCCTGGTGACGTGCCACTGCTCATCTACTCCGCGCTGCGCCTCCTCGTCTTCGTGGCCGCGCTCGTGCTCGGATACCTCGTCGGTCTCGGCGGGTGGCTGCTGCCGCTCGTGGCGCTCGTCGTCGCGTTCGCCGTCTCCTACCTCGCGCTGCGTCGGCAGCGGGACGACGCCGCGGCCTGGCTCGCGGAGCGCGACCGGCGCCGCAAGGAGCGCACGCGCGGCGACACGCGGATCGACGAGGACGCCGCCGCCGAGGACGCGGTCCTCGACGCCGACCGGTCGGAGCACGCCGACGGCACCGCGGCCGACGGCCCGCAGCAGCGTTCCTGAGACCCGACGCGGCGGCCGGTCACAGGGCCAGGCCGAGCCCCAGCAGGATCCCGTAGGCGAGCTCGAAGAGGCCGGTCCCGGCCAGGACGGGCACCAGGGCGCGTCCCTGCGCCCCGGCCAGCACCGGCAGCACGAGCAGGACCGTGGGCAGCAGGAGCAGCGCCACCAGGAAGGCCCACGGGTTCCAGATCGCGCAGACGAGCCCGAGCAGCACGGGCACGACGAGCCACAGCGCGTACAGCCGGCGAGCACGGTGGTCGCCCACCCGGACCGCGAGCGTGCGCTTGCCCGCCAGCACGTCGGTGGGGATGTCGCGCAGGTTGTTGATCATCAGCAGCGCGCAGGCGATGAGCCCGACGCCGACGGCGCCCAGCACCGCGGGCCACGAGATCCGGTCGGCCTGGGTGTACGTGGTGCCGAGCGTGGCCACCAGCCCGAAGAAGACGAAGACGCCGACCTCGCCGAGCCCGGCGTAGCCGTAGGGGCGCTCGCCACCGGTGTAGTACCAGGCGGCCAGCATGCTCAGGGCGCCGACGGCGATCAGCCACCAGTGCCCGGAGACGGCGCACAGGGCGAGCCCCAGCACGGCGGCGACGCCGAACGCCGTGAACGCCGCCCCCTTGACCTGACCGGGCCGCGCGGCGGCGGACGCGGTGAGCCGCAGCGGCCCGACCCGGTCCACGTCGGTGCCGCGCACGCCGTCGGAGTAGTCGTTGGCGTAGTTGACGCCGACCTGCAGCGCCAGGGCCACGCCGAGCGCGAGCACGGCGGGCAGCCAGGCGAAGGCGTCGAGCTGCGCCGCCGCGCCGGTGCCGATCGCGACAGGGGCCGCGGCGGCCGGCAGCGTGCGGGGGCGCGCGCCGGCGAGCCACTCAGCGGCGGTGGCCATGGGTTCTCCTCTCAGCGGTGTGCGTCGTGGTGACGCACGAGATCCACGACGGCGGCGCGGTCGACCTTGCCCGGACCACGCCGCGGGAGCCCGGCGACCTCGAGGATCCGCCGCGGCGCCGCGGGCCGCCCCAGCCTAGCGGCGACCGCCGACCGCACGGGCGCCAGCGCGGCGTCGGGCAGCCAGCCGGCCGGCGTCCCGGGCGGTCCGGTGACGACGGCGACGACGGCCTGCCCCCACTCGGGGTCCGGCACGCCGACCACGCACACCTCCCCGTCGAACAGCTCGCCGAGGACCGCCTCGACCGCCACCGGCGCCACGTTCTCCCCACCGGTGACGACGACGTCGTCCGCCCGGCCGAGAACGCGCAGCACCCCGTCCCGGAGGGTCCCGAGGTCGCTGGTGCGGAACCAGCGGCCGTCAGGACCGTCGTGGAAGGCGGCCGCGGTGGCCGTCTCGTCCCCGAGGTAGCCGGAGGCGAGCACCGGGCCGGAGAGCTCCACGACCCCCGGCGCGCCCGGGTCCGCGTCGATCCGCACCCGGACGCCCGCCAGCGGCACGCCGTCGTACACGCACCCGCCCGACGTCTCGGACATGCCGTAGGTCCGCACGACCCGCACCCCGGCCTCCCGGGCGCGACGGACCAGCACCGGCGGGGCGGCGGCGCCGCCGAGCAGCACCGCCCCGCAGCGTGCCAGCGCGTCCAGCGCCCGGGGCGCCCCGTCGTCGGCCGCCTGCACGACACGGTGCAGCTGGGTGGGCACGAGCGAGACGTGGACGGGATCGTCGCCCGCGAGCGCCTCGGCCAGCAGGTCCGCGAGACGGGACGGCGTGAACGGTTCGTCCGGTGCGGCCGCGACCAGCGGCGTGCCGGCCAGGACCGACCGGGCCACCACCTGCAGCCCCGCGACGTGCGTCGCGGGCAGGGCCAGCACCCAGCGGCCGGGCGCACCCAGCCGGTCCGCCGTGGCGGCGGCCGAGGCGCGCAGCGCGGCGCCGCTGAGGGCCACCTCGCGGGGTGTCCCGGTGGACCCGGAGGTGCGCACGACGGCAGCGGTCCCGGGCGGCGGGGCGGCGTCGCCGAGGCGGGGGAGCGGGACGACCGGCGGGCCGCCGTCGAGCGCGCGGCGCGTCCGGTCGACGAGGGCGGACACGTCGGGGGGCAGCACGCAGGTCACGATAGTGCGCCGCTCGGGCGTGGCGGGCCGTAGCCTGTTGCCACCCTGCACGAGGAGGAAGTGGTGGCACGACGTCCGACGGCGCTCGCGCTCGTCCTGGCGATGCTCATGCTCGCGGGATGCTCCGCCGAGCCGCCCGAGGCCCCGGCCCCGGTCACGGTGGCCCCGGACGTGTCGCGCGCGAAGATCGGCCCGCCGGCCCCCGCCGAGCCCGAGCCGTCCCCGACGCCCGAGCCGCCGCGCTGGCCGTTGACGGGCAAGCGCACGGACAAGGTGCCCGAGCGGCCCGCGGTGGCCGTGAAGATCGAGAACTCCCCGGCGGCCAGGCCGCACTCCGGGCTGCACCGGGCCGACATCGTGTGGGAGCAGGTCGTCGAGGGCGGCATCACGCGTTTCGTGGCCGTGTACCACTCGAGCTACCCGGACGCCGTCGGCCCGATCCGGTCGGTGCGGCCCATGGACCCGGCCACCGTCGCCCCGATGGACGGGATCCTCGCCGCCTCCGGCGGGATTCCGGCCTTCCTGCGCGCCGTGGAACGGTCCGGCACCCAGCTCGTGATCAACGACGACGGCGACCCGGGGTTCTGGCGGTCGTCGCGCCGGTACATGCCGCACAACGTGTACGGCGACGTCGGGACCTTCGCCCGCCAGGCGGACCGGCGACGGGCGGAACCGCCGCCCGCCCAGTTCACCTACGCCCGCGGCTGGAAGGGGTCGACGGCGCGGTCGGACGGGCGGCGGGGCCGCGTCGCCGACGTCCGCCTGTCCCGGGCGCAGCGCAGCACCTGGACCTGGAACGCGGGCGACCGCGCCTACCGGCGCAGCGACAACGGCGTCCCCTCGATCTCCTCGGGCCGGCGCGTCACGGCGCGCAACGTGGTGCTGCTGCGGATGAAGGTCACCAACACCTCCCACCGCGACGCCTCGGGCGCCAAGGTGCCCAAGACGGAGCTGGTCGGCTCCGGCACCGGGACGGTGCTCAGCGGCGGCCGGGCGGTCGACGTGGAGTGGACCAAGAAGGGGCGCGGCAAGCCGCTGCGGCTGACCCGGCCGAACGGCGACGAGGTGCTGCTGGCCCCGGGCCGGACGTGGGTCGAGCTGGTGCCGCGCCGCGACGGGTCCTGGTCGGTCTCCTGACCGCAGGCCCGGCGCGGCCGGTCAGTACGCGTAGGGGAACCGGCTCCAGTCGGGCTCCCGCTTGCCGAGGAACGCGTCGCGGCCCTCGACCGCCTCGTCGGTGAGGTAGGCGAGCCGCGTCGCCTCCCCGGCGAACACCTGCTGGCCCATCAGGCCGTCGTCGGCCAGGTTGAACGCGTACTTCAGCATGCGGATCGCCTGCGGCGACTTGCCCGCGATCGTCAGGGCGTACTCCAGGCCGAGGGCCTCCAGGTCCTCGTGCTCGGCGACCTCGTTGACGCCGCCCCAGCGCTCGGCGTCGTCGGCGGAGTACTCGCGGGCCAGGAAGAAGATCTCCCGTGCGCGCTTCTGCCCGACCTGGCGCGCCAGGTAGGCCGAGCCGTAGCCGCCGTCGAACGAGCCGACGTCGGCGTCGGTCTGCTTGAACCGCCCGTGCTGCCGGCACGCGATCGACAGGTCGGCGACCACGTGCAGGGAGTGCCCGCCGCCGGCGGCCCAGCCGTCCACGACGGCGACGACGACCTTCGGCATGGTGCGGATCAGCCGCTGCACCTCGAGGATGTGCAGGCGCCCGGCGCGGGCGGGGTCGACGGCGTCGGCCGTGTGGACCTCGCCGCCGCCGTCGGGCGCCGTCGTGTACTGGTAGCCGGACCGTCCGCGGATGCGCTGGTCCCCGCCCGAGCAGAACGCCCAGCCGCCGTCCTTGGGGCTCGGGCCGTTGCCGGTGAGCAGCACGGTGCCCACGTCGGAGGTCATGCGGGCGTGGTCCAGCACCCGGTACAGCTCGTCGACGGTGTGCGGTCGGAAGGCGTTGCGGACCTCGGGGCGGTCGAACGCGACCCGGACCACCGGCAGGTCGCGGACCTGCTCGGTGCCGTCGGCCGCCGTGGACCGCTCCACACCCCGGTGGTAGGTGAGGTCGGTCAGCCCGTCGAAGCCCGTGACGGGGCGCCATCGGGTCGGGTCGAACGTCTGCGAGACCTGCGGGGGGACCGGAGGAGTGCTGTCGGAGTGGCTCACGGCCTCAGGGTAGTCGCGGCTCGACACGCCGATCACGCGAGATGTGCGCGTCATCCGTGGAATCTGCACAACTGCAGTTGCACCATGGGGGCATGGACAAGACGCGATCCCACAGCGCCGAGGTCGCCGACCCGGACGAGGTCGTGGACGAGCTGATCGCCTACGACGCCGCCGAGGTCCGGCGCGCCACCGTCACCACCCAGAGCGTGCCCGTCGCCACGGTCGGCACTCCCGGCATCCTGCGGCACATGCCGCCGGAGGAGTTCACCGACTGACGGTGCCCGGTCCCCCCGCGTGCTGCCGAGCCGCGGACGACCTCCTACCCTGAGGACGTGCCCGTCTCCCTGCCCGCGACGCCCCGGCGCCGCTACGTCTGGTCCGCTCCGCTGCGCACCCCGTTCCGGGGACTGACCAGCCGGGACGGTCTGCTCCTGGCCGGCGAGGCCGGGTGGGGCGAGCTGAGCCCCTTCTGCGAGTACGACGACGCCGAGTCCGCCACCTGGCTGCGGGCCGCGCGCGAGGCGGCGGACCTCGACTTCCCGCCACCCGTGCGTGACGCCGTCCCGGTCAACGTGACGGTGCCCGCCGTCGACCCGGAACGCGCCCGCGAGATCGTGCTGGCCTCCGGCGGGTGCCGGACGGCGAAGGTCAAGGTGGGCCAGCGGCTCCCCGACGGCTCGGTCGAGCCCGTCGAGGCCGAGCTCCGCCGGGTCGAGGCGGTCCGGGCCGTGCTCGACACGCTGCACGGACCGGCCGTCGGCCGGATCCGCGTCGACGTCAACGGCACCTGGGACGTCGACGCGGCCCGCCGCCGCATCCCGTTGCTGGACCGCGCCGCCGGGGGGCTGGAGTACGTCGAGCAGCCCTGCGCGACGGTGGAGGAGCTGGCGGCCGTCCGCCGTGCCGTCGACGTGCCGGTCGCGGCCGACGAGTCGATCCGCCGTGCCGAGGACCCCCTGCGGGTGGTGCGCGCCGAGGCGGCCGACGTCGTCGTGCTCAAGGTCCAGCCGCTCGGCGGGGTGCGGGCCTGTCTCGACCTGGCCGAGCAGGTCGGCCTGCCGGTCGTGGTCTCCTCGGCCCTGGAGTCGTCGGTCGGGCTGGCGGCCGGGGTGGCGCTCGCGGCCGCCCTGCCCGAGCTGCCGCACGCGTGCGGGCTGGCCACCTCCCAGCTGCTCACGCGGGACGTCACCGACGAACCGCTGCGCCCGGTGGACGGGACGCTGCCGGTGCGCCGGGTCGGCCCGGACGCGGGGGCGCTCGCCGCCGTCGCCGCCCCGCCGGAGCTGGAGCAGCGCTGGCTCGACCGGCACGACCGGCTCGCCGCGCTCCTCGACGGGGCCGACGCGTGAGCCCCGCGCCCGACGGCGGCACGGCCGCCCCCGCGGTCACGGCAGCCCGCGCGCTGGTCGCGGACCTGGCCGCGCAGGGCGTGCACGACGTCGTGCTGGCACCCGGGTCGCGGTCCGCCCCGCTGGCCTACGCGCTGGCCGAGGCGGACGCCGTCGGCCTGGTCAGGCTGCACGTGCGCATCGACGAACGCTCGGCGGGCTTCCTCGCGCTCGGACTCTCCCGGGGGTCGGCGGCCGGTGCCGCGGAGGCAGCGGTACCGGCCCCGGTCGCCGTGGTGACCACCTCGGGCACCGCGGTGGCGAACCTGCACCCCGCCGTCCTGGAGGCCTCGCACAGTCGTGTGCCGCTCGTCGTCCTGACGGCCGACCGGCCGCACGAGCTGCGTGGCACCGGCGCCTCCCAGACCACCGACCAGGTCGGGCTCTTCGGCGCCGCCGTCCGCTACACCCTCGACGTGCCCGCGCCCGACGGACGGGACGGCGAGGTGCGCGACCTGCTGTCCGCCGCCCGGCGGGCGGTGGCCGCCGCCCGGGGTCTGCGCGACCGGCATCCCGGCCCGGTCCAGCTCAACCTCGCCTTCCGGGACCCGCTGCACCCCGTCGGTGGCGCGGACGACGACGCGGCCACCGCGCCCGCGCAGCCCGGCCGGGGTGTCGAGGTCGTGCCGCCGGCGGCGGGGCCGGGGGCCGACCCGGCGCTGCCGGGGGACCCGACCCGCACCCTCGTCGTGGCGGGGGACGGTGCCGGTCCGGACGCGCGCCGGCTCGCCGAGGCCCGCGGCTGGCCCCTGCTCGCCGAGCCGACCTCCGGCGCCGGCGGCGGCCCGCGGGCCGTGGCCGCGTACCGTTCGGTGCTCGGCGCCGACGGGCTCGCCGACGACGTGGAGCACGTCGTCGTCCTGGGCCGGCCCACGCTGTCGCGCCCCGTGCAGCGCCTGCTCGCCCGCCCCGACGTGCACGTCACCGTGGTCGCGCCGGGGGGCGGGCCGTGGCCGGACCCGGCCCGGCACGCCGCACGGGTCGTCGACCGCCTCGCCGACCGCTGGTTCGCACCCGGCGAGCCCGCCGACGGCGGGGCGTTCGCCGCGCGGTGGCAGGCGGCGAGCCGCGCGGCCGCCGCCGAGGTCGACGCCGTCACCCGGACCGACGCCGTCGACGCCGACCTCGTGACGGCCCCGCACGCGGCCCTGGTCGTGGCGCGGGCCGTGGTCGCCGCGACCGGGGCCGGTGACGTGCTGGTCGTGGGCGCCTCCAACCCGGTGCGGGACGTCGACCTCGTCCTCGGTCTCGACGCGGCGCCGGACGCCCCGCCGGCCCGGATCCTGGCGAACCGCGGGCTGGCCGGTATCGACGGGACCGTCGCGACGGCCTCGGGAGTGGCCCTGGCCGCCGGCCGCCAGGGGGTGCGCACCCGGGCCCTCGTGGGCGACCTGACCTTCCTGCACGACCTCAACGGCCTGCTGCGCGGCCCCGCGGAGGACCGTGCCGACCTGCAGGTCGTCGTCGTGAACGACGACGGCGGGTCGATCTTCGCCACGCTCGAGCACGGGACCCTGGCCCAGGAGGGTCCGGAGGCTGCCGCGACCTTCGAGCGGGTCTTCGGCACGTCGCACGGTGCGGACCTGGCCGCGCTGTGCGCCGGGTACGGCGTGGCCCACCGGCGGGTCGACGACCTGACCTCCCTGACCGGCGCGCTCGCGCGGCCACCGGCCGGGGTGAGCGTGGTGGAGGTGCGCGTGCCGCGGGCCGACCGGCTCGCGGAGTCCCGGGACCTCGCCGCCCGGATCGCCACGGCCGTCCGGTCCGCCACGCGCTGACCAGGGGACGACGGGTGTCCTCGGCACGAGGGGACGGCGGTTGACAGGAAACTCTCAGGTCCGCCCAAGGCTCGGCCAAGGCTGATGGTGTGGTGTAGGGGCAGACATCGAGGAGGGCACATGAGCACCGAGCACACCCCCGCACCGCAGCAGCCGTCGGGCCAGGAGCACCCCGTCGAGCAGCCGACGCACCCGCTGCCGGCCGCACGCCACGAGGGCGCCGCGACGCAGGCTCCGGCACCCGACCGGCAGGCCGCGCCGCAGCCCGTCGGCGCGGCGCCGTCGCACCAGCCCGGCCCGGCCTACGGCCCGTCCTACCAGACCGGATGGTCCGGGGGCGCGCCGACGTACCCGCCGGCGGCGGGCGCCGAGCGGCGTCGCACCCCGTGGGTGCCGGTCGTCGCCGCGGCCGCCGGCGCCGCCGTGCTCGCGAGCGTGGCGACGGTCGGCGCGGTGTCCCTGCTCGACGACGGCACGAGCGAGTCCTCGCTCGCCGAGGTGGGCGCGTCCACGACCTCGCAGGCGGCCCCCGTGGCCAGCTCGACCAGCGAGAACCCGGACTGGCAGGCCGTCACCTCGGCCGTCGCGCCGTCCGTCGTGGCGATCCAGGTGAGCAGCCAGTCCGGCGGGTCCGAGGGGTCGGGTGTCGTCGTCGACGAGGCCGGGCACGTCCTGACCAACAACCACGTGGTCGCCGGCGCCGCGGACGGCACCGTCCAGGTCACCCTGTCGGACGGGCGCCTGTACGAGGCCACGATCGTGGGCACCGACCCCACGACCGACCTCGCCGTGGTCCAGCTGGTCGACCCCCCGGACGACCTGCAGCCCGCGACGTTCGGCGACTCGGACGCCGTCCAGGTCGGTGACTCCGTCCTGGCCGTCGGCAACCCGCTCGGCCTGGCCAACACGGCGACCACCGGCATCGTCTCGGCGCTGGACCGCCCCGTGGCGGCGTCCGGCAGGGGCGGTGGCGACGTCGTGGTGACCAACGCGATCCAGATCGACGCGGCCGTCAACCCGGGCAACTCCGGGGGACCGCTGTTCGACGCGCAGGGCCGGGTCGTCGGGATCACCTCGTCCATCGCGACGATGTCCGGCGGGGCGGGCGGCGCCTCCGGGTCGATCGGTCTCGGGTTCGCGATCCCGGTGAACCTGGCCACGAACGTCTCCGACCAGCTCGTCGAGGACGGCACCGCCGAGCACGCGTTCCTGGGCGTGTCCCTGCGGGACGCGACGGCGACCGCCGACGGCGTCACGCGCCGGGGTGCCGAGGTCGTCGAGGTCGTCGGCGGTTCACCCGCCGCGGAGGCCGGCCTGCAGGCCGGTGACGTCGTCGTCGCCATCGACGACGACTCGGTCAGCGGTGCCGAGTCGCTGACCGCCTACGTGCGCGAGCGCACCGCGGGCGAGTCGGCGTCCGTCACCTACGTGCGTGACGGCCGGGCGGCCTCGGTCGACGTCTCCTTCGCGGTCCGCGAGGAGACCGTCGGGTCCGGCCAGGGCGGACAGGACCAGCAGCGCGACCAGCAGCAGGACCAGGACCAGCAGCGGGACCAGGACCAGCAGCAGGAGGGTCAGGACGGGTCGTCCGACCCGACGGCGCCGGACAACGTCCCGAACTGGCTGCGCGAGCTGTTCGGCGACTGACCGGTCCCCTCCCGGTCACACCGGTGCGGTCGCGCGGAGCGGGTCCGGTCGAGCTGTCGACCGGACCCGCTCCGTCCGTGCGGACGGGACGTCGCTCAGACGCCGAGGGCCCAGCGCATGGGCACGAGCTTCGCCTCCGACTCGGCGAGCTCCGCCTCCGGGTCGGAGGCCGCGACGATCCCGCAGCCGGCGAACAGGCGGAGGTGGTGCGGGTCGTCGGCGAGCTCCGCGGACCGCAGCGCGATGCCCCACTCGCCGTCGCCGTCGGCGCCGACCCAGCCCACCGGCCCGGCGTACCGCGACCGGTCCATCCCCTCGATCTCGCGGATGAGGTCGCGCGCGGCCACCGTCGGTGTGCCGCACACGGCCGCCGAGGGGTGCAGCGCCGCGGCGAGCGACAGGGAGCTCGACGGCGTGCCGGGGTCCAGCACCGCGGTGACGTCGGAGGCCAGGTGCATGACGTTCGGCAGGTGCAGCACGAACGGCGTGTCCGGGACGTTCATCGACGAGCAGAACGGCGCCAGGGAGCGCGCGACCGAGGCCACGGCGAACTCGTGCTCCTCCAGGTCCTTCGACGAACGAGCCAGGTGCGCGGCGTGCAGCAGCGCGTCGTCGTCGCTCATCCCGGGTTCACGGCGGATGGTGCCCGCCAGGACGCGGGAGGTGACCAGACCCTTCTCGCTGCGCAGCAGCAGCTCGGGGGTGGCGCCGATCATCCCGGCCACGGAGAACGTCCAGCAGGACTCGTAGCGCGCCGCCAGCCGGCGCAGCAGCCAGCGCGGGTCCACGGGACGTTCGGTGGTGGCGACGACGTCGCGGGCCAGCACGACCTTCTCCAGCTCGCCGGCCTGGATGCGGGCGACCCCCTCGGCCACGACCGCAGGCCAGTCGCGGGCGCCGACCGCCCCGTCGGTGAGCGTCACCCGGCCGGGGTCGTGGACCGGGGTGCGTGCCGTGGCGGCCAGGCCGGCGTCCCCGGGGGCCTCGAGCGTCCCGTCGACGGCGATCGTGGTCATCCACGTCACGTCGCCCCGGCGCCCGACGACGACCCGCGGCACGACGAGCGACCCCTGCGGCGAGGACCCGTCGAAGGCCTCGCCGGTCCCGCCGTCGTCGAACGCGAACGTGCCGAAGGCCACCGGGCCGCTGCCGGGCAGACGGACCTCGTCGCGCACGACGGCGCGGGCGAGGGCGGCGCGCCAGGCGGCGTCGGCGTCGGCGAATCGCCCCGGGCCGTAGGTGTCCAGGCGCAGGGCCTCGCCCCAGCCGACGATGCCGTCACCGCGGCGGACCCAGGTCAGCGGGCGTTCGTCCGGGAGCAGGTCGACCAGCGCGGTGAGCTCGCCCGGCAGGGGGTCCAGCCGTGTGGTGCGGACCACGAGCCGCGGCGGCTCGGGTGCGGGGACGGGGGTGCCGGCGGACGCGCCCGACGGCGGGACCGGCGCCGGGTGGGGCGTGGCGGACATCAGGGTCCAGGGTACGCCGCGTGGGGACCGTCGACCGTCGGCCGTGGGACGATGTGGCCATGTCGCGCGCCAGCCTGGAGAAGAAGCCCGTCGAGGTCGCCTCGATGTTCGACGGGATCGCCGAGCGCTATGACCTCACCAACGACATCGTCTCCCTGGGCCAGGACCGCTCCTGGCGGCGGGCGACGGTGGCCGCGGTCGGGGCCGGCCCGGGGGAGCGGGTGCTCGATCTCGCCGCCGGGACGGGGACCTCGAGCGAGCCGTTCGCGGACGCCGGTGCCGTCGTCGTCCCGTCCGACTTCTCGATGGGGATGCTCCAGGTCGGCAAGCAGCGTCGGGCGGACCTGCCCTTCGTGGCCGGCGACGCGACGCGGCTGCCGTTCGCGGACGCGACCTTCGACGCCGTGACGATCAGCTTCGGTCTGCGCAACGTCGTGGACACCTCGGCCGCGCTGCGCGAGATGCTGCGGGTGACGCGCCCGGGCGGGCGGGTGGTGATCTGCGAGTTCTCGCACCCCGTGTGGGCGCCGTTCCGTCAGGTCTACCTGGAGTACCTGATGCGTGCGCTGCCGGCGGTGGCCGGGGCGGTCACGCGGGACAAGGGGTCGTACGAGTACCTGGCCGAGTCGATCCGCGCCTGGCCGGACCAGGACGGGCTCGGCCGGCTGATGCTGGGGGCCAGGTGGAGCCGCGTGGCCTACCGGAACCTCACCGGCGGCATCGTGGCCCTGCACCGGGCGACCCGACCCGCCGACTGACGATCGCCGGGAGGTCGGGCCGGGGTCGCTCAGTTGCCGGAGGCCCGCGTCTGGGCTCCGGCGACCTTCTCCTGCACCCGGGGGTCGTTCCAGGTGTCGACGGCCAGCTTCCTGGCCTGCTCGAGCTTCTCCCTGCCCTGCTCGGTGCCGAGGTAGTACCCCACGGCGACGCCGACGGCGAGTGCGGTCACGGCCTTCATCTTCAGGTGCCTCCTGTGGCTGGACGATCGGGGCGATGCGCTCACGACCGTATGCCGTGACCCGTCGTGCCGCCACCGTTCCTGCTCGTCGTGGCGCCCTCCCGGGCCACCCCGTGACCGCCCCGGCGTCAACGAAGGGTTGCCTTCCTACACATCGGTCGCTGAACGTGGTTAGAGTGCACGCAGAACGTTGTGAGCGGGTTCACAAGTGGCCTCGGCGAGGGTGCCGAGGTCTCCTGCGGCGGGAGGTGAGCAGTGCGAGCGGTAGATCGTGACGACGCGGACGTGATCGTCGTCGGTGCAGGTCCCGCCGGGGCCGCGGCCGCGCACTGGTGCGCCGTCGCCGGCCTGGACGTGCTGCTCCTGGAGAAGTCCGCCTTCCCGCGCGACAAGATCTGCGGTGACGGCCTGACGCCGCGCGCCGTGGCCGAGCTCGCCCGCATGGGCGTCGACACCCGCGCCGAGGACGGCTGGATCCGCAACGAGGGGCTGCGCGTCGTCGCGGGCGGCCGCTCCTGGGAGCTGGCCTGGCCGGAGCTGACCACCTACCCGGGGTACGGGCTCGCCCGCTCCCGCATGACGCTCGACCACGGACTCGTCCAGCACGCGCAGGCCTCGGGCGCCAAGCTCCTCGAGCGCACCAAGGTCACCGGCCCGGAGACCGACGAGCGCACGGGCCGCGTGGTCGGGGTGCAGGCGCAGCCGCTGGACGCCCGCGGACGCGCCGACGGCGCCCCCCGCACCTACCGGGCGCCGGTCGTGGTGGCGGCCGACGGCGTCTCCTCCCGGTTCGCGACCGCGCTCGGGCTGACCCGGCGGGACGACCGGCCGATGGGGACGGCGGTGCGGACCTACTACCGCACCGAGGGCACGCCCCGGCACGCGGACCGCTTCATGGAGTCGCACCTCGAGCTGTGGGACGGCACCCCGGGCGCGTCGAACCTGCTGCCCGGCTACGGCTGGATCTTCGCCCTCGGCGACGGCACCGCGAACGTCGGGCTGGGTTCCGTGAGCTCCACCCCGGCGCGCCAGTCCGCCCAGGGGCACGACTACCGGGCCATGATGAAGGCCTGGACCGCCAACACCCCGCCGGAGTGGGGGTTCACCCCCGAGAACCAGATCGGGCCCGTCCGGGGCGCCGCGCTGCCGATGGGGTTCAACCGCAGCCCGATGTACCGCGACGGCACCGTCCTGGTCGGCGACGCCGCCGGGATGGTCAGCCCGTTCAACGGCGAGGGCATCGCCTACGCCCTGCAGGCCGGCCGCGTCGCCGCCGACGCGATCGCGCAGGCCCGCACGCGGCTGACCGACGACGCCCGCGAGCGCACCCTGGCCACCTACACCGACCGCATGCGCGACGACCTGGGCGGCTACTACACGCTGGGCCGCTGGTTCGTGCAGCTCATCGAGCACCCCGCGGTGATGCGGGCGTGCGTGAAGTACGGGCTGCCGCGACCGGTGGTCATGCAGTTCGTGCTCAAGCTGCTCTCGGACTGCTACGAGCCCCGCGGCGGCGACTGGATCGACCGGGTCATCGCCGGACTGACCAGGGTGGTCCCGGCGTCATGAGCGCGAGGAGCCCTCGCGCAGGGACGGCGAGGAACGAGACGTGCCGGAGCGGGGCACCGCACCGTTCGTGCGGGAGCGACCTGGCATGAGGCGCGTCGTGGCACGAGGAAGTGACACAGGCATGGGTGAGGAGAACCGATGAGCAACCCGTACGTCCCGGTGCTGGTCCTCATGGGGATCGCCGCCGTGCTGGCCCTCGGCGGGGTCGGTGCGAGCGCGGTGATCGGACCCCGCAAGTACAACCGGGCCAAGCTCGACGCCTACGAGTGCGGGATCGAGCCCACCCCGCACGCCACCGGGGGCGGTCGGCTCCCGATCAAGTACTACCTGGTGGCGATGACGTTCATCGTCTTCGACATCGAGGTCGTCTTCCTCTACCCGTGGGCGGTCGACTTCACGGTGCTGGCCGGCTTCGGGCTGGCGGCGATGCTCGTGTTCCTGGCCCTGATCACCGTGCCGTTCGTCTACGAGTGGCGGCGCGGCGGGTTCGACTGGGTCTGACGGGCAGTTCGGCAAGGGTGCCGGCGGTCGCCGGCACCGAGATCTCCGCGAAGGAGGAGTCATGGGTCTGGAGGAGTCCCCCTCGGGGTTCCTGCTGACGACGATCGAGGATCTCGCCGGCTACCTGCGCAAGGCGTCGGTGTGGCCGGTGACGTTCGGCCTGGCGTGCTGCGCCATCGAGATGATGGCGGCCGGCGCCTCGCGGTTCGACCTGTCGCGGTTCGGCATGGAGGTCTTCCGGGCCTCGCCGCGCCAGGCGGACCTGATGATCGTGGCGGGCCGTGTCAGCCAGAAGATGGCGCCCGTCGTGCGGCAGGTCTACGACCAGATGAGCGAGCCCAAGTGGGTGCTCTCCATGGGCGTGTGCGCCTCCAGCGGCGGCATGTTCAACAACTACGCGATCGTGCAGGGCGTCGACCACGTGCTCCCCGTGGACATCTACCTGCCCGGCTGCCCGCCCCGCCCGGAGATGCTCATCAACGCGATCCTCGCGCTGCACCAGCAGATCCAGGACTCCCCGATGGGCGTCAACCGCGTCGAGGCGGCGAAGGCCGCCGAGGCCGCGGCCCTCGAGGCGACGCCGACCTCCCAGATGCCGGGACTGCTGCGATGAGCGAGCACTCCGGCGAGGTCGAGCGCCGGCAGCAGGGACCGACGGCCGAGGTCGTCCGCGAGACCACCGGCATGTTCGGGGTGCAGGGCACCGGGGACACGTCCGGCTACGGCGGGCTGACCCGCACGGTGACGATGCCGGCCGCGGCGTCGCGCCCGTACGGCGGGTGGTTCGACGAGGTCGTGGACGTGCTGGCCGAGGTGCTCGGCGAGGCGGACGTGCCCTTCGCCGACGCGGTCGAACGGGTGGTGATCACCGACCCGCGGCGGACCGCCGAGGGAGAGGGCCCGAGCCGGGACGCCGAGATGACGCTGTACGTCGCCCGCGAGCACCTGATGGCGGTCTGCCGGGCGCTGCGCGACGACCAGGACCTGCGCTTCGAGCTGTCCCTGGGCGTCTCGGGCGTCCACTACCCGGATGACGTCGGCCGCGAGCTGCACGCCGTCTACCACCTCACCTCCGTGACGCACGGCCGGCGCCTGCGGCTGGAGGTCACCTGCCCCGACGACGACCCGCACCTGCCGTCGACGACGACGGTCTACCCGGCCAACGACTGGCACGAGCGCGAGACGTGGGACTTCTTCGGGATCGTCTTCGAGGGCCACCCCGCGCTGGCCCGGATCGAGATGCCCGACGACTGGCCGGGTCACCCGCAGCGCAAGGACTACCCGCTCGGCGGCATCCCCGTGGAGTACAAGGGCGCCACGGTGCCACCGCCGAACGTCCGGAGGGAGTACTCATGACGGCCCCGGCGCACGACGTGCCGCACTCGGTGCACTCGACCGGACCCGCGGCCGAGGACTACGGACCCGGTGTCGCCGGTTTCGAGGCCTCGGGCGGCGACTGGGACGAGATCGCCCGCGAGGCGATCGGCGAGGAACGCATCGTCGTCAACATGGGTCCCCAGCACCCCTCCACGCACGGCGTGCTGCGCCTGATGCTGGAGATCGACGGCGAGACGGTGACCGAGGCCCGGTGCGGGATCGGCTACCTGCACACCGGCATCGAGAAGAACATGGAGTACCGCACCTGGACGCAGGGCACCACGTTCTGCACCCGGATGGACTACCTGGCGCCGCTCTTCCAGGAGGCGGCCTACTGCCTGGGGACCGAACGGCTGCTCGGCATCACCGACGACGTGCCCGAGCGGGCCAGCGTGATCCGCGTGCTGATGATGGAGCTCAACCGGGTCGCCTCCCACCTGGTCTGCCTGGGCACGGGCGGCAACGAGATGGGCGCCACGACGATCATGACCCTCGGGTTCACCGCCCGGGAGGAGATCCTGCGCCTGTTCGAGGCGGTCACCGGCCTGCGGATGAACCACGCGTACATCCGGCCCGGCGGCGTCGCCCAGGACGTGCCCGAGGACTTCACCGAGAACGTCCGCTCCCTGCTGCCGAGCCTGCGCAAGTACATCGGGATGCTGGGCGACCTGATGCTCGCGAACCCGATCTTCAAGTCCCGGCTGCAGGGCGTGGGCGTGCTGAACCTGTCCGGTGCCTTCGCCCTCGGCGTCACCGGCCCGGTCCTGCGGTCGGCCGGGCACCCGTACGACGTGCGCAAGGCGTTCCCGTACAGCGGGTACGAGGACTACGACTTCGACGTCCCCACGGACACGGCCGCCGACTGCTACGCCCGCGTCGTGCTGCGGATCGAGGAGTGCTACCAGTCGCTGAAGATCGTCGAGCAGTGCCTGGCACGGCTCGACGACACCGCCGGGGCACCGGTGATGGTGGCGGACAAGAAGATCGCCTGGCCCGCCCAGCTGGCCGTCGGCTCCGACGGCCAGGGCAACTCCCTGGACCACATCCGCAAGATCATGGGCACCTCCATGGAGGCCCTCATCCACCACTTCAAGCTGGTGACCGAGGGCTTCGGGGTGCCGGCCGGGCAGGCGTGGCAGACGGTCGAGCACCCGCGCGGCGAGCTCGGCGTCCACGTGGTGTCCGACGGCGGCACGCGCCCCTACCGGGCGCACTTCCGCGACCCGTCGTTCAACAACCTCCAGGCCGTGTCGGTGATG
This sequence comes from Isoptericola sp. b515, assembly GCF_030588125.1. NCBI lineage: Bacteria > Bacillati > Actinomycetota > Actinomycetes > Micrococcales > Promicromonosporaceae > Isoptericola > Isoptericola sp. b515. The sequence goes on along the minus strand of NZ_JAUQYR010000001.1, from coordinate 327,999 downwards.
TGCGAGGGCGGCCAGGTGGCCGACGTCGTCGTCGCCGTCGCGTCCCTGGACCCGGTGCTGGGAGGGGTGGACCGATGACGGCCGAACCGGTGGGCGCACGCTCGCGCACGGGGTACGACGCCGAGACGCTGGCCGCGCTCGAGGCCGACGCGGAGACGATCAAGGCCCGCTACCCGGACCCGCGGTCCGGACTGTTGCCGCTGCTGCACCTGGTGCAGTCCGTCGACGGCTACGTCAGCCGCGACGGCATCGTCTTCTGCGCCGAGCAGCTCGGCATGACCGCGGCCGAGGTCTCGGCGGTGGCGACCTTCTACACCCAGTACAAGCGCCGCCCCAACGGCGAGTACACCGTCGGGGTGTGCACGAACACGCTGTGCGCCGTGATGGGCGGGGACGCGATCTTCGACCGGCTCAGCCAGCACCTGGACGTCGGGCACGACGAGACGACGCCGGACGGCTCCGTCACGCTGGAGCGCGTCGAGTGCAACGCCGCCTGCGACTACGCCCCCGTGGTGATGGTCAACTGGGAGTTCTTCGACAACCAGACCCCGGAGTCGGCCGCCGAGCTGACCGACCGGCTGCGCGCCGGCGAGCAGGTCACCCCGACGCGCGGGGCGGACTCGGTCTGCTCCTTCAAGAAGATGAGCCGGGTCCTGGCCGGCTTCGACGACGGCCGCGCCGACGAGGGCGTCGGCGCCGGCGGCCCGACCCTCGAGGGCCTGCGGATCGCCCGCGAGCGCGGCTGGACCGCACCGGGCACCGACCAGCGCGAGATCTCCGGCACGCCGCGTGCCGAGGTGCCGCCGGAGACCGGCACCGGACAGTCCAGCGCCGAGCGCAAGCCGACGACGCCGTCGGACGACACGGGTCCCGCCGGGCCGGCCGACGCGAAGGAGGGTGACGATGACTGACACGTTGACGCCGGTCCTGACCGACACCTGGGACGCGGAGGGCTCGTGGAAGCTCGCCACCTACGAGGCGGCGGGCGGCTACACGGGGCTGCGCACGGCGCTGGCCCGGGACCCCGCGGACCTCGTCCAGCTCGTCAAGGACTCCGGGCTGCGCGGTCGTGGCGGCGCCGGGTTCCCCGCCGGGATGAAGTGGGGGTTCCTGCCCCCGCCCGACGGCGGCCCCCGCTACCTGGTGGTCAACGCCGACGAGTCGGAGCCGGGCACCTGCAAGGACATCCCGCTCATGCTGGCCAGCCCGCAGCACCTGGTCGAGGGGGTGGCGATCACCAGCTACGCGATCGGCTGCCACCACGCCTTCATCTACGTGCGCGGCGAGGTGCTGCACGTGTACCGCCGGCTGCTCGCTGCCGTGCGCGAGGCCTACGACGCCGGCCACCTGGGGAAGAACATCCACGGGTCCGGCTTCGACCTCGAGGTGACCGTGCACGCCGGGGCCGGGGCCTACATCTGCGGCGAGGAGACGGCGCTGCTGGACTCGCTCGAGGGCCGTCGCGGTCAGCCGCGGCTCAAGCCGCCGTTCCCCGCCGTCGCGGGGCTGTACGCCCGGCCCACCGTGGTGAACAACGTCGAGTCCATCGCCTCCGTCCCGGGCATCGTCGCCCACGGAGCCGACTGGTTCTCGTCGATGGGCACCGAGAAGTCGACCGGGCACGGGCTGTTCTCCCTGTCGGGCCACGTGACCCGGCCCGGGCAGTTCGAGGCACCGCTGGGCATCACCCTGCGCGAGCTGCTCGACCTGGCCGGCGGGGTCCGCGAGGGCCACGAGCTGAAGTTCTGGACGCCGGGCGGGTCCTCGACGCCGCTGTTCACCGCCGAGCACCTGGACGTCCCGCTGGACTACGAGTCCGTGGGGGCCGCCGGGTCGATGCTCGGCACCCGCGCGCTGCAGATCTTCGACGAGACGACCTGCGTGGTGCGGGCGGTGAGCCGCTGGACCGACTTCTACGCCCACGAGTCCTGCGGCAAGTGCACCCCGTGCCGCGAGGGCACGTACTGGCTCAAGCAGATCCTGCACCGCATCGAGGCCGGCGCGGGGGAGGCCGGGGACATCGAGGTGCTGCTGGACCTGTGCGACAACATCCTCGGCCGGGCGTTCTGCGCCCTGGGCGACGGAGCGACCTCGCCGATCACCTCGTCCATCGAGTACTTCCGCGACGAGTACGAGGCGCACCTCGACGGGCGCGGGTGCCCGTTCGACCCCGCCCGCTCCACGCTGTTCGACGACACGCCCCAGGCGCCGCCGGCGCTCGCGGGTGCAGGAGGCCACTGATGACCGCGACCACGGACCGGCACACCGACCAGCCGGTGGAGACGGTGACCTGCACGATCGACGAGGTCGAGGTCACCGTGCCCAAGGGCACGCTGGTGATCCGCGCCGCCGAGCAGGTCGGCATCGAGATCCCCCGGTTCTGCGACCATCCGCTGCTGGAGCCCGCGGGGGCCTGCCGGCAGTGCCTGGTCGAGGTGGAGATGCCCGACCGCGAGGGCAACCTGCGGCCGATGCCCAAGCCGCAGGCCTCGTGCACGATGACGGTCGTGCCGGGCATGGTGGTGCGCACCCAGCGCACGTCCGCGGTCGCGGACAAGGCCCAGCAGGGGGTCATGGAGCTGCTGCTCATGAACCACCCGCTGGACTGCCCCGTGTGCGACAAGGGCGGTGAGTGCCCGCTGCAGAACCAGGCGATGAGCCACGGCCGGGCGGACTCGCGCTTCACCGACGTCAAGCGGACCTTCCCCAAGCCGATCCAGGTGTCCACGCAGATCTTGCTCGACCGGGAGCGCTGCGTGCTCTGCCAGCGGTGCACGCGGTTCAGCGAGGAGATCGCCGGCGACGTCTTCATCGACCTGCAGGAGCGCGGCGCCCACCAGCAGATCGGGCGCTTCGACGAGGACGTGCTCGACTTCGCCCCGCCGTGCGGCCAGCACCGGGCCGAGACCGCCGTGGACGTCCCGCAGGGTGTCGCCCTGCCCGACGCCTCGGGGCAGCCGTTCGCCTCCTACTTCTCCGGCAACACGGTACAGATCTGCCCGGTGGGTGCCCTCACGGGGGCGCGGTACCGGTTCCGGTCGCGTCCCTTCGACCTCGTGTCCACCCCCGGCATCGCCGAGCACGACGCCTGCGGCTCGGCGATCCGCGTCGACCACCGCCGCGGCTCGGTGATGCGCCGGCTGGCCGGCGACGACCCGGCGGTCAACGAGGAGTGGATCACGGACAAGGACCGGTTCGCGTTCACCTGGCAGGACGCGCCGGACCGTCTGACCACCCCGCTGGTCCGCGAGGACGGCGCGCTGCGCCCCGCCTCGTGGGTGGAGGCCCTCGAGGTCGCCGCCCGGGGACTGGCCGCGGCCCGCGACGACGGCGGGGTCGGCGTGCTGCCGGGCGGCCGTCTCACCGTGGAGGACGCCTTCGCCTGGTCCCGTTTCGCGCGCACGGTGCTGCGCACGGACGACGTCGACCAGCGCGTCCGCGTGCACTCGGTGGAGGAGGCGGACTTCCTCGCCCACGCCGTGGCCGGCACCGGCGTCGGCGTGACCTTCGGTGACCTGGAGGCGGCACCGGCGGTGCTGCTCGCCGGGCTGGAGGCCGAGGAGGAGGCCGGCGTCACGTTCCTGCGGCTGCGCAAGGGCGTCAGGAAGGGGACCCGCGTGTTCTCGGTCGCGCCCTTCACGAGCCGGGGCCTGTCCCGGCTCGACGGCACGCTGCTGCCGGCCGCCCCGGGCACGGAGGCCGAGTGGCTCGGCGCCGTCGCCCGGCAGGCCTCCGGGAGCACCAGCCGGGCCGACTCCGACGACACGCGCGTCCTGGAGGCCGCCGAGGCGCTGGCCCGACCGGGCGCGGTGCTCCTGGTCGGCGAGCGCCTGGCCGGGTCGCCCGGTGCCTACGCCGCCGCCCTGGAGCTGGCGGAGACCACGGGTGCACGGCTGGCCTGGATCCCGCGCCGCGCCGGGGAGCGCGGTGGCGTGGAGGCCGGTCTGCTGCCGGGCCTGCTGCCCGGCGGACGGCCGCTGGAGGACCGCACGGCCCGCGCCGAGGTCGCCGCCACCTGGGGCGTCTCCGTGGACGACCTGCCCGCCACCCGCGGTCTGGACACCGCCGGGATCCTCGACGCCCTGAGCGTGGGGCAGCTCGCCGGGGCCCTGGTCGGCGGTGTCGAGATCGCCGACCTGCCCGACCCGGAGCACGCCCGCCGTGCCCTGGCCACCGCCGGGTTCGTGGTCTCCCTCGAGGTGCGCCGCAGCGAGGCCACCGAGCTGGCCGACGTCGTGCTGCCGGTGGCCCCGCCGGTCGAACGCGGCGGGTCCTACTGGAACTGGGAGGGCCGCGTCCGGTCCTTCGGCCAGGCCCTGGAGTCCACGGCGATGCCGGACCACCGGGTGCTGCACGAGCTCGCGACGCTGCTCGACCACGACCTGCAGTCGGCCGAGCCGGTGCGGGCCCACCGTTCGATCGCCGCGCTGCGCTCCTGGGACGGACCGCGGGCGCACCCGCCGCAGCACGCCACCGACGACCCGCCCGGCGTCCCGCCGGGGTCCGCGGTGCTCGCGAGCTGGCGGCTGCTCCTGGACGACGGCTCGATGCAGGACGGCGAGGAGTTCCTGGCCGGCACCGCCAAGACGCCGGTGGCCCGGATGAGCGCCGCGACCGCGGCCGGGGTCGACGTCTTCGACGGCGACCAGGTCACGGTCTCCACGGAACGCGGGGCGATCACCGTGCCGGTGGCGATCACCGACATGGTCGACCACGTGGTGTGGCTGCCCCTGGCGTCCCGCGGCTGCCGTGTGCACGACACCCTCGGGGTCTCCCCGGGCCGCCAGGTCCGGGTCGCCCCGGCCGAGAAGGGAGTCCAGGCATGATCCCCGGCGTCGCCGCCGACTTCAGTGCCGACACGATCTGGGTCTCGGTCGTCAAGGCCGTGCTCATCGTCGTCTTCCTGCTGACCAGCGTGCTGTTCGCGATCTGGTTCGAGCGCAAGCTCGTGGCCCGGATGCAGCTGCGGCCGGGCCCGAACTGGCACGGTCCGTTCGGTCTGCTGCAGTCGCTCGCGGACGCGATGAAGCTGCTGCTCAAGGAGGACGTGACGGTCACCAACGCCGACCGCCGCGTCTACCTGCTGGCCCCGATGATCTCGGTGTTCTGCTCGCTGCTCGTCTTCGCCGTGATCCCGTTCGGCCCGTCGGTGACCATCCCGTTCACGGACTTCACCACCCCCGCCCAGCTCACCGACTTCCCGGTGGCCGTGCTGTACATCCTGGCCTGTGCCTCGATCGGCGTGTACGGCATCGTGCTGGGCGGCTGGTCGTCGGGCTCGACGTACCCGCTGCTGGGGTCGGTGCGCTCCACCGCCCAGGTGATCAGCTACGAGCTGGCGATGGGGCTGAGCCTGGTCAGCGTGTTCATCATGGCCGGCTCGATGTCGACGTCGTCCATCGTGGAGTCCCAGACGAGCCTGTGGTGGTTCATCCCGCTGGCCCCCGCGTTCGTCATCTTCCTCATCTCGATGGTGGGCGAGACCAACCGGCTGCCGTTCGACCTGCCGGAGGCCGAGGGCGAGCTCGTCGGCGGGTACATGACCGAGTACTCCTCGATGAAGTTCGCGTGGTTCTTCCTCGCGGAGTACATCGCGATGCTCAACGTCTCCGCGGTCGCCACGACGCTGTTCCTCGGCGGGTGGCGCGCCCCGTGGCCGCTATCGCTGGTGGGTGACGGGGTGCTCAACACCGGCTGGTGGCCCCTGTTGTGGTTCCTGGCCAAGGTGTGGCTGCTGATGTTCCTCTTCGTCTGGGTGCGCGGCACGCTGCTGCGGCTGCGCTACGACCAGTTCATGGTCTTCGGCTGGAAGGTCCTCATCCCGTTCGCGCTGGCCTGGGTCGTGATCCTCGGGGTCTTCCAGTGGGCGGGCCTGGCCGGTGTGACGCAGACCCAGATGATCGTCGGGATCCTCGTGGCCCTCGCCGTCGTGATGGCGGTGCTGTGGCTGTGGCCCGAGAAGAAGCCGACCGGCGCCGAGGCGACGACCGACGGCGAGGGCGGGTTCGACGCCTTCGCCGGCGGCTACCCCGTCCCGCCCGTCCCCGGCCAGACCCTGCCGCCCTCACCGCGGGCGCGGCGCACGGTGCCGCCCGCCGAGGACGCCGAGACCCGCACCGCGACCGCTGTCGACGACGAGGAGACGCGATGAGCGACCAGCCCTACGAGCCGTTGCGCCCGAAGAAGGGACCCCTCGGTGAGCTGTTCGCTCCCGTGGCCGGCTTCGGCGTGACGTTCTCGTCGATGTTCAAGCCGACCGTCACCGAGCAGTACCCCCGCAAGAAGACGCCGCCGCAGACGCGGTACCACGGGCGCCACCAGCTCAACCGGTACGCGGACGGGCTCGAGAAGTGCATCGGCTGCGAGCTGTGCGCCTGGGCGTGCCCCGCCGACGCGATCTACGTCGAGGGCGCGGACAACGCCGACGCGGTGGACGGTGCCCCCGAGGCGCACATGAGCCCGGGTGAGCGGTACGGCCGCGTCTACCAGATCAACTACCTGCGCTGCATCTTCTGCGGGTTGTGCATCGAGGCGTGCCCGACGCGGGCGCTGACGATGGGCCCCGACTACGAGCTCGCCGGGCCGACGCGGGAGGGCCTGATCTACGAGAAGCAGGACCTGCTGGCACCGCTGGCCGAGGGGATGCTCGCCGCCCCGCACCCGATGGCGGAGGGCACCACGGACACCGAGTACTACCGCGGCGAGGTCACCGCACCGACCGCGGAGCAGGTGGACTGGGTGCGCGAGCACCGCCCGGACGACCCGACGCTGGACGCCGCGTCCGCCGTCGTGGCCGGCGACGCCCCGCCCCCGGTCCCGGACACCCACCACCTGCGGCCCGACCAGGACCGTGCCGAGGCGACCCGTGCCGCGGCGACGCAGTCCAGCCTGGACCACCGCCCCGTGCAGACCGAGGAGGCCCGGCCATGACCGTGTCCGGCGGCGAGACCGTCCTGTTCTGGGTGCTGGCCCCGCTCATGGTGCTCGCGGCCTCCGGGCTGCTGGTCGTGCGGCGGGCCGTGCACGCGGCCGTGTGCGTCGTGTTCGTCATGATCTCCCTGGCCGTGCTCTACGTGGCCCAGGAGGCGCCGTTCCTCGGCGTCGTCCAGGTCGTGGTGTACACCGGCGCGGTGATGATGCTGTTCCTCTTCGTGCTGATGCTCGTCGGGGTGGACGCGGCCGACTCGCTGACCGAGACCATCCGGGGTCAGCGCTGGGTCGGCCTGCTGCTCGGACTGGGGCTGGCGTCCGTGCTCGGCGGCGTCATCGCCCGGTCGACGTTCCCGCCGCCGCGGGGCCTGGCGGAGACCGGCGGGGTGACCAACCCGGTCGCGCTCGCCCGCGTCGTGATGGAGCACTACGTCGTGGCCATGGAGGTCGTCGGCATCCTGCTCGTCACCGCGGCCGTCGCCGGACTGGTGCTGACCCACCGCCGCCGCCTGGGAGCGAAGCCGACGCAGCGCGCGCTGGCCGAGGCCAAGATCGCGGCGCTGCCCACCGGCCGCCACCTGAGCCCGCTGCCGGCGCCCGGCGTGTACGCGCAGAACAACGCGATGGACACCCCGGCTCTCGACCACACCGGCCGGCCGCTGGAGCACTCGGTGCCGCGGGTGCTGCGCATCCGCGGTCAGCAGCGCGAGGCCGCCGAGCTCCTCACCGCCGAGGAGACGCTGGTGCACCGCGAGCTGGACGTCCCCGACGACCCGGTGCCGAGCGTCGGACCGGACAGCAGCGAGGGGGAGACCCGCTGATGGAGCTGACGAACTACCTCTACCTGTCGGTCGTGCTCTTCGCGCTCGGCGCGACGACGGTGCTGCTGCGCCGCAACACGATCGTGGTGTTCATGGGGATCGAGCTCATGCTCAACGCCACGAACCTCGCGCTGGTCACCTTCGCGCGGATGCACGGCGACGTCACCGGCCAGGTCCTGGCCTTCTTCGTCATGGTCGTCGCCGCCGCCGAGGTCGTGGTCGGGCTGGCGATCATCGTGACGATCTTCCGTGCCCGCCGGTCGGCCTCGGTCGACGACGTCAACCTGCTCAAGAGCTAGGAAGGCCACGACTTCGATGACGACGCAGACGCTCTCCCTCGCCCCGTGGCTGGTCGCGACCCCCTTGATCGGCGCGGCGCTGCTGCTCCTGATCGGGCGCCGCGGCGACCGGTGGGGTCACTGGCTCGGTGTGCTGGCCTCGACGGCGACGTTCGTGATCGGCCTGGTCATCCTGCTCGACATGCTCGGCGTCGACGCCGAGCAGCGGGTGGCGACCTCCTCGGTCGGTACCTGGATCGACGCCGGGCCCCTGACGGTCGACCTCGGGTTCCAGCTCGACCCGCTGTCCATGACGTTCGTGATGCTGGTGACGTTCGTGGGCACGCTGATCCACGTCTACTCCGTGGCCTACATGTCGCACGACCACGACCGGCGGCGGTTCTTCGCCTACCTCAACCTGTTCGTCGCGGCGATGCTGCTGCTGGTGCTCGCGGACAACTACCTGCTGCTGTTCGTCGGCTGGGAGGGCGTGGGCCTGGCCTCGTACCTGCTCATCGGGTTCTGGGACCACCACCTGCCCAACGCGGTGGCCGGCAAGAAGGCGTTCCTCATGAACCGGGTCGGCGACATGGGCCTCATCGTGGCGATGATGCTCATGCTGGCCACGTTCGGTGCCCTCGACTTCGGCACGGTGCTGGGTTCGGCCGACGCCGCCGACCAGGCGCTGAACACCGCGATCGGGCTGATGCTGCTGCTGGCGGCCTGCGGCAAGTCGGCACAGCTGCCGCTGCAGGCCTGGCTCGGGGACGCGATGGCCGGTCCGACCCCGGTCTCGGCACTCATCCACGCGGCCACGATGGTCACCGCCGGCGTCTACCTGCTGGTGCGCTCCGGCCCGCTGCTCGAGGCGGCGCCCGACGCCCAGCTCGTCATCGCGATCGTCGGTGCGCTGACGCTGCTGTTCGGTGCGGTCGTCGGTTGCGCCAAGGACGACATCAAGAAGGCGCTCGCCGCGTCGACGATGTCCCAGATCGGCTACATGATGCTGGCGGCCGGGCTCGGCCCGATCGGGTACGCGTTCGCGATCTTCCACCTGGTCACCCACGGCTTCTTCAAGGCCGGGCTGTTCCTGGGCGCGGGCTCGGTGATGCACGGCATGGACGACGACGTCGACATGCGCCGCTTCGGCGGGCTCTGGCGCCTGCTGCCGGTCACGTGGATCACGATGGGCTTCGGCTGGCTGGCGATCCTCGGCGTCCCGCCGTTCTCGGGGTTCTGGTCCAAGGACAAGATCATCGAGGCCGCGTTCGTCGGCGAGGGCTGGCGTCCCTGGGTGTTCGGCACGGTGGCGCTCGTCGGCGCCGGCATCACGGCCTACTACATGTCGCGGCTGTTCTTCATGACGTTCGCGGGACGTCGGCGCTGGAGCGCGGACGGTGCGGACGGCACGGTCGAGCGGCACCCGCACGAGTCGCCGCTGCTGATGACGGTGCCCATGGTCGTCCTGGCGCTCGGTTCGGTGGGGCTCGGCTGGGTGCTCGCCGCCGGTGACGGGTTCGTCCACTGGCTCGAACCGGTCACGGGGCACGCCGAGCACGACGAACCCGTGCTCGCGGTGCCGGTCATCATCGGGCTGACGCTCACCCTGGTCGTGGTGGGTGCGGCCCTGGCCTGGGTGCAGTACGCCACCCGCGCGGTGCCGACGACGGCGCCGCCCGCGCCGGCCCTGGTCCGGGCGGCCCGGGTGGACCTCCACCAGGACGACGTGAACGAGACCCTCGTGATGCGTCCGGGGCAGTACCTGACGCGGTCGATGGTCTTCGCCGACCGGACCGCGGTGGACGCCGGCTGGCTGGGGCTGGCCGGAGGTGTCGGCCGGCTCGGGAGCTGGTTGCGGGGCTGGCAGTCGGGGTACGCGCGGCAGTACGCCGCGATCACCCTGGGCGGCCTCGGTGTGATCGTGCTCGTGATCTGGCTCGTGGCGACGACGGCGGGCTGAGGCGTGGAAGGGATGACGATGTCGACATTTCCCTGGCTGACGGTGCTCGTCGCCTGGCCGCTGGTGGCTGCGCTGGCCACCGCACTGACCGGTGTGGGCCGCGGGCGGCCTGCTGCCGGCGCGGCCTCGGGCGGCGGCGCGTTCAGCGCAGGCACCGCCCGGACGGTGGCCCTCGTCGGTGCGCTGGTGGAGGTCGCCCTGGTGGTGGGGGCGTTCCTCGCCTTCGACACGGGTGCGGCTGGTACCCACCAGCTCACCGAGACCTACCCGTGGATCCCGGCGTTCGGCGCCAGCTACGCGGTCGGCGTCGACGGGGTGGCGCTGCTGCTGGTCGCCCTGTCCGCAGGTCTGGTGCCGCTGGTGATCCTCGCCGCGTGGCACGAGCAGGGCGGTGACGCCGTCCGGCTGCGCCGCTACCTGGCCACGGTGCTGGTGCTGCTGAGCTTCATGGTCCTGGTCTTCACCGCGCGGGACGTGTTCCTGTTCTACGTGGTCTTCGAGGCCATGCTGATCCCCGCGTACTTCCTCATCGGCGGGTTCGGGCAGGGTGCGCAGCGCCGGTACGCCGCGGTGAAGTTCCTGATGTTCTCCCTCGGCGGCGGGCTCATCATGCTGGCCGCCGTCGTCGCCCTGTACCTGCAGGTGCCGGTCGACGCCGCCACCGGGCTGCGGCCGCAGGACGCGTTCCTCACCGACAACCTCACCGGGCTCGCCCTCGACCCGATGGCCGAGCGGCTGATGTTCGCCGCGTTCTTCCTGGCCTTCGCGATCAAGGCACCGATGTTCCCGGTGCACACCTGGCTGCCGGACGTCACCCAGAACGCCACGCCGGGCACCTCGACGCTGCTCATCTGCGTGCTGGACAAGGTCGGCACCTTCGGGATGCTGACCCTCTGCCTGCCGCTGTTCCCGGAGGCGAGCCGGTGGGCCGCGCCCTTCGTGGTGGTGCTGGCCGTGATCTCGATCCTGTACGGCGCGATCCTGGCGATCGGCCAGTCGGACGTGCTGCGCCTGATCGGCTACACCTCGGTGTCGCACTTCGGGTTCATCATCCTGGGCATCTTCACCTTCACCTCGGTGGGGGTCTCCGGGTCGAGCTTCATGATGCTCAACCACGGCATCTCCACCGGGGCGCTGTTTCTCCTCGCGGGCTTCGCGATCGCCCGGCACCCCCGGCACAGCCAGCTGGTGTCGGACTACGGCGGGATGCGCACGGTCGCCCCGGTCCTGGGCGGCACCTTCCTCGTCGCGGGGCTGTCGGCCCTCGCGCTGCCGGGTCTGGCGACGTTCGTCTCGGAGATCATGGTCTTCCTGGGTGCCTACGGCCGGTGGCCCGCGGCGGTGCTGGTCGCCGTCCCCGCCGTCGTGCTGGCCGCGACCTACGTGCTGCTGACCTACCAGCGCATGTTCACCGGCCCGGTCGGCGCGGAGGTCGCCGGGGCCAAGGACCTGGGCGGCCGGGAGAAGACCGTCGCCGGGGTGCTGGTGGCCGCGCTGGTCGTGCTGGGCCTGGTGCCCGGGCCGGCGCTCGACTACGTCCGTGAGCCGGCGGAGGTCTCCGTCGAGCTCGTCGGCGCCACCGATCCGCAGCCCGTGCTCGGTGCTGCAGAGGGGAGCGAGCAGTGAACGAGTTCGTCGCACCGGAGATCGACTGGGCGGTCCTGTCGCCGGTCCTGGTGGTCCTGGCCGCCGGGGTGGTCGGTGTGCTGGTCGAGGCCTTCGTGCCCGCGCGGGCCCGCCGCGTGGTCCAGCTCGTGCTGACGCTCGGCGCCCTGGCGGGGTCCCTGGTGGCCGTGGCGCTGCTCTGGGACCGGGTGCTCACCGACGGTCTCGCCTTCGTCGTGGACGGCACGGTGCTCCTCACCCCGTTCACGCTGGGTATCCAGGCCGTGGTGGCGCTGCTGGCCCTGCTCGGGGTGCTGGTCGTCGCCGACCGCACCAGCACCGGGCAGGACGCCTTCGCCCCGACGGCCGCGGCGGTGCCGGGCACCGCCTACGAGGACGCCGCTCGCCAGGCCGGGCTGCAGCAGACGGAGATCTACCCGCTCATGCTGTTCGCCACGGGCGGCATGCTGCTGTTCCCGGCCACGGACAACCTCATCGTGCTGTTCATCGCCCTCGAGGTGCTGTCCCTGCCGCTGTACGTGCTCTGCGCGACGGCCCGCCGCCGCCGGCTGCTCAGCCAGGAGGCCGCGTTCAAGTACTTCCTGCTGGGGTCGTTCGCCAGCGCGCTGATGCTGTTCGGCATCGCCCTGGTGTACGGCGCCACCGCGACGGTCAGCCTCGAGCTGGCCGTGTCCAGGTTGGCGAACCCGGACAGCCCGGTCCTGACGATGATGCCGGACCTCGTGATCGCCGCCGTGCTGCTGATCTCCGTCGGCCTGCTGTTCAAGATCGGTGCGGCGCCGTTCCACACCTGGACCCCGGACGTGTACCAGGGTGCGCCGACCCCGATCACCGCGTTCATGGCCGCCTGCGTCAAGGCGGCCGCCATCGGCGCGATGGTGCGGGTGCTGTTCACGCTGGCCGCAGGTCTGGACGAGCCCCTGCGTCGGGACCTGGAGACGGGCCTGTGGGTCGTCGCGATCCTGACGATGCTCGTCGGCACGGCCGCCGGAGCCGTGCAGACCGACGTCAAGCGGATGCTGGCCTACTCCTCCATCGCCCACGCCGGGTTCCTGCTGGTGGCGATGGTGGGACTCGACGAGGTCGGCGCGCAGGCCGTGCTGTTCTACGTCCTGGCCTACGGGCTGGCCACGCTCGGCGCCTTCGCCGTCGTGACGCTCGTGCGCGAGCAGGACGCCGACGGCGTCGTGCTCGGCGAGGCGACGCACCTGTCCCAGTGGGCGGGCCTCGGGCGGCGTTCGCCGCTGCTGGCGACGGCGTTCTCGCTGTTCCTGCTGTCGATGGCGGGGATCCCGCTGACGGCCGGGTTCCTCGCGAAGTTCGGTGCGTTCTCGGCAGCGGTCGAGGCCGGCGCCTGGCCGCTGGCCGTCATCGGTGTGCTCGCCTCGATCGTCGCGGTGTTCTTCTACGTCCGGCTCATCGTCCTGATGGTGCTCACGCCGCCGGTGGAGGAGACCGCCGACGACGGCGTCGCCCCCGCCGGTGCCGTCGCGGGCGACGGGACCCCGGACGACGGGTTCCGGGACGGCGAGGGCGTCGAGGACGGGCCGGAGCCGGCCCGCACCGGGACGCTCACGGCGGCGCGGGCCCTCGCCGGGCGCGCCGCCGTGGTCGTGGTCGCCTCCCAGGGGCCGACCGCCGTGGCGATCACGGTCTGCGCCGTCGGCGTGGTGCTGCTCGGCATCGTCCCGGCAGCGGTGCTGGACTGGACGACGCAGGCGGCGGCGTTCCGACCCTTCGGCCCGTGAGCTCCGTTCGGCTCCGGGCGCGTCGGGAAGATAGGTTCGGATCGTGACCCGTGCTTCTGACGCGCCTGCGGGCGCTGCTTCGACCCTGCCGACCGGCATCCCGCTGACGGACTCCGCGTTGGCCGACCGGATCGCGCAGCGGCTGGCGCAGGTCGACACGATGCTCGACGACGCGGTGGCCTCGACCGACGCACTCGCCGACGACGCCGGTCGCCACCTGGTGGCGGCCGGCGGCAAGCGGTTCCGGCCGCTGCTGACCCTGCTCGCCGGCGAGCTCGGCGACGGGTCCGCGCCGGAGCTCGTCGAGGCCGCGGTCGTCGTCGAGCTGACGCAGGTCGCCTCGCTCTACCACGACGACGTCATGGACTCCGCGCCCGTGCGCCGCGGGGCCCCGGCCGCGCACACCGTGTGGGGCAACACGGTGGCGATCCTCGTCGGCGATCTGCTGTTCGCCCGCGCGTCCGCCCTCGTGGCGGGTCTCGGGCCCGAGGCCGTGGTGCTGCAGGCGAACACGTTCGAGCGGATGTGCCTGGGCCAGCTCCACGAGACCACCGGTCCCGGCGAGGGGGACGACCCGGTCGAGCACTACCTGCAGGTGCTCAGCGACAAGACGGCCTCCCTGCTGTCCACCGCGGCCCGGCTGGGCGCGATGTTCGGCGGCTGCCCGGACGATGTCGTCGAGGCCGTGGCGGCCTACGGCGAGAAGGTCGGCCTGGCCTTCCAGCTCGCCGACGACGTGCTGGACGTCGCCTCCTCCGGCGCGGAGTCCGGCAAGACCCCCGGGACGGACCTGCGCGAGCACGTGCCGACGATGCCGGTCCTGCTGCTGCGCCAGCGCGTCGCGCGCGGGGAGGGCACCGCGGCGGACGCCGAGCTGCTGGCGCGCCTGGACGGGGACCTGTCGGACGACGCCGTGCTGGCGGCCGTCGTCGCGGACCTGCGGGAGCACGACGTGCTCGCCGAGACGCGGCGGCGGGCCGTGGGCCGGGCCCGCGAGGCGGCCGCCGAGCTCGAGCCGCTGCCGGAGGGGCCGGTCAAGGCGGCCCTGACCGACCTCGCCACCGCGCTGGCGGACCGCACCGTCTGAGATCCGCTGCCCGTTCCGGACGTGCGCCGGAGCCGACGCCGGTCGCCGTCAGCCCGCGAGCAGGCGGTGCGCCGTCAGGGCGACCGCGGCTCCGCCGAGCATGAACGGCCCGAAGGCGATGGCGGTGGACCGCGTGGCCCGCCGGGTCGCGAGCAGCACCAGGGCGGCCGTGCCGCCGAGCAGGAACGGCAGCACGGCGGTGGCCGCGAGGACCGGCCAGCCGAACCAGGCGGTGACGAGCCCGAGCGGCACGGCGAGCTTCACGTCCCCCAGCCCCAGGCCGCTCCGGTGCAGCAGGTGCAGCACCAGGTACCCGCCACCGAGGACGGCCGCGCCGAGCAGGCCCCTCGCCACCACGGCCCAGGCCCCCGTGACGGCACCGGCGACGGCCAGCAGGCCGGTCACGAGGGCCGTCGTGGGGTAGGTGAGGGCGTCAGGGAGCCGGTGGGTGCGGACGTCGACGGCGAACAGGGCGAGGCCGGCGACGGCGGCGACCGCGACGGCCGGGGTCGCCCAGCCCGGCCCGCTGACCCACACGGCCCAGGCGATCACGGGCAGGGCGCCCGACACGACGGTCCGCCGCACGGGGGCGACCTCGCTGCGCGTGCGCTGCATCATCGTCGGCATGGCCGGATGCTAGGCCACGGCGTCGCGAGACGGTTTGTCCGCCAAGCAAGACGGCCTGTTCATCCCCCGAGACGGGTGTGGCATCCTGGGATCCCGTTGAGACCCTGGCAGTGAGGTAGACCTCATCTCTGCCGAGGCAGAACCTCCTAGAATCGAACTCCACGCAAGCCCCGATCCGGAAGGCGTACCTCGCAGTGAGCAGCACCCGACCTCTGCGCGTCGCGATCGTCGGTGCAGGCCCCGCCGGCATCTACGCCGCGGACATCCTGTCCAAGACCGACCTCGACGTCAGCATCGACCTCTTCGAGCGGCTGCCCGCCCCGTTCGGACTCGTGCGCTACGGCGTCGCCCCCGACCACCCGCGGATCAAGGGCATCATCAACGCCCTGCACAAGGTGCTGAGCAAGGGTGACGTGCGCCTGCTCGCCAACGTGAACTACGGCGTCGACCTCAAGCTGGAGGACCTGCGTCAGTACTACGACGCCGTCGTGTTCTCCACCGGCGCCATCAAGGACGCCGCCCTGCCGATCCCCGGGATCGACCTCGACGGCTCCTACGGCGCCGCCGACTTCGTCTCCTGGTTCGACGGCCACCCCGACGTGCCGCGCACCTGGCCGCTGGAGGCCCAGCACGTGGCGGTCCTCGGCGCCGGCAACGTGGCCCTGGATGTCTCGCGGATCCTGGCCAAGCACCCGAAGGACCTGATGTCCACCGAGATCCCGGCGAACGTGCAGGCCGGTCTGGAGGCCTCGCCGGTCACGGACGTGCACGTCTTCGCCCGGCGTGGACCCGCCCAGGTGAAGTTCTCGCCGCTGGAGCTGCGCGAGCTCGGCCACGTGCCGGACGTCGACATCGTCGTCTACCCGGAGGACTTCGATTTCGACGAGGGCTCGATGCAGGCCATCGAGGCGACGAACCAGACCAAGCAGGTCGTCAAGACGCTCACCGACTGGACCCTGGTCGAGCCGTCCCAGCAGACCGCCTCGCGGCGCATCCACCTGCACTTCCTGCACTCCCCGGCCGAGGTCCTCGGCGAGGACGGCAAGGTCACCGGGCTGCGCACCGAGCGCACCGCGCTGCAGGGCGACGGCACGGTCAAGGGGACCGGCGAGTTCCACGACTGGCCCGTGCAGGCCGTCTACCGGGCCGTCGGCTACTTCGGGTCCCCGCTGCCGGAGATCCCCTTCGACGACCTCAAGGGCGTCATCTCCAACCGCGAGGGGCGCGTCGTCGACCTCGACGGCGAGCACCTGCCCGGCGTGTACACAACCGGTTGGATCAAGCGCGGACCGGTCGGCCTCATCGGCCACACCAAGTCCGACGCCTCGGAGACGATCCGCCACCTGGTCGAGGACGTCACCGGCGTCGGCGACGGCGGCGACGTGACCGAGGGATCGCCGGAGGGTGGTCGCACCGCACCGCACGGCGAGCCGCAGCAGATCGTCGACTTCCTGGCCGAGCGCGGCGTGGACGTCATCACCTGGGACGAGTTCTCCCTGCTGGACGCCCACGAGCTGTCCCTCGGGGAGACGGCCGGCCGGGAGCGCGTCAAGGTCGTGCCCCGCGAGGAGATGATCGACATCGCGAAGGGCCGCCACTCCTGAGCGGCACCTGATCGACGCACGAGGCCCGGCAGCGGTGGGAACCGCTGCCGGGCCTCGCGCGTTGCCCCGGTGGGATCCTGCCGCAGCACCCGTGCGGCCGGTCGGAGGAAGGAGTCACCTGGTGGGCCATCGCCACTTCAACGGTCTGAAGACCGTGCTGCTCTTCGGTGTGCTGTGGGCGGTGCTGCTCGGCCTGTGGGCGGTGTTCTTCCGTGGCAGCCAGGGGATGCTGTTCCTGTTCATGGCGTTCGGCCTCATCGGCACGTTCATCGGGTACTGGAACTCGGACAAGATCGCCATCAAGGCGATGCACGCCTACCCGGTCACCGAGCTCGAGGCCCCCGAGATGTACCGGATCGTGCGCGAGCTGTCCACGGTGGCCCGCCAGCCGATGCCCCGGCTGTACATCTCGCCCACCCAGGCGCCCAACGCGTTCGCCACCGGGCGCAACCCGAAGAACGCCGCCGTGTGCTGCACCGAGGGGATCCTGCGCATCCTCGACGAGCGCGAGCTGCGCGGCGTGCTCGGCCACGAGCTCATGCACGTCTACAACCGCGACATCCTCACCTCCTCGGTCGCCTCGGCGCTGGCCGGTGTCATCACCTCCCTGGCGCAGTTCCTGCTGATCTTCGGCGGGGGAGACCGGCGCGAGGGCGGCAACCCGCTGGCCGCGCTGGCGCTGGCCATCCTCGCCCCGTTCGCCGCGATGCTGATCCAGATGGCGATCTCGCGCACCCGCGAGTACGACGCCGACGAGGACGGTGCCAAGCTCACCGGTGACCCGCTCGCGCTCGCCTCGGCGCTGCGCAAGCTCGAGCAGGGCACCAAGGCAGCCCCGCTGCCGCAGACGCAGTCCCTGGAGAACGTCTCGCACCTGATGCTCGCGAACCCGTTCCGCGGCGGCGGCATGGCGAAGCTCTTCGCCACCCACCCCCCGATGGACGAGCGCATCGCCCGGCTGGAGAAGATGGCCGGCGACGGCTTCGGCCCGGGCGGCATCACGCGGTACTGACCCGGGCGGTCCTGGCCTCCAGGAGACTCCTGGGTGCCTTCGCTACGCTGGCGGACGATGAGCGCCGACGTCCCACCGCCCCGCCCCCTGGCCCCCGAGCACGACGAGGACCCCCGTGTCGTTGCCTGGGAGCAGCGCACGGAGTGGCCGCTGATCGCGGCTGCCGGCCTGTTCCTCGTCGCCTACGCCATCCCGATCGTCTGGCCCGGCGTGCCGGCCGCGGTCCACGAGCTCTGCTCCGTCGTGGTCTTCGGGGCCTGGTTCGTGTTCGTCGTCGACTACGTCGGTCGCCTGCTGCTCGCGCGTCGGCGGTGGCGGTTCGTCCGGCGTAACCTGCTCGACCTGGCGATCGTCGCCGTCCCCGTGCTGCGCCCCCTACGGCTGCTGCTGCTCGTCAAGGCGATCAAACGGCTCAACCGGGCCGGCGCCAGCGCGATGCGCGGTCGCGTGGTGCTCTACGCGGCCGCCGGATCCGCGCTGCTGGTCCTGGCCGGGTCCCTGGCTGTGACGGAGGCCGAGCGCGGCGCCGAGGGCAGCACGATCCAGAACGTCGGGGACGGGTTCTGGTGGGCCCTGGTGACGATGGCCACCGTGGGGTACGGCGACACCTACCCGGTCACGGTCACGGGCCGTTTCGTGGCGGTGGGCATGATGCTCGGCGGGATCGCGGTGCTCGGCGTGGTCACGGCGACCCTCTCCTCGTGGCTCGTGCAGAACGTCGAGGCGGACACCGAGGAGAGCCGGACCGAGCCCCGGGACGCCACCGACGACCTCTGGGCGCGCCGCGGGGACGTCGAGAGCCTGGTCACCGAGGTCCGGGCACTGCGCGAGGAGGTCTCCCGGCTCCGGGCCGACGGCGCCGGGGTGGGGACGCGATCGGGCTGACGTCACACGGAGCGGAGGGCCGCCTCGAGCGTGGCGGCGACGCCGTCGTCCTCGGCGCTGCCCACGACGACGTCCGCGCCCGCCAGCAGGTCCGGGTGCGCGTCGGCGACGGCGTGCCCGCGCCCCGCCCAGCGCAGCATCGCCAGGTCGTTCGGCATGTCGCCGAAGGCCCACACGTCCTCGGCGTCGATGCCGAGCCGGGCGCACCAGCGCGCCAGCGCGCCGTCCTTGGTCACCTCCGGGGCCAGCAGCTCGGCGAGCCCGGCCGCGCCGGAGAAGGCGAGGTGCGCGCGCTGCCCGACGACGGACCGGACCGTGGCGAAGAACTCCTCCTGGTCCGCGTCGCCCACGTCACCACGCTGCACGTCGCCAGGTCGGGTGGAACGCCCCGGACCGGGCCGGACGGCGAGCAGCTTGCCCACCGGTGCCGGACGACCGGTCCGCACCGCGGCGGGGTCCAGCGTTCGCTCGACGGGGACGGCGCGCACGGCGTCGGGCAGCCCGGGCTCGCCGCGGGGGAACCAGGGGTCGAACGTCGGTCCGTCGTGGCGTTCGAGGGCGAGCGCGACGTCCTGGACGGCGTCGCGCAGGTCGCCGACGATCGTGCGCAGCGTGTCGTCCTCGAACCCGTGGACCTCCTCCGCCGTCCCCGTGGCCAGGTCCCACACGGCGGCCCCGCCCAGGCACACGACCCGGCCGTGCCCGCCCACGCAGTCGGCGAGCCCGTCCAGCCAGCGCGGCGGACGTGCGGTGACGAAGAGCACCTCGACACCGGCGTCCTCGACGGCCCGCAGGGCCGCCCGCGTGCGCTCCGAGACGGTGCCGTCCGGGCGCAGGAGGGTGCCGTCCAGGTCGGTGGCGACCAGGCGGGGGAGCGGCGCCGTGGTGGTCACCGGTAGTTCGTGAACTGCAGCGCGACGTCGAGGTCGGCGGACTTGAGCATCGCGATGACGTCCTGCAGGTCGTCGCGCTTCTTGGAGGTCACGCGCACCTCGTCGCCGGTGATCTGCGTCTTGACGCCCTTGGGGCCCTCGTCCCGGATCAGCTTCGTGATCTTCTTCGCGTTCTCGCTGCTCAGCCCCTCCTTGAGGGAGGCGACGAGGCGGTACTCCTTGCCGGAGGCCTGCGGCTCGCCCTCGCCGGTGTCGATCGCCTTCAGCGAGACGCCGCGCTTGATGAGCTTGGTCTGGAACACGTCCAGGGCCGCGTTGACCCGCTCGGCGCTGTTGGCCGTGATGACGATCGACTCACCGCTCCAGGCGATGGAGGCGCCGACCCCGCGGAAGTCGTAGCGCTGGTTGATCTCCTTGGCCGCCTGGTTGAGGGCGTTGTCGACCTCCTGGCGGTCCACCTTGGAGACGATGTCGAAGGACGAGTCGGCCACGGGTGTGCTCCTTGCGTGCGTGGGTCAGGGTTCGGTGTCCACGGTAGCCGGTGCGGCGGCGGCCAGGCGGGTCGCACGGGACTGCCGCAGGCCGTCCACGGTGAGCACCACCAGGGCCACCCAGACGAGCACGAAGCCCGCCCAGCGCGTGGGCGGCATCTGCTCGCCGAAGAGCAGCAGGCCCAGCAGGAACTGCAGGAACGGCGTCAGGTACTGCAGCATCCCGACCACGGACAGGGGCAGCCGCCGGGCGGCCGCGGAGAAGAGCAGCAGGGGCAGGCCCGTCACCACGCCGCACGAGGCGAGCAGCAGCGCGTGGCCGACGCCCTGGGTGCTGAAGGTCCCGGCGCCGATCGCCGCCAGCCAGAACAGGTACGCGAGGGCGAACGGCGTGGCGACGGCGGTCTCCGCGGCCAGTCCCGGCAGGGCTCCGACCCCGCGGCCCACACGGTTCTTCACCAGCGAGTACAGGCCGAAGGCGCCGGCCAGGACCAGCGAGATCCAGGGGATGCCGCCGACGCCGGTCGACAGCACGACCACCGCGACCGCGCCGAGCCCGAGCGCGACCCACTGCGCGACGCGCAGCCGCTCGCGCAGGACGACGACGCCGAGCGCGACCGTGAGCAGGGGGTTGATGAAGTAGCCGAGTGCCGCGTCCAGGACGTGCTGGGTCAGGACCGCGTAGACGTAGGTGGTCCAGTTGACGATGATCAGCACCGACGCGAGGGCGAGGAGGGCCATCGTGCGAGGCCGGTGCAGGACGTCGACGAACGAGTGCAGGGACCGGGTCGCGGCGAGCAGCACGATGCAGAAGACGAGCGACCAGACGATCCGGTGCGCGATGATCTCGAGCGGGCCGGCCGGCTCGAGCAGGGGGAAGAACAGGGGCATCGCGCCCCAGATCAGGAAGGCGGAGAACCCGAGCGGGAGCCCCCAGCGATCCTGCGCGGCAGGAGGTGTCACCACCCGAGAGTAGACCGCCGTGACGGGCCTGGCCCGCAGGGTGACCAGGGCCACGTCGAGCGGATTTCCACCCGGGCCGTCGGACCGCTATGGTTGTCTCCGCGAGTTCGTCCGCGAACTCGCCCGGCAGGTTGCCCGAGCGGCCAAAGGGAGCTGACTGTAAATCAGCCGTCATCGACTTCGGGGGTTCGAATCCCTCACCTGCCACCGCGAGGATCGACCTCACCCCTGGTGAGGTTCTTCCATCGCTCGGGGGAGACGCCCGTGCGGTACCGCGGACCGGATTTCGTCCGGGCCCACGGAGCCGTGTAGAGTCTTCCCCGCGCCCCGATAGCTCAGTCGGTAGAGCATCTCCATGGTAAGGAGAAGGTCAAGGGTTCGATTCCCTTTCGGGGCTCTGTGTGACGAGCGCGGGATCGTCGTCCGAACCATCGGTCCGACGGTCCCGCGTGGTCACGCGCGGCGGGGTAGCTCAGCTGGTCAGAGCGCACGACTCATAATCGTGAGGTCGCGGGTTCGAGCCCCGCCCTCGCTACCAACACACAACACGCGGTCCGACGGCCGGCGTCGGACCACATCCTTGACGCACGTAGCGCCTTCCGGGGGCGCGAGAGGTGAAGACCCATGGCTGCCAAGAGCGCTGACGTCCGCCCGAAGATCACGCTGGCCTGCGTGGACTGCAAGGAGCGGAACTACATCACGAAGAAGAACCGCCGGAACAACCCGGACCGCCTCGAGATGGCGAAGTTCTGCCCGCGCTGCGGCAAGCACACCGCGCACCGCGAGACCCGCTGAACCCGTCTCGAGAGAGACGTCCCGACGTGGCGAACCCGGACTTCGCAGGCCGTGAGTACCCGGCCACCGAGCCGTACTCGGTCGGCCGCGAGAAGATCCGCGAGTTCGCCGTCGCCGTCGGAGCCTCCCACCCCGCGCACCACGACCTCGTGGCGGCGCGGGGTCTCGGCTATCCGGACCTGGTCGCGCCCCCGACGTTCGCCGTCGTGGTCGCCCAGCGGGCCGAGCAGCAGTACGTCGCCGACCCCGAGGCCGGCATCGACTTCTCCCGCGTCGTGCACGCGGACGAGACCTTCACCTACGACCGCCCGATCGTGGCGGGGGACGAGATCGCGGCCGTCCTGCACGTCGACTCCGTCACGCAGCGCGCCGGCATCTCCATGGTGACCACGCGGTGCGAGCTGTTCGCCGCCGCCGACGAGGGCGCACCCGGCGAGCACGTCGCGACCGTCACCTCCAGCCTCGTCGTGCGCGGGGAGGACTCCTGATGACCCGCCCGCAGCTCGCGGACCTCACGGTCGGCGACGTCGTCGCCACCCGCACGGTCGAGATCGACCGCGCCGCCCTGGTCCGCTACGCCGGTGCCAGCGGGGACTTCAACCCGATCCACTGGGACGAGCAGTTCGCCACCGAGGTGGGGCTGCCCGGCGTCATCGCGCACGGCATGTGCACGATGGGCACCGTGGTCGACGTGGTGACCGACTGGGCCGGCGACCCCGGCGCGATCGTGCGCTACGGCACCCGCTTCACCAAGCCCGTCCCGGTGCCGGCCCGCGGGGCAGCCGCCGTGGAGGTCGTCGCCACGGTCGGCGCGACCGACGCGGACGCCGGCACCGCCCGGATCGACCTGACGGTCACGCACGAGGGCGTCAAGGTCCTCGGTCGCACGCAGGTCGTCGTCCGCCTCTCCTGAGCCGACCCGGGTCGGCAGATCACGGCGTGATCACAACCCTTCCCAGCCGAAAGTGACACGAGTAATCTACGCTTGGTAGCGCTCCCAACGTCGGGGGCTTTCGTCGAAGGAGATGCTCATGCCTGGTCCCAGCACGTCACCCCTCACCGCGGCGGTGTCCCGCCGCGGCGTCCTCATCGCCGGTGCGGCCGGTGCGGCAACCCTGGCCGCCGGGATGCAGGCCTGGGCGTCCCCCGCGACTCGCGGCGGGGTCGCGGGCTCGATGTCGAGCGCCGACTCCCTCGAGCGGGCGCACGCGTTCCTCGGCGCGATGACCGACGCCTACCCCGAGGTCAACAGCGGGCCGCGCATGGCCCAGTCCTACGCCGACCAGCTCGGTCTGTTCTCCACGGCGTTCGTGTACGACGTCGCGCTGACGATCTGCGCCTCGCTGGCCGGCGGCCACGTGGGCCGTGCCACCACCCTGGCCGACGGCCTGCTCTTCGCCCAGCAGAACGACCCCACCTACGACGACGGCCGCCTGCGCCAGGGCTACAACACCGGCCCGTACACCTTCTACGACGGCACGCCGCAGCCCTACGGGCTCGAGCTCCCCGACGGCACCGCCAACATCGGCTGGCAGTTCGGGTTCCTCGGCACCGCCGTGGGCGACATGGCCTGGCCGGGCATCGCCCTGCTGCACACCTACAGCGCCACCGGTGACGGCCGGTACCTCGACGGTGCGGTCCGCATCGGTGAGTGGATCCTCGACAACACGTGGTCCGAGCGTCCGCTCGGCGGCTTCTCCTTCGGCGTCGACGGCGGCAACAACCCGATCCCCAACGGGTCGACGGAGCACAACATCGACTGCGTCGCGTTCTTCCGCCAGCTCGAGGCCCTCGAGGGCGGCGACCGCTGGCGCCGTGCGCAGGAGCACGCCCGCGCGTTCGTCGACATCATGTGGGACCGCCAGGGCGGCTTCTTCTACACGGGCACGAACGACGGCGTGGAGATCAACCGCGACCCGCTGCCGCTCGACCCGGCGACCTGGGGATGGCTGGCGCTGCAGGCCGAGCGGTACGCCCGCTCCGTGGACTGGGCCGCCGACGACCTCGCCACCCGCGACGTCGCGGGCGAGGGCAACTCCCAGCTGCCGGGCGACGTCACGATCTCCGGTGTGACGTTCTCCAGCGCGAGCCTGGTGTCCACGGCGTCGTACAACGGGCTCCCCGTGCACCAGCAGGGTGTGTGGCTCGAGGGCACGGGCCAGCTCGCCTGCGCCATGGCCGACCGTGGCCGCGGGACCCGGGACTCGGGGCGGGCGGACGACCTGCTGGACGAGATCCGGGTCGCGCAGAACCTGGTCGGCGCCGGCCAGACCGTCGGCGGCGACCCGCTGCCCGACCGCGGTGGCGTCGTGGCGGCCTCGAGCCTCATCGACACCGGCTTCGGGTTCGGCTACTTCCAGATCCAGCACACCGGCGCGACCTCCTGGTACGTCATGGCGGCGGAGGGCGTGAACCCGCTGCAGGTGGGCGGCCTGGGGGTCTGACCGCACCCCCGCACCCCGCCCCTTCCGCTGTGGGCATGGAATCGGCGGCCCTCCATCGATGGAGGGCCG
>NZ_JAUQYR010000001.1:0-303756 GCF_030588125.1 Isoptericola sp. b515 | reverse complement strand
GGGGGGGGGGGGCCGCCCCCCCCCCCCCCCCCCCCCCCCCGGCGGGGTGGGGTGCGGCGGCGGGGCCCCCCCCCGCGGGGGCCCCCCCCCCTATCCCTGCCCCACAGCAGTGCACGCCGCTGACGTGCTACGTTGCTCGTGATCCCACGGGAGCCCTGGCAAGGGCTGAGATCGGACTGTCGCCGTCCGGACCGTCGAACCTGACCGGGTCATGCCGGCGTAGGAAGCAGGAGCACACATGCAGAACGACGCACCGTCACGCGCGCTCGCCGTCGAGCGCGACCCCCGGTCCTGGATCGCCGTCCCGGTCACCGAGATCACCCTGGCCGACTCGCCCGACGGGTCGGCGAACCCCCCGGTGCGGGTCTACCGCACGGACGGCCCGGGCGGGGACCCGACCCGGGGCATCCCCGCGCTGCGCACGGCGTGGATCGTCGAGCGCGGCGACACCGAGGAGTACACCGGCCGTGACCGGGACCTCGCCGACGACGGCCGCGGCGCCACCCGCCGCGGGGCCGCCTCGGCCGAGTGGCAGGGGGCGCGCCGCCGGCCCCGCCGCAGCGCCACCGGCGCCCCGGTCACCCAGATGGCGTACGCCCGCCGTGGCGAGATCACCCCCGAGATGCGCTTCGTCGCGATCCGCGAAGGGGTCGACGTCGAGCTCGTGCGTTCGGAGGTGGCCGCCGGGCGGGCGATCATCCCGAACAACGTCAACCACCCCGAGTCCGAGCCGATGATCATCGGCAAGGCGTTCACCGTGAAGGTCAACGCCAACATCGGCAACTCCGCCGTGCACTCCTCGATCGCGGAGGAGGTGGAGAAGCTGCAGTGGGCCACGAAGTGGGGCGCCGACACGGTGATGGACCTGTCCACCGGCGACGACATCCACACGACCCGGGAGTGGCTGCTGCGCAACGCCCCGGTGCCCATCGGCACGGTGCCGATCTACCAGGCCCTGGAGAAGGTCGACGGCGACGCCTCGCGGCTGACCTGGGAGGTCTACCGCGACACCGTCGTCGAGCAGTGCGAGCAGGGTGTCGACTACATGACGGTGCACGCGGGCGTGCTGCTGCGGTACGTGCCGCTGACCGCGCAGCGGGTGACCGGCATCGTCTCCCGCGGCGGGTCGATCATGGCCGGCTGGTGCCTGGCCCACCATCAGGAGAACTTCCTGTACACGCGGTTCGACGAGCTCTGCGAGATCTTCGCGGCGTACGACGTCGCGTTCTCCCTCGGCGACGGGCTGCGGCCCGGGTCGATCGCGGACGCGAACGACGCCGCCCAGTTCGCCGAGCTCGACACCCTGGCCGAGCTGACCAGGCGCGCGTGGGAGCACGACGTGCAGGTGATGGTCGAGGGGCCGGGGCACGTGCCGCTGCACCTCGTGCGCGAGAACGTCGAGCGGCAGCAGGAGCTGTGCGACGGCGCCCCGTTCTACACGCTCGGACCGCTGGTCACCGACATCGCCCCGGGCTACGACCACATCACCTCGGCCATCGGCGCGACGGAGATCGCGCGCTACGGCACGGCGATGCTCTGCTACGTCACGCCCAAGGAGCACCTCGGCCTGCCGAACCGGGACGACGTGCGCACCGGCGTGGTCACCTACAAGATCGCCGCGCACGCCGCCGACGTCGCCAAGGGGCACCCCGGCGCGACGGCGCGTGACGACGCCCTGAGCAAGGCGCGGTTCGAGTTCCGCTGGCGGGACCAGTTCAACCTGTCGCTCGACCCCGAGCTGGCCGAGTCCTACCACGACGAGACGCTGCCGGCCGAGGCCGCCAAGACGGCGCACTTCTGCTCCATGTGCGGCCCGAAGTTCTGCTCGATGCGGATCTCGCAGGACATCCGCGACGAGTTCGGCGACGCCGCCGCGCAGCAGGAGCGGGTCGCGGCCGCCGAGGCGGGGATGGCCGCGAAGTCGGCCGAGTTCCGGGCGGCCGGGGGAGAGGTCTACCTGCCGACGCCGGTGATGCCGCCGCGCTAGCCGGCGGCGGGGGCGCTAGCCGACGGGTGCCGGACCGGTCGTCGTGCCGGGCACGAGCCCGACCGGCAGGGAGACCGACGTCGGCTCCTCCCCGGCGAGGAGGCCGATCGCGGCCTGGCCGAGCCGGGTGCCCTTCTCGCGCAGCGGCTGGTGGACGCTGGTCAGCACGTCGGGGGACAGCCACGGCAGGTCGAGGCCGTCGAACCCGGCGACGGAGACGTCCTCGGGGATGCGCAGGCCGAGCTCGCGGGCCGCGATGACGGCACCCGCGGCCAGCAGGTCGGAGTGGGCGACGATCGCGGTCGGCCGCTCCGAGGCCGGCACCCAGGTGCCGAGGATCTCGGTGGCCGCGTCCCGCCCGTGCTCCACCAGGGAGGCCGGCGTCTCCCAGGTGATGACGGGTTCGACGACGTCCCGGATCCCGGCCATGCGGTGCACGGTCGGGGTCCGGTCGGCCCGGCCGATCCGGTCGGCGTCGACCGGACCCGAGCGTTCCCCGCGCCCGAACGGCAGGGAGATCTCGGCGATCCGCGTGTGTCCCAGCTCGACCAGGTGGCGCACCGCTTCGGCGGCGCCGGCCCGGTCCTCGAGCGCGACGAGGGGAGCCCCCTCGACGGCTCGTCCCTCCCCGACGACGACGGGCACGTCGCGGCGTTGCAGGGCGGCCAGGGTCGGGTCCTTGGTCAGCACGCCCCACACGAGCACGGCGACGTCCATCGCCGCGGTCTCGATCAACGGGTCGACGGCGTCCTCGCCCCCGTCGACGCCGGGGATGAGCAGGACGCCGAGCTTCTCGGTGCCGAGGGCGTCGACCAGGCCGTCGAGCACCTGGACCGCGACCGGGTCGCGGAACGCGCGGCGCGGGTGGTCGCCGATGACGACGCCGATGATGCCGGACCGCCCGCGGCGCAGCTGGCGGCCCAGGGGGTTCGGGCCGGTGTAGCCGAGGTCGGTGGCCGCGGCGAAGACCTTGTCCCGGGTCTCCGGGGTGATCGGCCCCGACCCGGAGAAGGCGAGGGAGGCGGTGGAGACGGAGACGCCGGCGCGTTCGGCGACGCGGGCGAGCGTCGGTCTGTTGCTCGGTGTGCGGCGGCCCATGCCTCTCCTCCTGCGGCCCGACGAGTGGCGCCAGCCTACCCGTGAGCGCATGTCGAATCGATTTGACCGCGCCGGTGCCATCGGGGATCGTCGAGAGGTGAGCACCTCCGTCCCCACCGGTGTCGCCCCGCGCCCGCTCCGTGCCGCCGTCGTGGCGGTCTACGGGGTCTTCGTGGCCGCCGGGTTCGGTATGGCCACCTGGGCCTCGCGCATCCCCGCCGTCCGGGACGGGCTCGACTTCTCCGAGGCCCAGATGGGCGTGCTGCTGCTCACGGCCTCGCTCGGGTCGATCTGCGCCCTGCCGCTGTCCGGGATGATCACCTCGCGGCTCGGCGCCGCGCGGACCGTCCTGGGCTTCGCGGTGCTGTCGGCCGTCGGCTTCACCCTCGCCACCCTCGCCATCGACGCGGGGCTGCCCTGGCTGGTCCGGGTCGGACTGTTCGTCGCCGGCACGGGCATGGGCGTGTGGGACGCCGCGATGAACCTCGAGGGCGCCGTCGTCGAGCAACGCCTCGGCAAGGCGATCATGCCCCGGTTCCACGCCGCCTTCTCCTTCGGCACGGTGGCCGGCGCGGGCGCCGGGGCGCTCGCGGCCTGGGCGCGGGTCCCCCTCACCGCGCACCTGGTCACCGTCGTCGTGCTGCAGGCCGTCGCCGTGGCGCTGTGCGTGCGTGCCTTCCTGCCGGCCCGTGACCCCGGGGCCGACGGGACGGACCCCGGCGGCCTGGACGCCGCGGCCGACCCCGCCACCGCCGTCGAGCCGACCCGCGGACACTCCGTCCGGGACACCCTCGCGACCTGGCGCGAGCCGCGCACCCTGCTCATCGGGCTCGTCGTGCTCGCGGCCGCCCTCACCGAGGGTGCCGCCAACGACTGGGTCAGCCTGGCGACCGTCGACGGGTTCGACACGGGCGGGGGCGTCGGGGCGCTGGCGCTGGCGGTGTTCCTCGTCGCCATGACCGTCACCCGGCTGGTGGGCACCCAGATCATCGACCGCTTCGGACGCGTGGCGGTGCTGCGCGGCGGCGGTCTCGCGGCGCTGGCCGGGGTCTCGCTCTTCGCCCTGCTGCCGTCCCTGCCGCTCGCGCTCGCCGGCGTGTTCCTGTGGGGCGTCGGCACCGGGCTCGGGTTCCCGATGGGCATGTCCGCGGCGGCCGACGAGCCCTCGCGGGCGGCGCTGCGCGTCTCCGTGGTCGCGACGATCGGCTACGCCGCCTTCTTCGTCGGGCCCGCGCTCATCGGCTTCCTCGCCCACTACACGGGCTACCGGCTCGCGCTGCTGGTGCTGGCGGTGCCGGTCGTGGTCGGCCTGTTCGCGGCCGGTGCGGCACGACCCCCCGAGCGCGCGTCTACGCTGGACCCGTGAGCCAGACCGCCGCGCGCCCTGGCGGCGCGAACCCCACCGCCCTCGGCCCGGACGCCGCCCCCAACCTGTCCGACCTCACGACGCTGCGCGTCGGCGGGCCCGTGGACCGGTACGTCGAGGTCACCAGCGAGGCCGAGCTCATCGACGCGGTCCGGACGGCCGACGAGGCCGAGGCGCCGCTGCTCGTCGTCGGCGGGGGGTCCAACCTGCTCGTCTCGGACGAGGGGTTCGACGGTGTCGTCGTGCGGGACGTCCGCCAGGGGCTGGACGCGGACCTGTCGGCCTCCTGCGACGTCGACGAGGGTGCGTGCGGGGGAGCGACGCTGACCCTCCCGGCCGGGCACGACTGGGACACCTTCGTCGCCCAGGCCGTCGCCAACGAGTGGGTGGGCGTCGAGGCTCTGTCCGGGATCCCCGGGACCCTGGGCGCCGCACCCGTGCAGAACATCGGCGCCTACGGGCAGGAGGTCTCCGGGGTCGTGGCGGCGGTGCGGGTCTGGGACCGCGCCGCGGGGGAGCGGCGCACCCTGACCCTCAGCGAGCTGGGCTTCGGCTACCGCACGAGCCTGCTCAAGCGCACCATGCGGGGCGAGCGCGCCCCGGGCGAGGACCTCTGGTACCCGACGCCGCGGTACGTCGTCCTCGACGTCCGGCTGCAGATGCGCCTCGGATCGCTCTCGGCCCCGATCGGGTACGCCGAGCTGGCGAAGCGGCTGGGCGTCGAGGTCGGGCAGCGCGCGCCGTCGACCGCGGTGCGCGAGGCGGTCCTCGAGCTGCGCGCCGGCAAGGGCATGCTGCTCGACGGCGTGGGCGGCGCCCCGACGCCGGACCACGACCGCTGGTCGGCCGGGTCGTTCTTCACCAACCCGATCGTGCCCGCGTCGGCGGCCGAGGACCTCCCCGCCGACGCCCCGCGCTTCCCCGTGCGCACCGTGACGCCCGGCACGGCCGCCGACGAGATCGACCCGCGCTGGGTCAAGACCTCGGCGGCGTGGCTGATCGAGCACGCCGGGTTCACCAAGGGCTTCGGGCTGGCCGGCGAGCACTCCCCGGCGCGGCTGTCGACGCGGCACACGCTGGCGCTGACCAACCGTGGGGGCGCGACGGCGCAGGACGTCGTGTCCCTCGCCCGCGCCGTGCGTGACGGCGTGCGCGACGAGTTCGGGATCGAGCTGGAGCCGGAACCGGTCCTGGTCGGCCTCGCCCTCTGACCTCCTGCGGACGCGGGGGTCAGTGCACGACGACGGTCGTGCCCCGCGGGACGCCCCACGCGTCCCACAGCCAGTTCATCGCCGAGTTCGACACCCGGATGCACCCGTGCGAGGCCGGCCACGGCGGGATCGAGGGTGAACCGTGCACGGCGATGCCCCCGGTGAAGTACTTCGGCCGGTACATCGCCCCGAGCTCGAGCGTGGACTCGTGCAGGTAGTCGCGCTCCATGTAGACGGCGTACGTGCCGGTGGGGGTGCGCGCCCGGTACGAGCGCCCCTTCGCCTCGAACGTCTCCCCGTTGCCGGACGAGGCGTTGAACGTGCGCACCACCTTGCCGTCCTGCACGGCCAGCAGCAGCTGGCGGTCCAGGTCGATCTCGACGACCTTGCCCGCGGAGGACACCGGGGCCGGGCGGACACCGTCGGCGAGCGCCGCCCGCGTCCGCGGGCCGACCACGGCGTCGCGTGACAGTCCGCCGGCCTTCTGCAGCGCCCAGACGGCCTGCTGGGTCTGGGGGCCGAACTCCCCGTCGACGGCCGGGAGGAAGTACCCGAGCTCGACGAGGCGCTCCTGCAGGTCGCGCACGGCGGGGCCGCTGGAGCCGACCTCCAGGTACTGCGGCTCCGGCGCGGGCGGTTCCTCGGTCTCCCGGGTCTCCTCGACCGCGGGTTCCTTCTTCTTCTTCTCCTCCTTCGGCGTCCCCTGCTGCTCGTCCTGCTCCGCGTCCGGCACCTCCTGCTCCGGCGTGGCGGAGGGAGCGGGTGCGGACGGTGCCGGGCTCGTCGGGGGCGGCGGGGCGGAGGGCGTCGGGTCCGGCGGCGGCGTCGGGAGGGCCGCCTCCTGCGCGGACCCGGCCGGCCGCTGCGACGGTCCGGGGTCGATCGGCGACGGCAGGACCCCGGCCGACGGGGAGGAGGCCGGCTGCTGGTCCGCCGCCGTGAGCTCGGACAGCGTCGCGCACCCGGGCAGGAGCAGCATCACGGCGACCGCCGTCGCCACGGCGCCCCGGCGACGTCGCACCGCGTGCGTCGAGACCATGCCGCCACCTCTCCCGGTCCGGCGGCCGGTGGTGGGGGACCGGCCGTGGACTCCTACCGTGCACCGTCCGGTGCGGGGCGGCGAGCCGACGCGACCGACCGGCACCCGATCGACACCGTCCCGTGACCTGCGGACGGGCGTCTCAGGTGGTCAGCCAGTCGTCCACGCCGTCCAGCAGACGCTTCTTGGTGCCCTCCGTCGCGCGGGAGGCCCGGATCGAGGACCGGGCGAGCTCGGCCAGCTCGGGGTCGGAGAACCCGTGCACGGTGCGGGCGGTCTCGTACTGGTCCAGCAGGCGGGATCCGAACAGCAGCGGGTCGTCGGCGCCGAGCGCCACCTGCGCTCCCGCGTCCACGAGCTGGCGCAGGGGTACGTCCTCGTCGTGCTCGTACACGCCGAGGGACACGTTGGACGCCGGGCAGACCTCCAGGGCCACCCCCGACTCCACGAGCGAGCCCAGGAGCGCCGGGTCCTCGATGGACCGCACGCCGTGCCCGAGACGGTCCGGTGCCAGGGCCCCCACGACCTCGCGCACGTGCGCCGGACCGAGCAGCTCGCCGCCGTGCGGCACCGAGGCGAGCCCCGCGCGCCGGGCGATGGCGAACGCCCGGGCGAAGTCGCCGGTGTCGCCGCGGCGCTCGTCGTTGCTCAGCCCGAAGCCGACCACCTCCCCGGGGCCCTCGCCGGCGTACCGGGCGGCGAGCCGCGCGAGGGTCCGGGCGTCCAGCGGGTGCTTCATCCGGGAGGTCGCCACGACGACGGCGACCTCCAGCCCGTGCCGGGCGCTCGCGGCCCTGGCCTCGTCCAGGACGATCTCCACCGCCGGGGTGATGCCGCCCACGAAGGGCGCGTAGGAGGTCGGGTCGACCTGCAGCTCCAGGCGTCCGGAACCCTCCGCGGCGTCGTCGGCGGCGGCCTCGTCGACGAGACGGCGCATGTCGGCCTCGGACCGCACGCAGTGGCGGGCGGCGTCGTACAGGCGCTGGAACCGGAACCATCCGCGTTCCGTCGCCGGGACACGCAGCGCGACCCCGTCGGTCAGCGCCGACGGCAGCCGGACGCCGTAGGCGGCCGAGAGGTCGCGCAGGGAGGACACCCGCAGCGATCCGGTGAAGTGCAGGTGCAGGTGGGCCTTGGGGAGGTCTGCCAGGTCACGCACCCTGCACAGTGTGGCACCCCTCAGCCGAGCCAGCCGCGCTGCCGTGCCACGGTGACGGCCGCCGTGCGGTCGTCGACCCCCAGCTTGGCGAAGGCCCGCAGCAGGTGCGTCTTGACGGTCGCCTCGGCGATGAACAGCTCGCGGCCGATCGCGGCGTTCGACGCCCCGCGCTCCACGAGCCGCAGCACCTCGGCCTCGCGGGGGGTCGGCCGCTCCCCGGCGATGCGCACGGAGGACACCAGCCGGGTCGCCACCGACGGCGCCAGGACGGTCTCCCCGCGTGCGGCGGCTCGTACGCCGGCGACCAGCTCGGCGCGGGTGGCGTCCTTGAGGAGGTAGCCGGTCGCCCCGGCCTCGACGGCCCGCAGGATGTCGCCGTCGGTGTCGTAGGTGGTGAGCACCACGACCCGAGGGCGCCCGGGCCCCGGCCCCGCGATCTGCGCGGTGGCGCCGACGCCGTCGAGCACCGGCATCCTGAGGTCCATCAGGACGACGTCGGGGGACAGGTCCCGGGCGAGCGCGACGGCCCGCTCGCCGTCGGCGGCCTCTCCGACCACCTCGAGGCCCGGCACCCCGGCCAGCATGCCGAGGATCCCCGAGCGCACCACCGGGTGGTCGTCGGCGACGACCACCCGGACCCCGGTCACGCCGTACTCCCGGGGAGCCGGACCAGCACGCGCGCCCCGCCGGCGGCGCCGGTCCCGAGCTCGAGGCTCCCGCCCGCGGCGGCCGCACGCTCGCGCATGCCGGCCAGCCCGAACCCCTCGACGACCGGCTCCGGCAGCCCGCGGCCGTCGTCGCAGACCTCGAGCTCGACGCCGTCCGCACGGCGGGACAGCCGGAGGGTCACGGCGGTCGCCCCCGCGTGCCGACGCACGTTCGCGAGCGCCTCCTGGGCGGCCCGCAGCAGCACGACGTCCGCCGTGGGGCTCGCTCCCGCACCGCCGTCGGACCGGTCGCCGACGTCGACGCGTGCGGCCGTGCCCGTCTCCGCCACGAACCGGTCGGCCACACGTCGCAGCGCCTCGTCCAGGGAACCCTCCTGCAGCGGGGCGGGGGAGAAGGCCGCCACCAGCCCACGCGCCTCGGCGAGGTTGTCGCGCGCGGTGGTCTCCACGACGGTGAGCCGCCGGTGCGCCGCGGCCACCTCGCCCCGGTCGAGCGCGGCTGCGGCGGCCTGTGCCTGCGTCACGACGCTGATGAACCCCTGGGCGAGCGTGTCGTGGATCTCGCGGGCCACGCGTTCCCGTTCCGCGGTGACACCCGCGGCGTGATGGGTGCGCGCGAGCTCGTCCTGCGTCGCCCGCAGCGTGCGCAGGAGGCGGGCGCGCTCCTCGGAGCGCCGCATCCACGTCGCGGTCCACAGCCCCAGCGCGAGGGCGAAGCCGAGGGCGATCGCCATCTGCGGTGCCGTGGAGCGCAGGCTCCCCGCCGAGAACCCGTCCACGGAGGCGAGGGCGGCGGTCGCCGCCACCGTCAGCACCGCGGAGGCGAGGACCGCCTCGCGGCGGGTCTGGAGGAACAACCAGAGCTGGGCGAACGCCCCGAGGAGCAGGAACGTCGCCAGACCGCCCTGGGACACGGCCACCGTGGTGGCGACGATCAGCACCACGACGTAGGCGACGGACCGGCCCCGGTCGCCCGAGCGGGCGGCCGGCGCCCCGAGGGCCGCGTAGGCGACGAGAACGACCGCCATGGCGGCGTAGGCCACCCACAGCTGACGTCCCGACTGGCCGCCGAGCGGCAGCGCGACGGCGGTCAGGACGACGAGCGCGACGAAGACGGCGTCCCACCAGACCACCTGGCGTTCCCAGTCGTCGACCTCCTCCGGGGGTGCGACCCGCGCGCCCTCGAGGGACCGGCCGGACGCCGGGTCAGCCGTCGTCACGGCGTCGCCACCGGAACGTGCGCACCGCGACCGCCACCGACAGGACCAGCCATGCGCTCAGTACAGCAGCGACCGTCCCGACCTGCCAGCTTCCTCCGGTCTCCCACGCGGCTGCGGCGTCCGGTAGGAAGACCGCCCGCATGCCCTGTGCCAGCCACTTGAGGGGGAACACCGACGCGAGCGCCTGGATCCAGCCCGGCAGGGCGAAGAACGGCAGGAAGACCCCCGAGACGAGCTGCAGCACGACCGCGACCGGTATCACCACGGTGCTCGCGGACCGGCCCGACCGCGGCAGGGACGCGAAGGCGACGCCGCACGCGGCACCGGTCGCCGCCCCCAGCACGTAGACCACCGCGAACGTCGCCCAGCGCGAGACCTCGGACGGCATCGCCACGTCGTGGACGACGGCTGCCACGCCCAGCAGCAGGGTGGTCTGGAGGGTCGACGTCACCAGGGTCAGCACCACCTTGCCGCCGAGGTACGACGCCGCGGGGAGAGGGGTTCCGCGGAGCCGGCGCAACGTTCCGTCGTCACGCTCGACGGCGATCGACGTCGCCAGCGCCTGGAAGCTCGTCAGCATGATCCCGGTGGCGATCATCCCGGGCAGGAAGTACTGCGCGTAGTCGACCGCGACGCCTCTGTCGCCCTGCTCCGTCCCCTCGAACACCGTGCAGAAGACGGCGAGCATCGCCACGGGGTAGGCGAAGACGAAGACCACGGCGTCGCGCTCTCGCCAGAACTGGCGGAGCTCGACGGCGCCGCGGACCAGCGCCAGCCGTGCGGTCCCGGGCAGGGGCGGCACCGGTTGCTTGCCGACGGTCCGTCCGGTCGTGGTCATCGGACGTCCTCCGGCCCGACGAGCGCCAGGTAGACGTCCTCGAGGCCGGGACGCGTGACGCACAGGTCCGGGATCTCCCCGCCGTGACCGACGGCCGCGGCGAGCCGGGACACGAGGGCGGTCGGGGCGGGTGTCCGGCGCCCGTGCTCGACGCCATCGACCGTCCACCCCACCACGGGGGTCCTGGCGTCCTGGCCGCCCAGCGTGTCCGGAGTCCCCTCCGCGAGGACCCGCCCGCCGAGCATCACGACGACCCGGTCGGCCAGGGCGGCGGCCTCGTGCAGGTCGTGGGTGGTCAGCAGGATCGTGGTCCCGGCGGCACGCAGCCGCCTGCACAGATCCCGGAAGTCGTGTCGTGCCCGGAGGTCCCACCCCGTGGTCGGCTCGTCGAGGAACAGCAGCTCGGGCCGTCCCACGATCCCGCGGGCGACGTCGAGCCGCCGCCGTTGCCCGCCGGACAGGCGCCGCACCCTGACGTCGGCCTGCTGACGCAGGCCCACGGCGTCGATCACCCCGTCGGGGTCGACCGGGTCGGGGTAGCAGCGTGCGGTGTCCCGTACGGCCTCCGAGACCGTCACCTCGGCCCGGTCGTCCGAGTCCTGCCCGACCACGCCGAGCCGCGACCGCCATCGGCGTCCGGCCGTCGCGGGGTCCTCGCCGAGCACCCGGACCGTCCCGGAGTCGGGGGTGCGGAACCCTTCGAGGATCTCGATCGTCGTGGTCTTGCCCGAACCGTTGGGGCCGAGCAGGGCGACGAGCTCGCCCCGGTCGACGTGCAGGTCGACCCCGGCCAGGGCCTGTCGCGTGCCGTACCGTTTGCGCAGACCGGTGGCGAGGACGGCGAGGCCGGCCGAGGGCTCCGACGCCCGGCGGGCGCTGGTCGAGGATGCGGTGCTCGTCATCCGTCCAGGCTGCTGGCGGACGTCCCGACGCGGGACGACCGGTCGGCGGACCGGTGCGTCCACCGATCGGTGGACGGGCGTGGTTCGACCCAGCCTCTCGCGTCGCGTACAGTAGTCCCTCGGTGGTTGACGATCACCATGCCGGATCGCGCCCTCGCGGGTGCCGACCAGGTGTCGTCGAGCACGAAGGGTAGTGGCGCAATTGGTAGCGCAGCGGTCTCCAAAACCGCAGGTTGCAGGTTCGAGTCCTGTCTACCCTGCCAGCGTGATCCCCCGCGGGGCCGCGCAGCGGGGCCACGCGCACGCGTGACCCGGAACGCCAGGAGTCTGTGCCGTGGGTGCGTCGTCGGCAGGCGGCGTGGCTGCGGTGTGATCGCGAAACGGGGTAGGTCGAAGTGAGCGAGTTGCCGGCTGAGGCCAGCAGGACCCACGACGCCGGTTCGGGCAAGGAGCGTCGCAACGTCTTCGCCCGGATCGCTCTTTTCGTCCGCCAGGTGGTCGGTGAGCTCCGGAAGGTCGTCACCCCGACCCGTTCGGAGCTGATCAACTACACCATCGTGGTCATCGTGTTCGTCACGATCGCGATGCTGTTCGTGACCGCGCTCGACTACGTCCTCGGTCTCGGAGCCTTCTGGCTCTTCGGGGACGGCTGAGCCGGCCCCACCCGGCCCCGGACCGCACCACCCCATCCGAAGCCAGAAAGCAGGTTCGTTCGTGTCCCAGGATCCTCTGGAGCAGACGGAGAACGTCGACCCCACCCAGCCCGACGCCGACGGCGCCGAGGCTGACCTCGACGTGCCCGCGGACGCGGACACCACCGAGCCGGCCGAGGACGGCGCGACCGAGACGTCGGAGCCCGAGGAGGGCACGGACGACGCGAGCGCCGACGAGGTCGAGGACCCGGCCGAGGAGCTGCGCCGCACGCTGCGCGGGCAGCTCGGCGACTGGTACGTCATCCACTCGTACGCCGGTTACGAGAACCGTGTGAAGGTCAATCTGGAGAACCGCACCCAGAGCCTGAACATGGAGGACTACATCTTCCAGGTCGAGGTCCCCATGGAGGACGTGACCGAGATCAAGAACGGGCAGAAGAAGTCCGTCCGTCGCGTGCGGATCCCCGGGTACGTCCTGGTGCGGATGGACCTCACCGACGAGTCGTGGGGCGCCGTGCGCCACACGCCCGGCGTGACCGGCTTCGTGGGCCACACCCACCAGCCCGTCCCGCTGTCCATCGACGAGGTCTTCGGGATGCTCGCCCCCACGATGCTCGAGGAGGCGCCGGCGAAGCCCGCCGCGGCCGCCGCGAAGAGCGGTGGGGCGGCCGCCCAGCCCGCCATCGAGGTCGACTTCGAGGTCGGCGAGTCGGTCACCGTCACGGACGGCCCGTTCGACACGCTGCCCGCGACGATCTCCGAGATCAACGCCGAGGCCCAGAAGCTCAAGGTCCTCGTCTCCATCTTCGGCCGGGAGACCCCGGTCGAGCTGTCGTTCAACCAGGTCGCCAAGCTCTGACCGACGCACCGGTCCTCCGGTGCGCCGCCCGAGCGGCAACCCCTGCAACCGGGTCATCGCCCACGGCGTCGGCCCACGATCAGAAAGTAGATGCACCATGCCTCCCAAGAAGAAGGTCGCCGGCCTCATCAAGCTCCAGATCCAGGCCGGGGCCGCGAACCCGGCCCCGCCGATCGGCCCCGCGCTGGGTCAGCACGGCGTGAACATCATGGAGTTCTGCAAGGCCTACAACGCGGCGACCGAGTCGCAGCGCGGCAACGTCGTGCCGGTGGAGATCACGGTCTACGAGGACCGCTCCTTCACCTTCATCACGAAGACGCCGCCCGCCGCGGAGCTCATCAAGAAGGCCGCCGGCGTGGCCAAGGGTTCGTCGACCCCGCACAGCGCCAAGGTCGCCCAGCTCACGCAGGACCAGGTCCGCGAGATCGCCGAGACCAAGATGCCGGACATCAACGCGAACGACATCGAGGCCGCGAAGAAGATCATCGCCGGCACCGCCCGCTCCATGGGCATCACCGTCGCGGAGTGACGGAGTCGCTCGGCGGCCGCACGAGCCGCCGAGCGACGCACCGTCCGGCCCCCTGCGGGGCCGGACGGACGACGAAGACCCGACGACCGCCGTCGGGCACGTGGGAGGGTCCGCGCCGACCCGACGACCACGACTGCAGCAAGGAGAACGCAGATGGCACAGCGCAGCAAGGCGTACCGCGCCGCCGCGGCGAAGATCGACCGCGACAACCTGTACACGCCGCTCGAGGCCGTGAAGCTCGCCAAGGAGACCGCCTCGAAGAACGCGGACGCGACCGTCGAGGTCGTCCTGCGGCTGGGTGTCGACCCCCGCAAGGCGGACCAGCTGGTCCGCGGCACCGTGAACCTGCCGCACGGGACCGGTAAGACCGCCCGCGTGATCGTGTTCGCGAACGCGGCCAAGGCCGAGGAGGCCGTTGCGGCCGGCGCCGACGAGGTCGGCGGCGACGAGCTCATCGCCAAGGTCGCCGGTGGCTACACCGACTTCGACGCGGCCGTCGCGACCCCCGACCTCATGGGCAAGGTCGGTCGTCTCGGCAAGGTCCTGGGCCCGCGTGGTCTCATGCCGAACCCCAAGACCGGCACCGTGACCATGGACGTCACCAAGGCCGTGTCCGACATCAAGGGCGGCAAGATCGAGTTCCGCGTCGACAAGCACGCGAACCTGCACTTCATCATCGGCAAGGCCTCCTTCGACGACACCGCGCTCGTGGAGAACTACAGCGCCGCGCTGGACGAGATCCTGCGTCTGAAGCCGTCGGCCTCGAAGGGCCGCTACATCTCCAAGGCGACGCTGTCGACGACGTTCGGTCCGGGCATCCCGCTCGACCCGTCCAAGACGACGAAGCTCACCGAGGCCTGATCCTCGGTCACCGTCCGAAGGGCCCGGCATCCTCCTCGTGAGGGTGCCGGGCCCTTCGTCGTGCAGGGCGGACTTTTCTCCGACCGGGATGTATCACCAGGCTCGACGCCACCTCCCTGCTGATGACGAACGCCGAGCGGGGGTGAAATCGGATGGGTCACGACACCGGCGACCGCGGGCGGCAGGAGGCCGCCCTAGGCTCGTGGTGTCCGCCGGAGCCGGACAGCACCACGCCTACACCGCGAGGAGACATGACGCGTCCTGCCGAGACCTCCAGCCTGGGGGACCGCGCCGCCGAGGCGCTGGTCGAGTACCGCGAGGGCCGGTCCGACGCCCTGACCGACTTCGTCCGTGAGGCGACGCCGATCCTCTGGCGCACCGTCCGCTCGCAGGGCGTGCCCCGGGAGACCGCCGACGACGTGGTGCAGCAGACGTGGGCGGCGCTCGTGCGTCACGCGGACTCGATCAGCGAGCCGCAGGCGACGCTGAAGTGGCTCCTCGTCACCGCGCGCCGTGCCGCGTGGGAGTCGGTGCGCAAGCACCGGACCGACGACATGCGTCGCACGGGACTGCCCGACGACGACGCCGAGACCACGACGACGCTGCCGGACGCCGCGCCGGGTCCGGAGGCGGAGCTGCTGCGCAACGAGCGTGACCGGACCCTGTGGGACGCGCTGCGTGAGCTGCCGGCACGGTGCCAGGAGCTGCTGCGCCTCGTGTCGCTCGCCGACCGCCCCGACTACAAGGCCATCTCCGCCGCGATCGGGATGCCGGTCGGGAGCATCGGCGCCACCCGGGGGCGGTGCCTGGCCAAGCTGCGCACCGTCCTGACCGAACGAGGGGAGACCTCATGGACATGACCGAGTTCGACGACGTGCCGGGTGCCGACGCACCGCTGGACGCGTCCGACGCCGCCCTGCTCGCGCGTGTCGCGGAGCTGGACGACCGCCTCGACCCCGTCCCGGACGGGCTGGCCGAGCGGGCTCTCTTCGCCATGACGCTGGCCGGGCTCGAGACCGAGGTCATGGAGCTGCAGGTCGTCGAGGCCCCCGTCGGCTCGGTCCGCAGCGAGGCGCCGGTGGAGACCCGCACGATCACCTTCACGCACGAACGCCTCACGGTGATGATCGCGCTCTCCGTCGGTTCGGCTGCCGGGACCGTGCGGGTCGACGGCTGGATGGCCCCGGCCGAGGTCCTGCAGGTCGAGCTGCGCCGGCCCGACGGCACCCGCGCCACGCTGTCCGACGCGGACGGCCGGTTCGTCCTCGACGACGTCCCGCGCGGGCCTGCGAGCCTCCTCGTCCACCAGGGCGAGACGCCGGTGACGACACCGGTGATCGAGCTCTGACCTGCATCCAGCTCCCGGCGCGCACCGACGCGCGCCGCCGTCCTTGGAGGACACCGTGACGGAGACCCCTGGTCCCACCGCACCCGTCGACCCGCCGATCAGGTACCTCGACCCGAGCACCGTCCGCCGCCGACCGGGGCGTGGCGGTGTGGAGTCGACCTGGTACGTCGCCGACCGGCTGATCGTGCACGGCGAGGTCCCGCCGGAGATGTGGGCCCGGAGCCGCCGGATCCCCGATCCCGGGGCGCCCGGCATCACCCTGTACGAGGTCGAGCCGGCGGAGTCTCCCGCCACCCGTGTCGAGGCCGAGTCCCGTCGTCAGGGGTGCCGGATCCGGCTCGGCGTCCGCGAGGGCGCCGACGAGACCGTGCAGAGCCTCTACCTGCTCACCGAGAGGCCGGACGTCCAGCCGGACGCCTGGGAGCTGCGGGAGGCGGACCTCGACGACGAGTCCACGGCGTGGCGGCTCAGCCTCGACCACGTCATGACCACCCAGCCGTTCACCTCCCATCCCTTCACGTCGCACCCGTTCACGTCGCACCCGTTCACCTCCCACCCGTTCACGTCGCACCCGTTCACCTCCCATCCCTTCACGTCGCACCCGTTCACGTCGCACCCCTTCACCTCCCATCCCTTCACGTCGCACCCGTTCAGCGGCATGGCCGAGTACGCCGTGCCGGGCCGGGGCGGCCGCACGCCGGTCGCCTGGCAGGGGGGACGCCCCGCCCGGACGCCGCACGACGACGAGCGCCGGATGCCCGACGGCACCCCTCGGCCGGTGGTGGCCGTCGTCGACACCGGCCTGGGGAGCCACCCCTGGTTCGGCACCTACAGCCTCCAGCCGGGCGGGAGCACCGGGAACGGGGTCGTCCTGCGCGACGTGCTCCATCCCGACGGCCGACCGATCGGCACCTATCCGGTGCCCGGCCAGGGGCAGGACGACGCCGAGATCGGGGGCACGTCCGCGGCGCCCCTGACGGGGCCGCTCGACCCGGTCGCGGGGCACGGCACCTTCATCGCCGGGATCGTCCACCAGATCTGTCCCGACGCGCGGATCCTGCCGGTCCGGGCCGTCGGCGGGACGGGCGTGGGCATCGAGTCCGAGGTCATCGAGTCCCTGGAGCGGCTCGTGGCGTACCAGCGTGCGGCGCTCGAGGGCGACGGCGAGCCCGTCGACGTCGTCGTGATCTCCATGGGCTACTACCACGAGCGTCCCGAGGACCTCGAGATCGACCATCCGCTCCGTCGCGTCCTCGACGCCCTCGGAGAGTCGGGTGCTGCCGTCGTGGCCGCCTCGGGCAACGACGGGTCGACCCGTCCCGAGTACCCCGCGGCGTTCGCGCCTGCCGGGGACCGGCGCGCCCAGCCGCCCGTCACCGTCCCGGAGGAGCGTGAGCGGCGGAGCACCCCGTTGCCGGCGGTGCTGGCCGTCGGCGCGCTCAACCCGGACGGGACCACCGCCCTCTTCAGCAACGACGGCGAGTGGGTGACCCACATGCGACCCGGGGCGGCGGTCGTCAGCACCGTTCCGACGACCCTCGACGGACCGCTGACCCCGTCCGTCCGGCTCAAGGAGCGGCTCGGCGACGGGCACCGGGCCACCATCGACCCCGAGGGTTTCGACGGCGGGTTCGCCTCCTGGAGCGGCACCTCGTTCGCCGCGCCGGTGGTCGCGGCCGAGATCGCGCAGCATCTGCTCGACGCCCGATCGGGTGCCGGAGGTCGCCGGGGGCGTGCCGGGAGACGACTGGACGACCGGGCCCGTCGACGCGAAGATG
This sequence comes from Isoptericola sp. b515, assembly GCF_030588125.1. Classification (NCBI taxonomy): domain Bacteria; kingdom Bacillati; phylum Actinomycetota; class Actinomycetes; order Micrococcales; family Promicromonosporaceae; genus Isoptericola; species Isoptericola sp. b515. The sequence continues at coordinate 286,240 of NZ_JAUQYR010000001.1, read as the reverse complement.
TATGGGGGGCGATCGCGCAGGTCACGGGCGGGCCTGCCGGCGCACGTTAGGCGGTCCGCCCTCGAACCAGGGGATGTGGACGTGGACGGCGAGCTGGCATCGATCCGGAGCGAGGTCGAGGCCGCGCGCGAGCAGGCGCGCAGCCGCCGCCGCTTCGTCCGGGCGGCCCGTCAGTACCGGGCGGCGCTGCAGCGGCTCGACGGGCTCGGGGCGGCGAGGGCCGGGGCGGACGACGTCCGCGCGGTCCGGGCGCGCGCCCTGATCGGACTCGCGTCGTGCGAGACGGAGCGGGGTACCGAACCGTCCCGGACGCTGGCGCTCCTGGACGAGGCGCAGCGCTGCGCGTCGCAGGGGGGCGACACCGCGATGGTGGCGACGGTGCGCGGCAACCGGGGTCTCCTGCTCCTGCGCACGGGCGACGTCGTGGCGGCCCGCCGTGAGTTCGACGCCGCCGTCGCCGGCCTCGACGACCCGCGCGAGCTGGTGCCCGTGCTGCTCAACCGGGGCACGCTCCACCTCGAGACCGGCGCGTTGGACGAGGCGGTCGCCGACCTCGAGCGCTGCCGGGACCTCGCCACGAACGCCGCCGAGGCCGTGTTCCGTCCGATGGCCGAGCACAACCTGGGCTACGCCCGGTACCTGCGCGGTGACCTGCCCGCCGCACTGCGCTCGATGGACGACGCGGCACAGGTGGCTCCGCCCGAGCACGCGGGCGTCGGTCTCATGGACAAGGCGGTCGTGCTCTTCGAGGCGGGGCTCCTCACCGACGCGGAGGACACGCTGCGGCGCGCCGTCGACCTCCTCACCGTGGACGGTGCCTCCCGGGACCTGCTCGACGCCCTGCTCGCGCGGTCGCGCTGCCTCGTGGGCCTCGGAAGGCACGACGAGGCGCTCGAGCTGGCCCGCGATGCGCGGGGGAGAGCACGCCGGGCCGGGCACCAGGTGCTCGAGATCGTGGCCGCCGTGGCAGTGCTCGAGGCGCGGCACGGGCTGCTGCTGGAGTCAGGGGAGCACCGGGACCTCGATCGGCTGGCGGCCGACGCGGTCGAGCTCCACGACGCCGCGTGCCGGGTCCCCGGGACGGAGCGTGCGCGGGTCGACGTGGCGCTGATCGCGGCCGACGTGCTGGTCCGTACCGGGCGGCCCGCCGAGGCGGACGCGTGGCTGGCACGACTGCCCCGTGCTGCGGAGCTGCCCCTCGGCACACGCGTCAGCGTCGAGGTCGTGCGGGCCCGGGAGGCGTTCGGCGCGGGCGACCGCCGCGCCGGTCTGGCCGCCGTGCGACGTGGCCAGCGGCTGCTCGCCAGCCAGCGGCTCCGGCTCGGGGCGGTGGAGGCCGTCACGGCGGCGGCCGCGCACGGTGTGCGGCTGCAGGCCGTGGACGTCGAGGCGGCCCTGCGCACCGGGCGTGCGGACGCCGTCTTCGACGCGGTGGAACGGGGCCGGGCGACCTTCGCGGGTGCCGGCCGGGTGCGCCCGTCGGCCGACGAGGAGACCGCGGCCCTCGTCGTCGAGGCACGCCGGCTCCTGGAGAGGGCCCGGGTCGTCGGTGCCGACGACACGGACGAGGAGGCCGGACTGCTGCGGGACGCCCGACGCCTGCAGGACCGTGCCCGCCACCGCGCGTGGCACGCGAGCGGCGACGCCGAGGTGCCGCTCCCGACGACGGTGCGCCGGTTGCGGGGCGCCCTGCGCGACGCCGGGTCCGAGGGGGCCGTCGTCGACCTGGCGCTGTACCGCGGCCGGGTGCTCGCGGCCCGGGTGGACGCGAGCGGGACGTCGCTCCACGACGTCGTCGACGTCGACGAGGTACGCGAGCGGTGCCGGCGGGTCCAGGCGGACCAGCGGATCCTCGCGAACCGGCTGATCCCGGAGCCCTTGCGGGAGGCGGCTCTCGGCTCGCTCGCGACGGATCTCGACTGGCTCGACCGCACGCTGCTCGGAGAGCTCGACCTGGCGGGTCGGCCGCTGTACGTGGCGGCGCGGGACCGCCTGGCCTCGCTGCCCTGGGGTGCCCTGCCGTCGCGCCGGGGGGCGGCCACGCTCGTCAACTCGTGGGTGGCGCCGGCACGGCAGGGGCGGCGGTCCGGCCCCGCGCTGGTCGTGGCCGGCCCGGACCTGGCGGACGCCGACCGGGAGGCGTGGGCGGTGGCGGACGTGTGGCACGACGCCACGGTGCTGGTGGGTGCGGAGGCGACGTGCGACGCCGTCCGCGCGGGGATGGCGGACGCCTCGATCGTGCACCTCGCCACCCACGGTACGCACGAGCAGGACAACCCGGTCTTCTCGAGCGTCCGGCTCGCCGACGGCCCGCTGTTCGCCCACGAGCTGGACGGCACCGACCTCGGCGGGATGGTCGTGGTGCTCTCGTCCTGCGACGTCGGCGTCGGCAGCACCCACGTCGGGGGAGAGCCGCTCGGCCTGACGAGCGTCCTGCTGCGGCTCGGGGCGCGGGCCGTCATCGCCTCGGTCGCCCCGTTGCGGGACGACGTGGCTCGTCGGGTCATGCCGGTGCTGCACCGCGAGCTGTGCGGCGGTGCGTCACCCGCGACGGCTCTCGCCACGGCGGTGGCCGGCGAGGAGGAGCCGATCCCCCTCGTCTGCTTCGGCCCGCTCGACGTGGGCTGACCCCCCGCCCGGCCCGCGGGGGGGCGTCCCGACCGGGTCCGGCCGGTGCGGCGGGGTGTGACCAGCGCCTCGTCGGGGACGGACGACGCCTCGTGGCGCGTCGTGTAGAGTGCTCGGGTAACCCAAGACCGCCGGTCGTCCCAGGCTGCCCGGAGCTCGCTCCGAGACGCCGAAGACCGAAGTCCCGCCAACGTGCGGAGGCCTGCGCAGGTGACACGACGACGATCTCCCGGTTCCGGCCGTGAGCATCCGAGCCCCGTGCGCCTGCGCCGGGGCTCTTTCTCGTTTCCGGGGTGACCGGTGGCTCCACCACCGGAAGGATTGCCATGGCGAGGCCGGACAAGGCAGCCGCTGTCGCAGCGATCGCGAACAGGCTTCGCGACTCCAACGCGGCCGTGCTGACCGAGTACCGCGGGCTCTCCGTCGCCCAGCTCCAGGAGCTGCGTCGGTCGCTCAGCGGCAACGCAACCTACGCCGTGGTGAAGAACACGCTGACCAGCATCGCGGCCAAGGAAGCCGGTGTCGAGGGTCTCGACGCCGACCTCCAGGGTCCCTCCGCGATCGCGTTCGTGACCGGTGACCCGGTCGAGGCCGCGAAGGGTCTGCGTGACTTCGCCAAGGCGAACCCCGCACTGGTCATCAAGGGCGGTGTCCTCGAGGGGAACGCCCTGACCGCTGCGGAGATCACGAAGCTCGCGGACCTCGAGTCCCGCGAGGTTCTGCTGGCCAAGGCGGCCGGCGCGATGAAGGCGAAGATCAGCCAGGCTGCCTACGCCTTCAACGCCAAGCCGACCCAGGTCGCCCGAGTCATCGATGCCCTGCGTCAGAAGCAGGAATCGGCGGGCGCTGCCGCCTGATCAGGCGGACGCGCTGGAACACAACCCCTGCTTCTGGTGGGCCGACCGGCCCGCGAAGCGCTGAATGAAAGGAACGCCATCATGGCGAAGCTCAGCACCGAAGAGCTCCTGTCCGTCTTCGAGGAGCTGACCCTCATCGAGCTCTCCGAGTTCGTGAAGGCCTTCGAGGAGAAGTTCGACGTCACCGCTGCCGCTCCGGCCGCCGCGGTCGTGGCCGGCGCCCCCGCCGGTGGCGACGAGGGCCCCGCCGAGGAGGAGCAGTCCGAGTTCGACGTCATCCTCGAGGGTGCCGGCGACAAGAAGATCCAGGTCATCAAGGAGGTGCGCGCGCTCACGTCCCTCGGCCTGAAGGAGGCCAAGGACCTGGTCGACGGCGTGCCGAAGCCGGTTCTGGAGGGTGTCGACAAGGACGCCGCCGAGAAGGCCAAGGAGCAGCTCGAGGGCGCCGGCGCCACCGTCTCCCTCAAGTGAGGCTCGCGGCATGAGCCGCACCCACCGATGATCCGGTCCGCCGGACGTCGCACGAAGGCCCGTACCCCCCGGGGGTGCGGGCCTTCGTCGTGCACGGGGTGGGCCGGCGGTGCCACCCCGGTGTGACGCACGGCTCGTCCGAGGGGTCTGGCGACTTCGTGCCCGGCGGAGTAACGTGATGAGGCACCGTTTCTTGGGCGGCATATGGCGGCCACCGAGACAACGTCCTCAGAACCGACGGAACCCGAGGACGTCCTGCTCGCGTGCCGGCGCGGGGTGGACAAGTCCGAAGGTTTCGGCTACGCTAGCGCTTTGCGCTCGCCTGTGCCCAGACGTTCCCCCCGCCGATGACACCCCGCCTCCCGAGTCACCTGTCGTGACCCCTGGGACGGTCTCCTCGCCCGCGGTTCGGACGTCCGCGGCACGACTGAGCGTACAGCGTGCCATCGAACTGCAGGGAAGGACCCCTCTTGGCTGCCTCGCGCACCCCTTCTGCTCCGTCCGCCGACGCTATCGCGAACCGTACCGCCTCCCGCCGACTTTCGTTCGGCCGGATCCACGAGCCCCTTCAGGCGCCGGACCTGCTCGGCCTCCAGCTCGACAGCTTCGACTGGCTGCTGGGCAACGAGTCCTGGCGAGCTCGGGTCGAGGCCGCGATCGAGGCCGGACGCCACGACGTCCCTGGTACCTCCGGTCTGGAGGAGATCTTCGAGGAGATCTCCCCGATCGAGGACTTCGGTCAGTCGATGTCCCTGTCCTTCGCCAACCACCGCTTCGAGCCGCCGAAGTACACGGTGGAGGAGTGCAAGGAGAAGGACTTCACCTACTCGGCGCCGCTGTTCGTGACGGCCGAGTTCGTCAACTACACGACGGGTGAGATCAAGAGCCAGACGGTGTTCATGGGTGACTTCCCGCTCATGACCGACCGCGGCACCTTCGTCATCAACGGCACCGAGCGTGTCGTGGTGTCGCAGCTCGTCCGCTCGCCGGGCGTCTACTTCGAGCGCACGCCGGACAAGACCAGCGACAAGGACGTCTTCTCCGCGAAGATCATCCCGTCGCGCGGTGCCTGGCTCGAGTTCGAGATCGACAAGCGCGACGCCGTCGGCGTGCGCGTCGACCGCAAGCGCAAGCAGCCCGTGACCGTGCTGCTCAAGGCGCTCGGGATGACCGAGTCCGAGATCCGCGAGGAGTTCGGCGACTTCCCGACGATCCTCGACACCCTGGAGAAGGACCACGTCCACACCCAGGACGAGGCCCTGGTGGACCTGTACCGCAAGATCCGTCCGGGTGAGCCGCCGACGGTCGAGGCCGGTCGTGCGCTGGTCGAGAACTTCTACTTCAACCCGAAGCGCTACGACCTCGCGAAGGTCGGCCGGTACAAGCTGAACAAGAAGGTCGGCGTCACGGCCGAGCTGGACGAGAGCACGCTGTCCCTGGCCGACGTCGTCGCGACCATCAAGTACCTCGCCGCGCTGCACGCCGACAAGACCTCGATCCCGGGCACGCGGGACGGGCAGCCGCACGACGTGCGCGTCGAGACCGACGACATCGACCACTTCGGCAACCGCCGCATCCGCGCGGTCGGCGAGCTCATCCAGAACCAGGTCCGCACGGGCCTGTCCCGCATGGAGCGCGTGGTCCGCGAGCGGATGACGACCCAGGACGTCGAGGCGATCACGCCGCAGACCCTGATCAACATCCGTCCCGTCGTGGCCTCGATCCGCGAGTTCTTCGGCACCTCTCAGCTGTCGCAGTTCATGGACCAGAACAACCCGCTCGCCGGTCTGACGCACAAGCGGCGTCTGTCGGCGCTGGGTCCGGGCGGTCTGTCCCGTGACCGCGCCGGCATGGAGGTCCGCGACGTCCACCCGTCGCACTACGGCCGCATGTGCCCGATCGAGACGCCGGAAGGCCCGAACATCGGTCTGATCGGCTCGCTGGCCTCGTTCGGCCGGATCAACGCCTTCGGCTTCATCGAGACGCCGTACCGCAAGGTCCTGGCCGGCAAGGTCACCGACGAGGTCGTCTACCTCACCGCGGACGACGAGGACAGCTACGTCATCGCCCAGGCGAACACCACGCTGAACGAGGACGGCTCCTTCGCGTTCGACCGCGTCCTGGTCCGCACCAAGGGCGGCGAGACCGACGACGTCCCGGCGTCCGAGGTCGACTACATGGACGTCTCGCCGCGGCAGATGGTCTCGGTCGCCACCGCGCTCATCCCGTTCCTCGAGCACGACGACGCCAACCGTGCGCTCATGGGCGCCAACATGCAGCGTCAGGCCGTGCCGCTCGTGCGCTCCGAGGCGCCGCTGGTCGGCACCGGCATGGAGCGTCGCGCCGCGATCGACGCCGGCGACGTCATCGTCGCGACCAAGCCCGGTGTCGTCACCCAGGTGTCGGCGGACCTCATCACGGTCGAGAACGACGACGCGACGACGACCACCTACCGGGTGGCCAAGTTCCGCCGCTCGAACCAGGGCACGAACTACAACCAGCGCGTGCTGGTCGACGCCGGCCAGCGGGTCGAGGTCGGCTCCGTGCTGGCCGACGGCCCGGCCACCGACGAGGGCGACCTCGCGCTCGGCCGCAACCTGCTCGTGGCGTTCATGTCGTGGGAGGGCCACAACTACGAGGACGCGATCATCCTGTCGCAGCGCCTCGTGGAGGACGACGTGCTGTCCTCGATCCACATCGAGGAGCACGAGGTCGACGCCCGCGACACCAAGCTCGGGCCCGAGGAGATCACCCGGGACATCCCGAACGTCTCCGAGGACGTCCTGGCCGACCTCGACGAGCGCGGCATCATCCGCATCGGTGCCGAGGTCGGCGCCGGCGACGTGCTGGTCGGCAAGGTCACCCCCAAGGGCGAGACCGAGCTGACCCCCGAGGAGCGCCTGCTGCGCGCGATCTTCGGCGAGAAGGCGCGCGAGGTGCGCGACACCTCCCTGAAGGTGCCGCACGGCGAGTCCGGCACCGTCATCGGCGTGCGCGAGTTCAACCGGGAGGACGGCGACGAGCTGCCCGCCGGCGTGAACCAGCTCGTGCGGGTCTACATCGCCCAGCGCCGCAAGATCACCGTCGGTGACAAGCTCGCCGGCCGTCACGGCAACAAGGGCGTCATCGCGAAGATCCTGCCGCAGGAGGACATGCCGTTCCTGCCGGACGGCACCCCGGTGGACATCGTGCTGAACCCGCTCGGTGTGCCCGGCCGCATGAACGTCGGCCAGGTCCTCGAGACGCACCTCGGCTGGGTCGCCAGCCGTGGCTGGGACGTCGAGCTGGCCGAGGGCGACGACCTCGAGTGGCGCGACGAGCTGCCCGAGCACGCGCGCACCTCCGAGCCCGGCCGCCCGGTGGCGACGCCGGTGTTCGACGGTCTCGAGGAGCACGAGCTCCGCGGTCTGATCTCGACCACGCTGCCGAACCGCGACGGCGACCGCATGGTCGGCCTGGACGGCAAGGCGCCGCTGTTCGACGGTCGTTCCGGCGAGCCGTTCCCGGACCCGGTCGCGGTGGGCTACATGTACATCCTGAAGCTCCACCACCTGGTCGACGACAAGATCCACGCGCGCTCGACCGGCCCGTACTCGATGATCACCCAGCAGCCGCTCGGTGGTAAGGCGCAGTTCGGCGGTCAGCGCTTCGGCGAGATGGAGGTGTGGGCGCTCGAGGCGTACGGCGCCGCGTACACCCTCCAGGAGCTGCTCACGATCAAGTCCGACGACATCCCGGGCCGCGTCAAGGTCTACGAGGCGATCGTCAAGGGCGAGAACATCCCCGACTCGGGCATCCCGGAGTCCTTCAAGGTCCTCCTCAAGGAGATGCAGTCGCTCTGCCTGAACGTCGAGGTGCTGTCCAGCGACGGCTCCTCGATCGAGATGAAGGAGTCCGACGACGAGGTGTACCGCGCCGCGGAGGAGCTCGGCATCGACCTCTCCCGCCGCCCGAACTCGGCGACCACCGTCGACGAGATCTGATCCAGCGACCAGCTGATCCACGGAATCATCCGAAAAGCTTTGAGGAAGTAGGACATCTTGCTCGACGTCAACGTCTTCGACGAGCTGCGTATCGGCCTGGCCACGGTCGACGACATCCGTTCCTGGTCGCACGGTGAGGTGAAGAAGCCCGAGACCATCAACTACCGCACCCTGAAGCCGGAGAAGGACGGGCTCTTCTGCGAGAAGATCTTCGGCCCCACCCGGGACTGGGAGTGCTACTGCGGCAAGTACAAGCGCGTGCGCTTCAAGGGGATCATCTGCGAGCGCTGCGGCGTGGAGGTCACCCGCTCCAAGGTGCGCCGTGAGCGCATGGGGCACATCGAGCTGGCCGCCCCGGTCACGCACATCTGGTTCTTCAAGGGTGTGCCGTCCCGCCTGGGCTACCTGCTCGACCTCGCCCCGAAGGACCTGGAGAAGGTCATCTACTTCGCGGCCTACATGATCACGTGGGTCGACGACGAGGCCCGCCAGGAAGACCTCCCGAACCTCCAGAACGAGATCGACCTGGAGAAGAAGGAGATCACCGACCGCCGCGACAACGACATCAACATCCGTGCCACCAAGCTCGAGAGCGAGCTCGCCGAGCTCGAGGCCGAGGGGGCCAAGGCGGACGCGCGCCGCAAGGTCCGCGACGCCGCCGAGCGCGAGATGGCGCAGCTGCGCAAGCGTGCCGACCAGGAGCTGGACCGCCTCGAGCAGGTCTGGGACCGGTTCAAGAACCTCAAGGTCGCCGACCTCGAGGGCGACGAGATGCTGTACCGGCAGCTCGTGGACCGCTACGGCACGTACTTCGAGGGCGCCATGGGTGCCCAGGCGATCCAGAAGCGTCTGGAGAGCTTCGACCTGGACGCCGAGGCCGAGTCGCTGCGCGAGACCATCCGCAGCGGCAAGGGCCAGCGCAAGACGCGTGCCCTGAAGCGGCTCAAGGTCGTCAACGCGTTCCTGACGACGACGAACTCGCCGACGGCCATGGTGCTCGACGCGGTGCCGGTCATCCCGCCGGACCTGCGCCCGATGGTGCAGCTCGACGGTGGCCGCTTCGCGACGTCGGACCTGAACGACCTGTACCGCCGCGTCATCAACCGGAACAACCGCCTCAAGCGGCTCCTGGACCTGGGCGCGCCGGAGATCATCGTCAACAACGAGAAGCGGATGCTGCAGGAGGCCGTCGACTCGCTGTTCGACAACGGCCGCCGTGGCCGTCCGGTCACCGGGCCGGGCAACCGACCGCTGAAGTCGATCTCCGACATGCTCAAGGGCAAGCAGGGCCGGTTCCGTCAGAACCTGCTCGGCAAGCGCGTCGACTACTCGGGCCGTTCGGTCATCGTGGTCGGCCCGCAGCTCAAGCTGCACCAGTGCGGTCTGCCGAAGCAGATGGCGCTCGAGCTGTTCAAGCCGTTCGTCATGAAGCGTCTGGTCGAGCTCAACCACGCCCAGAACATCAAGTCGGCCAAGCGCATGGTCGAGCGCACCCGCCCCGTGGTGTGGGACGTCCTCGAAGAGGTCATCACCGAGCACCCGGTGCTGCTCAACCGTGCGCCCACGCTGCACCGTCTGGGCATCCAGGCGTTCGAGCCGCAGCTCGTCGAGGGCAAGGCCATCCACCTGCACCCGCTCGTGTGCGGCGCGTTCAACGCCGACTTCGACGGTGACCAGATGGCGGTCCACCTGCCGCTGAGCGCGGAGGCGCAGGCCGAGGCCCGCATCCTCATGCTCTCGAGCAACAACATCCTCAAGCCGTCGGACGGCCGTCCGGTGACCATGCCGTCGCAGGACATGATCATCGGTCTGCACCACCTGACGGCCGAGCGGCCCGGTGCCGTCGGTGAGGGTCGCGTCTTCGGCACCCAGGCGGAGGCCATCATGGCCTTCGACCGCGGCGAGCTGGACATCAACGCGTCGATCAAGATGCGCATGTCCGACCTGGTGCCGCCGCGCCACGGCTTCGAGGCCCCCGAGGGCTGGGAGCCCGGCCAGCAGCTGCTGTTCGAGACCACCCTCGGCCGGACGCTGTTCAACGAGGCGCTGCCGACCGACTACCCGTTCCAGAACGAGGTCGTCGGCAAGAAGGAGCTCTCGGCGATCGTCAACGACCTCGCCGAGCGCTACCCGAAGGTCGACGTCGCGACGTCGCTGGACGCGCTCAAGGACGCCGGCTACAAGTGGGCCACGCGTTCGGGCGTGACGATCTCGATCTCCGACGTGGCGATGCCCGTGGAGAAGAACGAGATCCTCGACGAGCACGAGGCGCGTGCGCTGAAGGTGCAGGGCCAGTACGAGAAGGGCCTCATCACCGACGACGAGCGTCGCCAGGAGCTCATCGAGATCTGGACGCAGGCGACCGACAAGATCGCCGCCGTCATGCGGGACAACCTCGAGAACGACACCCGCAACACGCTCTACCGGATGGTCTCCTCCGGGGCGCGCGGTAACTGGATGCAGGTGCGTCAGATCGCCGGTATGCGCGGTCTGGTGGCCAACCCGAAGGGCGAGATCATCCCGCGCCCGATCAAGTCCAACTACCGCGAGGGTCTGTCCGTCCTCGAGTACTTCATCGCCTCGCACGGTGCCCGCAAGGGTCTGGCCGACACGGCGCTGCGTACCGCGGACTCCGGCTACCTCACCCGTCGTCTCGTGGACGTCTCCCAGGACGTCATCATCCGCGAGGAGGACTGCGGGACCGAGCGTGGTCTGATGCTGCCGGTCGCCGAGCGCATCGGCGACCAGCTCGTGCCGGACGGTCGCGTGGAGACCTCGATCTACTCGCGCACCTTCGCCACGCAGGTCGTCGCCCCCGACGGCACGGTCCTCGCGGAGCCGGGCAGCGACGCGGGCGACGTGATCATCGACCAGGTGATCGCGGCCGGCATCGAGGAGGTCAAGGTCCGGTCGGTCCTGACCTGCGAGTCGCGCGTCGGCACCTGCGCCAAGTGCTACGGCCGCTCCCTGGCCACGGGCAAGCTCGTGGACATCGGCGAGGCCGTCGGCATCATCGCGGCGCAGTCGATCGGTGAGCCGGGCACGCAGCTGACGATGCGTACCTTCCACACCGGTGGTGTCGCCTCCGCGGACGACATCACGCAGGGTCTGCCCCGTGTGACCGAGCTGTTCGAGGCCCGTACCCCGAAGGGTGAGGCGCCGATCGCCGAGTACACCGGTCGGGTGGCCATCGAGGACACCGAGCGGACGCGGCACCTGGTCCTCACCCCGGACGACGGCGGCGAGGAGATCCGGTACCCGGTCACCAAGCGTGCGCGCCTGCTGATCGCCGACGGCGACCACGTCGCGGTCGGTACCCAGCTGGTGCAGGGCGCCGTGGACCCGAAGAAGGTGCTGCGCATCCTCGGCCCGCGCGCCGCGCAGAAGCAGCTCGTGGACGCGGTCCAGGAGACCTACCGGTCGCAGGGCGTGGACATCCACGACAAGCACATCGAGGTCATCGTGCGCCAGATGCTGCGTCGCGTGACCGTGCTGGACGCCGGTGACTCCGACCTGCTGCCCGGTGAGCTCGCGGAGCGGGTCCGCTTCGAGGACGCCAACCGTGCGGCCGTGGCGGAGGGTGGCCAGCCGGCCGCCGGCCGTCCGGAGCTGATGGGTATCACGAAGGCTTCGCTCGCCACCGACTCGTGGCTCTCGGCGGCCTCCTTCCAGGAGACCACCCGGGTGCTCACCGAGGCGGCGATGAGCGGGCGTCGTGACCCGCTGCTGGGCCTCAAGGAGAACGTCATCATCGGTAAGCTCATCCCGGCCGGTACGGGGCTGTCCCGCTACCGGAACATCGAGGTCGAGCCGACCGAGCAGGCCAAGGCGGAGCTCTACCCGAGCTTCGGCTACGACGAGATCGACTTCCCGACGCTCGGCATGGGCTCGGGCGAGGCGATCCCGCTGGAGGACCTGGACTTCGGCGACTTCCGCTGATCCTGTTCGACGGAGAGGCCCCGTCGTCGTGCCGCGAGGCGCGACGGCGGGGCCTTCCCGCGTCCTGGGCCGGCCCCGTCCCGATCGACCACCCGACCCGACCGGCCACCTCGGCCCGCGCGGTCCTACCGGCCGTCGCCCCGTCGTACCCGCCGGGTACGACGGGGCGACGCGGGGTACGACCCGGCGGCCGTGGGCCGGCGTCCCGCGGGTGCCGGGCCGGCGGCGCGGCGTGCGGGTGGGCGACGGAGGTCACAGTGCCGCCCTCGTCTCATCCTTTGACCCCGCTTGCTTCCGCGGGTAATCTTGGAAGCCGTGCCCGTGCCGTCGCGCCGTGCATCCCGACGGTCATCCGAGCTTCTGTCCGGACGACCCGACGAACACGCCGCCGACGATCGCACGAGCATCCCGGGAAGAACGCCCGCTCCTCCGTGAGGATCGTGGGCGCACCCCGGGCCATCGAGCCGGTGGTACGTGGCGTGGCGGTCCGTGAGGGCCGCGGGTGCCGCATGCGATCGGCGCGCACAAGCCAGTACAGACCACCAGTCGAGGGCCGGACGACGGTCCTCGAGAGCTCGAGAGACGACGGAGACGTAGTGCCTACGATCCAGCAGCTCGTCCGCAAGGGCCGGACCTCGAAGGCCGGGAAGTCGAAGACTCCGGCGCTCAAGGGTTCCCCGCAGCGGCGCGGCGTGTGCACCCGTGTGTACACCACCACCCCCAAGAAGCCGAACTCGGCGCTCCGCAAGGTTGCGCGTGTGAAGCTCTCCTCCGGCATCGAGGTCACCGCCTACATCCCCGGTGTCGGCCACAACCTCCAGGAGCACTCCATCGTGCTCGTCCGCGGTGGTCGTGTGAAGGACCTCCCCGGTGTCCGCTACAAGATCGTGCGTGGCGCGCTCGACACCCAGGGTGTCAAGGGCCGCCAGCAGGCACGTTCCCGGTACGGCGCGAAGAAGGAGAAGGCCTGATGCCCCGCAAGGGTCCGGCCCCCAAGCGGCCGCTCATCGTCGACCCCGTCTACGGGTCGCCCATCGTCACGCAGCTGATCAACAAGGTCCTGCTCGACGGCAAGAAGTCCACCGCCGAGGCGATCGTGTACGGCGCCCTCGAGGGTGTGCGTACCAAGACCGACCAGGACCCGGTCGTCGTTCTCAAGCGCGCGCTGGAGAACGTCCGCCCGGCTCTCGAGGTCCGCTCCCGCCGTGTCGGCGGTGCGACCTACCAGGTGCCGGTCGAGGTGCGCCCCTCGCGCTCCACGACGCTCGCCCTGCGGTGGCTCACCGACTTCTCGCGGGCCCGCCGCGAGAAGACGATGACCGAGCGACTCATGAACGAGATCCTCGACGCGTCGAACGGCCTGGGTGCCGCGGTCAAGCGTCGCGAGGACATGCACAAGATGGCCGAGTCCAACAAGGCCTTCGCGCACTACCGTTGGTGATGCGTGCTGACGACCTCGGGGAGTTCCCCGGGGTCGTCAGCCGCACCCGGATCCGGCTGCCGGCCGGCCTCCGGCACCGGTTTCCGACGTCCCACTGACCCGAGGGGTAAGACACCGTGGCACTCGACGTGCTGACCGACCTGAAGAAGGTCCGCAACATCGGCATCATGGCTCACATCGATGCCGGCAAGACCACCACCACCGAGCGCATCCTGTACTACACGGGTGTGAACTACAAGATCGGTGAGACGCACGACGGTGCGTCGACGATGGACTGGATGGAGCAGGAGCAGGAGCGCGGCATCACGATCACGTCCGCCGCGACGTCGTGCTACTGGAACGACAACCAGATCAACATCATCGACACCCCGGGCCACGTCGACTTCACGGTCGAGGTGGAGCGCTCGCTGCGCGTCCTGGACGGCGCCGTTGCCGTCTTCGACGGCAAGGAGGGCGTCGAGCCCCAGTCGGAGACCGTCTGGCGCCAGGCCGACAAGTACGACGTGCCGCGCATCTGCTTCGTCAACAAGATGGACAAGCTGGGTGCCGACTTCTACTTCACGGTGAAGACGATCGTCGAGCGCCTCAAGGCCAAGCCGCTCGTGCTCCAGCTCCCGATCGGCGCCGAGAACGACTTCATCGGCGTCGTCGACCTGCTGACCATGAAGGCGCTGGTCTGGCACGGCGAGACCCAGCTGGGCGAGACCTACGAGGTCGAGGAGATCCCGGCGGACCTCCAGGCCAAGGCCGAGGAGTACCGCAACGAGCTCATCGAGTCCGTCGCGGAGTCCGACGAGGACCTCCTCGAGAAGTACCTCGGCGGCGAAGAGCTGACGGTCGACGAGATCAAGTCCGGCATCCGCAAGATGACGGTCAACTCCGAGGCCTTCCCGGTGCTGTGCGGCTCGGCGTTCAAGAACAAGGGCGTGCAGCCCATGCTCGACGCCGTGATCGACTACCTGCCCTCCCCGTTCGACGTCCCGGCCGTCCAGGGCCACGACGTCAAGGACGAGGAGAAGGTCATCGAGCGTCACGCGGACGCCACGGAGCCGTTCTCGGCCCTGGCGTTCAAGGTCGCCGTGCACCCGTTCTTCGGCAAGCTGACCTACGTCCGCGTGTACTCGGGCAAGGTGGAGCAGGGCGCCCAGGTGCTCAACACCACCAAGGGGAAGAAGGAGCGCATCGGGAAGCTCTTCCAGATGCACTCCAACAAGGAGAACCCCGTCCCCGAGGCGCAGGCCGGTCACATCTACGCCTTCATCGGGCTCAAGGACGTCACCACCGGTGACACCCTGAGCGCGCCCGAGGCGCCGGTCATCCTCGAGTCGATGACCTTCCCGGAGCCGGTCATCGACGTCGCGATCGAGCCGAAGACGAAGGCCGACCAGGAGAAGCTCTCGACGGCGATCCAGAAGCTCGCCGACGAGGACCCGACGTTCCGCGTCAAGCTGGACGAGGAGACCGGCCAGACCGTCATCGGCGGTATGGGCGAGCTCCACCTGGACATCCTCGTGGACCGCATGAAGCGCGAGTTCAAGGTCGAGGCCAACGTCGGCAAGCCGCAGGTCGCGTACCGCGAGACGATCCGTCGCAAGGCGGAGAAGATCGACTACACGCACAAGAAGCAGACCGGTGGTTCGGGTCAGTTCGCGAAGGTCATCGTGAACTTCGAGCCGCTGGAGACCACCGCCGAGGGCGAGCTGTACGAGTTCGCCAACGAGGTCACCGGTGGTCGTGTGCCGCGCGAGTACATCCCGTCGGTGGACGCCGGTATCCAGGCGGCCATGCAGCAGGGTGTCCTGGCCGGCTTCCCGGTCGTCGGCGTCAAGGCCACGCTCCTCGACGGTGCGTACCACGACGTCGACTCCTCGGAGATGGCGTTCAAGATCGCCGGCTCCATGGTGTTCAAGGAGGGCGTCAAGCGGGCCGACCCGGTCCTGCTCGAGCCCGTCATGGCCGTCGAGGTCCGTACGCCCGAGGAGTACATGGGCGACGTCATCGGCGACATCAACTCGCGGCGTGGACTGATCCAGTCCATGGAGGACGCGACCGGCGTCAAGGTCGTGCGCGCCCAGGTACCGTTGAGCGAGATGTTCGGGTACATCGGTGACCTGCGTTCCAAGACGCAGGGCCGCGCCGTGTACTCGATGCAGTTCGACAGCTACGCCGAGGTCCCCAAGGCAGTGGCTGACGAGATCATCAAGAAGACCCGGGGCGAGTGAGTCCCCACAGGTCGAACACCTGCACAACCATCAACCTGTAGGAAACCGCAACGCCCCGAGGGTTAGGCTTGATCGGCCGACACTCGCAATCGTTCGGAACATCTACCCAAGTCCCAGGAGGACCCAGTGGCTAAGGCCAAGTTCGAGCGGACCAAGCCGCACGTCAACATCGGCACGATCGGTCACGTCGACCACGGTAAGACGACGCTGACCGCCGCGATCTCGAAGACCCTCGCGGAGACGTACCCGGACCTGCCGGCGAACCAGCTCCGCGCCTTCGACGAGATCGACGCCGCGCCGGAGGAGAAGCAGCGCGGTATCACGATCAACATCGCGCACATCGAGTACGAGACGCCGAACCGTCACTACGCGCACGTCGACGCGCCGGGTCACGCCGACTACATCAAGAACATGATCACCGGTGCCGCCCAGATGGACGGCGCGATCCTCGTGGTCGCCGCGACCGACGGTCCGATGGCGCAGACCCGCGAGCACGTCCTCCTGGCCCGCCAGGTCGGCGTCCCGTACCTGCTCGTCGCGCTGAACAAGTCCGACATGGTCGAGGACGAGGAGCTCCTCGAGCTCGTCGAGATGGAGGTCCGCGAGCTGCTGTCGTCGCAGGACTTCGACGGCGACAACGCCCCGGTCATCCGCGTCTCCGGCCTCAAGGCCCTCGAGGGCGACCCCGAGTGGACCAAGAAGGTCCTCGAGCTCATGGAGGCCGTGGACGAGAACGTCCCCGAGCCGCAGCGTGACCTCGACAAGCCGTTCCTCATGCCGATCGAGGACGTCTTCACCATCACCGGTCGCGGAACCGTCGTCACCGGCAAGGTGGAGCGCGGCTCGCTCGACATCAACTCCGAGGTCGAGATCGTCGGCATCCGTTCGCCGCAGAAGACGACCGTCACCGGTATCGAGACCTTCCACAAGCAGATGGACCAGGCCCAGGCGGGCGACAACACCGGTCTGCTGCTGCGCGGTCTCAAGCGTGAGGACGTCGAGCGCGGTCAGGTCGTCGTGAAGCCGGGTTCGATCACCCCGCACACCAACTTCGAGGCCCAGGTCTACATCCTGGCCAAGGACGAGGGCGGCCGTCACAACCCGTTCTACTCGAACTACCGTCCGCAGTTCTACTTCCGGACCACGGACGTCACCGGTGTCATCGAGCTGCCCGAGGGCACCGAGATGGTCATGCCGGGCGACAACACCGACATGACGGTCGAGCTGATCCAGCCGATCGCCATGGAGGAGGGCCTCGGCTTCGCCATCCGCGAGGGTGGCCGCACGGTCGGTTCCGGCCGTGTCACCAAGATCCTCAAGTGATCTGCTGATCACCTGGTGATCCCGGAGCCCTAGGCTCCGCCGGTCCTCCGAGGCCCGGGCCCCGCGCGGGTCCGGGCCTCGGATGCGTCCGGCGTCACAGTACGAGGGGTTGGTTTCCCGGCTCCTCGTATGGCAAGATGTACAAGTTGCCTGTCACGGGCGCGTTCTTTCTCGTGTCGAACAGTGTGTAGCACCACGGTGCCGCCGGAACCTCTGGTCTGCGGTGGCGTCGGGCGCGACCTCCCCCCGGGGGAGTCGTGGGATGCCGGCTGTCGACGCGCACGAGCGCCCCACGGACACATGTCTTCGACAGGCTTGGCATACGTCGTGGCCCGCACCGCGGGCCACACCCACGGCCCCCATGCCGGACAGGTATGCGCACGGTTCTGTCGCACAAAGCGACACGCCCGAGCGCGGGGGTCGGACAGTAGCGGTTCGAGAGAGAGAGTCAGACGACGCCATGGCGGGACAGAAGATCCGCATCCGGCTCAAGTCCTACGACCACGAGGTGATCGACAGCTCGGCGCGCAAGATCGTCGACACGGTCACTCGCGCTGGTGCGACGGTCGTGGGCCCGGTGCCGCTGCCGACGGAGAAGAACGTCTTCACCGTCATCCGGTCGCCTCACAAGTACAAGGACAGCCGTGAGCACTTCGAGATGCGTACTCACAAGCGGCTGATCGACATCATCGACCCCACGCCGAAGGCTGTCGACTCGCTGATGCGCATCGACCTGCCGGCCGACGTGAACATCGAGATCAAGCTCTGAGGCTGGAAGAGATCATGACCAACCAGCAGAAGAACGTGACCGCGGTGCTCGGCACCAAGCTCGGCATGACGCAGACGTGGAACGAGGACGGCAAGCTCGTCCCGGTCACCGTCGTGGCCGTCCCCACCAACGTGGTGACGCAGGTCCGCAACGCGGACTCCGACGGCTACGCGGCCGTCCAGCTCGCCGCCGGCCAGATCGACCCGCGCAAGGTCACCAAGCCGCTCAAGGGCCACTTCGAGAAGGCCGGCGTCACGCCGCGCCGTCACGTGGCCGAGATCCGTACCGACGACTCCGCCGAGTACACGCTCGGCCAGGAGATCACCGCCGAGGCCTTCGAGGCCGGCGTGCTGGTCGACGTCGTCGGCACCACCAAGGGCAAGGGCACCGCCGGTGTCATGAAGCGCCACGGCTTCTCCGGTGTGGGTGCCTCCCACGGTGCGCACCGCAACCACCGCAAGCCGGGTTCGATCGGTGGCGCCGCCACGCCCTCGCGCGTCTTCCGCGGCATGCGGATGGCCGGTCGCATGGGCAACGCCCGCAAGACCGTCCAGAACCTGACCGTCCACGCGGTCGACGCGGAGAAGGGTCTGCTGCTCGTCACGGGCGCGGTCCCGGGTCCCAAGGGCGGCATCGTCCTCGTCCGTACCGCCGCGAAGGGAGCCTGAGACCGATGGCTAACCTGACCGTCGACGTGCTCGACGCCACGGGCAAGAAGGCCGGCACCGCCGAGCTCCCCGCCGAGGTGTTCGACGTCGCCACGAACGTCCCGCTGATCCACCAGGTGGTCGTCGCGCAGCGCGCGGCCTCCCGCCAGGGGACGGCCGCCACCAAGACCCGCGCCGAGGTGCGCGGCGGTGGCAAGAAGCCCTACAAGCAGAAGGGCACCGGTCGCGCCCGCCAGGGTTCGATCCGCGCCCCGCAGTTCGCCGGTGGTGGCACCGTCCACGGCCCGCAGCCGCGCAAGTACGACCAGCGCACGCCGAAGAAGATGAAGGCCGCCGCCCTGCGCGGTGCCCTCTCCGACCGTGCCCGCGCCGGCCGCGTCCACGTGGTCTCCGGGTTCGGCATCGACGACAAGCCGTCGACCAAGGCCGCGCTCGGCACCATCTCGGCGCTCACCGACCGCACGCACGTGCTGGTCGTCACGGAGCGTTCGGACGAGCTGACGATCAAGTCGCTGCGGAACCTGGAGCAGGTCCACCTGCTGACCGCGGACCAGCTCAACACCTACGACGTCCTCGTCTCCGACGACGTCGTCTTCACCTCCGGTGCGCTCGAGGCGTTCCTGGCCGGCCCGGCGACGGGCAAGTCGGCCAAGGCCGTCGCGACCGAGACCGAGGCCGCGTCCGAGAAGGAGGCCACCAAGTGACCGCCGTGACGAAGGACCCGCGCGACATCCTGATCGCGCCGGTCGTCTCCGAGAAGTCCTACAACCTCCTCGACGAGGGCAAGTACACCTTCGTCGTGGACCCGGACGCCAACAAGACCGAGATCAAGATCGCGGTCGAGAAGGTCTTCGGCGTGAAGGTCGCCTCGGTGAACACGATCAACCGCAAGGGCAAGGCGCGTCGTACGCGCTTCGGCCTGGGCAAGCGCAAGGACACGAAGCGTGCGATCGTCACCCTCCGCGAGGGGTCGATCGACATCTTCGGCGGTCCGGTCGGCTGAGCCGCACGAGAGCAGATCGAGGACTACTTCCATGGGAATCCGTAAGCACAAGCCGACGACGCCCGGCCGCCGCGGCTCGAGCGTCGCCGACTTCGTCGAGGTCACCCGTTCGGAGCCGGAGAAGTCGCTGGTTCGTCCGCTGTCCAAGACCGGCGGCCGCAACAGCTCCGGCCGGATCACCACCCGGCACAAGGGCGGTGGCCACAAGCGCGCCTACCGCGTGATCGACTTCCGTCGTCACGACAAGGACGGCGTGCCGGCGAAGGTCGCGCACATCGAGTACGACCCGAACCGCACGGCGCGCATCGCGCTCCTGCACTACGCGGACGGCACGAAGCGCTACATCATCGCGCCGAACAAGCTCGCGCAGGGTGACACCGTCGAGGCCGGCCCCGGCGCCGACATCAAGCCCGGCAACAACCTGCCGCTGCGCAACATCCCGACGGGTACCGTCATCCACGCCGTCGAGCTCCGCCCCGGTGGCGGCGCGAAGATCGCCCGCTCCGCGGGCGCTTCGGTCCAGCTCGTCGCGAAGGACGGCCCCTACGGCCAGCTGCGCATGCCGTCCGGCGAGATCCGGAACGTGGACCTGCGCTGCCGCGCCACGATCGGCTGGGTCGGCAACGCCGAGCAGTCGAACATCAACTGGGGCAAGGCCGGCCGCATGCGCTGGAAGGGCGTCCGCCCGACCGTCCGCGGTGTCGTGATGAACCCCGTCGACCACCCGCACGGTGGTGGCGAGGGCCGCACCTCCGGTGGCCGCCACCCGGTGAGCCCCTGGGGCCAGCCCGAGGGCCGGACCCGTCGTCCGAACAAGCCCAGCGACAAGCTGATCGTCCGCCGTCGTCGCACCGGCAAGAAGCGCTGAAAAGGAGCCTGACAGATGCCTCGTAGCCTGAAGAAGGGCCCCTTCGTCGACGACCACCTGCAGAAGAAGGTGGACGCTCAGAACGAGAAGGGGACCAAGAACGTCATCAAGACGTGGTCCCGCCGGTCGGTCATCACGCCCGACTTCCTCGGCCACACCTTCGCCGTCCACGACGGCCGCAAGCACGTCCCGGTCTTCGTGACCGAGGCCATGGTGGGTCACAAGCTGGGCGAGTTCGCCCCTACGCGGATGTTCCGCGGCCACGTGAAGGACGACAGGAAGGGTCGCCGCCGCTGACCCCGGTCAGTCGGTAGCGACTCGGACTGTCTGAGAAAAGGAAGCAGGACAGCAATGGAAGCCAAGGCGCAGGCGCGGTTCGTCCGTGTCACGCCCATGAAGGCCCGGCGCGTCGTCGACCTCATCCGTGGCAAGCAGGCCGCTGAGGCCGTCGCGGTGCTGAAGTTCGCGCCGCAGGCGGCGAGCGAGCCCGTCCGCAAGGTGGTCGAGTCCGCTGTGGCCAACGCACGGGTGAAGGCCGACCGCGCGAACGAGCGCTTCGACGAGGCCGACTACGTGGTCTCGATGGCGTACGTGGACGAGGGCCCGACCCTCAAGCGGTTCCGCCCCCGTGCGCAGGGGCGTGCCAGCCGCATCCTCAAGCGCACCAGCCACATCACCGTGGTCGTCGCACCGCGCGAGCAGAAGGAAGGGGCCCGATAGTGGGGCAGAAGATTCACCCGCACGGGTACCGCCTCGGCATCACCACCGACCACCGGTCGCGCTGGTTCGCCGACAGCACCAAGCCTGGTCAGCGGTACCGCGACTACGTCCGCGAGGACGTCGAGATCCGCAAGCTCATGAGCACCGGTCTCGAGCGGGCCGGTATCGCCAAGGTCGAGATCGAGCGCACGCGTGACCGCGTCCGTGTGGACATCCACACGGCGCGTCCGGGCATCGTCATCGGCCGTCGCGGCGCCGAGGCCGACCGCATCCGCGGCGAGCTCGAGAAGCTCACGGGCAAGCAGGTCCAGCTCAACATCCTCGAGGTCAAGAACGCCGAGATCGACGCGCAGCTCGTCGCGCAGGGCATCGCCGAGCAGCTGGCGAGCCGCGTCTCCTTCCGTCGCGCCATGCGCAAGGGCATCCAGTCCGCGCAGCGTGCCGGCGCGAAGGGCATCCGGGTCCAGGTCTCGGGCCGTCTCGGCGGCGCCGAGATGAGCCGGTCGGAGTTCTACCGCGAGGGGCGCGTGCCGCTGCACACCCTGCGCGCGAACATCGACTACGGCTTCTTCGAGGCCCGCACCACCTTCGGTCGCATCGGCGTGAAGGTCTGGATCTACAAGGGCGACCTCACCGAGAAGGAGTTCGCCGCACAGCAGGCGGCCGCCGCGCCCCGCCAGGGCCGTGGCCGTGGTGGCGAGCGTCGTGGTGGTCGTCGCAACGACCGCAACGAGCGTCCGTCGCAGCCGAAGCAGCAGAACGCTGCCGAGGCGTCCGACGCGCCGGCCCCGGCCGACCAGGCCGCGGCCCCCGAGTCCGGAACGGAGGCCTGAGTCATGCTGATCCCGCGCAGGCTCAAGCACCGCAAGCAGCACCACCCGAAGCGCTCCGGCGTGGCCAAGGGTGGCACCACGATCTCCTTCGGCGACTACGGCATCCAGGCTCTCGAGCCCGCCTACGTCACGAACCGCCAGATCGAGGCTGCTCGTATCGCGATGACCCGCCACATCAAGCGAGGCGGCAAGGTCTGGATCAACGTCTTCCCGGACCGCCCGCTGACCAAGAAGCCGGCTGAGACCCGCATGGGTTCCGGCAAGGGCTCGCCCGAGTGGTGGGTCGCCAACGTCAAGCCCGGCCGCATCGTCTTCGAGCTGGCCGGCGTCCCCGAGGACTTGGCACGCGAGGCCCTGCGCCGCGCGATGCACAAGCTTCCGATGAAGTGCCGTTTCGTGGTGCGCGAAGGTGGTGCGAACTGATGGCTATCGGTACCCAGGGCCTGGCCCCCGCCGACCTCGACGGCTTCGACGACGAGACCCTCGTCGCGAAGCTCAAGGAGCAGAAGGAAGAGCTCTTCAACCTTCGCTTCCAGGCCGCCACCGGCCAGCTCGAGTCGCACGGCCGCCTCAAGGCGGTCAAGCGCGACATCTCGCGGATCTACACGGTCCTGCGGGAGCGCGAGCTCGGCATCCGTACGGCCCCGAGCGTGAGTGAGTGAGGCACTGATGAGCGAGAACACCGAGACGGTGACCACCGAGGAGCGGTCCAGCCGCAAGGTGCGCCGCGGCTACGTCGTCAGCGACAAGATGGAGAAGACCATCGTCGTCGAGGTCGAGGACCGCAAGAAGCACCCGCTCTACGGCAAGGTCATGCGCCGCACGAACAAGGTGAAGGTGCACGACGAGGAGAACACCGCGGGCCGCGGCGACCTCGTCGTCATCATGGAGACCCGCCCGCTGTCCGCGACCAAGCGGTGGCGCCTGGTGGAGATCCTCGAGAAGGCCAAGTAAGCACAGACCTTCCTCGGTGGGGGCCGCGGTGTGACACACGTATGCGCCGGGTCCCCACCACAGCAACTATCCGTTCGGCCAGGCTCGTCCGGGACCTCCCGGGCAGAGAACCAGCTCGACGACAGGAGATCAATCGATGATCCAGCAGGAGTCGCGACTGCGAGTCGCCGACAACACGGGTGCGAAGGAGATTCTCACCATCCGTGTTCTCGGAGGCTCCGGCCGTCGCTACGCCGGTATCGGCGACACCATCGTCGCCACCGTCAAGGACGCGATCCCGGGCGGCAACGTGAAGAAGGGCGACGTCGTCAAGGCCGTCATCGTCCGGACCGCCAAGGAGCGCCGTCGTCCCGACGGTTCCTACATCAAGTTCGACGAGAACGCCGCTGTCATCCTCAAGGGCGACAGCGACCCCCGTGGAACCCGCATCTTCGGCCCGGTCGGGCGTGAGCTGCGTGACAAGAAGTTCATGAAGATCATCTCGCTGGCTCCGGAGGTGCTCTGACCATGGCGAAGATCAAGAAGGGCGACCAGGTGATCGTCACCGCAGGTCGCGACAAGGGCAAGACGGGCCGCGTGCTCGAGGTGCTCAAGGACTCCGACCGCATCGTGGTCGAGGGCATCCAGCGCGTGACCAAGCACGTGAAGGCCGGCCAGTCGGCTCGCGGCACCCGCACGGGTGGCCTCGAGACCGTCGAGGCACCGATCCACGTGTCGAACGTGATGCTGGTCGACCCCGAGACGAAGAAGCCGACCCGTGTGGGCTTCCGTCTCGAGGAGGTGGAGCAGGACGGCCGTACCCGCACGGTGCGCGTCCGCTACGCCAAGCGCTCCGGGAAGGACATCTGATGACCGAGACGACTCTCGAGGCCCCGGCCCTGCCGCGCCTCAAGCAGAAGTACCGCGAGGAGATCCTCTCCGCCCTCAAGGACGAGTTCGACCACCAGAACGTCCAGCAGGTCGCCGGCCTCACGAAGGTCGTCGTCAACATGGGTGTCGGGGACGCCGCGCGCGACTCCAAGCTCATCGAGGGCGCCATCCGCGACCTGACGGCGATCACCGGCCAGAAGCCGGCGATCAACCGTGCCAAGAAGTCCATCGCGCAGTTCAAGCTGCGTGAGGGCATGCCGATCGGCGCGCACGTCACCCTCCGCGGTGACCGCATGTGGGAGTTCCTCGACCGCCTGCTCTCGATCGCGCTGCCGCGCATCCGCGACTTCCGCGGTCTGAGCCCGAAGCAGTTCGACGGCCACGGCAACTACACGTTCGGTCTCACGGAGCAGTCGATGTTCCACGAGATCAACCAGGACAAGATCGACCGTGTCCGGGGCATGGACATCACGATCGTGACGACGGCGACGACCGACGACGAGGGCCGCTCCCTGCTGCGCCGTCTCGGTTTCCCCTTCAAGGAGAACTGATATGGCGAAGAAGGCCCTGATCAACAAGGCGAACGCCAAGCCGAAGTTCGCCGTGCGTGCCTACACCCGGTGCCAGCGGTGCGGGCGTCCGCACTCGGTCTACCGCAAGTTCGGCCTGTGCCGGATCTGCCTGCGGGAGATGGCCCACCGCGGCGAGCTCCCCGGCGTCACCAAGAGCAGCTGGTAAAACAACTACGCCGTAGGTCCGTGCGGCGCCCACCGCGGCGCCGCACGGATACCCCGGCGAGGAAGGGCTAGAGCCCGATGACTATGACCGACCCGATCGCAGACATGCTGACGCGTCTGCGCAACGCGAACTCGGCGCACCACGACACGGTCACCATGCCGTTCTCGAAGCTGAAGTCGCGCATCGCGGAGATCCTGCAGGCCGAGGGTTACATCAGCGGCTGGACCGTCGAGGACGCCCGGGTGGGCAAGGACCTCACCCTGACCCTCAAGTACGGCCCGAGCCGTGAGCGCGCGCTCACCGGCGTGCGCCGTGTGTCCAAGCCCGGCCTGCGCGTCTACGCGAAGTCCACCAACCTCCCGAAGGTCCTCGGTGGCCTCGGCGTGGCCATCCTGTCCACCTCCTCCGGCCTCCTGACCGACCGTCAGGCGCAGGACAAGGGTGTGGGCGGCGAAGTCCTCGCCTACGTCTGGTAATCCGGAAAGGAGAGACGCCCATGTCTCGAATCGGCAAGCTCCCCGTTCCGGTCCCGTCCGGCGTGGAGATCACCATCAGCGGTGCGCTCGTGACCGTCAAGGGCCCGAAGGGCACCCTGGAGCACACGGTCGCCGCACCGATCACCGTCGAGCAGACCGAGGACGGCCTCAAGGTCTCGCGTCCCGACGAGGAGCGCGAGTCGCGCTCGCTGCACGGCCTGACCCGCACCCTGCTGTCGAACATGGTCACCGGTGTGACCAACGGCTACGAGCGCAAGCTCGAGATCGTCGGCACCGGTTACCGCGTCGTGGCCAAGGGGCAGGACCTCGAGTTCGCGCTCGGGTTCTCGCACCCCGTCAAGGTCACGCCGCCGGAGGGCATCACCTTCGCGGTGGAGAGCCCCACGAAGTTCTCGGTCTCCGGCATCGACAAGCAGCAGGTCGGCGAGGTCGCCGCGAACATCCGCAAGATCCGCCGCCCCGAGCCCTACAAGGGCAAGGGTGTGCGGTACGCCGACGAGGTCGTCCGTCGCAAGGTCGGAAAGGCTGGTAAGTGATGGCTCTCAAGGTTCTCGGCAAGGGCAAGAGCGTCGCTCGTCAGCGTCGTCACCTTCGCCTGCGCAAGAAGATCAAGGGCACCGCGGAGCGTCCCCGCCTCGTCGTGACCCGTTCGTCGCGTCACATGGTGGCGCAGGTCGTGGACGACACGGTCGGCAAGACCGTGGCCTCCGCCTCGACGCTCGAGGCCGACCTGCGTGCGATGGACGCCGACAAGACCGCCAAGGCCCGCAAGGTCGGCGAGCTCGTCGCCGAGCGTGCGAAGTCTGCCGGTGTCGACGCCGTGGTCTTCGACCGTGGCGGCAACAAGTACCACGGTCGGGTGGCTGCGGTCGCCGACGGCGCGCGCGAAGGCGGTCTGGCGCTGTGATGACCACGTTCGCACGGAAGATGAGGATCCTCTGATGGCTGCAGGGCAGCGCAACACCGGCGCCCCCCAGGGCGCCAACGAGTCCAAGAACGACGGTCGCCGCTCCAACCGGCGCGACGACCGCCGCAGCAACAACCGCGGTGACGACCGGAACGCCTTCGTCGAGCGCGTGGTGACGATCAACCGCGTCGCCAAGGTCGTCAAGGGCGGCCGCCGCTTCAGCTTCACCGCGCTGGTCGTGGTGGGCGACGGCGACGGCACCGTCGGTGTCGGCTACGGCAAGGCGAAGGAGGTGCCCTCGGCGATCGCCAAGGGTGTCGAGGAGGCGAAGAAGAACTTCTTCCGCGTCCCGCGCATCCAGGGCACCATCCCGCACCAGGTCCAGGGCGAGGAGGCGGCCGGTGTCGTCTTCCTGCGTCCGGCCTCCCCGGGTACCGGTGTGATCGCCGGTGGTCCGGTGCGTGCCGTGCTGGAGTGCGCCGGCATCCACGACGTGCTGAGCAAGTCGCTCGGTTCGTCGAACGCCATCAACATCGTGCGCGCCACCGTCGCGGCCCTGAAGGGTCTCGAGGAGCCGGCGGCCGTGGCGGCTCGCCGCGGTCTGCCGCTCGAGGACGTCGCACCGGCTCCGCTGCTCCGCGCCCAGGCCGCCGGCCGGGCCGAGCAGGCGGAGAAGAAGTCCGACGAGAAGGTGGGTGCGTGATGGCCCGTCTCAAGGTCACCCAGGTCAAGTCCGCCATCGGCGGCAAGCAGAACCAGCGTGACACGCTGCGGTCCCTCGGCCTCAAGCGGATCGGCGACATCGCCGTGAAGGAGGACCGTCCGGAGATCCGTGGCATGGTCACCACGGTGGCGCATCTCGTCACCGTCGAGGAGGTCGACTGATCATGGCCGACAGCACCAAGGACAACGGCGCGCAGTCGAAGCCGCTCAAGGTCCACCACCTGCGTCCGGCCCCCGGCGCCAAGACCGCCAAGACCCGTGTGGGTCGCGGTGAGGCGTCGAAGGGTAAGACGGCGGGTCGCGGTACCAAGGGGACGAAGGCTCGTTACCAGGTGCCCGCGGGCTTCGAGGGCGGGCAGATCCCGCTCCACATGCGGCTGCCGAAGCTGCGTGGCTTCAAGAACCCGTTCCGCGTCGAGTACCAGGTCGTCAACCTGGACAAGCTCGCCGCGCTGTACCCGGAGGGGGGCTCCGTCACGGTCGACGATCTCGTCGCCAAGGGCGCGGTCCGCTCCGGACAGCCGGTGAAGGTTCTCGGCACGGGCGAGATCACCGTCAAGCTGGACGTCGCGGTCGACGCGATCTCCGGCTCCGCCAAGGACAAGGTCCTGGCGGCCGGCGGCTCGGTCTCGGAGGACTGAGGTCCGTCGCAGGGCCGGTGGCGCAGTCGCGCCACCGGCCCTTGCGCGTTCCTCGGGGTGGGGGTGACGATCACCTCGAGGAGCGACGTCCCGGGAGTCGGATTGTCCTGGTCTGCTACCTTCGACCGGGATCAGTGGTCCAGATCACTCACCGGGACACGTAGAATCCGTCACGGTCCGTTTCTGCACGCCCCGCGTGCCGAGGTGTCGGAGCATCCCGGCCGGACCACGACCGAGTCGGCGTCTCGACGTCGCGGGGCCGTCCCGCGGGCGTCGCGCGCCACACCTCGTCGGGCGACCGGCGACACGACATCCCGCCCCGGCGGGTCAGGAGGATAGGTGCTCAGCGCATTCGGCCGGGCTTTCCGGACACCGGACCTGCGGCGCAAGCTGCTGTTCACGATCGCGATCATGGCGCTGTTCCGCGTGGGGTCGTTCGTCCCGACGCCGGGCGTCGACTACGGCAACGTCCAGCAGTGCGTGGCCTCCCTCGAGGACAGCACCTCGCTGCTCGGTCTCGTCAACACGTTCAGTGGTGGCGCACTCCTGCAGCTGTCGGTGTTCGCGCTGGGGATCATGCCCTACATCACCGCCAGCATCATCACGCAGCTCCTGCGCGTGGTCATCCCGCGGTTCGAGGCACTCCACAAGGAGGGGCAGTCGGGTCAGGCGAAGCTGACGCAGTACACCCGCTACCTGACGATCGCCCTGGCCATCCTGCAGTCGACCACCATCGTCACCACGGCCCGCACCGGGCTGCTGTTCCCGGGCTGCAACCTCGACGTCGTGGTCGACGACCGGTTCGTCACCGCCGCCCTCATGGTGATCACCATGACGGCCGGCACCGGTCTCGTGATGTGGCTCGGCGAGCTCATCACCGAGAAGGGCATCGGCAACGGCATGTCCCTGCTGATCTTCACCTCGATCGTGGCGAGCTTCCCGACGGCCCTCTGGTCGATCGCCGGCGGTGCCAACGGCGCGCTGAACTTCATCATCATGATCGCCGTGATCGTGCTGGTCATCGGCATGGTCGTGTTCGTCGAGCAGTCCCAGCGCCGCATCCCGGTGCAGTACGCCAAGCGGATGGTCGGGCGCCGGATGTACGGCGGCACGAGCACCTACATCCCGATCAAGATCAACATGGCGGGCGTCATCCCGGTCATCTTCGCGGCGTCGATCCTCGCGATCCCCGCACTGATCGCCCAGTTCGGCGACCAGACGGCGGACTGGGTCGTGTGGGTCTCGAACAACCTGGCGCAGCAGGACCAGCCGCTCTACGTCGCGCTGTACATCGCGATGATCATCTTCTTCGCCTTCTTCTACACGTCGATCACGTTCAACCCGGACGAGGTCGCGGACAACATGAAGAAGTACGGGGGCTTCATCCCCGGCATCCGTGCCGGGCGCCCCACGGCCGAGTACCTCGACTACGTGATCACCCGCATCACGTCGGCCGGCTCGCTGTATCTCGCCATCGTCGCCCTCATCCCGACGTTGGTGCTGGTGTTCCTCGGCGTGACCACGAACATCCCGTTCGGCGGGACGTCGATCCTCATCATCGTCGGTGTTGGGCTGGAGTTCGTGAAGCAGGTGAACTCCCAGCTCCAGCAGCGCCACTACGAAGGGTTCCTCCGTTGACCGAGACGACCACCCCGACCACCCGTCGCGAGCTGCACGGCTCCCAGCGTCCCGAGGCACGGGTGACCCGCCTGGTGATCATGGGACCGCAGGGCGCGGGCAAGGGCACCCAGGCCGCTCGGCTCGCCGAGGTCTTCGGGATCCCCGCCATCTCGACCGGTGACATCTTCCGGGCGAACATCAAGGGCGGCACCGAGCTCGGCCGGCTCGCCCAGGAGTACTCCTCGAAGGGCGAGCTCGTCCCGGACGAGGTCACGGACTCGATGGTCCGCGACCGGCTCGGGGAGGAGGACGTCAAGGGCGGGTTCCTGCTCGACGGCTACCCCCGCAACGCGCACCAGGTGGAGGCTCTCGACGCGATCCTCGGCGAGCTCGACTGGGAGCTGGACGGGGTCATCGAGCTGACGGCCGAGCGCGAGGAGCTGCTCCAGCGCATCTCGAAGCGCGCCGAGGTCGAGGGTCGCGAGGACGACACGCCGGAGGCGATCGCCCGCCGGCTGGACATCTACGAGGCCGAGACCGCCCCGCTGACCGCTGCCTACGCCGAGCGCGGCCTGCTGGTGCAGGTGGACGGCATCGGTGAGATCTCGGAGGTCACCGACCGGATCGTCACCTCGCTCGAGCAGCAGTTCGGCTGACGGGCAGCGAGCAGGCTGAACGAGGTGTTCCGTTCCCGTCCCCGGATCGAGCTGAAGTCGCGCGACGACATCCTCAGGATGCGTCGCGCCGGCCTGGTCGTCGCCGACACGCTGGCGCAGGTGCGCGCCGCCGCCCGCCCCGGGGCGTCGACGGCTGACCTCGACCGTGTGGCCGCCGACGCGATCGCGGCGGCCGGGGCGTCGCCGTCGTTCCTCGGGTACCACGGCTTCCCCGCGACGATCTGCACGTCGGTGAACGACGAGGTCGTCCACGGGATCCCCGGCCCGCGCGTGCTGGCGGTCGGGGACCTGGTGTCCGTCGACTGCGGCGCGATCGTCGACGGCTGGCACGGTGACTCCGCCATCTCCTTCCAGGTCGGCCCGGACGGGGCGCTCGGCCCCGACGAGGCCGGTGCGGTGGAGCTCGACGCCGACGACGCCGCGCTCGTGCGGGCGACGCGCAGCGCCATGTGGGCGGGTATCGCCGCCCTGGCCTCCGCACGGCGTGTGGGGGAGGTCGGCGACGCCGTCGAGATGGCCGCCGAGACGGCGGGCGACCTCGCGGGCACGTCCTACGGCATCGTCGAGGAGTACACGGGCCACGGGATCGGTACCGCGATGCACCAGCCGCCCGAGGTCCTCAACTTCCGGGCGACGGACCGCGGCCCCCGCGTGCGCCCCGGCCTGTGCCTGGCGGTCGAGCCGATGCTGACCCGGGGGTCGGAGGTCACCCGCGTGCTGGGTGACGACTGGACCGTCGTGACCGGCGACGGCTCGCGGGCCGCGCACTGGGAGCACACGGTCGCGGTGCTCGAGGACGGGATCGCCGTGCTCACGGCCCCGGACCTCGGCCGTGCCGGTCTGGCGCCGTTCGAGGTCGTCCCCGTCGACCTCGACGGCCCGGCCCCGGTGTGACGTACGCCAGGCTTGCCAGGTCGCATCGATGGGGTACGATATTTAGTCGGGTGTAGTCCGTTCGTGTGCCCCGTCCCCCGCTCGTCGAGAGCGACGGGGCGCGGCCCTGGCCAACGGAAGCACGCGATCCACGTCCTCGCGAGATCCGTCTCGTGCCCCGACCGCGGTCGGACGGGCGTGGCTGCAGTCCGTCGAAAGACACAGACGAGAGTTAGCGGAGGACATGGCAAAGAAGGACGGTGTCATCGAGATCGAGGGCAGCGTGATCGAGGCGCTGCCGAACGCGATGTTCCGCGTGGAGCTGAGCAACGGTCACAAGGTCCTCGCCCACATCTCGGGCAAGATGCGGCAGCACTACATCCGGATCCTCCCCGAGGACCGGGTCGTGGTGGAGCTCAGCCCGTACGACCTGTCCCGTGGCCGGATCGTCTACCGCTACAAGTAGTCGTCATCCCCCCACCCGATCGACATCGCCGCGCGAGCGTCCGGCCCTGGTGGCCCGGGCGTCCGGCGGCAGAGGAACACTGATGAAGGTCAAGCCGAGCGTCAAGAAGATCTGCGACCAGTGCAAGGTGATCCGCCGGCACGGTCGCGTCATGGTGATCTGCTCGAACCAGCGCCACAAGCAGCGCCAGGGCTGATCACGCCCGTCGCCGCGCCGTCCTCGGACGCCGTGGCTCAGCGCACCATCACGGAGCCGCTCATCGAGCGGCCGAACCTCCGGTCCAGGGGCCGGGGCCCGCGGTCCTCGCGGGAGGGTGGTGCGGCAGACCTCTGGACGAAGGACAGGAGTCGCCAGGAATGGCACGTCTGATCGGCGTCGACCTCCCGCGCGAGAAGCGGGTCGTCGTCGCACTCACTTACATCTACGGCGTCGGGCGCACCCGCGCCGAGCAGACCGTCGCGGCCGCCGGGATCTCCCCGGACACGCGCGTGAAGGACCTCGGCGACGCCGAGCTCGTCGCGCTGCGCGACCACCTCGAGGGCAGCTACCAGCTCGAGGGTGACCTCCGCCGCGAGGTCGCGGCCGACATCCGCCGCAAGGTGGAGATCGGTACCTACCAGGGTCTGCGTCACCGTCGCGGACTGCCGGTGCGTGGTCAGCGCACCAAGACCAACGCGCGTACCCGCAAGGGCAAGAAGCGCACCGTCGCGGGCAAGAAGAAGTCCCGCTGACGTCAGCAGTCCGTGGAGCGGGTCAGCACCGCTGACCCTCGCCCCGGTCCGACGACCTCAGACCAGGAGTATCAACGCATATGCCTCCCAAGTCCCGCTCGACCGCCGCGCGCAAGCCGCGTCGCAAGGACAAGAAGAACGTCCCGCACGGCCAGGCGCACATCAAGAGCACCTTCAACAACACGATCGTGTCGATCACCGACCCCTCGGGCGCCGTGATCTCGTGGGCCTCCGCCGGCCACGTCGGCTTCAAGGGCTCCCGCAAGTCCACGCCGTACGCCGCCCAGCTGGCCGCCGAGTCCGCTGCGCGCCGTGCCCAGGACCACGGCGTCAAGAAGGTCGACGTCTTCGTCAAGGGCCCGGGCTCCGGTCGTGAGACCGCGATCCGTTCGCTGCAGGCGACCGGTATCGAGGTCGGCTCGATCCAGGACGTCACGCCCCAGGCGCACAACGGCTGCCGTCCCCCGAAGCGCCGCCGCGTCTGACCCCTCGAACCGACCGGGCCTCGTGCCCGGTCGGTTCCAGCCCTGCCCGGGCGGGTGGACCGAGTCCCGTCCGGACCGCGTAGACCGCGGATCCGTGATGCGTCATATGGCGGACGCACACTGAAAGGACCATCACAGTGCTCATCGCACAGCGCCCCTCGCTGACCGAAGAGGTCATCTCGGAGTACCGTTCGCGCTTCTCCATCGAGCCGCTCGAGCCCGGCTTCGGCTACACGCTCGGCAACTCGCTGCGTCGCACGCTGCTGTCGTCCATCCCGGGCGCGGCGGTCACCTCCATCCGCATCGACGGTGTGCTCCACGAGTTCACCACCGTGCCGGGTGTCAAGGAGGACGTCACCGAGATCATCCTCAACATCAAGAACCTCGTCGTCTCGTCCGAGAACGACGAGCCGGTCGTGATGTACCTGCGCAAGCAGGGCGCCGGTGCGGCGACCGCGGCGGACATCGTCCCGCCCGCGGGCGTCGAGGTGCACAACCCCGACCTGCACATCGCCACGCTCAACGACGAGGGCCGGCTCGAGATCGAGCTGACCGTCGAGCGGGGTCGTGGCTACGTGTCCGCCGCGCAGAACAAGACCCTGGACGCCGAGATCGGTCGGATCCCCGTGGACTCGATCTACTCGCCCGTCCTGAAGGTCACGTACAAGGTCGAGGCGACCCGTGTCGAGCAGCGCACGGACTTCGACAAGCTGATCGTCGACGTCGAGACGAAGAACGCGATCGCCCCGCGCGACGCGCTCGCCTCGGCCGGCAAGACGCTCGTCGAGCTGTTCGGCCTGGCCCGCGAGCTGAACGTCGAGGCCGAGGGCATCGAGATCGGCCCGTCGCCCACGGACTCCGCGCTGGCCGCGGACCTGGCGCTGCCGATCGAGGAGCTCAACCTCACGATCCGTTCGTACAACTGCCTCAAGCGCGAGGGCATCCACCAGGTCGGTGAGCTCGTGGCGCGCAGCGAGGCG
This sequence comes from Isoptericola sp. b515, assembly GCF_030588125.1. Lineage (NCBI taxonomy): Bacteria > Bacillati > Actinomycetota > Actinomycetes > Micrococcales > Promicromonosporaceae > Isoptericola > Isoptericola sp. b515. Next base: position 253,353 of record NZ_JAUQYR010000001.1, on the reverse strand, counting down.
GACCTGCTCGACATCCGCAACTTCGGTGCCAAGTCGATCAACGAGGTCAAGGAGAAGCTCGCGGAGCTGGGCCTTGCTCTCAAGGACTCGCCGCTCGACTTCGACCCCTCGGCGCAGTACTTCGCCGGCGGGGACGACGAGACCTCGTACACCGACGAGCAGCCGTACTGACGCACCGCGCCCGCAGCGGCACCGCTCGACATGACGGGGCCGCGCGGCGTGGAACGACACCCAAGGAGAACCAGTTATGCCTACCCCCACCAAGGGTCCGCGGCTCGGCGGGAGCCCGGCGCACGAGCGGCTGATGCTCGCGAACCTGGCGACCGCCCTCTTCGAGCACGGCCGCATCACGACCACCGAGACGAAGGCCAAGCGCCTGCGCCCGGTCGCCGAGCGTCTGATCACCTTCGCCAAGCGCGGTGACCTGCACGCCCGTCGCCGCGTCCAGCGGGTCGTGCGCGACAAGTCCGTCGTACACACGCTGTTCACCGAGATCGCTCCGGCCATGGCCGAGCGCAACGGTGGCTACACGCGCATCACGAAGGTCGGCAACCGCAAGGGCGACAACGCCCCGATGGCGGTCATCGAGCTCATCACCGAGCCCGTGAGCCCGAAGCAGGCCGTCGTCAAGGAGGCCACGAAGGCCGCCGAGAAGTCGGCCGCCTCGAAGAAGGCCGACGACAAGCCTGCCGACACCACGGAGGAGACGAAGGCCGCCGAGGCGACCGAGTCCACCGAGGCGACGACCGAGGAGAAGAAGGAGGACTGACGTCCTCCGGCTTCCCGGCCGGCTGCACGCATGAGGGCCCCGCACCGATGGTGCGGGGCCCTCGTCGTGCTCACGGTGCCACCCGTCGACAGCGACGCCCGCCGCGTGCGCCCGGCGGCGCCTGGTTACGGTGGGGACATGCTCCCGGTGGTCCTCCTGCACGGCTCGCGCACGTCGCGCACGATGTGGCGCCGGCAGCTGGCGACGCTCGCCGCGGCCGGTATCCCCGCCGTCGCGCCGGACCTGCCGGGCCACGGCGCGCGGCGGGGGACACGGTTCACCCTGGACGGTGCGATCGCCACCGTGCGCGACGCCGTCGACGACGTCGGCGGTCGGGCCCTCGTGGTGGGCCTGTCCCTCGGCGGGTACGTCGGGATCGAGCACCGTGCCCGGCACCCCGAGCAGGTCGCCGGACTCGTCGCGGCGTCGTGCTCGACGGACCCCGCCTCTCCGTTGCGCGCCGGGTGGCTCGTGCTGGCCCGCCGGATCGAACGGTGGGGGGACAGCGGCGCGCACCTGAACGACACCTTCGTGCGCGCCCTGGTCGACCCGGAGTCCGCCGTCGACCTCGCGGCGGGAGGCTTCGCGCTCGACGTCATGGGGGACGTGCTCGAGGAGGTCGGCCGCATCGACGTCCGGGAGGCGCTGCGGCGGGCCGACAGCCCCGTCCTCCTCGTCAACGGGCAGTGGGACCACTTCCGCGGTCAGGAGCGCTCGCTGCTCGCCGCGGCGCGGTCGACCGGGGCGGACGCCCGGCTGGTGGTCGTGCCGCGTGCGAAGCACCTGGTGAGCCTGGACGCCCCGGTGGCCTTCTCCCGGGTGCTGCTCGAGGCGCACGTCGCGGCGCGCTCAGCCCTCGGCGAGGTCCCAGGCCCGGACACCGCCGACGAGGGCGGCCGTGTTCGGGACCACGACGACGTCGTCGCCCAGCCGCGCGAGCGCCGCCGGGCCCAGGCACCGTGAGTTGCCGCCGCCGAGGTACAGGCGGTCCCACCAGAACACGGGGCGCAGCCCCTCGACGACGGTGACCACCCGGCGCGACCACAGGCCGTTGCCGAGCCGTCGTCGCTCCGGCTCACCCACGTACTGGTCGTACGTGGTGCCCCGGCGCAGGGGCGCGCGGGACCACTCCAGGTGCGGCGCCAGCCGGCCGCCGTCGAAGAGGGCGGACCCGAGGCCGGTGCCGAGGGTGAGCACGAGCTCCACGCCGCTGCCGGCCACCACGCCGGCGCCGTGCAGCTCGGCGTCGTTGAGGACCAGCGTGGGCACGTCGAGGCGGGCGTGCAGGGCGGCCCGCAGGTCGACGTTGCGCCACCGGTCCACGAGGTCGGGGTCCACCCGGGACCGGGGTCCGGACCGGGTCACGTAGTGCGGGGTGTGCACCACCACGCCGTGACGGATCATCCCCGGCAGGCCCACGGTGGCCCGCTCGGCCGGGGGGAGGGCGGCCGCGATGTCCGCGACGGTGTCGACCAGCAGGTCGGGCGGCAGCGGGTAGGGCGTCGGCACGCGCACGGGGTCGGCGTGCGCGGTGCCGGCGTCGTCGAGCACGGTGGCCTTGATGCCGCCGCCGCCGCAGTCCACGGCGAGAGTCATGAGGTCGGGCACGGGACCATCATCCGGGCACAATGGCCGGGTGAGCATCACGAACGCGCCGGAGGTCGAGGTCGGGACCGTGCGGGTCCGCCTCGACCTCGCCTACGCCGGCACGCACTTCGCCGGCTGGGCCACCCAGCCCGGCCTGCGGACCGTCCAGGGCGTCCTGGAGGAGGCGCTCGCGACGATCCTGCGCACGGGCCCGCTGGAGCTGCCGTGGCCGCGCCTCACCGTCGCCGGCCGGACGGACGCGGGCGTGCACGCCCGCGGTCAGGTGGCGCACGTGGACGTGCCGCGCGACCGGTGGGACGCCATGCCGGGACGGTCGGACCGGGACCCGGGGCGGGCGCTGGTCGACCGCCTCGCCGGGGTCCTGCCGGCCGACGTCGTCGTGCGGGAGGCCGAGGTCGCCCCGCCCGGCTTCGACGCCCGCTTCTCCGCCCTGTCACGGACCTACCGCTACCGCATCGCCGACGAGCACGTGCTGCGCGATCCCCTGCGGCGCGAGTCCGTGCTGTGGCACCGGCGACCGCTGGACGTGGCGGCCATGGACGAGGCGGCGCGGCCCCTGACCGGCCTGCACGACTTCGCGGCATTCTGCAAGCCGCGCGAGGGCGCGACCACGATCCGGGAGCTGACGCGGTTCGCCTGGTCCCGTCCCGAGGACGGCCCCGACGCCGGACTGGTCGTCGCCGAGGTCGTGGCGGACGCGTTCTGCCACTCGATGGTCCGGGCGCTGGTGGGCATGTCGCTCGCGGTGGGGGAGGGACGGCGGCCCGCGGCCGACGCCGCGTCCGTGCTCGCCGCCGGCGACCGGGCCGCCGCCGGTGCCGTCGCCCCGGCGCGCGGGCTGACCCTGGAGCACGTCGCCTACCCGGTCACCGCCGAGCTCGGCCTGCGCGCGCGACGGGTCCGGGCCCGTCGTCGACGGGACGAGGTCGGGCCGCGCTGAGCGACCTTTTCACCCCCGGCTTCACCCGACGGACGCGACCCCCGTGGTCCCGCGCTGCGTAGGCTGGAAGCGGACTCGACGCCGCGACCGAGGAGACTCCGTCCGGCCAGAGCTCCGGGGATGGTCGACTGGGGGAGCCCGTCCTCCGGGGGCATCGCGACCCCGGCTGCGCGCACCGGCGTGCCGGGGTCGCGCTGTTCCCTCACGGCGTCGTGCGGCGTGGCTCGCGGTCCGGGCCTACGGCTCCTCGACCCAGTGCACGGCGGCCTCCTCGGCGCTCGCACCCGCCCCGTCGACGCCGGCGTCGGTGCCGTACAGGTCGTTGGACCGGTAGCCGTCCTGGCTGGGGTCGGCGTCGTCGTCGGCCACGAGCCGCCCGGCCCGCGTGGTGTCGGGGTGGGTCAGCGGGTCGCGCTCCCAGTCGTCGGGCTGCTCCTCCGCCAGCCGCTGGTCCAGCGGCTCACCCGTGATCTCCTCCCAGGCCGTCTCGCCCCAGTGGTTCGCCCGCGGTCGTTCCGGCGGGGAGTACCCCTCGTCGAGGATGTTCTCGGTGCCCCGGTCGAGCAGGGTGTCCTCCGCCGACAGCTGGTCGTTGTCGCCCTCGGCCAGGGTCTCCGGGTCAGGTCTGGTGCCCGTCGTGTCCTCGCTCATGCCTTCTACCGTGCACCCCCGCACCGAAGTCTGCAGCCCGGACCGGACGTGACCGAGGTCGCTTTGCCCTCGCTGGAACGCACCGCTAAACTGAACAGTCGTTGTGCTATGCCCCAGCGTCCGCGTGGTCGGCGATCCCACCGCCAGACCGCGCACGGCCAGGACGCCTCCGGGGCACCCGCGCACAACAGCTGTCTTCATCGGGCGGCGCTTCTCGCCCGACGACACCGAACATGAAAAGGTGACGCAACCGTGCGTACTTACACCCCGAAGCCCGGCGACATCCAGCGTGACTGGTACGTCGTCGACGCCTCTGACGTCGTGCTGGGCCGTCTGGCCAGCCAGGTCGCCACGCTCCTGCGCGGGAAGCACAAGCCGACCTTCGCCCCGCACGTGGACGGCGGCGACTTCGTCGTCGTCATCAACGCGGACAAGGTGGCGCTCTCCGGCAACAAGCACGAGAAGAAGCGGGCCTACCGCCACTCCGGCTACCCGGGTGGCCTGAGCTCCATCTCGTACGGCGAGCTGCTCGAGAAGGACCCCGAGCGGGCCGTCGAGAAGGCCGTGCGCGGCATGCTGCCGAAGACCAAGCTCGCCCGCGAGCAGCTCAAGAAGCTGAAGGTCTACCGCGGCGCGGAGCACCCGCACGCGGCGCAGCAGCCGAAGCCGTTCGAGATCACCCAGCTGTCGCAGCAGGCCTGAGCCGCTGCCCGTTGAGCGAAGGAATACCTGTGGCTGACACCACCGTCGACACCGAGCTGGACGAGAACACGCCCAGCAACTACACCACCGAGACCGAGGCCCCCGTGGCCAACAGCGGTCAGTCCATCACCGCCCCGGGCCAGGCCCTCGGCCGCCGCAAGGAGGCCGTCGCGCGCGTCCGCCTCGTGCCGGGTTCCGGTGAGTGGAAGATCAACGGTCGCACCCTCGAGCAGTACTTCCCGAACAAGGTGCACCAGCAGCTCGTCAACGACCCGCTGAAGCTGGTCGAGGTCGAGGGCCGCTTCGACGTCATCGCCCGCATCGGCGGCGGTGGCCCCTCGGGCCAGGCCGGTGCGCTGCGTCTCGCGATCGCCCGCGCCCTGAACGAGATCGACCGCGAGGCCAACCGTGCCGCCCTCAAGAAGGCCGGCTTCCTCACCCGCGACGACCGCGCGGTGGAGAGCAAGAAGGCTGGTCTCAAGAAGGCCCGCAAGGCCCCGCAGTACTCGAAGCGCTGATCGCCGACGCTTCACCCGTACGGCCCCGTCGGTCCGCCCGACGGGGCCGTTCGCGTGCCCGGCGACCCCTCGTCACCGGGACCGGCGCGGCGGACCCCGCCACGCCGACTAGGATCGACCGGGTGTCCAAGGAGGACTGATGGGACGACTTTTCGGCACGGACGGTGTCCGTGGCCTGGCCAACCGTGACGTGACCGTCGAGCTCGCGCTCGACCTGGGCAGCGCGGCCGCCGACGTGCTCGGCCGGCGCACCGACACCGTCGGGCACCGCCCCAAGGCGGTCGTCGGGCGGGACCCGCGCGCCTCGGGCGAGTTCCTGTCGGCCGCGGTCTCGGCCGGGCTCGCCGGGTCGGGCGTCGACGTCGTCGACCTCGGCGTGGTCCCGACCCCCGCGCTCGCCTACCTCGTCAGCGCCATGCAGGCCGACCTCGGCGTCATGGTCTCCGCCTCCCACAACCCGATGCCGGACAACGGCATCAAGTTCTTCGCCCGCGGGGGACGGAAGCTGGACGACGGCGTCGAGGACGAGATCGAGGCGCTCCTGGGCACCAGCCGGGTGCGGCCCACCGGAGCCGACGTCGGCCGGATGCGGACCGACGCCGGCCTGGCGACCCGCGAGTACGTCGACCACGTGACGGCCAGCATCGGCACGACGCCCGACCACCGGCCGCTGGACGGCCTGCGCATCGCCGTGGACGCCGCCAACGGCGCCGCCAGCCAGGTCGGCCCCGAGGCCCTGCGCGAGGCCGGGGCCGACGTCGTGGTCATCAACGCCAGCCCCGACGGCCGCAACATCAACGAGAAGGCCGGCTCGACGCACCCCGAGCAGCTGCAGGCCGTGGTCGTGGCCGCCGAGGCCGACTTCGGCGTGGCCTTCGACGGCGACGCCGACCGCTGCCTGGCCGTCGACCACGGCGGTGTGCTCGTCGACGGGGACCAGATCCTCGGCATCCTGGCCAAGTCGCTGCGCGAGGGCGGGCATCTGCCGCACGACACCCTCGTGGTCACCGTGATGAGCAACCTCGGCCTGCTGCTGGCCATGCGTGACGCCGGGATCACCACGCGCCAGACCGCCGTCGGCGACCGCTACGTGCTGGAGGACATGCGCGCGGGCGGTTTCGGCCTCGGTGGTGAGCAGTCGGGGCACATCATCCTGGCCGAGCACGCCACGACCGGTGACGGCGTGCTCACCGCCCTGCACCTGGCCGCACGCGTCAAGGCCTCCGGCAAGCGCCTGGCCGACCTCGCGGGCGAGATCCCGCGGTTGCCGCAGACGCTGATCAACGTCAAGGACGTCGACAAGACCCGCGCGAGCACCGACGAGCGCGTGGTCGAGGCCGTGGCGGCCTCCGAGGCGGTCCTCGGCGAGACGGGCCGTGTCCTGCTGCGCCCCTCGGGCACCGAGCCGGTCGTCCGGGTCATGGTCGAGGCCGCCAGCCAGGCGCAGGCGGACGGCGTCGCGGAACGGCTCGCCGCCGTGGTGCGGGAGCAGCTCGCCCTGTGACCGGCTGGCCGGGCCCCGTCGTGCCGGAGCTCGCCGCGGCCGTCGCCGACCTGCTCGACGTGGCCGACCGGCAGCCCGAGCAGCCCGGCGTGCTGCCGGTCGTCCAGGCCGGGGACCCGGTGCTGCGCCGCACGGCGGCGCCCTACACCGGTCAGCTCGGCGACGTCCTGCCGCGGCTGCTGGAGGCGATGCGCCGCACCATGCACGCCGCACCGGGCGTCGGCCTCGCCGCCCCGCAGATCGGCATCGGGCTGGCGATCGCGGTCTGCGAGGACGCCGGGGTCCCCGACGACCCGCGCGACCGGGGGCCGCTGCCGTACCGCGTGCTGGTGAACCCGCGCTACGAGCCCGTGGGCGAGGACGCCCCGGCGCCGGACGCCGCGTTCTACGAGGGATGCCTGTCCGTGGACGGCTGGCAGGCGGTCGTGGCGCGGCCCCGGCACGTCCGGCTGACGTGCCGCGACGAGCACGGCGCACCCGTGCAGGAGGTCCTGTCCGGGTGGCCGGCGCGCATCGTGCAGCACGAGACCGACCACCTCGCCGGCCGGCTCTACCTCGACCGGGCCGAGACGCGGTCGCTGGCCACGACCGAGAACCTGCTGCGGCACTTCGGCGCGGACCCGGACCCCGGTCGCGCCGCGCGGGCGCTCGGGTTCGAGCTGCCCGACCGGTGAGGGGGCCCGCCCTGCGGGGCTGCTCGTCGAGGTCGCGGGACGGGTCCGTGAATCCCCTGTGAACGTTCGTGGCGCGAGCGCTCCCGAGGGCGTCGGGGGACGGCCCCGGCCCGCCGGGCCCCCTACGCTGGTTCCCGGGCACCGGACGGTGCCACGGGACACCGGGACCGCCCGGCCGACGAACCGAGGGATCGCGTGCCAGGACTGACGACGCTGCTGGGGCAGATCGAGGGATGGATCCTCGAGATCGCCGCGTCGGTGTGGATCTACCCGGCCATGTTCGCGTCGGCCTTCATCGACGGTTTCTTCCCCCCGGTGCCCAGCGAGTCGGTCCTCGTCACCCTCGTGATCTCCGCCCAGGCCACCGGCCTGCCCTGGCTGTGGCTGATCATCCCCATCGCCGGCATCGGCGCCTGGTGCGGCGACAACCTCGCCTACGTCCTCGGCCGACGGGTCGGCACCGACCGGATCGGCATGCTGCGTTCCCGCCGCGGACGGAAGGCCGTCTCGTGGGCGCGCCGGGCGCTGGCCCGTCGGGGCGCGGTGTTCATCATCGCCGCCCGCTACATCCCCGTGGGCCGCGTCGCGGTCAACATGACGGCCGGCGCCGTCGGCTACCCGCAGCGCCGGTTCATGATCTTCTCCGGCATCGCCGCGGTGCTCTGGTCGGCCTACTCGACCCTCATCGGCGTCGCCGCGGCGGGCGTGCTCGGGCACGACCCGCTGCTGGCCATGGCGGTCGGGGTCGTCGGCGGCGGGCTGCTCGGCCTCCTCGTCGACCGGGTCGTCCAGCTCTTCACCCCGCGCGAAGAGGTGCTGGAGGAGATGCGCGAGCAGGCGCCGCTGCCGCAGGAGGTCGGCGTCGGCGCCGACGACTCAGAGCTTGCGTAGCCGGACCCGCTGGACCGAGTGGTCCGCACCCTTGCTCATGACGAGCGTGGCGCGGCTGCGGGTCGGCAGGACGTTCTGCTCGAGGTTGACGGCGTTGATCGTCTCCCAGATGTGCAGCGCCCGCTGCGTCGCCTCGGCGTCCGACAGCTCGGCGTAGCGGCGGAAGTAGGACTCGGGTCGGCTGAACGCCGTGCGGCGCAGCTTGAGGAAGCGGTCCACGTACCACTGGCGGATCGTGCGGGTGCGGGCGTCGACGTAGATCGAGAAGTCGAAGAAGTCGCTGACCGCGACGGTCGACTCGTCGATCGAGGAGTACCGTGCCGGCTGCAGCACGTTGAGGCCCTCGACGATGAGCACGTCGGGGCGGCGCACGACGGTCCGCTCGCCCGGCACGATGTCGTAGGTCACGTGGGAGTACACCGGGGCGCGCACCTCGGCCTGCCCCGCCTTGATCCGGGACAGGAACCGGATGAGCGCACGGCGGTCGTAGGACTCGGGGAACCCCTTGCGGGTCATGAGACCGCGCCGCTCCAGCTCGGCGTTCGGGTAGAGGAACCCGTCGGTGGTGATCAGCTCGACGTGCGGCGTCTCGGGCCAGCGCGCCATCATCTCGCGCAGCACGCGTGCCGTCGTCGACTTGCCCACCGCGACCGACCCCGCGACACCGATCACGTACGGGGTACGGGGCGGGTCCTCGCCGAGGAAGGTCGACGTCGCCCGGTGCAGCCCGCCGGTCGCCGTGACGTACAGGTTGAGCAGCCGGGACAGCGGCCGGTAGATGGCGTCGACCTCGGCCAGGTCGATCGGGTCGTCGAGGCCCCGCAACCGCTCGACGTCCTCGTCGGTGAGCGGCAGCGGCGTCTGCTCGGACAGCCGGCTCCACGCCGCCCGGTCGAAGTCGACGTACGGCGAGACGGGGGCGAACCGGGACAGGTGCTCGCTCAGCGGGTGCGGCGGAACCGGGGCGCCCGCCGGGCTGGACTGGCTCGCGAAGGTCACAGGAACGATTCTGCCCGAGACGGGGGCGATGCCGACAATCCGGCCCCCGGCAGGTGCCGCCGCCGGGTCTCGTCCGGGTCCCGCGGGCACCGGCGCGGACCGGGTGCGCGGGTAGACTCCGCGGCATGTGTGGCATCGTCGGATACGCCGGGGCGCGCTCTGCAGGAGCGGACGCCGTCGCCGGAGACCTGGGCGCGAACGAGCGCCCGCTGGAAGTCGCCCTCGCCGGGCTGAAGCGGCTCGAGTACCGGGGCTACGACTCCGCCGGGGTCGCGCTGGTGGGCCCCGGGCGGGACGTGGCGGCTTTCGCCAAGAAGTCCGGCAAGCTCGACAACCTGGTCGGCGAGATCGCCCTGCACCCCCTGCCCCCCGCGACCGCCGCGATCGGGCACACGCGGTGGGCCACGCACGGTGGCCCCACCGACACCAACGCCCACCCGCACCTGGCCGACGGCGACCGGCTCGCCGTCATCCACAACGGCATCATCGAGAACTTCAGCGCCCTGCGGCAGGCGCTCACGGCGAGCGGCGTCGAGTTCCTCTCCGAGACCGACACCGAGGTCGCCGCACAGCTCCTGGCCCGCGAGTACCGCACGACCGGGGACCTCACCGCCGCGATGGCGGCCACGGCCCGGCAGCTCGACGGCACCTTCACGCTGCTCGCCGTGCACGCCGACGACCCCACGACGGTCGTCGGGGCGCGGCACGACTCGCCGCTCGTGGTCGGGCTCGGGGAGGGCGAGAACTTCCTCGGCTCCGACGTCGCCGCGTTCGTGGAGCACACGAAGGAGGCCCTCGAGCTGGGGCAGGACCAGATCGTCACGATCACCCCGGACGCGGTGACCGTCACCGACTTCGCGGGGAACCCCGCCGAGGGCAAGCGGTTCACCGTCGACTGGGACGCGGCCGCCGCCGAGAAGGGCGGCTTCGACTCCTTCATGGACAAGGAGATCCACGACCAGCCGCACGCCGTCGCCGACACGCTGCTCGGCCGCACGGACGCGGCGGGCCGCATCATCCTCGACGACCTGCGCATCGACGAGGCCGTGCTGCGCAGCGTCGACAAGATCATCGTCATCGCCTGCGGGACGGCCGCGTACGCCGGCCACGTCGCCAAGTACGCCATCGAGCACTGGTGCCGCATCCCGGTGGAGGTCGAGCTCGCCCACGAGTTCCGCTACCGCGACCCGATCGTCGACGAGCGCACCCTGGTGGTCGCGATCTCGCAGTCCGGCGAGACGATGGACACCCTGATGGCCGTCCGGCACGCCCGCGAGCAGGGTGCCAAGGTGCTCGCCATCGTCAACACGAACGGCTCGACGATCCCGCGCGAGTCCGACGCCGTGCTGTACACGCACGCCGGCCCGGAGATCGCCGTCGCCTCGACCAAGGCGTTCCTGGCGCAGATCACCGCGGCCTACATCCTCGGGCTGTACCTGGCCCAGCTGCGCGGCAACAAGTTCCCCGACGAGGTCGCCCAGCTCTTCGACGAGCTGCGCGACATGTCCCGCAAGGTGCAGACGGTCATCGAGCGCGGCGAGTACGTGCGGGCCACCGCACGCTCGATGGAGGCCGCCGACAAGGTCCTGTTCCTCGGCCGGCACGTCGGCTACCCCGTGGCGATGGAGGGGGCGCTCAAGCTCAAGGAGCTCGCCTACATCCACGCCGAGGGGTTCGCGGCCGGCGAGCTCAAGCACGGCCCCATCGCGCTCATCGACGAGGGTCAGCCGGTCTTCGTCGTCGTGCCGTCGCCGCGGGGCCGCGACCAGCTGCACTCCAAGGTGGTCTCCAACATCCAGGAGATCCGGGCGCGCGGCGCGCGCACGCTGGTGATCGCCGAGGACGGCGACGACGAGGTGCGCAAGTACGCCGACGAGGTCTTCTGGATCCCGCAGGCCCCGTCGCTGCTGCAGCCGCTGCTGGCCGTGGTGCCGCTGCAGATCTTCGCGATGGCGCTCGCCGGCGCCAAGGGCCTGGACGTGGACCAGCCCCGCAACCTGGCCAAGTCGGTCACGGTCGAGTGACGCGGGTGCCGGCGGGGCGGACGCGCCGTCCCGCCGAGCACCGCGCCGTCCGGCCTGCTCTCGCCGGACCGGCCGCCGGGAGGGCATGATCGGCACCATGGGCGACGCACGGACCCTCGCAGGGCTCGCGGACGAGATCGAGATCATCTCGCGGGTCTACGAGCGCGTGTTCGACGTGCCGCGCTCGGACGACTGGCTCGTCCTCAAGCTCCACGAGGAGGTCGGGGAGCTGACCCAGGCCTACCTGGCGCGTTCGGGGCGCTCGCGCGACCGGGGCGAGGACGCGGCCGCGGTCGACGCGGCCTTCCGCGCGGAGCTGGCCGACGTCCTCGGGATGCTGCTGCTCGTGGCGCGCCGGTTCGACGTCGACCTCGACGCCGAGGTGCAGCGCAAGTGGTTCCGCTGGCGGCACCTGGTGGAGCCGCAGGACGAGGAGGGTGTGCGCCGGTGATCATCGGGGTGGGGATCGACGTCGTGGACGTCGAGAGGTTCATGGCCACGTTGGAGCGGACCCCGCGGCTGCGGGAGAAGCTGTTCACGGAGGCCGAGCGCGACCTGCCGGCGTCGTCCCTGGCGGCGCGGTTCGCGGCCAAGGAGGCCATCGCCAAGGCCCTCGGCGCCCCGGGCACCATGCACTGGCACGACGCGACCGTGCACCGGGTGGTCGGCGGGCCGCCGCAGGTCGAGCTGCGCGGCTCGGTGCAGGCCCGGGCCGACGAGCTGGGGATCCGGCGCTGGCACCTGTCGATCTCGCACGACGCCGGGATCTCCTCGGCGATGGTGGTCGCCGAGGACTGACCTCCCCGCCCCGCCGACCATGCCGCCGGTGTCCGTCCGGCGAAGCCGACGGGCGGCCCGGGCATGTTCGGCGGAGAGGGCGAGGGCGGGGGATCAGTCCTGGAGCGCCGGGACGACCTGCCGCTGGAACAGCTCGATCTGGTCGCGGTCCCCGACGGCGTTGGCGAAGTACGTGATCGCGTACGTCATGCCGCGCGACTTCAGGTCCTGGAGCGTCTCGACGATCTGCTCCGGGGTGCCGACCAGCGGGCCGTTGCGCCAGTTGGCGATCTCCCGCTCCCCGGGCTCGCCGGGGGCGTACCGCGAGAAGTGGGACTCGACCCAGGCCAGCTTGTCGTCGATCTCGGCCTGGTTCTCGCCGATCACCACGTTGTAGTTGGCCGAGCGGGTGATCGCCCCGAAGTCGGTGCCGACGTCGGCGCAGTGCTGCTCCAGGATCCGGGACTTGTGGTCGAAGGCCTCCGGCTCGCCCGAGAAGTTCGTGTACTGCGCGTACTTCGCGGCGGTGCGCAGCGTCTTCTTCTCCCCGCCGCCCGCGATCCACAACGGGATGCTCGGGACCTCGGCGCCGCCGTCACCGACGGGCAGCTTCTGCAGCGGCTGCGGGTAGCACAGGGCGCCGTCGACCTGGTAGCGCTCGCCCTCGAAGGTGCCGGAGGAGCCGGTGCGCCACATGTTCGCCATGATCTGCACGCCCTCGTCGAGCGCGCGCAGGCGCTCGCCGGCCGACGGGAAGCCGTAGCCGTAGGCCCGCCACTCGTGCTCGTACCAGCCGGCGCCGATGCCCATCTCGACCCGGCCGCCCGAGATCGCGTCCACGGTGGAGGCGACCTTCGCCAGGTAGGTGGGCTCGCGATAGGCCATGCAGGTGCACATCTGGCCCAGGCGCACCCGCTGGGAGGCCGCCGCGAAGGCCGACATCAGCGACCAGGCCTCGTGGGTGGCCTCCGTGCTGGGCACCGGCACCGTGTGGAAGTGGTCGTAGACCCAGACCGACTCCCAGGCGAACTCACCCCCCGGGACCGCCTCGCCCGCGGCGGCGTTGTCGGCGTAGTGGAGGAGGGAGAGCATCGTCTCCCAGTGCTGCTCCGGCGGGACGTCCGTGAGCGACATCCGCCAGCCCTGCGGGATGAAGAGTCCGAATCGCATGCCGCCGAGCCTATTCCTCCACCGAGCCGGGCGCCGTCCGGCACCGTCGCGTGGCGCCGCTGCGAGTCGACCGGGGGAGACGGCATGATCGACGGCATGATCTCCGCGTGGTCCGCCGACGACGTCCGTGCCGCCGAGGAGCCGCTCCTCGCGGCGGGTACGCCCCTGATGGAGCGCGCCTCCTTCGCCCTGGCGACGCAGGTCCTTGCGGACCTGCGGGCCCGACGGCGGCACGTCCGCGGGGCGCGGGCCGCCCTGTTGGTCGGTGCCGGGAACAACGGTGGCGACACGCTGCACGCGGGCGCCGTGCTGGCCCGGCGAGGCGTCGCGGTGACGGCGGTGCTGACCGCCGAGCGGGTCCACAGCGAGGGGCTCGCCGCGCTGCGCGGCGCCGGGGGACGCGTCGTCGAGCTGGCCGCGGCACCCGACCGCGCCCCGGCGGTGGCGGCCGAGGTGTCGGCCGCCGACGTCGTGCTCGACGGGCTGCTCGGCATCGGTGCCCGCGGGGCCCTGCGCGGGACGGCTGCCGACCTCGTCACGGCTCTCGTCTCCCGCCTCGCTGTGGGTATGAGATCTGCAGGATCGGAACGTTCCGATCCTGCAGATCTCATACCCACAGCACCAGGGGCTGGTCGAGAGCGGGGGCGGCGGCCCTGGGCCGTCGCCGTCGACCTGCCGTCCGGGATCGGGGTGGACGACGGCACGCTGCCCGGACCGGTGCTGGCGGCGGACCGCACGGTCACCTTCGGCGTCGCCAAACCCGGTCTGCTGCTGCCACCCGCCGCCCGGGTGGTCGGCGAGGTCACCGTGGTCGACATCGGCCTCGAGCCCGTCGGTCCGCCGGCGGTGCGCCGCCTGGAGGCCGCCGACGTCGCCGTCTCCTGGCCGGTCCCCGGCCCGTCCGACCACAAGTACACCCGCGGGCTCGTCGGGCTCGTCGCCGGCACCGCCACGTACCCGGGTGCCGCGGTGCTCGCGGCCTCCGCCGCGGTGCGCACCGGCACGGGGATGGTGCGCTACCGCGGCTCCGACGCCGTGGCCCGGGCGGTCCTCGCGGCGCGTCCCGAGGTCGTCACCGCCACGGGACGTGTCCAGGCGTGGGTGGTCGGGCCCGGTGTCCCCACCACGCGCGACCGCGACGACCCGGCGGACGACGGGCAGCACGACCGCGGCCGGGGCGCCCTCGCGGTGGCACGGGGCGACCTGCCGGGGATGCCGTACGGACCGGTGCCCGCCGTCGTCGACGCGGGCGGTCTGCCGCTGCTGGGGGAGTCCAGCCCGCCGTGGTTCGTCCTCACCCCGCACGCCGGTGAGCTCGCGGGTCTGCTGCGGTCCCGGGGGGAGGACGTCCACCGGGACGACGTCGAGGCGGCGCCGCTGCGCTGGGCGCGACGCGCCCACGAGCTCACCGGGGCCACGGTGCTGCTCAAGGGCGGGGTGACGGTCGTCGCCGGCACCGAGGGCGCCTGGGCCCAGGCGGACGCCCCGGGATGGCTCGCCACGGCCGGTGCCGGGGACGTGCTCGCGGGGATCCTGGGCACGATGCTCGCCGCGCGCGCGACCGACGTCGTCGAGCGGCCGGCGCTCGCCGCCGAGGTCGCGGCTGCGGCCGCGCTGGTCCACGGGTTCGCCGCCGAACGCGCCAACCCCGGCGGCCCCGTCGCCGCCCTGGACGTCGCCGAGGCCGTGCCGGGCACGGTGTCCACGCTGCTCGGGCTCCGGTGACCGAGATGACCGCGGACTCGGCCGCGGCGGTGACCGTCCGCCCGGCCCACGAGGGCGACGTGCCGGCGATCGAGGAGGTCCAGGAGGCGGCCGGTCGTGCCGAGCTGCTCGACGGCGTCCGCGCGGCGGTGCCCGACCCGGAACGTCTCGTCCTGGTCGCCGAGGCGGAGGGGGCCGTGATCGGCTGGGCCAAGACCCACCTGTTCCGCTGGACGGACGGCGTCGCGCCGGCCGGGCACTACCTGGGCGGGGTGACCGTGACCCCGGCCTGGCGGCGCCGCGGCGTCGGGACGGCGTTGACCGCCACCCGGATGGACTGGCTCGCGGGCCGGGCCGCCCGGGTGTTCTACCTGGCCAACGCCCGCAACACCGCGTCGCTCGCGCTGCACCGGCGCTGGGGTTTCCACGAGGTGGTGCGCGCCCCGGTGCTGCACGGCGTGCGGTTCGCCGGCGGTGTCGGCGTGCTGCTGGCGGCCGACCTGCCCGGTCCCTGCGGGATCAGCGCGGGAGGTGGGCCTCGATGACCTCGACGATCTCGGGGTCGTCCGGCACGGTCTGGGGGGCGTAGCGGCGCACCTCGCCCCCGGGCAGCACGAGGAACTTCTCGAAGTTCCAGCGGATGCGGCCGTCGTGGCCGCCCGCGTCCGGGGTCTTCGTCAGCTCCTGGTACAGCGGGTGGGCCTTCCGGCCGTTGACCTTGACCTTGGACACCACGGGGAACGTCACCCCGTAGGTAGCGGAGCAGAACGCGGCGATCTTCTCGTCGCTGGACAGCTCCTGGAAGAACTGGTTGCTGGGGAACCCGACGACCGTGAAGCCGCGGTCGGCGTACTTCTGCTGCAGCTGCTCCAGGGCCGTGTACTGGGGGGTCAGGCCGCAGCGCGAGGCGACGTTGACGACCATCACCACGTCCTCGCGGTGCTCGGCCAGGGTCGCGGTGCTGCCGTCCATCCGGTCGAAGGGGATGTCGTAGAGGTCCATGGGCCCCATCATGCCCGGTGCCGGCGCCACCAGGTGAGGCCCCCCACCGAGGCCAGCACCACGAGGAGGACGACGAGCAGCCCGACCCAGCCGAGCCCCTCCGCCGCGGAGGCCAGCCACCGCTGGACGGCGGCGGCACCCTCGACCACCGGGTCCGTGCCGGCCCCGGCGTGCAGCACGCGCAGCTCCCAGAACCCGTACCACGCGACGTACAGCCCCGCGACGACGAGGATCCCGCCCCCGACCCGGGCGAGCACCGGTCCCGCCCCCCGGGCGCGGGAGACCACTCCGGCACCGGCCACGGCGACGACGACGGCGGCCGTGCCGACGAGCAGGGCCATGCCGGCCGCATAGGTGGCGAACAGGGCCACACCCTCTGCCACCGACCCGGCGCGGAAGGCCGTCACGACCACGGCGAGGAACGGGGCGATCGTGCAGGTGAGCGACGCCAGGGCGTAGGAAGCCCCGAACCCG
The DNA here is from genome assembly GCF_030588125.1 of Isoptericola sp. b515. Lineage (NCBI taxonomy): Bacteria > Bacillati > Actinomycetota > Actinomycetes > Micrococcales > Promicromonosporaceae > Isoptericola > Isoptericola sp. b515. The sequence continues at coordinate 236,946 of NZ_JAUQYR010000001.1, read as the reverse complement.
ACGACGGACCACCACCGGTCCGTGAGCGGCCGCCCGGACCCGGTGCGCAGCAGCCGCAGCCCGGGCAGCTCGCGCCCCGTCAGGACCCAGACGCCCGCCGCGGCGAGCACGACCCCGAGCACCAGGGTGAACACGGGCAGCCAGCGCTGGACCGAGCTGGCGACCGGGGCGACGACCAGCCCGAAGGCGCCGAACACCGCGACGAACCCGAGGGTGAGCGCCGCGGTCGAGCGCAGCGCACGGCCGACGGCGGCGGCCCGGCCGTCGTCGGGCCGGACCAGCGTCGCGAGATAGGCGGGCAGCAGCGCGAACCCGCACGGGTTCACGGCCGCGACCAGCCCGGCCCCGAGCGCGAGCGCGAACGCCCCGTCGAGCACGACGCTCAACCTGCGAGCTCGGCGACGACGGACTCGAGCTCGGAGCCCGGCACCTGACCCTCGAGGACGACCTCGCCCTCGGCGTCCAGGACGACGAACGTCGACTGCTGGGTCATGCCGAAGTGCTGCCAGACCTCACCGGCGTCGTCGACGAGGTGGGTCGGCCCGGCGATGTCGTTCTCGGCCATCTCACGGATCGTCTCGGCATCGTCCAGGCCGCCCACGCCGACCACCGCGACCTCGCCGTCGTACTCCTCGGCGAGGCCGGTGACGGTGGGGATCTGGCCGATGCAGGTCGGGCACCACGGTGCCCAGAACCACAGCACCGCCGGCGCCCCGGCCAGCTCGCTGCCCTCGAACGTCCCGCCCTCGAGCGTGGTGGCCGAGAAGTCGTACACCGGCGCGGCATCGCCCGACGCCATGTCGCCGGCGTCCTCGCCCTCCGACATCTCCTCCTCGGCCGCTGCGTCGTCCTCGGGACCGGACATCTCCGCGTCTGCCGACCCCTCCGACATCTCGGTGGTGGTCGACGCCCCGCCCGCCGAGGTGTCCTCCTCGGCGGCGCACCCCGCCGCGAGCAGGAGGGTCAGGGTCACGGCGGCCGTCGCCGCACCTCGTGTCGTTCGCATGCCCCCAGTCTGTGCCGGGGCCGGGCCCCTGCCCAGGGTCCGGCGCCTTACGGGGTCATGACGGCGCGCGAGAATGGGTGCCATGCCGTCCCCGCGCAAGCACGTCCCGCCCCTGCCGGTGCGGGACGGCCTGAACCCCACCCGGCTCGTGCTGCCGCACGACGACGCCGCCGTGGCGCGGTACGCCACGGCCGCCGGGTACCTGCTGGCGCGGTTCCCCGACGACGCCGACCGGCTGCGGGACAAGCTGGCCGCGGGCGAGGTCGTCACGGGGGACGGCACACCCGTCACGCGGGACACCCCCTACGAACCGCGGGGGTTCCTCTACCTGTACCGGGACCCGCCGGCCGACGAACCCGCCGTGCCGGCGCTCGCGGACCTCGAGGTGCTCCACCGGGACGAGAACCTGCTGGTGGTCGACAAACCGCACCGGGTCGCCACCATGCCGCGCGGCCGCTGGGTCACCCAGACGGTGCTGACGCGGCTGCGGCGCGAGCTGGACCTGCCGGACCTCGTCCCCGCCCACCGCCTCGACCGCCCGACGGCGGGTGTGCTGGTGCTGACGGTCCGGCCCGAGGTCCGCGGGCCCTACCAGCTCGTCTTCCAGGAGCGGCGCGTCCGCAAGGTGTACGAGGCCGTCGCCCCGCTGCCGGACGGGTCCGACGGCACCGGGTTCCCGCGCACGGTCCGCTCGCGCATCGTCAAGCGCCGCGGCGTCGTGCGCGCCGAGGAGGTGCCCGGCGAGCCCAACGCCGAGTCGTGGATCGACCTGGTGGACCGCGACGAGCGGCGAGGGCTGGGGCTGTACCGCCTCGAGCCGCACACCGGCAAGACGCACCAGCTCCGGCTGCACATGGCCGGTCTGGGGCTGCCGATCCGGCACGACCCGTTCTGGCCCGTGCTGCGGGCCGGGGCCGACGACGGCGCGGACGACCGCGGTGAACCCTTGCAGCTGCTGGCTCGCTCGCTGAGGTTCGACGACCCGCTGACCGGTGAGCGGCGCACGTTCACCTCCCGCCGTCGGCTGGGCGACTGGCCCACGGGCCAGTGAGAGAATCGCCACCGTGACGACTCCCGCCTTCGCCGACGGCACCCCTGCCCGCGCGATCGTCGACCTCGACGCGATCCGCGACAACGTCCGCGCGCTGCGCGGCCACGCGCCGTCGGCGGACCTCATGGCGGTCGTCAAGGCCGACGGCTACGGACACGGGATGCTCCCGGCGGCCCGCGCCGCGCTGGCCGGCGGGGCGACGTGGCTGGGTGTGGCGACCGCCGAGGAGGCGTTCGCCCTGCGGGCGGGGCTCGACACCGACGTGCCCGTGCTGGTCTGGCTGCTCGTGCCCGGGGCGCCGTTCGCCGAGCTGATCACCGCGGACGTGGACGTGACCGTGGTGGCGCCGTGGGCGCTCGAGGAGGTCGCGGCCGGGGCGCGCGCGGCCGGGCGGACCGCCCGGGTGCACGTCAAGGTCGACACGGGGCTGTCCCGCAACGGTGTCGCGATGCGCGACCTGCCGGCGGTGGTCCGCCGGGCCGCCGAGCTCGAGGCGTCGGGCGAGCTGCGGGTCGTCGGTGTGTTCTCCCACCTGGCCTGCGCGGACGAACCCGGACACCCGTCGATCGACCGCCAGGGCGCGGCGTTCGACGACGCGCTGGCGCAGGTCGCACGGGCCGGGCTGCGCCCCGAGGTGCGGCACCTGGCGAACTCCGCGGCGACCCTGACCCGCCCGGACCTGCATCACGACCTCGTCCGCCCCGGGATCTCCGTGTACGGCAACTCGCCCGGCCCGGGCGTCGGCCCGCCGGGACGGTTCGGGCTGCGGCCGGCGATGACTCTCGAGTCGCGGCTGGCCAACGTCAAGCAGGTGGCCGCCGGCGAGGGCGTCTCCTACGGTCACACCTACACCACGACGCAGGACACGACCGTCGGGCTCGTCCCGCTGGGGTACGGTGACGGCGTCCCCCGGCACGGCTCCGGCGGTGCCGGCAGCCCGGGAGCGCCCGTGGCCGTCGGCGACGGGGCCACCGCCCGCGTGCTGCGGGTGGCGGGGCGGGTCTGCATGGACCAGTTCGTCCTGGACCTCGGGCCCGGTGCCACCGAACGCGCCGGCGACCTGGTGACCCTGTTCGGCGCCTCGGACGGGGTGGCGCACGGGTCGCCGCTGCCGAACGCCCAGGACTGGGCCGAGGCCGCCGGGACCATCAGCTATGAGATCGTGACGCGGCTGGCGCCGCGCGTGCCCCGCGTGTACGTCCCCGCGGCCGGGACGGGCGCGATCGGCACGCCCGCGCCGGCCCCGACCGGAGACGACCCCGAAGGAGAGAGGCAGAGCCGTGAGTGACGTCGTCGCGCAGGTGGAGCTGGAGCTGCCGGGTGCCGCGGACGCCCGGGCGCTGGGCGGAGCCCTGTCCGGCCTGCTCCGCGCCGGGGACCTGGTGATCCTCACCGGTGACCTCGGAGCGGGCAAGACCACCCTCACCCAGGGCCTGGGCCGGGCGCTGAACGTGCGGGGGCAGATCGCGTCCCCGACGTTCATCGTCGCCCGGGAGCACCCGCCGCTGCGGCGCCAGGACGGCACGACCGGTCCGGCGCTGGTGCACGTGGACGCCTACCGGCTGGGCGGGTTGGACGAGCTGGACGCCCTGGACCTGGACTCCTCCCTCGACGAGTCGGTGACCGTCGTCGAGTGGGGCCGCGGGCTGGCCGAGGCCCTCACCGAGGACCGTCTCGAGGTCGACCTGCAGCGGCCTCGCGGCGGCGAGGTGGACCCGGAGCACCCCGAGGCCGGTGTCCGGCGCGCCACGGTGCGCGCCGTGGGCCCGCGCTGGGCCGGCGTCGACCTCACCCGCCTGGTGCCGCGCCCGCGCCCGAGCTGATCCCCCGCTCGCCGTAGGCTGGTCCCGTGGCTGTTCTCGCGATCGACACCTCCGCCGCCGTCTCCGTCGCCGTGGTCGACGACGACGGTGGCCGCCTCGCCGTCCGCAACGCCGACGAGCGCCGACGGCACGCCGAGTCCCTCGCCCCCCTCATCGCCGACGCCCTGGCCGCGGCGGGGCTCGAGCGCACCGACCTGACGGCCGTCGTCGGTGGCACCGGACCCGCACCGTTCACCGGTCTGCGCGTCGGGCTGGTCACGGCCCGCACGCTGGCGCTGAGCCTGGGGATCGACGTCCTCGGCGTGCCGAGCATCGACGCGCTCGCGGTGGAGGCCGTCGCCGACCTCGGCCTCGACCCCGGCGACGAGGTGCTCGTGGCCACCGACGCGCGGCGCAAGGAGGTCTACTGGGCCCGGTACCGCGTCGTGGCGCACGAGGGCCCGCACGGTGTGCCGGTCGTCGCGGTGGAGCGCGGTCCGGAGGTCGGCCGGGCGGCCGACGTGGCGGCCTCCCAGCTCGACCCGCCGACGGCGGACGGCGCCCGGCTCGCCGTCGTGGGCGAGGGTGCGGGTCTCTACCCGGACCACCTGGTGGCCGACGAGGACGCCCCCGTCCTGCCGGACGCGACCGTGCTCGCCCGGCTGGCCCTGGCCCGTCGGGCCGAGGGCGTCGACCAGCCGACCGAGCCGCTGTACCTGCGCCGTCCGGACGTGCAGGAGCCGGCCGGGGCCAAGCGCGCCACCGGGGGAGCGGCATGACGGACCGTCCCGTGTCGGTGCGGCTGCGGCCGCTGGTGAGCAGCGACTTCGACCGGGTCCTCCAGCTCGAGCACGAGCTGTTCGGACCGGGGGCGTGGACGTACGGCATGCTGGCCGACGAGCTGGCCGGGCTCGGGCGCTGGTACGTCGTGGCGGAGCTCGACGGTCCGGACGCCGTGGGGCTCGGGCCGGGACGACGTCCCGTGGTCGGGTACGCCGGGTTGTGGTTCGACGGTGACGTCGCCCAGGTGATGACCATCGGCACGGCCCGTGAGTACCAGGGGCGCGGCGTGGGCCGGCGACTCCTGCAGGCTCTCGTGGACCGGTCGCGACAGCTGCGTGCCGAGGCGCTGCTGCTCGAGGTCGCCGTGGACAACGACAGCGCGCTCGCGCTCTACGGGCAGTTCGGGTTCGAGCAGCTCGGCCTCCGCAAGCGCTACTACCAGCCGGAGGGCACGGACGCCTACACGATGCGTCTGGACCTGTCGGTCCCCGAGGACCCCTCGCCGGGCACGCGGGCGACGACCGGTGCCGGCGGTGCCGCGTGACGCGCCGGGTGACGTCCCCGGCACGTGACCGGGTGCTCGTCGACGCGGACACGGTCGCCGCCGACCTGCAGCTCGGCGGCCTGCAGGACCCGTTCGGCGGCGCGCCGTTGCTGCTGGACGTGCGTTGGGCGCTGGGCCGGACCGACGGTCTGGACCGCTACGAGGCCGGTCACCTGCCGGGTGCGGTCTACGTGGACCTCGAGGCCGAGCTCGCCGCGGTGCCGTCGCCGGAGGCCGGACGGCACCCGCTGCCGTCCGCCGCGGAGTTCCAGGAGTCCGCCCGGGGGTGGGGTGTCTGCTCCGACTCCCGCGTCGTGGTGTACGACGAGGTGGGCGGCACCTCCGCCGCCCGGGCGTGGTGGCTGCTGCGCTGGTTCGGTCACGACGCCGTGCGCATCCTCGACGGCGGGCTCGAGGCGTGGCGCCGGGCGGGCCACCCCCTCGAGGTCGGGATCACCCGCCGGGTGCCCGGCGACATGGTGGCGCACCCCGGGGGCATGCCGGTGCTGGACGCCGACGACGCGGCGGACCTGGCGACCTCGGGTGTGCTCCTCGACGCCCGGGCCGCCGAGCGGTACCGCGGCGAGGTCGAACCCGTCGACCCGCAGGCGGGCCACGTCCCGGGCGCCGTCTCGGCGCCGACGACGGAGAACCTGGACGACGAGGGCGCCTTCCGCAGCGAGGCGGAGCTGCGTGCCCGGTTCACCTCCCTCGGGGTGAGGCCGGACGCGACGGTGGGCGTCTACTGCGGGTCCGGGGTGACCGCGGCGCACGAGATCGCCGCCCTGGCGTCGATCGGCGTGCCGGCGGCCCTCTACCCGGGGTCCTGGTCCCAGTGGTCGAACGACCCGGGCCGCCCGGTCGCCGTCTCCTGACGCAGGGCTCCCAGCACCCGCGACAACGCTGTGGGTATGAGATCGGCAGCCCCGAACCCGTCCGGGGCTGCCGATCTCATACCCACAGCAGAGGGCGGTCTCAGAGGGTGCGGGAGACCTGCTCCAGGTCGAGGCGCGGCCCGCGGGGGTGCGGCGAGCCCTCGCCGTCGGCCTCGCCGACGTTGACGACCATCAGCGACCGCCAGCCGGACTCCGCGAAGAACTCCCGGTCGATGCCGTCGGCGTCCATGCCGTCCATGGGCCCGGCCGCGAGACCGGCGGCGCGCAGCGCGACGATCAGGTACCCGGCCTGCAGCAGGGCGTTCTTGCGCGCCATCTGCTCGCGGACCTCTGCCGCGGGGGCGAGCTGCTCGCGGATCCCGGGGTAGACCGGGAAGAGCTCGTCGAGGTGCTCGTGGAACGCCGGGTCGGCGGCCAGGACGAGGGAGACCGGCGCGGCCTCGACCTTCGCCTTGTTGCCGCCGCCCATGTGCTCGACCAGCCGCTGCTTCGCCTCGGGGCTGCGCACGACCAGCAGGCGCAGGGGCAGGGTGTTCATCGCGGTCGGACCGAGCTTGGCCAGGTCCCAGGCGGCCTGCAGCTGAGCGTCGGTGACCTCGGCGCCGGTCCACTGCGAGGTGGAGCGGGCGTGACGGAAGAGGCGGTCGGCGGACGCCTCGTCGACGGCGAGGGGGGCGGTCTCGAGCAGGGTGTCGGTCATGTCCGTGGGGAACCGTCCATGCGTTCGCATGATTCCTGGCGGCCGGCGTGGCGTTGGTCACGACGGTTCCGGAGAGGGGCCGGCGGTGGTGACAGAATGTGGGCCATGGCTGATCCCCTGGTCCTCGGCATCGAGACGTCCTGCGACGAGACCGGTGTCGCCCTGGTGCGCGGAGACGAGCTCCTGTTCGACGCCGTGGCGAGCTCCATGGACGAGCACGCCCGCTACGGCGGCATCATCCCGGAGGTGGCCAGCCGTGCCCACCTCGAGGCGATGACCCCCACGATCCGGCGGGCGCTCGGCGAGGCCGACGTCGACCTGTCGGAGATCGACGCCGTCGCGGTCACCGCCGGTCCTGGCCTGGTGGGCCCGCTGACGATCGGTGCCAGCGCGGCCAAGGCGCTCTCGATCGGTCTCGGCAAGCCGCTGTACGGCGTCAACCACGTCATCGGGCACGCGGCGGTGAACCAGCTCGTCGACGGGCCGTTCACCGAGCGGTCGATGGCGCTGGTCGTCTCCGGCGGCCACAGCTCGCTGCTGCTCGTCGACGACATCGCCACGGACGTCACCGAGCTCGGCTCGACGCTCGACGATGCCGCGGGGGAGGCCTTCGACAAGGTCGGGCGGCTGCTCGGGCTGCCCTACCCGGGCGGCCCGCACATCGACCGGCTCGCGCGCGAGGGGGACCCGGAGGCGATCCGGTTCCCCCGCGGCCTGACGGCGCGCAAGGACCAGGCGAAGCACGCCTACGACTTCAGCTTCTCCGGCCTCAAGACGGCCGTCGCCCGCTGGGTCGAGGCCCGGCAGGACGCCGGCAAGGAGGTCCCCGTGGCCGACGTCGCGGCCTCCTTCGCCGCCGCCGTCGCGGACGTGCTCACCGCCAAGACCATCGCGGCCTGCCGTGCCCACGACGTCGGGACGCTCATCATCGGCGGCGGCTTCTCGGCCAACAGCCAGCTGCGGGACATGGCGGCCGAACGCTGCGCCGCGGCGGGGATCGACCTGCGCATCCCCCCGATCCGCTACTGCACCGACAACGGGGCGATGATCGCCGCGCTGGGGTCCGCCGTCGTGCGGGCCGGGCTGCCGCCGTCGGACCTGGACATCGGGGTGGACTCCTCGATGCCGCTGACCACCATCACCGTCTAGCGGCCGCGGGTCACTCCGCGGCGGACGGCGTCAGCGGGTGGCCGGCGTGCAGCTCGGCCACCAGGGAGCGCACCACGGCCTCGAGCCCGGTCTGGCCACCGCCGTGCGCCGCGGCCACGGCGCGCTGGCGCTGGTAGGAGGCGCCGTGGCGGACGATGTCCCGGATCCGGTCGAGCTCCGGGGCGCAGCCGAGACGTTCGGCCACGGGGGCCAGCTCCTCGAGCAGCCGGGGCAGCGCGTCGGTGAGGAGCTCCTCGTTCCCGTCGGCGTCCAGGATGATGATGGCGTCCATGCCGTAGCGCGCCGCCCGCCACTTGTTCTCGTGGACGAACCACCGCGGCATCGTCGGCAGCGGCCGGCCCTCGTCGAGCAGCGTCGAGAAGTGCTCGACCAGGCAGTGCACCAGGGCCCCGAGCGAGGCCAGCTCGGTCACGTTGGACGTGCCGTCGCAGATGCGGACCTCGACGGTGCCGAAGTGCGGGGCGGGCCGCACGTCCCACCGGACCTCGGTGAAGTCGTCGATGACGCCGGTCTTGAGCATGTCGGCGGTGTACCGCTCCAGCTCGCTCCACTCGGTGAACTGGTAGGGCAGCCCCGCCGTCGGCAGCTGCTGGAACAGCAGCGCACGCATCGAGGCGTAGCCGGTGTCGGCGGCGTCCCAGTACGGCGACGACGCCGACAGCGCCTGCAGGTGCGCGACGTGGACCAGCAGCGAGCGCAGGATGGGCAGCACCTTGGCCCGGTCCTCGACGCCGACGTGCATGTGCACGCCGTAGACCACCTGCTGGCGGCCCCAGACCTGGGCGCGGTCGACCACGGTGGCGTACCGCTCCTTGTCGGTCACCTGCTGCTGCGACCAGGGCGCGAAGGGGTGGGTGCCGGCACCCATGAGCTCGGCCCGCATGGGGCGGATGACCTCCTGGACCCGGGCGAGCCCGTTCTCGAGGTCGGCGATCGCCCCGGGGACGGTGGCGCACACGTCCGAGACGATCTCCACGGTGTTGCGCAGGAACTCGGGCTTGACGTGCCGGGCCCGCGCGTCGGGGCCGAGCTCGGCCATGACGGCAGGGGCCACCTGGCGCAGGATGCCGGAGTCGGCGTCGACGAGCGCCAGCTCCCACTCGAGGCCGACGCTCGATCGCCGGGAGGGCTGGAACTCCAGGACCATGCAGCCATGCTTCCACGCGTGGTGGCGGTGCACCACGGGGCCGGGATCAGCCCCCCAGCGGCTCCACCACGAGGACGTGCTGACGCCCGGCGACGCGGGTCAGCACCAGCGTGGCCTCGGCGTCCCCCCGGAGGGAGAGCTGGGCCCGCAGCTGCTCGGGGGTCACGGCGGTGCCGCGTTTCTTCACGGTCAGCCGGCCGACGCCCCGTTCGCGCAGGTAGGCCTTGAGCCGTTTGAGGTTGAACGGCATGACGTCCAGCACCCGGTAGCCGGTGGCCAGCGGCGCGGTGCCCGGGGGAGGCGCCGCCGCCGGGGCGTCGGTGGTGACGTAGGCGATGGTCCGGTCCACCAGCCGGCCGTCGAGCTCGGCGGCGGCGTGCGCGACGAGCCCGGCGCGGACCACGGCCCCGTCCGGCTCGTACAGGTACGAGCCGACCGCCCCGACGTCGGGGGCGAGGTCGACGCCCTCGGCGCCGGGACGCACGAGCCGCGAGACGGTGCCGCCGTCCTCGGTGCGCAGGATCAGGGCCGAGCGTCCGGGGCCGTCGGGCGCGAGCGGCCCGAACCACAGGCCGGCCTCGACGACGTCGCCGTCCACGGAGACCCACTGGGTCTCGGCGTCCTCGGGCAGGCCCTGATGGCCGATGCCGGGGCCGACCTTGATGCCGATGGCGGGGACCTGGTCCCGCAGCCCCCACACGGCGTCCAGCGGCGGGGCCCAGGCCGACGGGTCGAACACGCGCCGGCCGCCGCGCGTCCGGCGGGCCGGGTCGGCGTACACCCCGTCGACGCCCTCGGCGACCAGGTCCAGCGCCAGCCCGTCCCCGTGGCGGACCTCGGCCTCGGGAAAGGCTCGCAGGTTCACGGTCGCCAGCGCGGCGGTGACCTCGTCGACGTCGGTGGCCAGCACCTGCAGGCCCACGCCCGCGAAGGCGAGGGCGTCGGCGCCGAGACCGCAGGTCAGGTCGGCGACCTTGTGCACCTCCGCGGCCAGGTACCGGCGGGCGTGCACGGCGGCGACGGTCAGCCGGGTCGCCTGCTCCAGCCCGTCCGGCGTGAACAGCATCCCGTCGGCGAACGGGCCGAGCTTGGCCCGGGCACGGGCGCGGAGCCGGGACTGCGTGAGGGCCGCGGCCGCGAGGTCCGGATCGACACCCTCGGCGCGCATCCGCGTCGCCAGGGCCATGGCCTGCGACTCCTCGTACGGGGGGAGGTCGTTGAGCAGGGTCCAGCCCTCGGGGCTGAGAAGCTTGCTGAGCGAGGCCACGTCCATCCGTCCATGCTCTCAGGCCGTCCCGACGGGACCGCTTCTGGCACTCGACTTGTCAGAGTGCTAAGGGCTGCCTAGATTTGGTCCCAGCGCACGCGCTGTGCCGGCACCCGCGACGACGGACAGCGGCCGGGCGCGACCCAGTCAACGCTAGTCATCGCGAACAAGGAGGTCCGACGTGTCGGTCCCCATCAAGCCGCTCGAGGACCGGATCGTCGTCAAGGCCGTCGAGGCCGAGACCACGACCGCTTCCGGCCTGGTCATCCCGGACACCGCCAAGGAGAAGCCCCAGGAGGGCGAGGTCCTGGCCGTGGGTGACGGCCGCTTCAACGACAAGGGCGAGCGCGTCCCGGTCGACGTGAAGGTCGGCGACAAGGTCATCTACAGCAAGTTCGGCGGCACCGAGGTCAAGTACGCCGGGGAGGACTACCTGGTCCTGTCCTCGCGCGACATCCTCGCCGTCGTCGTCGGCTGACGCCGCGACGCCGGGCGGGAGCCCTGGCCTGACGGCCGGGTCCCCCTCCCCGCACGAGAGCCCCGCACCGATCCGGTGCGGGGCTCTCGTCGTCTGCTCGGACGGGGGCGCGGGCGAGGGGGTGCGACCGGCCGTCGACCGAGGTCGGTTCAGCTCGCCTTCTTGTGCTCGCGGTCGCGACCGCTGAGGATCGCCGACCGCTCGTCCTCGCTCAGGCCGCCCCAGACGCCGTACGGCTCCCGGACCCGCAGCGACTGCTCGCGGCACTCCATCATCACCGGGCAGCTGCGGCAGATCGCCTTGGCGGCCTCCGCGCGTCGTCGGCGGGTGGATCCGCGCTCACCCTCGGGGTGGAAGAAGAGGGTGTCGTCCGCGTCACGGCACGACCCCTGGTACTGCCACTCCCACAACTCCATAACCGGTCCTGGCAACCGCGAGATCTCCGTCATGGCGAACAACCTACAAGTTGTGCAGAAGTTGTTCAAGTAGCAGGTCGACCCGATTGAAGTGGGTGTGGGTGAAAAGGGGTGACCAGGGCCTGAACCGCTTGCTATCGCTTCATGACCAGGTTCGATGATCGATTCGGACTCAAGGTGAGACGGGCCACCCGGCGCGGTGGCGGTCCCGGGAACCCCTGGGCAGAATCGACGCATGACCCGTTCGCGACCCGTCCAGGATGCCGGGGCTACGCGTCCGTCCGGCCCCGGGCTCGCGGTCGCGGCCGTCGCGCGGCGCCTCGGCGTGGCCCCCGCCACGCTGCGCACGTGGGACCGTCGTTACGGTCTCGGCCCCTCGGACCGCACGGCCGGCTCCCACCGGCGCTACACCCCCGAGGACGTCGCCCGGCTGCTCGTCATGCGACGGCTCACGCTCGAGGGCGTCGCCCCGGTCGACGCCGCCCAGGCCGCCCTCGAGGCGGACGTCGACGAGCTCGAGGAGGCCCGTCGGTCCGCGCCGCCGAGCCCGCCCGAGGACGCGGCCGCCGACGAGGCCGAGGAGTCCGCGGACTCGGCGGACTCCGCCGCCCGAGCAGGGCGGGCCCACCTGCGGGCGCTGCCCGGTGGCGGCCAGGGAGGCCGCGGCGCCGGCGCGCAGCAGGGGCAGCAGGCGTCCGGCAGGGTCTCCGCCGTGGTGGACGCGGCGCTCGCCTACGACCAGGCGCGGTGCGACGACCTGGTGCGCATCCCGCCGCACGGCGACCCCGCCGCCTGGTGGGCGCAGCTGCTCGAACCGGCGTGGAGCCGCGTGGCCGAGCGGACCGTGCTGGCCGGGCCCGGCGCCGTCCCCGAGATCGTCCTCGCGACGGCCGCGCTGCAGGCGCTGCGATCCTTCACCGAGGCCTTCGAGCAGTCCGTGGTCCAGAACGGCGGGCCGCCGGCCAACCACCCCAGCCGGATGCGCAACATCGTGCTCATCTTCGCGGGTCCCGACGAGACCGTGCCGCTGTCCGCGCACGCCCTCGCCGCCGCGCTGACGGCCAAGGGCAAGACGGCGCGGATCGTCACCGGGCCGGCCAGTGCCCGGCGGTCCCTGGAGCTGGTCACGATGGTGCGGCCCGCCGCGCTGGTCCTGGCCACCGGGCAGCGTCGACCGGACCTCGACGTCGTGCACGCCGTGCACGACGGGTTCCCCGAGCTGCCGATCTTCGTCGGGCTGCGACGGGACGACGCCGCCAGCGAGCTGCCGCTGGCCGCCCAGGTCCAGCGCGTGCGCTCCTTCACCGGCCTGCTGCACGAGGTCCTGGCGGTCATCGGCGCCTGACCCGGCCGGCCGGCCGGGGCGTCGGCGGGAGGCGCCGCGGTGTGACGGAGACCGCGGCCGACCCCTCCGTGCGCGCCGTAGACTCGGGACATGACGGAGACGACCTCGCCCGCCCACGATCCGTTCGGCTTCCTGGGGCTGACCTATGACGACGTCCTCCTGCTGCCCGGCTACTCGGACCTGGCGCCCTCGGACATCGACACCACCTCGCGCCTGACGCGGGAGATCTCGCTACGGACCCCGCTCGTCTCCGCCGCGATGGACACGGTGACCGAGTCCCGGATGGCCATCGCGATGGCCCGGCAGGGCGGTCTGGGCGTGCTGCACCGCAACCTCTCGATCGAGGACCAGGCGTACCAGGTGGACCTGGTCAAGCGGACGCAGACGGGGATCATCTCGAACCCCGTGACGATCGGTCCGGACGCCACCCTGGAGCAGCTCGACCAGCGGGCGGGGGAGTACCGGGTCTCCGGGTTCCCCGTGCTGGACGAGGCCGGCCGTCTCGTCGGCATCGTCACGAACCGCGACCTGCGCTTCACCCCGGTGGCCGAGTGGGCGGAGACGACCGTCGCCGACGTCATGACCCGGCAGCCGTTGATCACCGGCGACGCCGGCATCTCCCGCGAGGACGCCACCGCCCTGCTGCGCAAGCACAAGCTCGAGCGGCTCCCGCTGGTCGACGACGACGGACGCCTCGCCGGCCTCATCACGGTCAAGGACTTCGTCAAGTCCGAGCAGTTCCCCAACGCCTCCAAGGACTCCCAGGGCCGGCTCCTCGTCGGTGCCGCCATCGGCTACTTCGGTGACGCGTGGCAGCGGGCCACGACGCTCATCGACGCCGGTGTCGACGTGCTCGTCGCGGACACGGCCCACGGCAACGTCCGCATGCTCATCGACATGGTGCGCGCGCTGAAGTCCGACCCGGCGACGCGCCACGTCCAGGTCATCGGCGGGAACGTGGCCACCCAGGACGGGGCCCAGGCGTTCGTCGACGCCGGCGCGGACGCCGTCAAGGTCGGCGTCGGCCCCGGGTCGATCTGCACCACCCGCGTGGTGACCGGCGTCGGCGTCCCGCAGATCACGGCGATCCACGAGGCGTCGCGGGCCGCGCGCCCGGCCGGGGTCCCGGTCATCGCCGACGGCGGCATGCGTCACTCGGGCGAGATCGGCAAGGCCCTCGTGGCCGGCGCCGAGACGGTCATGCTCGGGTCGATGCTCGCCGGCACGGAGGAGTCGCCCGGCGAGACCATCCTCATCAACGGCAAGCAGTTCAAGGCCTACCGGGGCATGGGCTCGATGGGCGCGATGTCCTCGCGCGGCAAGAAGTCCTACTCGAAGGACCGCTACTTCCAGGCGGAGGTCACGAGCGACGACATGATCGTGCCCGAGGGTGTCGAGGGCCAGGTGCCCTACAAGGGCACGCTCGGGACCGTGGCCCACCAGCTCGTCGGCGGGCTGCACCAGACGATGTTCTACGTCGGTGCGCGCACCGTGCCGGAGCTGCAGGAGAAGGGCAAGTTCGTGCGGATCACCTCGGCCTCGCTGGCGGAGTCCCACCCGCACGACATCAAGATGACCGTCGAGGCGCCGAACTACAAGGTCGGCTGACCTCGCCCGGCGGCGCGGCCGCCGTCCGGTCAGCCGGCGGCGCGCGGTGTGGTGGGCCAGGACGTGGACGCGCCGGGTCCCGGCAGACCCTTGCGGTCGCGCCAGGCGTTGAAGTTCTCCGCCCACGAGCGGTGGGCGTCGCGCTGCGCCGCGTGCAGGGCGTCGAGCGCCACCGAGCGCAGGTCGGGGAACCGCAGCACCTGCGCGTCCAGCACGTCGAGGGTGGCCAGCACGTCCACGTCGGCGCTGTGCAGCTCGCCGTCGCCGACCACGCCGTAGAGCTCGCACAGGTCGCCTAGCCGACGCTTCCCCCGGCGGTACCGGTCCTGCCACCGGTCGATCACGAGCGGGTCCAGCACGGGGGCGACGGGCCGTCCGAGCCGCTCCGGCAGGGTCGGCAGGCCGTGGCGCGCCAGCTCGGCGTCGAGCAGCGTCAGGTCGAACGCGGCGTTGTAGGCCACGACCGGGACGTCCTCGCGCAGGTGCGTGGTGAGCAGCGCGGCGATCTCCTCGAGCGCCTCGGCCGGGGCGACGCCGTGCGCGCGGGCGTGCTCGGTCGTCACCCCGTGGATCGCCGCCGCCTCCTCGGGGATCTCGACCCCGGGGTCGATCAGCCAGGTGCGGACCTCGGTCGTCAGCGGCGTGCGGAGCACGACGGCCGCCGTGACGACGCGGTCCTGGTGCACGTCGACGCCGGTCGTCTCGGTGTCGAACCCGAGCAGCGGCCCGACGGTCCAGCCGGCGTCGTCCATGTCGATCCCCTCTCGTGTCCTCACGTCGGTGACGATGCCACGGGCCACCGACACGGCGGCCGGTAGGCTGACCCGTGTGAGCAACGAGATCGAGATCGGACGTGGCAAGCGCGGGCGTCGCGCCTTCTCCTTCGACGACGTGGCGGTGGTCCCCTCGCGCCGGACGCGCGACCCGCGGGACGTCTCCACCGGGTGGCAGATCGACGCCTACCACTTCGACCTGCCGATCGTGGCGGCGCCGATGGACTCGGTGATGAGCCCGGCCACCGCGGTCGCGCTGGGCAACCTGGGTGGTCTGGGGGTGCTCGACCTCGAGGGCCTGTGGACCCGCTACGACGACCCGGCCCCGCTCCTGGCGGAGATCCGTGCGCTGCCCGCCGCGGAGGCGACGCGGCGCATGCAGGAGATCTACGCCGAGCCGATCAAGTCGGAGCTCATCACCCAGCGGCTCAAGGAGATCCGCGCCGCGGGGGTCACCGTGGCCGGCGCGCTGTCGCCGCAGCGGATCCAGGAGCACTACCAGACCGTGCTCGACGCCGGGGTGGACCTGTTCGTCATCCGGGGCACCACCGTCTCGGCCGAGCACGTCTCGACCAGCGCCGAGCCGCTCAACCTCAAGCGGTTCATCTACGAGCTCGACGTGCCCGTCGTGGTCGGCGGCGCGGCCAGCTACACCGCCGCCCTGCACCTGATGCGCACCGGGGCGGCCGGCGTGCTCGTCGGGTTCGGCGGCGGTGCCGCGCACACCACCCGCGTCGGCCTCGGCATCCACGCGCCGATGGCCACCGCGGTCTCGGACGTCGCGGCGGCCCGCCGCGACTACCTCGACGAGTCCGGCGGTCGGTACGTGCACGTGATCGCCGACGGCGGCGTGGGTCACTCGGGAGACATCGTCCGGGCCATCGCCTGCGGGGCCGACGCCGTGATGCTCGGTGCCGCGCTGGCACGCGCCTCCGAGGCGCCCGGCGAGGGGTGGCACTGGGGCCCCGAGGCCCACCACGCCCAGCTCCCGCGCGGCGAGCGGGTCGAGGTCGGCACCGCCGGGACGCTGGAGGAGATCCTCTTCGGCCCCGGGCACACCGCCGACGGCACGACGAACCTCGTCGGCGCGCTGCGCCGCGCGATGGCCACCACGGGCTACTCCGACCTCAAGGAGTTCCAGCGCGTCGAGGTCGTCGTCTCGCCGTACCAGCCGCGGTGAGCGGACCCGTGCCGGCCGGGCCACCGGTCAGGCAGGGACCGCCGTCGCGGGTGCGGGTCACGGAGATCGGTGACGACGACGTCGAGGGCGTCGTCGGCCTGTGGCGGGCCTGCGACCTGACCCGGCCCTGGAACGACCCGTACCGGGACATCGCCGACGCGCGGGCCCACCCCGCCGCGACGGTGCTCGTCGCACGGGACGGGGACGTCGTCGTCGGCTCCGTGCTGGCCGGGTACGAGGGGCACCGCGGCTGGCTCTACTACGTGGCCGTGGATCCCGACCGGCGGACGACGGGGCTCGGTCGGACCGTGGTCGAGGCGGCCGAGACGTGGCTGCGACGGGCGGGCGCGCGCAAGGTCCGCCTCATGGTGCGCAGCGCCAACACCGCGGTGCTGGGGTTCTACGAGCACCTCGGGTACGTCGACCAGGAGACGCGCGTGCTCGGGCGGACGCTCGACGACCCGCGCCGAGCGGGGTGAAGATCCCCGCCGACCTGCGGTGACACGGATGTCACCTGGTCCGCGTAGGCTGTCGCCCATGGCAACTGCGCACGAGGGCGACGGTGCTCTGGGGGACGTCATCGACCCGGAGCTGCCCGCCTCCACCTACGTCCTGGAGCCCGAGATCGTGGCCCCGCTGGTCCGCCGCGTCGTGACCTCCCACGGCGCGGGGACCCACCGCAGCGAGCTGCCGTTCACCGGTGCGCCGCTGGCGGCCGTCCCGCTGTCGAGCCCGCAGGACGTCGTCGGAGCGACCCGGGCGGCGCGGGCCGCTCAGCACGACTGGGCCGCCCTGCCGCTGCGCGAGCGCGCCCGCGTGCTCGACCGGCTCGGGGTGCTCGTGCTCGAGCGGCAGTCCGAGATCCTCGACCTGATCCAGATGGAGTCGGGCAAGTCGCGCCGCAACGCCTTCGAGGAGGTCGCCGACATCGCGCAGACCTGCCGGCACTTCGTGCGCCGTGCGGAGCGCTACCTCGCCGACCGGCGCGAACCCGGGGCCCTGTCGGTCCTCACCGGGGTGCGCGTGCACCGCCGGCCGGTGGGCGTCGTGGGGATCATCGCCCCGTGGAACTTCCCGCTGACCCTGGCCCTGTCCGAGACCGTCCCCGCCCTGCTGGCGGGCAACGCCGTCGTGCTCAAGCCGGACCCGCAGACCACCCTGTCGGCGCTGTGGGCGTCCGAGCTCCTGGCCGAGGCGGGGCTGCCGGACGACCTCTTCGCCGTGGTCGCGGGCGGCGCGGACATCGGGGCGGAGCTGGTGGACCACGTCGACCACGTCGCGTTCACCGGCTCCACCGAGACCGGGCGGAAGATCGCGGCCCGGGCGGGGGAGCGGCTGATCGGGGCGACCCTCGAGCTCGGTGGCAAGAACCCGCTGTACGTCGCGGCCGACGCCGACCTGGACCGTGCCGTGCCCGGCGTGCTGCGCGCCTGCTTCACGAACGCCGGCCAGCTGTGCATGTCGAGCGAGCGCCTCGTGCTGCACGAACGGATCGCCGAGAGGTTCCTCGAGCGGTTCGTGCCGGCGGTGCGGGCACTGACCCTGGGCACCGGCCTGGACTACACGGCCGACGTCGGCTCGCTCGTCTCGGCCGACCAGCTCGAGCGGGTGGCGGGGCACGTCGACGACGCCCTGGCCAAGGGCGCCCGGGCCCTGGTCGGTGCGGTCCACCGCAGCGACGTCGGTCCGTACTTCTACGCCCCGACCGTGCTCGACGACGTCCCGGACGACGCCGCGTGCCGGCACGAGGAGACGTTCGGCCCGGTCGTGGCCGTGACCCGGGTCGGTGGCGACGACGAGGCGGTGCGCGTCATGAACGACACGCACTTCGGCCTGCACGCCTCGATCTGGTCGACCGACGTCGCCCGTGCCCGGCGCCTCGCGGCCCGGGTCGAGACCGGCACGGTCGTCGTCAACGACGGCTACCTGCACGCCTGGGGCTCGGCCGCGGCACCCATGGGCGGGATGAAGGCCTCCGGCCTGGGCCGGCGGCACGGCCGGGAGGCGATCGAGGCGGTGACCGAGACGCAGAGCGTCGTCGCGCAGCGCGGGCACGGTCTCGGGATCTCGGTGGATGCCCTGTACGAGCTCGGCGGGGACGTGCCCAGCCGGGTGCTCACGGGTGCGCTGCGGGCGATGCGGCGCCTCCGGATGCCCTGACGGACGCCCTGACCCGCCGTCTCACGCGGTGAGCGCGGCCAGCTCGGCGCGCAGGTTCTCCGCGGCACGGGCGGCCCATCGCCGGCGGCCGGCCTCCGTGCGGAACAACCCGCGTCCGGTGTGCAGGGCGAGCAGCCCCTCGAGCACCGCGGCGCGCCCGGCCCGGAAGGCGCCGTCGTCGACGTGGCCGTACTCGGCGCGCACCTGGGCGGTGTATCGCGCGTAGCGCGCCGGTGTGGCGCCGAGGACCGCGAGGTCGGCGTCGCTGACGAGCGCACCGACGTGGTCGGTGGGAGCCGGGTCGTGGTCGACCGTCACCCGGACGAGCCGTGCGACCTCCTCCGCCTGCTCGTCACCCGGGGGTCCCGGCGTGCGGGACGCCTCGCGTTCGTCGCGGCACGGCGGCAGCAGGGTGCGCGCGAGCGCTGCCGACTCCTCCTCGTCGGCCGGGGTGGCGCCGTCGTGCACGGCGTCGTGGAACCACAGGGCGAGCGCCGCGAGCCGCCCGGCCCCGTCCGTGGTCTCCGCGGTCCCGGCGGCCAGCAGCCCGTCCAGGGCGTCGAGGGTGTCGGCCAGGTGCAGCCGCGAGTGGTAGACGCGGTGCGGTTCGCCCCAACGCTCGACGAGCTCCTCGCCGACGGCGGCGGTCGCCCCGGCCGGCGTCGCTCCCTGGTCCACCCACAGCCGCGCCCACCGGGCCCGCAACGCCGCCGGCCTGGCGCGGGCCCGCTCCCACCCGGGGACCCGCAGGCCGGAGGCGGCGAGCGCCGACGACAGCTCGCGTCCCACGACGGGCACGGCGCCGGCGGCGACCAGGTCGTCGTACCGGTCGGCGGGTACGTCGTAGTGGTCGAGGTCGAAGCCGCGGTCCGGGATGCCGGCGGCGCGGGCGAAGGTCCGCAGCTCGTGCAGGGACCGGTCCGAGACCAGGTGGGACCAGTGGCGGCCGTGCGCGGGCCAGAGCGGCGGGTCGACGAGGACCGTCACGACGTCTCGCCGCTGGTGATCGACCGCCCGACCGCGTGGAGCACGGTGCTGTGCAGGGCGGACGTCGGCATGCGGTGAGCCTATCGACGTCGCCGTCGGACGCAACGGGTGCTGCCGGTGCCTTGTCGAAGGCGTCACCCATGGGCGATGCTCGGGGCACGCACCCCCGACCCGGAAGTCGAACCGATGGACCCCGACGCCACCACCCTGGAGAGTCCTGCCGATCCCGACACCGTCGGGCACGTCGTCGTCATGGGCGTCTCCGGCTCGGGCAAGACCACGGTCGCCACGCACCTGGCCGACCGCCTCGGTGTCACCTCCGCGGAGGGTGACGAGTTCCATCCCGCGGCGAACCTCGCGAAGATGGCCGCCGGGACACCGCTCACCGACGCGGACCGTGCCCCGTGGCTCGCCACGATCCGCGACTGGCTCAGCGCCGAGGCCGACGCGGGCCGTCCCGGCATCGTCACCTGCTCCGCCCTGCGCCGTGCCTACCGTGACGTGCTGCGCGACGCTCGCGGGCAGGTGCGGTTCGTGCACCTGGACGGCCCGCCCGAGCTCCTCGCCGAGCGGATGGGAGGACGGACGGGGCACTTCATGCCCGCGACCCTGCTGTCCTCGCAGCTCGCCACGCTCGAACCGCTCCAGGCCGACGAGGACGGGATCGTCGTCGGCGTCGCCGCGGAACCCGCCGACATCGTCGACACCGTCGTCGACCGGCTCGACCTCGCCTGAGCCGGCCGACGCGCCGCCGTCAGCCGGCCGTGACCGCCGACGAGGGGTCCAGGCCGTCGACGGCCTCGACGCTCTGCCGCGCGATCGCCAGCTCCTCCATCGTGGGGACCACCATGACCAGCGTCCGGGCCCAGTCGGGGGAGATGATGCGCTCCCCGCCACGAGCGGCGTTGCGGTCGTCGTCGACGGCGATCCCCAGCGCCTCCAGGTCCGCGCAGACCGCGGCCCGCACCGCGGCGTCGTTCTCGCCGACCCCCGCGGTGAACGCGATGACGTCCACGCGGCCCAGCAGCGCCGTGTAGGCGCCCACGTACTTGCGCAGCCGGTGGATGTACACGTCGAAGGCCAGGGCGGCGTCCTCGTCACCCTCCTCGACGAGCCGGTGCAGCTCGCGGAAGTCGTTGACGCCGGACAGTCCCAGCACCCCCGAGCGCTTGTTGAGCAGGGTGTCGAGCTCGTCGACGCTCATCCCGGCGTTGCGTGCCAGGTGGAACACCACCGCCGGGTCGATGTCGCCGGAGCGGGTGCCCATGACCAGGCCCTCCAGCGGTGTGAGGCCCATCGAGGTGTCGATCGGGACGCCCCCGCGCACGGCCGATGCCGACGCCCCGTTGCCCAGGTGGAGCACGATCGTGTTGAGGTCCTCGACCCGCCGGCCCAGCACCCGGGCCACCTTGCCGGCCACGTACTGGTGGCTCGTGCCGTGGAAGCCGTAGCGCCGCACGGCGTGCTCGCGCGCGACCTCACGGTCGATGGCGTAGGTGTAGGCCTCCGCGGGCAGCGCCTGGAAGAAGGCCGTGTCGAACACCGCCACGTGCGGCACGTCGCCGAGCAGGTCACGCGCCACCCGGATGCCCTGGAGGTTCGCCGGGTTGTGCAACGGGGCCAGCGGGACCAGGGCCTCGATGCGTTCGATGACGCCGTCGTCGACCACGGCCGGGCCGGAGAACTCCGCCCCGCCGTGCACCACGCGGTGCCCGACGGCGTGGATCCCCGCCTCGCTCAGCGGGGGGCCGGCCTCGTCGAACATGCCCAGCGCGAGCTTCAGCGCGTCGCCGTGGTCGGCGACCTCCAGCTCCCGGCGCGTACGGTTCCCGGCGTAGGTGTGGGTGACGATCCCGCTCGGCTCGCCGATCCGCTCGACCGTCCCTGCCGCGATCGCCTCGCCGCCCACCGGGTTGACCAGCTGGTACTTCAACGAGGACGACCCCGAGTTCAGCACCAGCACCGAACCGTGCGCCCCGTAGGCGCTGTACGGGTTCGGTCGCTCCGAGGCGGGCAGGATGCTCATGCGGTCTCTCCGTTCGACGTCGACTGGGCCTGGATCGCGGTGATCGCGACCGTGTTCACGATGTCGGCCACGAGCGCCCCGCGCGAGAGGTCGTTGACCGGCTTGTTGAGCCCCTGCAGGACCGGGCCGATCGCCACGGCGCCGGCGGAGCGCTGCACGGCCTTGTAGGTGTTGTTGCCGGTGTTCAGGTCCGGGAAGATGAAGACGCTCGCCTTGCCGGCCACCGAGGAGTCCGGCAGCTTCGAGGCGGCCACGGAGGCGTCCACGGCGGCGTCGTACTGGATCGGGCCCTCCACGGACAGCTCGGGGTGCCGCTCCTGGACGAGCGCGGTCGCCGCGCGCACCTTGTCGACGTCCGCGCCGGACCCGGAGGTCCCGGTGGAGTAGGACAGCATGGCCACCCGCGGGTCGACGCCGAACTGCTCGGCCGTGGCGGCCGAGGAGGCCGCGATGTCGGCGAGCTGCTCGGCCGTCGGGTCGGGGTTCACGGCACAGTCGCCGTAGGCGAGCACCCGGTCCGGCAGGCACATGAGGAACACCGAGGACACGACGGAGACGCCGGGCTGGGTCTTGATGATCTCGAACGACGGGCGGATCGTGTGCGCCGTCGTGTGCGCCGCGCCGGAGACCATGCCGTCGGCCAGGCCCAGGTGCACCATCATCGTGCCGAAGTAGGAGACGTCCGTGACGATCTCGCGTGCCCGCTCGACCGTCATGCCCTTGCGGGCGCGCAGGTGGGCGTACTCGGCGGCGAACGTCTCCACGTGTTCCGGGTCGGTCGGGGACAGCACCTGCGCGTCGGTGATGTCCAGCCCCAGCTCGGCGGCACGCTTCCGGATCGCGGCCTCGTCGCCCAGGATCGTGAGGTCCGCGATGCCGCGGGCGAGCACGGTCGAGGCCGCGCGCAGGATCCGGTCGTCGTCGCCCTCGGGCAGGACGACGCGGCGGCGGTCGGCGCGGGCCCTCTCGATGAGCTCGTGCTCGAACATCAGCGGGGTGACGACGGGCGTCCGCTCCACGGCCAGCCGTTCCAGCAGCTCGTCGCCGTCGATGCTCTGCTCGAACATCGCGCGGGCCACGTCGTGCTTGCGCTGGGCGTCGGGGGACATCCGGCCCCGGGTGCGCGACGCCGTCCGCGCGACCTCGTAGGTGTCGTGCGCGGTCGCGATGATCGGCACGTGGGGCTGCAGCGCGGCGGCGAGCTGACCGGTGCGTCCCGTCGGCCGGTGCCCCCCGGTGAGGATGATCCCCGCCAGCGAGGGGAAACGGTCGGCCGCCTGCACGGCCAGCAGGCCGAGCAGGATGTCCGTCCGGTCGCCCGGGGTGATCACCACGGTGCCGTCGGCGAGGCGGCCGAGCATGTGCTCGAAGGTCATGGCCCCGACGATGAGGTCGAGGGCCTCGCGGGACATCAGGTCCCGGTCGCCCAGCAGCAGCGTGCCGTCGACCGCCTCGGCGAGCTGCGCGACCGTCGGCGCTCCGAGGAAGGGCTCCTCGCCGATCACCCAGGCGGGCAGGTCCTCGCCCGGGAACCGGGCGACCGTCGCCGCGTCGGCGTCGCGCACCGCGCCCTCGGCCCGGTTGACGACGACGCCGACGGGTTGGGCGTGGTTGGCGCGCAGCTCGGCCAGGCTGAGCCGGGTCAGGGTCGTGACCTCGTCGATCCCGCGGTCGCGCCCGGAGACGACGAGCAGCACGGGGGAGTCGAGGTTGGCGGCCACGCGGGCGTTGAACGACAGCTCGGTGGCGCCCGAGACGTCGGTGTAGTCGGTCCCGAGGATGACGACGGCGTCGCACTGCGCGGCCACCCGGTGGTACCGCTCGACGATCCGCGACAGCGCGGCCTCGGGGTCCGCGTGGACGTCGTCGTAGGTCACACCGACGGTCTCCGCGTAGGTGAGGTCCACGCCGTCGTGCTCGAGCATCAGCTCCAGGACGTGGTCGCGCAGCGACGTGCCGCCGTCGGGCGACGGGCGCTCGGGGACGCGGGAGACGGCGCGGAAGACGCCGACACGCTGCACCTGGCGGACCAGGAGGTCGAGCACCCCCAGCGCGACGGTGGACTTGCCGGTGTCCCCCTCTGGGGAGGCGATGTAGATGCTGCGAGTGCTCACTGCCTGCCTGCTTCTCTGTGCTGGGCGGTGGTCAACCCCATTCCACCGCATCGGGACGGACGGTGCACCGATTCCGGACGTCGGGTGCGTCACGCCCAGGACGGCGTGCGCGGCGGTGGGCACGGGGCCCGCCGCCGCGCACGCGGTCACTCGTTGTCGCCGCCGGTGTCCTGCATGCCGGCAGCCCCCTCGCCGACCAACCGGCGGGCCCCGGGCCACACCCAGTCGCGCACCTCGGGGATGTCCTCGCCGTGCTCACGGGTGTACTGGCGGGCGGCCAGGCGCTGGTCGACCATCCGCTGGCGCAGGCCAGCGACCTTCGAGCCCAGTCCCGGCACCCGGTCGATCACGTCGATCACCAGGTGGTACCGGTCGATGTCGTTGAGCATCGCCATGTCGAAGGGGGTGGTCGTGGTGCCCTCCTCCTTGTACCCGCGCACGTGGATGTTGCCGTGGTTGCGCCGGCGGTACGTGAGCCGGTGGATGAGCCAGGGGTAGCCGTGGTAGTTGAAGACCACCGGCCGGTCGGGCGTGAACAGCCCGTCGAAGTCCTTGTCCGAGAGCCCGTGCGGGTGCTCGTGCTCGTCCTGGAGCCGCATGAGGTCGACGACGTTGACCACGCGCACCTTGAGGTCCGGCAGCTCGGTGCGCAGGATGTCCGCGGCGGCCAGCACCTCGAGGGTGGGCACGTCGCCGGCGCAGCCGAGCACGACGTCCGGGTCCTCGCCGTGCACCTCGGTGCCGGCCCACTCCCAGATGCCGAGCCCGCGGGTGCAGTGCGCGATCGCGTCGTCCATGGACAGGAACTGCGGGGCCGGCTGCTTGCCGGCCACGACGACGTTGACGTACTGGCGGCTGCGCAGGCAGTGGTCGTACGTGCTGAGCAGCGTGTTGGCGTCCGGCGGCAGGTACACCCGCACGATCTCGGCCTTCTTGTTGACCACGTGGTCGATGAAGCCCGGGTCCTGGTGGCTGAAGCCGTTGTGGTCCTGACGCCACACGTGGCTGGACAGCAGGTAGTTGAGGCTCGCGATCGGCCGCCGCCACGGGATGTGGTTGGTCACCTTGAGCCACTTGGCGTGCTGGTTGAACATCGAGTCGACGATGTGGATGAACGCCTCGTAGCTGGTGAACAGGCCGTGGCGGCCGGTGAGCAGGTAGCCCTCCAGCCAGCCCTGGCACTGGTGCTCGGACAGCATCTCCATGACCCGGCCGGCGCGTGCCATGTGCTCGTCGACGTCCGGGCCGTAGAAGTCGGCGTTCCACTGCTTGTCCGTCGTCTCGTAGACCGCCTGCAGCCGGTTCGACGCCGTCTCGTCGGGTCCGAAGATGCGGAAGTTGTCCGGGTTGCGGCGCACCACCTCGTTCAGCCACGAACCGAGGACGCGGGTCGACTCCGCCACGGCACCGCCCGGCTCGGGCACGTCGACGGCGAAGCGGCGGAAGTCGGGCATGCGCAGGTCCTTGAGCAGCCGCCCGCCGTTGGCGTACGGGGTCGCGCTCATCCGCAGGTCGCCGGTCGGGGCCTGGGCCGCGATCTCCTCGCGCAGCCGGCCCGCGTCGTCGAACAGCTCCTCGGGGCGGTAGGACTGCAGCCAGTCGCGGAGCACGTCGAGGTGTTCGGTCGTGTCGCGGGCGCTGGACAGCGGGACCTGGTGGGAGCGCCAGGAGTCCTCGGTCTTGTGACCGTCGATCTCCGGCGGGCAGGTCCAGCCCTTGGGGGTGCGGAAGACGATCATCGGCCAGGCCGGTCGCTCGTCGTTCCCGGCGGCGGCGTCGGCCTTGATGCGGGCGATGTGGTCCATCACCTCGTCGAGCAGCTGGGCGAAGCGCCGGTGCACGGCCGCGTGGTCCTCCCCGTCGAAACCGCCCGTGAAGAAGTACGGGGTGTGCCCGTAGCCGACCATCAGAGCGCGCAGCTCGTCGTCGCTGATGCGGCTCAGCACCGTGGGGTTGGCGATCTTGTACCCGTTGAGGTGCAGGATCGGCAGGACGACACCGTCGGTGCGGGGGTTGACGAACTTGTTGGAGTGCCAGCTGGTCGCCAGCGGCCCGGTCTCGGCCTCGCCGTCGCCGACGACGGCGGCGACCAGCAGGTCGGGGTTGTCGAACGCCGCGCCGTAGGCGTGCGAGAGCGCGTAGCCGAGCTCGCCGCCCTCGTGGATCGATCCCGGGGTCTCCGGGGCGACGTGGCTGGGGATCCCGCCGGGGAACGAGAACTGCCGGAACAGCCGGCGCATGCCCTCGGCGTCCTGGGTGATGTCGCTGTAGGTCTCGGTGTAGGTGCCCTCGAGGTAGGTGTTCGCCACCAGGCCGGGTCCGCCGTGGCCGGGGCCCGCCACGTAGACCGTCGACTGCTCGCGCTCGCGAATCGTCCGGTTGAGGTGCGCATAGAGGAAGTTGAGACCCGGCGTGGTGCCCCAGTGCCCGAGGAGGCGGGGCTTGACGTCGTCGCGCGTCAGCTCCTCACGCAGCAGCGGGTTGCTCAGCAGGTAGATCTGGCCGACCGAGAGGTAGTTGGCCGCGCGCCACCACTGGTCGAGCCGGTCGACGTCGGTGTCCGACAGCTCGGTGACACCGGTGGCCGGCCAGGTCGTGGTGCTCGGGGTCGTCGTGCTCATCTGCCACTCCTCCGCTCGGGACGTCAGGGCCGTGCTCGTGACCTCATTCCACCGCACCCGGGGCCCGAGTGCAGGGGGAGGACAGGATGGCGGGCGTGCCTGGTTCCTGCTGCCCGCCGGTGTCCCGGCCCTGTGGTCAGACCATATCGGATTCCCGTCGGTGGCGTCGACGCGGATACCGTGGGGCCGTGTCCGACGCCCCGCCCGCACGACGCTCGTTCTGGGCGGTCGCCCGCCAGCCGCGCATGCTCGTCGTCCTGCTGCTGCTCCTGCTCGCCGCCGCCGTGTGCGGACGCCTCGGCGTCTGGCAGATCGACCGTGCCTACGAGCGGGCGAACCTCGCCGCCCAGCAGGAGGCGGCCGAGCAGGAGGCCTCCGGACCGGCCGAGCTCGGCGAGCTGCTGGCGCCGCAGGAGGCGTTCCCCGGGGAGCTCGTCGGACGCGAGGCCCGGGTCACCGGGACCTACGAGCCGGACGGCCAGATGCTCGTCGCCGGCCGGTCCCTGGACGGCGTCGAGGGGTACCTCGTGCTCACGCCGCTGCGCGTGTCCGACGACGGGACCGGCGGGGCGTCGTGGGCCGAGCTGTCCGGGCCGCCCGTGCTGCCGGTGGTCCGCGGCTGGGTCGACTCGCCGGCCCCGGGGCCCGCGGCCCTCGAGGTGCCCGCCGGTGAGGTCGACGTGACGGGCTGGCTGCAGGCCTCCGAGTCCACTGCGCGCACCGGGACCGTCCCCGACAACCCGGACGGTCCGCCGCTGACGCAGGACATCGCCGCGTCGGCGCTCGCGAACACGTGGGACGGGCCGATCTACTCCGCGTACGCCGTGCTGACGTCGTCCGACCCGGCGCAGCCCGCAGCCGCGTCGGGCGGTCCGGCGCCCCTGCCCCGCCCCGTGCTCGACGGCGGGACCGACGTGAACCTGCAGAACTTCTTCTACGCCCTGCAGTGGTGGGTGTTCGGGCTGTTCGCCGTGGCCCTGTGGGTCCGGCTCGTGCGGGACGAGATGGCCGGCGGGCGTCGAGAACGACGACGGGACCGGCACCCCCGGGAGGGCGGACGGCGGGACGACGACCCGGTCGGCACCGGGATCGCCGGGCTGCCGTCGTCCTGACCCCTTCGTGCAACGAGCGTGCTCACTCGGTACCCGAAAGCTGTGGATGAGGGACTGAAGGCGCACGCACGGCGGCCGTCGGTGTGGGCGCCCTGGTGCTGCACGGCGTCCACGGGGCTCCGACGCGATTCGTCGCGGAGGTCGCTGCGGTGAAGGCGGCTCCGCGCCGCGGTGACGAGAGGGTCCGGGTGCGGCGCGTGCTGGTCCCGTCACCCGAGGAGGTGGACGGCATCCTCGTGGCACCGGTCGTCGACTCCCTGGCGCTCGCCGTGCCGGCCCTGACCCGTCTCGAAGCCGTCGCCATGATCGACTCGGCACGACACCAGGGACTGGTCGACGACGCCGGGGTGCGGCGCGCACGCACCCTGGCGACCGGTCGGCGCGGGGCTCGTCGCAGCCACGCGTGGTGGGCGCTCTCCGACGCGCGGGCCGAGTCGCCGGCCGAGTCGTGGGCCCGGATCACCTGCGGAGACGCCGGGGTGCCGCCGGACGCCGTCCAGCTCCGCGTCGTGCGCGCCGACGGCAGGGTCGTGGCGCGCGTCGACCTCGCGTGGATCCTGCCCGACGGCGGCGTGCTGCTCGCGGAGATCGGCGGACGGGACGTCCACTCGACGCCCGGAGCCCTGCTGGCCGACCGGCGACGGCAGAACCGGATCGACGCGCGGTGTACCGTCGTCCGGCGCTTCACCGGAGCCGAGGCGCGCGACGGGACGGCGGCCCGGGAGCTCGCCCGTGAGCTCGACGGGGCGGGGTGGGTGCCGACCCCCGTGCCGCCGGGACACTCCTCCTGCATCGAGCGTGCTGGATTGGTCCCGGACTCCTGGCGATGAGGGGCGAAGCCGGCACGCTCGATGCCTCAGGGGGGCGGGGCGTCACCCGTGCTGCCAGGACCTCCACAGGTTCGCGTACTCGCCGTCGGCCTCCACGAGCTCCTCGTGCGGGCCGATCTCGGTGATCCGACCACCGTCGACCACGGCCACCCGGTCGGCGTCGTGCGCGGTGTGCAGCCGGTGCGCGATCGCCACCACCGTCCGCCCGCTGAGCACGGCGTTCAGGGAGCGCTCCAGGTGCCGGGCAGCCCGGGGGTCGAGCAACGACGTCGCCTCGTCGAGCACGAGCGTGTGCGGGTCGAGCAGCACCAGCCGGGCCAGCGCCACCTGCTGCGCCTGTGCCGGCGAGAGCGGGTGCCCGCCGGAGCCGACCTCCGTCTCGAGCCCGTCCGGCAGCGCCGCGGCCCACTCCCGGGCGTCGACGGCCCCCAGCGCCTCCCAGAGCTCCACCTCCGACGCCGTGGTGTCGGCCAGCCGCAGGTTCTCGGCCAGGGTCCCGACGAACACGTGGTGCTCCTGGGTCACCAGGGCGACCTGGCCCCGCAGGTCCTCCAGGGGCAGGTCCACCAGCGGGACGCCGCCGACGGTCACCGACCCACCGGTCGGCGGGTGGATCCCCGCGAGCATCCGGCCCAGAGTCGACTTGCCCGCACCCGACGGACCGACGACGGCGAGCCGCTCACCCGGCCGCAGGTCCACGGACACCCCGTGCAGGACGTCCTGCCCCTCCCGGTAGGCGTAGCGGACCTCGTGGGCCCGCACCTCGTCCGACGTCGGCACCTCACCGGAGGTGATCCGGTCCGGTCCCACGAGCCCGACGCCGACCACGCGGGCCAGCGCCACGGCGGCGACCTGCAGCTCGTCGAGCCAGAACACCAGGTCGAAGACCGGTCCGCCCATCTGGTGCGCGTAGAAGGCGATGGTCGCCACGGCACCGATGGTGGTCAGGTCCTGCGAGACCAGCCAGGCGCCCCAGACGATCGCGGCGACGGGGGCGACCGCCACCGCGGTGTCGAGGGCGGGGATCAGCCGCTGGCGCAGCCCGAGGGTGTAGCTCTCGGCGGCGAAGGCCTCCGACAGGTTCCGGCGCAGCCGACGGCGCATCCGGGATCCGAGCCAGAGGGCGTCCGCGGTGCGTGCCCCTTCGACGGCCTCGGTGATCGTGCCGTTGACGGTCGCGTACGCGGCCGACTCGCGCAGGTAGCCCGGTGTCGCCCGGCGCAGGTACCAGCGGACGGCGACCACGATGACCGGCACGCCGACCAGCAGGCCGAGGGCGACCAGCGGGTCGGTGAGGAAGGCCGCCACCAGCGTCAGCCCGATCGTCACGACGCACACCAGCACCCGCGGCACGCCGAAGCGGACCGCGTGCTGCAGCTTGTTGACGTCGTTGGTGGTACGGGCGACGAGGTCGCCGGTCCCCGCCTTCTCGACGATCGACAGGGGCAGTCGCGTGGCCGTGGTCATGAACTGCTCGCGCAGCTCGGCGAACACCTGCTCGCCGAACACCATGGAGAGGCGTTGCGCGAACCGCGTCACGACGGCCTGCACGACGACGGCGCCCACCAGGATCAGTGCGATCCGGTCGACCCGCGCCACGGTGGTGCCGGTGGTGACCTCGTCGATGAACCGGCCCATGAGGAACGGCCCGGTCAGCCCCGCCACCGCGGCGAGGGCGTGCAGCGTCGCGATGCCGGCGAGCTCGCCGCGGTGGCTGCGGAACAGCCGGCCCACGGTGCGGCGGACCGCGTGCCGGTCGGCGATCGGCAGCCGGTTCGAGGACTCCGTCGGCAAGGACGGCGGTGCGGACGTGGTCGGGCTCATCGGGTGGCTCCTTCCAGGGCGGGTCCGGCCCCGCCGGCGGCCGGTGCCTCGGCATCCGCCGCGGCGTCCGGTGCGGGTTCGGCCATGGACCGCCCGACGACGGCGCGGTACCGGACGCCGTGCTCGTCGGGGCGGCCGAGCAGCTCGGCGTGCGTCCCGCGGGCGACGACGCGGCCGTCCACGGACAGCAGGACGGCCTCGTCGACGTGGTCGAGGACCAGCGGGCTGGCGGTGACGACCAGTGTGGTCCGTCCACGCCGGACCTCGGCGACGCGTTCCGCGATCCGTGCCTCGGTGTGCGCGTCCACGGCGCTGGTCGGCTCGACGAGCACGAGGATCTCGGGGTCGGTGAGCAGGGCACGGGCCAGCGCGACGCGCTGACGCTGGCCGCCGGACAGCGACCGGCCCTTCTCCGGCAGCTCCCCGCTGAGACCACCGGGGACGGAGTCGAGCACGTCCTGGGCGTCCGCGGCCAGGATCGCGGCCGTCAGCTCGGCCTCGCTCGCCCGGCCACGGGCGTCGAGCTCCTCACCGAGGATCCCGGAGAAGAGGTGCGGCGTCGCCTCGGAGACGACCACACGGTGGCGCAGCGTCTCCTTGTCGAGCTCGGCGAGCGGCACGCCGCCGAGCGTGACGGGTGTGACGGCCTCGGCGTCGTCGTCGAACCGGCCCAGCCGTGTGGCCACGGCGGCCGACACGTCGGGGTCGGCGCACACCAGCGCCTGCACCCGCCCCGCGGGGACCACGAGTCCCGAGGCGCGGTCGACCAGCTCGCTGCCCGACGGCGGCGCCTCCGTGGGAGCGGCGGACGGGGGTGTCGCCTCGGTGATCCGCAGCACCCCGAGGATCTTGCGCGCGGAGACCACCGCGTTGGTGGACGCCTGCAGCATCTGCGTGGCCATCTGCACCGGCCAGGCGAGGAACGCGGTGTACCCGTAGAAGGTCACGAGCTCGCCGGCGCTCAGGTCGCCGCGCACGACGGCACGGGCACCCAGCCACAGGACGAGCGCGCCGAGCAGCCCGGGCAGCAGCACCTGCAGACCGTCGAGCACGGACTGGACGCCGGCGACCCGTACGCCACGGCGTCGCACCTCCTGCGACTGGCGTGCGTAGCGTGCGGAGAAGACGTCCTCGCCACCGATGCCGCGCAGGATCCGCAGGCCGGACACGGTGTCGGCGCCGAGCGCGGTGAGCCGGCCCACCGACTCGCGATGGTCCTGCTGGCGACGCTGC
The DNA here is from genome assembly GCF_030588125.1 of Isoptericola sp. b515. NCBI lineage: Bacteria > Bacillati > Actinomycetota > Actinomycetes > Micrococcales > Promicromonosporaceae > Isoptericola > Isoptericola sp. b515. The sequence goes on along the minus strand of NZ_JAUQYR010000001.1, from coordinate 205,873 downwards.
AACGGGCGGACCAGCAGCGCGAGCGCGGCGGCCACGAGCGGTATCCCCAGAGCCACCACGAGGCCGAGCACCACGTCCTGGGAGACGAGGTAGCCGGCTGCGGCGACGTACGCGAGCACGCCGCCGACGAACCGGCCGGACATGGCGAACATGTCGCCGGCTCGCAGGGCGTCGTTCGCGACGGCCGCCACGACCTCACCGGTGGGCAGCTTCTGCGTGACGGCGTGGCCGGCGCGGGTCGCCTTCTCCCCGACGAGGGTGGTGAACGAGAAGGAGGCCCGCAGCCAGTTCTCCACGTCGAAGGTGTGGCTGAGGACGCCGGCGACGACGATCGCGGCACCCGACACGAGCATCAGGCCGCACCACAGGAGCAGCTCGGTCCCGAACCCCGCGGCCAGACCCGAGTCGACCGCGCGGCCGAGCAGGAGGGGTGCGGCGGCGGCGGCGAGCAGGGAGACGCTGCCCGCCGAGACCGCCCTGACGATCACGGAGCGCTGACGCCACGCCTGCCAGCCCAGCAGGCGGGCGGGCGAGGACAGCGGCGGGGAGCCCGGGTCGGGCAGGGGGAGCGGGAGCACGGTCGTCAGAGTAGGGCGGGCCGGACCCGTCGGGCACCGGAATTTCCCCGCCTATCCTGGTGAGGTGAGCACCGAGCAGAACATCCCGACGGCCACCACCGACCAGGCGGCGACCGCCATCCGCAAGGCACGCGGCGCCCTGACCCGCTACCGGGTGCTGGCGATCGTCACCGGCGTCATGCTGCTCGTGCTCTGCGTGGAGATGGTCTTCAAGTACCTGGTCCCGGTCCAGGCCGTCATCGACTACATGGGCTGGGTGCCCTTCGCCCACGGGTGGATCTACGTCGTCTACCTGGTCACGGTGCTCGACCTGTGGGCCAAGATGCGCTGGAGCTTCGGCCGGCTGACCACGATGGTGCTGGCGGGTGTGGTCCCGGTGATGTCGTTCGTGCTGGAGAAGCGGGTGCACGCCGACGCCGACGCCAAGCTCGTGGCGCTCGCCGACCGGTACGGGGTGTGACGGTGCACGCCGACGCCCCGGACCGGACGACCGACCGGCTGGCGCCCCTGGTCGACCCGGCGCCCGGGCTGACCGACGCCGAGCTGGACCGGTACGCACGGCATCTCGCGCTGCCCGGGCTGGGCCTCGACGGGCAGCGGCGGCTCGCGGCCGCCCGGGTGCTCGTGGTCGGTGCCGGTGGGCTCGGCAGCCCGGCCCTGCTGTACCTGGCGGCCGCCGGCGTCGGGGTGATCGGGGTCGTCGACGACGACGTCGTGGACGTCACGAACCTCCAGCGCCAGGTGCTGCACGGCCAGGCGGACCTGGGTCGGCCCAAGACGACGTCGGCGGCCGCGGCGATCGCGGAGGTCAACCCCCACGTCGAGGTGGTCGAGCACCCGGTGCGCCTGGACCCCGGCAACGTCCTGGACGTGCTGGGCGGCTACGACGTCGTGCTCGACGGGGCCGACAACTTCCCGACCCGCTATCTCGTCTCCGACGCCGCCGAGGTCCTCGGGCTCCCCGTGGTGTGGGGGTCGATCGACCGCTTCGACGGCCAGGTCAGCGTCTTCTGGGGCGCCCCGCGGTACACGGCGGCGGACGGCGGGACCACGTCCCGCCGGGGCGTCACCTACCGCGACGTCTTCCCCGACCCGCCGCCGCCCGGCGTCGTCCCCGACTGCGCCACCGGCGGCGTGCTCGGCGCGATGTGCGGCACGGTCGGCTCCGCGATGGCCACCGAGGCCCTCAAGCTGATCACGGGAGTCGGCGACGTCCTGCACGGGCGGCTCGCCGTGCACGACGCCCTGGCCGCGGACTGGCGCTCGCTCGCCGTCCGGCCCGACCCGGCACGCGAACCCGTCACGGCGATGCTGCCGGGTGACGACGCGTACGTGGCCTTCTGCGGGCTGGCGCCGGCCGGGGACCCGGGCCCCGGGTCGACGGAGGTCACCGTCGCCGACGCCCGGGCGCTGCTCGCGGCCGAGCGCCCCGCCGTCCTGGTGGACGTGCGCGAGGAGTGGGAGGCCCGGGCGCGCCCCGTGGCCGGCGCCCGGCTCGTGCCCAGCGGGACGTTCCTCGGCACCACTGCGGGAGCCCCGGACGCGGCGGCCCGGTCCGCGCTCGACACCCTGCCCACCGACCGGCCGGTGCTGCTCGTGTGCGCGGCCGGGCCGCGGTCGACCAAGGTCGCCCGGGTGGCCCGGGCGGCGGGCCTCGACGCGCGGTCCGTCGTCGGCGGCGTCCCCGCGCTGCTCGGCTGAGCGCCCCGCCTACAGGGCGAGGTCGAGCCGCCCCTCGGGCGGCGAGCTGGCGAGCGCACCCTCGCGCCGCGGGATGCGGCCGGCCCCGGCCGCGAGCCGCCCCGCCTCGGTGGCCAGCCGCATCGCGCGGGCCATGCGCACGGGGTCCTCGGCCCGCGTGACCGCGGTGGCGAGCAGCACCCCGGAGCAGCCGAGCTCCATCGCCAGCGCGGCGTCGGACGCCGTCCCGATCCCCGCGTCCAGGATCACCGGGACGCGGGCGGCCTCCGCGATCGCCGCGATGTTGCGCGGGTTGAGGATCCCGAGCCCGGAGCCGATCGGTGCGCCGAGCGGCATCACCGCCGCGCAGCCGACGTCCTCGAGGCGCCGGGCGAGGATCGGGTCGTCGTTCGTGTAGGGCAGCACGACGAACCCGTCGCGGACGAGCTCGTCGGCGGCCTCGACCAGGCCCACCGGGTCGGGCAGCAGCGTGACGTCGTCGGCGATCACCTCGAGCTTGACCCAGTCCGTGCCGCACGCCTCACGGGCGAGCCGGGCGGTGAGCACCGCCTCGCGCACGGAGAAGCACCCGGCCGTGTTCGGCAGGGCGCGGATGCCGAGGCGTTCCAGCAGCCCCCAGATCCCCGCGTCCCGGGTCGCCTCGCCGCCGGCCCGCGGGGCCACGCGGCGCATCGCCACCGTGGTCAGCCCCGTGCCGGAGGCGACCAGGGCCTCCTCCAGCGTGAGCAGGTTGGCGGCGCCCCCGGTGCCCATCACCAGCGGGGAGGCGATCTCGGTCCCCGCGACGACGAGCGGTGCGGTGCCGTGGGCGGTCGGGTCGGTCGTGGTCATGGTTCCTCCTCAGCCGCCCTGGACGGCGGTGACGATCTCGACGCGGTCGCCGGCGCGCACCGCGGTGGACTCCCAGGCGCCGCGCGGCACGACGATGTCGTCCACGGCGACGGCCACGCCGCGGACCTCCCCGTCGGTGACGTGCCCGGGAGCCAGGCGCGCCACCAGCGCGGTGAGCGGCACCGTGCCGGTCGGCCCGAGGTCGTAGGGAGCGCCGTTCACCAGGGCCCGGCTGCGGGCGGGGGCGGTGTGCCGGTCGGTGCTGGTCATCGGGGTCCTCCGTCGGTGCGGCGGGTGTCGGGGTCGGGCGGCGGGAACCGGCGCGGGTCCGACGCCCGGAGGGCGGCGAGCAGGGTCGGCGGGTCGGCGCGGGTGACGTCGACGTCGAACCACGAACCCGTCAGGCCCGCCACGACGATCTCGGCCGTGAGGGGGGCGAGCAGGATGCCGTTGCGGTGATGGCCGGTGGCCAGGTGGAGACCGGGCACGTGGGTCGGACCGACCAGCGGCAGGTTGTCCGGCGTCGCCGGCCGGGCCCGGGGCGTGACCTCGACGAGCGCCGCCTCGTCGATCGCCGGCAGGAGAACGCGGGCGTCCCGCAGCAGCGCGAACACCCCGCCGGCGGTGGCGCGGCGGTCGTCGGGGTTCTCCTCCGTCGTGGCCCCGACCACGATCTCGCAGTGCCCGGCCCACGGCCCCTCGGTCGCCGGTGTCCGGCCCACGACGTAGACGGGCCGGCCCTGGACGAGGCCGCGCACGACGTGCCGCGGCGTCAGGTCCGGGTCGGCCTGGAGCCGCAGGGTCTGGCCCTTGACGGGGCGGACCGGGACCGTGACGTCAGGCAGGTCCGCCAGGAGCGGCGCGGACGCCCAGCCGGCGGCCACGACGGTCGAGCCGGCGCGGTGCACCCGGCCCGCGTCGTCGAGCGCGCCGACGACGCGTCCGTCGTGCCGCACGAGCCGGACCGCGGCCCGCGGGACGACCGCGCCGTGCCCGTCGGCGATCGCCCGCTGCAGGGCGGCGTGCACGGCGCGGGGGTCGACGGCGTGGTCGCCCGGGACCCAGGCGGCACCGCTGAGCCGCGGTCCGAGCAGCGGTTCGTGCCGGCGCGCCTCGGCGATGGTCAGCACCCGCGAGCTCACCGCGTGCCGGGCCTGCAGCGCGAGGAGCCGTCGCAGCAGCGCGGCGTCGGTGTCGTCGTAGGCGAGGGTGAGCGTGCCGGACTCCCGCAGCCCGACCCCGGTGCCGGCGGCGGCCTCCAGGTCGGCGGCGAACGTCAACCAGCGGCCGGCGGCGGCCAGGTGCAGGGCCAGCGCGGCGTCCTCGGTGAACTCGGCCTCGGTGGCCGGGGCGAGCATGCCCGCTGCCGCCCGGGTCGCCCCGTCGCCCGCGTCGGGGTCCAGGACGGTGACGCTGAGCCCGGCCTCGAGCGCGCGCCACGCCACGGCGAGGCCGATGATGCCGCCGCCCACGACGAGGAGGTCACGCACGCCGTCCGGCGGCGTGGACAGGGGTCGGTCCACGGTGCTCCCTTCGCTGGCATGATCCAGATCAGGTTCGACGGTCGGCGCCCGGCGCCCTCTCAGCCTCCGCGAGGCTCCCGTGCTGCGCCCACCCTACTCCCGCCGGTCCCTAGACTCGGCCCCGATGGAGACCTCCGACCTGCGCGCACGCCTCGCCGACGCCCGCCTCTACCTGTGCACCGACGCCCGCGAGGAGCGCGGCGACCTGGAGGAGTTCCTGCACGCCGCGCTGCGGGGCGGCGTGGACGTCGTCCAGCTCCGCGACAAGACCCTCGACGTCGCCCGCGAGCTCGAGCTGCAGGCGCTGGTGGCGCGGGTCGCGACCGAACACGGCGCGCTGTGGGCGGTCAACGACCGGGCGGACGTGGCCGGGCTCACCGGTGCACCCGTGGTGCACATGGGGCAGGGGGACCTCCCGGTGCCGGCGGTGCGGACCCTGCTCGGCCCGGCCCCGGTCCTGGGCCGGTCCACCCACTCGGCCGCGCAGGCGGCCGCGGCGGAGGCCGACGGGGACGTCGACTACTTCTGCGTGGGCCCCCTCTGGGCGACGCCCACCAAGCCGGGCCGGACCGCCGTCGGCATCGACCTGCTGCGCGAGGTGGCCCGCACCGCGCCGACCACGCCCTGGTTCGCCATCGGGGGGATCGACGCCGACCGGCTCGACGCGGTCCTCGACGCCGGGGCGCGACGGGTCGTCGTCGTCCGCGCGATCACGGAGTCCGCGGACCCCGAGCGGGCCGCGCGGACCCTGCGGCAGCGGCTCGGGGCCTGAGGCCGGCGAGCACCCCGGACCGGCGCGCGACGGCGGATAGGATGAGGCGGTGACGTCTCCCGCCACCGCTCCCGACAGCACGCCCCGACCCGTCCTCGTGGTCGACTTCGGCGCCCAGTACGCCCAGCTCATCGCCCGCCGCGTGCGCGAGGCGAACGTCTACTCCGAGATCGTCCCGCACACGTGGACGCCGGAGCAGATGCTCGCCCGCGACCCCGCGGCGATCATCCTCTCGGGCGGTCCGTCCTCCGTCTACGCCACCGGCGCGCCCTTCGTGGACGCCGCGCTCTTCGACGCCGGCGTGCCCGTGCTGGGCATCTGCTACGGCTTCCAGGCGATGGCGCAGGCTCTGGGTGGCAAGGTCGCCCAGACCGGGACCCGCGAGTACGGCGGCACCGAGGTCGAGGTGTGCTCGGCCGGCGTGCTGCTGGCGGACACCCCGACGACCCAGACCACCTGGATGAGCCACGGCGACTCCGTGCACGCCGCACCGGAGGGGTTCGAGGTGCTGGCGACGTCGTCCGGGTCGCCGGTGGCGGCCTTCGAGGACCGCGGCCGTCGACTGTACGGCGTCCAGTGGCACCCGGAGGTCAAGCACTCCGCCCACGGGCAGACGGTGCTGGAGCACTTCCTCTACGAGGGTGCCGGCCTGCGGCCCGACTGGACGCCGGACAACGTCATCGCCGACCAGGTCGCCGCGATCCGCGCGCAGGTCGGGGACGCCCGTGTGGTCTGCGGGCTGTCCGGCGGCGTCGACTCCTCGGTCGCCGCGGCGCTCGTGCAGCGCGCGGTGGGGGACCAGCTGACCTGCGTGTTCGTCGACCACGGTCTGCTGCGCGAGGGTGAGGTGGAGCAGGTCGAGCGCGACTTCGTCGCCGCCACCGGCGTCAACCTGGTGGTCCGCGACGAGCGCAAGCGGTTCCTGGACGCCCTCGAGGGGCACAGCGACCCGGAGACGAAGCGCAAGATCATCGGCCGCGAGTTCATCCGCGTCTTCGAGGACGCCGCCCGCGACATCGTCGCCGAGGGGCACGAGCACGCCGTGCACGGCGAGGGCTCCGAGGTGAAGTTCCTGGTCCAGGGCACCCTGTACCCGGACGTCGTGGAGTCCGGCGGCGGCGAGGGCGCGGCGAACATCAAGAGCCACCACAACGTCGGCGGCCTGCCCGACGACCTGCAGTTCGAGCTGGTCGAGCCGCTGCGCACCCTGTTCAAGGACGAGGTGCGGGCCGTCGGCCGCGAGCTGGGCGTGCCGGAGCCGATCGTCGCCCGTCAGCCCTTCCCGGGCCCCGGACTGGGTATCCGGATCATCGGCGAGGTCACGGCCGAGCGGCTCGAGATCCTGCGCCGCGCGGACGCCATCGCCCGCGAGGAGCTGACGAAAGCCGGCCTCGACGCGGAGATCTGGCAGTGCCCGGTCGTGCTGCTGGCCGACGTGCGGTCGGTGGGCGTCCAGGGCGACGGCCGCACCTACGGCCACCCCGTCGTGCTGCGTCCCGTCTCCAGCGAGGACGCGATGACGGCGGACTGGACCCGGATGCCCTACGACGTGCTCTCGGTCATCTCCACCCGCATCACCAACGAGGTCAGCGAGGTGAACCGGGTCGTGCTCGACGTCACGAGCAAGCCCCCGGGCACCATCGAGTGGGAGTGACCGGGGAGCTCGCCGCGGCGCTGGCGACGGAGCCGGACGCCGTCACCACGACCCTCGGCGTCGTGCAGCGGGTGCTGGAGTACCTCGGCACGGTCGCGTTCGCGATCTCCGGGGCCTTCGCCGCCGGGCGCAAGCGCATGGACCTGGTCGGCGTCGTCGTCCTCGGCAGCGCCGTGGCCATCGGCGGCGGGACGCTGCGCGACCTGCTCATCGGCCGGACGCCGGTGTTCTGGGTGACCGAGCCGACGTTCCTGCTGGTCGGCGTGGTCGCGTCGCTCCTGGTGGTGCCGCTGGCGCGCACGCGCACCCTCGACCTGCTGCGCCGGCTGCAGATCATCGAGATCTCCGACGCGGCCGGCATGGCGCTGTTCGTCGTCATCGGCACGAACGTCGCGCTGTCCGCCGGGGCGAACGAGGTCTCGGCGGCAGTCGTCGGGGTGATGGCCGGGGTCGGCGGGGGCGTGATCCGCGACGTGCTGGCGAACGAGGTGCCGGAGGTGCTGAGCAACGCGCAGTTCTACGCCACGGCGGCGCTGCTCGGGGCGGCGGTCCAGCTCGGCCTGCGTCAGCTGGGGGCCGATCCGGCGATCGTGTTCTGGGTGCCGCTGGTGCTCATCCTCACGGTGCGTCTGCTCGCCGTCCGGCTCGGCTGGGGCATGCCGACGTTCTCGGTACCGGGTGAATGACGCCGGATTCCTGCTCTGACCTTCGGGTTCGTCGTGACGGGGCAGGTCGGGAGCGGTAAGTTGGCGGCCAGGGGCGTCAACTACCGGTCAACAACCGCAGAAGCGCTACGAGAGGCAGACTCATGTCCAGCTCTGTAACCGTCCAATCCGCCAAGGGTGTCCGCGGGATCGGCGTCTTCACCATCGTCGCCGGCATCCTGATGATCATCGCCGGTGCCGTCGTCTGGTTCGTGGTCTCGTCCACGCTGTCCGACGAGCAGATCACGGTCTCCGACGACGCCAGCATGATGGCCGGCCAGGAGGTCGCCGGGCCCTTCACCGCCTACGCGCAGGCCGACGTCATCAACCAGCACGCGCTGGAGGCCTCGGAGGGCATGACGTACGCCGAGCTCGACCGCGAGGACCCGCGTCGTGACACGGTCATGAACGCCTCGTTCCTGCGGGCCTCGCTGTTCACCTCGGTGGTCTCGTTCGGCGTCTCCGCCCTGGTGATCGGCCTGGGCGTGATGTTCGTGCTCATCGGCTTCGCCCTCGTCCGGCTCGGGGGCCCGAAGGTCGCCGCGGCGGCCGCTCCGCCGGGCGGGCCCGCGCCGGCCAGGACCGCCTGAGTCGCAGCTCCCGGACCAGCACGGACGTCGGGGCGAGCACACCACTGCCGGTGTGCTCGCCCCGACGTGCGTGCGGGGTCAGCGACCGGTGCGTCGGCGCCGCCGGGCGGCCCCGACGACGGAGCCCACCACGAGGAGCAGGCCGGCGGTGCCGAGCACGAGGATGGCGGCCAGCTCGGCGTCGATGCTCGCCCCGGCGGTGCGGGCGAGCAGGCCGACCGCGACGGCCACCACGACGATGCCCCAGACGACGGTGCCGGTCCGCGGTCGGGCGCGCCCCGGGGCCGACACGTCCGGGTCGGGGCCGGGAGCAGTCGCGCTCGTGGCGGCGTCGGCGGTCGTGGACGTCGACTCCTGCGGGACGTCCCCGCGGGAGCCCGCGGTGTCCGCGGGGGAGCCCGCGGCGTCCCCGGCGGTGCTCGCGGCCTCCCGGGGGATCTCCACGGTCGGGTGGTCGGGAGAGGGCTCGGGCTCGGCGCCCGGTGTGCGGTACGGGTCGGTGCTCATCGGTCCTCCTGGATGACGATCTCTCCGGCGCGGGCGTCGACGTCGAGCAGCAGCACGGGCCCTCCCGCCTCGCTGGCCTCGTCGCTGGTGTAGGTGGTGGGGCCGCCGCTGAACCCGTCGACGGTGCGGTACTCGCCGTCCACGTCCCAGACGAACCTCCCGGCGCTGACGTCGACGGAGGCCACCACGGCCGCGTCGGCGGGGATCTCCACGACCGTGCGCCCGGCGGTCATCTCGATCGGGACCTCGACGGGCGACCCCGGCTCGACGTCGGTGAGGTCGAGCTCGGTGAGGTCCACCCACGCCTCGCCGAACTGGACCCGCACGCCCTCCTCGGCGGCCGCCACGGACCGCGGTGTGACCATGCCGGAGCTGACGGTGGTGCCCGACGAGGTCGTGACACCGCGCCCGTCGTCCCAGGGCCACTCGTCCCACCAGGTGTGCCGGTCGGCGAACGGCCACGTCACCAGGGTCGCGACGAGGCCGAGCACGGCGAAGGCGGTGAGCCACCCGCCGCGGCGTCCGCGCAGGCCGGTGACCACGAGGGCGGCGCCGACGATCGCGACCGTGGTCCCGAGCCACAGGCCCCACACCGGCATCGTCAGTCCCAGCACGATGTCGGCGGCCAGCAGCGCCGCTCCGGCCAGCAGCGCGAGGCCGACCACGACGCCGATCGTCCCGCCGCCCGCGGCGCGGACGGCCGGGGTGGTCGGCGCCGGCGTCCGGGGAGCCGGCGCGGCGGGCGGTGCCGAGGCGTAGGTCACCCGCGGCGCGGGTTCGAACGGGGCGGCCGACGGCCCCGGGGGGGCCTCGGCCGGTGCCGCCGGTGCCGCCGGTGCCGCCGGTGCCGCCGGCGCGGCGGGCGGCGCTGCCCCGCCCTGCTGCCGGGAGCGGACGAGCTTGACGATCAGCCAGACCACGGCCACCCAGAACCCGATCCAGAACAGGACCGCGATCCACTCGGGGAACCCGTCCCACCAGGGCCAGATCCCGCCGCCCCAGCCGATGCCCGCGACGATCGTCAGGCCGGCGCCGAGGACCGCCACGTCGAACCTCCCGCGGATCGCCTCCTGCAGGTGGATCCGGCCGTCGGACGCCTCGGGGAGCAGCAGCCAGGCGGCGCCGTACAGCACCAGGCCCGCACCGGTGACGAAGAAGCTGAGGATCAGCAGGCCCCGCACCAGCAGCGGGTCGAGGCCGAACCGGTGGGCGACTCCGGCGGCGACGCCGCCGACCCAGCGGTCCTCGGCACGGGTGACACCCGTGCGGCGCAACGAGTCGAAGAAGCCGTCGCCGGCAGGACGTGGCGGTGGGGGCGGGGTCCCGGGACCGGTGTCGCCGGGGCCGGGGCCGCCGCTCGGTGGCGGGGTGTCGTTCGTGGTCATGTCCTCATCGTGCTCCGCGCGCGTGCCGGAAGGCATCGGGGGACGCCCTGAACCGACCCTGATTCCGGCGGTCACGACCCCGGATCCGGGGCGCGGCGGCACCCTGACGTGCCACGATCAGGGGGTGACGTCCCCGATCCCCACCCGGCTGCCGCTGCGCCGGCCCCGCCAGGGCCGGTGGGTCGGCGGCGTGTGCGCCGGGCTCGCGGCGCACCTCGACGTGCCGGTCGGGCTGGTCCGGCTGGCCCTGGTCCTGCTGACCCTCGCCGGCGGGATGGGACTCGCGGTGTACGTCTTCTGGTGGGTCACGGTGCCGGCCGGCGACCCTCAGGACACGGCCGTCGCCGCGCGGCCCGCCGCCGCCGCCCGACTGGCCCCCCGGCTGCGCCGCGCGGGCACCGTGCAGGCGATGTCCCGCCGCGACGTGATGATCGGTGTCGGCCTGCTCGTCGGCGCCCTGGTCCTGGTCGCCGTGCGTGCCGGCTGGGACCTCCCCTCGGCCTGGTTGCCGCTGCTCATCGTGGGCGGGGGCGCCGCCCTGGCCTGGAGCCAGCTGGACGCCGTGCAGCGCGCGCGGGCCGGGGAGGCCCCGGCCTCACGGTCCGGGATGCTGCTGCGCCTGGCGGGGGGCCTGGTCCTCGTGACCGCGGGCGTGCTGCTGCTGTTCGTCCAGGGCACCCCGCCGGGAGAGCTGCTCACGGTCACGCTCGCCTCCCTGGCGGTGCTCGTCGGCGTGGCGCTGGTGCTCGCCCCGTGGTGGCTCCGGCTGGTGCGGGAGCTGGGGGACGAGCGGGCGGCGCGCGCCCGCGAGGCCGAGCGGGCCGACATCGCCGCCCACCTGCACGACTCGGTGCTGCAGACGCTGTCCCTCATCCGGGCCCGCGCGACGGATCCCGAGGAGGTGGCCCGGATGGCCCGCGCGCAGGAGCGCGAGCTGCGCGAGTGGCTGTACGACGACCGACCCGCGGAGGGCACGTCGCTCGCGGCCGAGCTGCGCGCCCTGGTGGGCGAGGTCGAGGACGGCCGCGCGGCCGAGATCGAGACGGTCGCCGTCGGCGACTGCCCGCCGACCGAGGCGACCACCGCGCTGCTGCAGGCCACCCGCGAGGCGTTGGTCAACGCCGCCGTGCACGGTGCCGCGCCGGTGACCGTCTACCTCGAGGTGACCGACACCGCGGTCGAGGTGTTCGTGCGGGACCGCGGCGACGGCTTCGACGTCGACGACGTCGCGCCGGACCGGTTCGGCGTGCGCGAGTCCATCCTGGGTCGGGTGCGGCGGCGTGGCGGCACCGCCGAGGTGACCAGCCGCCCCGGCTGGGGCACCGAGGTGCACCTGCTGGTGCCTCGGTCGGCCGACGTCCGCACCGCACCGTCCGCCGACTCGGCGTCGTCCGCCCCCGAGACCGAAGGAGTCCGCCCGTGACCGACACCCCGGTGCCCGTCGTGCTCGTCGACGACCACCACATGTTCCGTACCGGCGTGCGGGCCAGCCTGGACGAACGGGTCAGGGTCGTCGGGGAGGCCGCCGACGTCGAGGAGGCGGTGGCCGTCGTGCACGAGCACCGGCCGCCGGTGGTGCTCCTCGACGTCCACCTGCCCGGCGGCGACGGCGGTGGCGGGGCCGAGGTGGTGCGTCGTTGCACCGACCTGCTCACCGGGACGCGGTTCCTGGCGCTGTCGGTGTCCGACGCCGCGGAGGACGTGGTCGCGGTGATCCGGGCGGGGGCGCGCGGCTACGTCACGAAGAACATCTCGGCGTCCGACCTGTCCGCCGCGGTCGTCCGTGTCGCCGGCGGGGACGCGGTGTTCTCCCCGCGGCTGGCCGGTTTCGTGCTCGACGCGTTCGGCACCTCGGCGGGCGACGTCGCGGTGGCCGACGACGAGCTCGACCGCCTCTCCCGGCGCGAGCAGCAGGTGATGCGGCTCATCGCCCGCGGCTACACCTACCGGGAGGTCGCCTCGGACCTGTTCATCTCGGTCAAGACCGTCGAGACGCACGTGTCGGCGGTGCTGCGCAAGCTGCAGCTGTCCAACCGCAACGAGCTGACCCGGTGGGCGGCCGCGCGGCGTCTGCTCTGACGGTCGTCGCGGTCGGCTCAGCGGGCGGCCCGGTAGCGGTCGACGACGATCTCGACGAGCTCCTCGGGAGCGGGGCCCTCCGGCAGCAGCAGCGGGGCGGAGGTCGTGTCGCCGCCGGCCCGCTCCGCCAGGGTCTGGAAGTAGCCGGGGGCGATGAGGTAGCTCGCCGTGGCCACCCGCGCCCCCGGGTGCTCCTCGCGCACGGCCGCGACGACGTCCCGCAGGGTCGGCGTGGCGTTGGCGAGGTAGCCGACACGGACCGGGTGCCCGGTGCGTGCGGCGAGCAGCTCGCCGGTGCGTTCGCAGTCGGCCACGGCCCGCGCGTCGGAAGACCCCGCCGCGGCCAGCACGACGACGTCGCCCGCGGCCAGCCCCGCGTCCGCCAGCCGACGCTCCAGGAGGTCCACCAGCCGGTCGTCCGGCCCGAGGGCCCCGGCGAGCGCGACCTGCTGCCCGGCGGAGACGGCGCCCTCGACGTCCTCGCACAGGTCGACGTGCACGTGGAACCCGGCGGACAGCAGGAGCGGGACGAGCACGGTGGAGGTCTCGCGCAGCGCGGCCAGGCAGGTGGGCACGTCGGGCTCCTGGACGTCGACGAACCCGGCCCGGACCGGCACCGTGCCGGCGAGCCGGTCCGTGACGGCGTCGACCAGCCCGGCGACGGCGGCCGCTCCGGTCGCGGAGGACGTGCCGTGGGAGATCGCGAGGAGAGTCGGGACGGTCATGACGGGCACGCTACGCGACGGATCGTGCGGTCCGGTGTCGGCCGTGTCACACCGTGTCACGAGGGGCTCACACCCTCGGTCGCGGCGGTGTGAGCCGCCCAGGCGGGTGACAGCCGCACGACGTCACCGATCACCGTGACCGCGGGCGGCTGCACGTCGGCCGCGGCGGCCCGGGCGGCGATGTCGGCCAGGGTGCCCAACGTGGCGCGCTGACGGGGTCCGTACCCGTCCTCGACCACCGCGACGGGGGTGTCGGCCGGGCGGCCGGCGGCGATCAGCGCCGTGGCCGTCGCGGCGAGGCGGGTGACGCCCATCAGCAGGACCAGCGTGTGCTCCGGCCCGCCGGGCACGGCGTCGAGCGCCTCGTGCGCGGTGAGGACGCTGAACCCGGCCGCCACCCCACGGTGCGTGACCGGGATCCCGACGGCGGCCGGCACGGACACCGCCGACGTCACGCCGGGCACCACCTCGACGTCGAGACCCGCGGCCCGGCAGGCCGTCAGCTCCTCGCCGCCCCGGCCGAAGACGTACGGATCCCCGCCCTTGAGCCGCACGACGTCGCGTCCGGCGCGCGCGTGCTCGACGAGGAGCTCGTTGATGCGCTCCTGCGGCACGGGATGGTTGCCGGCGGTCTTGCCCACGTCGATGACCTCGACGTCGTCCGCGAGCGCCGTCAGGACGCCCCGGGGGGCGAGACGGTCCACGACGACCACGTCGGCGCTCGCCAGGAGACGTCGCCCGCGTCCGGTGAGCAGTCCGGGGTCGCCCGGCCCGCCGCCGACGAGAGCGACGCGTCCGGTGCGGCCGCCGTCGGACCCGTCTCCCCGGACCTCGCGGACGCGACGCAGGGGCAGCTCGCCGGAGGTCAGCGCCGCCGCGACGGCGTCGCGCAGCCGGGCCGCGCGCCGGGGGTCACGACCGGCGTGCACGGACACGACGACGTCCGCCGCGGAGGGGTCCGGCCCGGTGTCGTCCGACGCCCGGGCATCCGCCGCGGGCAGGCAGGTGGAGGCGGGGACCCAGGCCGTGGCGGCGTCCGCGTCGGCCGCCACGACGCAGAAGGTCTGCGTCCGCTCGGCCTCGGCGGCCACCGCGCGGTCGACGGCGGGCACGCCGGTGGCGGTGTGCACGAGCCAGGCGCCGTCGAGGTCGCCCGCGCGGTACGCACGAGCGGTGTGCTCGATCGTGCCGGCGGCGGCCGCGTCGGCCAGCTCGTCGACCACGACCGGGGACACGACGCGCACGCGCGCGCCGGCGTCCAGCAGGCCGCGGGTACGACGCGCGGCGACGGGCCCGCCGCCGACCACGACGACGAGCCGGTCCCGCACGCGCAGACCCAGGGGGTAGATGTCGTTCACAGGGTGTTCCTCGTCGGTCTCAGATGTGCAGGCCGCACTCGGACTTGTCCGCCCCCGCCCAGCGGCCGGCCCGGGCGTCCTCGCCGGGAGCGACGCGCCGGGTGCACGGTTCGCAGCCGATCGACGGGTAGCCGTCCTGCAGCAGCGGGTTGACCGTCAGTCCGTGCCGCAGGGCGTAGCCCACCAGCTCGTCGTCGCTCCACGCCGCGATCGGGTTGATCTTGACCAGGTTGTTGGACGCGTCCCACGCGACGAGCTCGGCCCTGGCGCGGGATCCGGAGTCCGCCCGGCGCACACCCGTGGCCCAGGCCTCGTAGCCCGCGAGCACGCGGCGCATCGGCTCGACCTTGCGCATGCGGCAGCAGGCCTCCGGGTCGCGGGCGAACAGGTCGGGGCCGTAGGCGTCGTCCTGCTCCGTGACGCTGAGCAGCGGGCGCACGTCCACGACGGTGACGTCGAGGGAGTGCGCGACGGCGTCCCGCGTGCCGAGCGTCTCGGCGAAGTGGTAGCCGGTCTCGCCGAACAGCACGTCCACCCAGGGGAGCTGGGCGCTGACGAGGGCGGCCAGGACCGAGTCGGTCATGGACGAGGCCACGGCGAGGGAGTCGCCGAACTCCGCCACCGCCCAGGCGACGACCTCCTCGGCCGAGGCCTCGTCCGCCGACCCGGGCCCGGACCCGCCGAGCTCCCGACGGCCGCGCTCCGCGATCTGCGACAGCTCGACGTCGGAGCGCCGTCGGCGCTCGCGGCCGTCCACCCGGGCGTTGCGGCGGGCGCGCGACATCTCCCGCTCGGCGGACCGACGCCGTGCGGCTGCGGCGGCCCCGGCCAGCGAGGACGTGCCGGATCGCGTCGCGGCGGTGGGGCCGACGCCGAGACCGACCTGGACCGCCGTCACTGCAGCACCGCCTCGTCGGCGCGATGGGCCCACTCGGCGAACGACTCGCCGTCGGTGCGGTCTGCCGCGTAGCGGCGGACGACGCGTTCGACGTAGTCCGCGATCTCGGTGGCGGGGACCTTGAGCCCGCGCACCGTGCGCCCGAGCCCCCCGGCGTCGTGGCCCTGACCGGCGAGGCTGCCGCCCAGGTGGACCTGGAAGCCCGGCATCTGCTCGCCGTCGACGGTGATGATCTGGCCCTTGAGCCCGATGTCCGCCGTCTGGATGCGGGCGCAGGAGTTGGGGCAGCCGTTGACGTTCAGCGAGATCGGGCGGTCCAGCTGCTCGGCCTGCTCGTCCAGCCGCTGCTCCAGCTCGGCGATGACCCGTGCCGCGGTGTCCTTGGTGTCCACGATGGCGAGCTTGCAGAACTCGATGCCCGTGCACGCCATCGTGTTGCGTCGGAACAGGGAGGGCCGCGCGGTCAGGCCCAGCGGTTCCAGACCGTCGACCAGCTCGTCGACGCGGTCGGCGGGCACCCCCAGCACGACGACCTTCTGGTGGGCGGTGAGCCGGGCGGAGCGGGCCCCCACCGACTCGAGCAGGTCGGCGAGGCCGGTCAGGGTCCCGCCGCCCACGCGGCCCACGACCGGTGCCGCCCCGACGTAGAGGTCCCCGTCCTTCTGCTCGTGGACCCCGACGTGGTCGCCGGGCCTGGTCGCCGGCGCCGGGGGAGGACCGTCGGGCAGGGCGTACCCGAGGTACTCGGTCTCGAGGACCTCGCGGAACTTCTCCGGGCCCCAGTCCTTGAGCAGGAACTTCAGCCGGGCCTTGTTGCGCAGCCGGCGGTAGCCGTAGTCACGGAAGATCCGGATCACGCCGTGCCAGACGTCGGGAGCCTGGTCCGCCGTGACGAACACGCCGAGGCGCTCGCCCAGGCGCGGGGCGGTGGACAGGCCCCCGCCGACCCACAGGTCGAAGCCGGCACCCCGCTCGGGGTGCTCCACCCCGACCAGCGAGATGTCGTTGATCTCGTGCACGACGTCGAGGCTGGGGTGGCCGGAGATGGCGGTCTTGAACTTGCGGGGCAGGTTCGCGAGGGCGGGGTCGCCGATGAAGCGGCGCTTGATCTCGTCGATGACCGGCGTGGCGTCGATGATCTCGTCGGAGGCGATGCCGGCGACGGGGCTGCCGAGGAAGGCGCGGGGCGAGTCGCCGCAGGCGGTCGTGGTCTCGAGACCGACGGTGTCGAGGCGGCGCCAGATCTCCGGCATGCTCTCGATCTCGATCCAGTGGTACTGGATGTTCTGCCGGTCGGTGACGTCCGCGGTGCCGCGGCCGAACTCGTCCGAGATGCCGCCGAGCACGCGCAGGGCGTCCGGGGTCAGCTCCGCGCCGTCGGTCCGCACGCGCAGCATGAAGTAGCGGTCCTCGAGCTCGTGCGGCTCGAGCGTGGCGGTGCGGCCGCCGTCGATGCCGGGCTTGCGCTGGGTGTAGAGGCCCCACCAGCGGAACCGGCCGTGCAGGTCGTCGTCGGCGATGGAGTCGAAGCCCTCGTGGGCGTACGTCGACTCGATGCGCTCCCGCACCTCGAGCGGCGGCCCCTCCTGCTTGAACTCCTCGTTGTGGTTCAGCGGCGTGGTGCCGTCGATCTTCCACTGGCCGTTCGGCTTCGGTGTCCGGGCGGGGCGTGCCGGGCGGCCGGCGGCGTCCTGCGGCGTGGTGGTCTGCGTCGTCATCGGGGGAGAGTCCTCGGGTCCTCGGGGTGGGACGCGCGCGACGACGGGACTCAGCGGGGGTGGGTGAGGACCGACGGCGCGCGCCGGTGCTCAGGTCCGCGGTGCGGAGGTGCTGAGAGGGGCGCGATCAGCGACAGCAGCACTGACAGCTGCACATGCACAGGTGCAGCGGGCACGCCGACGTGGCACGACGGTTCGTCGTGCGCGTCCGGGGCGTGGCCGTGGTCATGGCGACGAATGTAACCCGAGGCGGTCGGCCCGCGAAAGCAGCGGTCCGCATCATGGGACGTGCGCGCCTCACGTGAGGCGTCCCACGGCTGCGGTGGTCCGGGCGCCACCGTCCCGTCGCTAGGCTGGCCCCCATGGAGTTCCTCTACAACATCTTCACGGTGCTGCACTTCGTCGGGTGGGCCATCGTCCTGGGTGGCTACCTCGCCTCGCTGCGCACCCCGGGCCTGTACCGCGGTGTGTTCCACGGCGCCGCGACCGCCCTGGTGGCAGGCATCCTCATGGTGGGCGTCGCCGAGGTCGGCGGTCTGTGGGACGACGGCGGCCCCTCCATGGCGAAGATCGGCGTGAAGCTCGCGGTCGCCCTGGTCATCACGGTGCTCGCCTTCGTCGCCAAGCGGCAGGGCCGCAAGGGGGACAACGGCACGGGTGCCGTCACCCCCGGCCTCAAGCACACGATCGGCGCCCTGACGCTGGTCAACATCGTCGTCGCCGTCTTCTGGTGACCCACCTTCCTCCCGCCGCACCCTCCGGGGGCGGCGCGTGAGCGTGCTCGGCGAGGTCCTCGTCGGCCTCGCGATCGCCGTCGGCCTCGTCGGCATCGTCGTCCAGGTGCTGCCGGGCAACGCCCTGGTCGGCGGCGCCCTGCTGCTGTGGGCCTGGGCCACGGGCGGGACGACGGCGTGGGTGGTCTTCGCCGTCGCCGCCCTGCTGATCGTCGCGGCCGAGACGGGCAACTGGCTCGTGGCCGGCCGGCACATGCGGCGTGCCGAGGTGCCGTGGTTCACGCTCGCCGTCGGGGGCATCGCGGGGATCGTCGGGTTCTTCCTGGTGCCCGTGGTCGGGCTCTTCCTGTTCTTCACCCTCGCGGTGATGCTCGTCGAGCTCGTGCGGCGCCGCGACCGAGCGGCCGCCTGGCAGGCGACCGTCGCCGCGCTCCAGGCGACCGCGATCACCATCGGCATCCAGCTCCTCGGCGGGCTGCTGGCGACCGGCGTCTGGATCGTCGGGCTCGTCCTCACCTGAGCCGCGGGACGCACGGGCGTGTGACGATGACGCCGTGGAGATCCTCACCCGTCGACTCGACGACCTCGGCCCCCGGACCGTCTTCGACCTGTGCCGGTTGCGGCAGGACGTCTTCGTCGTCGAGCAGGCGTGCGCCTACCCGGACCTCGACGACCGCGACCTCGAGCCCGCGACGCGGCACGTCCTGCTGCTCGACGCGGGGCGGCTCGTGGGGACCGCCCGCGTGCTCGACGACGGCGGCGAGCAGCGCGTCGGACGCGTCGTCTGCCACCCGGACGTCCGCGGGACCGGTGCCTCCGGCGTGCTCATGCGCGCTGCCGTCGAGGCCGCCACGGCGGCCGCGCCGGGGCAGGACGTCGTGCTCGGCGCCCAGTCCCCGCTGGTCGGCTGGTACGCCACCTTCGGGTTCGTGCCGGACGGCCCCGAGTACCTCGAGGACGGGATCCCGCACACCTCGATGCGGCGGGTCGGGGCGGGCGCCTCGGCGAGCTAGCGGGGTGCGACCAGCCGGCGTCAGCCGAGGTCGATGTTCAGCCGTGAGGGCGACGGCGAGGGCGACACGGCCGGGACGCTCTCGATCTCGACCGGCGTGACGGCCACGTCGACGGCGTAGGAGCCGTCGAGCTGCTCGTCCAGCGCGGTCCGCAGGTCGGCGAGCTCGGGCAGGTCGTCCGCGGCACCGGCCAGGTCGACCTGGACGGTGCCGTCGGAGACCGAGACGGAGGTCAGGGTGAGCCGCGAGGAGTCGGGCAACCAGTCGTCGACGACCCCCTGGGCCGTGCGTTGCTGGGACGACGTCTCGAGCAGGCCGTCCGTGGTCAGCAGCAGCGGCAGCAGGATCACCAGCGCCGCGGTGACGAACGGTGCCATCGTGAGCAGGATCTTGCGGCCGCCGCGCCGCAGCTGACGCGGGTCGGCCACCCCGGTGAGGACGAACACCACGGCCGCCGCCAGCACGATCGAGACGAAGTTGGTGCCGAACAGCAGCAGGGCACCGCCCGCGTCACCCAGGCGGCCGTCGCTGAGCGCCACGCCGACCACGGACAGCGGCGGGACCAGGGCCACGGCGATGGCGACACCGCCGAGGGAGGCGGCGACCCGCCGGTCGACCGTGGCGAAGGCGCCCGCGGCCCCGGCGGCGATCGCGACGAGCATGTCGAGCAGGGTCGGTTCCACGCGGGAGGTGATCTGGCTGTTCGTGTCGAACGGCACCACGATCGGCACCCAGGCGGCGATGACGAAGGCGAGGAGGATCGCCACCGCCGTCCCGGCCAGGATCAGGGCCAGGGAGCGCACGGCACGGAACGCCCAGCCGCTGACCAGGGCGGCCGCGAGCCCCAGGATGGGCGTCATGAGCGGGGCGACGAGCATCGCCCCGATGACCACCGCCGTCGAGTCCTGCAGGACGGCGAGGGTGGCGATGCACACGCTGAGCACGAGCATCGTCCACCAGGCGATCTGCTTGGCGGCCATCTCGGGACGTTCGAGGTAGAGCTGGTCGGCGATCTGCACCCGCCGCGTCGTCCCGACGTCCACGTGCTCGACCCAGGTCCAGATGATCTCGGTGAACGAGGGGTACAGCCCGTCGGGCGCCGGGAGCCGGCCGGCGGCGACGCGGTACCCGTAGGCGAGGGTGATCGAGCCCCCGAGGACGGCGACGACGCCGACCATCGCCGCGATCCAGTCGACGTACGCGCCGGGGACGGCGAGGATCAGCACGGACAGGGCGAGCCCGACGCCGCCGGCGGCGAATCGCGGGGCCCGCTTGTCGCGGGACCTGCTGAACGCGGCCAGCAGCAGCGTGAGCACGCTGCGGAAGAGCAGGTAGATCGCTCCGAGCAGGATGGTGGCGGCCAGCGCGGCGCGGGCCGACAGCAGGAAGACCAGCGCGAGCAGGACGGAGGCGAGACCGCGGACGGCGGACGTCATCCGGACCGTCGCGCGGACCTGCCGGCGCCGCACGGTCGTCCACAGGTCGTTCGCGCCCGAGACCAGCAGGCCGATGCCGACGACCGCCTCCGTCAGCTCGTGGGACAGGGCCGGCACCAGCACCAGCACCAGGCCGACGGCCAGCGCGATGGCCCCACCCACGGTCGAGGGGTTGACCAGGCGTCTCGGGTGGGCCAGCAGCTCCTGGAGGCTCAGGACGGGTGGAGCGCCGGCGGTCGTCCCGGTGCTCTCGGTGCTCTCGGTGCCGCCTCGTGCGGGGCTCTCCATGCGGAGACGATAGCGAGGGTAGGACCGCCCGGCGCGGCGTCGGGTGTCGGCCGCACCGCCTAGGCTGGGTGCGCCATGACTTCGCTCTTCGACAGCCTCTCGCTCCCCGGACTGGATCCGGCGCCCGCCGGCGACACCGCACGCCTGCCCACGACCGCACCGCGGTGGGACGACGGCGGCGCTCCGGACTGGGTGCCCGAGCCGCCTACGGAGCCGGGGGCGGGTGCCGGCGCCGACACCGAGGAGGCCGAGGCGCTGCTGGAGGGCCTGAACGAGCCGCAGCGCGAGGCCGTCGTGCACGCCGGGGCGCCCCTGCTCATCGTCGCCGGTGCGGGCTCGGGCAAGACGCGCGTGCTGACCCATCGCATCGCGCACCTGCTGGCGACCCGGCGCGCGCGGCCGGGGGAGATCCTGGCGATCACCTTCACGAACAAGGCCGCGGCCGAGATGCGCGAGCGGGTCGAGCAGCTCGTGGGGCCGGCGGCCCGGCGGATGTGGGTGTCCACGTTCCACTCCGCCTGCGTGCGCATCCTGCGCCGTGAGGCCACGACCCTGGGGCTGCGCTCCAGCTTCTCCATCTACGACGCGGCCGACTCCCAGCGGCTGATCACCCTCGTGTGCCGGGAGCTGGACCTCGACGTCAAGAAGTACCCGCCGCGCTCGCTGGCGCGGAAGATCAGCGACCTGAAGAACGAGCTGGTCGACCCGGACGCCTACGCGCAGCAGGCCGGTACCGACGCGACCGAGGAGGGGTGGCGCGAGCGGGCGGTGGCCGGCGGCGGGATCGCCGACGCCTCGGTGCCGGCGTTCGACACGGTGCTCGCCGACGTCTACCGGCGCTACCAGGCGCGGCTGGCACAGGCCAACGCGCTGGACTTCGACGACATCATCATGACGACGGTCAACCTGCTCCAGGCGTTCCCGAACGTCGCCGAGCACTACCGACGCCGGTTCCGGCACGTGCTGGTCGACGAGTACCAGGACACCAACCACGCGCAGTACGTCCTGGTGCGCGAGCTCGTCGGCGGCACGCCGGGGGACGAGCCCGGCCAGCAGGACGCGGTCCCGGCCGAGCTGACGGTGGTGGGTGACGCCGACCAGTCGATCTACGCCTTCCGCGGGGCCACGATCCGCAACATCGTCGAGTTCGAGCAGGACTACCCGGACGCGAGGACGATCCTGCTCGAGCAGAACTACCGCTCCACGCAGAGCATCCTGTCGGCCGCGAACGCCGTCATCGCGCGCAACACGGGTCGTCGTCCGAAGCGGCTGTGGACCGACGCCGGGGACGGGGCGAAGATCGTCGGCTACGTCGCCGACGACGAGCACCACGAGGCCCGGTTCGTCGCCGAGGAGATCGACCGGCTCGGGGACACCGCGGGCGTGCGTCCCGGCGACGTGGCGATCTTCTACCGCACGAACGCCCAGTCGCGGGCGCTGGAGGAGGTGCTGATCCGCGTCGGGCTGCCGTACAAGGTGGTCGGCGGGACCCGGTTCTACGAGCGCCGGGAGGTCAAGGACGCCGTCGCCTACCTGCGGGCGCTGGCCAACCCGGACGACGACGTCTCGGTGCGCCGGGTGCTCAACGTGCCCAAGCGGGGACTCGGGGACAAGGCCGAGTCGCTCGTGGCCGGGTTCGCCGCGGCGGAGCGCATCTCCTTCGGCGCCGCCCTGCAGCGCGTCGACGAGATCCCCGCCGTCACCACCCGCACGCTGAAGCCGCTGCGGGCGTTCGCCACGATGATGGCCGACCTGCGGGCGATGGTCGAGGACGACGCCACCCCGGCGGAGGTCCTCGGCGCGGTCCTGGACCGGACGGGGTACCTCGCCGAGCTGCGGGCCAGCGACGACCCGCAGGACGCCACCCGTGTCGAGAACCTCGCCGAGCTGCACGCCGTGGCCGCCGAGTTCACCGAGATGGACCCCGAGGGCGACCTGGCTGACTTCCTCGAGCGCGTCTCGCTGGTGGCCGACGCCGACCAGATCCCCGACGAGGACGTCGCCGACGGGGGCGCCGAGCACGCGCACGACGAGGAGCCGGTCGAGGACCCGGGCGTGGTCACCCTGATGACGCTGCACACGGCCAAGGGCCTGGAGTTCCCCGTCGTGTTCCTCACCGGCATGGAGGACGGCACCTTCCCGCACATGCGCTCGCTGCACGACGACGCCGAGCTGGCCGAGGAGCGGCGGCTCGCCTACGTGGGCATCACCCGGGCGCGCGAACGGCTCTACCTGTCGCGGGCGGGCACCCGCTCGGCGTTCGGGATGGCCAACGAGTTCCCGCCCAGCCGGTTCCTCGACGAGATCCCAGCCGAGCTCGTCGACTGGCGGCGGGCGGAGTCGGCCACGCAGACGTTGCGGCGCGGCGGCTCGACCTGGGGCGGCGGCGCCTACGGTGCCGGCCGCGCACCGGCACGCGCCGGGTCCGGTGCCGGGTCGCGGGCGGCGGCGGGGAAAGCGCCGTCGAGCGGTCCGCCGCGGCCGATCGGCCGGACGGGCGGCGGGTCCGGCGGGCCGCGGTTCGGGTCGGCGACACCGCGCCAGGACACCGACATCCCGTCGCTGGCGGTGGGGGACAAGGTCACCCACGACGCGTACGGGGCGGGCACTGTGGTCGGCCTGGAGGGGACCGGTCAGAATGCCGTGGCGAAGATCGACTTCGGTGCCGACGGCACGAAGCGCCTGCTGCTGCGTTTCAGCCCCGTCACCAAGCTGTAGGCGCGAAACGTCCGAGATGCCTGCCGCGGCGGGCGAGGGCGTCCCCCCGGGGCCTGTGGAATCGATCACGTCGAGGGGGCAGAATGCGCTGTGGGTGCCGTGGCCGGACGGCGGCGCACTACTCTGGAGCGCAGATGTCTTGACGTCGAGACATCGCTCAGGCCGGCCTCTGCCGACCCAGGGGCACAACCGATGGAAGGACGCAGCAGGGTGGACCTGTTCGAATACCAGGCTCGCGACATCTTCGAGAAGCACGGCGTGCCCGTGCTCGGCGGCGTCGTCGCGACGACGCCGGAAGAGGCTCGTGCGGGCGCAGAGAAGCTCGGCGGCGGCACTGTCGTCGTCAAGGCCCAGGTCAAGATCGGCGGCCGTGGCAAGGCCGGCGGTGTGAAGCTGGCGCACTCCCCCGAGGAGGCCGCCCAGAAGGCCGAGGAGATCCTCGGCATGGACATCAAGGGCCACACGGTCCACCGCGTCATGATCGCCGCCGGTGCGCAGATCGCCGAGGAGTACTACTTCTCGGTGCTCCTGGACCGCGCCAACCGCAACTACCTCGCCATGTGCTCCGTCGAGGGCGGCGTGGAGATCGAGGAGCTCGCCGTCGAGCGGCCCGAGGCGCTGGCCCGTGTCGCGGTCGACCCGGCCGTGGGCATCGACGCCGCCAAGGCGGCCGAGATCGTCGAGGCCGCCGGCTTCGACGCCGACGTCAAGGACAAGGTCGCCGCGGCGATCCAGCAGCTGTGGACCGTGTTCTCCGAGGAGGACGCGACCCTCGTCGAGGTCAACCCGCTGGTCAAGACCTCCCAGGGCGACATCATCGCCCTGGACGGCAAGGTCACGCTCGACGCCAACGCCGACTTCCGGCACCCGGACCACGCCGAGCTCGAGGACTCCGCCACCACGGACCCCCTGGAGGCGAAGGCGAAGGAGCACGACCTCAACTACGTCAAGCTCGACGGCGAGGTCGGCATCATCGGCAACGGCGCGGGGCTGGTCATGTCGACCCTCGACGTCGTCGCCTACGCCGGTGAGGCGCACGGCGGCGTCAAGCCCGCGAACTTCCTCGACATCGGCGGCGGCGCCAACGCGCAGGTCATGGCGGCCGGCCTCGACGTCATCCTGCACGACGAGCAGGTCAAGTCCGTGTTCGTGAACGTCTTCGGCGGCATCACCGCCTGCGACGAGGTCGCCAAGGGCATCGTCGGCGCGCTGGAGATCCTCGGCGACGAGGCGTCCAAGCCGCTGGTCGTCCGTCTCGACGGCAACAACGTCGAGAAGGGGCGCGCGATCCTCACCGAGGCTAACCACCCCCTCGTGACCCTTGCCGAGACCATGGACGGCGGCGCTGAGACGGCAGCAGCCAAGGCCGCCGCGACCGCCTGAGACGCCGGAAAGCGAAGATTCACTGACATGTCGATCTACCTGAACTCCGACTCCAAGATCATCGTCCAGGGCATCACCGGCGGCATGGGTGCCAAGCACACCGCCCTGATGCTCTCCTCCGGCGCCAACATCGTCGGCGGCGTCAACGCCCGCAAGGCCGGCCAGACGGTCGAGCACACCGACCACGAGGGCAACCCGGTCACGCTGCCGGTCTTCGGCTCGGTCAAGGAGGCCATGGCCGAGACCGGCGCCGACGTCTCGGTCGTCTTCGTGCCGCCGGCGTTCACCAAGGACGCCTGCGTGGAGGCCATCGACGCCGGTATCGGCCTCCTCGTGGTCATCACGGAGGGCGTGCCCGTCCAGGACACCGCCGAGGTCTTCGCCTACCTCGACGGCAAGGACACCCGGATGATCGGTCCGAACTGCCCCGGCATCATCACCCCGGGCGAGTCGCTGGCCGGCATCACCCCCCACACCATCACCGGCTCCGGCCCGATCGGTCTGGTCTCGAAGTCCGGCACGCTGACGTACCAGATGATGTACGAGCTGCGTGACCTGGGCTTCTCCACCGCGATCGGCATCGGCGGCGACCCGGTCATCGGGACGACGCACATCGACGCGCTCGAGGCGTTCGAGAACGACCCGGCCACCGAGGCGATCGTGATGATCGGCGAGATCGGCGGCGACGCCGAGGAGCGTGCCGCGGCCTACATCGCCGAGCACGTGACGAAGCCGGTCGTGGGCTACGTCGCGGGCTTCACCGCCCCGGAGGGCAAGACGATGGGCCACGCCGGCGCGATCGTCTCCGGCTCCTCCGGCACCGCCCAGGCGAAGAAGGAGGCCCTCGAGGCCGTCGGCGTCAAGGTCGGCAAGACGCCGTCCGAGACCGCCCGTCTCATGCGCGAGCTGCTGCAGAGCCGCTGAGCGTCCGACGCACCCGACGCCCGCCCCGCCCGCGCCTGCCGGGCCGGGCGGGCGTCGTCGTCCTCGGCGTGGCAGGGACCGGCGCCCGTCGGCCCCGGGTGACGATGGGCCGGTGAGCACCACCGCCAGCAGCCGCAACGCCCCCGTCGTCGAGCCGGAACCGACCCGCACCTTCCGGGACCGGTTCACCCTGGCCTCCTCGGGGGTGTGGGCGGCGCTGCAGGCCGCCGGGCTGTCCTACGCGGTCGTCGCGCTGCTGGCGGTGGCGGCGGTGCTGGACTCCCCGAGCGCGTCCGGGTCCGACGGCGGCCTGGGGGCCGGCGGGACGGCGGCGACCGGCCTGTGGCTGCTGGGGCACGGTGTGCCCCTCGCGGCGGCCGGTGCGACGGTGACCGTCGTGCCGCTCGGGCTGACCGCCCTGGCGCTGTTCGTCACGCACGTCACCGCCAAGCGGTCGGCGGTGCCGACGCTGGCCGCGTGGCTCGGGGGCACGATCACCTACACGCTGGCCCTCGTGGCGGCGACGGTCGTGCTGGCGGCCGGTGCCTCCCCGTCGCCGGCGGTCGGTGAGGTCGCGGTCCAGGTCGGCGCCGCCGTCCTGGGCGGTGTCGTGCTGGGCGGGGGCGGGTTCGCCCTCGGCATGTTCTCGGCGCCGGACGGCCCGCTGCTCGCCGGGCTGACACCGCGGCTGGACCCCGTCCTGCCGGACACGGCGCGGCTCGGGCTGCGGGCGGGACTGGTGGGGCTCGGCCTGCTGACCGCGCTGGGCGGGGTGCTGACGACGGTCTGGATCGTCCTCGGGCGAGGGACCGCCGCCGAGGTCGCGGCGGGTCTGGGCGGGAGCTGGTTCGCCGTCGTCGTGCTGCTGCTCACCCAGGCGGCCCTGGTCCCGAACCTGGTGCTCTGGTCGACGGCGTGGCTCGCCGGCCCGGGGTTCGCGGTCGGTGCGGACAGCACCTTTTCGGCGGCGGCGACCGACGCCGGCCCCCTGCCGGGGCTGCCGCTGCTCGGCGTGCTGCCGGGCCCGGCCTGGTCGACACCGGTCGCGCAGTGGACGCCGGTGCTGGTCGTCGGCTGCGGTGCGGCGGCGGGGTGGTTCGCCTGGCGCCGGCTCGAGCCGAACCTCGTCCGGGTGCCCGACCTGGCCTGGATCGCCGGCGGCGTGGCCGTCGCCGCCGGCGCGGTGACCGTCGTGCTCCAGCAGGTCGCCGGCGGGTCCGCCGGCGCGGAGCGGTTCGCGGTCGTGGGCGCCGACGCCTGGGTGACGGGCGGGGTCGTCGCGGCCGAGATCGGTGGCGGGGCGGTGCTGGTGCTGCTCGGGGCCGTCGCGCACCGGTGGCTGGCCGCCCGGAGATCACCGGCCGCGCCGGACGACGGGAGCACCCCGGCGGGGACGTAGGGTGGGCGCGTGCAGACACCGTCCGGCCATCCTGTACCACCCACGTCCGGCGCGCGCCTCGTCGTGCTCGCCTCGGGCGGTGGGTCGAACCTCGCGGCGCTGCTGGCCGCGCACGAGGACGAGGCGTACGGCGCCCGGGTGGTCGGGGTCGTCTCCGACCGGCCCGACGCCGGGGCCCTGGACCTGGCCCGGGACGCCGGGGTGGCGTCGGTGGCGGTCTCGCCGGCCGACTTCGCCGACCGCGCCGCCTGGGACCGGGGGATCACGGAGGCGGTGGACGTCTTCCGGCCCGACTGGGTGGTGCTGGCCGGATTCATGCGGATCCTGTCCCCGGACTTCCTGGCCCGCTTCCCGGGCCGGGTCGTCAACACGCACCCGGCGCTGCTGCCGTCGTTCCCCGGGGCGCACGGCGTGCGCGACGCGCTCGCCTACGGCGTGAAGATGACCGGCTGCACGGTGCACGTGGTCGACGACGGCGTGGACACCGGGCCGATCATCGCCCAGGCGGCCGTGCCCGTCCTGGACGACGACGAGGAGTCGGCGCTGCACGAGCGGATCAAGGTCGCCGAGCGGTCGCTGCTCGTGGAGACCGTCGGGCGCGTGGCCCGGGAGGGGCTGCGCGTCGAGGGCCGCCGCGCCGCCATCGGCTGATCAGCCCTCGTCGCGAGGACCGAGCGCCAGGAGGACCTGGTAGGCGTCGCGGGGGGCGTCCGGGTCCTGCCGTGCTCGCGAGAACGCGCGGTCGGCCCACTTCTCGTGGAACGCGACGAGCTCGTCCCGGAACGCACGGGCCTCGTCGGGGGTCAGCGACACGTTGTTGATCACGAGCGCACGGCGCTTGGTGCCCTCGTCGGCGGGCCCGCCGTCGTTCGCCGTCGTGAAGAGCCGCTCGACCCAGGCCAGCGCGGGTCGCAGGATCTCCGTGGCGGTGCCGGCGGTCCCCGGCTCGACCCGGAAGTTCTCGGCGACGGGCCGCCAGACGCGGTCGCGCCCGTCGCGCGCCAGCTCCGGCGCCTCCACGACCATCCCGGCCTTCGCGAGCGTGCGCAGGTGGAAGCTGACCGAGTTGGCCGGGGCGTCGACGGACCGCGCGAGGTCGGCCGCCCGGGCGTGCCCTGCCACGACGAGGTCCATGAGGATGCGCTGACGCAGCGGGTGGGCGATCGCCTTCAGCGCCTCCGGGGTCTGCACCAGGAACGTGTCCTCCATGCCACGGAGTTTATCAACGACTATTGCGCAAGAACTATTGCGCAATAACAGGTGCGCACGTACTGTTGCGCAGGTGACCACCCTCGCCGACCCGACCTCGGGACACCCGCCGCGCAGCCTCCTGGCCAACCGTTCCTACCTGCTCGTGATGTCCGGCCTCACGGCGCAGGCCTTCGGGGCGGGCATGGCGGCGTTCGCCGTGCCGCTGCTGGCCTACGCCGTGACCGGCTCCGTCTGGCAGGCAGGGGTGATCTCCGCCGTCGGGCACGCCGGAGCCCTTCTCGCCACCCTGCCCGCGGGTGTCGTCGCGGACCGGGTGGACCGCCGTCGCCTCGTCGTCGTGGCGGCGACGGTGGCGGCCCTGGCGTGGGCGAGCGGCGCCGTCGCGGTGCTGGCCGGGACGCTCGGGGCGTGGCACCTGATGGCGTTGCTGCTCGTCTCCTCCGTCGCCGGGTCCTTCGTCGACCCGGCGGTGGCCGGTGCCTTCCGCTCCGTCGTGCCGCAGGACCAGCTCGCGACCGCCTATGCCGCGGCCCAGGGCCGGGACGCGGCGGCCGGTCTCGCCGCCGGGCCGATCGGCGGGCTGCTCTACGGCATCGCGCACGCCGTGCCGCTGGTCGCCGGGGCCGTCGGGCACCTGATGACCGCGCTCTGCACCTGGCTGGTGCGCGAGCCGCTGCACGCCGACCTCGCCGAGGCGCGGGGCACCCGACCCCTCGCCGCGTTGCGCGAGGGGCTGCGGTACGTGTGGTCGGTCCCGCTGTTCCGGATCTGCCTGGGGCTGTTCGCGGTCATCAACGTGGCCATCAACGCGCTGCTGGTGGCGATCACGCTCGACCTGACCGCCGACGGCACGCCGGCGGCGCAGATCGGCCTGCTGTCCGGCACCGCCGGGGCGTCGATGCTGGTCGGTGCGCTCCTCGCGCCGGCCGTGGTCGCGAGGGTGCGCGTGGGTGTGGTCACGCCGCTCTCGCTGGCGATGGTGGCCGTGTCCGCCGTCGTCATGGCCGCGACCCAGGACTTCGTGGTCCTCGTGGTGGCGCTCGGCCTCGGCGTGCTCGGGGTGCCGGCGGCGAACGCCGGCCTGGCCGGGTACGTCGCCGCCATCACCCCGCCGCAGATGCAGGGCCGGCTCTCCTCGGTCCTGGAGCTGTCCGGGGTCGTCGCGCTGCCGTCGGCGCCCCTGGTCGGTGCGGGGCTGCTGGCCTCGGCCGGGTTGCCGACGACGCTCGTCGTCCTCGCCGGGGTGCTCGGCGTCGCGGTGGTGGGCGTGTGGTGCGCCCGGCCCGTGCGTCGGATCGGGCTGCCCGCGAGCTGGGCCGACGACGCGATCGAGGTCGTCCGCCCACCCCTTGGCCACGGTGCGGGTGCACCGGGGCCGACGGAGGCTTGAAGTGAGGCCGACGTGGCCTCGGTCATCCGCCGGGAGGTGCGTCATGACGAACCTGTGGGAGTTCTTCACGAACAAGAGCGAGGAGGCCAAGGGCGACGCCGTGGTGGAGGGCAACGCCTTCAGTCTGACCAAGGTGCTGGTGGTCCTGGTACCCGTCGTCACGTCGGTGGGTACCTGGGCGGTGAACCAGCTGAGGGAGGTGGAGTTCAGCTCAGGACAGATCACGGCGATGGTGATCGCCGTCATCGCGTTCGTGGCCGTGGCCGTCGCTGCCGACGTCCTCGCGCGTGCGGTCGCGACGTCGGCCGAGAGGATGGCCGGCGGTCGCCTGCACGTGGTGAACCTCAAGACGCCCATCCAGGGGCGCCTCGAGAACACGGGGCGAGACGAGAAGGTGTCCGTGATCGCGATCGCGGACGCGGACCCGCTCGAGTACCTGGTCCTGCACACCGGGTCCGACGGTTCCAGGACGGCAACCCTGGAGCCGTTCGACAAGGTGGAGCTGGGTGTCAACTGACGATGCTCCGGAGCGCTGCGCTCCGACGGGTTCGTGAGACGTCCAGCACGGAGCGACGCACCACGCCGTCGGCACCTTCCAGGGGGCCGGCGGCGTGATCATGTGCCGGCTGCGCGGCCGCGAGGTCACCGGACGACGGCGTCCGGTCTGCTGTGTCTAGAGTGGCACCGTGGCCACGTCGGTGAGCAAGGACGGCAGGCGGTCCAACCAGGGGCCGAGGGTCGCCGCGCGCAACCGCGCGGCGCTGCTGGCGGCAGCACGCGAGATCTTCGCCCGGTACGGGGCCGACGCCCCCCTGAACTCGGTCGCCCGGAGGGCAGGGGTCGGCCAGGGGAGCCTGTACCGGCACTTCCCTGACCGTCTGGCGCTGGTCCTCGCGCTGTTCGAGGAGCAGGTCTCGACCGTGGAGGAGCGGGCCGCGGACCCCGACGCGACCCTGCCGGACCTGCTGGGGCTGATCACGCGGCACGCCATCGACTCGGTGGTGAGCATCGACCTGGCGACGAGCGACCCGGAGGCCGGTCCGGACCCCCGGCTCCTGGACCTGACGGCGCGGCTCGCCGTCGTCGTGGGAACCCGGCTGGACGCCGCCCAGGAGCGCGGTGACGTGCCTCCTGGGACAGAGGTCGAGGACGTCCTGCTCGGCATCGAGATGGTCGCCTCCGCGCTGACCCGGTGCCCGTCCTGGGAGCGCGAGCAGTACGCCGTGCGCGCCTGGCGCCTGCTGGGGTTCGAGGTCGTGCCGGCGCCGCGCTGACCGCACGGGTCCCGGCCGGGTGCCGCACCGGTTCCCCGTCGGCGCGGCCGCGCCGGTAGGATCGGCCCCGGTCGTGACTGGCGAGGGTGGAGCCACCACCGGGGAGCGGCCGACTCGGCCCCCGTCGAGCCACACCGTGCGCGCCGCCCGCCTGGGTGCCAGGGTTTCCGCGAAGGTCCGACCCCGAGGAGACCATGATGTCCGGTGCCCACCCCGCACCCTCGACCCCCGACGTCCAGCTCGCCGACGACGCCCGCCGCCCGATCCGTCGGGCGCTGCTGAGCGTCTACGACAAGACCGGCCTCGCCGAGCTCGCCACCGCCCTGCACGGCGCCGGCGTCGAGCTGGTGTCCACCGGCTCGACCGCGGCGCGGATCGCCGACGCGGGAGTGCCCGTCACCCGCGTCGAGGAGCTCACCGGGTTCCCCGAGTGCCTCGAGGGTCGCGTCAAGACCCTGCACCCGCGGGTGCACGCCGGCATCCTCGCCGACACCCGCAAGCAGGACCACCTGGACCAGCTCCGCGACCTCGAGATCGAGCCCTTCGACCTCGTCGTGGTGAACCTGTACCCGTTCGCCGACACCGTCGCGTCGGGAGCCGCTCCCGACGCCGTCGTCGAGCAGATCGACATCGGCGGCCCCTCGATGGTCCGCGCCGCCGCGAAGAACCACCCGAGCGTCGCCGTCGTCGTCGACCCGGCCCGGTACGACGACGTCACCGCCGCCGCGCGGGCGGGCGGGTTCACGTTCGCCGAGCGCAAGCGCCTCGCCGCCGCGGCCTTCGCGCACACCGCGACCTACGACGTCGCCGTCTCGGCGTGGTTCGCCGGCGCCTACGCTCCCGACGAGGCCGCGACCACGTCCGGCATGCCCGACGTCGTCGGTGCGACCTACGAGCGCTCCGACGTGCTGCGCTACGGCGAGAACCCGCACCAGGGTGCCGCGCTGTACACCCGCACCGACGGTGCGACGGGTCTGGCCCAGGCCACCCAGCTGCACGGCAAGGCGATGAGCTACAACAACTACGTCGACGCCGACGCCGCGTGGCGGGCCGCCCACGACCACGCCGACCCGGCCGTGGCGATCATCAAGCACGCCAACCCCTGCGGCATCGCCGTCGGGGCCGACGTCGCCCAGGCGCACGCCCGCGCCCACGCCACCGACCCGGTGTCCGCGTTCGGCGGCGTCATCGCGGCCAACCGGACGGTCACGAAGGCCGCCGCCGAGCAGATCGCCCCGGTCTTCACCGAGGTCGTCGTGGCGCCGGGCTTCGAGCCCGAGGCGCTCGAGGTGCTGCAGGCCAAGAAGAACATCCGCCTGCTCGTGGTCGAGGGCGCCCCGGAGGCACCTGCCGAGACGCGGCCGATCTCCGGCGGCCTGCTCGTCCAGGCGGTCGACCGGTTCCAGGCCGCCGGCGACGACCCGGCGTCCTGGACGCTGGCCTCCGGCGAGCCCGCCGACGAGGCGACGTTGGCCGACCTCGCCTTCGCGTGGCGTGCCGTGCGTGCCGCGAAGTCCAACGCGATCCTGCTCGCCGCCGACGGTGCCGCCGTCGGGATCGGCATGGGGCAGGTCAACCGGGTGGACTCCTGCCGGCTGTCGGTGGAGCGGGCCAACTCCCTCGCCGAGGGTGCCGAGCGCGCACGCGGCGCCGTCGCGGCGAGCGACGCCTTCTTCCCGTTCGCCGACGGGCTGCAGGTGCTGCTCGACGCCGGCGTGCGCGCCGTCGTCCAGCCCGGCGGGTCGATCCGGGACGAGGAGGTCGTCGAGGCGGCGAAGGCCGCGGGCGTCACGATGTACCTGACGGGGACGCGGCACTTCGCCCACTGACCCGTCGCCGCATCGAGCGTGCTGGAACGGTCCCTCATCACCGCTGATGGGGGACCGTTCCAGCACGCACGACGGCCGCAGGGGGTCGTGAGGGGGGCCCTCAGGGGGTCAGGTCACGACGGCGGTGCGCAGCTTGACGGCCGGGTCGGCGGCCCGCTCCAGGTCGAGGTGCAGGGGTCCGGGGCGGTTCATCGCCCGGCGGACCGCCCCGACCTCCTTCGGGGAGTCCACGAGCAGCACCGCCCGGACGGCGGCGTCGTGCGTCGACGTGCCGTCGTCCGGGTGCGGGTCGGTCCAGAACGCCGCCCACGGGCCCTCGCCGGGGGTGCCCCGCCACGCCGCCGGCGCACCCTCGGGCAGGCCGAACAGTGCCAGGTCGTGCCCGAGCTGTCGGGAGAACACGTAGGGCGCGTGCGGCGGCTCGACGGGCAGCCCCAGCATCGCCCGGGCCGTGGCGTCCGGGTCGTGCAACGCGGCCGACCAGTGACCGCCGGGGACCACACCGAGCTCCGGGTGCGGGCGCGAGGCCACGTCGCCCACGGCCCACACGCCGTCGACGCCCGGCACCGCACCCCCGGCGTCGACGAGCAGCCCGCCGGTCGGGTCGAAGACCGTCTCGGGGAAGGTCTCGCGCAGCCAGGCGGTCGCGGGGCGCGCGCCGACGGCGACCAGCACGACGTCGGCCGTGACCTCCTCGCCGGAGGCGAGGATGACGCCGTCACGGCGGACGGCGGCGGCCCGCGACCCGACGCGCAGCCGGACGCCCGCCGCGGCGTACCACGGCGCCAGGTGGTCGCCGACCTCCGTGCCGAGCTGGCGCGCCAGCGGCGCCTCGTCCGCCTCGACGACCGTGACGTCCACGCCGGCGCCGGCGGCCACGCCGGCGATCTCCGCGCCGATCCAGCCCGCGCCGACGATCACGAGCCGGGCGCCGGGACGCAGGTCGCGCCGGAGCCGGTCCGCGTCGGCGGCGGTGTGCAGCACGTCCGCGTCCCAGCCCGGCGGCAGCACCGGCCGCGACCCGCAGGCCAGCACCACGGCGTCGGGGGCGAACCGGTCGCCGGACCGTGTCGTCAGGACCGGGCCGGGTGCGACGGAGACCGCCGGGTCGGCGAGCCGGACCTCGTCGGCCAGGGCGTCGAGGTCGACCCCGAGGTCGTCGCGCAGCCACAGCGGTTGCGGCCGGGACAGCAGCTCCTTCGACAGCGGAGGCCGGTCGTACGGCGGCAGCCCCTCCTCCCCGAGGAC
Source organism: Isoptericola sp. b515 (assembly GCF_030588125.1). Classification (NCBI taxonomy): domain Bacteria; kingdom Bacillati; phylum Actinomycetota; class Actinomycetes; order Micrococcales; family Promicromonosporaceae; genus Isoptericola; species Isoptericola sp. b515. The sequence continues at coordinate 172,002 of NZ_JAUQYR010000001.1, read as the reverse complement.
GGTCAGGCGCCCGTCGAAGCCGTGGGTGCGCAGGGCCGTGGCCGTCTGGGCGCCGGCCAGACCGGCTCCGACGACGACGACGGAGCGCGGTGGCCGGGAGGTCCGGGGCCGGGAGGTCGCGGCGGGGGAGTCGTGGCTGGATGGCACCCGACCAACCTATCCGGGCTGCGACGGCGTCCTCGCGTCGCGGGCGACGGTTGTGCCTGGTCGGCCAGGTAGTCTCGAGGCCGTGGTTCCCGACACCCCGCACCCCGCGCGGCCGCCCTGGCACGCCCTCGACGCCGGTCCTCGGCAGCATCGTGACGCGCGCAGCCCGGTGCCGGCGATCCTGGTGGTGCTCGCCGGGATCCTGCTGGCCGTCCTGCTCGGGCTGCTCGTCGGTGCCCGCGTGGGCTCCCTGACGATCGCCGGCACCCTGGCGGTGGCCGGCACCTGGCGGGCCGTCGCGCCGGGAGGGCCCGCGGGGCTGGCGATCAGGAGCCGTGGCTTCGACGTCTTCCTGTGCTGGTCGGCCGCGACCGTCGTCGCCGTGCTGGCCCTCACCGCGCCGGGCGTCTAGCACCTCCCGCACGACGAACGCCGGGGACGTCGGCTCAGGACGTCTTCGAGGAGTCCGTGCCGTCGTCGTCGGTGGCGTCCTTCTCGGTCGCCTTCTCGTCGGTGTCGTCGGTGGTGTCCTTCTCGGTCGCCTCCTCGTCGGTGACGTCCGTGTCGGTCGCCTTCTCGTCGGTCGTGGTCTCATCCGACGTGGTCTCGTCCGACGGGACGTCCGCGCCGGCGGTGGGCCGCTCGGGGGTCACGGCGTCCTCGGTCGTCACCGCTGCCGCCGTGGCGGAGGCGACCGCCGCGGCGGTCGCGGCCTCGGTGGTGCCCGCGGCGGTGCCGGGCTGCTCGCCCCAGCCCTCGACCGGCGTCGTCGTGCCCATCGGGGCGAACGCCCGCGCGAAGAGCGCCGCGAGGGCCGCGCCGACGAGCGGGGCCACCAGGAACAGCCACAGCTGGCCGAAGCCGCCGCTCGCGGTCCAGGCGTCGGGGGAGATCACCGAGGCCAGGGACCGGGCCGGGTTCAGCCCGGTGTTCGTGACCAGCCAGGACACGATGTGCAGCGCGGTGAGGGTGAGGCCGATGACCACCGCCGGGTAGGTGATGTTGGCGCGCACGTTCGTCACGCCGAGGATCACGCCGACGAAGATCGCGGCGATGACCACCTCGACGATCGCGGCGGTGCCCAGGTCGAAGGTCACCTGGCCCTGGGACAGCTGCGCCAGCGGCGACTGGTCGCCGTATCCGTTGGCGGTGTCGGCGAGGACGGCACCGACGTTCGCCGCGCCGATCGCCGCCGGGAAGGTGCTCGGGACGATGAGCAGCATCAGCGCACCGGCGGCTGCGCCGCCGACGAGCTGGGCCACCCAGTACGGCAGCAGGTCGACCCACCGGGACCGTCCGGCCAGGGTGAGACCGAAGGTCACGGCCGGGTTGAAGTGCCCGCCGGACAGGTGGCCGACGGCGGCGATGACCGCCATGAGGGAGATGCCGGCGGCGAGGGCGATCGGGATGATCGATCCCTGGTTCACGAAGTTGAAGGTCGCCGTGCCGAGGATCGCGAGGACCAGGACGAAGGTGCCGAAGGCCTCCGCGGTCATGCGGGTGAAGAGTCGGGCCCGTGGCGTCGTCCCGACGTCCGGTGCTGTCACGGTCTGCGCGGCCATGGAGGTGTCCTTTGCTCGTGTCGAGAAGTGTGCGGGCGCCGCCCGGGGCGCCGCGGCGATGCTGGCAGCGGTCCCTGAACGCGACCTGAACGCCGCGCGGGCGAACGCTGCCACCGGGGTGCACCGTACCGCGCCTCGTCGGCCGGTCTCCGGGACACCGGCGCGCAAGGGATGACGTGCGCCCCCGGGTAGGCCAGAGTGGGGCCATGAGGACTCCTGTGAACGTCACCGTGACCGGAGCCGCCGGTCAGATCGGGTACGCGCTGCTGTTCCGCATCGCCTCGGGCGCGATGCTCGGCCCGGACACCCCCGTGCGGCTGAAGCTTCTCGAGATCCCCCAGGGTGTCAAGGCGGCGGAGGGCACCGCGATGGAGCTCGACGACTGCGCCTTCCCCCTGCTCGCCGGGATCGACATCGACGACGACGCCGGGCGGGCGTTCGACGGTGCGAACGTCGCGCTGCTGGTCGGGGCCCGTCCCCGGGGCGCCGGCATGGAGCGGGCCGACCTGCTCGAGGCCAACGGCGGGATCTTCGGTCCGCAGGGCAAGGCCATCAACGACGGCGCCGCCGACGACGTGCGGGTCCTCGTGGTCGGCAACCCGGCCAACACCAACGCGCTCATCGCCGCCGCGCACGCCCCCGACGTGCCCGCCGACCGGTTCACCGCGATGACCCGGCTGGACCACAACCGTGCGCTGTCGCAGGTCGCGCACAAGGCCGGGGTCCCGGTCGCGGAGGTGCGCCGCCTGACCATCTGGGGCAACCACTCGGCCACGCAGTACCCCGACCTGTTCCACGCCGACGTCGCCGGCACCCCCGGCGGCACGCTGACGGCCGACAAGGCCTGGCTGACCGACGACTTCATCCCGACGGTGGCCAAGCGCGGCGCGGCGATCATCGACGCCCGCGGTGCCTCGTCGGCGGCGTCGGCCGCCAACGCCGCCATCGACCACGTCCACGACTGGGTGCACGGCACCCCGGCGGGCGACTGGACCAGCGCCGGGATCGTGTCCCGCGGTGAGTACGGCGTGCCGGAGGGGCTTGTGTGCTCCTACCCGGTCACGGCGTCGGACGGCGCCTGGCACGTCGTCGAGGACCTCGAGATCGACGACTTCTCCCGCGAGCGGATCGACGCCAGCGTGGCCGAGCTGGCCGCCGAGCGGGACACGGTGCGGTCGCTCGGACTCGTCTGACGGGTCGTCCCGTCGGTCGGCCCGCCGGGACCCGGCCTCGTCCCCTCCCGCGGTGGGCCGGGGCCCGGCGGCGCGTCCGCGCCGGTGCCGGCGGAAAAGGAGTCGAGCGGCGCCCGACCGCGGCCTAGCCTCGAGGAGTGATCGAGCTCTCCGCGCCGCCGGCGCGTCCCACGACCGTCGCCCAGGACCCGGCGCGACGCCTCGACTGGCGACGCCTGCGCGGCCCCGTGAGCGCGTTGGCCCTCGGTGCGCTGGCCGTCGGCACGGTCGGCACGGCGCTCGGGACCGTCGTCGCCGGCGGTCTCGCCGAGGACCCGACCACGACGGGCGTCCTGCTACTCGCGCTCTGCCTGATGGGCGGAGCCCTGCTCGACGCGGCCGGCCAGGTCGCGTGGGCCGGCGTCGTCGACCGGGCCGAGGGCCGGCTGCGTCGCGACCTGCTCACCGCCGCCCTGCACCAGCCGCTCGGCGTCCTCACCGAGCAGGCCGTCGGGGAGATCCTCGACCGGGTCGACGACGACACCCACTCGGTCGGAGGTCTCGCCCGCCGCCAGCTGTGGGGGATGGGGCGCACCGTCGTCGGCGTCGGGCCCATCTGGGTCGTGGCGACCCTCACCTGGTGGCCGGCGGGCGTGCTGTTCCCGCTGCTCGGAGCCGTGACGTGGTGGACCGTCCGACCGCTGCTGGGCGAGATCGCGCGGCGCAAGGTCGTCGAGGAACGGGCCTGGACGGACCAGGCGGCCGTCCTCGAGGAGGGCGTGGCGGCCCGGGACGACCTGCGGACCGCCGGCGGGCAGGGCTTCGCGCTGCGGCGCCTGGCGGAGATGTCCGCCCGGGTGCACCGCGCGCTGCTCGCGGTGGTCCGGGTCGAGATCCGGCTCATGGCCCGGGCGGGCGTGCTGCTGCACGCCCTGCTGGCCGGTGTCGTCGTGGCCGGGGTCGCCCTGGCGGTCGCCGGCAGCATGCCCGTGGACCGCCTGGTCACGCTGTTCCTGGCCACCTCGCTGTTCGTCGGGCAGGTCGACCGTCTCGCCCAGCACCTGCCCGACCTGCAGGAGGGGCTCGGCGCGGTCGTGCGCATCCGCCAGCTCCTGGACAGCGAGCCGGAGCCGGTCGGCGGCGCGACGCTGCCGGACCGCCCGCTCGACATCGAGGTGCGGGGGCTGCGGTTCGCCTACGACGAGGGCACGTTCGCGCTGCGTGACGTCTCGCTGTCCGTGGCGGCCGGGCAGACGGTCGCGTTCGTGGGGCGGACCGGCTCGGGCAAGACGACCCTGGCCTCGTTGCTGTCCCGGGCGGTGGAGCCGCCGCCGGGCACCGTGTTCCTCGGCGGTGTCGACGTGCGCGACGCCGACCTGCAGCACCTGCGCGGCGCCGTCGGCGTGGTGACCCAGCGCACGGAGATCCTCGCCGGGACGCTGGCGCAGAACATCACCCTGTTCGCCGACCTGCCCCGCGCGGACGTCGAGGCCGCCGTGCACGAGCTCGGGCTGGACGACTGGGTGGCGGGGTTGCCCGACGGGCTGGACACCCTGCTCGGTCCCGGCGGGACGTCCCTGTCGGCGGGGGAGGAGCAGCTCGTCGCGTTCGCCCGGCTGCTCGTGCGGGACGTGCGACTCGTGGTGCTCGACGAGGCGACCGCCCGGATGGACCCGCACACGGAGGAGCGCGTCGTCGCGGCCTCCCACCGGCTGCTCGCCGGGCGGACGGGTGTGGTGGTCGCGCACCGGCTCGGGACGGTGCGCCGCGCCCATCGCGTCGTGGTGCTCGACCACGGACGGGTCGTCCAGCAGGGGTTGCGCGCCGACCTGGTGCGCCAGGAGGGGCCGTTCCGCGACCTGCTCGCCGCCGGAGGTGGGACCGGGGACGACGTGCTCATCGACGGCGACCCCGGCGAGCCCGTGCCGCACGCCGCCGACGACGTCCCGTCGGCCGACGGGTCCGCCGGCGCGACGTCCGGCAGTGTCGGAGGTCGGCGCCGCGTCGGGGAACCGCCGACCCTCGCCGAGCCCGGTCGTGGACCCGGCCTGGCCCGTAGCGTGCTGCACGCGCTGGTGACCCGGCCCCGCTGGGGTCTCGCGGCGACCGGCCTGTTCCTGCTGAGCGTGCTGTTCGCGGCGCAGGGCGCGCTCGCCGGGTTCCTGTGGGGCCGCGCGGTGGAGACGGTGGCCGCGGGCGGGACGCCCGTGGCCCAGACGGCGGGTCTCGTGGCGATGCTCCTCGCCGCGCCCCTGTGCCTGGCGGCCGCCGTCCGGCTGTACCCGTCGTGGTGGATCGAGATCATGCTGCGGGTGCGCGTCGCGGTGCTGGTGGGGCAGACGCGGCGGCACCGGCTGCGTCGTTCCCCGGCGGGCGAGGTGGTCGCCCGCGCGCTCGACGCCGACCGGTTCGTGCTCTACGTCGACCGCTGGGTGGACTTCCTCAACGGCCTGGTCGTCGTGCTGGTCACCTGGGCCGTCAGCCGCGAGCCGCTGGCCGGCCTGGTGCTGCTCGCCGTCATGGTGACGACCGCCGCCTGCGCGCTCGCGGGGCGGCCGGTGGCGGGGCGGACGGCGACGCGGTCCGCGGAGGCGCGGGCGGGCTTCGGCCGCGCCCTGGTCTCGGCGCTGGACGCGGCGCGCACCGTGAAGCTCGCGGCGAGGACCCCCCAGGTGCACCGTCACCTGGACCAGGTCGACGCCGGCCGGGTCGGGGCGGCGATCCGCGAGCACCGTGTGCAGGCCGTGCTGGACGGCATCCCGACGGTCATGGTGCAGGCGGGCGTCGTGACGGCGTGGATGCTGCTGCTCACGGGCACCTGGGACCTGGCGACGACGTTGCTCGTCACCGCTGCCGTGAGCGGGTTCCAGTACTTCGGCGTGGTCGCCGGCGCGGTGATCACCGAGGCGCCCGGCACCCGGGCCTGGCTCCGGGCGACCCAGGCGTTCGCGGGCGGCGCGGACCTCACCCGGCTGCCCGAGGGCGTCGACCTGTTCGACGGCACCGCGCCGTCGCCCGTTCCCGCGTCGCCGCCGACGGCGCCGTTCGACCGGCTGGAGCTGAGTGGGCTGGAGGCGGTGCACGACGACGGCACGATCGGCGTGACGGGCGTGGACCTGCAGGTCGAGCGGGGCGAGCTGGTGCTGCTGCTCGGGCAGGTCGGGTCGGGCAAGTCCAGCCTGCTGTCCGCCGCGGCGGGGCTCATGGCGCACCGCGGCGACGTGCGGTGGAACGGGGAGGTCGTCACCGACGCCGAGACGTTCCTGCGTCCGGCCCGGGTGGCGCACGTGGCGCAGGTGCCGCGGGTGCTGTCGGGGACGTTCGCCGAGAACGTCACGCTGGACCACGCGCGCGACGTCGTGGGGCCGGTGGACGTCGCCCGGCTGGCGCCGGACGTCGCCGATGCCGGCGGCGCGGACGCGGTGGTCGGGCACCGCGGGGTGCGGCTCTCGGGCGGGCAGGTGCAGCGCCTGGCCCTGGCACGGGCGCTGGCCACCGGGTCCGAGGTGCTGCTGGCCGACGACGTCTCGAGCGCCCTCGACGCGGCGACGGAGGTCGAGCTGTGGGCGGCGCTGCGCGCGCAGGGTCTGACGGTGATCGGTTCGACGTCGAAGAGAGCGGCGCTGGCGCGGGCGGACCGGGTCGTGGTGCTGGTCGAGGGACGGGTCGCCGAGGTGGGGCCCTGGTCGGCGCTGGAGCGGCGCTGGGGACACCTGGCGGGGTGAGGGCCGACCGTTGCTGCAAAGTTGCAGCAACGGTACAGTCCTCCGCAGGTCGCGATCGACGCGCCCGGTCGACGAAGGAGTCCTCCATGGCCCGTGCCCCCCGCCCACCAGCGCCACGACGCGCCGTCGCCACGCTGGCGGCGCTCGCCGTGGCCGTCCCCGCCGTGGCCGGCGGGCTGGCGCTCGCGGGTGTTCCCGCGGCCAGCGCCGCCGACCGGTCCGTCGCTCTCGTCGGTGACCTGCAGTCCGAGCTGGGCTGCGGCGGCGACTGGGACCCGGCGTGCGACGCCACCGAGCTCGCGCCCGTCGGCGACGGCACCTATGCGGCCGAGTTCGACGTCCCCGCCGGCACCTACGAGTACAAGGTCGCGATCGACGACTCCTGGGACGAGGCCTACGGGCGCGACGGCGGCGGTGACAACGCCCCCCTCGTGCTCGGCGGCGACACCCGCCTGCGCGTCACCTACGACGACGCCACGCACCTGACCGCGCTGACCCCGCTCGGCCTCGCGGGCGAGTACGACGCCGCCACCGACGACGCGGTCGTCGCGGCGCCCGCGCGGCAGGCCGGCGGCGACGAGCAGTTCTACTTCGTCATGACCGACCGGTTCGCCAACGGCGACACCTCCAACGACACCGCCGGGCTCGGCGACGACCCGCTGGTGTCCGGGTTCGACCCGACGAACAAGGGCTTCTACCAGGGCGGCGACCTGGCCGGCCTGCACGACAACCTCGACTACGTCGAGGGGCTCGGCACCACCGCCATCTGGCTCACGCCGTCGTTCAAGAACCGCCCCGTCCAGGGCAGCGGCGACGACGTCAGCGCCGGGTACCACGGGTACTGGATCACCGACTTCACCCAGATCGACCCGCACCTGGGCACCAACGCGGAGCTCGAGGCGCTCATCGCCGACGCCCACTCCCGTGGCATCAAGGTGTACTTCGACATCATCACCAACCACACGGCCGACGTCGTCGACTACGCCGAGGGCGAGTACTCCTACATCGACCAGGCCACCTCGCCGTACACCGACGCCGCGGGGAACACCTTCGACCCGGCCGACTACGCCGGCACGGGCGACTTCCCCGAGCTCGACGCCGCGACGTCGTTCCCCTACACCCCGGTGGTCGCCGACGCCGACGCCGAGGTCAAGGTGCCGGCCTGGCTCAACGACTCGACGCTCTACCACAACCGCGGCAACTCGACCTGGAGCGGGGAGTCCGTCACCTACGGCGACTTCGCCGGCCTGGACGACCTCATGACCGAGCACCCGACCGTGGTGAACGGGTTCGTCGAGGTGTACCAGGACTGGGTCGACCTCGGCATCGACGGGTTCCGCATCGACACCGTCAAGCACGTCAACCGCGAGTTCTGGGACACCTGGACCACCGAGGTCCTCGACTACGCCCACGCCGCCGGCAAGGACGAGTTCTTCATGTTCGGCGAGGTGTACGACGCCGACCCGAAGCTGCTCTCGCCGTACGTGCGCGAGACCGACATGAGCTCCGTGCTCGACTTCGCCTTCCAGGCCTCGGCCACCAGCTACGCCAGCGGCAACAGCGCGAAGGGACTCGCCGGGATGTTCGCCGGTGACGACCGCTACACGACGCCGGACACCTCCGCGGCCGCGCTGCCGACCTTCCTCGGCAACCACGACATGGGCCGCGTCGGCTACCTGCTGAACAGCACCGACGACCCGCTGGCACGTGACGAGCTCGCCCACGAGCTGATGTACCTCACGCGGGGACAGCCCGTCGTCTACTACGGCGACGAGCAGGGCTTCGCCGGCACCGGCGGTGACAAGGACGCCCGCCAGACGCTGTTCGCCACCCAGGTGGACTCCTACGCCGACCAGGAGCTGGTCACCGGCGAGACCGCCGGCAGCCAGGACCGGTACGACACCGACGCCCCGCTGTACTCGCTCATCGCCGACCTCTCGGCGCTGCGCGGCGGCACGCCGGCGCTGGGGCGGGGTGCGCAGATCGAGCGTCACGTCGCCGACGGCGCCGGGATCTACGCCGTCAGCCGCGTCGACCGGGACGAGAAGGTCGAGCACCTCGTGGCGCTGAACAACGCCTCCGAGGAGCGCACGGCCACCTTCGCCACCCTCACCCCGGGTGCCACGTACAGCGCGCTGTACGGGGAGACCGGTGAGGTCACGGCCGACGCCTCCGGCGAGGTCACGGTGACGGTCCCGGCGACCTCCGCCGTCGTGCTCGTCGCCGACCGTACGGTCGGTGCGGACACCTCGGGCGACATCACCCTCGAGGTCCCGGCCGCCGGCGCCGCCGTGTCCGGTGACGCCCCGGTGCGGGCCGCGATCGACGACGCCTGGGCGGAGACCTCCTTCGCGTGGCGCGAGGTCGGTACCACCGACTGGCAGCCGCTCGGCACCGCCGAGGACACGACCCCGCGGGTCTTCCACACCACGGCCGGGCTGCCCGAGGGCACTCTGGTCGAGTACCGTGCGGTGACCGTCGACGCCGACGGCGACCGTGCCGCGGCCTCGACGTTCGCCTCCGTGGGTGTCGACGTCTCCGGTACCGCCGGCGAGGAGGAGCCTCCGAGCGACATCGACATGGTGACGGTGCCCGGCAACCACAACAGCGAGATGGGCTGCGCCGGGGACTGGACGCCGGACTGCGAGAACGCCCGCCTCACCGAGCGCGCCGACGGCGTGTTCGAGGGCACGTTCGACCTGCCGGCCGGCGACTACGAGTACAAGGTCGCGATCAACGGGTCGTGGGACCTCAACTACGGTGCCGGGGGCGAGCAGAACGGCGCCAACGCCACGTACAGCCACGACGGCGGCGAGATCACCTTCTACTGGGACCCGGTGAGCAAGGACTTCTCCTCGACCGCCCAGGGCCCGATCGTCACGCTGCCCGGTTCCTACCAGGACGAGGCCGGCTGCCCCGGCGACTGGCAGCCCGAGTGCCTCGCGACCTGGGCCAAGGACCCGGACGGCGACGGCGTCTACACCTGGTCCACCGACGCCCTGCCGGGCGGTGCCTACGAGGTCAAGGTGGCCCACGGCATGAGCTGGGACGAGAACTACGGCGTGGACGGGGCGCGCAACGGCGCGAACTACTCCTTCTCCGTGCGGGAGAGTGACACCGTGACGTTCTCCTACGACATCGCGACGCACCTGCTCACCATCGGGACCGAGAACCCGCCGCTGGCGGGCAGCGGGCAGCAGGCCGCGCACTGGGTGCGCGAGGACCTCCTGCTGGCCCCGGGCGACCTCGGGACCGGCGACACCTGGACCCTGTGGACCGCCCCCGAGGGCGGCCTCGAGGCCACCATGCCCGACGGTGGCGACGACGGCGGCACCACCGTGACCGGACCCGACGGCGGCGAGCTGCCCGAGGGTGCGGCCTCCTACACGCTCGAGCCCGGCGACCTGCCGGACGGCGTGGCCGAGGACTTCCCGGCGCTGGCCGACCACACGGCGCTGGTGCCGACGTCGGACGGCGAGGCCCTGGACCGCGCGACGGTCGAGGACCTGCTCACCGGCCAGCTCCTGGTGACCCGCACCGACGGCGACACCCTCACGGCCGCCACCGGCGTGCAGGTGCCGGGCGTGCTGGACGACCTGTACGCCAAGGAGGCGGCGAGCCGGCCGTTCGGCGTCACGGTGCACCCGAACCTCAAGTGGGCCCTGTTCGGGCTCTGGGCGCCGACGGCGAAGGACGTCGACCTGCTGGTCTGGCCCGCGGGTCGCGACCTGGGTGAGGAGCCCGACCGCTTCGACACCGCCCGCACCGCGGACGGCTCGTGGACGCTGGACGGCAAGGCCGAGGACAAGGAGTACCCCTGGTACGGCGCGCGCTACCAGTTCGCCGTCGAGGTGTACGTCCCCAGCGCCGGGCAGGTGGAGACGAACGTCGTCACCGACCCGTACTCGGTGGCGCTGACCACCGACTCGACGCACTCGGTGGTCGTGTCGCTGGACGACAAGCAGTTCGCACCGAAGGTCTGGCGCACCAGCGCCCAGCCCGTCGTGGAGCGGCCCGTCGACCAGACGATCTACGAGCTGCACGTGCGGGACTTCTCGGTCGAGGACTCCACGGTCCCGGAGAAGGTGCGGGGCTCCTACCTGGCCTTCGCCGAGTCGGACTCGAACGGCATGACGCACCTGCGTGAGCTGGCCGAGGCCGGCATGACGACGGTGCACCTGCTGCCGACGTTCGACATCGCCTCGATCACCGAGGACCCGGCTGACCAGGAGACCACCGGCGACCTGTCCGGTTTCGCCCCGGACTCCACCAAGCAGCAGGCCGCCGTCGCGGAGGTGCAGGGTCAGGACGCCTTCAACTGGGGCTACGACCCGTACCACTTCACGACGCCGGAGGGCTCGTACGCCGTCGACCGCGAGGGCGGGGCCCGCGTGGCCGAGTTCCGCACGATGGTGGGCTCGCTGCACGAGGCCGGGCTCCAGGTGGTCCTCGACCAGGTGTTCAACCACACCGCCCAGAGCGGTCAGGCCGAGAAGTCGGTGCTGGACAAGGTCGTGCCGGGCTACTACCACCGGCTGAACCCGACCACCGGCGCCGTCGAGACCAGCACCTGCTGCCAGAACGTCGCCACCGAGCACGCGATGGCCGAGCAGCTCATGGTCGACTCCGTGGTCACCTGGGCCCGCGACTACAAGGTCGACGGGTTCCGGTTCGACCTCATGGGTCACCACTCGCGCGACAACATGCTCGCCGTCCGCGAGGCGCTCGACGCGCTGACGGTCGACGAGGACGGCGTGGACGGTTCGGCGGTCTACCTGTACGGCGAGGGCTGGAACTTCGGCGAGGTGGCCAACAACGCCCTGTTCACGCAGGCCACGCAGGGCCAGCTCGGCGGCACGGGGATCGGGACGTTCAGCGACCGGCTCCGCGACGCCGTGCACGGCGGGTCGCCCGTCGACGGTCCGTCGACGTTCACCCAGGGCTTCGGCACCGGGCTGTTCACCGACCCGAACGGGCGCGAGGCCCGCACGGGCGAAGCCGACACGGTCAACGACGGCGGGGACGACGAGGCGGCCGACCTCGCCCACCAGACGGACCTGGTCCGCCTGGGTCTGGCCGGCAACCTGCGGGACTACACGTTCCTCACCTCGGACGGCGAGATGACCCGGGGCGAGGACCTCGACTACCGCGGCTCCCCGGCCGGGTACGCCGAGTCCCCGGAGGAGGTCGTGACCTACGTCGACGCCCACGACAACGAGACGCTGTTCGACCTGCTCACGCTCAAGCTGCCGCAGGCGACGTCGATGGACGACCGCGTCCGGATGAACACCGTGTCGCTCGGCACGGCGGCACTGGCCCAGACGCCGTCGTTCTGGCACGCGGGCACGGACCTGCTCCGCTCGAAGTCGCTGGACCGCAACTCCTACGACTCCGGCGACTGGTTCAACGCCATCGACTGGTCCGGTCAGGACAACGGGTTCGCCCGCGGTCTGCCGATGGCCGCGGACAACGAGGAGAAGTGGCCGCTCATGGCGCCGCTGCTGGCCGACCCGGCGCTCAAGCCGACGCCGGACCACATCGCCACGGCCTCCGCGCAGGCGCGGGAGCTGCTGGAGCTGCGCTCGTCGACCCGGCTGTTCCGGCTGGGGTCGGCCGAGCTCATCCAGGAGAAGGTCTCCTTCCCCGGCTCGGGTCCGGACGCCGTTCCGGGCGTCATCGTCATGGCGATCGACGACACGGTCGGTACCGACGTCGACCCGGCGCTCGACGGGGCACTCGTGGTCTTCAACGCCTCGCCCGAGGCGGCGACGATCGACCTGCCCGACCTCGCCGGACGGGGCTTCGAGCTCTCGCCGGTGCAGGCCGGCGGCGTCGACCCCGTCGTCCAGGAGACCTCCTGGGACGGTGACGCCGGGAGCGTGACGGTGCCGGCGCGGACCGTCGCGGTGCTGGTCGAGCCCCAGGGCTGACAGGGGGTCCACAGCAACGTGCAGGCCGGGAGGCGGAGCTCAGGCTCGGCCTCCCGGCCTGCGCATGTCTGCGCCGTTCCTCGCCTCGTCCTCACGCCGGTGAGCCCGCGTCCGCCAAGAAGGTCCGCACCTCCCGGGTGAAGGCGTCGGGGGTCTCGACGTTGCTCAGGTGCCCGACGCCGGGCAGGACGACGAGCCGGGAGCCCGGGATCGCCTCGTGGAGGGCCGCAGCGACCGGCAGCGGGGCACGGACGTCGAGCTCGCCGTGCAGCACGAGCGTGGGCACGCGGAGGTCGCCGAGGGCGTCGCGCAGGTCCGCGGCCGCCATGGCATGGAGCATGGTCAGGCTCGCGCGCGGGTGGACGCCGGACATCAGGTCGAGCGTCCGCCCCCGCAGAGAGGCCGGTGCCGACGGGGTCAGCAGGCCGGGCAGGTACTCCGGCAGCCACTCGTCCGGGTCGCGGGTGACGTCGTCGGCAGCGCGCCGGAGCCGGCGGCCGACCTCGTCCGGCCGGAGCGACCCGGCCCAGCCGGCGTAGGCGCCGCAGAGGACGAGGCTTCGGGGAACCTTCGGGTGCCGGGTCGCCAGGGCGAGCGCCACCCCGCCGCCGAACGAGAGCCCGAGGACGTGCGGCCGGTCGAGGCCGAGGGCGGCGACGAACCCCGCGAGGGTGTCGGCGTAGGCGTCGAGCGTGAAGTCCTCCGGCGGGTCGTCGGAGCCGCCGGCGCCCGGTGCGTCCCAGGCGACGACGTCGAACCGGTCGGCGAGCGCGTCGAACTGCGGCTCCCACGCCCGGCTGTCGAACCCGAAGCCGCCGTGGAGCAGCACCAGGGGATCGCCTCGGCCCGTCCGTCGGTAGGTGATCCGCCGGCCCGAGACGGTGACCGCGTCCATGCTCCGAGCATGGCATCGTGGGGGCCTGCTGCGCTCCCCGGTCTCGGCGACCGAGGTGCGCATAGGTTCGAGAGTCAAACGCAGGAAGTTCCTCTTTCGGTCAATCCGGGCCCCGAGAGATGGTTGTTAACGTTCACCTGTAACCGGATCGTGATGATCTTGTCCGTTCAGAGCGTTGACTTCGAGTCCCGAACTCAGCAGAGTGTTCCTCGGTCGTCATGACGGCGGCCTTGGTCCGGCCCTCGGTGGGCACCGGCGGTGAAGGTCGCCGCCGGCGGGACCCTCGACGACGAGAAGGAGCGCGAGGATGCGACTCGGCAACAAGATGGGCGCGGTGGCCGCGGGTGCGGCGCTGACGCTCTCCCTGGCCGCCTGCGGTGGCGAGGGCGCGGGCTCCGGCACGGACGGTGCCGCGGGCGACGGCGACGAGAACGTCAAGGTCGGCGTCGCGATGCCGACGCAGACCTACGAGCGCTGGATCCAGGACGGCGGCAACGTCGAGGCCGGGCTCGAGGAGCTCGGGTACGACGTCGACCTGCAGTTCGCGAACGACGACATCCCCACCCAGACCCAGCAGATCGACTCGATGATCACCGAGGGCGTCGACGTCCTCATCATCGCCTCGATCGACGGCACGGCGCTGACCAGCCAGCTCGAGGCGGCCGCCGCGGCGAACATCCCGGTCATCGCCTACGACCGCCTGATCCGCGACAGCGAGAACGTGGACTTCTACACCACGTTCGACAACCGTGCGGTCGGCGTCGCCCAGGCCAACGCCCTGCTGCGCGGCCTCGGCTACTTCGACGAGAACGGCGAGCCCACCGGGGAGGAGGGCCCGTACAACGTCGAGCTCTTCGCCGGCTCGCCCGACGACAACAACGCGACCTTCTTCTTCGACGGAGCGATGTCGGTCCTGCAGCCGCTGATGGACGAGGGCGTCGTCGAGGTGCCCTCCGGCCAGACCAGCTTCGGCCAGGTCAGCACCCAGCGCTGGGAGCTCGAGACCGCCCAGAGCCGCATGGAGGACCTGCTGACTTCCACCTACACGGGCAACGACCGGGAGCTGCACGGCGTGCTCGCCCCGGCGGACGTGCTCTCGCGCGGCATCATCAACGCTCTCCAGGGCTCGGGCATGGGCCCGACGATCGAGGAGGGCCTGCCGATCGTCACCGGTCAGGACGCGGAGATCCGGAACGTCAACCTGATCAACGAGGGCGTCCAGTCCTCGACGATCTTCAAGGACACCCGCAAGCTCGCCGACCAGGCCGTGGCCGCGACGGAGTCCTTCGTCGAGGGCGAGGAGCCCGAGGCGAACGACACCGAGACCTACGACAACGGCGTGAAGGTCGTCCCGTCCTACCTCCTCGAGGTCGAGACCGTCTTCGCCGAGGACATCGAGCCGGTCCTCGTGGACTCCGGCTACTACACGATGGACGAGGTCGAGTCCGGCCAGACCGCGGAGTGATCCCGCGGGTCTGACCCACCTCATCACGGCCCGCCCCGGGTCCGCCGCCGGCCAGCCGCCGCGGTCGGTCCCCCACCCAAGGAGGGACGAGAGCGTAGATGAGCACCATCCTGGAGATGCGCTCCATCACCAAGGAGTTTCCCGGCGTCAAGGCGCTGTCGGACGTCACCCTCACCGTCGAGCAGGGCGAGATCCACGCCATCTGCGGTGAGAACGGCGCCGGCAAGTCGACGCTGATGAAGGTGCTGTCGGGCGTCTACCCGCACGGCACCTACGACGGCGAGATCGTCTTCGACGGGTCCACGGCCGAGTTCGGGTCCATCTCGGACTCCGAGCGCCAGGGCATCGTCATCATCCACCAGGAGCTCGCCCTGGTGCCGTACCTGTCGGTCGCCGAGAACATCTTCCTCGGCAATGAGACCCGGGGGCGCTTCGGTCTGGTCGACTGGAACGCCGCCAACCACCAGGCGTCCGCCCTGCTCGAGCGCGTCGGCCTGCACGAGAACCCGACGACGCCCATCGGCCAGCTCGGCGTCGGCAAGCAGCAGCTCATCGAGATCGCCAAGGCGCTCTCGAAGGAGGTGCGCCTGCTCATCCTCGACGAGCCGACCGCCGCCCTGAACGACACGGACTCCGAGCACCTGCTCGAGCTCCTGCGTGCGCTGCGCGCCGAGGGCATCACCTGCATCATCATCTCGCACAAGCTCAACGAGATCGAGGAGATCGCCGACCGCACGACGATCATCCGCGACGGGCAGACGATCGAGACGATCGACATGTCCGAGACGGGGTCCACGCAGGACCGGATCATCCGCGGCATGGTGGGGCGCGACCTCGAGAACCGCTACCCGCACCGCACGCCGGACATCGGCGACGAGGTGCTGCGGGTCGAGGACTGGAACGTCGACCACCCCACCCAGGCCGGGCGCCGGGTGATCACGGACGCCTCGTTCACGGTCCGTGCGGGAGAGGTGGTCGGGATCGCCGGGCTCATGGGTGCCGGGCGCACCGAGCTGGCGATGAGCCTGTTCGGGCGGTCCTGGGGGCGCAACATCCGCGGGTCCGTCTACAAGGACGGGAAGCAGATCCAGGTCCGCACCGTCGCGGAGGCGATCCGGCACAACATCGCCTACGCCACGGAGGACCGCAAGCAGTACGGCCTCAACCTCATCGACGACATCCGGCACAACATCTCCGCCGCCGGCCTGTCCAAGCTCGCCCCCGGCGGCTGGGTCAACAGCAACGAAGAGCTGAAGGTCGCCGAGGAGTACCGTGACTCGCTGAACATCAAGACCCCCAACGTCGTGGCGGAGGTCGGCAAGCTCTCCGGCGGGAACCAGCAGAAGGTCGTGCTGTCCAAGTGGCTGTACACCGACCCGGACGTGCTGATCCTCGACGAGCCGACCCGCGGCATCGACGTCGGTGCGAAGTACGAGATCTACACGATCATCAACAAGATGGTCGCGGCGGGGAAGGCGGTCGTCGTCATCTCCTCCGAGCTGCCCGAGCTGCTCGGCATCTGCGACCGCGTGTACACCCTCGCCTTCGGTCGCATCACGGGTGAGCTCCCCGTCGCCGAGGCGACGCAGGAACGCCTCATGGAGCTCATGACCCTCGAGCGCGACCAGCCCCTGCCCACGAAGGAACTCACCTCATGAACGCCATCGCCTCGCTCCGGGACACGCTGACCCGGAACATGCGCCAGAGCGGCATCCTCGTCGCGTTCGTCGCGATCGTCGCGCTGTTCGCCGCGCTGCACCCCGCCTTCCTGTCCCCGACGAACCTGACGAACATCGTCCTGCAGTACTCCTACATCCTGATCCTCGCGATCGGGATGGTGATGATCATCGTCGCCGGGCAGATCGACCTGTCCGTCGGGTCGGTGGTCGCTCTGACAGGAGCCGTGTCGGCGGTCGTCGTCGTCCGTAACGGGATGCCTTGGTGGGCCGGTGTGCTCGCCGCGCTGCTCGTCGGGCTCATGGTCGGCATCTGGCAGGGCTTCTGGGTCGCCTACGTCGGCATCCCCGGCTTCATCGTGACCCTGGCGGGCATGCTGCTGTTCCGCGGCCTGACCTTCCTGGTGCTCGACAACGCCTCGCTGTCGCCGTTCGGCGGCACCTACTACGACATCGCCAACGGGTTCCTCAACGGGTTGCTCGGCGGGTACGGGTACGACGTCTTCACTCTGGTGATCTTCGGCATCGCCGTCGTCGGCTTCGCCGTCTCCCAGTGGCGGACCCGTCAGGGCAAGATCGCCTACCAGCAGTCGGTCGAGTCCATGCCGCTGTTCGTGCTGAAGCTCGTGCTCGTCGCGGCGGTCGTCATGTGGTTCGGCTACCAGCTCGCGTCCTCGCGCGGTCTGCCGGTCGTGCTGATCATCCTGTCCGTGCTGATCATCGCCTACACGCTGGTCACCCAGAAGTCGGTGTTCGGCCGCCACGTCTACGCCGTCGGCGGCAACCGGCACGCCGCGGAGCTGTCCGGCGTGGCCGTCAAGAAGATCAACTTCTGGATCTTCGTCAACATGGGCGTGCTGGCCTCGGTCGCCGGCATCGTCTACTCCTCGCGCATGAACGGCGCCCAGCCGGGTGCCGGCAACATGTTCGAGCTCGACGCGATCGCCGCCTGCTTCATCGGCGGCGCCTCCACGACCGGCGGCGTCGGCCGGGTCGGCGGCGCCATGATCGGTGGTCTGATCATGGCGGTCATGTCCAACGGCATGCAGCTCATGGGTGTGCCCCAGTCGATGCAGCAGGTCGTCAAGGGCCTGGTGCTGCTGCTGGCGGTCGCCTTCGACATCTGGAACAAGAAGCGGGCCGCGGCCGCCCGCTGAGTCCGGAGCTCGGTCCCGACGGGCGGGTGGGAGGTCCCACCCGCCCGTCGGCATCCCCTCTACACTCCAGGTCGTGAAGGGACGGCAGTCGATGGCGCGCACGCAGTCGTCGTTGCGGGAGGCCAACCGCTCCCGCGTGGTCGACGCCGTCAAGAAGTACGGCAGCCTGACCCAGGTGGAGCTGGCCGGTGCCACCGGCCTGTCCGCCGCGACCGTCTCCACGATCGTCAAGGAGCTCGTCGCCTCCGAGGTGGTCGAGGTCCGCAACACCGTCCGCTCCGGGCGGCGGGCCCAGCTCGTCACGCTCGCGCACCGCGTCGGCCTGGTGGCCGGCGTCGTCGTCGGGTACCGCACGATGCGGGTGGCGCTCGCCGACGTCGCCCACGAGGTGCTCGCCGAGCAGACGCTGCCCCTGCCGGCCGACCACCGCTCCGACACCAGCCTCGACCGGGCGGCGCTGCTCGTCGTGGACCTGCTCGAGCGGGTCGGCTCGACCCTGGACGACCTGCTCGGCATCGGCCTTGGGATCCCTGCGCCCGTGCACCCCACCACCGGGATGATCAGCGTCCGCGGCGTGCTGCGGGGCTGGGACTCGGTGCAGATCGCCCAGGTGCTCGAGAAGCGGCTGGCCCGCCCGGTGTTCGTCGACAACGACGCCAACCTCGGGGCCCTGGCCGAGTCGACCGTGGGCGTGGGCCGCCCGTGGCGGGACATGGTCTACGTCAGCGTGTCCCACGGCGTCGGCGCCGGGATCGTCATCGGCGGGACGGTGCACCGCGGCGTCGACGGCACGGCGGGGGAGATCGGCCACGTCCAGGTCGACCCGGCCGGACGGATCTGCCTGTGCGGCAGCCGCGGCTGCCTGAACACCGTCGTGGGCCTGCCCGCGCTGCTCGAACCGCTGCAGACCAGCCACGGCAACCTGTCCCTGCGCGACGTCGTGCGGCTGGCCGGGGACGACGACCCCGGCTGCCGGGAGATCGTGGCCGACGCCGGGGAGCGGGTCGGCGCCGTCATCGCCGCGCTCGCGACGGGGCTCGGGCCCCAGGGCGTCGTCGTCGGCGGGGAGCTCGCCGAGACGGGCGAGACGTTTCTGGCACCCTTGCGTGCGGCGCTCGAACGCCGCACGGTGCTCCACCAGGCCGGCGGCCCCGAGGTGGTGCCCGCCGCGCTGGGTCTGCGTGCCGAGCTGGTGGGTGCCGTCGCCCTCGCGCTCCAGCACACCGACGTGTTCGAGCGCCCCGACCGTACCGACGAGGAGATGGCTGGACGATGAGGCCGCCGGCACCGCACCGCACACCCCTGCTCGCCCTGCACGAGGTGAGCAAGTACTTCGGCGCCGTCGAGGCGCTGGTGGGCGTCGACCTCGAGGTGCACTCGCACGAGGTCGTCGCGCTCGTGGGGGACAACGGCGCCGGCAAGTCGACCCTGGCGCAGATCGTGGCCGGGGTGCTGTCCCCGGACGCCGGCCAGATCGAGATCGCCGGCAAGCCGGTGACGATCTCCTCGCCGTCGGCGGCCAACGAGCTCGGCGTGGCCAGCGTGTTCCAGGACCTGGCGGTGTGCGAGAACCTCGACGTCACGGCGAACGTGTTCCTCGGGCGGGAGCAGCGCAACCGGTTCGGGCTGATGCACGACGGCGCGATGGAGGTCGAGACGCGGCGCCTGCTCGAGCGGCTCACCGTGCGCATCCCGTCGGTGCGGACCACGCTGCGCCAGCTCTCGGCCGGTCAGCGCCAGGCGGTGGCGATCGCGCGCACGCTCATCGGCGACCCGCGCATCGTCGTCCTCGACGAGCCGACGGCCGCGCTGTCGGTGGCCCAGACCGGCGAGGTGCTCACGCACATCCAGCGGCTGCGCGACCTGGGTCTGGGCGTGATCCTCATCAGCCACAACCTCAACGACGTCCGCGCGGTCGCCGACCGCATCGAGGTGCTGCGCCACGGGCGCAACAACGGGTCCTTCCGCGCCACCGCCTCGCACGAGTCGATCCTGGCCGCCATCACCGGGGCGGCCTGAGTCCCGGGTCGCCTCAGCGGCGTTCGTGGTCGGCGAGCCCGAACGTGTCGTGCGGGTCGACGTGCGCGAGGATCGCGTCCAGCACCCGCGTCAACGACCGCACGTCGGCGGGTTCGAGGTCGTCGTAGACGTTCTCCAGCACCGTGCGGGCGTGCCCCGGTGCGCTCGCCACGACCTTCTCCCAGCCGGCGTCGGTGAGCCGGGCGACGGTGGCGCGGCGGTCGTCGGGCGCGGGGCCGCGCGTGAGGTAGCCGCGCTCCTCGAGCCGGCGCGCGACGTGGGAGAGCCGCGGCAGCGTGGCGCTGGTGAGCCGGGCGAGGTCGCTCATGCGCAGCGACCGGTCCGGGGCCTCGGACAGCATCGCCAGCGTGAGGTACTCGAAGTGCGTCAGGTGGGCGTCGCGGCGGAGCTGCTGGTCGAGCAGCGCGGGCAGCAGGCTGATGACGGCCTGCAGGCGGAGCCAGCTGCGCATCTGCTCGTCGTCGAGCCAGCGCGGGGGTTCGCCCTCGTCCATGGGAAGGTCTCCTCGTCCTGATTGGTTGACACGACAACTGTACCGTCCTACCTTGGTTGTAGCGTCAACCAAATGGCGGGCGCCCCCACCGAGGAGGAACACTCATGACCAGCAGCATCAGCATCATCGGCGCCGGGAACATGGGCACCGCGATCGCCGGCCTCGCCCTCGCCGCGGGCTCCGAGGTCCAGGTCGTGGCCCGCGACGTCACCGCCGCCGAGGCCGTCGACCCCGCCGTGGACGCCGCGGAGCTCGGCAAGCCGCTCACCGGTGACGTCGTCGTGCTCGCCCTGCCGTACCCCGCCCTCGACGACGTCGTCGCCACCTACGGCGACCAGCTCGCCGGGCGCACCGTCGTCGACATCACCAACCCGCTCGACGTCGAGACCTTCGACGCCCTCCTCGTGCCCGCGGACTCGTCCGCCGCCGCCGAGCTCGCCGCCGCCGTCCCCGGCGCCTCGGTGCTCAAGGCGTTCAACACCAACTTCGCCGCCACCCTCGCCACCGGCACCGTCGGCGACGTGCCCACCACCGTCCTCGTGGCCGGTGACGACGCCGACGCCAAGGCCGCCCTCGCCGCCGCCCTCGACGGGTCCGCCATCCGCGTCGTCGACGCCGGGTCGCTGCAGCGCGCCCGCGAGCTCGAGGCGCTGGGCTTCCTCCAGCTCACCCTCGCCGCCGGCGAGAAGACCGCGTGGACCACCGGGTTCGCGCTGCTCTGACCCGTCCCACCCCGTCCACCCCGCCCAGGAGCCGACCCATGAACACCGCGACCCCGCGCACCGACGACCTCCTCGCGGCCGAGACCACGATGGGAGCCGTCACGCTCCACGTCGGCGACCTCGCCGCGATGAGCGCCTACTACCGCGAGGCGATCGCCCTGGTGGAGCTGCCGGACCTCGGCGCCCCCGACCGGGTCGTCCTGGGCCGGGGGCGGACCCCCGTCGTCGTGCTCCGGCACACGCCGGGACTGCCGGCGACGTCACGGCACCAGGCCGGGCTCTTCCACACAGCCGTCCTGTTCGACACCGAGGAGGCGCTGGCCGCCGCCGTGGTGCACGCCGCCCGGCACCCGCTGTCCCGGTTCGTGGGGAACGCCGACCACTGGGTCTCCCGGGCGTTCTACTTCACCGACCCCGAGGACAACGGCATCGAGCTCTACTGGGACCGGCCGCGGGACACCTGGCAGCGGTCCGGGGGACGGGTCGCGATGGGGACGGACTGGTTCGACCCGCAGGCCTGGCTCCAGCAGCACCTGGACGAGTCGGCGCTGACCGGCGCCTCCGGACAGGGTGCCCAGGTGGGCCACGTCCACCTGCAGGTCGGCGACATCCCCACCGCACAGCGGTTCTACGTCGACACCCTCGGCTTCGAGGTCATGGCGGACCTGCCCGGCGCGCTGTTCGTCGCGGCGGGCGGGTACCACCACCACCTGGCGGTGAACACCTGGAACAGCGCCGGGGCGGGGCCGCGGGCCGCGTCGCTCGGCCTGGGGCAGGTGGCGCTCACCGTCCCCGGCCAGGACGACGTCGACGCCCTGCGCGACCGGCTGCGCCACGCGCGCGTGCCGGTGCGCGACGACGGCCGGACCCTGCGCTTCGACGACCCCTGGAACACGCTCGTCGAGGTGTCGGTCGGCTGATCGGCGGCGAGAGCGGGGAGCAGGGGGAAGCCCGGGGCGCGGTCGTCCATCGCGAAGTGCAGGTCGCGCAGCGACCGTGAACGCGACCGTGCCCCTGCTTCCCCCTGCTCCCTGACCTCCGGCTCAGTGGAAGACGACGGTGCGGTGACCGTTGAGGAGCACGCGGTGCTCGGCGTGCCACCGCACCGCGCGGGCCAGCGTGCGCCGCTCGACGTCCTCGCCCAGCGCCACGAGCTGACGGACGGCCCGGGAGTGGTCGACCCGTTCGACGTCCTGCTCGATGATCGGCCCCTCGTCGAGGTCGCCGGTGACGTAGTGGGACGTCGCCCCGATGAGCTTGACCCCGCGGTCGTGGGCCTGCGCGTAGGGGCGGGCGCCCTTGAACGAGGGCAGGAACGAGTGGTGGATGTTGATCACGCGGCCGTTGAGGTCGCGGCACAGCTCGTCGGACAGGATCTGCATGTACCGGGCGAGCACGACCAGCTCGACGTCCAGCTCGTCCACCAGGGACCGCAACCGGTCCTCCGCCTCCGCCTTGGTCGCGGACGTGACCGGCACGTGGTGGAACGGCTTGCCGTAGAAGTCGGCGATGTCCGCCAGGTCGGGGTGGTTCCCCACCACGCCGACGACGTCGATCGGCATCCCCTGGTCGCGCTCGCGGTAGAGGAGGTCGACCAGGCAGTGCGCCGCCTTGGACACCATGACCAGCGTGCGCATCGGCCGTCCGACGACGTCCAGGGCCCAGGTCATGCCGAACCGGTCCGCGACGTCCGCGACGGCCGGCTCCAGCTCGTCGCGCGAGGCGTGGGACTCGACCTGGACGCGCATGAAGAACAGCCCGGAGCTCGGATCGCCGAACTGCTGGGACTCGGTGATGTTCCCGTCGTGCTGGGCGAGCATCCCGCTGACGGCGTGGACGATGCCCGGCCGGTCGGGGCAGGACAGCGTCAGCACCCACTCGGTGGGCGGTGCGGCGGGGGGCTCGGCAGGTGCGGAGGTCGGCTGCGTGGTCACGCACGCCATTGTCGCCCAGTTCTGCCACGATGGACCCATGAGCGACACCACCGCCACGTCCGGCCGGCCCGACGAGGTGCCTGCCCGTTCGGAGGCGCCGACCCGCATCGCCCTCGTCGACGACGCGCACGCCGGCGAGCTGCTGACGCTGCGCCGCGCGGCGTTCGTCTCCGAGGCCCAGGTCTACGGCGACCCGAACATCCCGCCGCTGACGCAGACCCTGCACGAGCTGCGCGAGGACATGGCGCGGGACGACGTCGTCACGATCGGCGCCTGGACCGGGGAGCGTCTCGTGGGTTCGATCCGGGTCGAGCTGCAGGACGGCCGGGCCACCCTGGGGCGGCTGGCGGTCGCACCCGACCAGCAGGGCCGTGGCCTGGGGACGACGCTCCTCTTCGCGATCCTCGACCACCTGCCCGATGACGTGTCCGAGATCTGGGCCTTCACCGGCAAGGACTCGCAGCAGAACCTGGCGATGTACACCAAGCACGGTTACGAGGCCCAGTACGACGAGGCGGCGGGTGAGCTCACCTACACCTACCTGCGCCGGGTGCTGCACGAGGTGAACGCGCGTAACGCCGGCGAGCGTCCGGCCGGTTCGCCCGCCGACCGCCCGTGACCGGTCCGGCGGCGGCGCGCACGGTGCGCCGGCCGTCCATGGCGGACGTCGCGGCGCTCGCGGGGGTGTCCCACCAGACCGTCTCCCGCGTGCTCAACGCCCACCCGAGCGTCCGGGAGGCGACCCGTGACAAGGTCCTGGCCGCCATCGAGGAGCTCGGGTACCGCCGCAACAGCGCCGCCCGGGCCCTGGTGACGTCCCGCTCCGCGACGCTCGGCGTGGTGACCACCGGGTCGGCGTTGTTCGGTCCGACGAGCACGCTCATCGCGGTCGAGGAGGCGGCACGGGACCAGGGCTACTTCGTCTCGGTCGCCACGTTGCGCAGCTACGACACGGCGTCGATCAACCAGGTCCTCGAGCACTTCATGGCGCAGGGCGTCGACGGGATCGTCGTCATCGCGCCGCACGACGCGGTGGCCGCCGCGGTCGAGTCGTTCCGCTCCCCGGTCCCCGTCGTGCTGGTGGCGGCCCTGGAACCGTCGTCGGCGGACGCCTCCGGGCCGTCCACCCTGTCGGTCGCCGTGGACCAACGGGCCGGTGCCCGGCTCGCGACCGAGCTGCTGCTCGACCTGGGGCACGCCGACGTCGTGCACGTCGCCGGCCCGCAGGACTGGTTCGACGCGCGCGAGCGCCTGGCCGGCTGGCGCGAGGCGCTCGACGCGCACGGGGTGCGTCCCGCCCGGCCCCGCGAATGCTCCTGGTCCGCCGGTGACGGCTACGCGGCGGGGCGGGATCTCGCCGAGGCCGTGGCCGCGGGGGAGGGGCCGACGGCGGTCTTCGCGGGGAACGACCAGCTCGCCCTCGGCGTCCTGCGCGCCGTGTGGGAACGCGGCCTGCGCGTGCCCGAGGACGTGTCGGTGGTGGGGTTCGACGACGTCGCCGGGGCGGCGTACTTCGTGCCGCCGCTGACGACGGTGCGTCAGCCGTTCGCCGAGGTCGGGGCGCACGCGGTGGCGATGGTGCTGGGCTCGCTGGCGGGGGACACGGTGGCGACCCGGCGCATCGCGCCGGAGCTGGTCGTGCGGTCCTCGACGGCGCCGCCACGGCCGACGGCGAGGTAACGGGACGTGCCCGGACGCCGAGGTTTGGGCATCCACTATGTGAGCGTTAACATATGACGGACCACGCGAGGAGGAACCTGGGATGACGCGGCACGACGAGGCGACCGGCAGCCGGGACGCCATCACCGCCGGGCGGACCACGCTCGGGATCGAGCTCGGCTCGACGAACATCAAGGCGTGCCTGGTCGGCCCGGAGCACGAGGTGCTGGCCAGCGGGACGCACGGCTGGGAGAACGAGCTCTCCGACGGGCGGTGGACCTACTCCCTGGAGGCCGTGCACGCCGGGCTGCAGGACGCCTACGCGGCGCTCGTGGCGGACGTCGAGCAGCGGTACGGCGTGCGCCCCACCACGTACGGCGCGCTGGGCGTCTCGGCGATGATGCACGGCTATCTCGCGTTCGACGCGGACGGCGAGCTGCTGGTCCCGTTCCGGACCTGGCGCAACACCAGCACGGGCCCCGCCGCCGCGAAGCTGTCCGACCTGTTCGGCCACAACATCCCGCTGCGCTGGTCGATCGCGCACCTGTACCAGGCGATCCTCGACGACGAGCCGCACGTCCCGCAGATCGCGTTCTTCACCACGCTCGCCGGCTACGTCCACCGGATGCTGACGGGCCGGCACGTCCTCGGTGTCGGTGACGCCTCCGGCATGTTCCCGATCGACCCGGTCACCCGGGACTACGACCGGCGGCTGCTCGACCAGTTCCGCCACCTCGTCGCCGCCGAACGGCCCGGTCTCCAGGTCGAGGGTCTGCTGCCCGAGGTGCTGCCCGCCGGCGCCGACGCCGGTCACCTGACCGCCGAGGGCGCCGCCCTGCTGGATCCCACCGGCGAGCTGCAGGCGGGTCCAGTGCTGTGCCCGCCCGAGGGCGACGCCGGCACCGGGATGGTCGCCACGAACGCCGTCGCGCCGCGCACGGGCAACATCAGCGCCGGCACCTCGATCTTCGCCATGGTCGTGCTCGAGAAGCCGCTGACCGGCGTCCACCACGAGCTGGACCTGGTGACCACACCCGCCGGCGACCTCGTGGCGATGGTCCACTGCAACAACGGCGCGAGCGAGCTCGACGCGTGGGCCGGGGTCTTCGCCGAGTTCGCGACGGCGCTCGGGCACCCCAGCCCGGCCGACGCCGTCTTCGAGGCCCTGTTCGGGGCCGCTCTCGACGGCGAGACCGACGGCGGTGGGCTGCTGGCCTACAACTACCTCGCCGGGGAACCGATCACCGGGCTCGACCAGGGGCGTCCGCTCGTCGTGCGCACCCCGGACAGCCGCCTGACGCTGGCCAACCTGATGCGCACCCAGATCTACGGCGCCTTCGGCACCCTGGCGCTGGGCATGAAGGTGCTGCACGGCGAGGGCGTCGCCGTCGACACGATGTTCGCCCACGGAGGCATGTTCCGGACGGCCGGCGTCGCCCAGCGTCTGCTCGCGGCCGCCGTCGACGCGCCCGTCGCCGTCGGACGGACCGCCTCGGAGGGCGGCGCCTGGGGGATCGCGGTCCTCGCCGCCTTCACCCGCGCGGCCGCCGCGGAGCCCGGTCTGACCCTGGACGGGTACCTCGCCGACCGCGTCTTCGCCGACGCCGAGCTGGACGTCGCCCGGCCCGACGCCGACGACGTCGCCGGCTTCGCGGCCTACCTCGAGCGGTACTCCGCCGGTCTCGCCGTCGAACGTGCCGCCACCGAAGCCCTCTGACGACCACCGGAACCGAACGGGAGACCCCATGCCGAACGCCGCCCGCCCGACCGAGGTGCCGGCGCACCTGCGCGCCGCCGTCGACGCCGCCAAGCAGAAGGTCGCCGCCCTGCACGCCGAGCTGCCCCGCTGGGAGCTCGTGGTGTGGACCGCCGGCAACGTCTCCGAGCGGGTCCGGGACGATCAGGGAGGGCCTGACGGCGCGAGCGACCTCCTCGTCATCAAGCCGTCCGGGGTCTCCTACGACGACATCACCCCCGAGGCCATGGTCGTGTGCGACCTGCAGGGCCGTCTCGTCGAGGGGGACCGTTCGCCCTCGTCCGACACCGCGGCGCACGCCTACGTCTACGCGCACATGCCCGAGGTCGGTGGCGTGGTGCACACCCACTCGACCTACGCGACGGCGTGGGCCGCGCGGGGTGAGGAGATCCCCTGCGTGCTGACGATGATGGCCGACGAGTTCGGCGGGCCGATCCCCGTCGGACCGTTCGCGGTCATCGGGGACGACTCCATCGGCCGCGGCATCGTCGAGACCCTGCGCGGGTCCCGCTCCCCGGCGGTGCTGATGGCGAACCACGGCCCCTTCACCATCGGCGGGGACGCCAGGGCCGCGGTCAAGGCGGCGGTGCTGTGCGAGGAGGTCGCCCGGGCGGTGCACGTCGCCCGGCAGGTCGGCGAGCCCGTGCCGATCGCGCAGCAGCACGTCGACGCGCTCTACGACCGCTACCAGAACGTCTACGGCCAGCGCTGACGGCGCCGTCGGACTCGAAAGGACAGATGATGAGCAAGCCCTACGGTGACCGCGAGGTCTGGTTCCTCACCGGCAGCCAGGACCTGTACGGTCCCGAGACGCTGGAGCAGGTCGCCCGGCAGTCCCAGGAGGTCGCCGCCGCGCTCGACGCGTCCGGCGACGTGCCCGCGAAGGTGGTGTGGAAGCCGGTCCTCAAGGACTCCGCCTCCATCCGCCGCGCGATGCTGGAGGCGAACAGCGACGACTCCGTGCTCGGCGTCGTCACCTGGATGCACACCTTCAGCCCCGCCAAGATGTGGATCGCGGGGCTGGACGCCCTGCGCAAGCCGCTGCTGCACCTGCACACGCAGGCGAACGTCGAGCTCCCCTGGTCGGAGATCGACATGGACTTCATGAACCTCAACCAGGCCGCGCACGGCGACCGCGAGTACGGCTACATGCTGACGCGCCTCGGCGTCGCGCGGACCACCGTGGTGGGGCACGTCTCCGACCCGGCGGTGCAACGGCGCGTGGGCACCTGGGTCCGCGCCGCGGCCGGCCGGCTCGCCACGCAGGAGCTGAGGCTCGTCCGCTTCGGGGACAACATGCGCAACGTCGGCGTCACCGAGGGTGACAAGACCGAGGCCGAGCTGCAGTTCGGCGTCAGCGTGAGCACCTGGGGCGTCAACGACCTGGTCGCCGCCGTCGAGGCGGTGGCCGCGACCGAGGTCGACACGCTGGTCGCCGAGTACGAGGAGCGCTACGACGTCGCTCCCGAGCTGCGCGCCGGGGGAGAGCGGCACGAGTCGCTGCGGTACGCGGCCCGCCAGGAGCTCGCGATGGAGGCCTTCCTGGTCGAGCGCGGCGCCAAGGCGTTCACCACGAACTTCGAGGACCTCGGCGCGCTGCGCCAGCTCCCGGGCCTCGCGGTGCAGCGCCTCATGAGCAAGGGCTACGGCTTCGGCGCCGAGGGCGACTGGAAGACGGCCGTGCTCGTGCGCGCCGCCAAGGTGATGGGCGAAGGTCTGCCCGGCGGCGCCTCCCTCATGGAGGACTACACCTACGACCTCACGCCCGGGTCGGAGCTGATCCTCGGGGCGCACATGCTCGAGATCTGCCCGTCCCTGACGACGTCGAGGCCCCGGGTCGAGATCCACCCGCTCGGCATCGGCGGCAAGGAGGACCCGGTGCGCATGGTGTTCGACACCGACGCCACCGAGGGCGCGGTCGTCGTGTCGCTGGCCGACATGCGCGACCGGTTCCGCCTCACCGCGAACGTCGTCGACGTCGTGCCGCCCGCGCAGGAGCTGCCGAACCTGCCGGTGGCCCGGGCCGTGTGGAGGCCGCGGCCGGACTTCCCCACGTCGGCCGAGGCCTGGCTGACCGCCGGCGGCGCGCACCACACGGTGATGTCCACGGCCGTCGGCATCGAGGCGTTCGAGATGTTCGCGCAGATCAGCGGGACCGAGCTGCTGGTCATCGACGAGGACACGACGCGCCGCGGGTTCGCCGACCAGGTGCGCTGGAACCAGGTCTACTACAAGCTCGCCCAGGGGCTCTGACCCGCCCCACCCGTGAGGCGACGAGCGTCCCTGTCCCTGCGGTCACCCGCTGACCCGCCGGGACAGGGACGCTCGTGCGCGTGCTCCCGGTGGCGCCTGGAGTGTTCCGGCCTGGTCACGATCGGCCTCCGATGCCCGGCGAAGCGTTGACTTCTCGAACGTGCACCTGTTGATATATGGCGTCATCACCATTTTTCGGAGGAATACGTGACTCAGCAGGACGTCTCGGCGACCACCTCGAGCGGCGCCGCACCGAGGCCCCGGTACCGCGGTCGGCACCTGCCGATGGTGGCCGTCGTCATCGCCGCGTTCATCGCCACGGCGCTGGCCTACAGCGGCATGGTCCTGTTCGGGCTCGAGGTCGCGAACATGGCGCCGGTCGAGGCCTACGCGCTCGCCGGGTTCCTCGAGGTCAGCCTGGTGGCCGTCGCGCTGATGGCGCGCAACGCGGCCCTCGAGGGGCGTCCGTACGGGGTGCTCCTGACCCTGACGTGGGTCCTGTCCGGCACCTCCGGCGTGTTCGCGGCGCTGCACGAGATCGCCGTCCCGAACGAGTCGACGCCCTACATGGTGGTCTTCCGGTTCGTGCCGCCGCTGGTCGCCGCCCTGATGTGGCACCTGGCGCTCGTCGGCGAGCGGCACCTCGTCACGGGCCACACGCTCGACGAACGCCGCCGCGAGCACCGCGTGCACCAGTACGTCACCGCCCTGGAGCTGTGGCGGGACGCTCGCCTCGACAGCACCGGCACCCGCAACAGCATGCGACGGGTCCGGGCCCTGCACGAGCGCCAGCGCGCCGCACGTGACCGTGCGCTGAAGCTCCTGACGGTCGAGGACTTCGAGCGTCGGATGCAGGTCTGGGTCGAGCGGCTCGAGGCCGCCGAACGGCACGGCAACCGCCTCGACACGATCGGTGCCAGCTCGGTGAAGCGGGGCAGGACCCCGGGGTCCGCGCGCGAGGCGACCGCCGTCACCCTGCCGCCCGCGCGGCGTGAGGTCCTCGCCCCCGCGGCCACCCGGGAGCCGGCGACGGCCGAGGTGCCGGACGAGCAGCCCGAGACCTTCGCCGACACCTTTCGTGCGGCGCTGACCGTCGAGGAGACGCCCGCGGCCGTCCCGACCGTGTCCTCCGACCGGCAGGACGTCGACGACGAGCGGTCGGCCCCGGTGGAGGACGCCGCGGCCGCCGAGACGCACGGGACGGCCGAGCCGGCACCCGAGTCCGAGCCGGTCCGGCACACCGACGAGACCACGCCCTCCGAGACGACGCCGTCCGAGGCGCCGCAGCCCCGGGAACCGCTGCCGGAGACCGGGCACACACGCCGGGTCGAGATGTTCGACCTGGTCGACCGCGCGCGTGCGGAGCGCGCCGCACAGGCCGACGGGCCGGCCTGGTCCGCCGTGCGCGAGGGTGCGGACTCCCCGCAGGAGGACACCGACACGGCGGAGGAGACGCCGGCCCCGGCCGCCGGTGACCCGGCGTCGGACCGCGCCGCGGAGCAGGAGTCGCGCACCGACGCGTCCGACCTGCCGACCTCGGGCCGTGACCGTCGCATCGTCGAGCTCGCCCGTCAGGGACTGACCCAGCGGGAGATCGCCGACGAGGTCTCCGCATCGCGGTCCACGGTCTCCCGTGTCGTGCGCCGCTACGAGGACCAGAAGGCCGAGCGCTCGCGGTCGGCGGACGACCTCGAGCTGGCCACCGTCTGACCCCGGGTCCCGGGCGTGCCCGGGACCGCAGAACGACGCACGGACGCCTCCGTCCGGAACCGGCACCCGGTTCCGGACGGAGGCGTCCGTGCGTCGTGTTCGACGGTCCGCGGGTCGTCGTGCTCTCGTCGTCCGATCCCGACCGCACCGACGCTGCTACGATCGTCTGGTCGTGACTGGCGTGCAGGTGGATCACCACCGGGAAGCGACAACGCTGTGCTGACGACGGGTCGGTCGCCTGGGCCCGGTCGGACGACATCCGTGGACCGCCGACACAGCAGGAGAACGCCCCCATGAGCACTCCCGACCCCACGTTCGACGCCCCTCTCGCCGAGGTCGACCCGGAGATCGCCGCCGTCCTCGACGGTGAGCTCGCCCGGCAGCGCGACACCCTCGAGATGATCGCGTCGGAGAACTTCGTCCCGCGCGCCGTGCTGCAGGCACAGGGCTCGGTCCTGACGAACAAGTACGCCGAGGGCTACCCCGGCCGCCGCTACTACGGCGGGTGCGAGCAGGTCGACATCGCCGAGAACCTGGCGATCGAGCGGGCGAAGGCGCTGTTCGGTGCCGAGTACGCCAACGTCCAGCCGCACTCGGGCGCCCAGGCCAACGCCGCGGTCCTGCACGCGCTCATCAAGCCCGGCGACAAGATCATGGGCCTGGAGCTGGCCCACGGCGGTCACCTCACCCACGGCATGAAGATCAACTTCTCCGGCAAGCTCTACGAGGTGGCCGGCTACGGCGTCGACCCCGAGTCGTACCGGATCGAGATGGACGAGGTGCGCAAGCGCGCGATCGAGCACCGGCCGGACGTCATCATCGCCGGCTGGTCCGCCTACCCGCGCGAGCTCGACTTCGCAGCCTTCCGGGAGATCGCCGACGAGGTCGGTGCCAAGCTGTGGGTGGACATGGCGCACTTCGCCGGCCTGGTGGCGGCGGGTCTGCACCCGTCCCCGGTGCCGCACGCCGACGTGGTCTCCTCCACCGTGCACAAGACCATCGGCGGACCCCGCTCCGGGTTCATCCTGTCCTCGGACGAGCACGCCAAGAAGCTCAACTCCGCGGTCTTCCCCGGCCAGCAGGGCGGCCCCCTCATGCACGTCATCGCCGGCAAGGCGGTGGCGTTCAAGATCGCCGGCACCGAGGCGTTCGTCGAGCGCCAGGAGCGCACCCGGCGCGGGGCGCGGATCATCGCCGACCGACTGAACCAGGCGGACGTCGCCGGGACCGGCGTCTCCGT
This sequence comes from Isoptericola sp. b515, assembly GCF_030588125.1. NCBI lineage: Bacteria > Bacillati > Actinomycetota > Actinomycetes > Micrococcales > Promicromonosporaceae > Isoptericola > Isoptericola sp. b515. Next base: position 140,466 of record NZ_JAUQYR010000001.1, on the reverse strand, counting down.
GCTGACCGGTGGCACGGACGTCCACCTCGTGCTCGTCGACCTGCGGAACTCGGCGATGGACGGTCAGCAGGCCGAGGACCTGCTGCACTCCGTCGGCATCACCGTCAACCGCAACGCCGTCCCGTTCGACCCGCGTCCGCCGCGCGTGACCTCCGGCCTGCGGATCGGCACGCCGGCGCTCGCGACCCGCGGGTTCGGCGACGAGGAGTTCACCGAGGTCGCCGACATCATCGCCGCGGCGCTGCGCGACGGCACCGCCGCCGACGCCGAGGCCCTGCGCGCGCGGGTCGCGAAGCTCACCGCCGACTTCCCGCTGTACCCGGGTCTGCACCAGTGACGGCGGAGAAGCTCGACGGGAAGGCCACCGCCGCCGCCATCAAGGACGAGCTGCGCGGACGGGTGGACGCCCTGCGCGCACGGGGCGTCGTGCCCGGGCTCGGGACGCTGCTCGTCGGGGACGACCCCGGCTCGCAGTGGTACGTCGCCGGCAAGCACCGCGACTGCGCCGAGGTCGGGATCGAGTCCCTGCGCGAGGACCTGCCCGCCGACGCGACCCAGGCCGAGATCGAGGCCGCCGTCACCCGGCTGAACGAGGACCCGGCCTGCACCGGGTTCATCGTGCAGCTCCCGCTGCCCGCCGGCATCGACACCAACCGCATCCTCGAGCTCGTCGACCCCGCCAAGGACGCGGACGGCCTGCACCCCACCAACCTGGGGCGCCTCGTGCTCCGGGTGGGCGGGGAGATCACCTCCCCGCTGCCGTGCACCCCGCGCGGCATCGTCGAGCTGGTCGAGCGGCACGGCGTCGACTGGGCCGGCAAGGAGGTCGTCGTGCTCGGCCGCGGCGTCACCGTGGGGCGCCCGATCGGCCTGCTGCTCACGCGCAAGGCCGTCAACGCCACCGTCACGCTCACCCACACCGGGACGCGCGACCTGCCGGAGCTGGTGCGACGGGCCGACGTCGTCGTCGCGGCGGCCGGTGTGGAGGGCATCGTCACGGGCGACATGGTCAAGCCCGGCGCCGTGCTGATCGACGTCGGCGTCTCGCGCCGCACCGACCCGGAGACTGGGAGGTCCCGCGTGGTGGGCGACATCGCCCCCGAGGCGCGCGAGCAGGCGGCCTGGTACTCGCCGAACCCCGGCGGCGTGGGGCCGATGACGCGCGCGATGCTGCTCGCCAACGTCGTCGACACCGCCGAGCGGCAGGCGGGCCCCGCGGCCTGACCGCGCGGCAGGGTGGCGCCGACCGGAAGGGGCCGGCGCCACCGTCGCCCCGGTGCGGCACCGATGAGTCGTGACGCGGTGCGACGTCCCTCCTGCAGGGCCCCGACCGGCGGGGCCGTCACGCGAGGAGGACCGCCATGGTGACCGTGCGACCGCACCTCTGGTTCGGGAACGACCGGGCCCACGAGGCCGCCGCGTTCTACGCCGACCACCTGCCCGACTCGAGCGTGCAACGAGTGCTCACCGCCGCGGAGGGCATCCCCGGCGCGACGGCCGGCGCGCCCTTCATCGTGGAGTTCACCGTCTGCGGCGTCGAGGTCGTCGGCCTGAACGCCGGGCCTGCGCTGCGCCTCGACGAGGCGTTCAGCTTCTACCTGCGTTGCGACGGACAGGAGGAGGTCGACCACTACTGGGACCTGCTGACGGCCGACGGCGGCAAGCCGGGTCCCTGCGGCTGGTGCACCGACCGGTTCGGGGTGAGCTGGCAGGTGATCCCCCGGCAGCTCGAGGAGCTGTGCGGCGACTACACCACGCCGGCGAACCAGCGTGCGATGCAGGCGATGCTGCAGATGGGCAAGATCGACGTGGCGACGCTGGAGGCCGCCCACCGCGGTGCGTGAGGTGCGTCGCTGACGCCGTCGGCGGCGTGTGGTGGGATGGCCCGCGTGCTGACCGTCGCCACCGCCAACGTCAACGGGATCCGTGCCGCCGTCCGCCGCGGCATCGACGACTGGATCGCCCGCCGGGAGCCGGACGTCCTGCTGCTGCAGGAGGTGCGCGCCCCCGACGAGCTCGTCCGTGCCCACTTCGCCGACCACCACGTCGCCCACCTGCCCAGCCGGATCAAGGGGCGGGCCGGTGTCGCCGTGGTCTCCCGCCTCCCGCTCGCCGCGGTCCGTGACGGCGTCGGGTCCGGCGAGGACGAGCCGGACGTCGACTCCGGTCGGTGGCTCGAGGCGGATCTGGAGCTGCCCGGCGGTGACCGGCTCACGGTCGTCTCGGCCTACCTGCACTCGGGGTCGGCGAAGCCGGGGCAGGAGCACACATTGGCGGCCAAGTACGACCACCTGGACCAGGTGTCGCGGCGCCTGGACGCGCTCGTCGCGGAGGAGCACCCGGTGCTCGTGGCCGGTGACGTCAACATCGCCCACCGGGAGGTCGACATCGCCAACTGGAAGGGCAACCTCAAGAGCTCCGGGTTCCTGCCCGCCGAGCGGGCCTACCTGGACCGGTGGTTCGAGGCCGGCTGGCGCGACCTCGGCCGCGCGCTCGGTGGCGACGGCCCGGGGCCGTACACGTGGTGGACCTGGCGGGGTCAGGCGTTCGACAACGACCGCGGCTGGCGGATCGACTACCAGCTCGCGAACCCGGTGCTGGCGGACCGCGCCCTGAAGGTCGAGGTGGACCGCGCCGCCTCCTACGACGCCCGCTGGAGCGATCACGCGCCGGTCGTCGCGACCTACGACCTCCCAGATCACCGCGGCAAGATGAACGTGTGATGCACGCCGCGGCGCGTGTTCATCTGCTGTTCACCTTCAGGCTGAGATGTCGTCATCCAGCACTGGTTGGCTCGGTATCACCGTGCCCTGAGACGGCCTGACCTGGCGCCGTCTCGACCCCGATGGGAGCCACTTCATGACCGACGTCGTCCCGCAGGCGTCCGTGACCACCGCGAACACGTCGCAGGTCGAGCCCAAGCGGCTGCGTAGCCCCTTCGAGCGGTTCGGCCTGACCGGCCGGCCGCTGCGGACCGTCAACTGGCTCGGGGTCGTCGCCGGTGTCTACGTGCTGATCACCGCCGTGGAGCTCATCGGCTCCGGGTTCAAGGCGGCGACGGGTGACACGGCCGAGTCGCTGTTCGCGTTCGCGTCCAACCCCTTCGTCGCGCTGATGGTCGGCGTGCTGTTCACCGCCGCCACGCAGTCGAGCTCGACCACGACGTCGGTCACGGTCGGTCTGGTGGCCGGCGGTCTGCCGATCCAGATCGCGATCCCCATGCTGATGGGGGCGAACATCGGGACCACGCTGACCAACACCCTGGTGAGCCTCGGGATGGTCCGCGACCGGGAGAGCTTCCGTCGGGCGTTCTCCGCCGCGACGGTCCACGACTTCTTCAACCTCCTCGCCGTCGCGATCTTCCTTCCGCTGGAGCTGGCCTTCGGCCTGCTGGAGCGGGTCTCCGGCTGGCTGGCCGGCGCGAGCTCGGGAGCCGACGGCGGCATCGTCGCCACCCTCTTCGCCGCGATCGGCACCGTGGTGGACACGGTCACCGAGCCGCTGGCGAACCTCCTCGAGGCCGGGACCTCGTTCCTGCCCGACCCGTGGCACGGCGTGCTCATGATCGTGCTGGGCATCGGCCTGATCCTCGGCGTCATCAACTGGCTCGGTCGCCTGCTCAAGGTGCTCATGGTGGGCAAGGCGGCCCAGATGCTGCACTCGTCCGTCGGCCGTGGGCCGATCAGCGGCGTCGCCAGCGGTGCGGCCGTGACCATGATGGTCCAGTCCTCCTCGACCACGACCAGCCTCATGATCCCGCTGGCCGGGTCCGGCACGTTCTCCCTCAAGCAGGTCTACCCCTTCACGGTGGGTGCCAACATCGGCACCACGGTCACGGCGCTGATCGCGGCCTTCGCCTTCACGGGGGCGGAGGGCGAGGTCGCCCTGCAGGCGGCGTTCGTGCACGTGATGTTCAACGTCTTCGCCGCCCTGGTGATCTTCGGCATGCCGCTGCTGCGGCAGGTGCCGCTGCGCGGAGCCGTCTGGCTCGGCAACGTGGCGGCGGCCAACAAGCTCTGGGCGGCGGCCTGGGTCCTCGGCGTGTTCGTCGGCGTGCCGATGGCGCTCATCGGGCTGACCGTGCTGCTGTGACGGCGTCCCACGACCGGCGCGACCGGTCATCGACGGAGCGCAGCCAGGACATCGCTGCGCTCGAGCAGGAGCTCGCGCGCGTCGTCGAGGAGGCGGAGGCACGGCTCGCCGAGGTCCGCCGCGAGCTGGCCGAGCGGCGTCAGCAGGAGGCGCAGCACGCCGAGATCGACCGGCTGGAGGAGCACCTCGCGAACGCCACCGTGCAGTGGCGCGAGGTCGGGGAGTTCTTCGAGGAGGCGCTGCAGCAGCTCCGCGGCGACCGGGAGGACGCCGGGGCGGAGCCGTCCACGCCCGCCGACGACCTGGGGACCGGCTCGCCGGCCTGATCCCCGACCCTGCGGCTCCTCAGGGCCCGGACCCCGCGTTCCGCCGGGGTCCGGGCCCTGTGTCATGCAGCGGGCGCCGACGGCGGGGCGAGGAGGAACCCCGGGGCCGGCAGGCCTGCGTCGGCGAAGGCCTCGTGGACGGCGGTCACCACGGTGTCGACCTGCCCGACGGGCACCAGGGCGATGGCCGACCCGCCGAACCCGCCACCGGTCATCCGGGCCCCGAGCGCACCCGCGGCCAGCGCGGCGTCGACCACGAGGTCCAGCTCGCGGGCCGACACCTCGTAGTCGTCGCGCAGCGACACGTGCGACGCGGTCATGAGCGGCCCGACCTCGTCCACGCGGCCGGCGCGCACCCGCGCCGCGAACTCCTCGGTCCGAGCGATCTCGGTGACCACGTGGCGCACGCGCCGACGGAGCACCTCGGCGTCCTCGGCACCACCGAGCCGCCGCAGCGCGTTCTCCAGGGCGTCCGGCGAGACCTCGCGCAGGGACGCCACACGGAGCATCTCGGCGGCGCGTTCGCAGGAGGCGCGACGCTCGGCGTACTGGCCGTCGACGAGGGCGTGCTCGGCACGGGTGTCGACCACCAGGAGGGCGAGCCCGGCGCCGGCCGGGTCGAACGGCACGGCGGTGGCCGAGTCGAGGGCCGAGAGGCCCGGTCGGCAGTCGAGCAGGAGGGCGTGCCCCGCCGAGCACCGCAGCGAGGCCGCCTGGTCCATGCCGCCCGTCGGCGCCCCGGCGATCTCGTTCTCGGCGCGCACGCAGGCGGCCGCGAGCTCGGCACGGCCGGCGTCGTCGGCGGCCCGGCCCAGACCGTGCACGGCGTCGAGCGCCACGGCGACGGCGCACTCGAGGGCCGCCGACGACGACAGCCCCGCCCCGAAGGGCACGCACGAGTCGACGACGGCGTCGAAGCCCGTGACCTCGTGGCCGGCGTCGCGCAGCGCCCAGGCGACGCCCGCGACGTAGGCGCCCCATCCCGACGTCTGCCCGGGGGCGACGTCTGTCAGCCGGGTCTCCCAGGTCCGGCCGGGCGCCTGGGCGGAGGAGAGCCGGACCAGGTCGTCGGTCCGGCTGCGCAGCGCCACGTACGTGCGGTGGGGGAGCGCCACGGGCAGCGCGAGACCGGCGTTGTAGTCGGTGTGCTCACCGATGAGGTTCACGCGCCCGGGTGCGGACCAGACGCCGTCGGGCGTCCCGTCGCCGTCGAAGACCTCGGCGAACAGGGTGCGGACACGTGCGGCGCCGTCGTCGGCGGACCAGGACTCGAGCCACTCGGGAGACGTCATGGCCCTCAGTATGAGGGACCGGCGGTGGCCGCTCGACGGGGTGTCCGGAGAGCGGTCCGCGCGTCGGACGGCCCGGCGGACCGGCGGGCTCAGCCCACGGGGGTGACGCCGAGCCGGCGGCCCGCCAGGCCCCGCTCCCGCCCCGCCAGCCGCCGGGCGACGTCCCGGAGCACCTGGGCGCCGGGGGACTCCGGGGCGGTCAGCACGACCGGCGTCCCGCCGTCCCCGCCCTCGCGCACCGCCAGGTCGAGCGGAACCTGACCCAGCAGCGGGACGTCCGTCCCGGTGGCGTCGCTGAGGCGCCGCGCCACGGTCTGGCCACCACCGGCGCCGAACACCTCCAGACGCGAGCCGTCGGGCTGCTCCAGCCAGGACATGTTCTCCACGACGCCGATCACGCCCTGCGAGGTCTGCGTGGCCACGGACCCGGCACGCTCGGCCACCTCCGCGGCCGCCGTCTGCGGGGTGGTGACCACGAGGATCTCGCTGCCGGGCAGCAGCTGGGCGACGGAGATGGCGATGTCCCCGGTCCCGGGCGGGAGGTCGAGGAGCAGCACGTCCAGATCTCCCCAGAACACGTCGGCGAGGAACTGCTCGAGGGCCCGGTGCAGCATCGGACCCCGCCACACGACCGGCTGGCCCTCGGGGACGAACATCCCGATGGAGACCACCTTGACGCCGTGGGCGATCGGGGGGAGCAGCATCGAGTCGACCCGGGTGGGCTGGCGGTCGACACCGAGCATGCGGGGGATCGAGAAACCGTAGATGTCGGCGTCGACGACGCCGACGGTCAGGCCGTCGGCGGCCATGGCCGCGGCGAGGTTGGCCGTGACGCTCGACTTGCCGACGCCCCCCTTGCCGGAGGCCACGGCGTAGACCTTCGTCAGGCTGTCCGGCTGGGCGAACGGGATGCTCGGGTCCCCGCTGCCGCCCCGCAGCCGGGAGCGCAGCGACTGGCGCTGCTCCGGGGTCATGACGCCCAGGTCGACGTCGACGCGGCCGACACCCTCGACGGCCGCGGTCGCCGCCGTCACGTCGGAGACCAGCGTGTTCTTCATCGGGCACCCGGCGATCGTGAGGTCCACCCCCACGGTGACGTGGGCGCCGTCGGAGGCGTCCTGCGGCGCCTCGACCTGGATCGAGCGGATCATGTCCAGCTCGGTCAGGGGGCGGCGGATCTCGGGGTCGATGACCCCGGACAGGGCGTCGCGGACGCGGGCCTCGAGATCGGTGGTGCTCATGCCTCGATCCTAGGTGGCGCCGGCCGGGGGTCGTGCAGCCCGGCGCCGGCGCGACCGCGGTGCGGGGGGAGGAGCCACGGCCGGTGCGGGCATGTGGCCTCGGGGCGCCCGGTGCGAAATACTGGGCGAATGAGCATGAGCCGTTCGAATCCCCTTCCTCGGGTCCCGACGCCGCCCCAGGGGGACGAGGTCGCCGCGTACGACTCGTACCTCGAGGCGCAGAAGGCCGTCGACTTCCTCTCGGACGAGAAGTTCCCCGTCCAGCACGTCACCATCGTGGGCACCGACCTGCGGATGGTCGAGCGGGTCACGGGCCGGCTCACGTACGGCCGGGTGGCGCTGGCCGGGGCCCTGTCCGGCGCCTGGTTCGGGTTCTTCGTGGGTCTGCTCATGATGCTGTTCGCGAACGGGCAGACCGGCGTCCTGCTGGTCGCGCTGGCTCTGGGCGCCGGGTTCGGCGTGATGTTCTCGGTGCTGTCCTACTCGTTCACCGGCGGACGCCGTGACTTCACGTCGCAGTCGCAGATCGTGGCCTCGACCTACGCGGTGCTGTGCGCCACGGAGCACGCGGCCGAGGCGCGGTCGATGCTGGAGAGCTCCCCGGGCGGGCTCGGCAAGCCGCGTCGCCCCGAGCGGCCGGCGGGAACGACACCGTCGGCGTCCTCGGCGCCGGACCCGCGCTGGACCATGCCCGACGGCGCCCCGCGCTACGGGGCGATGCGGCCCGGCGGGTCGCCGGACACGTCCGGCGGCGGGGCCGGCTCGTCGACCTCCGCCGTGGCCGGCGGCGAGGGTCCGGCGCAGCCGCAGCCGGCGGCGGGGGAGCAGCCGCCCGCGGTGCCGACCCGGGGCGAGGAGCCGCCCTCTCCGTCGGCGTCCACGCCCACGCCCCCGCCGGCGTCCGGTGGGGACGTCGACGACCCGTACGCCCCGCCGCCCGAGCGCTGAGGCCGGCGGCTCGCGCCTCCCCGCGGGGTCCTCGGGTCCGTCGTGCCGGGCGGACGCCCCGGCACGACGGACCGTGCTCCGCCGGCCGGTGGGTCAGGACCGAGGGACCTCGCGCCGCTCGTGGCCGACGTACGCCGAGAGCGGGCGGATGAGCGAGTTGGCCGCCTGCTGCTCGGCGATGTGCGCCGTCCAGCCGGTGATGCGCGCGGCGACGAACAGCGGGGTGAACGTCTCGGTGTCGAACCCCATGAGGTGGTAGGCGGGGCCCGCCGGGTAGTCGAGGTTCGGGTAGATGCCCTTGCGCTCCACGAACGCCGACTCCAGCGCCGCGTACAGATCGCCCAGGTCCTGGCGGTCGAAGTGCGCCACGAGGTCGTCCAGAGCGGCCTTCATGGTGGGCACCCGCGAGTCGCCGTGCTTGTAGACCCGGTGCCCGAACCCCATGACCTTGCGCTTGGCGGCCAGGGCCTCGTCCAGCCAGGACTCGGCCCGGTCGGCGGTGCCGATCTCGGTGAACGCGTGCATGACGGCCTCGTTGGCCCCGCCGTGCAGCGGACCCTTGAGGGCGCCGACGGCCGCGACCACGGCGGAGTGCACGTCGCTCAGCGTGGAGGCCACCACGCGGGCGGTGAACGTCGAGGCGTTGAAGGAGTGCTCGGCGTACAGGATCATCGAGCGGTTGAACGCGTCGACGACCGTGGCGTCCGGCTCCTCGCCGAAGGTCATCCACAACGTGTTCGCCGCGTGGTCGAGGTCCTCGCGGGGATCGACCGGGTCCAGGCCGTGGCGGCGGCGCTGGGTGTAGGCCACGACCGCGGGCAGCTCGGCGAACAGCCGGACGGCGTGGTCCGCCGTCGTCTGCGCGTCGGCCAGCGACATCAGGTCCGTGCCGGCGGTCTCCCGGGCGCCGATGACGCTGAGGGCGGTGCGCACGTCGTCCATCGGGTGAGCGTCGGTGGGCAGCAGGTCGATCGCGCGGCGCACGTCGTCCCCGAGGGCGCGGTGCGAGCGCTCGGTCTTGCGCAGCGTCTCGAGCTCGGCGTCGGTGGGCAGCTCACCGTGCCACAGCAGGTGGGCGACGGCCTCGAACGGCTGGGTGTCGGCCAGGTCCTGCACGGGGTAGCCGCGGTACAGCAGCGAGTTCGACGCGGGGTCGACCTTGGACACGGCGGTGGTGTCGGCGTAGACGCCCGCCAGCCCCTTGTGGATCTCGGGCTCGTCGGTGGGGCGGGACTCGGTCATCGGTGCTCCTTTGCTCGGATGACGGCGCGGCGTGCGCGACGACGTGGGTGTCGGGCTCGACGGTCAGAGGTGTCGGTGACCCTCGAGGGAGAAGTCGTACACCCCGGCGTCGAAGGTGTTGTACGCCGGGTAGTCCAGCAGGTCGTACAGCTCGGCGCGGGTCTGCATGTGCGGCACCTGGGAGTCGAGCGACCCCTCGTCCCGCAGCGCCGCCAGGCCGCGGTCGGCGGCACCCATGGCCAGGCGCAGCAGCGAGACGGGGTAGATGACCATCGAGACCCCGGCGTCGCGGAGCTGGGTCGCGGTGAACAGGTCGGACTTGCCGAACTCGGTCATGTTCGCCAGCACCGGGACGTCGAGCGCGTCGGCCATCGCGGCGAACTCGTCGAGGTCGCGCATGGCCTCGGGGAAGACGGCGTCCGCACCGGCGTCGACGAGCGCCTGCGCCCGCTCGACGGCAGCCTCCAGGCCGGCACCGGCACGGATGTCGGTGCGGGCCATCACGAGCAGGTTCTCGTCGCGGCGAGCGGTGACGGCGGCCCGGATGCGCTGCAGGGCGGTGGCCTCGTCGACGACCTGCTTGCCGTCGAGGTGTCCGCAGCGCTTGGGGTTGACCTGGTCCTCGATGTGCAGCCCGGCGACGCCGGCGTCCTCCATCGCCTGGACCGTGCGGGCGACGTTCATCGCCTCCCCGAACCCGGTGTCGGCGTCGACGAGCGTCGGCAGGTCGGTCATCCGGGCGATCTGCCCGGCGCGGCCGGCGACCTCGCTCAGCGTGGTCAGCCCGACGTCGGGCAGTCCGAGGTCGGCCGAGACGACCGCGCCGGAGACGTACACGCCGTCGAACCCGTGCCGCTCGACGAGGCGCGCCGAGAGCGGGTTGAACGCCCCGGGGAGCTGCAGGAGCTCGTCCGAGCGCAGCCGCTCGCGCAGCGCGGCGCGCTTGGCGGCGGGGGTGAGCGTCGAGTACAGCATCAGAAGATCCCGCCCGGGAGGTCGGCGCCGGCCGCCGGGTCGGTGATCGGCGTGACGGTGAGCCCGGACAGCTCCTCGGCGTCCAGCTCCGGCAGGCGCTGCGCGACGTCGAGGAAGCGGTCGATCTCCTCGGGGGCGAGGACGCCGTCGGCCAGGGACCGGAACTTGGCGACGTACTGCTCGCGGGCGAAGGGCCGGGCGCCGTAGGGGTGCGCGTCGGCGACGGCGATCTCCTCGACGATCGTGTCGCCGTCGGACAGCTCGATCTCGACCCGGCCGCCGAAGGACTTCTCCTCGGGGTCGGAGGAGTGGTAGCGGCGCGTCCACTCCGGGTCCTCGGCCGTGGTCACCTTGCGCCACAGCTCGACGGTGTCCGGGCGGGCGGCGCGCTCGGGGGCGTAGCTGGCCGCGTGGTCCCAGGCGCCGTCCTGCAGCGCGACGGTGAAGATGTAGGGGATCGAGTGGTCCAGCGTCTCCCGGCTGGCGGTGGGGTCGTACTTCTGGGGGTCCCCGGAGCCGGAGCCGATGACGTAGTGGGTGTGGTGCGAGGTGTGCAGCACGACCGAGCGCACCGCCTTGGGCTCGCGCAGCTCGGGCCGCTCGGAGCCGAGCCGGCGCGCGAGATCGATCCACGCCTGCGCCTGGTACTCGGCCGAGTGCTCCTTGGTGTAGGTGTCCAGGATCGCGGTGCGGTCCTCGCCCCGGGTGGGCAGCGGCACCGTGTACCGGGCCTCCGGGCCGGACAGCATCCACGCGATGAACCCGTCGGTGCCCTCGTAGATCGGGCTGGGCGAGGTCTGGCCGCGCATGGCCCGGTCCACGGCCTCGATCGCCATCTTGCCGGCGAAGGCCGGGGCGTGCGCCTTCCAGGTGGAGATCTCGCCCTTGCGCGACTGCCGCGTCGCCGTCGTCGTGTGCAGCGCCTGGCCGATCGCCTGGTAGATCGTCTCGTTCGGCAGCCCCAGCAGGGTGCCGATGCCGGCGGCGGCGCTCGGGCCGAGGTGCGCGACGTGGTCGATCTTGTGCTCGTGCAGGCAGATGCCCTTGACGAGGTTCACCTGGATCTCGTAGCCGGTGACGATGCCGCGCAGCAGCTCGGCGCCGCTCCGGCCCAGGTGCTGGGCGACGGCGAGGATCGGCGGGATGTTGTCGCCCGGGTGCGAGTAGTCCGCCGCGAGGAACGTGTCGTGGTAGTCCAGCTCGCGCACCGCGACCCCGTTGGCCCACGCCGCCCACTCGGGGCTGGTGCGGTGCTCGGAGGCGAAGATCGTGGCGCCGGCGCCGCCGCGCGAGACCGGGTGCGCCTCCGCCTGGGAGCGTGCGGCGAGGATCGGCGCGCGACCGAGCGACGCGGTGGCGACCGCGGCGTTGTCGATGATCCGGTTGATCACCATGTCGGTGACCTCGGGTGTCGGCTCGAGCTGCTCCGCCGCCACGTCGGCGATCTTCCAGGCGAGCTGGTCGGTGCGGGCGAGCGGCTCGTCGGCGCGGTACGTGCGGACGGTGTGGTCGAGCATGGATCCTCCGGATCGCGGGGACGTCGGGGGCACGACGTCGGCGTCGACGCCTGCCACGGAGGTGAACCTAACGCGGACCGGCCCCCGCGTCCACGTGGGTATCGGGTAGCGCGGCCGTCGTGGCGGTGCCCGACGACGCGCCACAGGGCGGGCCGACGACAGCGACGGCGGTCGGCACCACCCCCGCGCGGGTGCGGACCCGGCGACCGCGTCAGCGGCTCGCCGGCTCGTCCTCGATCGCGACCTCCGTGGCGCGGCGGGCCCCCGGACGGGCGAGCGAGAGCACCGCGAGGACGCCGACGAAGACCGGTGTCACCGGGCTCAACGCGCCCTGGCGCAGCCAGGCCACGGCGAGCGGGTCGGCCACCCCGCCGGTCACGGCGGAGGGGCCGCCGGACAACGCCGCGATGGGGCTGTACGGGAACTCGGTGGTCGCCGCGGCCCAGGCCGTCAGGGCGAGGAGCGTCACGAGAGCAGTCCACACGGGCAGCTGGTGCCACCGGGACGACGCGGTGCGGTGGCGCCACCAGAACGGCCAGAAGGCCAGGGTCGTCACGGCGGCGATGGCGAGCCCCTCCCACACCGGCGCTCGCGGCGGCACGATCGCGACCACTGCGCTGTCCCAGCCGAGGAGGACTCCGGTGCCAATGCTCGAGGCCCGCAGGTCGAGGTACCCGATCGCCGTGACGTACACCGCCACGCCTGTGACCGCGGCGGCCGCTCCGAGCAGGACGCCGAGCGCCGTGGGTCGGTCCGCGGTGCGCATGGTTCGTCCTCCGGTCTGCCGCCGTCGGTCACGGCGAGGGTGGCCCGAAGGTAGGGGAGTGCGTCTGCGCTGGTCAAGAACGACGACGTCCCGGGGCGCGAGCGCTCCGGGACGTCGTCGACGGACACCTGGCCGGCGGGCACGGGGAGCCGGGCGGGCCGGGGACCTACCGCGCGTCGACGGTCCGCTCCGCCGTCCGACGGCGGAGCTCGCCGCCGGGTGCGCGGCCGGCGACGAGGAGCACCGCGAGGCCCGCCAGGGTGACGAGTGCCCCTGCCCACAGGGGCGAGGTGTACCCCAGCCCCGCGGCGATGGTGACTCCGCCGATCCAGGCACCGAGGGCGTTGCCGACGTTGAAGGCCGCGATGTTCGCGCCGGAGGCAAGGGTCGGGGCGTCGCCCGCGTGGGTCATGATCCGCATCTGCAGGGCCGGGACGGTGGCGAAGCCGAACCCGCCCATCAGCACCAGCGCGACGACCGTGGCGGCCTTGCTCTCCGCCACGAGGGAGAAGGCCGTCAGGATGACGACCAGGCTGACCAGCAGCGTCAGGAGGGTTCCGCCGAGCGCTCTGTCGGCGGCGCGCCCGCCGAGGATGTTGCCCACGAACAGCCCGACGCCGAACAGGACGAGCAGCCAGGGCACGGCTCCCGGCGCGAAGCCCGAGACCCCGGTGAGGGTGAAGGCGATGTAGGTGAAGGCGCCGAACATGCCGCCGTAGCCGAGGATCGTGAGGGCCATCGAGGCCCACACCTGCCCGGAGCGGAAGATGCGCAGCTCGCTCAGCACGCCGGCACCGCCCCGGTCCGCCGCGATCGGGGGGACGAGGACGGCGATGCTGACCAGGGCGACGACACCGATGGCCGTGATGGCCCAGAACGTCGCGCGCCAGCCCGCCGCCTGGCCGAGCAGGGTCCCCAGCGGGACGCCGAGGACGTTGGCGGTGGTGAGCCCCGCGAACATGAGCGAGATGGCGGCCGCCTTGCGCCCCTCGGGGACAAGGTTCGCGGCGACGACGGCGCCGATGCCGAAGAACGCACCGTGGCAGAGCGCGGCGACGACCCGGCCCGTCATCATGACGGCGTAGGTGGGGGCGAGGGCGGAGACCAGGTGGCCGGCGATGAACAGCACCATCAGCACGATCAGGGCTCGCTTCCGGTCGACACGGTTCATCGCGACCGTGAGGACGACGGCACCGATCGCGACGGCGAGCGCGTAGCCGGAGATCAGGTAGCCGGCCTGGGTCTCGGTCACCGCGAAGTCGGCGGCGACCTCGGGCAGCAGGCCCATGATGACGAACTCGGCCAGGCCGATCCCGAACCCGCCGACGGCGAGCGCGAGCAGCGCGAGAGGCATGGGAATCCTTCCGGAGGAGGGGTGGGCTCGCGGACCAGATGTGTGCGTGCCGCGATACACGGCGTGTGCAGTAGTTGCATGGCCGCGGAGACTCAGGAGGTGAGCACATGGGTATCGCCGACGACGCCGTCGAGATCCGCGCCCGGGGTTGGCGGACGCTGGCCGCGCTGCACGGGCTGATCGAGGCCGGCCTGGAGCGGTCGCTGCAGCGCGAGCACGAGCTGTCCGTGGTCGAGTACACGGTGCTCGACGCGCTGAGCCGTCAGGACGGCTGGCACATGCGCATGCAGCAGCTCGCCCGCGCCGCCGCCCTGTCGAGCAGCGCCACCACGCGTCTGGTCAACCGTCTCGAGGACCGAGGCCTGCTCACCCGCATCCTCTGCGCGGAGGACCGGCGCGGCATCTACACCGAGCTCACGCCGGCCGGGCAGCACCTGCTCGCACGGGCGCGGCCCACCCACGACCGGGTGCTCGAGGAGTCGCTGGCCGAGGCGAGGGACGTCCCGGAGCTGTCCTCGCTGGTCGACGCGCTGTACGCCGACGTGCGGGTCTGACGGTTCCGCGGGACGGCAGAGGCCCGAGACCCGGCCCATGGGGCCGAGGCTCGGGCCTCTGGTGGTGGTGCGCCTGGAGGGACTCGAACCCCCGACCTTCTGCTCCGGAGGCAGACGCTCTATCCACTGAGCTACAGGCGCGGGTACCGGGCATCACCGTCGTGGGCGACGACCGCCCGGCACGGTGCACGAGACTACCACCGCGAGTCGCCAGGTCGGAAAACCGTGCCGGGCCCCGCCGCGCGAGGCCGATAGAATCGCCCGGTGACACCCGACGAGCTCTCCGAAGCACTCAGCGCTGCCCTCGCCGCGGCCGTGGCCGACGGCACCCTCGCCCTCGACGCCGACGCCCTGCCGTCGACCGTCCACGTCGAGCGACCCAAGCAGCGGGAGCACGGGGACTGGGCGACCAACGTGGCGCTCCAGCTCGCCAAGAAGGCCGGCACGACGCCGCGGGCGCTCGCCGAGGACCTGGCCGGGCGCCTGGGCTCGACCCCGGGGATCAAGGCCGTCGACGTGGCCGGACCCGGGTTCCTCAACATCACGCTCGAGGCGGGCGCGGCCGGTGAGCTCGCGCGCACGATCGTCGAGTCGGGCGCCGCGTACGGCCGGTCCGACGCGCTGAGCGGCCGGGTCATCGACCTCGAGTACATCTCCGCCAACCCGACCGGTCCGCTGCACATCGGGCACACCCGTTGGGCCGCGCTGGGCGACGCGCTCGTGCGCATCCTGCGCGCCGCCGGTGCCGACGTCACGGCGGAGTACTACATCAACGACGCCGGTGCCCAGATGGACCGGTTCGGTGAGTCCGTCCTGGCCCAGATCCGCGGCACCGAGGTGCCCGAGGGCGGTTACCGCGGCGAGTACGTCGCCGAGCTCGGCCGTCAGGTGCTGGCCGCCCAGCCGGGGATCGTCGACCTGCCCGACGACGAGGCGGTGGCGCTGGCCCGCGAGGAGGCGTACCGGCTCCAGCTCGCCGAGATCCGCGACGTGCTGGGCTCCTTCGGCGTGCACATCGACGTGTGGTTCTCCGAGCGGAGCCTGCACGAGTCGGGCGCCGTCACGCAGGCCGTCGAGCGGCTGCGCGAGCAGGGCCACGTGTACGACGACGGCGGGGCGGTCTGGCTGCGCACGACCGACTTCACGGACGACAAGGACCGCGTGCTGATCCGGGCCAACGGCGAGCCCACCTACTTCGCCGCCGACGCCGCGTACTACCTGTCCAAGAAGGACCGGGGCTTCCCGGGCAAGATCTACCTGCTGGGCGCCGACCACCACGGGTACATCCACCGGCTCAAGGCGATCTCGGCCGCCGCCGGGGACGACCCCGCGGAGAACATCGAGATCCTCATCGGCCAGCTCGTGTCCGTCCAGGGCGCCAAGCTGTCCAAGCGGGCGGGCAACATCATCGAGCTGCGCGACCTCGTCGAGTGGATCGGGGCAGACGCCGTGCGGTACTCGCTGTCGCGGTACCCGGCGGACACCCCGCTCGAGCTGGCCGGCGAGGAGATGCTCAAGCAGTCCAACGACAACCCGGTCTTCTACGTCCAGTACGCCCACTCGCGCACCTGCGCCGTGGACCGCAACGCGGCCGACCGCGCCGTGCGCCGCGAGGACGGCTTCGACCCGTCGCTGCTGGACCACCCGACCGAGGCCGTCCTCATCGGCCGCCTCACCGAGTTCCCGCGGATCGTCGCCCAGGCGGCCGAGCTGCGCGAACCGCACCGCATCGCCCGGTACCTCGAGGGCCTCGCCGCGGACTACCACAAGTGGTACGCCGAGTGCCGCGTCCTGCCGTACCCCGACGAGGCCGTCGAGGACGTGCACCGGACCCGGCTGTGGCTCAACGACGCCGTGCGTCAGGTCCTGGCCAACGGCCTCGACCTGCTGGGCGTCAGCGCGCCGGAGCGGATGTGACGGGGGCGCTGCCCACCGGCGGCCCGGACGCGGCCGGTGCGCCGTGGCCCTCGACCGCCCGCCGCCGTGCCGACGGCGAGCTGGAGGTGGGCGGCGTCGGTGTCCGCGCCCTGGCCGTCGAGCACGGCACCCCGGCCTACGTCCTCGACGAGGCCGACTTCCGCGCCCGGGCCCGCGCCTACCGCGAGGCCTTCGAGGCGGCGTTCGAGCGCATCGGTGCCGGCATCGACGTCTACTACGCCGGCAAGGCGCTGCTGACCGTCGCCGTCGCGCGCTGGGCCACCCAGGAGGGGCTGCGTGTCGACACGGCCTCGGGCGGCGAGCTCGCCGTGGCGCTGCGGGCCGGTGTGCCCGGGGCGGCGATCGGGCTGCACGGCAACAACAAGTCGGACGACGAGATCCTCGCCGCCCTGGAGGCCGGGGTCGGCCGCATCATCGTCGACTCCCGGGTGGAGATCGACCGGGTCGCCGACCTGGCCGCCGCCCGAGGCGTGGTCGCACCCGTGATGCTCCGCGTCACCACCGGCGTGCACGCCGGTGGGCACGAGTACATCTCCACCGCCCACGAGGACCAGAAGTTCGGCCTGTCGGTCACGGCGGGCGACGACGGCGAGACCTCCCCGGCGCTCGCGGCCCTCGAGGCGATCGTGGCGCGGCCCGAGCTCGAGCTGCTCGGCATCCACTCGCACATCGGGTCCCAGATCCTCGACCCCTCGGGCTTCGAGGCCGCGGCGCGGGTCGTGCTGCAGCTGCGCGCCGACCTGGCTGGTCGCACGGGTGTGCTCGTCGAGGAGGTCGACCTGGGCGGCGGGTACGGCATCGCCTACCTGCCCGCCGACGAGGCGCTGGAACCCGCACCGGTGGCGCAGGACGTGGCCGCGGCGGTCGCCGCCGTGTGCACCGAGCTCGGCACGCCGCTGCCGCGGTTCTCCATCGAGCCCGGGCGGGCCGTCGTCGGACCCGCGGGGCTGACGCTCTACACCGTCGGGACGGTCAAACCGGTGACGGTCTCCGGCAGCGGCGCGGACGACGAGACCTTCTCGCGGCTCTACGTGTCCGTCGACGGCGGGATGAGCGACAACATCCGCCCGGCCCTGTACGGCGCGGACTACCACGCGGAGCTCGTCGGGCGCGTCTCCGACGCCGCGAAGGTCCTGTCCCGGGTGGTGGGAAAGCACTGCGAGAGCGGCGACATCGTGGTGCACGAGGTCCTGCTGCCCGCCGACGTCAGCGCCGGCGACCTGCTGGCGGTGGCGGCGACGGGTGCCTACGGCCGGTCGATGGCGTCCAACTACAACGCGCTGACCCGCCCCCCGGTCGTCGCCGTGGCGGACGGTTCGTCGCGGGTCCTGGTGCGGCGCGAGACGGTCGAGGACCTGCTGGCGCTCGACCTCGGCTGACCCGGTCACCCCCTCCCGCGACTCAGGACACTTCGCCGCGAGTCAGGCCGCCTTTCCGCGAGTCAGGACGAAGCGCGCCGAGTCAGGACAGCCTCCGGACGAGCTCCCACCGACGCGGAACGGCCCCGCCCCCCTGCAGCAGGGGACGGGGCCGTTCGTCGTGCGGACCGTCAGGGACGGTCGATGGTGAACTCGGGGGACGTCCAGGTCTCCCAGTGGTCGGGGTTCGACCGGTCACCGTTCGCCTTGAGGGCGTCGATCTTCAGGCTGTACTCGCCGTCCTTCAGATCCTTGGTGACGGTGGTGTTGCCCCTGGCCTTCGTCACGGTGCCGTCCCAGACGAACGCCTGGACACCGGTGGACGACTCGTTGCGACCGAGCGGCCCCAGGTCCGCGGCGACCGTGAAGGAGCCCTTGACGCGGTCCTTCGAGTCGATGACCGTCAGCGTGAAGTCCTCGACCTGGTGGTCGAAGTGGGCCAGCACGTACGGGTAGTCCGGCAGACCGTCGACCCACTCGAGGGAGAAGGTCTCGCCGCCGGCCTCGCTGTACGAGCCCATCGGGTCGATGCAGTCGAACTCGACGAACTCGGCGCACTCCGAGATCCGCGAGATCCACGGGACGTCGACCATCTCGCCGTCGCCGAGGTCGATCGGGGTGATCGCCTCGATGTCCTGGTAGTCGCCGTCGAAGCCGGCGTAGGGGACCGAGGTCTCCGAGCCGTCGTCACCGGTGATCTCGATGAACCCGCCGTAGAGCACCTGGTAGCCGTCGAAGCCCGGCGAGGTGATCGTGACGTCGACCTCGGCCGACTCCCCGGCAGGCACGGTGACCTCGGTGTCCGAGAACTCCGCCGTGCCGGCGATGGTCGAGAGCGTCGGGGCGAAGGTGTCGCCGTAGGTCGCCAGCGCCGTGGTGTGGCCCATGGTGTAGGTCACCTCGGCGTCGGAGTCGTTCGCGACGGTCAGCGTCGTCGTGACCGGCTCGAAGACCGGCTCGCCGTCGACCCGGTCGACGACGGACTCACCGAGCGAGATCTTCGCCGGGGTGACCGAGGTCGTCGCGGCGTAGGCGGCCGGGACGTCGATCAGGCCGGCACCCTGGCCGTGCACGGTCTCGACGTAGGCACCGGCATACAGGATCGGCTCGGCCGTGTTCTGCAGCAGGTCCCGCATCTCGGTGGCGGCGATCTCCGGGTCCGCCTCGAGCAGCAGCGCGGCGGCGCCGGCGACGTGCGGAGCGGCCATCGAGGTGCCCGACAGCGTGGCGTAGCCGCCCTTGGCCAGCGGGTACGTCGAGCGGATGTTGCCACCCGGCGCGGCCAGGTCCGGCTTGAGGGACAGGTCCGGAGCCAGGCCGTAGGAGCTGAAGTCGCTCTTCTCGCCACCCGTGGGGCTGACGACCGAGACCGTCTCGTCGGTCCAGGTGAGCGTGACGGTCTCGCCCGCGTCCATCTGCGCCTTGAGCATGTCGCCGTCGGCGAGGCTGATGCCGACGCCGGGGACACCCTGGTCGGTGACCCCGCCGCCGTTGAACAGGCCGGGGATGTTGTTCGCGATGACGACGGCGGTCGCACCGGCGGCCACCGCGGAGGCGTACTTCTCCTCGAACGTGCAGCTGCCGCGGTCGACCAGGGCGGTCATGCCCGTGGGGTCGGCGAGCAGGGTGTCGCCGAGGGTGTCGACGCAGCCGCGACCGACGTGGACCATCGCGTCGGTGGTCTCACCGGCCGTCGGAGCGGCCACGGTGGAGAGCACCGTGTAGGCCACCGGCTCGCCCGAGGGGTTCGCGACCGCCTTGGCGGCGTCGGTGTTGGTGTTGTCGACCGACGCGACGCCGATGACCTTCTCGCCGACGCCCGGGGCGCCGGCCGAGTAGACGCCGGAGCGGCCGGAGTTGCCGATGGAGGCGGCGACGATCATGCCCGCGTCCACCATGGCGTTCGAGGCGCTCGCCGTCGGGTAGCTGGGCCAGGTGAAGGCCGAGCCGATGGACATGTTGAGGATGTCCATGTCGTCCTCGAGGGCCATCTCCATGGCGGAGATCATGATGTCGGCCTCGGTGGAGCCTTCGCAGCCGAACACCCGGTAGGCGCCGAAGGTGACCTCGGGGGCCACGCCGACGACGTCGCCGTCGGCACCGACGATGCCGGCCACGTGGGTGCCGTGACCCTGGCAGTCCATCGGGTCGCCGTCGGGCTGGGGGACACGCGCGTCGGCGTCGGGGGACCCGGCGTCGTAGGCGTCACCGACGAAGTCGTACCCGTAGGCCACGCGCTCGGTCGGGAACTCGCCGCCGCCGAAGTCGGGGTGGGCGTAGTCGATGCCGGTGTCCATCACGGCGACCTTGACGCCGGCGCCGGTGAGGCCCAGCTCGTTCTGCGCCACGTCGCTGCCGGTCATCGCGAGAGCCGTCGCCATGTCGGGGATCGCCGCGGTCTGCGGCTCCGGCACGGAGAGCTGGACCATCGGGTAGATGGCCTTGACGCCCTTGGTCGCCTGGAGGCGGCCGAGCTGCGAGCTGTCCATGTCGATGGAGAACCCGTTGAACAGGCTCGTGAACTCCTCGCGCTCGGTGTAGTCGACGCCGGCCGCGCCGGCCGCGTCCTTGAACGCGGAGTGCTCGCGGCCCACCTGGGCGCGCGAGCTGCCCTGGGCGGTCGGCGGGCTCTCCAGCTCGACGAACCAGGCGCCGGGCGTCTCGTTGACCAGCGTGTCCTCGTCGCCGGCCGGGGCGGTGTGCACCGGGGCCAGGGCTTCCGGGCCGTCGGGGTCGTTTGCGGTCGCGATGCTCGGCAGCGCCACGGTGGTGGCAGCGAGGCCGAACGCGGCGAGCGCGCCCACGACCGGGCGTCGTCGCATGGTGATGCGCACAGTGTCCTCCCAGATTGGGTTGATGTGGCGCACACACTAAGCGTGATGTGTGACACAGGTGTATCGGGCAAGTGTGCATGGCATCACACTGTGACCGGATCGTGATGTCCGGGACCGCCGTTCCAACGATCGGCGTCACGATGCGGACGGCGTGTCCGGCCGGGATCCGTGCGCGGCTATCCTGAGCCTCGATCCCGCACGTTCGAAGTGAAGGTGGCCCCGTGCCCGCTGCAGACCACCGGCCCGCCGTGACGGCGCCGTCGGACCCTGACCGCCGTGAGCGACGCCCCCTGCGCGTCGCTCTGCTCGGGTGCGGCGTGGTCGGCACCGAGGTCGCCCACGGCCTGCTGGAGAACTCCGCCGAGCTGGCGGCCCGGGCCGGTGCGCCGCTCGAAGTGGTGGGCATCGCCGTGCGGGACGCCTCGCGGGAGCGCGAGGGCGTCCCGGCGGCGCTGCTGACCGAGGACGCCGAGGCGCTCGTCGACGCGGCCGACGTCGTGGTCGAGCTGATGGGCGGCATCGAGCCGGCCCGCACCCTGATCCTGCGGGCTCTCGAGCGGGGCGCCAGCGTCGTCACCGCCAACAAGCAGCTGCTCGCCGAGCAGGGGCCGGTGCTGTTCGAGGCGGCGGACACCGCCCGCGCCGACCTCTCCTTCGAGGCCGCCGTCGCGGGTGCCATCCCGATCGTCCGACCCGTGCGAGAGTCGCTGGCCGGGGACCAGGTCCAGCGGGTGCTCGGCATCGTCAACGGCACCACGAACTACGTGCTGGACGAGATGACCACGCAGGGGCTCGACCTCGAGGACGTCGTCAAGCGCGCCCAGGAGCTCGGGTACGCCGAGGCCGACCCCACGGCCGACGTCGACGGCTACGACGCCGCGGCCAAGGCGGCCATCCTCGCCTCGCTCGCGTTCCACACCCGCGTGTCGATCCACCAGGTGGCCCGCGAGGGCATCCGCCACATCACCGGGGACGACGTCGAGTGGGCCCGCCGCACGGGGTACGTGCTCAAGCTGCTCGCCATCGCCGAGCGCACCGACGAGGGCGTCGCAGCGCGGGTCCACCCGGCGCTGGTGCCGACCGACCACCCGCTGGCCGCCGTGCGCGGGGCGTTCAACGCCGTCTTCGTGGAGGCGGAGGGTGCCGGTCCGCTGATGTTCTACGGCCAGGGCGCCGGTGGGCGTCCCACGGCCTCGGCGGTGCTGGGCGACGTCGTCTCGGCGGCCCGCGACCGGCTGATCGGCGGCAAGGGCCCGCACGAGTCGGCGTACGCCTCGCTGCCGGTCCTGGCGGCCGACGCGGCGATCACGCGCTACCAGGTGCGGCTCGAGGTGGCGGACCGCACCGGTGTGCTCGCCCAGGTCGCCGGCGTGCTGGCGGACCACGGCGTGTCCATCGACACCGTGCGCCAGAGCGAGGCCCTCACCGCACCGTTCGAGGCCGAGCCCGCCTCGGAGCCCGCGCCGGGTGCGGTGCGGGACGAGGGCGAGCCCGTGGCCCGCCTCGTCATCACCACCCACGCCGCCCGGGAGGCGTCGCTCGCCGCGACGGTGTCCGCCCTGCGCGACCTGGAGCCCGTCCGTCAGATCACGTCCGTCCTGCGAGTCGAGGGAGTCTGAGCATGCCGGCCCATCAGTGGCGGGGTGTCATCACCGAGTACGCCGACCGGTTGCCGGCCCACGTCGCCGAGAAGATCGTGACCCTCGGCGAGGGCGGCACCCCCCTCGTCGAGGCGCCCGCGCTCTCTCAGCGCACCGGCGCGGAGGTGTTCGTCAAGGTCGAGGGCATGAACCCGACCGCCTCGTTCAAGGACCGGGGGATGACGACGGCGATCTCCACGGCTGCCGCACGCGGCGCGCAGGCCGTCGTGTGCGCCTCCACCGGGAACACCTCGGCGTCGGCCGCCGCGTACGCCACCCGCGCCGGCATGGTCTGCGCCGTGCTGGTGCCGGAGGGCAAGATCGCGATGGGCAAGCTGAGCCAGGCGGTCGCGCACGGTGCCCAGCTGCTGCAGATCGACGGCAACTTCGACGACTGCCTCGTGGTGGCGCGCAAGCTGGCCGAGGCCTACCCGGTCGAGCTCGTCAACTCGGTCAACCCGGACCGCATCGAGGGGCAGAAGACCGCGGCCTTCGAGGTGGTCGACGCCCTGGGCGACGCTCCCGACATCCACGCGCTGCCGGTCGGCAACGCCGGGAACATCACGGCCTACTGGAAGGGGTACCGCGAGTACGCCGGTATCCCGACGAGCGAGGACGGCCCGGGTGCCGCGCCGGTCGCGGTGGCGACGCGCACCCCCGCGATGTGGGGTTTCCAGGCGGCCGGCGCCGCACCCATCGTCGCGGGCCACCCCGTCGACCCCGAGACGATCGCCACCGCGATCCGCATCGGGAACCCCGCCTCCTGGGCGCAGGCCGAGGCGGCCCGGGACGACTCCGGGGGGTTCATCGAGGCGGTCTCCGACGCCGAGATCCTCGCCGCGCACCGGGTGCTGTCCGCCGACGTGGGCGTCTTCGTCGAACCGGCCTCGGCCGCGGGCGTCGCCGGGCTGCTCTCCCGCGCCGAGCGCGGCCTGGTGCCGGCCGGTGCGCGGGTGGTGGTCACCGTCACCGGGCACGGGCTGAAGGACCCGCAGTGGGCCCTGCGCACGCCCGACGGCGGCGACGTGACCCCGACCCGGGTGGGGGCCGACGTCGTGGCGGTCGCCGACGCCCTCGGGCTGGGCTGAGATGCAGCTCGGTGCGGATCGCGTGGTCGTGAGGGTGCCGGCCACCAGCGCCAACCTCGGTCCGGGGTTCGACGCCCTCGGCCTGGCGCTGGGCCTGCACGACGAGATCGAGGTGGACCTGCTCGCCAGCGACGAGATCAGCGTGGAGGTCGTCGGGGAGGGCGCCGGCCAGGTGCCCGACGGCGAGGAGCACCTGGTGGTGCGGGCCCTGCGGCACACGCTCGAGCTCGCCGGCGCTCCGCTGACCGGGCTGCGCATGCGGTGCACGAACCGCATCCCGCACGGCCGCGGTCTGGGGTCGTCCGCCGCGGCCGTGGTCTCGGGGATCGTCGCGGCGCGCGGTCTGCTCGCGGACCCGCAGGCCCTGGACGTGACGGCCATGCTCGGCATCGCGACGGAGTTCGAGGGACACCCGGACAACGCCGCGCCGGCGCTGCGCGGCGGAGCCACCGTGGCCTGGTCCGGACCGCAGGGACCGCGGGCCGTCGACCTCGAGGTGGACCCCCGGGTCACCGCCACGGTCCTGGTGCCCGACACCCGGCTCTCGACGAGCCGGGCGCGGGGCGTCCTGCCCGCCCAGGTGCCGCACGCCGACGCCGCCTTCACGGCCGGCCGCGCGGCGCTCCTGGTCGAGGCGCTGGCGCGCCGTCCCGAGCTGCTGCTGGACGCCACGGAGGACCGGATCCACCAGGACTACCGGGCCGAGGTGATGGCGGGGACCGCGGAGCTCGTGCGTGCGCTGCGCGCCGAGGGGTTCGCCGCGACCGTCTCCGGCGCGGGGCCGACGGTGCTGGTGCTGGCGGCCGAGCGGCAGACGGCCGGTCTCGACCGTCTGCTCGCCGACCTCGTCGACGGGATGGCGGGCTGGCGCGCCTGGCGGCCCGGCATCGACGTCACGGGAGCGGTGTGCAGGAGTGGTAGCATGGACCAAGCCTTCGGGACGGTGGCAGGACGAGCATGAGGTTGTCGTTCCTGACCCACGTCGGCATCGTCACGTGATGATGGTTTGCACGATGCGTCCGTCCGTTGCCCCACCGCAGCCCGCTCGTCGGGTCCTGCGCCGGAGGCCGTCAGCAACCCCGTCAGCCGACGTCGTCGTACCACTGATGCGAGGTTTCGCGTCCGGGTGCCCCCTGCACCCGGTCGCCCGCCACCCCGGTCCGAGCGGACGCCCCGCAGGACCGCATACGAGGGGGAAGGGTCCTTCGTGACGAACACCACCGACAACCTGAGCTCGATGAAGCTTGCCGAGCTCCAGGCGATGGCGTCCCAGCTGGGCGTCAAGGGAACCAGCCGGATGCGCAAGAGCGACCTGGCCGACGCCATCCGCTCCCGTCGCTCCTCCGGCGGCAACCGCCAGGACGACGCCGGTCGCGGGGCCGGAGCGGGCAAGCCCGTCTCCGCCGAGCCCGTCGCGGCCGCGTCGACCGCGGCTCCCTCGGTCCGCAGCGAGGCGCCCGCGGAGGACGCCCCGCGCCGCCGCCGCGCGGTGCGCAGCTCCGGCGCCGCCACCGGGCAGGAGCAGCGGGTCGACGGCGGCCCGCAGGAGGGCGCCGGCCCGACGAACGACCGTGAGGCGCGGCTCGCCGAGCTCGCCGACGCCGTCGCCGCGCCGAAGGAGCGCCAGTCCCGGCCGGACCGCCAGGAGTCGGGCTCCGGCCCGAAGGGCGACGGCGAGGGCGGCCGCGGCCGCGGCGGTCAGGACCGTCAGGACGACCGGTCCGCAGACCGCGGCGACCAGGGTCGTCAGCAGGGCGGCCAGGGCCGCCAGCAGGGCGACCAGCAGGAGAAGTCCGGCTCGCGCCGTCGTCGCGGCCGCGACCGCGGTCGCGACCGGCGCCGCAACCGCGGGGGCCGCGGTGGCAACGGGCCGGACATGCCCCTGGAGGAGCCGGAGGTCCGCGAGGACGACGTGCTGCTCCCCGTCGCGGGCATCCTCGACATCCGCGACAACTACGCGTTCGTGCGGACCAGCGGCTACCTGCCCGGGCCGAAGGACGTCTACGTCTCGATGAACCAGGTCCGCAAGTCGGGGCTGCGCCGCGGCGACGCCGTCGTGGGCGCCATCCGGCAGCCCCGTGACGGCGAGGAGCCGCCCAGCGGCGGGGGCGGGGGCGGCAAGAACGCGCGCAACAAGTTCTCCGCGCTGGTGCGTCTCGACACCGTCAACGGGATGACGCCGGAGGAGGCGCGTCAGCGTCCCGAGTTCACGAAGCTGACCCCGCTGTACCCGCAGGAGCGCCTGCGCCTGGAGAACCCCGAGGCGACCCGCCTGACCCCGCGGGTGATCGACATCGTCGCCCCGGTCGGCAAGGGCCAGCGTGGTCTGATCGTCTCGCCCCCCAAGGCCGGCAAGACGATCATCATGCAGCAGATCGCCAACGCCATCACGGCCAACAACCCCGAGGTCCACCTGATGGTGGTGCTCGTGGACGAGCGGCCCGAAGAGGTCACCGACATGGAGCGGACCGTCAAGGGCGAGGTCATCGCCTCGACGTTCGACCGCCCCGCCTCGGACCACACGATCGTCGCCGAGCTCGCGATCGAGCGTGCCAAGCGCCTGGTCGAGCTCGGCCAGGACGTCGTGGTGCTGCTCGACTCCATCACCCGCCTGTCGCGCGCCTACAACCTGGCGGCCCCGGCCTCGGGCCGGATCCTCTCCGGCGGTGTGGACGCCGCGGCGCTCTACCCGCCGAAGAAGTTCTTCGGTGCCGCGCGCAACATCGAGGAGGGCGGTTCGCTGACCATCCTGGGCTCGGCGCTGGTCGAGACGGGCTCGAAGATGGACGAGGTGATCTTCGAGGAGTTCAAGGGCACCGGCAACATGGAGCTGCGGCTGTCGCGCAACCTCGCGGACCGGCGGATCTTCCCGGCGGTGGACGTCAACGCGTCCGGCACCCGCCGCGAGGAGATCCTCATGTCCAAGGAGGAGCTCGGCATCGTCTACAAGCTGCGTCGCGTCATGGGCGCACTGGACCAGCAGCAGGCCATCGAGCTGCTGCTCGGCAAGCTCAAGGACACCAAGAGCAACGTCGAGTTCCTGCTCCAGGTCCAGAAGACCACGCCGTCCGGCCTCACGGACGACCGTCCCGGCGAGACCGTCTGAGGTCACACCCGGGAACATCCCCGCCAGGACAGGTGTTCTGGCACAATGGTTCGTCGGCCTGCCGGTTCACGGCTCGCGGTCCTGCGAGGCGACCCGGAGGCATCACACCAAGGAGCATCATGAAGAGCGGTATCCACCCCGAGTACGTCCTCACCGAGGTCACCTGCACCTGCGGCAACACCTTCGTGACCCGCAGCACGGAGACCTCCGGCAAGATCAACGCCGACGTCTGCAGCGCCTGCCACCCGTTCTACACGGGCAAGCAGAAGATCCTCGACACCGGTGGCCGCGTGGCCCGGTTCCAGGCGCGCTACGGCAAGAAGGACAAGTAGCACCTCCGGCAGCGCCGGTGGTCCGCCCGACAACCTCTCCAGGGGCAGTCGGCCGCGGGACCACCGGCGCTGTCGCATGTCCGGGCGGTGCCGCAGGGTGCACCGCCCGGTGGATCGGCTCCGAACCCGCCCCGGCCGGCAGGTTCTAGGCTGATCCGCGGGTCGCCCCCCCGACACGCGACCCGGCGGCGCCGCGGCGCTGCGCCGAGGAACGACCGGACGGAGACGACGTGACCGAGGACTTCGCGGTGGCCGAGCCGCTGCTGGCGGAGCATGCCGAGATCGAGCGCGAGCTCGCCGATCCGGCCGTCCACGCCGACCCCGGTCGTGCCCGCACCCTGGGACGGCGGTACGCCGAGCTCAACCGGGTCGTCGGCGCCTACCGGTCCTGGCGCACCGCCCGGGACGACGCCGCCGCGGCGGCCGAGCTCGCCGACGAGGACGAGTCGTTCGCCGCGGAGGTCCCCGCGCTGCAGGAGGCCGAGGCCGAGGCCGCCGAGCACCTGCGCCGCGTCCTCGTGCCGCGCGACCCCGACGACGGCCGCGACGTGATCCTGGAGATCAAGGCCGGCGAGGGCGGCGACGAGTCCGCACTGTTCGCCGGTGACCTGCTGCGCATGTACCTGCGCTACGCGGAACGTCGGGGGTGGGCGACGCAGGTGCTGGAGTCCACCGAGACCGAGCTCGGCGGGTTCAAGGACGTCCAGCTCGCGGTGAAGTCCCGCGGCACCCCGGACGACCCCGCGGACGGTGTCTGGGCGAACCTCAAGTACGAGGGCGGGGTGCACCGCGTCCAGCGGGTGCCGGTCACCGAGTCCCAGGGACGGATCCACACGTCGGCCGCCGGGGTGCTGGTGCTGCCCGAGGTCGACGACCCCGGCGAGGTCGAGATCGACCCGAACGACCTGCGCATCGACGTCTACCGGTCCTCCGGGCCCGGCGGGCAGTCGGTGAACACGACCGACTCCGCCGTGCGGATCACGCACGAGCCCACCGGCATCGTCGTGTCGATGCAGAACGAGAAGTCGCAGCTGCAGAACAAGGAGCAGGCGATGCGCGTGCTCCGGGCGCGGCTGCTGGCCGCCCGGCAGGAGGCCGCCGCCGCCGAGGCCGCGGACCTGCGCCGGTCGCAGGTGCGCACCGTCGACCGCAGCGAAAGGATCCGGACGTACAACTTCCCGGAGAACCGCATCGCGGACCACCGCACCGGCTTCAAGGCCTACAACCTCGACCACGTGCTGGCCGGGGACCTGGACGCCCTCATCCGGTCGGCCGTCGACGCCGACGAGGCCGCCCGGCTCGCGGCCGCCGGCGATGCCTGACACGGTCGGCGCCCTGCTGCGCGAGGCGTCGCGACGGCTGGCCGCCGCCGGCGTCCCGTCGCCGCGCACCGACGCCGAGCTGCTCCTGGCCCACGTCCTGGACGTGCCGCGGGGCGAGGTCCGGCGGCTCTCCGTGCTCGACGCCCCGCTGCCCGACGGCGGCGCCCCGGCCGGCCCCGGCCCGGGGGAGCGGTTCGCGGGGCTCGTCGAGCGCCGGGCACGCCGGGAGCCCCTGCAGCACCTGACGGGCACGGCGCCGTTCCGGCACCTCGAGCTGGCCGTCGGGCCCGGGGTGTTCGTGCCGCGCCCGGAGACCGAGCAGGTCGCCCAGGTCGCGGTCGACGAGGCCACGGCCGTCGTCGCCGACCGGGGGAGCGTCGTCGTCGTCGACCTGTGCACCGGGTCCGGGGCCATCGCGCTGGCGGTGGCCACGGAGGTGCCGGGCGCCGTCGTCCACGCGGTGGAGCTGGACCGCGAGGCGTACCGGTGGACCGAGCGCAACGTCGCGGCGGTGGCCGGTGCCGCCGGTGCCGACGTCCGGCCGGTCCGGGGGGACGCCCGCACGGCTCTCACCGCGTGGGACGGCACGGTCGACGTCGTGGTGTCCAACCCGCCGTACGTGCCGCCGACGGCCGTGCCCCGGGACCCGGAGGTCGCGGGCCACGATCCCGGGGTGGCCCTGTACGGCCTCGGCGCCGACGGGCTGGAGGTGCCCCGGGGCGTCGCCAGGGCGGCGGCCCGGCTGCTGCGGCCGGGCGGGCTGTTCGTCATGGAGCACGCCGAGGTGCAGGCCGCCGGTGCGCGGGAGCTGGCCGCGGCGGCCGGTCTGGTCGACGTGCGCACCGCCGAGGACCTCACCGGCCGACCCCGCATGGTGGTCGCCCGGCAGCCGGTCGACGCACCGTCCGGACGACGAACCGTGACAGACTGGGGCGAGTGAGCACCGTGCACGATGTCACCGACGAGAACTCCTGGGGCCCCGCGATCGACGAGGCCGTCAACACGATCTCCCGGGGCGGACTCGTCGTCCTCCCGACCGACACGGTCTACGGGATCGGTGCGGACGCGTTCGACGCGGACGCCGTCGCCGCGCTGCTCGCGGCGAAGGGACGGGGGCGGCAGATGCCCCCGCCCGTCCTCGTGCCGGACACCCGCACGCTGGACGGGCTCGCCGTCGACGTGCCCGCCTCGGCACGTGCGCTGGTCGAGGCGTTCTGGCCGGGGGGCTTCACCATCATCCTGCGGTCCCAGCCGTCCCTGCAGTGGGACCTGGGCGAGACCCACGGCACGGTCGCGCTGCGGATGCCCGACCACCCGGCGGCGCTCGCGCTGCTGCGCCGCACGGGGCCGTTGGCCGTCTCCAGCGCCAACCGCACCGGGGGGCCCGCGGCCACCGAGGCCGCCGAGGCCGTCGACCAGCTCGGTGACGCGGTGGGCTGCTACCTCGACGGGGGCACCGCCCCGGGCGGTGTCGCCTCGACGATCGTCGACGCGACCGGCCCGGAGATGCGCGTGGTGCGCCAGGGCGCGGTGACGCTCGCGGCGCTGCGCGAGATCGCGCCCGTGCTGGGCCTCGACGAGACCTCCGAGGGGAACCCCGGGTGAGGGCATATCTGCTGGTCATGCTCATCGCCGCGGCGGTGACGTACCTGGCGACACCCGGTGCCCGCTGGGTCGCCCGGCGGACCAACGCCATCTCCGCGGTCCGGGCCCGCGACGTGCACGTCCAGCCGACACCACGGCTGGGCGGTCTGGCGATGCTGCTCGGGATCGTCGTCGCCGTGCTGCTGGCCTCCCGCATGCCGTTCCTCGCGGGGGTCTTCGCCGAACCCCAGGTGTTCGGCGTCGTCGGCGGAGCGGTGATCGTCTGCCTGCTCGGGTGGGCCGACGACATCTGGGACCTGGACTGGATGACGAAGCTCGCGGGGCAGATCCTCGCCGCGGGGTTCCTCGTCGTGAACCAGGTCCAGCTGACCGCGCTGCCGATGCCCGGTGGCCTGACGATCCCGTCGGCCCGGCTGTCGCTGTTCGTCACGATCCTCGTCATCGTGGTCGCGATGAACGCCGTGAACTTCGTGGACGGGCTCGACGGCCTCGCCGCCGGCATCGTCGCGATCGGCGGGTCGGCGTTCTTCCTCTACACGTACTTCCTCACCCAGCAGGCGAGCCCGGCCGACTACTCGAGCTTCGCGACGATGATGACCGCGGTGCTGGTCGGCGTGTGCCTCGGGTTCCTGCCGCACAACTTCTACCCGTCGCACATCTTCATGGGCGACTCGGGGTCGATGATCCTGGGGCTGGTCTTCGCCGGAGCGGCGATCTCGATCACCAGCAGCTTCGACCCGACCGTCACCGACGCCCTGTCGGGCGCGCAGCGGGCCACGATCTTCATCCCGCTGCTGCTGCCGCTGGCCGTGACGCTCCTGCCGCTGCTCGACATGACGATGGCGGTCGTCCGCCGGCTGGCCGCCGGCAAGTCGCCGATGGCCCCCGACCGGATGCACCTGCACCACCGCATGCTCGCCCTGGGGCACTCGCACCGCCGCGCCGTGCTCATCCTGTACGTCTGGACGGCGGTCTTCGCCTTCGGCACGGCGGCACTGGTGGCGTGGCGCTGGCAGGTGGTGCTCGCCTGGCTCGTCGTGGCGGTCGTCGTGGCCCTGGTGCTCACGCTCGGCCCGCTGCGCACGCGCGGGCGCTTCCTCGACGACGACGTGGCCTCGGGGGCGAACCCGGTGGCGGCGTCGTCCACCCCGACGCCCTCCGGAGAAGGAGACCGACCATGACCGAGCAGAACGCCACCCCGGACCGCCCGGAGGAGCCCGAGGGCGTCGAGGGGCGCACGCACGAGGAGGTCCAGTCCTCCGAGCGCGCGATGCTGCGTCGCGCCATGCGGTCGACGCTGCTGCTGGTCGGGGTGCTGGTGGTCGGGGGCGGCCTCGTCGGCTGGTTCGTGGCCGGGACGGCGGGCGTCTGGGGCGCCCTCGTCGGTGCGGGGCTGGCAGCGTTCTTCTGCGCCACCACGATCTGGTCGATGCAGCGCACCGTCGGCGCGTCGCCGACCGCCATGGCGGCCGGTGTCATGGGCGCCTGGCTGGCGAAGATCGTGGTGCTCGTCGTCGTGCTGGTGCTGCTGCGCGGAGCGGACTTCTACGACCCCTACGTGCTGTTCGTCGTGCTGGCACTCGGAGCGGTCGGGTCGGCGCTGCTCGACTACCAGGCCGTGCGCGGGGCGCGGATGCCGTACGTGCAGCCCTGACCTGCGACGAAGCCCCCAGGTGGGACGGCTGCACGTGCCATTGTTCACAA
Organism: Isoptericola sp. b515; assembly: GCF_030588125.1. Lineage (NCBI taxonomy): Bacteria > Bacillati > Actinomycetota > Actinomycetes > Micrococcales > Promicromonosporaceae > Isoptericola > Isoptericola sp. b515. Next base: position 109,172 of record NZ_JAUQYR010000001.1, on the reverse strand, counting down.
GCCGCACGATTCCGCTGCCGAAGTGGCCCTTCGGTGTCGGACCATCCGAGTTCATCTAGTAGGCTGTCCGCGAATCCATGACGGCCAGGTCCGATGGCGTGCCCGCTTCAGCGTGGAGTGCCGAAAGACCTTCGACCACCCGGGAGTCCTCCTGTTCACGTCAGCGACCCCCATGCTGTTCGCCGCCTCCGAAGGGGAGGGCGGCTTCCATGTGCCGTCCATCGACGAATTCTTCCCGCCGGCGATCCTCTTCGAGGACACGATCTTCCAGATCGACCGGATCTGGATCATCCGCATCATCGCGATGGCGGTGCTGCTGACCGTCTTCGTGGTGGCCGCGCGGCGCGCGAAGCTCGTGCCCGGACGGTTCCAGGGCGCGATCGAGATCATCCTCGACTTCGTGCGCGTGCAGATCGCTGAGGAGATCCTCGGCAAGACGAACGCCCGTCGCTTCGTCCCGATGCTGACGACGATCTTCCTGTCGATCCTCGCGTTCAACATCACGGGCATCATCCCGTTCCTCAACATGGCCGGTACCGCCCGGATCGGCCTGCCGCTGGTGCTGGCGCTGTGGGTCTTCGTGACCTACTGGTGGGTCGGCATCGCCAAGCACGGCCTCGGCGGCTACCTGAAGAACAACCTCTTCCCGCCCGGGATCCCGTGGCCGATCTACTTCATCGTCACGCCGATCGAGCTGGTGCAGATCCTCGTGGTCCGGCCGCTCTCGCTCGCGCTGCGACTCGCGGCCAACATGATCGCCGGGCACATCATGCTGGTGCTCTGCTTCGCGGCGACCCAGTTCTTCCTCCTCGAGGCGGCGCCGGCGCTGAAGGGCATCGCCGCACTGACCCTCGCGGGTGGCTTCGCCGTCACCCTGTTCGAGATCCTGGTCGCGCTGCTGCAGGCGTACATCTTCGCCCTGCTCGCCGCGGTCTACATCAGCCTGTCGCTGGAGGAGGAGCACTGATCCTGGCGGATCAGGCTTCCTGACACGGCACGCCCACCTACCCACCCAGACGCAAGTCAGCGACGTCGGGCCGACCGGCCCGACGCCCAACGGAAGGAAACCCAGTGGACGTCACCACCCTCGCCGAGGTCACCGGTAACCTCAACGCTGTCGGCTACGGCCTCGCCGCGGTCGGCCCGGGCATCGGTCTCGGCATCCTCATCGGCAAGACGATCGAGGGCATGGCCCGCCAGCCCGAGGTCGCCGGTCAGCTGCGCGCCACCATGTTCCTCGGTGTCGCCTTCGTCGAGCTGCTCGCCCTCCTCGGCCTCGTCGCCGGCTTCCTGTTCCCGGCCGCGTGATGGCGGCGGCGCACACCGCCGCCCCGGTCATCGTGGCGGCGGAAGAAACGGCAGCGGAGGGGATCGACCTCTTCATCCCCGCCTGGTACGACATCATCTGGTCGTCGGTCGTCCTCGCCGTCATCGCGGTCGTCTTCTACCGGTACGTCCTGCCTCGGTTCCAGGCGGTCCTGGACGAGCGCACGGCGAAGATCGAGGGCGGTCTGGCCAAGGCCGAGAAGGCGCAGCAGGAGGCTGCGGCAGCGCTGGCGGAGTACCACCAGCAGCTCGCCGAGGCCCGTGCCGAGGCCTCGAAGACGCGCGAGGAGGCCCGTGCCGAGGGCACGGCCATCGTCGCCGAGCTGAAGGCCAAGGCCAACGACGAGGCGGCACGCATCGTCGAGACGGCACACCGTCAGATCGAGGCCGAGCGTCAGGCCGCGGCGGTCTCGCTGCGGACCGAGGTCGGCACCCTGGCGACCGAGCTCGCGTCGAAGATCGTCGGTGAGTCGCTGGAGGACAGCGCGCGCCAGTCGCGCGTCGTCGACCGGTTCCTCGACGAGCTCGAGGCCGAGCAGGTCGCGACCACGAGGAGCGAGGAGGGCTGATGCGAGGCACGAGCGGAGCATCCCTGGCCGCCGCCCAAGAGCGGTTCGAGCCGGTGCTGCGGTCCGCAGGGACCGAAGCCGCCACGCTGGGCGAGCAGCTGTTCGCCGTCGTGAGCGCGCTCGACGGGTCGGCCCCGCTGCGCCGCTCGCTCGCGGACCCCTCGCGGGACGGCGAGGACAAGGCGCGCCTCGTCACGGCCGTGCTGGCCGACGGGTTCGACGAGCGTGTCGTCGACCTCGTCTCCGGCCTGGTCCGGTCGCGGTGGTCGAGCGACGCCGATCTCGGTGACGCCGTGGAGCGCCTGGCGGTCGACGCCATGCTCGCCGCGGCGGAGTCGCGGGGCGCGCTGGAGACCGTCGAGGACGAGCTCTTCGTCCTGACCCGCGCCCTGGTCGGGCAGCGTGCTGCCCGCCAGGCCCTCTCGGACGAGACCTCGGCCCGCGAGCAGCGGGTCGGGCTGGTCGAGGCGCTGCTGGCCGGCAAGGCCGACGAGATCACGGTGGCGCTGGCGCGCCGCGCGACGACCTCGTTGCGCGGACGTCGGTTCGTCCCCACGCTGGTCTGGTACGGCGACGTCGCGGCCGAGCGCCGCAACCGTCTCGTGGCGTCGGTGACGAGCGGCTCGGTGCTCTCCGCGGCACAGGAGGAGCGCCTCGGCGAGATCCTCGAACGTGCCTACGGGCGTGCCGTCCAGCTCAACGTCACGGTCGACCCGGCCGTGGTCGGTGGGCTGCGTATCCAGGTCGGCGCCGACGTCGTCGACTCCACCGTGCTGTCCCGCCTGGCTGACGCCCGTCGCCGGCTGGCCGGCTGACAACTTGACGCCCAGCCGGCCGTGGGTCGGCGCAGACGAACGTTCGGTCGCAGACTGCGGCCACGACAGGAGAAGAGCAATGGCTGAGCTGACGATCCGGCCGGAAGAGATCCGCGCCGCGCTGGACAGCTTCGTGAAGTCCTATGAGCCCGAAGGAGCGGCGACCGAAGAGGTCGGCCGCGTGACCTTCGCCGCCGACGGCATCGCCAACGTCGAAGGCCTGCCCGGCGCCATGGCCAACGAGCTGCTGCGTTTCGAGGACGGCACGCTCGGCCTGGCGCTGAACCTGGACGTCCGCGAGATCGGTGTCGTCGTCCTCGGCGAGTTCACCGGTATCGAGGAGGGCCAGGAGGTCCGCCGCACCGGTGAGGTCCTGTCGGTCCCCGTCGGCGAGGGCTACCTCGGCCGCGTCGTGGACCCGCTGGGCAACCCGGTCGACGGTCTCGGCGACATCGACACCGACGGCCGCCGCGCCCTGGAGCTCCAGGCCCCCGGCGTCATGCAGCGCAAGTCGGTCCACGAGCCGCTGCAGACCGGCATCAAGGCCATCGACTCGATGATCCCGATCGGCCGCGGTCAGCGTCAGCTGATCATCGGTGACCGCCAGACCGGCAAGACGGCGATCGCGATCGACACGATCATCAACCAGAAGGCGAACTGGGACTCCGGCGACCCCGACAAGCAGGTGCGCTGCATCTACGTCGCGGTCGGTCAGAAGGGCTCCACGATCGCCTCGGTGCGCGGCGCCCTCGAGGAGGCCGGCGCGCTGGAGTACACCACGATCGTGGCGGCCCCGGCCTCCGACCCGGCCGGCTTCAAGTACCTCGCGCCCTACACCGGTTCGGCCATCGGCCAGCACTGGATGTACGCCGGCAAGCACGTGCTGGTGATCTTCGACGACCTGTCGAAGCAGGCCGAGGCCTACCGCGCCACGTCGCTGCTGCTGCGCCGCCCGCCGGGCCGCGAGGCGTACCCCGGTGACGTCTTCTACCTGCACTCCCGGCTGCTCGAGCGTTGCGCGAAGCTCTCGGACGAGATGGGCGCCGGATCGATGACCGGTCTGCCGATCATCGAGACCAAGGCGAACGACGTCTCGGCGTACATCCCGACGAACGTCATCTCCATCACCGACGGTCAGATCTTCCTGCAGTCCGACCTGTTCAACGCGGACCAGCGCCCGGCGGTCGACGTCGGGATCTCGGTCTCCCGCGTCGGCGGTGACGCCCAGGTCAAGGCCATGAAGAAGGTCTCCGGCACGCTGAAGCTGGAGCTGGCCCAGTACCGCGCGCTCGAGGCGTTCGCCATGTTCGCCTCCGACCTCGACGCCGCTTCGCGCGGTCAGCTCGCCCGCGGTGCGGTGCTGATGGAGCTGCTCAAGCAGCCGCAGTACACGCCGTACCCGGTCGAGGAGCAGGTCGCCTCCATCTGGGCCGGTACCCGTGGCAAGCTGGACGACGTCCCGGTGGACGACGTCAAGCGCTTCGAGTCCGAGTTCATCGAGCACCTGCGCCGCAACACCGACGTCTTCACCACCATCGTGGAGACCGGCAAGCTGGAGCAGGACACCGAGGACGCGCTCACCGCGGCCGTCGAGGACTTCCGCGACGGCTTCCTCAAGGGCGACGGTTCCCCGCTGGTCGGCGGCGAGCCCGACACCGACGCCGCGGACGCCGAGCAGGAGCAGCTCGTCGTGCAGAAGAAGGGCTGATCGTATGGCCGGAGGATCCCAGCGCGTCTACAAGCAGCGGATCAAGTCGACGCAGTCGCTGAAGAAGGTGTTCCGCGCGCAGGAGCTGATCGCTGCCTCGCGCATCGGCAAGGCTCGTGGCCGGACGGCCGCCGCCGCGCCGTACGAGCGGGCGATCACCCGTGCCGTGTCGGCCGTCGCGACACACACGGCGACCGACCACCCGCTGACCACGGAGCGCACCGACACGAACCGGGCCGCGGTCCTCGTCATCGCCTCGGACCGCGGGATGGCGGGCTCCTACTCGGCCTCGATCATCCGCGAGACCGAGCGCGTCGTGGCCCGGTTGCAGGCCGAGGGCAAGGAGGTCGCCCTCTACGCGACCGGCCGTCGGGCGATCTCGTACTTCCGTTACCGGGAGCGCGAGATGGCGGGCCAGTGGTCGTACGGCTCGGACAGCCCGCAGGCCGACGTGGCCGGGGAGATCGCCGACACCCTGCTCGGCGCGTTCCTCGCCCCGGAGGCCGAGGGCGGCGTCGGCGAGCTGCACGTGGTCTACACGCAGTTCGTCAACATGGTCAGCCAGCGTCCCCGGCGCGTGCGGATGCTCCCGCTCGAGGTCGTCGAGGGAGTGGCCGTGCCCGGGGAGAACGACGCCCTGCCGCTGTACGACTTCGAGCCGTCGCCCGAAGCCGTCCTCGACTCCCTGCTCCCGCGGTACGTGCGCAGCCGCATCTTCAGCTTCATGCTGGAGGCCGCGGCCTCCGAGCTGGCCTCCCGCCAGCGCGCGATGCACACCGCGACGGACAACGCCCAGGACCTGATCCGTACCTACACGCGCCTGGCGAACCAGGCTCGCCAGGCGGACATCACCCAGGAGATCAGCGAGATCGTCTCGGGTGCTGACGCCCTCGCGGCGTCGTGACGCACCACGTCCGACGCCGTCGATCGACGAACTCACACCCGAACCTTTCGAAGCGAGGCAAGCAATGACCGCCACCACCGCGGAAGCAGCGCACGGCGCCGCCGCGACCGAGCCGGGGACCGGCCGTGTCGCGCGGGTGATCGGCCCTGTCGTCGACATCGAGTTCCCCGAGGACTCGATCCCCGAGATCTACAACGCCCTCCAGGTCGACATCGACCTGTCGGGCCTGGGGGAGGAGGAGAACACCTTCACCCTGACGCTCGAGACCGCCCAGCACCTGGGCGACTCGCTGGTGCGGGCGATCGCCCTGAAGCCGACCGACGGTCTGGTCCGCGGGGCCGTCGTCACCGACACGGGCGCCCCGATCTCCGTGCCCGTCGGTGACGTCACCAAGGGCAAGGTCTTCAACGTCACCGGTGACGTGCTCAACCTCCCCGAGGGCGAGACGCTCGAGGTCACCGAGCGGTGGCCGATCCACCGCAAGCCGCCGGCGTTCGACCAGCTCGAGTCGAAGACCCAGATGTTCGAGACGGGCATCAAGTCGATCGACCTGCTGACCCCGTACGTGCAGGGTGGCAAGATCGGTCTCTTCGGTGGTGCGGGCGTCGGCAAGACGGTCCTCATCCAGGAGATGATCCAGCGTGTCGCCCAGGACCACGGCGGTGTCTCCGTGTTCGCCGGTGTCGGTGAGCGCACGCGTGAGGGCAACGACCTGATCCACGAGATGGACGAGGCCGGCGTCTTCGACAAGACCGCCCTGGTCTTCGGCCAGATGGACGAGCCGCCGGGCACGCGTCTGCGCGTCGCCCTGTCCGCGCTCACGATGGCGGAGTACTTCCGCGACGTGAAGAAGCAGGACGTGCTGCTGTTCATCGACAACATCTTCCGCTTCACGCAGGCGGGTTCCGAGGTCTCCACGCTGCTCGGCCGCATGCCGTCCGCCGTGGGCTACCAGCCGAACCTCGCGGACGAGATGGGTCTGCTCCAGGAGCGCATCACCTCGACCCGTGGCCACTCGATCACCTCGCTGCAGGCGATCTACGTGCCGGCGGACGACTACACCGACCCGGCGCCGGCGACGACGTTCGCCCACCTCGACGCGACCACGGAGCTCTCCCGTGAGATCGCCTCGCAGGGTCTGTACCCGGCGATCGACCCGCTGACCTCGACGTCGCGCATCCTCGACCCGCGCTACGTGGGCCAGGAGCACTACGACGTCGCCACCGCGGTGAAGTCGATCCTGCAGCGCAACAAGGAGCTGCAGGACATCATCGCGATCCTCGGTGTCGACGAGCTCTCGGAGGAGGACAAGACGCTGGTGGCGCGCGCCCGCCGCATCCAGCAGTTCCTCTCGCAGAACACGTACATGGCCAAGAAGTTCACGGGTGTCGAGGGTTCGACGGTCCCGCTGAGCGAGACGGTCGAGGCCTTCAAGAAGATCACCGAGGGCGAGTACGACCACGTGGCCGAGCAGGCCTTCTACAACATCGGTGGTCTCGAGGACCTCGAGCGCAACTGGGCGAAGATCCAGAAGGAGTACGGGGCCTGACGGCCACGTCGCGCATCCCGACGGCGTCGCCCTGCCGTGCACCACGGTGGCGGCGGGGCGACGCCGCACCACTCTCGACTGAAGAACCCTGGAGCCCGACATGGCAGAGCTGAACGTCGACCTGGTCGCGGCGGACCGCAAGGTCTGGTCCGGAGCGGCCCGCGAGGTCAGCGCCCCGTCCGCCGAAGGCCAGGTGGGCATCCTCGCCGGCCACACCCCGATGCTGGCGGTGCTGCGGCCGGGAACGGTCAAGGTCTCGACCGCAGCCGGACTGGTCGCCGTCGAGGTCCACGTCGACGGCGGGTTCCTCTCGGTGGACGACGACGTCGTCACGATCGTCGTCGACGAGGTCACCGAGGTCTCCGGACGCGAGTCGGCGCTGGCCTGAGGGGGCGGCGACGGTGGGGTACGTGCTCTGGACGGTCCTCGCCGTCGTGCTCGTGCTCGCCCTCGTGCTCGTCGTCGGGGGCTCGCGTCTCCGCCGGCTGTCACGCCGGGTCGGGTCGTTCCAGTGCGGTGCCCGGCCCGGCGACAACCCGTCCGGCGCGTGGTCGGCCGGCATCGCACACTACGGCGTGGGCCGGATCGACTGGTTCCGGTGCTGGTCCCTGGCCCCGCGCCCGGCACGGAGCTGGCGTCGTGACCGGCTCGAGGTGACGGGCCGGGCCCCTCTCGACCTGGCCGGCCAGGTCGACCAGTACCTGGTGCGCTGTCGGTACGACGGGACCGATTTCGAGCTGACGATGTCAGCGGGTGCCTATGCCGGACTCGCCTCCTGGCTGGAGTCCGCCCCGCCCGGACGACGCGACCTCGTCGTCTGACCGAGCCACGAAGGGGAGAGCGTGAGACTGGTCGTCGCCCGCTGCTCGGCCCGCTACACGGGTCGTCTGACCGCCCACCTGCCGCTGGCCACCCGGTTGCTGGTGGTCAAGGCGGACGGGAGCGTGCTGCTGCACTCCGACGGCGGCTCCTTCAAGCCGCTGAACTGGATGAGCCCGCCGTGCACCATGTCCGCCGCCGAGCCCGACGAGGAGTCGGCTGCCCGGGGCGTGACGGCGGTGTGGACCGTCCAGCACCAGAAGTCGGACGACCGCCTGGAGATCGACCTGTACGACGTCGTGCACGACTCCGACCACGACCTGGGCGTGGACCCGGGGCTGGTCAAGGACGGCGTCGAGGCGCACCTGCAGGAGCTGCTGGCCGCGCAGATCGAGCTCCTCGGGACCGGCCACTCGCTGGTCCGGCGCGAGTACATGACCGCCATCGGCCCGGTGGACATCCTGGCCCGTGACGCCGACGGCGGGACCGTCGCCGTCGAGATCAAGCGGCGCGGCGAGATCGACGGGGTCGAGCAGCTCACCCGGTACCTGGAGCTGCTGAACCGGGACCCGTTGCTGTCCCCGGTCCGGGGCGTGTTCGCGGCGCAGGAGATCAAGCCGCAGGCCCGGGTGCTGGCCGGCGACCGGGGGATCGACTGCCTGGTCCTGGACTACGACGCCATGCGCGGGGTCGACGACCCGGACTCGCGCCTCTTCTAGCCGGACGAGACAGCGCGGCCCAGGTCAGCGCGGTGCGGCAGGATGGGTGCATGGTCACCGATCCCTCCGATGCTCAGGACAGCCCTCGCCCTCCGTCCGTCTTCGCGCTGCGCGGGGACGTCGTCACGCCCGACCGGCTGGTCCGCGACGGCGCGGTCGTGGTCGCCGACGACCGGATCGTGTGGGCGGGCCCGCTCGAGGAGGCCGCGGCCGCCGGAGTGGGTGACGAGGTGGCCCGTGCCGAGGAACCCCCGCCCGGCACCTACGTGCTGCCCGGCCTGGTCGACCTGCACAACCACGGCGGCGGCGGGGCGGGGTTCCCGGACGCCACCTCCGCCGACGAGGCGATGACGGCCGTGCTGGAGCACCGGCGCCACGGCACGACGACGCTGCTGGCCTCGCTCGTGACGGCCGACCGGGAGACGCTCCTCGCGCGGGCCGCCCTGCTGGCGGATCTCGCGGACGCGGGGGAGATCGCGGGGATCCACGCCGAGGGACCGTTCCTGTCCGCGGCCCGCTGCGGCGCCCAGGACCCCAGCCGCCTCGTCCCCGGCGACGTCCGGCTCGTGCGCGACCTGCGCGAGGCGTCCCGGGGCCATCTGCGCACCATGACCGTCGCGCCCGAGGTCGACGGCGTGACCGGACCGGGCGGCGTCGCGACGGCGCTGGTGCGCGCCGGCGTCGTGCCGTCGCTGGGGCACACCGACGCCACGACCGAGCAGTCGGAGGCGCTGCTGCGGCAGGTGGCCGCGGACCTGGCCGAGGCCGGTGGCTCGTCGCGGATGACCGCCACGCACCTGTTCAACGGCATGCGTCCGCTGCACCACCGTCACCCGGGGCCGGTCGCCGCCTGCCTGGCGGCGGCGTCGCGGGGCGACCTCGTGGTCGAGCTGGTGGGCGACGGCGTGCACCTGGACCCCGCCACCGTCCGCACCGTGATGCAGACGGTCGGCGTGGACCAGGTCGCGCTCGTCACCGACGCGATGGCGGCGGCCGGGATGGACGACGGGGACTACGAGCTCGGCCCGATGTCCGTGGTCGTCCGCGACGGCGTGGCGCGGCTCGCCGACCCCGAGGATCCTCAGGGCGGGGCGATCGCCGGCAGCACCGCGCACCTGATCGACGTGGTCCGCTGCGCGGTCGAGGCCGGTGTCCCGCTCGTCGCCGCCGTCCGGAGCGCCTCGTGGGTGCCGGCAGGGGTGCTCGGGGCGACCGACGTCGGAGGACTGGTCGCCGGGCGCCGGGCCGACGTCCTCGTGGTCGACCGGGACCTGCGGGTGCAGCACGTGTGCCGTGGCGGCCGCCCCGTCTGACCGTCGAGGGTGAGTCGCGCCACGGCAGGGAGCCGGAGCGACCGACGCGCCGCGGACGACACGCCGGTGCGGGCGGTCCGCACCCCGTCTCGACGAACCCGAGGGTCATCCGCGGTCCCGGGTCGTCCACATGGTGTGGACACCGGCCGTCCACACCGTGTGGACCGTCGGTGGGCGGCCTGCGGACACGGCGGACCGGCGGGGACGGCCGGTCGGAGGACGGCGCCGCGCGGCCGTGTCGGAGGCTCCTGGGATGCTGGGTCCACAGGCTCGCGGCGCGTCGTCCACGGCCTCTGCGGAGAACTACACGGGTGAAATCACAGCGATGACAAACACAACATGTCGTGGGCAGGTGCGCGGCGAACACTAGGTGTAGTGTTGAGAGCACGTCGGGGCCGCAGGCTCCGAGGTGAATCACATCGACGTAGTTCCACCGGTGTCGTTCCTGGTGAGGGCCCCCTCGGGGCCGCAGAGCCAGCCGCGACCGTCCGGTTCGGACGTCGAGGCCAGGTTGTCAGGGGACATCGACCGGCCGCCCCGGTGGCGGCAGAGACAGGGAGTGCGAGATGAGCGTCACGGTCTACAGCAAGCCGTCCTGCGTGCAGTGCGACGCGACCTACCGGGCACTGGACCGCAAGGGCGTCGAGTACTCCGTCGTGGACATCACCGAGGATGCCCAGGCGCTCGAGATGGTCCGTGAGCTCGGTTACCTGCAGGCGCCGGTCGTCGTCGCGGGTGACACGCACTGGTCGGGCTTCCGCCCCGACCAGATCAGCGCCCTCGCGGCGCAGCAGGCCGTCACGGCCTGACGATCTCCGGCCCGGTCGCGCACTCGACCCGCGCGACCGGGCCGGTACCACCGCAGCACGTCCGACGGGGGGAGAGCGACATGGGCTCGCTCGTGTACTTCTCCAGCGTCTCGGAGAACACGCACCGCTTCGTGAGGCGCCTCGGTCTCGAGGAGCGCGGCATGTCGGTGCACCGCATCCCGCTGCGGCCCGCCGACGGCTTCCTGACCGTCGACGAGCCCTACGTCCTCCTGGCCCCCACCTACGGCGGGGGCAACGAGGGCGGTGCGGTGCCTCGGCAGGTGCGCAAGTTCCTCGGGGACGAGGGCAACCGGTCGTTGATCCGCGGCGTGATCGCGGCGGGCAACACCAACTTCGGCGCTGCCTACTGCATCGCCGGTGACATCATCGCGGCGAAGTGCCAGGTCCCGTACCTGTACGCCTTCGAGCTGCTCGGCACCACCGAGGACGCCCAACGCGTCCGTGACGGATTGGGACGATTTTGGCAACGACAGTCACTGATCTCGGCGTGAGCGCCACGACGTCCGAGGCGTCGCCGACCACGACGGGCGCCTCTCTGCAGCAGAGCGACATGGACTACCACGCGCTCAACGCCATGCTGAACCTGTACGGGCCGGACGGGAAGATCCAGTTCGAGAAGGACCGCGAGGCCGCGTCGGCGTACTTCCGCCAGCACGTGCTGCCGAACACGATCGCGTTCGACACCCTCGACGCCAAGCTCGACTACCTCCTCGAGAACGAGTACTACGACCCGGCCGTCCTCGAGAAGTACTCCCGCTCGTTCGTCAAGGAGCTGTTCCAGCGGGCGTACGCCGCCGGGTTCCGCTTCGAGTCGTTCCTCGGTGCCTTCAAGTACTACACCTCGTACACGCTGAAGACGTTCGACGGCACGAAGTACCTCGAGCGCTTCGAGGACCGGGTCTCGATGGTGGCCCTCGGGCTGGCGGCCGGCGACGAGCAGCGGGCGCGCGACATCGTCGACGAGGTCATCTCCGGGCGGTTCCAGCCGGCCACGCCCACGTTCCTCAACGTCGGCAAGGCGCAGCGCGGCGAGCCCGTCTCCTGCTTCCTGCTGCGCATCGAGGACAACATGGAGTCGATCGCGCGCAGCATCAACTCGGCGCTGCAGCTCTCGAAGCGCGGCGGCGGCGTCGCGCTGCTGCTCAGCAACGTGCGCGAGCACGGTGCGCCGATCAAGCACATCCAGAACCAGTCCTCCGGTGTCATCCCGGTCATGAAGCTGCTCGAGGACTCCTTCTCGTACGCGAACCAGCTCGGCGCACGCCAGGGCGCCGGCGCGGTCTACCTGCACGCCCATCACCCGGACATCCTGCGGTTCCTCGACACCAAGCGCGAGAACGCCGACGAGAAGATCCGCATCAAGACGCTGTCGCTCGGCGTGGTCATCCCGGACATCACGTTCGAGCTCGCCAAGCGCAACGAGGACATGCACCTGTTCAGCCCGTACGACGTCGAGCGCATCTACGGCAAGCCGTTCGCCGACATCTCGATCACCGAGAAGTACGACGAGCTGGTGGCGGACGACCGGATCACGAAGAAGACCATCCGTGCGCGGGACTTCTTCCAGACGATCGCCGAGCTGCAGTTCGAGTCGGGCTACCCGTACGTCATGTTCGAGGACACGGTGAACCGCGCCAACCCGATCGCCGGGCGGATCACCCACTCCAACCTGTGCTCGGAGATCCTGCAGGTCTCCACGGCCTCCACGTTCCACGAGGACCTGTCCTACGACGAGGTCGGCCGGGACATCTCCTGCAACCTGGGCTCGCTGAACATCGCCAAGGCGATGGACTCGCCCGACCTGGGCCGGACCATCGACACGGCGATCCGGGCGCTGACCGCGGTCTCGGACCAGACGAGCATCGAGTCGGTGCCGTCGGTGAAGAAGGCGAACGAGCTCGGGCACGCCATCGGGCTCGGTCAGATGAACCTGCACGGGTACCTTGCGCGCGAGCGGATCCACTACGGCTCCGCCGAGGGCGTCGACTTCACGAACATGTACTTCTACACGGTCGCCTACCACGCGATCGCGGCGTCGAACCGTCTCGCGATCGAGCGTGGCCGGGCCTTCGGCGGGTTCGAGGAGTCCGCCTACGCCTCGGGGGAGTACTTCGACAAGTACACCGACGCCGTGTGGGAGCCGGCCACCGAGCGGGTCGCCGAGCTCTTCGCGGGCGCCGGCGTGCATATCCCGACCCAGGACGACTGGCGCGAGCTCAAGGCGTCCGTCATGGCGCACGGGATCTACAACCAGAACCTCCAGGCGGTGCCGCCGACCGGGTCGATCAGCTACATCAACTACTCGACGTCGTCGATCCACCCGGTGGCCGCCAAGATCGAGATCCGCAAGGAGGGCAAGCTCGGTCGCGCGTACTACCCGGCGCCGTACATGACGAACGACAACCTGGAGTACTACCAGGACGCGTACGAGATCGGGTACGAGAAGATCATCGACACCTACGCCGCGGCGACGCAGCACGTCGACCAGGGGCTGAGCCTGACGCTGTTCTTCCCGGACACCGTGACCACCCGTGACGTCAACAAGGCGCAGATCTACGCCTGGCGCAAGGGCATCAAGACGCTGTACTACATCCGGCTGCGGCAGCTGGCGCTCGAGGGCACCGAGGTGGAGAACTGCGTGAGCTGCATGCTCTGACCCGCCGCCGCTCGCCCTCGTCGTCGACCCACGCCCCGAAGGAACCCGCCATGTCACCCACCGGTCAGCTCAAGCTCATCGACCGCGTCACCGCGATCAACTGGAACCGTCTGCAGGACGAGAAGGACCTCGAGGTCTGGGACCGCCTGGTCGGCAACTTCTGGCTGCCGGAGAAGGTGCCGGTGTCCAACGACATCCAGTCGTGGCACACCCTGTCCGAGGCCGAGAAGCTCATGACGACCCGGGTGTTCACCGGGCTGACGCTGCTCGACACCATCCAGGGCACCGTCGGTGCGGTCTCGCTCATCCCGGACGCCCTGACCCCTCACGAGGAGGCGGTGTACACCAACATCGCGTTCATGGAGTCGGTGCACGCCAAGAGCTACTCGTCGATCTTCTCGACGCTGATCTCCACCAAGGAGATCGACGACGCGTTCGCCTGGTCCGAGCAGAACCCGCACCTGCAGCGCAAGGCCGAGATCGTCCTGGAGTACTACCGGGGCGACGACCCGCTCAAGCGCAAGGTCGCCTCGACGATGCTCGAGTCGTTCCTGTTCTACTCCGGCTTCTACGCCCCGATGTACTGGTCGAGCCGGGCCAAGCTGACGAACACGGCCGACCTCATCCGCCTCATCATCCGCGACGAGGCCGTGCACGGGTACTACATCGGCTACAAGTTCCAGAAGGGCCTGGCGAAGCTCTCGCCGGCCGAGCAGGACGAGATGAAGGCCTACACCTTCGACCTGCTCTTCGAGCTGTACGAGAACGAGGTCGCGTACACCGAGTCGCTCTACGGGGAGCTGGGGCTCACCGAGGACGTCAAGAAGTTCCTGCGGTACAACGCCAACAAGGCGCTGATGAACCTCGGCTACGAGGGGCTCTTCCCGAAGGACGAGACCGACGTCAACCCGGCGATCCTCGCGGCGCTGAGCCCGAACGCGGACGAGAACCACGACTTCTTCTCGGGTTCCGGCTCGTCGTACGTGATCGGCAAGGCGGTCGAGACCACCGACGACGACTGGGACTTCTGACCCGCTCCGAGGTGCTCGTGACGAGGGCCCGGCGACGGCATCGGCCGTCGCCGGGCCCTCGCGCGTCCGGGGTGCCCCGCCGGTGACCCCTCCGGTGTCAGGCGTGCCCCCGGTCGTCCGCGCCGGCCACCGGAGGTTCGGCCGACCAGGGGAACGTGATCCAGCGGTCGGTCTCGCGCCAGGTGTACTCCGGCCGGTACACCGACCGCGGCTTCGTGTAGAGCACGGCAGCACGCGCCTCGGCGCCCTTCTCCCGGACCAGACGCATCACGAGGTCCAGCGTCCGGCCGGAGTCCGCGACGTCGTCCACGACGAGCACCCGCGAACCCGGCAGCTCCGCGGTGTCCATGAGCGGCGGCAGGACGCGTGGGTCGTCGAGGGTCCGCCCGACGTCGGTGTAGAACTCGACGTTCATCGTCCCGACGCCCTTCGTCCCGAGGGCGTAGGCCACGGCTCCGCCGGGGATCAACCCACCGCGGGCGATCGCGACGACGACCTCGGGACGGAAACCGCTCGCCACCACCTGCTCGGCGAGCCGGCGCACCCCGTCGCCGAAGTCGGACCAGGTCAGCACCTCGCGGTCGGTGGTGTCCATGGCTCCGACACTACGACGACGGCGGGCCACCCGTGCAGGTGGCCCGCCGTCGCGGGGGTCAGGTCCGGTGCGGAGCCCGCATCACTCCACGTCGAGGATGTCGACGACGAAGACCAGGTCCTCGCCCGCCAGCGGGTTGCCCTCGACGGCCTCGGCGCCGTAGGCCTGGTCGGCCGGGATGACGAGGAGCACCTGGCTGCCGACGGTCTGGCCTGAGATGCCGTCCGTCCAGCCCGGGATCACCTGCTGCAGCGAGAACGCCGAGGGCTCGCCCCGCTCCCAGGACGAGTCGAAGACCTCGCCGTCCAGGGTCCAGCCGGTGTAGTGCGCGGTCACGGTCTGCTCGGGCGAGACCTCCTCGCCGTCCCCGCGGATGAGGGTCTGGGCGACGAGCTCGTCCGGGGCCTCGTAGCCGTCCGGGATCTCGACGGACGGGGCGCCGTCCTCGCCCAGCGTGACGGTGGGCAGACCCTCCTCGGGCTCGACGGCCTCGCCCTCGGCGCGCTCCGGGATCTCGTAGGCGTCGACGACCTCGATGAGGTTCACCGCGGTCGTCGGCTCGCCCTGCTGGTCGGCGATCGGGTTCGCCAGCAGGAAGCGGGTGCCGACCGACTGGCCCTCGAGCGGCGAGATGAGCAGGTCGGACTGCTCGCCGAGGACGATGCTCTGCGGGGAGTCGACCTCCCAGGTCGAGTTCATCTTCTGGCCCGTGGCGTCGTAGGTCACGTAGTGGATGGTGAGCTTCATGCCCTCGCTGATCTCGGTCCCGTCACCCTCGTCCACCACGCGGTGCGTCGGGACGGAGACCTCGATGTCGTCGAAGGAGAGCTCCGGTTCGGAGCCCGGCTCGCCCGTGACCTCGATCGACTCGACGGCGGCGATGTCCTCCTCGGTCGGCTCGGCCTGCGCGGTGGAGTCGGCGGAGGCCGACGAGGGTGCCGACGGCTCCGTGCTGTCGGGGGCGTCGGCGTCGTCGCTGCAGCCACCCAGCACGAGGGCGGCGGCGAGCGCGACGCCGAGGGCTGCGGGGGTACGGAGCTTCACGAGTAGTCCTTCGGTCGCGGGGTGGTTCGTCCGGTCGACGGACCCCGAACACTCTAACGGCCCGGCCCGGCCGGTGGTTCCTCCCCCCGCACGCCACAATGGGGACATGCCGTCACGTCGACCCTCCCGCAAGCGTCCCTGGGGTGCCGAGCACCAGCCCCTCGACATGGACCGAGCGCTCGGCGGCATCCGGCACGAGAGCGCCGACGACGGCGAGTGGACGGTACGGCGGGTGACGGGCGGCGACAAGGCCTACACGTGTCCCGCCTGCCGCCAGACCATCCCGCCCGGGACGCCCCACGTGGTCGCGTGGCAGCGTGACGCGTGGGGTGGTGAGGCGGCCGGCCTCGAGGACCGCCGGCACTGGCACGCGTCCTGCTGGCAGCGGCGCCGACGTCTGCTCTGACGTCGCAGGACGCGCGCGTCCGGCGGGCAGGAGATCGGGCGCGAACTAGGCTGGTCAGTGATGAACGAGGACACCGCCACCGGCCACCAGATCCGCTCGATGACCGTCCTGCCCGCCCGTCGGGAGGACGTCGACCTGCACACCGCGGACGGGCTGACGCTCGTCGGTGAGCTCGCCCAGCCGCAGGGCCGCGACCCGGTGGCGACGCTGCTGACCTTCCACCCGCTGCCCACCCACGGCGGATACATGGACTCCCACGTGTACCGCAAGGCCGCGTGGCGCCTGCCCGAGCTGGCCGACCTCGCGGTGCTCCGGTTCAACACCCGGGGCACCTCGTCGCCGCGGGGTACGTCCGAGGGCGCCTTCGACGGCGGCGACGCCGAGCGGTACGACGTGGCGGCGGCCCTCGAGCTCGCCGAGTTCCGCGAGCTGCCCCGCCCCTGGCTGGTCGGCTGGAGCTTCGGGACCGAGCTCGTCCTGCGGCACGGGGCCGACCCGAGCATCGAGGGGGCCGTCCTGCTCTCGCCCCCGCTGCACCGCGCCACGGACGAGGACCTGGACCGCTGGGCCGAGTTCGGCAAGCCGCTCGTCGTGCTGGTGCCCGAGCACGACGACTACCTGCAGCCCGCCGAGGCGCGCGAGCGCTTCGCCCGGGTGCCGCAGGCCGAGGTGATCGGCGTCGACGGCGCCAAGCACCTGTGGGTGGGCGAGCCCGCCGTCCGCCGGGTGCTCGACGAGATCGTCCAGCACGTGCTGCCCGGGCACGCGCCGCTGCCGACCCACTACGACGGAGAGGTCGAGCACGCCTCGGACCTCCGCAACGTTCCGACGAGAGGATGACGACCATGACGCCCTCGACCCTGGCGACGCACGTCCTGCACGACGGGGCGGGCGTCCCGCTGGTACTCCTCCACGGCTTCCCCCTGGACCACCGGATGTGGAACCCGGTCGTCGCGGAGCTGCCGCCCGGCCTGCGGGTGGTCGCCGTGGACCTTCCCGGCTTCGGCCACAGCGACCTGGGTCAGCTCCCGCCCACGCTCGAGGCGGCCGCGGACGCCGTGCACGCGGCGCTGCGCGCGGCGGGGGAGGGCAACGGCGCCGTGGTCGGCATGTCGATGGGCGGCTACGTCGCCCTCGCGCTCGCCGAGCGCCACCCGGAGATCGTCCAGGGGCTCGGGCTGGTGGACACCAAGTCCACGGCCGACACCGACGAGGCGCGGGCCGGACGGCTGGCCGCCGCGCGGACGGTGGCCGACTCCCAGACGCTGGACGCGGTCATGGGGATGCCGGACAAGCTGCTCGGGCCGACCAGCCAGATGGAGCGGCGCAGCCTCTACCCGACGGTCTACGACTGGATCCGCTCCCAGTCCCCGTCCGCGGTCGCGTGGGCCCAGCGCGCGATGGCGGCCCGGCCGGACCGGACGGACGTGCTGCACCGGTTCCCCGGTCCCGTCGCCGTCGTCGTCGGTGCCGAGGACTCGATCACGCCGATCGACGAGGCCAAGCACATGGTGGACGCGGCGTCGGACGCGACGCTGCACGTGGTGGCGAACGCCGCGCACCTGAGCACGATCGAGGAGCCCGCCGCCGTGGCGCGCGCTCTCGCCGCGCTGCAGGAGCGGGTCGTCGCCCAGCTCTGAGCCGCCCGGAGACACCGAGGGGCCGTCGCCACGGCGACGGCCCCTCGACGGTCCGGTCAGTTCCGGGACGGCGCGGAGCTCTCGGCGGCGGGGGAGTCGCCGGGCGCGGGAGCCGACGAGGCGCTGCCCGGGTCGGCCGACTGCGTGGACGCGAAGCGGGCGCGCTGGGCCGGGGTCAGGTCCCGGGAGTAGCTGTCCTCCTCGGCCGGCTCCTCGTCCTCCTCGGCCTCCACGACAGGGGCCGCGGGCTCCTCCGCCGCGGGCTCCGCGGGGGACTCCGCGGAGGAGGCGGCGGGAGACACGACGGGCTCCTCGACAGGCTCGTCGGCCGGTGCCTCGGCGGCGACCTCCCGGGCCTTCTCCGTGCCGAGCAGGCCCCGCAGCTCCTCGAGGTAGGAGTTGATCGAGTCGTGGCGGCGGGTGAGGTCCTCGAGCTGGCGCTCGGCGGCGGTCCGGTTCTGGTCGGCCTCCGCCTGGGCGTCGGACATCGTCTGCTCGGCGAAGGTCCGCGCCTCGGACACGATCGAGTCGGCCGTCCGGCGGGCGTCCGCCACCAGCTCCTTGACGTAGGCGTCCGACTCGGACCGGACCTTGTCGGCCTGCTGCAGGGCCGCGGCCACCCGCTTCTCCGCCTCCGCCGCGTGCTCCTCCGCCTCGCGCACGATGCGCTCGATCTCGGTGCGTGCGGCGTCGTGCCGCTGCGCCGCCTCGGTCTCGACGCGCTCGCGGGTCTGCGCGGCCTGCAGCTCGGCGTCGGCGAGCGTCGTCCGCGCCTGCTCGCGCAGGTCCTCGAGCTCGGAGGTGACGGAGTTGGCGGACTCGGCCGCCTGGTGCTTGGCCTCGGCCACGATGCGGGCGGCCTCGTTGCGGGTGCGTTCCATGAGGTCGTTGGCCTCGCGCTCGGCCTCCTCGCGCAGGGCGGCCGACTCGGCGGCGGCGGAGGCCCGGAGCTGAGCGATCTCCCGGTCCGCCTGCACGCGCGCCTCGGTGACCTCCCGCTCCGCCGTCGTGCGCAGCGTGCCGATCTCGTGCTCGAGGCCGGCGCGGCGCTCGTTCTCCTCGGTGGTCAGGCTGCTGGTGATCAGCGCGGCCTCGCGTTCGGCCGACCCGACGAGTTCCTCCGCGCGACGCTGGGCCCCCTGCAGCGCGCCCTCGGCCTCCGCGGCCGTCGTCGAGCGGATCTCCTCGGCCTCGCGGCGCGCGCTGGACAGCAGCTCGGAGGCCTCGGACTCCGCCCGCTGGCGCACCTGGCCCGCGGCGAGCTTCGCGCGGGCCATGATGTCGGAGGCCTGCTGGTTCGCCTGCGTCAGCACCTCGGCCGCCTGCTCGTCCGCCGAGCGGAGCAGCCGTTCGGCACGGGCGCCGAGGCCCGCGTACGACGGTTTGTCGCTCTCGCGGAGCTGCCGGTGGGCGTCGGCCAGCTCGGAGGACAGCTGCATCGCCCGCGAGTCGGTGGCCTCGACGTTGCGGCGTGCCTCCTCCAGGGCCTGCTCGAGACGGGAGATCTGGCTCTCCACGGCGGCGCGGTCGTATCCACGCATGGTGATCGGGAAGAGCGTGCGCTCGTCGGACACGGGAGGACCTCCGGACGTCGTGGGTGCCCCGGCACCGCTGAGAGTAGGGGAAGGCACCGATCAGAATAGTGGCCCGGGAGGCCCACCGACACCCGTGGGCGGGTGAGGTACGGCGCTGGGACGTGCCGCCCCGGCACCTGCGCGGCCCCGTCCGGGTGTTGTCGGTGGTCGAGGCGTGGGAGGGTCGAGGATGCTGGTACCGGACTCGTGAAGGGTTCGTGAACCGATGCGGCCGAACGCCACCCGGCGTCCGGCCGCTGCTCGCGCGTCCTTATCCTGAGGTGTCCACGTCGAAAGGGAAGCTCGGTGCTGCAACGCATTCTGGGTGTCGTCCTGGTCCTTGCCGGACTGGGAGCCATCGCGTTCGGGGTCGCGACCGCGACCGTCCTGCGCGAGTCCGACTCCGTCGTCGCCACGGCTCGACCCGCCGGTGACGGCACGCTCGTCGTCACCGACCCGGGTGTGCTCGGGTTGGTCGACTCCGAGGTCACCGTCACGGCCTCCGTGCCCGAGGGGCAGGAGGTCGCCGTGGTGGTGGGCCGCGAGGTCGACGTCGCGGGGTGGCTCGGTGAGGACGCGTACACCCGGGTCACCGGGCTGAGCGACTGGGAGACCCTCTCCACCGAGCAGGTCGCCGGTGCCGCGGACGAGGAGGCCGAGTCCTCGGAGGACGGCGAGGAGGGTGCGGAGGCCGAACCGCCGCCGAACCCCGCAGGTTCCGACATGTGGGACACCGAGCTCGTCGACGCCGAGCAGGTGAGCCTGCGCTGGACCGACCGTCCGGGCCGCTGGGTCCTGCTCGCCGCGGCGACCGGTGCCGCCCCCGCCGAGGAGTCCGAGGGTGAGGACGCCGAGGCGGCGGAGGCCGACGAGGCGGCTCCGGCCGAGGCGCCGACGCTCGAGCTGACCTGGGACCGGGACGTCTCGACGCCGCTGCTGTGGCCCGCCGTCGGTGTCGGTGGTGTGCTCCTGATCATCGGCCTGGTGCTGCTGGCCATGTCGCGGCGCACGACCCGGAGCCGCAAGCGCCGCACCGCCGGCGCCACGGCCGGCGCGGCGTCGACCACGGTCTCCTCGAGCGGCACGACGTCCCCCGGGACCGGCACGCCGTCCGGCACCTCCCCGTTCGGGCCGGCCGTCGGCGCGGGCGCGGGCGCGGCGACGTCCCGCTCCGGCGGGACCTGGCCCGGCGCGGCGGCCGCGTCACCGAACGCCCCGCACGACGACGGCACGGCCTCGGGCGCGGAGGACGCGCCGACGCAGGGCACCGACCCGCAGGACGCGGCCGGCGGCACCGACCAGGTGCCGGTCGCCGGGCGCTTCCGGCGCCGCACGCGCCTGCGTCGCGACGCCGACCCGGCCGACGCCCAGGACGCCCCCGTCCCGGCACCGGAGCCGTCCGCCGGCGGCGCGCCGGTGCCCGCTCCCGCGCCGGCGCTTCCCACCGCTCCCGCGTCGTCGGCGGACACCGCCGGGTCGGACGACACGGCCGCGCGGCCGCTCACGCGACGTGAGCTGCGCCGTCGCGAGGAGGAGCGCAAGGCCGCCGAGCAGTCCGGCATGGGCGGCATGGGCCGCGCCCTGCGCGCCCTGACGGGCCAGACCCCCGTGGTGCCGCGCCCCGGAGGAACCTCCTCGCCGTCGGCCGCGGACCCCGGCGGCGCGCAGTCCGCCGCGGACCGCAGGGCCTCCGCCTGGCGGGAGACCTGGGGTTTCGGCGGGACGACCGCCGCCGGCACGCCGACGAGCGACGACGACACGAGTGACGAGGACAAGCGATGAAGGACTCCACCCGCCGGCCGGGGCGCCGGCGCGCGACCGTCGCCGGTGTGGCGACCACCGTCGTCCTGCTGGCCGGATGCGCCGAGGAGCTGCCGACCCCGGAGCCGGACGAGCCCGTCGCCGGACCGGCGCTGACCGCGGCGCAGCAGACCCGCGTGGTCGAGGAGGTCGCCGGGTCGCTGACGAAGGCCAGCGAGAACGAGAAGCCCGACCAGCTGCGCCCCCGCGTGGAGGGCCCGGCGCTGGAGGTGCGCCGCACCCAGATCGAGGTCGCGAAGAAGAGCGGTGACGACTCGCTCGTCACGAGGATCCCGACCGAGCTCGAGGCGATGATCCTGCCCACGACCGAGTCGTGGCCCCGGGTGAGCTTCACCATCACGCAGCCGACCGAGAACCTCGAGGTGCCGCGCCTGGTGGCCTACCAGCAGGACTCGGCCCGCGACAACTACAAGCTGTGGTCGTGGGTGCAGCTCATCCCCGGCACGACGCTGCCGAACTTCGCCGACCCCGAGGCGATCGGCTCCGACGCCGTGGCGCCGGACGACGACTCGCTGCGGGCCACCCCGCGACAGGCGCTCTCGCAGTACGCGGACCTCGTGGCCAAGGGGCCGGACGACTCCGAGCACGCCGGCGCGTTCGAGCTGCCGGGCGAGAGCACGGACCTCGTCAAGCGGGTCCAGAAGGACGCCAGCAGCGTGCGCGGTGCGGACGCCTTCAAGGAGGCGGACGGCGAGTACAAGATCGCGTTCGCCTCCCGGGACGACCAGGTCGTCGCGGTGCGCACGTCCGACGGCGGTGCGGTGGTCATGGGTGCACTCGACGGCAACATCCGGGTCACGGTCGAGGAGGACGGCGAGATCGGTCCGCTGACGCCCTCCCAGAAGACGCTGATGGGCGACGCCGACAACACCGACCAGCTCTACGTGGAGTACACCGACCAGGTCGCCCTCTACGTGCCGCCGGCCGGGTCCGAGGAGCCGATCCGCCCGCTGGGGTACTCGCACGTGTCCACGGCTGCCGCCAACGACATCCCGGGCGAACGCAACACCGACCGGAAGAAGGACGACGGCTGAGACGTCGGCGCAGACTTCGTAGGATGTGCCCATGAGCACTCCCACGCCCGAGCCGAGCTTCAGCCCGCGCGGCGCCGTCGACCTGTCGGCCCTCAACCGGCCCCAGTCCCCGCCTCCGGGGGAGCCGGGAGGCGCCCCGACGGCCGGCGGGTACGTCGTCGACGTGACGGACGCGAACTTCCAGCAGGTCGTGCAGGACTCGACGACGTACCCGGTCGTGATCCTGCTGTGGATGCCCACGGACCAGGCCAACGCGGACCTCGGCGCCACCCTGGGCCGGCTCGCCGACGAGTACGCCGGCCGGTTCCTGCTGGGTCGCGTCGACGCCAACGCGTACCCGCAGATCGCCTCGGCGTTCCAGCCGCAGGGCGTTCCCACCGTCGTCGCCGTGCTGCAGGGTCAGCCGCTCCCGCTGTTCGCGGGGGCGGCCTCGGAGGAGCAGATCCGCGGCGTGCTGGACCAGGTCCTGGCGGCCGCCGAGCAGAACGGCGTGACGGGCCGGGTTCCCGCCCCGGGCGGGGCCGAGGAGTCCGACGAGCCGGCCGAGGAGCCGGAGGAGCCGTTGCCCCCGCTGCACCAGGAGGCGTACGACGCCATCGAGCGTGACGACCTCGAGGCGGCGGAGACCGCCTACTCCCGCGCGATCACGCAGGACCCCACCGACGCCCAGGCCGTGGCCGGCCTGGCCCAGGTGCGTCTGATGCAGCGCACCCGCGGTGCCGACCTGCAGCAGGTGCGCACCGCGGCGGCGGACGCCCCGGCGGACGTCGAGGCCCAGCTGGCCGTGGCCGACATGGACATGCTCGGCGGCAAGGTGGACGACGCGTTCGACCGCCTCCTGCAGCTCATGCCGACGGCCGACGCCGAGGGCAAGGAGAAGCTGCGGGCGCGGCTCGTCGACCTGTTCGAGGTCGTGGGAACGTCCGACTCCCGTGTGGTCAAGGCCCGCAAGAAGATGATGATGTACCTGTACTGACGCCCGCCGTGGTCAGCGGGGCGTGAGCACCAGGGCGCCGAGCGGGGGGACCCGCACCGTCGCCGAGTGCTCGCGCCCCTGCCACGGGACGTCCTCGGCCACGACGTCACCCTCGTTGACGACGCCGGAACCGCCGTAGCGGGGAGCGTCGGTGTTGAGGGCCTCGGACCAGGCACCACCGTGGGGGAGCCCCAGCCGGTAGCCCTCGTGCGGCACGCCCGCGAAGTTGACCACCACGACCACCGGCGAGCCGTCCGCCGCACGGCGGACGTAGGCGACCAGGTTGCGGGCGGCGTCCCCGCCCTCGATCCACTCGAACCCGGAACCGTCGAAGTCACGTTCCCACAGGGCCGGTGTCGCCCGGTACAGCCCGTTGAGGTCGCGGACGAGGTGCTGCACGCCCGCGTTCCCGGCGTCCTCCAGGCTCCACCAGTCCAGACCGGCTCCCTCGCTCCACTCGGCCTCCTGGGCGAACTCGCAGCCCATGAAGAGCAGCTGCTTGCCCGGGTGGGTCCACTGGTAGGCGAGGAACGAGCGCACGCCGGCCAGCTGCTGCCACCGGTCGCCGGGCATCTTGCGCAGCAGCGAGCCCTTGCCGTGCACGACCTCGTCGTGGCTGATCGGCAGGACGTACTGCTCCGAGAACGCGTAGACCAGCGAGAAGGTCAGCTCGCCGTGGTGGTGGCTGCGGTACATCGGGTCCTTGGAGACGTACTGCAGGGTGTCGTTCATCCAGCCCATGTTCCACTTCAGGCCGAACCCGAGACCGCCCGCGTCCGTCGGTCGGGTGACCCCCGGGAAGGCGGTGGACTCCTCGGCGATCATCAGCACGCCGGGGGAGCGCCGGTAGGCCGTGGCGTTGGCCTCCTGCAGGAAGCTGATGGCCTCGAGGTTCTCCCGTCCGCCGTGGACGTTGGGGGTCCACTCGCCCTCGTTGCGGGAGTAGTCGAGGTAGAGCATCGACGCGACGGCGTCGACGCGCAGGCCGTCGGCGTGAAACTCCTCGAACCAGTAGGTGGCGTTCGCGACGAGGAAGTTGCGCACCTCCCGGCGGCCGAAGTCGAACACGTAGGTGCCCCAGTCCGGCTGCTCGCCGCGGCGGGGGTCGGCGTGCTCGTACAGCGGGGTGCCGTCGAACCGCGCCAGGGCGAACTCGTCCCGGGGGAAGTGGGCGGGCACCCAGTCGAGGATGACGCCCACGCCGGCCTGGTGCAGCCGGTCGACCAGATACCGGAAGTCGTCGGGGCTGCCGAACCGGGACGTCGGTGCGTAGTAGCTGGTGACCTGGTAGCCCCACGACCCGCCGAAGGGGTGCTCGGCGACCGGCATCAGCTCCACGTGCGTGAACCCCTGCTCGACGACGTAGTCGGTGAGCTGCTCGGCCAGCTCGCGGTACCCCAGGCCGGGACGCCAGGAGCCGAGATGGACCTCGTAGACGCTGATCGGTCCGCCGTGCTGGTCCCGGGACGCACGCTGCTCCATCCAGGCGTCGTCCTGCCAGGTGTGGTCGCTGTGCACGACGACCGAGGCGGTGGCGGGCGGCACCTCGGTGCCCTTGGCCAGCGGGTCGGCCTTGGCCCGCCAGATCCCGTCCGGTCCGCAGATCTCGTACTTGTACCGCGTCCCCGGCCCGACGTCGGGCACGAAGATCTCCCACACGCCGCTGGAGCCGAGGGAGCGCATCGGGTGGATGCCCGTCCAGCGGTTGTGGTCCCCGACGAGGCGGACGCCCCGGGCGTTCGGCGCCCACACGGCGAAGGACGTCCCGACGACGTCACCGCGCGCGCTCGGGTAGACGTGACGGTTCGCCCCGAGGACCTTCCACAGCTCCTCGTGCCGGCCCTCGCCGACGAGGTGCAGGTCGACCTCGCCGAGGGAGGGCAGGAACCGGTACGGGTCGTCGGCCGTGTGCACGTCGTCGGCGTAGCGGGTGCGCACCCGGTAGTCGGGGGCGTGCCGGGTCCCGTCGTCGCCGGTCGGTGCCGGCACCACGGCGCTCCACACGCCGCCCGCCTCGTGCGTCGCCGGGTGCTCCTCCTCCCCGTCGGGGCCCACCGTGAGCACCACGACCTCGTCGGCGAGGGGTCGCAGCACGCGCACGACGGCGGCGGGGGCGCCGCCCGCCTCGGCGGGCAGCAGGTGCGCGCCCAGCACGGAGTGCGGGTCGTGGGTCGTGCCGCGCGCGACGGCGGTGAGGAGTTCCGGGTCGACAGCTGCTGGCACGGGCGTCATGTCGTCCACCTTTCCACGTCCTTCTCCGGGCCGCGTCCGCAACACGCACGCGTCACCGGCGGTCAGTCCCGCAGCAGCCGGTCGACGGCGCCGAGGGGGATGGGCAGCCACGTCGGGCGGTGGTGCGACTCGTACACCACCTCGTACAGGGCCTTGTCGAGCACCAGGGCGTCGAGCACGACCGCCGCGGTGTCCTCGTCCATGCCGGCGTGGTCCACCACGGTCTTGCGGTAGCCGGCCAGGAAGGCGTCCGCCGCCTCGGCCTGCCAGCTCGCGGGTTCGGGGGCCTCGCCCACCGCGGCGGCGTAGTCGAAGGAGCGCAGCATCCCCGCCACGTCGCGCAGCGGCAGGTCGGGCGCCGTGCGCTCGTCGACCGAGCGCTGGGGCTCGCCCTCGAAGTCGAGCACCTTCCAGCCCTCGCTGAACAGGGTCTGGCCGAGGTGCAGGTCACCGTGGATCCGCTGGGTCGTCACGGGTTCCGGCAGAGCGGCGAGCCGACGCTCGAGATCGTCCAGCAGACCCGTCACCTCGGCCGCCCGCGGCGCGAGCACCTCGGCCTCGGCGACGGCGCGGTCCGCGCGGCGGCGCAGCCCGGCCACGAACCGTGCGGCGTCCAGCGGCGGCCCGGTCGGCAGCAGCGTCGCCATGCGCTGGTGCAGCTCCGCCACCAGCCGGCCCAGCGCGTCGGCCTGCTCGACGAACGGCTCACCGCGGCTGGCGACGTCGCACGCCATCTCGAAACCGTCCTCGGCGTGGGGCACCAGCTCGGACAGGATCGCCAGGTGCACGGCGCCGTCGTCGGTGTCGATCTCGAGGGCGCCGAGGAACCGCGGCACGCCCTCCCAGCCGTCGGCCGTCAGGGCCTGGGGGACGACGACGTCCGGGTGCGGGCCGTCGGCGATGGTGCGCAGGATCTTCAGCATCCCGCCGGCGCCCGAGGGCGACGGCACGCCGGGCAGGATCACCGAGGTGTTCGACTGCTCGCCGGCCAGCACCCGGCCGCGCTCGGTGAGGGTGGTGGGGTCGCCCGCCACGCCCATCGCGCGCAGCAGCGCGACCCAGCACGCCGGGTTCGCCCCGCCGTCGTGCACCGCCACCTCGCCCGTGGCGGTCTCCACGGTCCCGATGTGGCCGAGACTGACGTCCTCCGGGTCGCTGAGCACGAGCGGGACCTGCGCCACGACCTCCCCGCCGGGCAGCTCCGGGCCGCGGAGCCGCGTGAGCAGCAGCACGACGTCGCCGTGCGCACCCTCCGGGGGTGCGAGGTCGACCTCCTCCTGGTCGAACGTCACCGCCAACCAGGGCTCGGCCTGGACCGACGCCCCGCCGGGGAACCAGCGTTGCGTCGGGAGCCAGGCCGCGAGCAGGTCGCCGACGCTCGGGTCGGGTGCTGCGTGCTGGACGGAGACGTCGATCATCTGGTCTACCCCTCGTCGTCGTGCTGGTCCGGTGGTGTGGCGATGAGCCAGTAGAAGTCGCGCGAGCCCCAGGAGAGCCGCACCGTGCCGTCGTCCGACACCTCGGGGAAGCGTCCGCCGCCGAACAGGTCGGTCAGCGACCAGCCCTCCATCCCCGGCAGCGAGATCGTGGCCGAGCGGGCGGTCGTGGACAGGTTGGCCGCCACGACGAGCTGTTCGTCGTCGGAGCGGACGAAGGCGAGGATCGCCTCGTCGTCGACCTCGCAGGCGGTGAACGTCCCCGTGCCGAAGGTGGGGTGCAGCCGGCGTACGCCGAGCATGCCGTGCACCCAGTGCAGCAACGACGTGGGCTGGTGCAGCTGGGCCTCGACGTTGATGTGGTGGTAGTGGTTCACCAGCGACTGGTTCAGCGGCAGGTACAGCTTGCCGGGGTCGGCCGTCGAGAAGCCGGCGTTGCGGTCCGGCGTCCACTGCATGGGGGTGCGCACGGCGTCACGGTCCGGCAGCCAGATGTTGTCGCCCATGCCGATCTCGTCGCCGTAGTACAGGCACGGGCTGCCCGGCAGCGACAGCAGCAGGGCGTGCGCGAGCTCGATCTCCTTGCGGGAGTTGTCCAGCAGCGTCGCGAGCCGACGGCGGATCCCCACGTTGGCGCGCATGCGCGGGTCCTGGGCGTACCACCCGTACATCGCGGCGCGCTCCTCGGTGGAGACCATCTCCAGGGTGAGCTCGTCGTGGTTGCGCAGGAACGTGCTCCACTGCCCCCCGGCGGCCGGGATCTCCGGGGTGTCGGCCAGGATGTCGAGCAGCTGGGTGGCCCGCTGGTCGCGCAGCGCGTAGAAGATGCGCGGCATCACCGGGAAGTGGAAGCACATGTGGCACTCGGGGTCCTCGCTCGTCCCGAAGTAGTCCACGACGTCCTGCGGCCACTGGTTCGCCTCGGCCAGCATGATGCGCCCGGGGAACTCCTCGTCGATCATCCGGCGCACCTGCTGCAGGAACTCGTGCGTGCGCGGCAGGTTCTCGCAGTTGGTGCCCTCCTCCTCGTACAGGTAGGGCACGGCGTCGAGCCGGAAGCCGTCGACCCCCGAGCGCAGCCAGAACCGGACGACGTCGAACAT
This sequence comes from Isoptericola sp. b515, assembly GCF_030588125.1. NCBI lineage: Bacteria > Bacillati > Actinomycetota > Actinomycetes > Micrococcales > Promicromonosporaceae > Isoptericola > Isoptericola sp. b515. The sequence continues at coordinate 81,072 of NZ_JAUQYR010000001.1, read as the reverse complement.
CGCCTCGGCGACCTTCGGGTTCTCGTAGTTGAGGTCCGGCTGGTGGCTGAAGAACCGGTGCCAGAAGTACTGCCGGCGTACCGGGTCGAACGTCCAGTTCGACGTCTCGGTGTCGACGAAGATGATCCGGGCGTCCTCGTACGCGGTGTCGTCGTCCGACCACACGTAGAAGTCGCCGTACGGCCCCTCCGGGTCCGAGCGGGAGGACTGGAACCACGGGTGCTGGTCGCTGGTGTGGTTCATGACCAGGTCGATGATGATCCGGATGCCCCGGGCGTGGGCCGCCTCGATGAGCCGGCTGAAGTCCTGCAGCGTGCCGTACTGCGGGGCGATCGCGGTGAAGTCCGCGACGTCGTAGCCGCCGTCCCGCTGGGGCGAGGGGTAGAACGGCGGCAGCCACAGGCAGTCGACGCCCAGCCACTGCAGGTAGTCGAGCCGGTCCATCACGCCGCGCAGGTCACCGGAGCCGGCGCCCTCGGAGTCGGTGAAGCTACGGACCATCACCTCGTAGAAGACCGCCTTGCGGTACCACTCCGGGTCCTCGGTGAGGCCGGGCTTCGGCAGCGGCGGCGGCTCGGGCTGGCGGCGCGGCGGGAGCGCCTGGACGGGGATCTGCCGGGTGATGGGGCGAGGGACGTCCACGCCGCCGGTGCTCGTCGAGGAGCTCATGCCGGCACCACCTTCAGCACGTGACCGACCTGGACCTGGGGATCGAGACGGACGTACGGATGCGCGCCCCAGGGATAGCTCGTCCCGGACAGCTCGTCGTGGGCCGTGAAGAACGGCTGGTCCTCCACGTCGTCGGGCTTGCGGAGACCGAGGGCCTCGAGGTCGAGCAGCACGGTCGACTCCTGGGTGTGGTGGGGGTCGAGGTTGACCACCATCAGGACGATGTCGTCCTGGGTGGCTCCGGGCCGGCCGGCGGCCGGCAGGTGTTCGGCGCGCACGCGCCGGGAGTAGGCGATCACCTGGTCGTTCGTGGTCGGGTGGATCGTGACGTTGCGGAGCTGCTGCAGCGCGGGGTGGTCGCGACGGATCTCGTTGAGCCGCCGCAGCAGGGTGGCGATGCCGATGTCGTCGCCCTGCGACCAGTCCCGGGGCCGGTACTCGTACTTCTCGTTGTCGATCTGCTCCTCGACCCCCGGGCGGGGCACGTTCTCCACCAGCTCGTAGCCGGAGTAGATGCCCCAGGTCGGGCTGCCCGTCGCGGCGAGCAGCGCGCGGACGGCGAACCCGGCGACCCCGCCGTGCTGCAGGTACGGCGGCAGGATGTCGTGCGTCGTGGGCCAGAACGCCGGGCGCATCACGGCGCCCTGCTCACCGGCGACCTCGGCGAGGTACTCGGTGACCTCCTCGCCCGTGTTCCGCCAGGTGAAGTACGTGTACGACTGGTGGAAGCCGATCCGGCCCAGGGTCTGCATCATCGCGGGCTTGGTGAACGCCTCCGACAGGAAGATCACGTCCGGGTCGGTCGCCCGGACCTCCGCCAGCAGCCACTCCCAGAAGTCCAGCGGCTTGGTGTGCGGGTTGTCCACCCGGAACAGCGTCACCCCGCGGTCGATCCACAGTCGCACGATGCGCAGGACCTCGTGGGACAGGCCCGTCGGGTCGTTGTCGAAGTTCAGCGGGTAGATGTCCTGGTACTTCTTCGGCGGGTTCTCCGCGTAGGCGATGGAGCCGTCCGCCCGGACGGTGAACCACTCGGGGTGCTCGGTGACCCAGGGGTGGTCCGGCGAGCACTGCAGCGCCAGGTCGAGAGCGACCTCCAGGCCGTTGCCGCGCGCCGCGTCGACGAACGCCTTGAAGTCCTGCTCGTCGCCGAGGTCCGGGTGGATGGCGTCGTGGCCGCCGTCGGGGGAGCCGATGGCGTACGGGCTGCCGGGGTCGCCGGCCTCGGCCTCGAGGGTGTTGTTGCGGCCCTTGCGGAACGTCGTGCCGATCGGGTGGATCGGCGTGAGGTACACGACGTCGAACCCCATGTCCGCGATGGCCGGCAGGCGTCGGGCCGCGGTGCCGAACGTGCCTGACCGCCAGGTGCCGTCATGGGACCGGGTGGCACCCTCCGAGCGGGGGAAGATCTCGTACCAGGCGCCGGTCTGCGCCAGGCGGCGGTCCACCCGCAGGGGGTAGGTGGCGCTGGGCGTCACCAGCTTCCGCAGCGGGATCCGGCGCAGCGCGTCGCGGACCGCGTGGGTGGTCGCCATCGCCAGCCGTGCCTCGGCCGGCCGTGCGGTGTTCGCCAGCTCGCGGGCCGCCCGCTCGAGGAGCTCCGCCTCCTCGGGGGTCCGCCGGCGCTGCAGGCGTGGGGTGATGATCTGCTCGAACAGCAGGGCGCCCTCGGTGAGCATGAGCTCGACGTCCTGGCCGGCGTGGATCTTGATGGTCGCGTCGTGCGCCCAGGTGGCGTACGGGTCGGACCAGGCCTCGACGCGGAAGGACCAGTCCCCGGTGGCGTCGGGCTGCAGGAACCCTTGGAACCGGTCCAGACCGGGGGCGATGTCCTCCATCGGTGCCCAGGAGTGCAGCCGTCGGTCCGGCGTGAACAGCACGGCCGTGGCGTTGACGGCGTCGTGGCCCTCGCGGAACACGGTGGCCTCGACCGGGACGACCTCACCGGGCGTCGCCTTGGCGGGCCAGCGCCCACCCTCGACGACGGGGGAGACCTCGAGCACGGGGATGCGACCGATGGGCTGGGGCGGGGCGGGCTTCGGCGACGTCACGCCCCCCACGCTAGCCAGGCACGCAAGGGAGTGCGCGCCAACATGCCCGGACCCCGGTCAGTCGGCCCTCCCGAGGACCACCAGGCAGCTCGACGGCCGCCGCTCGCCAGGGATCGGGCACGAGGGGCGGAGTGACGGGCATGCCCACCCGCCCCCGACCGTTCTGCACCGCGACCTCGCACGCGTCCTAGTCCGTCGCCACCTCGCCGCACGGCACCGTGCCGGCTGACCCCCAGCACACTGCGTCGCCGAGCAGGTACCCGCCCTCTTCGCGCGTCAAGGGAAAGTACACGGTGGTGGTCGAACCCTCGGCGGGGACCGTTCCGCGGACATAGAGGTCGGTCTCGTCCATGAGCAGCGAGACCCGTCCGATGGCCTCGGTGAGGGGGCGTTCCGGATCGGGTACCAGGCGCTGGAGCGTCCGCCCGGTGTCGAACTCGATGACTTCTGCCCATCCCGGACCGTCGGAGGCAGGGCGACATCCGCCGGTGACGATTCCGATCGCCGTGTCTCCGTCCCAACCCACGCGGTGTTGTTCCCGGAGCTCGGGCGGTCTGGTGGGGTCCGGGCACTCGTCCCGCTCGCTGCTCGCCACCGGGAACGCGGTCGATGTCTTCGAGGCATCAGCATCCGCCATGCCGGCCTGCGAACGGGCCCGGTATCGCTCGAGGAGCTCCGCGAAGTCCTCGGCGACCGAGTTCTCCGCCAGCGACTCGGGCCAGCCTGCATCGGCGACACTCGCCGCGTGGGTCGCCGCCGCGCGCTCCAGCACGTCGACGTGCTGCTGCAGCGTCGAGGTGCAGTCGACGTCGTCGATCTCGGACGGTCCGTCCAGCGTCCAGAACGGACGCGCAGAGCTCGACCAGAACGGCATGCCTCGGTAGTCGCCCAGCAGCGACAGCGGCGAGACGAGTGCGACAGTGCCGAGGTCGACCTCCGTCTCCTCGTCGCCTGCGATGGTCGCCCGCAGCTCGACCACGGAGACGTACGGCACGGTCTTGGTGCCGTTGCCCAGCGTCAGGCCCATCGCCTCGATCTGCCCGGCCGGGATCTCGAAGTCTCGCGGCTGTCGTGCGACGCCGATCACCCGCCCCTCGTCGTCGGGCGGTTCCTTCAACGTGCCGGGGTCCAGCGGGAGGTCCGGGAACTCGGATGCGAAGACGCGTCCTCCCTGGCCCAGGCACACGTAGAGCGCCTCGCTGTACAGGACGTCCCCGGAGACGCTCGTGACGAGAGCGGACCGGTCGCCGAGATTCTCGAAGGTCACCGTGACCTCGACGCCTTCGTCCGTCCACTCGTCCGCGCCCAGGCTGCTGTCGACCGTGCCGATCCCGACCGACAGATTTCGGACCACGACGTCGGCCCCGGTGCGGCTGACCGTCGGTGCCGAAGACGCCGACGGCTCGGACTGCGAACGGGAGGTCCACCAGTCCAGCGACAGGCCCAGCGCCGCGATGAGAACGCTCAGGGCCGGGACGACGACGGCTGCCACCTTTGCGGCCCGAGACCAGGCGTCGTGATCACTTCCACGGTCGTGGGTATCGGCGCGCTCGTCGCCCATGAGACTGCACCTCCCGCCGCCTCGTCAATCGTCCGGCAGGCCTCCGACGCCCGCAACGCCCGGCAGTGCTCGACGCGTGCGCGGGCGGGAACCGGCGAGAGCCCGAGGCGGCGCGGTGACCGCGGCCGGTGGAGGTGGGGGTCAGGGAGTCTCAGCCGTCGGCGGCCAGCGCCCGGCCGGTGACGCGGCCGGTGTGCAGGCACCCGCCCAGGAACGTCCCCTCCAGCGCCCGGTGCCCGTGGACGCCGCCGCCGCCGAAGCCCGCGGCCTCGCCGACGGCCCACAACCCGTCGACGACGGAGCCGTCGTCGCGCAGGACCCGGCCCGACGGGTCGCACCAGAGCCCGCCGAGGGTCTTGCGGGTCAGCACCGACAGCCGCACCGCGAGCAGCGGGCCGTCCTTCGGCGTGGTCAGGGGCCGCGGCGGCGAGACGCGGATCATCCGGTCCACCCGGAAGTCGCGGGCGGCCCGCGTGGCCACGACCTGGGGGTCCTTGCCGAGCCCGGAGGCGACCTGGGCGTCGCGGGCACGGACGACGGCGGCCAACGCTGCCGGGTCGACGTGCCCGCGCGACCCGGGAGTCGCCGCGGTCAGCGCGTTCATCCGCCCGGCGAGCTCCTCGGGGGTGTCGGCCCAGAGGAACTCCGGCGACTCGGCGGCGAACCGCGCGACCGGCCCGACGGCGCCGGGCAGCACCCGCTGGGCGAGCAGCCGCAGGTCCTTGCCGGTGAGGTCGGGGTTCTGCTCGGACCCGGACAGGGCGAACTCGGACTCCATGATCGCCTTGTTGAGCACGAACCACGAGTGGTCGTCCCCGCGGGCGGTCACGTGCTGCAGCGCGCCGAGCGCGTCGAACCCGGGGAACAGGGGCGCCGGGAGCCGTCCGCCGTCGGCGTCCAGCCAGAGCGAGGACGGTCCCGGCAGGATGCGGATGCCGTGGTTCGTCCAGACGGGGGAGTGGTTGGCGATGCCCTCGGGGTAGTGCCACATGCGGTCCTCGTGCACGAGGGCAGCCCCGGCGTCGGCGGCATGACCGAGCATGAGCCCGTCGGTGGAGTCGGGGACGCCGGACAGCATCCGGGCGGGCAGCTCGCCGTGCCGCGGGTTCCAGCGGGCCCTCGCCAGGTCGTGGTTCGCACCGATGCCGCCGGAGGCGACGACGACGGCGCCGGCGGAGAGCTCCTCGGTGCCCACCACCTCGCGCGACGACGGCGCCCCACGGACCGCCTCGTCGTCGGCCAGGATCTCCGCACGCACCCCGGTGACCCGGCCGTCGGTGACGACCAGCTCCGTGACCCGACGGCGGAGGCGCAGGTCCAGCAGCCCGGCGGAGCGGGCCTCGCGGGCGGCGGCGACGAACGGTTCGACGATCGCCGGCCCGGTGCCCCAGGTGACGTGGAACCGCGGCACCGTGTTGCCGTGCCCGCCGGCGGGATACCCGCCGCGCTCGGCCCACTGCACCAGCGGGAACCAGCGCACCCCCTTGGCGTGCAGCCAGGAGCGCAGGTCCCCCGAGGCGGCCTCGACGAAGTGCTTGGCCCAGGCGTACCCGTGCCGGTCGGGCCCCTCGCCGTCCTCGGCGCCCGGGGCGAAGCGGGCCGAACCCAGCCAGTCCGCCCAGGCGAGCTCGGCCGAGTCGCGGACCCCGAGCCGCCGCTGCTCGGGGGAGTCCACGAGGAACAGCCCCCCGAAGGACCACCAGGCCTGCCCGCCCAGGGAGGCCTCCGGCTCCTGGTCGAGCAGCACCACGCGCCGCCCGGCGGCGGTGAGCTCGGTGGCGGTGACCAGGCCGGACAGCCCGGCCCCGATGACGATCACCTCGGCGTCTGTCATGCGCGCAGTCTGGCAGAGCCGGGACGGCTCGCCCAGGGTCGTGCCGTCAGCGGCGCGCCACGAACACCTCCACGCTCAGCGACTCCACCAGCGCCGTGCCCGGGGTCTCCTCCTCGTCGGCCTGCTCCGGTCCGTCGGGGGTGTCCCAGGTCGAGCTCCAGACGCGCTGCCACGGTCCGGCGCCCTCGAGCGGCTCCGGGAGCGTCAGCACGACGTCCTCCAGCCCGCCGTGCAGGACGCACAGCACGTCGGCCTCGTCGTCGCCGGGGCCGGGACGCAGCATCTGGATGAGGCGCCGCCCGTCCACCGCCCAGGCCTCGGCGTCCATCAGAATGCCGTCGGTGCCGAACCACAACAGGTCCGGGTGGTCCTCGCCCGGCCGCGGGGTGCCGAGGAAGAACGACTCCGCGCGCAGCGCCGCGTGCTCGCTGCGCAGGCCGACCAGGTAGCGGGCCGTGGCCAGCAGCTCCCGGTCGGCGGCGTTTAGGTCCCAGTCCACCCAGGAGATCGCGGTGTCCTGGGCGTAGGCGTTGTTGTTCCCGCCCTGCGAGCGACCCATCTCGTCACCGGCGGTGATCATCGGGGTACCGGCGGCGAGCAGGAGGGTGGCCAGCAGGTTGCGCTGCGAGCGCCGGCGCAGCGGGACGACCGCGGACCACGGCTCGGTCGTGGCGTCGTCGCCCTCGGGCGTGTGCCCCTCGACACCGTGGTTCCAGGACCGGTTGTCGTCGGTGCCGTCGCGGTTGTCCTCGCCGTTGGCCTCGTTGTGCTTGTGGTCGAACGCCACGAGGTCGGCGAGGGTGAAGCCGTCGTGCGCCGTGACGTAGTTGACCGACGCCACGGGCCCCCGCATCAGCGGCGGGTCGGAGTGCCCGAACAGGTCGGCGGAACCCGCCAGGCGCGTGGTGAGCTCGCGCAGCCCGTGCATGGGGGCGCCGTGCGACCCGGCCCGGGCGGCCTCCAGCCAGAACGACCGGGCGGCGTTGCGGAACCGGTCGTTCCACTCCGCCATCGGGGCGGGGAACCGGCCGGTCCGCCAGCCGCCCGGTCCGACGTCCCAGGGCTCGGCGACCAGCTTGAGCCCCGACAGCACCGGGTCGGTGCGCAGCGCGGACAGGAACGGGTGGTCCGGGTTGTAGCCGTCGTGGTCGCGCCCGAGGGTGACGGCGAGGTCGAACCGGTAGCCGTCCACCCCGACGACCTCCGCCCAGTACCGCAGGGAGTCCAGGGCCATCTGCACCACCCGGGTGCGCCGGAAGTCCAGGGTGTTGCCCGTGCCGGTGACGTCGGCGAGCCGGGCCGGCGTGCCGCCGTCGTGCAGGTAGTAGAGCGTGTTGTCCAGGCCGCGCCAGGACAGGTGCAGGGCGTCGTCGCCGCCCTCGCAGGTGTGGTTGTAGACGACGTCGAGGATCACCTCGATCCCGGCCTCGTGCAGCAGGTGCACCATGCCCCGGACCTCGTCCAGGACGGCGGCGGGACCCGCCTCGCGGGCCGCCGCCGTGGCGTAGGCGGGGTGCGGGGCGAAGAACCCCATCGTGGAGTAGCCCCAGTAGTTCGTCAGCCCGCGGCCGGCGAGCCAGGGCTCGGCGGTCGAGGCGTGGATGGGCAGCAGCTCCAACGTCGTCACGCCCAGCGAGGTCAGGTGCTCGATCACGGCCGGGTGCGCCAGCCCCGCGTAGGTGCCGCGCAGCTCCTCGGGGACCTCCGGGTGCAGCAGCGTCAGGCCCCGTACGTGCGCCTCGTACACGACGGTGTCCGCCCACGGCACACGGGGACGCTGCGAGGACCGGGGTCCCTGCTCGGCGGGCATGACCACCGCGTGCGGCACGTACGGCAGGGAGTCCTGCTCGTCCGGGCCGCCGTCGTCGCCCGCGCCGCCGCCCAGCGTCGCCGGGACGTAGGCGACCTCGCCCTCGATGCCCCGCGCGTACGGGTCCAGCAGCAGCTTGGCGGGGTTGTGCCGCATCCCGGCGCCCGGGTCCCAGGGACCGTGCACGCGGAACCCGTACCGCTGGCCGGGTGAGACGTTCGCCACATGGCCGTGCCAGACGCCGTACGTCGGCCCGTCGAGGGTGATGCGACGTTCGGTGTACCGCTCGGGGTCGTGCTGGTCCTTGTCCGGGTCGACGACGTCGACCAGGCACAGCTCGACGCCGTGGGCGTGCGAGGCGAGCACGGCGACGTCGATGCCGCCGTCGGGTGTGGGACGGACCCCGAGCGGGGGGACGTGGCTCCGGGTCCGGGTGGGACGGGTGAGGGGTGTGACCTTCGGTCTGGCGGCCTCCATGGACCCATGGTGGACCGTGGGAGGCCGATGGTCACGTCGACGTCGCCCGACGTGGACTCGTGTCGGAGGGTCGCGCGGCGACGAGTAGGCTCGGGCCGAGGGTGGTGTCCGCCACCCCGACCCTGATCCTCGAGACCGTCGGAAGGGTTCCTCGTGCGCATCGCCGTTCCCGTGAAGTACGTGCCGGACATCAACGCCGAGCGGAAGTTCGTGGACTGTCGGGTCGATCGTGACCCGGGCGTGGGGACGCTCAACGAGCTCGACGAGAACGCGCTCGAGGCGGCGCTGCGCCTCGTCGAGTCCCTGGACGAGGCCGAGCAGGCGTCCAGCGAGATCGTGGCCGTGACCGTGGCCCCGCCCGAGGGTGACATGGCGCTGCGCAAGGCCTTCCAGATGGGTGTCGACCGCGGCGTGCGGGTCTCCGACGACGCGCTCGCCGGGTCGGACTACTTCGGCACCGCCACGGCGCTCTCCGCCGCGGTCCGCCGCCTGGAGACCGAGGGACCGGTGGACCTGGTCATCACCGGCATGGCCGCCCTGGACGGCCTGGGTTCCGTGGTCCCGGCACTGCTGGCCGCCGAGCTGGACCGCCCGGCGGTCACCTTCGCCAAGCAGATCGCCCTGCTCGACGGGTCCGTGGAGGTCACCCGCGAGACCGACGAGGCCGCCGAGTCGCTGCTGGCCCCGCTGCCGGCCGTGCTGTCGGTCGCGGACACCGCGAACCGGCCGCGCTTCCCCAACTTCAAGCTCATCATGGCCGCCCGCTCCAAGGAGATCGAGGCGTGGACCGCGGCCGACCTGGGCCTGGACCCCGGCCAGGTGGGCACGGCCGGTGCCCGCACCGAGACGACGCACGCCGCGCCCCGCCCGGAGAAGCCCGCCGTCGAGCTCGTCCAGGACAAGGGCGAGGGCGGCAAGGCCCTGGCCGAGTACCTCATCCGCCACGAGCTGGTCTGAACGGAGTCGACGACATGGCTGAACCCACCCACAACCGCACCGTTCTGGTCCTGCTCGACCCGGCCGGCGAGGTCCGCTCGAGCGTCCTGGAGCTGCTCACCATCGGCCGCACCCTGGGCCGCGTCGAGGCCGTGACCCTGGAGGCGCCGAGCGTCGAGGCGCTCGCCCAGCTCGGGGCGTACGGGGTCGAGACCGTCCACCAGGCCGAGCTGCCCGCCGACCTGCGGGGCGACTCCCGTCACCTGTCCGCCGTCGTCGCCGCCGTGCTGGCGGCCGCCGTGCGTCTGACCGACGCCGACGTCGTGCTCGCGCCGGCGACGTTCGGCGCGAAGGAGGCGGTGGCCCTGGCCGGGCGCGAGCTCGGGGCCGGCGTCATCATCGACGCCGCGGGTGTCTCCGAGGACGACCAGGGGCACATCGTCGGCACCAAGCGGGTCTTCGCCGGGTCCTGGGACACGGCGAGCCGCGTCACGACCGACGTCGCCGCGCTGACCGTCCGGGCCAACGCCGTCGTCCCGCAGCCGGCGGAGACCGCCGTGGCCACCGAGGTCGAGGGGTTCGTCGTCAACGTCGCCGGAAACCTGCCGACGGTCACCTCCCGCACCGAGACCGTGCGGGACACGGACCGTCCCACGCTCGAGGAGGCGGCGATCGTCGTCGCCGGCGGGCGGGGCACCGACGGCGACTTCGGGCCCGTGCACGAGTTCGCCGACGCCGTCGGCGCGGCCGTGGGCGCGACCCGCGACGCCGTGTTCGAGGGCTGGTACGACCGGTACATCGGCCAGACGGGCGTCACCGTCGCCCCGCGCCTCTACGTCGGTGCGGGGATCTCCGGTGCGCCGCACCACCGCGGCGGCATGCAGGCCTCGCAGGTCATCGTCGCGGTGAACAACGACCCCGAGGCGCCGATCTTCGAGATCTGCGACTTCGCCGTCGTCGGGGAGCTGTCCGACGTGCTGACCCAGGCCGCCGAGGTCATCCGGGAGCACAAGGCCGCCCGGTAGCCCCGTCTCTCCCGCTGTGGGCATGAATTCTGCGGCCGCGGAGCGATCCGCGACCGCAGAATTCATGCCCACAGCGCTGTCCGGGCGCGGAGCGCCCGGCGCCCCGGGCTCAGCCGCCGGCGAAGGGCGGCAGCAGGTCGACCGTCGCGCCGTCGGGCACGACGTCGTCCGGTGCCGCCCGGCGGCCGTCGACCAGCACCGAGCAGCGGGCCAGCACCGGCGTGGCCCCGGGCGTGCGGGTGCCGAGGCGCCCGACGACGTCGCCGACGGTGGCCCCGTCGGGCATCGTGAGGGACTCGCCCGAGAGTCCCAGCGCGGCCCGGGCCGCCGCGAAGTAGCGCAGCTCCAGCACGTCCTCAGCCTCCGATCGCGCTCATGGTCCGCTCCGGCTGGACGAACGACGCGTCGTCCATGCCGTGACCGGCCCGCTTGCCCCACATGGCCGTGCGCCACAGGTCCGCGACGACGTCGTCCGGTGCGCCCTCGCGCAGCGGCCCGAGCAGGTCGGTCTCGGTGTGCGCGAACAGGCAGTCGCGGATCCCGCCCTCGGCGGTGAGCCGGGTGCGGCGGCAGTCGCCGCAGAACGGCTCGGTCACCGAGGCGATGATGCCGACGCGGCCGAGCCGCTCGCCGGTGTCGCGGGACCGCACGACGAACCGTTCCGCCGGGGCTCCGTCGCGGGGCTCGGCGTCCGGTGCCAGGGTGAACCGCTCCCTGAGCAGCTCGCGCACCTCGGCCGCGGTCACCATCGCGGTGCGGTCCCACGCGTGGTCGGCGTCCAACGGCATCTGCTCGATGAACCGCAGCTCGAAACCGCGCTCCAGGCACCAGGACAGCAGGTCGGCGGCGTGGTCGAGGTTGACCCCCCGCACGAGCACGGCGTTGATCTTGACCAGGTCGAACACCCGCGCCGCCGCCTCGATCCCGGCCAGGGTGCGCTCCAGGAACGGGCGCCGGGCCAGGCGGGCGAAGGTGTCGGGGTCGAGCGTGTCCAGGGAGACGTTGACGCGGTCCAGCCCGGCGTCGCGCAGCGCCTCGGCGCGGGAGTCGAGGCCGACGGCGTTCGTGGTCAGGCTGATCTCCGGACGGGGGTCGAGCGCCGCGACGTCGGCCACGATCTCGGTGAGGTCTCGGCGCAGCAGCGGCTCGCCGCCGGTGAACCGCACCTGCCGGACCCCGAGGTCGCGCACGGCGATGCCGACCAGCCGGGCGATCTCCGCGCGCGTCATCACCTTCTCCCGCGCCAGGGCCGGCAGCCCCTCGGCGGGCATGCAGTAGGTGCAGCGCAGGTTGCACCGGTCGGTGAGCGAGACCCGCAGGTCCGTGGCGACCCGGCCGAAGGAGTCCACGAGCTGCGGGGTCCTCGGCCGGTCGCCGGGCAGGGAGGTGTCCCGCCGGGACGTCGGCAGGCGGGGGATGCCCAGGTCGACGAGCGTCATGGCCTCACGTCCCCTCGGGCCGCCAGCCCAGGGCCAGGCGGGCGGCGCGTTCGGCGGTGTCGTCGTCGGGGGTGGCCCGGCCGGCCGCGGCGGCGAGCCCCCGGGCGTACCCGACGAGATAGGTCGTCACCGGCGCGGCGGGCCGCGCCACGTGGTGGGCGGCGTCGCGGGCGAGGTCGAGCACCTCGCCGACGTCGATGCTGTCCGCGGGCAGACCGAGCTCCTGCTCGACGGCGGTCACCCAGCCCGCGAGCACGGCGGGGATCTCGTCGGTCATGGCGTCTCCTCCTCGCTGCCGCTCCCCGCCGGGCGCCCGGAGAGCCTGCGTACATCGTCCCAGGTATCCACGTCGTCGCTCACCCCTGTCTCGTCGGGCAGCGCGAGCAGCCGGAGGTCGGCGACCAGCCGGCGGACGGGAGCGCCGTGCGGGTCCGTCCCCGCCAGGGTGCGGGTCAGGGCCGCACGCCGGTACAGCCCGGTCAGCCACTGCGCCCGACCGCCACGGTGCAGGTGCACGCCGTCGACATCGGCGGCGGCGGAGGCCGCCGCGACGAGCGGACCGACGGCGTCCGGCGCGCCGGGGACGTCGACGGCGAGCACGAGGAGCCAGGCAGGGGCGTCCGGCCGGTCCAGCGCGGCGAGACCCGCCGCCAGACCCGCCACCGGACCGCCGAAGGGCGGGTCCTCCCGGGTCAGGACGACGCCCGTGCGGTCGGTGGCGTGGCGCAGGGATTCCGGCCCGACGACGGCGGTGCGCTCGGCGGCCGTGGTCGCCGCCAGGACGTGGTCGAACAGGGGTCGTCCCCGCACCACGACCCCGGGCTTGGCGGCACCGCCCAGCCGGGAGGCGCGGCCGCCGGCGAGCACCACGGCGTCGTACCTCATCGCGCCCCCGGGATCGGGACCAGGGGGAGCCGGTCGCCCGGGGCGACGTGCTCGACGTCGGCGGGGACGACCACCAGCGCGTCCGCGGCGGTCAGGGCGGACAGCCGGTGCACGTCCGGCCCGGCCGGGGCGACGCCGTCGGGTCCGGTCACGACGGGGACCACCTGCTCCGTGCCGGACGGGCTGGGCCACCCGACGGCGGCGCGGGCGGTGGCCGCGGGCGGGACGTCGAGCCCGGCCAGGCGCCGGACCGCGGGCAGCGCGTAGAGCACGGTCGAGACGAAGGCGCTGACCGGGTTGCCGGGCACGGCGATCCACGGTGTGCCGCGCCAGGTGGCCAGGGCCTGCGGTTTGCCGGGGCGCACGGCGACGGTGGCGACGTCGACGTCCGCGACATCAGGGGAGTCGAGGAGCTCGCGCACGACGTCGCTGGCCCCTGCCGACACCCCGCCGGACGTGACGATCAGGTCCACCACTCCCGTTGTGGGCATGAAATCTGCAGCCTCGGGCCGGTCCGGACCCGCGTTTTTCATGCCCACAACGTGGTCCAGGGCGGCGCGCAGGGCGTCCGCGTCGTCGGGGACCGCGCCGATGCGTACGACGTCGGCGCCTGCGGCGCGCACGAGCGCGGCGAGCATGAGGGAGTTGGAGTCGGCGATCGTGCCGGTCTCGGTGGTCCCGAGCGGGGCGAGCTCGGAGCCCGTGGACAGCACGGCGACCCGGGGACGGCGGCGCACCGGTAGCTCGACGAGCCCGGCGGCGGCCGCGGTGGCGACCAGACCCGGGCCGACGACGTCCCCTGCGCGGGCGATCGGGTCGCCCCGGCGCAGGTCCGTGCCCGCGCGACGTACGTGGTCGCGGGCCTGTCGGGAGAGGGTCACGGTGCGCTCCGTCGTCGGCCCCCCGGCCACGAAGTGCCCGGTGGAGGTCCGCTCGACCGGCACGACGGCGTCGAACCCGTCGGGCACGGGTGCTCCGGTCATGATCCGGACCGCTCCGCCGTCGGCTGCTCCGCCGGCGGCCGTTGTGGGCAGGAAATCTGCAACTCCGGGTGGGTCCGGAGCTGCAGTTTTCATGCCCACAACGTCGGTGGGGGAGGGTCGGCCGGGCCGGCGGTCGGCGAGCACCGGCAGGGTGACGGCCGACCCGTCGGCCGGCAGGTCGTCGAGCCGGACGGCGTACCCGTCCATGGCCGCGTGGTCGAACGCCGGGACCGGGGCCGCCGCCGCGACGTCGTCGGCGAGGACGAGGCCCACGACCGTCGGGTCGTCCAGGCGCACGGGAGTCACCGGCAGCGGCTGCACGCGCGCGAGCGCCGCGCGGGTGTGCTCGGCGATCGTGCGCGGGCGTCCGGTGGTCATGTCCGTCACTGTAGGGACGCCGTGTGTCGCGGGTGCAGCACCGATCTCACAGCACGATCGGGGCCGCTGTGAGACGCTCGGTGCTCCGGCGGCCATCCCGACGCCCGCCACCTGCGGGAGCGCCGATCCGGTCGGCGCGGGACCGCGGCACCGCTGTCCGCATGGTGGGCGGACTTCTCACAGCACCCCGGGAACCCCTGAGAGTTTTGGCTCATGGGAAGTTCACGGCCCGAGACCGTGACGTGAAACACCCGCTTCCTACGGTCGTCCCACCGGCCCGACGTCGAGCCGGTCCGGACCCCGGCACCCGCCGGGGACCGTGACCCTCACGCCCGGCGCCGCCGGGTACGACCACGGATGGGAGAACGTCGATGGTTGCACCGACGAGTGGCACCACCGAGTCCGAGCCGGCGACCGCCGGCCCGGGGATCGACACCGGCGAGGCCCCGGCCCGCCCGGTCCACCGCTCCGGGCGGTGGATCGACCACTGGGACCCCGAGGACCCCGTCTTCTGGCGCGACGGAGGGCGCGCCATCGCGCGGCGCAACCTGTGGATCTCGGTCTTCGCGGAGTTCCTCGGGTTCTGCGTCTGGGCGATCTGGTCGATCGTGGTCCCGCAGCTTCCCGCGGCAGGCTTCGCCCTCACCGCCGACCAGATGTTCTGGCTCGTCGGTCTGCCGGCGCTCGTCGGCGCGACGCTCCGCATCCCGTACACCCTGGCCGTCCCCGTCTTCGGCGGACGCAACTGGACCATGATCTCCGCGGCGCTGCTGCTGATCCCGACCCTGTCCCTGGTGTGGGTGGTGCAGCGACCCGAGACGTCCTTCGGGCTCCTGCTGGCCGTCGCGGCGCTCGCGGGCTTCGGCGGCGGCAACTTCGCCTCGTCGATGGCGAACATCTCGTTCTTCTTCCCCGAGAAGGAGAAGGGTGCGGCGCTCGGCTGGAACGCGGCCGGCGGCAACATCGGCACCGCGGCCGTGCAGTTCGTCGTCCCGCTGGTGATCGTCACCGCGGCCGGCGTCTCCCTGCCGCGGGCCGGCTGGGTCTTCATCCCGTTCATCCTGCTGGCGGTGCTGCTCGCGTGGCGGTTCATGGACAACCTGTCCACCGCCAAGGCCGACCCCCGCTCCTTCGGCGTCGCGGCGCGGGAGAAGCACACCTGGCTGATCTCCTTCATCTACATCGGCACCTTCGGCAGCTTCGTCGGCTTCGCCGGTGCCTTCCCCACCCTGCTGGCCCGGGAGTTCCCCGAGGTCACGCTCTCGCTGGCCTTCATGGGTGCCCTCGTCGGGTCCGTCACCCGCCCGCTCGGCGGCTGGATCGCCGACCGCACCGGCGGTGCGGTCATCACGGTGGCCAGCTTCGTGGTGATGATGGTCGGCGCCTTCGGTGCCATCCAGGCGCTCGGCTCCGGCTCCTTCGGGCTCTTCTTCGGCTCGTTCATGCTGCTGTTCGTCGCCACCGGCGTCGGCAACGGCTCGGTCTACCGGATGATCCCGGCCACGTTCCGGATCGCCGACGTCGCGGGCGGCGGGGCCGGGACGGCGAAGGCCGCAGCGGGCTGCATCGGCATCGCCGGCGCGGTCGGCGCCTTCGGCGGGTTCCTCATCCCCCGCGGCTTCGCGATGTCGACGACGGCGACCGGCTCCCTCGTCCCGGCCCTGTGGGCGATCATCGGGGTCTACGTGGTGATGGCGCTGGTCACCTGGACCGTCTACGGCCGCCGCGGCAGCACGATGGGGGCTGCTCGGGTATGAGCAGCGCCGCTCCGACAGCGTCCGCGGCGACGCACTGCCCCTACTGCGCCCTGCAGTGCGGCATGGAGCTCACGCCCGTCGAGGGAACGGCGTCGTCGACGCCGGCCCCCGGCGGGCGTGCGCCCCTGCCCGTGGCCGTGAACCCGCGCGACTTCCCCACCAACGCGGGACGGCTGTGCCAGAAGGGCTGGACCAGCGCCACGGTGCTGGACGTCGCGGACCGCATCACGACCCCGCTGGTCCGGGGCGCCGACGGGGAGCTCGCCCCGTCCACCTGGGACGAGGCGCTCGAGCTCGTCACCGCCCGGGTCCGCGCGATCCAGGCCGAGCACGGCCCCGAGGGCGTGGCGATCTTCGGGGGCGGCGGGCTCACCAACGAGAAGGCGTACGCGCTCGGCAAGTTCGCGCGCACGGTGCTGCGCACGCCGAACATCGACTACAACGGGCGGTTCTGCATGTCGTCCGCGGCGGCCGCCGGCAACCGGGCGTTCGGCGTGGACCGGGGCCTGCCGTTCCCCCTCACCGACCTGGGCGGTGCCGAGGCGATCCTGCTGCTCGGCTCCAACCCGGCCGAGACGATGCCCCCGTTCGTCCAGCACCTGGCCGGTGCCCGCGGGGCCGGCGGTCTCGTCGTCGTCGACCCGCGCCGGTCGGCCACCGCCCGGCTCGCCGAGGACGGCCAGGGAGCGCACGTCCAGCCGGTCCCCGGTACCGACCTGGTGGTGCTGCTGGCCCTGCTGCACGTCGTCGTCGCCGAGCAGCTCGTCGACAGCGCTTACCTCGCCGAGCGGACCATCGGATACGACGACGTCGTGCGGTCCGTGGCCGCCTGGTGGCCGGAGCGTGCCGAGACCGTCTGCGGCGTCCCCGCCGAGGAGCTGCGTGGACTGGCGCGGCGGCTCGCGGCCGCCTCCCCGGCACGCGGTGGGCGCGGTGCCTACGTCCTCACCGGCCGCGGGGTGGAGCAGTCCACCCAGGGCACCGCGACGGTGACCGCGGCGATCAACCTGTCGCTCGCGCTCGGCCTGATCGGCCGCGAGGGCTCCGGCTACGGCTGCCTGACGGGGCAGGGCAACGGCCAGGGCGGGCGTGAGCACGGGCAGAAGTCGGACCAGCTGCCCGGATACCGCAAGATCGACGACCCGGTCGCGCGTGAGCACGTCGCCTCCGTGTGGGGCGTGGACCCCGCGACGATCCCCGGGCCGGGCAAGCCCGCCGTGGCGCTGCTCAGCTCGCTGGCCACCCCCGGCGGGCCGCAGGCGCTGTTCGTGCACGGCTCGAACGTGCTCGTCTCGGCGCCGAACGCCGACCGCGTCCGCGAGCGCCTGGAGGCCCTGGACCTGCTGGTGGTGTGCGACTTCGTCCCCTCCGAGACCGCCCGGATCGCCGACGTCGTCCTCCCGGTGACGCAGTGGGCCGAGGAGGAGGGCACGATGACGTCCCTGGAGGGGCGCGTCATCCGGCGGCGGCAGGCCGTGGACGCGCCGGGCGAGGCGCGTTCGGAGCTGTGGCTGCTGGCCGAGCTGGCGCGGCGCCTCGGCTCGGACGTGCACTTCGGCACGGACCCGGCCGAGGTCTTCGACGAGCTCGCGCGCGCCTCAGCCGGGGGACCGGCGGACTACTCCGGGCTGTCGCACGCCCGGCTGGATGCCCACGAGAACAGCGGCGGCGCGGGGCTGTACTGGCCCTGCCCGGCCCCGGCGGACGGGGCCGAGCACCCGGGCACCCCGCGGATGTTCCTGGACTCCTTCGGTACTCCGGACGGGCGGGCACGCATGGTCCCGGTCGACCACGGCGGCCCGGCCGACGACGTGCGCGGCGACGCCCCGACCTACCTGGTCACGGGCCGCGTCCTGCAGCACTACCAGTCCGGCGCCCAGACGCGCCGGGTGCCCGACCTGGACCGGCTGGTCCCCGAGCCGTACGTCGAGCTGCACCCGCAGCTCGGCCTGCGCGTCGGGGTGGCCGACGGCGACCGGGTCCGGCTGACCTCGGCCCGCGGCGTGGTCGAGGCGGTCGCCCGCTGGACCGACGCGGTGCGTCCGGAGGTCGTGTTCATGCCGTTCCACTGGGGCGGCCTCGGCGGCGTCAACCGGATCACCAGCGACGCCGTCGACCCGATCAGCTCCATGCCCGAGTTCAAGGTGTGCGCGGTGGCGGTGACCCCTGCCGGGCCCGCTACCGCGTCCGCGCAGGACGACCACGACACCCAGGAGGTGCCGGTATGACGCTCCACGTACCGACGAAGATCGTCGTCGTCGGGAACGGCATGGTCGGCTCCCGGCTGGTCGACGAGCTGGTGCGCCGCAGCACGGGCGCCTTCGACATCACGGTGCTCGGCGCGGAGCCGTACGAGCCGTACAACCGGGTGCTGCTTAGCGACGTCGTGGCGGGGCGCACCGACGTGGCCGCGATCTCGATGCCGCAGGTCGGCGGCGAGCACGTGACCACCCTGCGGGAGGTCACGGCGGTGTCGATCGACCGGATCCGGCGCACGGTCACCGACGACGCCGGTGCGGTGCATCCCTACGACCACCTGGTGCTGGCCACCGGCTCCCGGGCCCGCGTCCTGCCGCTGCCGGGTCTGCGCTCGGCCGACGGCGACCCGTACCTGCCCGGCGGTGTGCACGCGCTGCGCACTCTCGACGACGCCCGCGACATCGTGGCGGGCAGCCTCCACAGCACGCGCGCCGTCGTGGTCGGCGGGGGCGTGCTCGGGGTGGAGTCCGCCTACGGGCTGGCCGCTCGCGGGCTGGCGGTGACCCTGGTGGACACCGGGGAGGCGCCGATGCACCGCCAGCTCGACACGGACGCCGGCGCGGTGCTGGCCGCGGGGCTGGAGGCCCACGGTGTGACGGTCCGGTCCGGGGTGCGGCCCAGCGAGGTGCTCGTGGCCGGCGGCCGGGCCGTCGGGGTGCGGATCGACACGGGCGCCGACGGCGACGGCGAGGTGCTCGCCGCCGGGCTCGTGGTGCTGACCACCGGCACGGTCCCGGAGACCGGGATCGCCGCGGACGCGGGTCTGCCGACGGACCGCGGGATCGTCGTCGGGCACGACCTGGCGAGCCCGGCCGACCGGAGGGTCTTCGCGATCGGCGACTGCGCCCAGCCGCCGCAGGGCTCGCGCGGTCTGGTCGCCGAGGGCTGGGACCACGCACGTCGCCTCGCCGACCACCTGTCCTCCCTGGTCACGGCCCGCGAGGACGCTTCCCGGCGGGCGGCGGACCGGCCCCGCGAGCACCTGCGCTTCCCGCACGAGGGGGAGCGGCCCTCGATGGCGGTGCGTCTCGGCACGCTGCTCGCGACCCGCGCCCCGACGGAAGACGGCATCGACACCCGCGGCACCGACGTCGTCAAGGTCAAAGCCGGTCCGTTGAGCGTGGTGTCCATGGGGGCGGCGGGCACGGATCGACAGCCGCGTCCGGGGGAGCGGGCCGTGCGGCTGGCGGACCCGGCCGGCGGCCGGTTCGTCGAGGCCGTGGTCGCCGGCGGACTGCTCGTCGGGGCCACCTGCGTGGGCCACGCCCGGGTGGCGGCCGACCTCACCGCCGCCTACACGCGGCGCACGCCGGTCCCGGTGGACCCGGCGTTCCTCCTGCTCACCCCCGTGATGCCGAGCGCGGAGCCGGCCACGTCGCCCGAGCACATGCCCGACGACGCGATCGTGTGCCGGTGCAACGGGGTGAGCAAGCACGACATCACCGCCTGCTGGGACGACGGGGCCCGCAGCACGGACGACATCGCGGCCGCCACCCGGGCGACCACGGGGTGCGGCAGCTGCACCGAGGCCGTGTGCGGGCTCGCCGACTGGCTGGCCGCCACCCGCGGCGCCGACGTCGAACCCGACGCGGACCCCGCACCGGCCGGACTCGCCACGGTCTGAGCCGCCCCCGAGCTCCGGGGCGCCCGACGGACCCCTCGCCGTCGGGCGCCCCGGACGTCCGTCCGCTTCTCTCACCGTGCCGCCCGCCGGCGTGAGCAAGATGTTCGCATCAGGTAACCCCTCCCTGACGGCGCGGTCACGGTGGCTGCCTACCGTCGACGACATGAGCAGCGAGCCCACCACCTCCCAGCAGACCGACGGGCGCCGGCACGTGGTCGTCGTCGGCGGCGGCCCCGTCGCGCAGCGTTTCGTCGAGGCGCTGCGCTCGCGCGACACCGACGGCGCGTGGCGCGTCAGCGTCTTCGCCGACGAGCCGCGCAAGCCGTACGACCGGGTCGGCCTGACCCGCTACTTCGAGGTCCGTGACCCCGAGGAGCTCACCCTGGGCGACCCGGCGCTGTGGGACGACCCGCTCGTCGAGCTGCACCGCGACTGCCTCGTCGAGTCGATCGACCGCGAGCACCGGACCGTCACCGACCGGCTCGGGCGGGTGCATCCCTATGACGAGCTGGTGCTGGCGACCGGGTCGAACGCGGCGATGCCGCCGATCCCCGGCAACGACCTGCCCGGCGTCTTCGTCTACCGCACGATCGACGACGTGGCCGCCCTGCGCGGCTGGGTCGAGGCCAAGCGCGAGGCAGGTCGGGTCGAGACCCGCGGCGGCGTCGTCGAGAAGCCGGTGCGCGGCGCGGTCATCGGCGGCGGCCTGCTCGGGCTCGAGGCCGCCGGCGCGCTCAAGGCGCTCGGCGCGCAGGCCACCGTCATCGAGTTCGGCACCCACCTCATGGGCGTGCAGTGCGACCTCGGCGGCGGCCAGGCGCTCCAGCGCCTCATCAACGACAAGGGCATCGCGGTCCGTCCGGAGACCGCCACGAAGAAGATGGCGCCGCACCGCCGCACCGGGCACGTCGGACGGCTGGACTTCGGCGACGGCGGCCGCCTCGACGTCGACGTCGTCGTCGTGGCCACCGGCGTGCGCCCCCGTGACGAGCTGGCCCGCGCCGCAGGCCTGCCGGTCGGCGAGCGCGGCGGCGCCGTCGTCGACCTGACCTGCCGCACCGAGGACCCGCACGTCTGGGCGATCGGCGAGGTCGCCTGCATCGAGGGACGCTGCCTCGGGCTCGTGGCTCCGGGCAACACCATGGCGGAGGTCGTGGTCGATCGGCTGCTGGGCGGCGAGGCCGAGTTCCCCGGCGCGGACACCGCCACCAAGCTCAAGCTCTCCGGCGTCGACGTCGCCTCCTTCGGTGACGCCCACGGTCGCACCGAGGACTGCGTCGAGGTGGTCTGGGCCGACCCGACCGCCGGCGTCTACAAGAAGCTCGTGCTCTCGGACGACGCCACGACCCTGCTCGGCGGCGTGTTCGTCGGTGACGCCACGCCGTACGCCTCGCTGCGCCCGATGCTCGGTGCCGAGCTCCCGGGGGACCCGGCGGCGTTCCTGCTGCCCGAGGGCGCGGGCGCCGCACCGGACATCGAGCTGCCCGACGACGCCAACGTCTGCTCGTGCAACAACGTCTCGGCCGGCACGATCCGCCGGGCGGTGACCGAGCACGACTGCTCCTCCGTCGGGGACGTCAAGAGCTGCACCCAGGCCGGCACCACCTGCGGCGCCTGCCTGCCGCTGGTCAAGAAGATCACCGAGACCGAGATGGAGCGCGCCGGCATCGAGGTCTCGACCGCGCTGTGCGAGCACTTCGCGATGACGCGCGCCCAGCTCTTCGACGCCGTCCGGGTGGCCGACCTGCACTCCTTCAGCGACATCATCGAGCGCTTCGGCACCGTCCCCCAGGGCGCGAGCAGCCCGGGGCGCGGCTGCGACATCTGCAAGCCCGTCGTCGCCTCGATCCTGGCCAGCCAGGGCAACGGGCACATCCTGGCCGGCGAGCAGTCCGCCCTGCAGGACACCAACGACCACATGCTCGCCAACATGCAGAAGGACGGCACCTACTCCGTCGTCCCGCGGGTGCCGGGCGGCGAGATCACCCCCGAGGGCCTCATCGTCATCGGGCAGGTCGCGAAGGACTTCGGGCTCTACACGAAGATCACCGGCGGGCAGCGCATCGACATGTTCGGCGCCCGCGTCGAGCAGCTCCCGGAGATCTGGAAGGTGCTGGTCGAGGCCGGGTTCGAGTCCGGTCACGCCTACGGCAAGTCGCTGCGCACGGTGAAGTCCTGCGTCGGGTCGACCTGGTGCCGCTACGGCGTGCAGGACTCGGTCGGCATGGCCGTCGAGCTCGAGCTGCGGTACCGCGGCCTGCGCAGCCCGCACAAGCTCAAGCTCGGTGTCTCGGGCTGCGCCCGCGAGTGCGCCGAGGCCCGCGGCAAGGACGTCGGCGTCATCGCCACCGACAAGGGCTGGAACCTCTACGTGGCGGGCAACGGCGGCCAGACGCCCAAGCACGCCCAGCTCCTGGCCGAGGACCTGGACTCCGCGACGCTGCTGCGCACCATCGACCGGTTCCTCATGCTCTACGTCCGCACCGCCGACCGCCTGCAGCGCACCGCGCCGTGGGTCGAGGAGTACGAGGGTGGCCTGGAGGCGATCCGCGAGGTCGTCCTGGAGGACTCCCTCGGCATCGCCGCCGACCTCGACGCGGCGATGGCCGCCCACGTCGGCGCCTACGAGGACGAGTGGAGGGCCGTCCTGGAGGACCCGGACAAGCTGGCCCGGTTCGGCTCGTTCGTCAACGCGCCGACCACCCCGGACCCGGACCTGGCCTACGTCGCCGAGCGCGGCCAGAAGCGCCCGGCCACCCCCGAGGAGATCGCCGCCGGCCCCGCCGGCCCCGTCGACCCCGAGCTCTCCGGCCCGGTCCTGGTGACCGGTCCCACGTTGGAGGTCCGCGCATGACCCCGACCGAGCTGTCCACCGACCGACCGACCGACCCGGAGGCCACCATGACCGCGACCGACACCGCCGCGCCGACCTGGACGGCCGTGTGCGGGCTCACCGACCTGGTGCCCGAGCGAGGCGCGGCCGCTCTGCTGGAGCGCGCCGACGGCTCGCCCGTGCAGGTCGCCGTGTTCCGGCTGCTCGACGACGCCGTGCACGCCGTCCAGCAGCTCGACCCGTACTCCGGCGCGAACGTCATGTCCCGCGGCATCGTGGGCACCCGCGGCGGCGAGCCCACCGTGGCCTCACCGGTCTACAAGCAGGTCTTCGCGCTGCGCACGGGCGAGTGCCTCGAATCCGGCGGCAAGAGCCCGCAGGCCGGTCTCGGCGTGCACCTGGAGTCCTTTCCCGCCGAGGTGCGCGACGGCGTCGTGCACGTGCGGGTGACCTGAGATGGCCGCGCAGCCCGGGCACGTCTCCCTCGTCGGCGCCGGCCCCGGCGCCGCCGACCTGCTGACCTACCGGGCCTGGCGGGCGATCGCGCGGGCCGACGTCGTCCTGCACGACCGCCTCGTGCCGCTCGAGGTCCTCGAGGACCTGGGGGACGACGTCGAGGTGATCGACGTCGGCAAGGCCCCCGGGAAGCACAAGGTCCCGCAGCCCGAGATCGACGCGCTGCTGGTCGACCGGGCGCTCCGGGGGCGGCGGGTGGTGCGGCTCAAGGGCGGCGACCCGTTCGTCTTCGGCCGCGGGGGAGAGGAGTACGCGGCCTGCCGACGGGCCGGGGTCGCCGTCGAGGTCGTGCCCGGGGTGTCCGCGGCGCTCGCGGTCCCGGCGCTGGCCGGGATCCCGCTGACCCACCGGGGGACGACGACGGCGTTCCACGTGGTCACGGCGCACACCCGCGTCGGGGAGCAGCAGCTGGACGACACCGCGGTGTCTTGCGTCACGGACGGGACGGCTACGCTGGTCATCCTCATGGGAGTGTCCTCCCTGCCGGCGATCGTGACCAGGTTGCTCGACGCCGGGGCGGGTCCGGAGACGCCCGTGGCGGTGGTCGAGCGGGGCTCGACACCCGACCAGCGGGTCACCCGGACGGTCCTCGACCTGGCGGCCAAGCGGGCCGACGAGGCCGGGGTCCGGGCGCCCGCCGTGATCGTGATCGGTGCCGTCGCGGCACCGGGACTGCTGGAAGGGGCGACGAGTGCCGAGCCCGGGGACCCCGTCGTGGGGAGCACGCGTGGCTGAGACCGCGGCGCGACCTGCCCTCGGACAGGTCATGGCCGGCTGCACCGTGCTCGTCACGGCCGACCGGCGCTCCGGTGAGCTCGCCGCCGCCCTGGAGCGCCGGGGCGCGACCATCCGGCACGCGCCGGCGCTGAGCATGGTCCCGCACGTGGACGACGACGCCCTGATCGCCGCGACGGGGACCCTCGTGGACGACCCGCCGGACGTCGTCGTGGCCACCACCGGGGTGGGTTTCCGGGCCTGGATCGAGGCGGCGGACGCCCACGGGCTCGCCGACGACCTGCTGCGCGTCCTCGGCGAGGCCCGCATCGTCGCCCGGGGCCCCAAGGCGCGCGGCGCCGTCCAGGCCGCCGGGCTGGCCACCGACTGGGTGGCGGAGTCCGAGACGTCGGCCGAGGTCGCCGAGGTGCTGCTCAGCGAGGGCGTGCAGGGGCTGCACATCGCGATCCAGCACCACGGTGCCGGGGCCGACGGGCTGGACGAGGTGTTCGCCACGGCCGGTGCGCGGGTGTCCCCGCTGGTCGTGTACCGCTGGGGCCCGGCGCCCGACCCGGAGGCCGTGACGGCGTCGGTCCGGGCCGCCGCCGAGGGTGAGATCGACGCCGTGGTGTTCACCTCCGCCCCGGGGGCCGAGGCCTGGATGGAGGCCGTGGAGCACGCGGGCGTCCTCGACGAGGTCGTCGCGCGGTGCGCGAGCGGCGAGATGGTCGCCGCCTCCGTCGGCCCGGTGACGTCCCGGCCGCTGGCCGCCCGCGGCGTGGCGCCGCTGGAGCCCGAGCGTGGCCGGCTCGGGGCGCTGGTGCGGACGCTGGTCGGGCACTACGAGCACATCGACTCCGTCGCGCTGGGCACCGTCGCCGGCCCGCTGGTGATCCGGGCCCGCGTCGCCGTGCTGGACGGGCAGGTGCTGCCGCTGTCGCCGACGGGGGTCGAGGTCCTGCGCCTGCTGGCCGCCGCCGGCGGGGACGTCGTCACGCGGGACCAGGTGCTCGACGTCCTGCCGGGCGTGTCCCGCGACGGGCACGCCGTGGAGGTCGCGATCGCCCGGCTGCGCGAGGCCACCGGGCGCAAGGACCTGGTCAAGACGGTCGTCAAACGCGGCTACCGCCTCGAGCTGGCGCACCGCTGACCACCGCCGGCCACCGCCGCTCAGGTGTCCTGGTCCGCGCTCGTCGGCAGGGTGACCGTGGCACGCAACCCGCCCAGGGCGCCGTCGTCCAGCGTGACCTCGCCGCCGTGCTCGCGGGCGATCTCGCGGGCGATGGCCAGTCCCAGGCCCGCCCCGCCCGCGTCGCGCCCCCGCCCGGACCCGAGCCGGGTGAACCGGTCGAAGACGCGTTCGCGGTCCGCCGCCGGGATGCCGGGACCGTCGTCGTCGACCGTCACGACCCCGTCGCTCACCTCGACCCGGACCCGCCCGTCGGCGAACCGCCGGGCGTTGTCCACCAGGTTGCGCACCACCCGCACGACCGCCGAGGGGTCGACCACCGCCCGGCCCTCGCCGCGCAGGTCGACGTCCCCGGCGGCCTCACGGACGACCTCGCGCAGGTCGACGTCCTGCACCTCCAGCGGGGACGCGCCGACCCGGGCGAGGACGAGCAGGTCGTCCGCCAGGTTCTGCAGACGGACCACCTCGTGCTGGAGGTCGGCCATCAGCTCGGTGCGCTCGTACGCCTCGGGGTGCTCGCCGGCCACCTCGATGCTGGTACGCAGCGCGGCGATCGGGGACCGCAGCTCGTGGGCGGCGTCGGCCACGAAGTCGATCTGCCGCTGCGCCGACGTCTCCAGCCGGTCGAGCATCGCGTTGAGGGTCCGGGCCAGCGCGGCGAGCTCCTGGGCCTGCGGCACCGGCAGCGTGCCCGGACCACCGACACCGCTGACGCGGTCCGCGGCGGCGCGCAGCTCCTCCACCGGTCGCAGCGCCCGCCCGAGCAGCACCCACGTGACCAGGCCCAGCGCCAGGGTCAGCAGCGGGACGACGAGGCCCAGGGAGAGGCGCAGCGCCCCGAGCACGCCCTCGACGGTGGCCAGCGGGAGCGTGGCGACGACCCGTTCTCCCGTGGGCAGCGTGTCCACCAGCACGCGCACCGGACCCGACCCGTAGGCCGAGTCCTGGCGGGTCTGCGCCCCGTCGGACGTCGTGTCCAGGACGGAGGGGGCCAGCAGGGGGAGCGTCCGGCTCGCGTTCGGCGACGACGCGACGACGCGACCGGACGCGTCGACGAGCTGCACGATCTCGCCGGGCTCGTCGGCGGCCAGCACCCGGGGCAGCCGGTCCTCGGCGACGAGCTCGGCGACCTGGTCGGCCGTGCCGACGAGCACGGCGTCGGTCGCGGCGATGCGGCTCTGGGACACCACGGTCGTCAGCGCCAGCGCGCCGAGGACCAGGGCGGCGCCCGTCAGGCCGGCGGCGACCAGCGTGAGCCGCAGACGCAGCGACGAGCCCGGGGCCCCGGCCCGGCGACTCACCGTCCCACGACCCGGTACCCGGCGCCGCGCACGGTCTCGACCGCCGCCCGGCCGAGCTTGCGGCGCAGGTAGCCGACGTAGACCTCGACGACGTTGAGGTCGTCACCCGCGGCGTCCCACACGTGGTCGCGCAGCTCGACCTTCGTCAGCACCTCCCCGGGCCGGCGCATGAGGTGCTCGAGCAGCGCCGTCTCCCGCGTCGTGAGCTCGACGGGCACGTCGCCCTGTCGCACCTCCCGGGTGGCCGGGTCGAGGGTCAGGTTCCCGACCTGCAGCACGGCCGGGCGTGGCGGTGCCCCGCGGCGCAGCAGCGCGCGCAGGCGGGCGAGCAGCACGCTGAACGCGAAAGGTTTCGCCAGGTAGTCGTCGGCGCCGACGTCCAGGCCGCGGGTCACGTCGTCGTCGGAGTCCTTCGCGCTGAGCACGAGCACCGGCGTCCAGATCTCCGCGCGCCGCATCTCCCGCAGGATCTCCAGGCCGGACCGTCCGGGGAGCATGAGGTCCAGGACGACCGCGTCGTGGTCGTCCTCGAGGGCGAGCTGCAGCCCGGTGTCGCCGTCGGTCGCGACGTCGACGGCGAACCCCTCCGCCTGCAGGCCACGACGCAGGGCCCGCGCGAGCACCGCCTCGTCCTCCACCACCAGGATGCGCACCACCGCAGCATGGCACCGACGGGAACCGTCCGCGTGCCCAGGCCGGTCGTTCTCAGCCTGGTCTCAGGCACCCTCGGCCACAGTGGTCCCATGGACACCACGCGCAGCCTCTCGCCCCGGGTGCGGTGGGCGGTCCCGGCGGTCGCCGCCGGCGCCGTCGCCGCCGCCTTCCTCGTCCCCGCCACGGTCGGTGCCGTGGCCAGCGACGACCTGCCCGCGGTCACCGCCGACGAGCTGGTGGACCGCGTCGCCGCCGCCGAGAAGGTCCCGGTCTCCGGCACCGTGGTCTACACGGCCCGCCTCGGGCTGCCGGACGTCACCGTCTCCGAGCTGCAGGGTGCCGGCCCGCTCGACCTGCTCGGGGGCAGCACCACGATGCGGGTCTGGTCCGACGGCGAGGACTCCTCGCGGGCCGCGCTGCTCGGCGACGTCTCGGAGTACTCGGTGGTCCGCTCCGGGCCGGAGGCGTGGACGTACTCCAGCGCCGACGACGAGGCGGTCCACTACGTCGTCGACCCCGCGGACCTCGAGCGGTACGAGGCGCTCGCGGACGAGGCGGCCGAGCCGAGCGTGGAGGGCGACGTCCCGACGCCGTCCGAGGCGGCCGACCTGGCCCTGGCCCAGGCACGGATCTACACCGACATCACCACGACCGACCCCGTCGAGGTCGCCGGGCGCTCCGCCTACCAGGTGGAGCTGCGCCCGCAGACCGACGGCACCCTGGTCGACCGGATCCGTGTCGCCGTCGACGCCGAGACCTCCGTGGTGCTGCGCACCCAGGTCTGGAGCGTCCAGGACACCGAGGACCCGGCGCTCGAGGTGGGCTTCACCGACGTGTCGTTCGACGCCCCTGACCCCAGCGTGTTCGACTTCTCGCCGCCGGCCGGTGCGGAGGTGCGCGAGGTCGAGGTCCCGCTGCCCGAGCCGGGCACGATGGAGAAGCCCGGCAGCGAGGCGCTGGGCGAGGACGCCGGGTTCGCGGTCTCGGGCACCGGCTGGGAGACCGTGGTCGAGGTCTCCGACGTGGACGTCGAGGAGATCCTCGGCGCGACGGCCGAGGGCCGGCTGCCCGAGGGCAGCACCGGGTCCAGCGGCGCCGACGACCTGCTCGAGGAGTTCACGGACGCCGAGGAGGGCGAGCTGCCGGGCATCCCGGAGCTCGACACACAGGCCCTCTACGACCAGCTCACCACGCCCGTCGACGGCGGGCGGCTGCTGACCTCGGCGCTGCTGTCCGTGCTGGTGACGGACGACGGCCGGGTCCTGGCCGGGGCGGTGCCGCCGGCGACGCTCGAGGAGCTCGCCGGATGACGGCAGGCGGGCCCGCCGCGGAACCCGCGGTGCGCACCCGTGGCCTGACGAAGCGGTTCCGCTCGGGGCAGGTCGCCGTCGACCACATCGACCTGGTCGTCCCGCGGGGTGCCGTCTACGGGTTCCTCGGCCCCAACGGGTCGGGCAAGACGACGACGATCCGCATGCTGCTCGGGCTCGTGTCACCCACGGCCGGGTCGGTGGAGCTGCTGGGTTCGGCGATGCCCGGCGGGGGTCCGGTGGTGCTGCCGCGCGTCGGCGCCCTCGTCGAGGGTCCGGCGTTCCACCCGTACCTGTCGGCGCGGGCGAACCTCGAGCGGCTGGACGCCGTGGACGCCACCGCATCGCCGCGGTCCCGCCCGGGCCGGATCGACGCCGCGCTGGAGCGGGTCGGGCTGACGGCGGCCGCGGCCAAGAAGTACCGCCAGTACTCGCTGGGGATGAAGCAGCGGCTCGGGCTCGCGGCGGCGTTGCTGCGGCCGCGGGACCTGCTGCTGCTCGACGAGCCCACCAACGGCCTGGACCCGCAGGGCACGCGTGAGGTGCGGGCGCTGGTGCGCGAGCTCGCCGACGGCGGGGCCACCGTGCTCGTCTCCTCCCACCTGCTCAGCGAGATCGAGCAGGTGTGCTCGCACGTCGGGATCATGAGCCGCGGCGAGCTGCTCGCGCAGGGCACGCGCGCCGAGATCGCCGAGACGGGGACCACCGAGGTCCGGGTGATGACCCGCCCGGACCAGCGCGCTCACGTGGCCCGCGTCCTGACCGGGCTCGGGCTGGAGGACGTGCGCGTCGACGGCGAGGTGGTCGCCGCGCCGCTGGGCGGCACGGCCGTGGAGAAGGTCGCCCAGGCGGTGGTCGGCGACGGCATCGACCTGCTCGGTCTGGAGGTCCGCCGGCCCACCCTGGAGGACGTGTTCGTCCGGCTGACGGGGGAGGGCTTCGATGTCGATCGTTGACGCGCCCGCCCCCGTGGCCCCGGCGGCACCGGCCCGCGCGACCGCCCGCCTGCTGCGCAGCGAGCTGCGCCTCGTGTTCGGCCGGGTGCGCAACCTCGTGCTCCTGGCGGGCCTGGCGGCCGTCCCGCTGCTCATCGGGACCGTCCTGTTCGTCACGCAGAGCACGCCGGTGGCCGGCCAGGGGCCGCCGTTCCTGGACCGCGTGACCGGCAACGGGGTGTTCCTCGTGTTCGCCGCGCTGGTGAGCTGCCTGCCGTTCCTGCTGCCGCTGTGCGTGGCGATCGTCTCCGGCGACGCGGTCGCGGGGGAGGCGTCCACCGGCACCCTGCGCTACCTGCTGGTGGTGCCCGTCCCACGCACCCGGCTGCTGCTGGCCAAGGCGGTCGCCGCCCTGACGTTCGCGGGAGCGGCGGTCGTGGCGATCGCCGTCGTGGGCCTGGCGGCGGGGGCGGCCTACTTCGGGGTGGGGGACGTCGTGCTGCTCTCGGGGGACACGATCCCGCTGGCCGAGGGGATGCTGCGCACCCTGGGCGTGGTCGGCTACGTCATCGCGTCGCTGACCGGTCTGGTCGCCGTGGGCCTGTTCCTGTCGACGCTCACCGAGGTGCCGGTGGCCGCGATGGCCTCGACGGTGGTCGTGGCGATCGTCAGCGGTGTGCTGGACGCCCTGCCGCAGCTCTCCGCGATCCACCCCGGGCTGCTGACGCACCACTGGCTCGACTTCGGGGAGTTCCTCCGCCTGGAGGTGGACGCCTCGACGCTGCTGGCGGGCCTGGCCGTGCAGGGGGCGTGGGTCGCGATCTTCGGGGCGCTCGCCTGGAGCCGGTTCACGACGGCGGACGTGTCGTCCTGACGCTGGTATTGCTCACCAGATGAGCAATATACTGGGGCCGTGACGACGACCGCACCGCTGTTCCGCTCCGGCCTCCAGGAGCAGGTGCTGCGCGAGATCTTCCGGTCGTCGAGCGCGCTGACGTCGTCCGACATCGCCCGTCGGCTGGGGGAGCCCGTGTCCTCGGTATCCCGCGAGGTCCGATCACTGATGGCAGCCGGTGTGCTCACGGGGCGTCGGGCCGGGCGGCGGATGCTGGTCTCGTTCGACGAGTCCTCGCCCTATGTGCCTGGCCTCCAGATGATGCTCGGCGCGACGGCGACCGGCAGGTTCAGGCCCTCGTCCCCGCTCGCTTGGGTCGTGGCGCGACATCGGTCACGGCTGCGTGAGCTCGCCGCGACGCACGGTCTACTGCGGCTCCGCCTCGTCGGGTCGGTGGCGCGCAACGAAGATCGTCCGGACTCGGACGTCGATCTGCTGGTCGACGTCCCGCGGGGGCGCTCGTTCGCTGACCTCGGTGCCTTCGCGGCTGATGCCGAGGACCTTCTGGGAGTTCCGGTCGACATCATCAACTCCCGGGCGGTGCGACCCGAGGTGGCCGAGACGATCTCGCGAGAGGCCGTCGAGCTGTGAGTGCGGCGCGCCGGAGCCCGGAGTGGCATGTCGACCGGGCACTGCAGCACGTCGGACAGCTGCGGGAGCACCTGCACCGTGGCCTCGACCTGGATGATCCGCTGCTCCAGGACGCGGTGGCGATGCAGCTCGTGGCGACCATCGACGCCCTGATCGCCGCCGAGACGGTCGGTGCAGGAGAAGTGGCCGAGGCCTTCGGGGACACCTGGCGCAGGATGGTGGGGATGCGCAACCTCCTGGTCCACGAGTACGCGGTGCTGGATGTCGAGCTCCTACGCACTGCGGTGACCGTCGACCTGACCGCGGTGGAAGAGACTGCCCGCGGGCTTCGCCGGACGTGGACAGACCCTCACACGGGGTAGACGTCGACCTCGGCGGCCTTGACCGCCAGCCAGACCTCCCGGCCGGGAACCAGCCCGAGCTCGGCCACCGACCCGGGGGTGACGTCGGCGGCGAGCCGGTCGGTGCGCACGCGGACGAGGTCGCCGTGAGGTGCGAGGGACCGCACGGTGGCGCGGAAGGTGTTGCGCGGGGACCCGTGCGGGGCGTCGAGGTAGACGGCGACGGCGGCCGGCCGGCACACCGCCGTCATCGGGGTGCCGACGGCGACGTCGGGGGCGCCGTGACCGTGCACCACCTCGCCGCCCACGGTGGCGACGCCGTCGGACGTCCAGGTCCCCGACAGCAGGTTGAGGCCGGCGATCGACGCGGCGAAGGCGCTGCGCGGGCGGGACAGCACCTCCGCCGTCGGGCCGCGTTCGACGACGCGCCCGCCGTCGACGACGGCGACCTCGTCCGCGAGCAGCAGCGCGTCCAGGACGTCATGGGTCGCCAGGATCGTCGTCTGCCCGGCGAGCAGGTGCTGGAGCGTCTGGCGCAGCGCGGGGGTGACGTCGACGTCGAGGGCCGCCATCGGCTCGTCGAGGAGCAGCAGCCGGGGCGCGGCGGCCAACGACCGGGCGATCGCGACGCGTTGCGCCTGCCCGCCGGACAGCGCCGCCGGGCGGCGGTCGGTGAGCTCCGTGAGGCCGATCTCTGCCAGCCACCGGTCGGCCCGTGCGACGGCCTCGCGGCGGGTCGCGCCCTGGGCCCGGGGGCCGAACGCGATGTTCTCGCGCACGCTGAGGTGCGGGAACAGCATCGGGTCCTGGGCGAGCAGCGCGACCCGACGGCGGTGCGGGGGCACCCACGCGGTGCGGCGTCCGTCCCGCGCGCCGGCGAGCGCCCGGCCGTCCAGGGTGATCTCGCCGTCGTGCGGGCGCAGCGTCCCGGCGGCGAGACCGAGGGCCGTGGACTTGCCGGCCCCGTTGGGTCCGAGCAGCGCGAGCGTGCGGCCCTCGGCGACGTCGAGGCGGACGTCGAGCCCGCGGGAGGGGACGGTGGCGGACAGGGTGAACGTCATCGCACGACACCTCCAGCGCCCCGGCGGTGCGTGGCGGCGATGACGACGACGGCGACGGCCACCAGCAGCAAGGACAGCGCGACGGCTGCGTCCGGGTCGGTCTCTCGCTGCAGGTAGACCTCCAGCGGGAGCGTGCGCGTGACGCCCTGCAGGCTGCCCGCGAAGGTGATGGTGGCGCCGAACTCGCCGAGCGCCCGCGCGAACGCCAGCACCGTCCCGGAGACCAGGCCCGGCCACACCAGCGGCAGGGTGACGCGCCGCAGCACCGTCGTCGGGCTCGCGCCGAGCGACGCCGCCACGACGTCGTACCGCCCGCCGGCCGTGCGCAGGGCTCCCTCCAGGCTGACGACGAGGAACGGCAGGGCGACGAAGCTCTGGGCGAGCACCACCGCCGTCGTCGAGAACGCGATCTGCAGGCCGAGCACCTCCATCGACTCCCCGAGCAGGCCGCGGCGGCCGAAGGTGGACAGCAGCGCGACGCCGCCGACCACGGGCGGGAGCACCAGGGGGACGAGGACGAGGGAGCGCAGCAGGCGCTGGCCGGGGAACCGGCCACGCGCCAGCACGAGTGCCATCGGGATGCCGAGCACCAGGCACAGCAGCGTGCTCGCCGTCGCCGTCTGCAGGCTGAGCACCAGGGCGGCGCGGGCCGACTCGCTGGTGACCAGGGCCCCGTAGTTCGACCCGTCGACGCGGGTGCCCATCGCGACCAGGGGCAGCACGATGAACAGGCCGCCGACGACGGCGGGCAGGTAGGCCCAGCGGGGGAGCCCGGCGGGGACCTCGGCCGGGTCGTGTCGCGCGCGGGCGGTTGCGGCGCGCTCGGCGGTGGCCGGGGCGGTCATGGTGCGGTGAACCCGAGGTGGGCGAGCACGGCCTGGCTGTCGGGGGAGAGGACGGCGTCGACGAACTGCTGGGCGAGGTCGGCCTGGTCGGGGTTCTGCCCGGTCCGGTCGACCGTGGCGATCGGGTAGGTGTTCACCGCGGCGTCGGACTCGTCGAACGCGATGCCCTCGACCTGGTCACCGGCCCGGGCGACGTCGGTGACGTAGACGAGCCCGGCATCGGCCTCGCCCGCGCTCACCTTGCCCAGCACGTCGGTGACGCTCTGCTCCTCGCTGACCGGCTGCAGCGTGAGGCCGGCGTGGTCGACGACGGCGGTCGTGGCGGCGCCGCACGGCACCTCCGGGGCACAGACCACGAGGTTCACGGTCGGGTCCGTCAGGTCCTGGAGGTCGGCGATGCCGGCCGGGTTGCCGGCCGGGACGGCGATCTCGAGCGTGTTGGTGGCGAAAGCCTGGGGGGTGCCGACGAGCTCGTCCGCGACGAGCGTGTTCATGGTCGCGGTGTCGGCGGTGGCGACGACGTCGGCGGGGGCGCCCTGCTGGACCTGCGCGACCAGGTTGGACGACCCGGCGAGGCTGAGTCGGACCTCGACGCCGGGATGGTCGGCCTCGAAGTCCATGGCGATCTCGTCGAACGCCGCGGTCAGGGACGCGGCGGCGAAGACGGTCAGCGTGGTGTCCGCTTCACCGTCCGAGGTGGCCGCCGTGCCGGTGCTGCAGGCCGTGAGCGCGACGGTGGCGCTCGCGGCGACGGCCAGCGTTGCGGTGGCGCGCGTCGTGCGGCGGGGGAGTGCCGTCGTCATGCGTGGCCCCGGTGGGGGGTCTCGATGACGACGTTCGTCGACTTGATGGTGGCCACCGCGACCGAGCCGCGTTCCAGCCCGAGGTCGCGGACGGCCTCGCTGCTCATCAGGGAGACGACGCGGAACGGGCCGCACTGCAGCTCGACCTGCGCCATGACGGTGTCGACCGTCAGGTCGGTGACCAGCCCGACGAACCGGTTGCGGGCCGAGCTCTTCATGCCGTGTGGCAGCCCGGGCGGGGTGGCGTGCTCGCGGGCGACCACGGCCACCTCGTAGCCGTCGACGACCTTGCGGCCGGAGTCGTCGCGGTCGGCGGTGAGCAGCCCGCGGTCGACCCAGCGGCGGACGGTGTCGTCGCTGACGCCGAGGTAGACGGCGGCTTCGCTGATCCTCATCTGCGGCATTCCTCGAGGATACGCGGCGCGATTGCGTGCCGTGGCCTCGGTCGGGCTGCGGCTGAACGTCGTTCCTGCAGGCGGCGGCGTCGAAGAGCGTCAAGGAGTGTTGAAGATTCCCTTGTGCCGAGTCCAGGGCATGGCTAGGTTGTGGCCGGCAACCGGGCGGAAGCGATAGGGCGTCATCCTTCACGGAAGGTGCGTGTGCGTCCGGTGTGTCCACGACGGCGAGCGGGAGATTCGAGAAGAATGGTCACTGCTGACGAGTTCTGGGCCAGGCAGCACGCGCGAATGGCGAGAATTAACCATGCCAGCAGATTGGCGTCTTCACTGGTTGCGGCGGCCGCCATCGTGATGTTGGTAGCGATAGACTGGGCGGGTGGGATTCCGTGGATTGCGTTCGCCGGAGTGTTTCCGGGGACGGCGCTCGCCAGATCGTACGCCGTCAGCAAGAAGGCCTCACGACCATTCCCGGCGCTCAGGAATGGCTTTGTGTGGTTGATAGCAGTTTCTGCACTGGTGTCATCAGTGGGCGTCGTCTATCTCGCCTCTGAATTTTGGGGAGCGGCGGCGGCTGGTGTCGCATGCGTCCTCGTCGGGCTGTCGACGTTCCTCCTGGGAAGAATGATGGCAACATCCTCGCGCGGTGCGGCCTGAAGGGCCTGCCCTCGTTCCGCGCCATGAATTCTTCGCGCGAAGAACGTGTTGAACCCATGAGCGCACATCTCGATCACCGAAGCCTCCTGGAGTCTCTTGTCTCGTTGAACGGGAATATTACCCACCTTGTCGAGGCTCCGAACTTCTGGTCCGCTCGACGCGGGTTCCGCGGTCCAACTTGGTCGCGCAAACATTCGACTCGCACTCGATGCTTTCCTGAACAGGGACCTCTCGGCTGATCTTCTTGAGCGTTGGGCGGAGGTTGTGCACAGCGGGCCCTGAGAGGTTGAAAGAACCTCGAAGATTCTCTTGTGCAGATGTTGGCGCCGCTAGGTTGAGATGGAAGGGAATGGATGGACTAACGTATGGGCAAGTTCGAATTGATGCTAACCTCTCCAATCCACAGGGCTCTGTGGTTGGTTGCGGGGGTGCTGGCGGTCCTGGTAAGTGTTTATGCAATCGGCGGCGGCGTTCTACGAGCCTTTGGTCCAAAAGCGGGCCGCATTGACGTGGCCAGGTTTGCCTCAGAAATTGGCGCCGGAAGCGTGGAGGTCGCCCTAGTCCTGGTAAGGATTAGGGCGCAGGCATCTCTTATCATGCTGACGTGGGGATTGCTCCTGGGTTGGACCGGGATCTTGGGGCCAGCGGTGTTGCCCATGTATGACAAGGCTTTGGTCGTGACTTTGGCGTTCACCGGGCTCTTTTGCCTCTGGGCGGTGATCGAAGGCCTGTTCGCCTGGCCCAGCGTGCTGGTACCCCCCGAAGGGCAGGGTACGCCAGGATATCTTGCCTACCGGCGCCGGCGGGATGCTGACGAAAGTCTAGATGAATAGTGCGACGGTCCGCGCGGCGGCGTGGCATGTCTTGGCCGACGAGCTGGCGTGCGCTAGCGTGATGATAGGTGGCCCACAAGGCGCATTGGCTGGTGCTTGATTTTCGTGTCGCTGGAGAAAGTCGGCGGGCTGAGTGCAGGCATTCGGCCTGCGTCTGCTCTATCAGGACCTCTTCAGTTCGCCAGCGGCCAATCATTGGCGGATCGTTCGAGATGCGCGATCAGCGATCTGAGTTTTGGTGTTCGACTGCATCTTGCAGGGCCATCATGGCACTCCATGCGAGTCGTGTATCTGCGGCCTCGCGGGCAGCTTGCGGCGACTGCCGGGAAGGAGTGCTCCTCGGGTCGCGTGTGTGGCGCTCGTATGCTTTGCCTGTGGATCACGAGGCTGGCCGGCGGACTGTGGAGAGGCATCAACGAGCCGTCAGAGAGGCGGTGTGTGCCGGTCTAAAGGCCCCGCGGCGCTCGACGGTTCAGTTGACGGGACTCCTTGCCGTCCAGCGGCCAGGCGTAGGGAAGGCGCCGCGATTCCTGACTGCCGATGCCGTTGCAGTGATCAACCTGCCGGGCTTCGACAACTCGCAGATGGACGGGTACGCGGTCCGCGCCGCAGACCTCGCCAACGCCACCCCGTCGGACCCGGTCGAGCTGCCGGTCGGGGCGCCGGTCCCGGCGGGCACGCAGCCGCCACCTCTCACGCCCGGCACCGCGGCCCCCGTGATGACGGGTGCCCCGATCCCTGACGGCGCCGATGCCGTCATCAAGATCGAGGAGGCCGACCCGCCGGCCTTTCCCGAGCCCGGCATGGC
This sequence comes from Isoptericola sp. b515, assembly GCF_030588125.1. Taxonomy (NCBI): domain Bacteria; kingdom Bacillati; phylum Actinomycetota; class Actinomycetes; order Micrococcales; family Promicromonosporaceae; genus Isoptericola; species Isoptericola sp. b515. The sequence continues at coordinate 44,703 of NZ_JAUQYR010000001.1, read as the reverse complement.
AGCGACGGTCCGGTTCAGCGCACCGGTGGCGCCGGGCACCTTCGTCCGCCGCGCGGGTTCCGACGTCGCCGCCGGTGACGTCGTCGTCCCCGCGGGCACCCGGCTCGGTCCGGCACAGCTCGGCGTCCTCGTCGCCGCGGGCGTCACCGAGGTCGAGGTCGCCGAGCCGCCGCACGTGCTGCTGATCTCCACCGGGTCCGAGCTCGTCGCGGCCGGCGAGCCGCTCGGCCCGGCACAGCTCTACGACGCCAACGGCGCCGCCCTGACCGCCGCCCTGGCCGAGGTGGGGTGCCGCGTCACGCACCGGGTCGTCCCGGACGACCCGGCCGCGCTGCGTGCGGCCCTGGCCGAGCCGCCGGACGACGTCGCGCTCGTCGTCACCAGCGGCGGTGTCTCCGCCGGTGCGTACGAGGTGGTCCGCCAGACCCTCGCGGATGCCTGGTTCGGCCACGTCGCCGTCCAGCCCGGCGGGCCGCAGGGACTCGGCACGATCGCGGTGCGCGACCCGACGGCGCCGCGCGACGTGCCGCTGGTCGCGTTCCCCGGCAACCCGGTCAGCGCCCTGGTCTCCTTCGAGCTGTTCCTGCGCCCGGTGCTCGCCGAGGCCACCGGCGCCGTCCCCGCCCACCGGCCCCGCGGCCGGGCGCCGCTCGCCGAGGCGATCGACTCACCCGAGCACCTGCACCAGGTCCGCCGGGGCCGCCTCGACGCCGACGGCCGGGTCGAGATGGTCGGCGGGCCGGGATCCCACCTCCTGGCCCACCTCGCGATGGCTACGCTGCTGGTACACGTACCGCCCGGCGTCGCGCACCTCGACGCGGGGGACGACGTCGACTACTGGGAGATCCGATGAGCGACCTGTCCCACTACCGCGACGACGGCGCCGCCCACATGGTCGACGTCACCGCGAAGGACGTCACGAAACGCCGCGCCACCGCCCGGGGCGTGCTGCGCACCCGGGCCGACGTCGTCGACCGGATCGCGTCGGGCGACCTGCCGAAGGGCGAGGCGATCGCGACCGCCCGCATCGCGGGGATCATGGGCGCCAAGCGCACCCCGGACCTCGTGCCGCTGTGCCACCCGCTGCCGCTCTCCGGCGTCGACCTCGACATCACCCCGGCCGACGACGGTTCCGGATCCGTCGAGATCACCGCGACCGTGAAGACCACCGGCCGCACCGGTGTCGAGATGGAGGCGCTGACCGCCGTCACCGTTGCCGGGCTCACGCTGTACGACATGATCAAGGCCGTCGACAAGGCCGCCGTCCTCACCGACATCGAGGTCGTCGCCAAGTCCGGCGGGAAGTCGGGCGACTGGACCCGGGAGGAGCAGGCATGAGAGCCGCGATCGTCGTCGCCTCGGGGCGCGCCGCCGCCGGCGTCTACGAGGACCGTTCCGGACCGGCAGCGACCGAGTGGTTCACCGCCCGGGGCTGGGAGGTGCTGCCCGTCGTCGTCGTGCCGGACGGCGAACCTGTCCGGGACGCCCTGCTCGAGCTGGTCGAGGGGGACGACGCCGCCCCGGACGTCATCGTCACGTCCGGCGGGACGGGGATCTCGCCGACGGACGCCACCCCCGAGGCCACCCGTGCCGTGCTGGACCGTGAGGTGCCCGGCATCGCCGAGCTCGTGCGCGCCAGGTCGCTGGCGCCCACGGACCCGGCGAAGAAGGCCGTCCCGGGTGCCGCCCTCTCCCGCGGGATCGCCGGGGTCGCCGACCGCACCCTGATCGTCAACCTGCCGGGGTCGGTCGGGGGAGTGGTCGACGGCCTCGACGCCCTCGCCGACGTGCTGCCGCACGCCGTCGACCAGCTCGCCGGCCGCGACCACGACGGCGGACACCCCCAGGGTCATGGCCACGGCCACCACCACGAAGTCGCGCCCGGTCGTACCGTCCGTCACGGGGTCGCACCCGCCGGGTACGACGCCGTGACACAGGGTACGACCGCGGCGGACGGTGGTGAGGCAGGAGTCGCGAGCGAGGCCGCCACGGCGACGGACCGGGCGACCGTCCTGCGCGCCGACGTCCTGGACACCCCGCTCGACGGCCTGCTGGTCGAGCTGAGCGACCTCGTCCGCGACGACACCTGCGGGGCGGTGGCCACGTTCGTCGGGCACGTCCGCGACCACGACGAGGGCCGCGGCGTGACCGCCCTGCACTACGAGGCGCACCCGCAGGCCGCCGAGATCCTCCACGAGGTCGCCGAGCGGGTGACCACCCGCACGGCCGCGGTGACCGGCGACACCGTGCGCGCCGCCGTCGTGCACCGCACCGGGGACCTGCAGGTCGGGGACGTCGCGGTCGTCGCCGCCGTGGCCGCCGGGCACCGCCAGGGCGCCTTCACCGCCGCGAGCGACCTCATCGAGGAGCTCAAGGCCGAGGTGCCGATCTGGAAGCAGCAGGGGTTCACCGACGGCTCCAGCGAGTGGGTGGCCTCGCTCGGCTGACCCCGGGCACTCATCCGCTGTTTACCCTGGTGACAGGTGGTTGACGCCGTCCCGCCACGCAGCGTTCCTAGCGTCAGGGCTGGTCATGCCCCCTCTGCCCAGGAGAGCCCTGATGACGATCACGCCCGAGTCCCGGCCGCAGCTGCCCGTGGTGGCCACGCCCCACTACGCCCGCGGCAAGCGTGCCGCGGCGACGTGCCGGTTCAAGTGCGCCGACGCCTGCGCGCACCCCGCGCCGAACCTCAGCGCCAACGAGTACTTCCGTGACATCGCCTCGCGGGCGCTGAGCCGCCGCGTGATGCTCGGCGGTGCTGCCGCTGCGGCGGCGGCCGTCGTCGTCGGTGCCCAGGCCCTCGGCGCCCCGCCCGCTGCGGCCTCCGTCGCGGGGAAGAAGCCGGTCAAGGGCCTCGCGTTCGGCGCCATCGCCGCCCAGCCCATGGAGCAGGACGCCGTCGTCGTCCCCGAGGGCTACGCGTGGTCGCCGATCATCCGGTGGGGCGACCCGATCCTGCCGGGCGGACGCGCGTTCGACCCCGCGCACCAGACCCCCGAGCAGCAGGCCCGGCAGTTCGGCTACAACTGCGACTACCTGGACATCCTGCCCGAGGACCCGCAGCACATCCGGTCCATGGTCGAGACCCGCCGCGGGACGAAGGGCTTGCTCGTGGCCAACCACGAGTACACCAACCCGGACATCATGTTCGACGCCTCCTACGACGCCGCGACGCGGCGGGCCATCGAGCGGGCCGCGCACGGCATGTCGGTGGTCGAGGTGACCCGTGACAGAACCGGCACCCCGTGGGAGTACTCCCGCATCGCCCCGCTGAACCGTCGCATCCACCTGGGCACCGCGTTCACGATCGACGGCCCCGCCGCCGGCGACGACCTGCTCAAGACCGTCGCCGACCCCACGGGCACGAAGGTCTACGGGACGCTGAACAACTGCGCCGGCGGCACGACCCCGTGGGGCACCGTCGTCTCCGGCGAGGAGAACTTCCACGGGTACCTGCGCGTCAACGGTCAGGACGCGCGCGACGCCCGCTACGGCCTGCGCAACACGGCCACCCGCTACGGCTGGGAGCTGGACGACCCGCGGTTCGACGGCAACAACCCCGGCTACGAGAACGAGAACCGCCGCTTCGGCTGGGTCGTCGAGATGGACCCGTACGACCCGACGGCCGCGCCGGTGAAGCACACCGCGCTCGGCCGGTTCAAGCACGAGGGGGCCAACGTCATCCTGGCCGCGGACAAGCGCGCCGTCGTCTACATGGGCGACGACGAGCGGTTCGACTACGTCTACAAGTTCGTCTCGACCGACCGCATGCGCGAGGGCAACAGCGCCGCCGCCCGCGAGCACAACAAGACCCTGCTGTCCTCGGGCGACCTGTACGTCGCGCGTTTCGACGGCGACTCCCCGGCCTCGGAGATCGACGGCTCGGGCGCGGTGCCCTCCGACGGCGCCTTCGACGGCACCGGCGAGTGGCTGCCGCTGGTGCTCGACGGCGAGTCGCAGGTGGACGGGATGTCGCTGGCCGAGGTGCTGGTCTTCACCCGCGTGGCGGCCGACACCGTCGGTGCCACCAAGATGGACCGCCCCGAGGACGTCGAGCCGAACCCGTTCACGGGCCGCATCTACGTCGCCTGCACCAACAACTCGAACCGCGCTCGCGACGGCTACCCCGGCGTCGACGAGGCCAACCCGCGGGGGTCGAACCGCGACGGCCACGTCGTGGAGATCATCGAGGACGGCGGCGACCAGACGGCCACCACGTTCACCTGGAACCTGCTCATCGTGGCCGGCGACCCCGAGGTCAACGACTCGACCTACTTCTCCGGCTTCCCGGCCGACAAGGTCTCGCCGATCTCCTGCCCCGACAACGTCGCCTTCGACGCCGACGGCAACCTGTGGATCTCCACCGACGGCCAGCCGTCGTCGATCCAGAAGAGCGACGGCCTGTTCAAGGTGACGCTCGACGGCGCGCAGCGGGGCCGGGTCGAGCAGTTCCTCGCCGTGCCGCGCAGCGCCGAGACCTGCGGTCCCGTCGTCGACGTGCGGGACTCGATGGCGTACGTCAACGTCCAGCACCCGGGCGACGACGGCAGCTGGGGCGCGCAGACGTCGTACTTCCCGGACTACCTGGCCGACGGCGAGACGGTCCCGGCCGGTGCCTGGCGCGGGCCGCGGCCGTCCACGATCCAGGTGTTCCCGGCCGGTGTCGGGGAGACGCCGCGCGGGCAGCACCAGGGGCCCGGCCCCTTCCGCGAGCCCCGCGGCGGCCGCTGAGTCAGGACACGCCTCGCCGAGTCAGGGCGGATCCGCACGAGTCAGGGCCCGGCCCGTGCGGATCCGTCAGCGGTGGCCGGAGAAGGGCCCCTGACTCGCCAGGACCGGTACTGACCCGCGGAGATCTGTCCTGACCCGCGAAGATCTGTCCTGACCCGCGGAAAAGTGCCCTGACCCGGCGTGATCGGTCCTGATTCGCGGAATGCGGGACGGGGGCGTCACGGTTCGTAGACTTGATGACCGTGACAGACCCCCGGGCGCCCGGCGCCTACCTCGACCACGCCGCGACGACACCCATGTCGTCGGCGGCGCTCGAGGCGTACGTCGCCGAGGCCTCCCGCACCGGGAACGCCTCGTCCCTGCACTCGGCCGGCCGCTCCGCCCGGCGCACCGTCGAGGAGTCGCGCGAGACCGTCGCCGCCGCCCTCGACGCCCGCCCCAGCGAGGTGATCTTCACCGGTGGTGGCACCGAGTCGGACAACCTCGCGGTCAAGGGCATCTTCTGGGGGCGTCGCACCCAGGACTCGCGCCGACGGCGCGTGCTGATCTCCGCCGTCGAGCACCACGCCGTGCTCGACCCGGCCTTCTGGCTCGCCGGGCACGCCGGGGCCGAGATCACGCTGCTCGACGTCGACGACGAGGGCCGCATCGAGCTCGACGCGCTCAAGGCCGAGCTCGCGAACGCCCCCGAGGAGATCGCGCTCGTCTCGGTGATGTGGGCGAACAACGAGGTCGGGACCGTCCAGCCGATCCGCGAGGTCGTCCGGCTGGCCCACCAGCAGGGCGTCCCCGTGCACACCGACGCCATCCAGGCCGTCGGCCAGGTCGAGGTCGGGTTCGCCGCCTCCGGCGTGGACGCCCTGACCGTCACCGGGCACAAGCTCGGCGGACCGGTCGGCGTCGGGGCGCTGCTCGCCCGCCGCGACCTGCCGCTGGAGGCCGTCTCCCACGGCGGCGGCCAGGAGCGCGGCGTGCGGTCCGGCACGCTCGACGGCGCCGCCATCCACGCGTTCGCGGTCGCCCTGCACGACGCCGTCACCCACCGCGCCGAGCGTGCCGAGCGCCTCGCCGCGCTGCGCGACGCCCTGGTCGACGGCGTCCGCTCCGTGGTGCCCGACGCCGTCCTGCGCGGCCCCGACCCGGCCGCCACCACGGCCTCGGGCGGCCCGGCCCGGCTGCCGGCCAACGCGCACTTCACGTTCCCGGGCGCCGAGGGGGACTCGCTGCTGTACCTGCTCGACTCCGCCGGGGTGCAGGCGTCGACCGGCTCGGCCTGCCAGGCCGGGGTGCCCCAGCCCAGCCACGTGCTGCTCGCGATGGGGGTCGCCGAGGCCGACGCCCGCGGTGCCCTACGGTTCTCCCTGGGCGCCACGTCCACGCGCGCCGACGTCGACCGGCTGCTCGAGGCGCTGCCCCAGGTCGCCGACCGCGCCCGTGCCGCGGGTCTGGTCTCCACCCGCCCGCTGACCGGAGGTGCCGCATGAGGGTCCTGGCCGCCATGTCCGGGGGAGTGGACTCCGCCGTCGCCGCCGCGCTCGCCGTCGAGGCCGGGCACGAGGTCGTCGGGGTGCACATGGCCCTGAGCCGCAACCGGGACCAGTTCCGCACCGGGTCGCGGGGCTGCTGCTCCATCGAGGACGCCGGGGACGCCCGCCGCGCCGCCGACGTGCTCGGCATCCCGTACTACGTGTGGGACCTGTCCGAGACCTTCGAGGAGACCGTCGTCGCGGACTTCCTGTCCGAGTACTCGGCCGGCCGCACGCCCAACCCGTGCGTGCGCTGCAACGAGCACATCAAGTTCACCGCGCTGCTCGACAAGGCCACCGCGCTGGGCTTCGACGCCGTGGCCACCGGCCACTACGCGCGCATCGAGCACGGCCCCGACGGCCCCGAGCTGCACCGCTCGCCGAACGACGCCAAGGACCAGTCCTACGTGCTCGCCGTCATGGGCCCCGAGCGGCTCGCCCGCTCGGTGTTCCCGCTGGGCCACTTCGCCACCAAGGACGAGGTGCGCGCCGAGGCCGAGCGCCGCGGGCTCTCGGTCAGCGCCAAGCCGGACTCCTACGACATCTGCTTCGTGGCCGACGGCGACACCCGCGGGTTCCTGCGCGACCGCCTCGGCGAGAAGCCCGGCGAGGTCGTGGACACCGACGGCACCGTCGTCGGCGAGCACCGCGGCGCCTTCGCCTACACGATCGGCCAGCGCAAGGGCCTCGGCCTGGGCCGCCCCGCCGCCGACGGCAAGCCCCGCTACGTCGTCGACGTCGACACCGAGTCCAACACCGTCGTCGTCGGCCCCTCCGAGCTGCTCACGGTCGACCACATCGACGCGGGCCGGGCGACGTGGCTCGTCCCGGCCCCGAACGACTGGACCGACGTCACCGTCCAGGTGCGCGCCCACGGCCGGGCGGTCCCCGCCCAGGTCCGGGCGACGTCCGACGGCGCGGCGGGCCTGGAGGTCCGGCTCGGCGAGCCGCTGCGCGGGATCGCGTCCGGGCAGTCGATCGTGGTCTACCGCGGCACGCAGGTGCTGGGCCAGGGCACCGTCTCCGGCGCGCGCCGAGACACCGCCGCGTCGGCCACACCCACGGCCACCGTGGTGCACGCGTGACGGCGGTCAGCGGGCACGGGCCCTGGCCCGGGGGAGAGCGCGACGTGCTCGAGGCCCAGCAGACCGTGCTCGGGGACCTCGCCGACCTGCCCACCGGCGTCGAGCCGATCCCCTTCCTCGTCCAGCTCACGGGCCGCGGTCCCGGCGCAGGGGCGACCGCCCGGACCTCGCTGCTGCTGGCCGAGCACGCCGTCGAGCTCGGCCCGCACGGCTGGAAGCTCGCGGACCACGACGGCGTCGACGCCCGCCGCGCTCGGTCCCTGCTGGCCGAGGACCTCGCCACCCTGGCGATCACCGGGCACGGGTACACGGGGCCGCTGGCCGTCGAGGTGACGGGCCCGTGGACCCTCGCCGCCGAGCTGTGGTCCGCGCGGGGCGACCGGGTGCTGGCCGATGTCGGCGGGCGGGCGGCCCTCACCGAGGCGCTGGCCGTGGGACTGGCCGACCATGTCGCGCAGGTGCGTGACCAGGTGCCCGGCGCGGACGTCGTCGTGCAGCTCGCCGAGCCGCTGCTCGGGCAGGTGCACGCCGGCGTGCTGCCGACCTTCTCCGGCTTCTCGCGCCTCCGCGGGGTGCCCGGTCCGGACATCGTGGAGGGTCTGCGCCCCGTGGTCGAGGCGGTGCACGACGCCGGTGCCCGGGTCGTCGTCCACCTCGGCGGCACGTGGGTGGGGATCCCGCCCGTGGTGCTCGCCGGAGCCGACGCCATCGGTCTGGACCTGGCCGACGTCGCCCCCGAGGGCTGGAACGAACGTGCCTGGGAGCTCGTGGCGCGGGCGACCGAGCGCAAGGTCGGGCTCTGGGCGGGCCTGCCCCCGGCCAGGGTGTCGCAGTGCGCAGGCCCCGAGCTGGGCGGTCTCGTGCGGCTCGTCGCCGAGCCGTGGCGCCGCATCGGGCTGCCCGCCGCCGGGCTGGAGTCGGTCACCGTCCTGGCGGCCCCGCGGCGCACCCCCGGCTCGGTGGACGACCACCGGGCGGGACTGGCGAACCTGGGCCGGGTGGCCGAGGCGCTCGCCGAGCGCGCCGCGGACTGACCCCGCGCCACCCCTCGCAGATGGTTGCCTCAGCCATCTGACCTGCGGATGTGTCCTGTCTCTCGCCCTGGGCGACTTGTGGTCTGACCACATCTTGTGAAAGTCTTCACTTGTCAGATCCGGAGGCCGAGGAACGGCCACAGCCCCTCAGGGGAGGGCGACATGAGCACCGACACCACCACGACCAGCGCCGCACCGGAGGTCACGCCGACCGACGTCCCGACGGTCGAGCCCCCGGCGCCGGAGGTCGCCGTCGACGCGATGGTCCAGCGCGGGCTCAAGGCGCTGGCGGCCTACGCGACGCTGACGCAGGAGGACGTCGACCACATCGTCAAGAAGGCGTCGGTCGCGGCGCTGCGGGAGCACGGCAACCTGGCCCAGCTCGCGGTCGACGAGACCGGGCGTGGTGTCTTCGAGGACAAGGCCACCAAGAACATCTTCGCCTGCGAGCACGTCACCCACTCGATGGCCGAGCTCAAGACGGTCGGGGTCGTCGCGCGCGACGAGCTGCGCGGCATCGTCGAGATCGCTGAGCCCGTCGGGGTCGTCGCCGGCATCACCCCGGTCACCAACCCGACGTCGACCGCGATCTTCAAGAGCCTCATCGCCCTCAAGACGCGCAACCCGATCATCTTCGCCTTCCACCCCAACGCCCAGCGCTCCTCCGCGGAGGCCGCCCGGATCGTGCGCGACGCCGCGATCGAGGCCGGCGCGCCCGAGGACTGCATCCAGTGGGTCACCGAGCCCAGCCTCGCCGCGACCAGCGCGCTGATGCACCACGACGGCGTCTCGCTGATCCTGGCCACCGGCGGCAACGCCATGGTGCGCGCCGCCTACTCCGCCGGGAAGCCCGCCCTCGGCGTCGGCGCCGGCAACGTCCCCGCCTACATCGAGAAGACCGCGAAGATCGGCCGTGCCGTCAACGACGTCGTCCTGTCCAAGGGCTTCGACAACGGCGTGGTCTGCGCCTCGGAGCAGGCCGTCATCATCGACGACGAGGTCTACGACGAGGTGATGGACGGTTTCCGGACCATGCACGCCCACGTCGCCTCCCCCGAGGAGAAGGCCCGGCTCGAGGAGTACCTCTTCGGCGCCTGCGCCGACACGGCCGCCTGCAGCGGTGCCAAGCTCAACGCCGCCGCCGTCGGCAGGTCGGCGGCCTGGATCGCCGAGCAGGCCGGCTTCGAGGTCCCGGAGGACACCTCGGTGCTCCTGGCCGAGATCTCCGGCGTCGGGCCGCAGGAGCCGCTGAGCCGCGAGAAGCTGTCGCCCGTGCTCGCCGTGCTGCGCTCGCGCAGCACCGACGAGGGTGTCCGCCTCGCCGAGCAGATGGTCGAGTTCGACGGTCTCGGCCACTCGGCGGCGATCCACACCACGGACGCCGGGCTCGCCGAGCGGTTCGGGCACGCCGTCAAGGCGGTGCGGGTGCTGTGGAACCAGCCCAGCGCCCTGGGCGGCATCGGGGACATCTACAACGCGCTCATCCCGTCGCTGACGCTGGGCTGCGGCTCCTACGGGCACAACTCGGTGTCGAACAACGTCAGCGCCGTGAACCTCGTCAACATCAAGCGGGTCGCGCGGAGGAACAACAACATGCAGTGGTTCAAGGTGCCGCCGAAGACGTACTTCGAGCCCAACGCGATCCAGTACCTGGTCGACATGCCGGACGTCGAGCGCGTCACCGTGGTGACCGACGGCGTCATGCAGTCCCTCGGGATCGTCGACAAGATCCTCGACGTGCTCCAGCGCCGCGCGAACAAGGTCGCCGTGCAGATCATCGACACCGTCGAGCCCGAGCCGAGCGTCGAGACGGTCGAGCGCGGTGCCCTGCTGATGCGTGACCACCGCCCGGACACGATCATCGCGATCGGCGGTGGTTCGCCGATGGACGCCGCGAAGGTCATGTGGCTCAAGTACGAGCACCCCGAGGTGGCCTTCAGCGACCTGCGCGAGAAGTTCTTCGACGTGCGCAAGCGGGCGTTCCGGTACCCGGAGCTCGGCGAGAAGGCCCAGCTGGTCTGCATCCCGACGTCCTCGGGCACCGGGGCGGAGGTCACCCCGTTCGCCGTGATCACCGACCACTCGACCGGGTTCAAGTACCCGCTGGCCGACTACGCACTGACCCCGTCGGTGGCGATCGTCGACCCGGTGCTCACCGCCACGATGCCGGCGAAGCTCGCCGCCGACTCCGGCATGGACGCGCTGACCCACGCCACCGAGGCCTTCGTGTCCGTCTACGCGAACGACTTCACCGACGGCCTGGCGCTGCACGCGATCAAGCTGGTGTTCGAGAACATCGGCACCTCCGTCCTCGAGGGCGGCGAGGCGATCGAGGCGCGGGAGAAGATGCACAACGCCGCGACGATGGCGGGCATGGCGTTCGGCAACGCGTTCCTCGGCATCGTGCACGCGATGTCGCACACCGTCGGTGCCACGTTCAAGCTCGTGCACGGGCGCACCAACGCGATCTTCCTGCCGCACGCGATCCGCTACAACGGCCTCATGCCGGGCAAGGTCACCGGCTGGCCGAAGGCCGAGCGGTACGTCGCCCCGGAGCGGTACCAGCAGATCGCGAAGCACCTCGGGCTGCCGGCCGCCACCCCGGCCGAGGGCGTCGAGTCCTACGCCCGGGCGGTCGAGGAGCTGACGCGGAGCATCGGCATCGAGCCGTCGTTCCGGGCGCAGGGTGTCGCCGAGGAGGCCTTCATCGGCGGGCTCGACACGCTGGCGATGCGGGCCTACGAGGACCAGTGCGCACCGGCCAACCCGCGGCTGCCGATGCTGCAGGACATGAAGGACATCATGGTCGCGGCCTACTACGGCACCACCCAGAAGGCGGCTGCCGAGGCGCGGAAGTCCGACGGCGGGTACACCTCGCTCGGTCGCTGACCACGACGCCCCCCGCACGTCCCGGCAGGGCACCGGACCACGAGCCGGTGCCCTGTCCCGTGCGTGCGCGGCGTGCTTCACCGGCGGTTCGCGCCCCAGGTGCCGATAACCTGGGGTGGGGGCCGGCCGGTTCCCGTGCCGACCCGAAGGACCCCGGATGCCCGCCCTGCGTGCCGTGCTCTTCGACCTCGACGGGGTCCTGACCCCGACGGCCGAGGTCCACATGCGGGCGTGGGAGCGGCTCTTCGCCCCCTACGCCACGGCCCACGGCCTGGAGCCCTACACCGAGGCCGACTACTTCGCCCACATCGACGGCAAGCCCCGCTACGACGGTGTCGCGACGTTCCTCGCGTCCCGGGGTGTCCGGATCCCGCACGGCACGGCCGACGACCCCCCGGGCGAGGACACGGTCTGCGCGCTCGGCAACCGCAAGGACGAGATCGTCAACCGGATGTTCGTCGAGGAGGGTGTCGACCCGTACCCCGGCTCGGTGCGGTTCCTGGACGCCGTCACCGGCGCGGGTGCGCGGGTCGCCGTCGTCTCGTCGTCCAGGAACGCGCCGGCCGTGCTCGCCGCCGCGGGCCTGGCCGACCGGTTCGACGTGGTCGTCGACGGCAACGTGGCGACCCGGGAGGGCATCGCGGGCAAGCCGGCGCCCGACACCTACGTGCGCGCCGCCGAGCTGCTCGGCGTCCCCGTGGCGGAGTCGGTCGTCGTCGAGGACGCGATCTCCGGCGTCCGCGCCGGCGCCGCCGGACCCTTCGGCCTCGTCCTGGGGGTCGACCGCGGAGTGGGCGCCGAGGCGTTGCGCGAGCACGGCGCCGACCTCGTCGTGGCCGACCTGGGTGAGGTCGACGCCTCGGTGCTCGACGGACCCAGCCCCCGGGGTGCGGCGTGAGCTTCAAGACCCCTGACGAGGAGAGGACCGTCGACCGGCAGCGGTTCCCCGCGGAACCGTGGCGCCTCGTCGAGACGAGGTACTCCGACGAGGACCTCGGCACGACGGAGACGCTGTTCGCCGTCGGGAACGGCTACCTCGGCATGCGCGGGAACGTCGAGGAGGGGCGCGAGTCCTTCGCGCACGGGACCTTCGTCAACGGCTTCCACGAGACGTGGCCGATCCGCCACGCCGAGGAGGCCTACGGGTTCGCCAAGGTGGGCCAGACCATCGTCAACGTGCCCGACACCAAGGTCATCCGGCTCTACGTCGACGACGAGCCGCTCCTGCTGTCCGTCGCCGACCTCCTCGAGTACGAGCGGTCGCTCGACCTGCGTGACGGGATGCTGCGTCGCGACCTGCTGTGGCGCACGCCGTCGGGCAAGCTGGTGCGGGTGCGCTCGGACCGCATGGTCTCGTTCGTCGAACGGCACCTCGCCGTCATGACCTTCGAGGTGACCCTCCTCGACGCGGCCGCGCCGGTCGCGATCTCCTCGCAGATCCTCAACCGGCAGGACGGGGAGGACGAGTACCACGTCAGCTCCGCCGCCCTCGGCGAGGGGTTCGACCCCCGCAAGGCGGAGGACTTCCGGGGCCGGGTGCTCCAGCCCCGTGCGCAGTGGGGCGACGACGAGCGTCTCGTGCTGGGCTACCGGTGCACCAACTCCGGGATGACCCTCGCGGTGGCGGCGGACGACCGGTTCGAGACCGAGAACCAGTGGACCGTCCGCACCCAGGTCGAGGAGGACCTCGCCAAGCACGTGTTCCGCGTCCAGGCGGAGCCGGGACGTCCGATCCGCCTGACGAAGACCGTCGCGTACCACACCTCGCGCGGTGTCCCGCCGCGCGAGCTGGTCGACCGCTGCCGGCGCACGCTCGACCGGGCGGCGGACGGCGCGCTGGCGGCGCGGTACGCCGACCAGCGGGCCTGGCTGGACGCCTTCTGGGAGCGGTCGGACGTCGAGGTCGGCGGCCAGGAGGAGATCCAGCAGGCGGTGCGCTGGAACCTGTTCCAGGTCGCGCAGGCCACGGCGCGCAGCGAGGGGAGCGGGGTGCCGGCCAAGGGGCTGACCGGGTCGGGGTACGGCGGCCACTACTTCTGGGACACCGAGATCTACGTCCTGCCGTTCCTGACGTACACGAGCCCGCGGTTCGCCCGCAACGCGCTCCGTGTCCGCTACCACATGCTCGACGCCGCCCGCCGCAGGGCGCGGGAGCTGTCCCAGCGCGGTGCGCTGTTCCCGTGGCGGACGATCAACGGGGAGGAGGCGTCGGCCTACTACGCGGCGGGCACGGCGCAGTACCACATCGACGCCGACGTCAGCTATGCGCTGCTCCAGTACGCCCGGGCGACGGGTGACACGGACTTCCTGCACCGCGAGGGCGTGGACATCCTCGTGGAGACCGCCCGGCTGTGGGCGGACCTGGGGTTCTGGCGTGCCAACGGCGACCACCTCTTCCACATCCACGGTGTCACCGGCCCGGACGAGTACACGACGGTCGTCAACGACAACCTCTTCACGAACGTCATGGCCCGCTTCAACCTCCGCGCCGCGGCGCACGTCGTGGGTGCCCTGCGCAGGGAGGACCCCGACGAGTACGAGCACCTGGTCAAGCGGCTGGGGCTCGAGCCCTCGGAGCCGATGGAGTGGGCGCGCGCGGGCGAGCGGATGGCCATCCCGTTCGAGGAGGGCGTCGGCATCCACCCGCAGGACTCGCACTTCCTCGAGCGGGAGATCTGGGACCTGGCCCGCACCCCGCGCGACCGGCGGCCGCTGCTGCTGCACTACCACCCGCTGGTGATCTACCGCTTCCAGGTGCTCAAGCAGGCCGACGTCGTCGCCGCGATGGTCCTGCAGGGCCACCTGTTCACCCCCGCGCAGAAGCTCGCCAACTTCGAGTACTACGACCCGCTGACGACGGGGGACTCGACGCTGTCCGGCGTCGCGCAGTCGATCATCGCGGCCGAGGTCGGGTACCACCGGCTGGCGCTGGACTACTTCCTGTCGTCCCTCTACGTCGACCTCGCGAACCTGCACGGCAACGCCGCCGACGGTGTGCACGTGGCCTCGGCCGGCGGGACGTGGGCCGTCCTGGCCAGCGGGTTCGGCGGCATGCGCGACCACGACGGCGACCTGACGTTCGACCCGCGGCTGCCGCGCGGCTGGGAGTCCCTGAGGTACCGCCTGACCTGGAAGGGCACGCGGCTGCGGGTGACCGTGCTGCCGGGATCGATCGAGCTCGTGGCCGAGTCGGGCGACGAGGTCACGGTCGCGGTGCGGGGCGAGGAGGTCAGGGTCCGTCCCGGGGTGCCCGCGACGGTCCCGCTCGCCGGCCAGGGACCCGTGCGCCACGGGCGTCCGGGCCGCCGGGCGCTGGCGGGTCACCGCCGTGCGGACGGCACCCTCATCACGGCGATCGTCCCGCACGCCTGACCGGCGGCCCGCCGCGCGGGCCCGTCAGGAGAGCCGGTCGCGCAGGAACGTCCACGCGAGAGCGGCCATGTGCGCGGCCTGGGCGTTGTTCGCCGCGCCGCCGTGCCCGCCCTCGATGTTCTCGTAGTACGTGACGTCCTGGCCGGCGGCGAGCATCTTCGCCGCCATCTTCCGCGCGTGGCCCGGGTGCACCCGGTCGTCCTTCGTCGAGGTCGTGAGCAGCACCGGGGGGTACTCCCGTGCCGGGTCGTGCCGGTGGTACGGCGAGAAGGTCTGCAGGAAGTCCCAGTCCTCGGGCACGTCCGGGTCGCCGTACTCCGCCATCCACGAGGCGCCGGCCAGCAGGTGGGAGTACCGCCGCATGTCCAGCAGCGGGACCTGGATGACCACGGCACCGAACAGCTCGGGGTACCGGGTGAGCATGTTCCCGGCGAGCAGGCCGCCGTTGGAGCCGCCCTGCGCACCGAGGTGCTCGGGCGTGGTGACGCCGCGCGCGACGAGGTCGCGGGCCACGGCGGCGAAGTCCTCGTACGCGCGGTGCCGCTTCTCGCGCAGGGCGGCCTGGTGCCACGACGGCCCGTACTCGCCCCCGCCGCGGATGTTCGCGACGACGTACACCCCGCCCCGGGCGAGCCAGGCACGGCCGACCGTGCCGGAGTACCCGGGCAGCAGCGGGATCTCGAACCCCCCGTACCCGTACAGCAGCGTCGGTGCCGTCCCCGGCCCCGACCCGTCGGCCGGCCGCACGAGGTCGGAGCGTCCGACGACGAAGTAGGGCACGCGGGTGCCGTCGTCGGAGGTCGCGAAGTGCTGCTCGGCGACCATCCCGGAGGCGTCGAAGAACGCGGGTGCCGTCTTCAGCGCCTCCGGCTCGCGCGGCTCCTGCCCGGGCCCGACGACGGTGGCGAGCGCGAGCGTCGTGGGTTCGAGGTACCCGCTGCGGGTCACCCAGACGTCGTCGCTGTCGACGGCCGAGACCGCCCGGACACCGACGGTGAGCAGCTCGCCCCCGACGGGCAGGTCGCCGCGGGCCCAGGGGGCCCGGGGGTCCTCCCCGGCGTCCAGGTCCGGCGGGGTGAGGGTGTACGCGGAGTGCGCGACGTCCTCGAGGACCGTCACCACGAGGTGGTGCCGCGTCCAGGCACCGCCGACGAGCGACGTCGACGGGGTGGGCTCGAAGAGCACGGTGAGGTCCCGCGAGCCGGCGAGGAAGTCGTCGAGCACGACGGCGAGCAGGGCGCCGCCGGGGTAGGTGCGGCCGTCGACCTCCCAGTCCTCGCGCAGCTCGATCGTCAGCCACTCGCGATGGAGACCCGTCTCGGCGCTGAGGGGCACGTCGAGGCGCACGAGCTCCTGGTCGGGCGTCCCGACGCCCTCGACGAGGTACGTCTCGGACCGGTAGAACGCGATCGACCGGCGGAGCAGGTCGCGTTCGAAGCCGGGCGTGCGCGAGCGGCTGCCCATGACGGCCATGTCGTCGGTGGAGCCCTCGTAGACGACCGGGGCCGACGTCAGCTCCGTCCCGCGGCGCCAGAGCACGACGGTGCGCGGATAGCCGGACGACGTCGTGGTGCCCTCGCCGAGGTCGGTGAAGGCGTACACGGTGTCCTCGTCCGCCCACGCGAGCCCGCCCTTGGCCAGGGGGCGGTGGAACCCGCCGTCGGCGACCGGGACGAACCGCTTCTCGACCAGGTCGAACTCCCGCGTCACGTCGGCGTCCGACCCGCCGGGGGACAGGTCGACCAGCGCCCGGCGCCACGGCTCCCCGGCCGCCAGCTGCTCCGGGGTCGGGCGCAGCACCGAGGCGCCGTGCCAGACCCACGACTCGTCCTCGGCCTCCGCCAGGGCGTCGAGGTCGAGGACCGTCTCCCACGCAGGGTCCTCGCTGCGGTACGAGTCCGGCGTCGTGCGACGCCACAGACCGCGCTCGTGCGTGGCGTCGCGCCAGAAGTTGTAGAGGTGGTCGCCGATCAGGGACACCGCGGGGATGCGGTCGTCCGAGTCCAGCACCTCGCGGACCGCCGCTCGCGTCCTGGTCAGGTCCGCCCCGCCGAGCGCCTGCTGGGCGTGCTCGTTGCGCTGCCGGACCCAGTCGAGCGACTCGTCGCCGACGACGTCCTCCAGCCAGGCGAACGGGTCGGTGTCGGGGTCCGGGGCGTCGGGACGGGCGGCTGGCGGGAGCGGGTCGGCACTCATGCGGGGACCCTATCCCGGTGTCGTCCGCCCGACGGTGGGGCGCCCTTTCGCGCGCGGATCCCCTGTGGTAGAAACACCCTGGTCAGGGGGCCGACACCCCCACAGTCCGTCCGGGGGGTTCGCGGAACCCGCCATCCTGCCGACCGGGGGGTGCGGTGAGCACGACGACCTCAGTCAGACCGCCCGTGATGGGTCGCGTCCTGGCGGCCGTGTGCGTCGCCGCGATGGTGCTGTGCATCGCGGCCCTGCCGCTGCTCGGCCAGCGGGGTCCCGGCTGGTCCGTGTGGGTCGTGGGCGCCGCCGCGCTGCTGCTGCCGGTCCTCGCCGCCGTCCTGCTGTCGGGGGCGGCACGCCGTGAGGACGCCGCGTTCCGTGCGCTCGCCGCCGAGCGCGACGAGCTCGCGGCCGCCCTGGACCGGACGTCCCGCCACCTCGACGACACCCGGCGCGCCGCGGAGGCGTTGGAGGCGGAGCGGGCCGATGAGCGTGCCGCCGTGGAGACGGCGGTCATCGCCCTGAGCCGCAAGGTGCAGGCGTCCGCCCACCGCATCCAGGAAGAGGCCACCCGGATGGCGCAGCGGCACGCGGCCGACCACGACGTCCTCGAGACGTCCATGCGTGTCGACCACGCGGCCGCCCAGCACGCCCGCCAGGCGCAGAGCCTCGTCGCGCTCTGCGGCCAGCGCCGGCCGGGCCAGGCCTGGGACGCCCCGCTCGCCCTGCCGGACGTGGTCCGCGGGGCCGCCGGGAGGATCACCGCGTACGGGCGCGTCGAGGTCTCCGGCGACCCCGGGCTCGCGGTGACCGGTCGGGCCGTCGAGCCGTTGATCCACGTGATCGCCGAGCTGCTCGCCAACGCCACGCAGTGCTCCCCGCCCAACACCCAGGTGCTCGTCGTGATCCGGCAGGTGCAGCGCGGCGCCGTCATCGAGATCGACGACTGCGGCGTGGGCATGGACCCGCGGGAGCTGGACCGCGTGCGGCGCATCGCGGCCGGCGAGCACGAGATCACGATCTCCGACCTGGGCGAGGTCCCGCAGACCGGGCTCGCGGTCGTGGGGACGTACGCCCGCTCGCTGGGCCTCCGGGTCGAGCTCGCCGACTCCGTCTACGGCGGTCTGCGAGCGGTCGTCCGCATCCCGGAGGAGATCACCGAGACGGTCGACAACGTGCCCGACGTGCTCGCGGCGAGCGTCGACGAGCCGCCGCCGATCCCCGCACCGGTCGGCGCCGACGTCCCCGAGGCGCTGACGGACCCCCGGTCCGCCTCCGACCCGGTCTCCTCCGCGGGCCCGCCCGTGCTGCCGCAGCGCCGTTCCCGTCGCGCCGCCACGGACCGCACCCCGACCAGCGGCCCCGCCATCCCCTCTGTCCAGGCACCTTCCACCGCACCGTCGGCGCCCCCGGCGCCGGAACCGACGGCCGAGGAGGCCGGTGCCTGGATCGGCGCTTTCTTCGCCGCCACCGACGCAGCGCCGCTGCAGGACACGGACACCCATGATCCGTCCGACGCGACGGGACCTCGGAGGACAGATGACGACGCAGAGCAGCGCTGACACGCCGCCCGCGACCGACCACCCGGACAGCTGGATGCTCGACCTGGTCTCGGGGGTCCGCGGGGTCCGGCACGCCGTCGTGCTGAGCTCGGACGGCCTGGTCAAGGTCCGCACGGACGTCACGGACCCCGACACCGCCGACAAGGTCGCCGCGGCCTGCGCCGGCCTCGTCGCGCTCGGGCTGTCGATGGGCCGGGAGTTCGGCGAGGGCGACCGGCTGCGCCAGGTCGTGGTCGAGTTCGGCGGCGGGTTCCTCTTCGTCCGCGGTGCCGGCGACGGGTCCCGGCTCGCCGTGGTGACCGACGCCGGCGTCGACCCGGGCCTGGTCGCCCAGCAGATGCAGGCCCAGGTGCTCATGATCGGCGAGCGGGCGCTCGGCACGGACCCGGTCGGGGCCTGAGGGGGGCGGACGATGGACACCGAGGGTTACCGCGACCACCCGGTGCGTTCGTACGTCCTGACCGGCGGGCGGTCCCGCCCGACCCGGAACACCCTGCGCCCGGAGACGCTGCTGTGCACCGTCGACGACGGGCGCGAGCTGCCGAGCCACGCCGGCCGGCACCAGCACACGCTGCTGCGCACCTGCCGCGGGACGCTGGCGCTGGCCGAGGTCGCCGCCTACCTGCGTCTGCCGGTGAGCCTGGTGGCGGTGCTGGCCTCCGACCTGCTCGACGGCGGCTTCCTGGCGCTGCGCTCGACGGCGACGCACGACCTGCCCGACACCGAGCTGCTCGAGGAGGTGCTCGATGGACTCCGCAGCCTCTGACCCGGCCGGCACCGCACCGGCCCGGGCGCGACACCTCGCCGCGACGGTCAAGCGATCCGTCAAGGTGCTGGTGGTCGGCCCCTTCGGCGTCGGCAAGACGACGCTGATCCAGTCCGTCAGCGAGATCCCGGTGCTCAGCACCGAGGAGAGCATCACCACGGCGAGCGTCGGCGTCGACCGACGCACGGGGGAGAAGTCCACCACCACCGTCGCGATGGACTTCGGGCGGGTCACGGTCGGCGGTGACACCGCGCTCTACCTGTTCGGCACCCCGGGGCAGCGCCGCTTCTGGGACCTGTGGTCCGGCCTGGCGGACGGTGCGGTGGGCGTCCTGGTGCTGGTCGACACCCGCAACCTCGCCGACAGCTTCGAGGTCCTGGACCAGCTCGAGGACCACACGCGGCTGCCGCTCACCGTCGTCGTCAACGAGTTCCCCGGCGCCCCGCGGCACAGCGTCGAGGAGGTGCGCACCGCGCTGGACCTGCCGGCCGGCACGCCCGTGGTCAGCGGTGACGTCCGGGGTCGCCCGCGGGCCGTCCAGGCGCTCACCACGCTGGTCGCCCACGCGCTCGAGCAGCGTGCACGCCAGGCCGCGGCGGCATGAGCATCACCGCCGCGGGACGGGTGGTCCGCCTCGAGGACGTGGCGGACCGGCCCTTGCTGGCCGATCTCGCGGGCGCACCCGACCCGCACCAGCGCTACGACGCGCTGCGGTCGCGGTGGGGTGCCGTCGCCCCGGTCGACCTGGAACCGGGGGTGCCCGCCTGGCTCGCGCTCGGCTACGACGAGGTCAGCAGCCTCCTGCGCGACGAGGTGCACTTCACCCGGGAGTTCCGCCGCTGGCGCTACGAGCAGGAACGCCTGGTCGCCTGGAGGTCGCCGGTCCGGGCCGTCCTGGCCTCCCGTGACTCGCTCCTCGACGTCGACGGGGCCGAGCACCGGCGGCTGCGCGGGCCGGTCCAGGACGCGCTCGCGACGCTCGACGAGCGCCGTCTCGCCCGCACCGTGACCGTGGCCTGCACGTCGGCCCTCGACCGGTTGGCGGCGCGCGGCGGGGGTGACCTGGTCGCCGACTACGCCGTCGACGTGCCGGTCCGGGTCCTCGCCGACCTGCTGGGGATGAACCTCGCCGACGCCCGCCGGATGCACGAGCTGACCGTCGCCCTCGGCGCCGGCGGCGAGGACGCCCCGGACGCGGCGGACGAGATGGAGAACCTGCTGGCCACGATGGTCGCCGGCCGGCGCGCCGAGCCCGGCGACGACCTCGCCTCGGCCCTCATCGCGGACCCGCGCCACCAGCACGACCTGGAGCTCATGGGCGCCGTCGGCGCGCTGTTCCGGACCGCGCACGACGCCGCGACCGCCGCCGCGGCGAGCGCGATCCGTCGGGTCGTGGCCGACCCGGCGTTCGGCGCGCGGCTGCACGGCGGGCGGCTGTCCCTGGACGACGCACTGGACGAGATCTCCCGCCGGGAGCCGCCGATGCCGCACCTGCTGCCGCGCTACGCGATCACGGACACGGTGCTCGGCGGCCAGCCGATCGCCGCCGGCGACGCGGTCGTGCCCGCAGTGGTGGCGGCCAACGGGGACGACGCCGTGCAGGCGGTGGACCCGTGGGAGCAGGTCGACTCCCGGTTCCACCTCACCTGGGGCCTGGGCGCGCACGCCTGCCCGGCGCACCGCACCGCCCCGCTGATGACCCGGCTGATCGTCGGGCACGTCGTGGCGCGCGTCGACGAGATCGAGCTGGCGACGGAACCGGACCAGGTGCCCGTCGTGCGTTCCGCGTGGTTCCGCTACCCGCGCGAGCTCCCGGTCCGGTTCCGCTGACCGCGGCTCAGGCCGACGTCGTGACCCGTTCCCGGACCGTGTCCGCGACCCGACGGTAGGCACCCGGGTCCACCGGCAGCAGCCACTGGGCCACCCGGGTCCGGCGCGGCAGGTCGACGTCGAGGTCGCGCATCATCTCGTCGATCTGGTGCAGGGAGAAGGGGATGACGTTCGTGCCCCGGGCGTGCCGGCCCTCGGTGCGCTTCTCCATCCAGTCGACCCTGTCGGCGACGTGCTCGCGCCGGACCTCGTCCGGGGGCAGGTCCATCGCGCCCGCGAGGTGGGCGGCGGTCCAGACGGCGGCCATCTCGGCCGACAGCGGGCTGAACAGGGACGAGTTGTACCCGGCGAAGGTCAGGTGCGGCACGTCGTGGGGGAGCACCTGCCGGTAGAGCTGGAAGTTGCCCCGGTCGTCGAGGAGCCGCGCGGTCAGGTCGGCGTCCAGGAACGGCACGCGCTGGTGGAACCCGGTGCCGCACACCACGAGGTCGGCGCGCACGGTGTCGCCGTCGCTGAGCACGGCCACGGGGGCGCCGTCGTCGTCCGTGGCGAACCGCTCGATCTCGGTGTCCCGGTGGACGACGATCGTGCCGTCGGCCACCTGCTCGTAGAAGCCGTCCGTGGCGAGGGAGACCGTCGACCGGGCGATGTCGGAGAACTCGCCGCGCGGGACCAGACCCAGCTCGTCCAGGTGCAGCTGCTTGCGCGAGACGGTGCCGACGCTGGAGACCATCGACCGCCGGACCGGGTCGCCCGCTCCGTGCAGGAAACGCTCCATCGAGCCGTCGAGCGTCTGGTAGCGGAACAGCGCCTCCCCGAGGCGCGTCAGCAACAGGTACTTGTAGTTCAGCGCCTTGCCCAGCTTCTTGGGCAGCTTCCACAGCAGCTGGCGTGCGACGACGGAGGTCGAGGCGGCGACGGGGCCGATCTCGGCCGCCACGTCGCAGGCGGACTTGCCGTAGCCGACCACCACGACGTGCTTGTCGCGGGCGTCCTCGACCGACCCGATCTGGCCGGAGGCCACGACCTTCCCGCCGGCCCGCAGGAGCTGCGCCATCCCCTCGAACCGGGGGATGACGGGGTCGGAGAAGATCCCGTTGGCCACCACCAGGTGGTCGAAGCGCTCCGGGTCGCCGACCGCCTCGCCGCTGCGGCGCGCGGTGACCAGCCAGCCGTCCTCGGCGTCCGTCAGCTCGGCGCGCACGACCTCGGTCGACAGCCGCAGCGACCCGGCCAGGTCGTTCACCGCGACGTAGTGCTCGAGGTAGGCCTGGACCTGCTCACCGCTGGGCCACTCGGGGTAGTCCTTCGGCATGGGCAGGTCGGTGAAGGAGTACGAGTCCTTGTTGTTCTGGGTGAACAGACCCTGGTACCGGCGGGTCGAGCTCCAGACGCCGCCGACGTCGGGGGCCTTCTCGAACACGGCGACCTCGTGGCCGAACTCGCGGAGGGTCTTCACGCTGGCCAGTCCTGCGAACCCGGCCCCGACGACAGCGATCTTCATGAGCGTCCTTGGATCGATTCGGTCTCAAACGCCTGAATCGTAGCGGGGCGGACACTCCGGGCGATAGGTCTGACCAGGGATGATCTCCTCAGGCCGCGGCCGCGAGCGACTCCAGGCCGGTCCCGGTGACCCGGCCGCGCTCGAGGAGGTGGCGGCTCACGCGGTCACGGCGACACCGGTCGGCGGCGAGCCGTCGGGCGACCGCCCGGTGACCGCCCCGGCCCGTCATCGCCGCCAGCTCGGCGTCGACGTGGAGCAGGTCCCACAGCGCCGACTGGGTGCCCAGCGGCACGGCCGCGCCGTCGGCGCCGGAGATCGCGCCGATCGTGGAGACGTACAGGGACCACGGCCCGTCGTGCCCGGCCAGGTGCAGGCCGTCCGCGCCCGAGCGACGGACGTAGCTGTGCTCGGTCACGTCCAGCGCCACGACCTGCTCCGTCGTGAGGAGGGAGACGACGACGGCGCTGCGGACGTCGGGCGCCGTGCGCGGGACGGCGGCGACGTAGCCCGCCGGGTTGACGCGGGGGATGTGCCCGACCGACACGTGGGAGAGCGCGCCGTGCAGCATGGGCACCGTCGTGCTCACGCCCAGCCGGGTGAACTTGCGGTGCATCACCCCGGGAGCGGCGTTGGAGCCGATGGCGACCACCGCGTGCCGGTGGCGTCGCGCGGGGACGCGGGCGCGTCCCAGCAGCTCGTCCAGGGAGGTGCCGTCCTCGCCGACCCAGGTGCCGCCGTCGTGCCGGAGCGCACCGAAGGTGCCGTCGTGCAGCAGGCCCGACGTGGGAGCGGCCGGGCCCGGGTAGTGCCAGGGCGTCACCCGCAGGTCGACGTCGATGCCCAGGTCGGCGAGCGTCGTGGACATGGCTCCATCCTCCCAGAGGTGCACCGTGGGCCGGCTTCACCCGGGTGAGATCTGCGCGAGGGGCCGTCCCGCCCGACCGTGGCGCAGATCACATCCGTAGTCTCGAGAGAGGTCGGGCGGGCGTTCGGCCGTGCGAGAGGGGACTCCCATGGCCGCAGGACCTGCACGGCGCGAGCGACGCACGGCGGCACGACGATGGACCACGGCCACCGCGATGGCGGCCTCGGCCGCCCTGGTGGTGACCCTCACCGCGGCACCCGGCGTCGCGGAGCCCCTCGCGGACCCCGCCGTCGGGACGCTCGACGACGTCCCCGGCACGTCGCCGGACGACCTCGGGGGCGTCGACCTCGCCGAGCTGGACTACGGGGACCCGACCGAGGCGCTGTCCCTCGTCGAGCCGCCCGACCCCACGAGCGCCGGCGCCGCGCAGATGTCCTACCCGGTGCTCGTGCCGCCCGGCCGCGCCGGCGTCGAGCCGGACCTCGACCTGACCTACGACTCCTCGGGCGGCAACGGCTGGCTCGGCCTCGGCTGGGACCTCGACGCCGGGGCGATCGCGGTCGACCCGACCTACGGCGCACCCCGGTTCGCCGCCGACGTCGAGACCGAGACCTACGCGCTGGACGGCGCACGGCTGTTCCCGCACTCCATCCGGGACGGCGGCGACTACGGGGCGCGCGAGGCCGGGCCGCGCACCGACTTCGTGCGGCAGGTCGAGACCGAGTACGAGCGCATCGTCCGGCACGGGGACACCCCCGGCGCCTACTGGTGGCAGGTCACCGACAAGGACGGCAACGACCGCTGGTACGGCGGCGACCCGGACGGCCAGGGACAGGTGCTGACCACCGCGGCCGGGAACGCCTTCCACTGGCCGCTGACCTACGTCGAGGACATCTCCGGCAACGTCATGCGGTTCGAGTACGACACCGCCACCGGCGTCGGCTACGGCAGCTCCTCGAGCGGCCCCGGTCTCGAGATGTACTTGCGGGAGATCACCTACACCGGGTTCGACGTCGAGCCGGACTCCGAGGGCGTCGTCGACGACCCGCCGTACAGCGTCTACTTCCTGCGCGACGGCGACGTCGGCGGCACCACCGTCGCCTCCGGCGGCTCCGTGGACGCCCGGCCCGACCCGCTGGTGGACGCCTCCGGAGGCGCCCCCGTGGTCACCGCGGACCTGCTGCGCGAGATCCAGGTGCGCTACCACGCCCCCGGTGCACGCACCGACGACGGCCCGGGCGAGATCGACGCGGGCAACCTCGGCGAGCTGCTCGGCGGGTACGCGCTGGAGTACAAGACCGGTCCCTTCGACAAGAGCCTGGTCAAGCGTGTCGGCCAGTTCGGCGGTGACGGTGTCGTCGAGGCGTGGCACCGCATGAAGTGGTTCGACGACGTCCCGCGCGACGGGGACGCGTTCGACCTGTTCGGGGACCCGGTCCGCTGGGACACCGACACCGACTCCTCGGTGAGCACGGGGTCGAACGTGTCGGCCTCCAGCGCGCTGGCCACCTCGTTCCGCGGCGGTGCCGAGGGCGGCTCGTACATCGGGTTCAACCCGGTCGCACCCAGCAAGATCGGCTCGTTCGGCGGTTCCTTCAACCTCTCGGGCGGCAACAGCGAGGACGTCACCACGTTCATGGACATGGACGGCGACAGCCTGCCGGACCGTGTCTGGGTCGAGAACGGCGCGGTGAAGTACGCCCGCAACCTGTCGCGCCCCGGTGACGACCTGTCCGGTCACGCCGACCGGTTCGGTGCGCCGATGACGATCGACGAGGCCAAGATCGGTACCGGCACCGACTTCGGCGTGGACCTGCACGCCGAGTTCTACCCCGTGGCCTCGATCCAGGTCGGCGGCTCGTTCGGGTTCGACTGGGCGGACCGGTACTTCTCGGACGTCAACGCCGACGGCCGTCCCGACCTCATCAAGAAGGGGTCGAGCGGCTGGCAGGTGTTCTTCAGCGTCTACGACGAGTCGGACGGCTCCATCGAGTTCGTGGCCTCCTCCGCCGGCACCGCGGTGCCGATGGGCAGCTTCTCCTCGGAGCTCGCCAGTGCCGAGCCGGAGGGGGTCGACGAGCTCCTCGAGGCCTCTGCGCCGCGCTACGACACCGTGCGGCGGTGGGTCGCGCCCTACGACGGCGTCGTCGACGTCACCGGGACCGCGACCCTGGCCGACGCCGGCAACTACGACGGCGACGGCGTGCGGGTGATGATCGAGACCCTGGACACCACGCCGAAGCGCCCGCTCGACGAGACGCTGACCGGCGCGAGCCCGAGCGTCGACCACGCCGTCTCCGTGTCCGTGGACGCCGGTGACGAGATCTTCTTCCGCACCCACGTCATCGACAACGGCACCGACGACCTCGTCGAGTGGGCACCGGCGGTCACGTACTCGTCCGTCGGGTCGGGCGTGCCGACGAGCGACCCGCTGCCGGACGCCCAGGGACGCGACGTCCTCTCCTACGACGCCGCCGAGGACTTCACGACGTTCGGGCGGGACGGCGGCCGCACCCTGCTGCCGAACCCCGGGGAGGCGACCCTGACGGTCACCCTCGAGCGCACCGGCCTGCTGACCGACGACGTCGAGGTCGTCGCGAGCCACGGGCTCAACGCCGGCTCGACCGAGGGCACCTCGTCGGTCGTCACCCTCACCCCCGACGGAGGTGCCGAGGGGCTGCTGGGCGCCGGCCCGGCCCCCGGCGACGAACCCGAGGCACCACCCGGGGAGGACCCCATCGAGGTCGCCCCGACGTCGGTGGAGCTGACCTACACGTTCGACGTCTCCGAGGTCGGTCAGGTGGCCGAGCCCGCCGGTTGCTTCGACGACGGCGACGCCGAGGACTGCGACAGCGTCGTGGACAACCCCGACTGGCTCGCGCTGGAGGTCGCCTCGGACTCCCCGGTCGACCCGCGGTCGCTCGCGCTGGACGTCCAGCTCGAGCTCGCCGACCCGGTCGCCGAGTCCGGTCCGAACGGCGAGGCCACGCCGGACGACCTGCCGGCCGACGCCGTGCTGCCGTCGTCCACCGGGCCCGTCGTCATCCCGTCGGTGCGGGTCTTCTCCGTCTCCGACGAGGTGACGGGGCCGTACCTGCCCTGGTCGCCGGACGCGGCCGGGACCTTCACCCTCGACGTCGACGTCGTGGCGGACCGGATCTGGGACTACCTCGAGGTGGAACCCGACGACGAGGGCTGGGCGTCCTCGCCCGCCGTGGTGACGGTCAAGAGCGAGGACGAGCACGGCATCGTCGGCGTGGTGGCCAAGTCCGACGAGTTCACCGTCGAGCACAACCACGACGACGGGCCGTTCGTGCTGCCGTCCGAGTACCGGGTCGAGGGGGAGACGACCCTGGACTTCGACGCCGAGCCCGGCCAGGACTACTGGGTCGAGGTCTCCCTGCACGACGCCCCGATGGCGGCCCACGTGCTGGAGAACGGCAGCCTGAGCGTCGTGGCGACGTCGGACGACGACGAGGACGACAAGGGCGCCGGCGACCTGACCGCCCGGCTCGTGGCCCCCGACGTCCAGTCGGTCTTCGCCTCCGGCAACCGCGGGTGGACCGCCGCCGGCTACGACGCCGACCACCCCGACATCCCCCGCGACGACCCCGACGAGCCGCGCGGCGACGCCCTGCTGCAGCGCGACCACTTCGAGCTGGAGCCGGAGGGCGTCGACGACTTCGACGAGGACACCGAGATCCCGGACGCCCCGGACGCGACCGAGGTCGCCGGCGAGCCCGGCGACCTGGGGTCGTCGGCCGACAAGGTGGCGGACTCGTTCGACAAGGCCCTGCCCTACTTCCCGCTGCCCGGTCCGGACGGCGGCGCCGCCGACCGCTGGCGTGCGGCGTCCGAGGAGGGGCTGTTCGTCACGGCCACCGGTATCCGCTCGACCCGTGTCGGCGAGGAGATCGCCGTGGTCGACCCGGGCGGCACCTCCGGCGGCTCGACGAGCCCGGGCAGCAGCGACGACGCCCGCCCGGCACCCCGCGTGCTGACCATCGACGGGGACTTCAACGCCGCGCTCGGTCTCGGGCCGGCCAGCCTCAGCGGGGCCATCGGCGGCGGCCGGACGGTCACCGACTTCCAGGACCTCAACGGCGACGGCTTCCCCGACGTGCGCTCCGGCAGCGACGCCGACTACACCGGTCCGCGCGGCGGCAGCCTGGACAGCGGCAGCGAGGTCGAGAACACGATCTCGACGGCGGTCTCCGTCGGCGGCGGTCTCGGCGGGTCGCCCGTCTCCATCGAGGGCAGCGAGCAGACGAAGACCTCCGCCGGCAGCCCGACGGTCGGGGCCCAGAACGGGACGTCCAAGAACAAGACCCGGGGCATGAGCATCGGGCTGGGCTTCTCGATCCAGGGCCAGTGGACCAACCCGTTCGGCGACAACACCGACGGGCTCGACGGGGGCGTCGACGACCTCCTGCCCGACGGTGACAGCACCGGTCAGGGCGTCCAGGTCAGCGTCGACCTCGACGACGTCAACGGGGACGGCGTGACCGACCTCGTGGAGACCTGGTCCGAGAGCGGTGTGCAGGTGGCGCTCGGCACCGGCTACGGCTACGCCGACCCGGTGAAGTGGTCCGGCGGGGTGTTCGAGGCCTCCGAGAGCATGTCGGGGGCGCTGTCCGGCGGCTTCCAGCTCAACGCCTACGAGTTCGGCGGTGGCGTCGGGGGTGCCGAGGGCGGGACCCTGTCCGAGGCCTCCTGGATCGACGTCGACGGCGACGGGGTGCTGGACCGCATGGTCTACGCCGACGGCAACGAGAGCGCGCCGAAGACCGTCTTCGGCGCGGCGGACGGCAACGGCCGCACCGCGAAGGTGCTGGGCACGTACCCGTCGCCCGACTTCGGCGTCGGCGACCTGACCATCGACAACCGGGCCGACCTGGCCCGCAGCACCTCGGTCAACGGCGGCTTCGACTTCACCGTCTCCGTCGGCCCGATCTGCCTGGTGGCCTGCTACGTCATCATCAACCCCGGCGTGCACGGTGGCTACGAGCGCTCGCGGACCGTCGTGGACATGACCGACATGGACGGCGACGGCTACCTCGACGTCGTGGAGAGCCTGACCGACGAGCACGTCGAGGTCCGGCTGAACCAGGCCGGCCGCACCAACCTGCTCAAGGCGGTCGACAACCCGCTCGGCGGTGCTGTCCGGGTGGACTACGAGCGCACCGGCAACAGCATCGTCCAGCCGAACTCGCTGTGGGTCATGAGCGAGGTGGAGTACGACGACGGGCGCCCCGGCGACGGCACCGACGTCCAGCGCCGGGAGTTCTCCTACTCCGGCGACGCCTACGACCACCTGCACCGCACGATGCTCGGGTTCGACGCGGTCGAGCAGCGCGAGTACGACGTCGACGCCGACCCGGCCGACGGCCCGTCCTACGACCCTGGTCTGCAGCGCATCACCCGCTGGACGTACCGCAACGACACCCCGTTCGACGACGGGCTGGCCGAACGTGTCGACCTGCTCGCACCGGGTGACACCGAGGGCGACGACCGGCTGCTGGAACGGACCGACACCACGTGGGAGCTGGCTCACGTCGTGGTCGGCGAGCCCGGTGCCGGCGAGCCCGCCAACGGCGACGAGTTCACCGGTGTCGTGCCCGACGTCGGGGACCCGGCCCGCACGGCGCTGTTCGACCTGGCCCTCGCCCCGCGGCTGACGTCCGAGACGTTCACGCGGTTCGACGCCGACGGCGACGGGCACGCCCGCACGACCGACTTCACCTACGACGGGCTGGGCAACACGCTCACCGCCGTCGACCACGCGGAGACCGGCACCACGGGTGACGACACCACGACCGTGACGACGTACCCGCCGTGCACCACGCCGCGCTACGGCGGCGACGACAGCTCGTGGGTGCAGGTGCCCGCCACCGTGGCGGTGCACGCCGGCACCGACGACTCGGGTGAGGTGCTGAAGTACCGTGACGGCAGCCTCGACCTGTGCGGCAACGCCGTGCCGATCCGGATCGTGGAGACGCAGGGCCAGGACGTCTGCGGCGACGACGTCGTCGCGGTGACCGAGATGGCGTTCGAGCCGTACGGCAACTACGACGCCGTGCGGTACCCGGCGAACGTGCTCACCGGCGAGACCGACTCCTCGGCCTGCGGCGGCACGCCGCCGGCGCTGCCCGAGGAGTCGGTGTTCGAGGGCTGCGTCCCCGCGGCAGACGCCCCGCAGGACGAGGTGGACGCCGCCACGCGCGCTGCGGAGGAGCAGCGCTACTGCGTGGACTACGTCTACGACGACCACCGCGTGACCGACATCGCCCAGGTGACGGACTCGCACGGGGTGACCTCGACCGCGACGTACGACTACACGGTCGGGCTGCCGGCGACGACGACGGATGCGAACGGCAACACCACCGAGTACTGCTACGACGCGCTCGGGCGCATCGCCGCGGTGGCCACGCCCCGCGAGTCCGGGGACTTCGCCTGCGACGGCAGCGGGTCGGGCCCGGCGACGGTGACCTACGCCTACGGCGGGTTCAACTCCGACGGGCACGCGTGGGCGGCCGCACGCCACCACGACGCCGTGCTCACGGACGGCACCCCGGCGGCCGACACCCTCGACACCGCGGCGTTCGTCGACGGCATGGCACGCGTCGTCCAGCGCAAGCGGGACGCGCAGGTCGTCGCGCTCGGCGACACGCCCGCGATGGTCGTCGAGGGCGCCGTCGACTTCGACGCCCTGGGGCGCGAGGTGCGCGAGTGGTACCCGGTCGTCGAGGAGGCCACGTATCCCGGGGGCGGCGACCTGCCGCCGGGCCTGACGACCTACAACACCCGGAACTCGTCCGGGGACCCGGCCGACACGCACGTGCCGGTGACGGACCCGACCCAGCGCCGGTACGACCTGCTCGACCGGCTCACCCGTGTGGTGCTGCCCGACGGCAGCGTCGAGCGGCGCGCCTACGACATCACCGAGCCGCCGCACCTGAGCCACCAGGTCGCGAGCGTCACCGTCACCGACCCGCTGGAGCGGGAGGTGCAGCGGTTCTCCGACGTGCGCGGCGCGGTGCTGGCCGTGGTGGAGAGCCCGGCGCCGACCGGCGGCACCACGGACGGGCTGCTGGACGCCCTGCCGGCCGCCGGGATCGGCGACGAGCGGATCGTGGAGTCCGCCCGGACCGGGACGACGCCGCTGCTGACCACGTACGCCTACGACCCGTTGGCCCGCCTGACGAAGGTGACCGACACGGCCGGCGCGGTGAGCCGCTACGGCTACGACATGCTGGACCTCGGCACGTCCGTCGAGACGCCCGACTCCGGGCTCCTGGAACGGGCCTGGACCCCGGCCGGGGACGTCGCGGAGACGGTCGACGAGGTGCGCCGGGCCGAGGGCACGTCGGTGGTCCACGCCTACGACTTCGACCGGCTGCGCAGCATCACCTACCCGGACGACACCGGCGACGTCGAGTACACCTACGGCGACGAGCTGGGGGCCGGGGCACCGGGCAACAGCGAGGGCCGGGTGGCCCGCGAGGCGACGCCGGCGGTGGCCCGCGAGTACGCCTACGACGTGGACGGCAACGTCTCCACCGAGGCGGTCACCCGCGGCGTCGACCCGTTCGGCATCGGCCAGGACGAGCCGCAGCCCACGTGGGCCACCCGGTGGCAGTACGACTCGCTGCAGCGCGTCGTGACGCTCACGTACCCGGGTGACGACGGCGGCACCGGCGAGGTGCTGCACCACGAGTACGACCTGGGCGGCCAGGTCTCCGGGCTGTGGTCCCTGGCGCCGCAGCACGACGCCTACACCGTCGAGGGCGACCCCGTACCGCGTCCGGACCGGGAGATCGTCTACGTCACCCACGCCGGCTACGACGAGTTCGGCGAGGTGCGCACCGTGACCACCGGCACGGGGGTCACCACGGAGAAGGACTACGACCCGGACCGCCGGTTCCTCACCGGGATCGCGACGGACGCCGCCGCGCAGGAGCAGTGGGACGGCACGACCTCGGTCGCCCGCGAGCTGCAGGAGCTGCGGTACTCCTACGACGTCGTCGGCAACGTCACCGACGTCGCCAACGCGCTCTACGACGGCGGGTCCGCCGGGTCGCTCGACGAGCTCGGCGACATCCCGGCGAACAACCTGCCCGGGCCCGCCCAGCAGGCCTACACCTACGACCAGCACTACCGGCTGGCCGGGGCCGAGGGGCGCTACGTCGACCGGCAGGAGGACCGCACCTACGAGTACACCGCGGACCGGACGCCGAACGGCAACCTCGTCGACGTCACGCAGGCGACCGCGACCGAGTCCACGACCGGCAAGGGCGGGGGCAAGGGTCCGGGGCGCTCGCAGCAGAAGACGAACTCGAAGAAGGGCGACGGCTCGTTGCCGGACTCCGGGTCGACGGACGAGCCGCAGTGCGACCCGTACAGCGGGTCGGGCGGCGGCTCGGACAACCAGGACCCCGAGTCGACGTACGCGTGGCTGGACCAGCAGTTCGACCCCGACCACCCGCACCAGGTGGTCCAGGCGGGCGGCCGTAGCTACGAGCACGACGTCAACGGCAACATGACCGGGTGGACCGAGCCCTGCGCGAGCTCGGACTCCTCCGAGCTGGACCGCCGCATGGAGTGGGACGCCGAGGACCGGCTGGTCGAGATCGGCGAGGACGGCAACGACACCTCCTACCGGTACGACGCCGACGGCAACCTGGTGCTCGAGCGAGGGCCGGGCGGCACGTACTTCTTCGTCAACGAGGCCTGGCGCCTGGAGAACGACGGTCACCGGTACGCCGAGATCTACCTCGGCACGACGAAGGTCGCCAGCCACCGCACGGCCCCGGCGCCGCAGCCTCCCGCGGGCTGCGACCCGCTGGTGGACGAGAACTGCGTGTGCGACCCCGAGACCCAGGCCTGCGCCTGCGACGTCGGGGCCGCCGACCCCGACGGCGACGGGCTGTGCCCGCCGGTCGAGGACCTGTACGTGCAGTTCTTCCACACCGACCTGCAGGGCAGCCTGCGAGTGGTGACCGACGAGGTCGGCAGCGTCTTCCAGTACCTGGAGTACCTGCCGTCCGGTCAGAAGTGGGTCGCCGGCCAGAGCCGGATCAAGGACACCCCGTACCTGTTCGCCGGCGGGTGGAACGACAGCACCTACAAGACGGTCAACTTCGGCGAGCGGTGGTACTCGTGGCGGGACCAGCGGTTCCTGTCCGCCGAGCCGCTGCTCACCGAGGACCCCGACGCCGTCGTCGCGGACCCCGGCCTGCTCTCGGCGTACACCTACGCGGCGGCGAACCCGCTGCGGTACGTCGACTCCGACGGGCGGGCACCCGTCAGCGCCGGCCAGAACTTCGAGAAGAACAAGCAGGGGACGTTCACCGTCTCCGACACCACGCGGGCGAACCGGCCGTCGCCGGCCCGGTTCGGGCAGCTCCTGCTCAGCTACGACGCCGCGGGCCAGGCCCGCCAGCAGAAGTGGCAGGACGCCTCCGACAAGGTGGACAAGTTCTTCACCCTGCTGCGGTTCAAGGCCTCCGGCTCGCTGCGCAGCCCGTCGATCAAGCTCGAGGGCATCTCGCTGTGGGACATCGGCAAGAGCTCCGACTCCGCCGGTGCCCAGGCCGGGGGCGGTCAGCAGGGCGGGGCCGCGAACGGGCCCAATCCGGGCCCGGGCAACGCCGGGAACCAGGGCGGGGCCGGCGGTCCGGCGGCCGGCGGCGCGGCGCCGGGCGGCCAGGGCGGCCAGGCGGCCCAGGGCGGAGGCGCCGGCGGCGGGGGCGTGCCCGCGGCCGCCAACCGCGGGCGGTCGGCGTCCTTCGACGCCGCGGGCGGCGGGGGTGCGCTCCCGCCGCCGGCGTCGGCCACCAGACCCCGGTCGGCGTCCTTCTGAGCCGCGGACGCGCGGTGTGGGTGTCCCACGGCAAGATGGGGGCGTGACCGACACCGACGCCACCCTCGACCCGTCCGCGCTCGACGAGGCCTCGGCCCAGCGTCGCTGGGCCGAGCTCGTCGCCCTCGTCGAGGAGGACCAGGCCGCCTACTACCAGCACGACGCGCCGAAGGTCTCCGACGCGGAGTACGACGCGCGCATGCACCAGCTGGAGGCGCTCGAGGCCGCCCACCCGGCGCTGCGCCGGCCGGACTCGCCGACCCAGCGCGTCGGCGGGCAGGCCTCGACCGCGTTCGCGAACGTCGACCACCTCGAGCCGATGCTGTCGCTCGACAACGTGTTCAGCACGGACGAGCTGCGCGCCTGGGACGCCCGGGTCGCCCGCGACCTCGACGTGCCCGGAGGCGCCGTCGGCTACCTGTCGGAGGTCAAGATCGACGGCCTGGCCATCGCGCTGCTGTACGAGCAGGGGCGCCTGGTCCGTGCCGCCACCCGCGGGGACGGCCGTACGGGCGAGGACATCACCGCCAACGCGCTGCGCATCGCGCAGATCCCGCACCGGCTCGACGGTGACGAGCACCCGGACGTCGTCGAGATCCGCGGGGAGGTGTTCATCCCGACGGCGTCCTTCGCGCGGCTCAACGAGCTGCAGGTCGAGCTGCGCGACCGGGCGGTCGCCGAGGCGCGGGAGCGTGCGGCCACCCGCGAGTTCGACGAGGAACGCGCCCGCGTGGCCGCGCTGCGCCGCTTCCCCCAGTTCGCGAACCCGCGCAACGCCGCCGCCGGCGGGCTGCGTCAGCTCCTGGACAAGAAGACCGGGCTCGAGCACGAGGCGGGGCTCGCCCGCATCGAGGCGTTGCGCCTGTACGCGCACGGTGTCGGCGCGCTCCAGTGGACGGAAGGGCAGCACGAGGAGCTGGCCAACCTCTCGGACGCCTACGACCTCTTCGCGCGGTGGGGCATCCCGATCTCGCCCCACAACCGGGTCGTGGAGGGCGTCGACGCGGTGCTCGAGATGATCGACCACTTCGGCGAGCACCGCCACGACATCGAGCACGAGCTGGACGGCATCGTGGTCAAGGTCGACGCCCTGGCCGACCAGCGCCTCCTGGGCGCCACCAGCCGCGCGCCGCGCTGGGCGACGGCCTACAAGTACCCGCCCGAGGAGGTGAACACGCGCCTCCTCGCGATCCAGGTCGGCGTCGGGCGGACCGGTCGCGCCACGCCGTACGCCGTCATGGAGCCCGTCCTGGTCGCCGGGTCCACGGTGCGCCAGGCCACCCTGCACAACCAGGACGTCGTGAAGGCCAAGGGCGTGCGCATCGGCGACATGGTCGTGCTGCGCAAGGCGGGCGACGTCATCCCCGAGATCCTCGGCCCGGTCACGGCGCTCGCCGACGACGGCTATCCCCGCGAGGACTTCGTGATGCCGGCGGACTGCCCCGAGTGCGGGACGCCGCTGCGGCCCATGAAGGAGGGTGACGTCGACCTCCGGTGCCCGAACGCCGAGTCCTGCCCCGCCCAGGTGCGGGGCCGTGTCGAGCACATCGGCTCCCGCGGCGGGCTCGACGTCGACGCGCTCGGCGAGGTGACCGCGGCCGCCCTGACGCAACCGCTCGAGCCGAAGGAGCCGCCACTGCGCACCGAGGCACGGCTGTTCGACCTGACGCTCGACGAGCTGGCGCCGATCCGCGCCGTGGTGCGGGACTCCGAGACCGGCCTGCCGAAGGAGTGGGACGGGCGCGGGGAGTCGGCCGAGTTCGAGATGCCGGACGGCTCGGTCCAGACGGTCAAGGCGGTGCGCCCGTTCCAGAAGAAGCGCAAGCTGTCCAAGGCCGACGAACGAGCAGCCGTCGAGGCGGGGGAGTCGTTGTACGAGCCCAACGCCCAGGCCACCAAGCTCCTCGACGAGCTCGACAGGGCGAAGGTCAAGGACCTGTGGCGGATCCTGGTCTCGCTCAACATCCGGCACGTCGGCCCGGTCGCGGCCCGCGCGCTCGCGGACTGGTTCGGGTCGCTCGAGGCGATCCGTGCGGCGTCCCGTGACGAGCTCGCCGCCGTGGAGGGTGTCGGCCCGGTCATCGCGGACGAGGTCCAGGCCTGGTTCGAGGTCGACTGGCACCGGGAGATCGTCGAGACCTGGGCCCGCGCGGGCGTCCGCTTCGAGACCCCGGGACACCCCGGCCCGGCGGTGATGGCGGAGAAGGCCGCCGAGGGGCCGACGGGACCGCTCGCCGGGCTGACCGTCGTCGTCACGGGGTCGCTGGAGAACTACTCGCGGGACGGCGCGAAGGAGGCCGTCGTCGCGGCGGGCGGCAAGGCCGCCGGGTCCGTGTCGAAGAACACCGACTACGTCGTGGCGGGGGAGAAGGCCGGTTCCAAGGCCACCAAGGCCGAGCAGCTCGGGGTCCCGATCCTCGACGAGGCGCAGTTCACGGTGCTGCTCGACGGCGGCCCGGAGGCGCTCGGCGCCTGAGAGACGAGGTCCGGACGTCGCGGGCCGGTCAGCGCGGGCTGCGCGCGGCCCAGAGCAGGCCGCGCGAGATGACCTCGTGAATCGTCGGTTCCTGGACGTCCGCCACGGTGTGACCGACGGAGCAGGCGAAGACCCTGCCCCGTCCCCAGGAGCGGGTCCACGCCACCGGAACCGTGACGTCCTCGTGCCACGGGGTGCCGGGGCGGGACGTGTGCGTGGTCGTCATCAGCACGTCGCACGCCGTGTCGTGCTGCACCCAGTACTGCTCGGTGGTCAGCCGCGTGCGGGCGGGCAGGCCGGCGACCACCGGGTGGTCGGCACGGTCGGGGTGGACGGCGATCTCGTGGTCGACCACGTCGTCGGGGTGGGCGACGAACTGGCCGCCGACCAGGTGCTGGAAGTCGGTGGCGCCGCGGAACGCGTCCAGGAGGCCGCCGTGCCAGCCGGCGAGGCCGGTGCCGTTCTCGACGGCGACGCGGAGGCCGTGCATCTCCTCGACGAGGATGTCGCCCATCGTCCACGACTGGACGATCAGGTCGCTGCCGGCCATGACACCCTCGTCGGCGTAGACCTCCAGCGACTCCTCGACGGTGACCTCGAAGCCGGCGTCCTTGAGGACCGGGATGAAGATCTCGGTCGTCCCGACGGGGTCGTGGCCGTCCCACCCGCCCCGGACGACCAGGGCGTTGCGCGTGCTCACGCCTCCTCCTGGGCGATGAGCGCGTCGACGGACGGCGCCGCGAGGTACTGCTCGGTGACGAGGAACGCGGCCCCGACGACGCCGGCCTGGGCACCGGCACCGGTGGTGGCGATCCGGAGGTGCTGCGTCGCCAGCGGCAGCGAGCGCTGGTAGACGATCTCGCGGATCCCGGCCATGAGGTGCTCGCCGGCGTCGGACAGGATGCCGCCGATGACGATGCGGGCGGGGTTGAGCAGGCTCACCGAGGCGGCCAGCACGCTGCCGATGTCGCGGCCCGCCTGGCGCACGGCCTGCCCGGCCGCGACGTCGCCGGCGCGGACGAGGTCGACGACGTCACGGGTGGTGCTGACGTCGGCGCCGCGTGCCCGCAGGTCGGCGACGATGGCGGCGCCGCCCGCGACGGCCTCGAGACATCCGGTGTTGCCGCAGCGGCACGGGATGTCCGAGGCGCGCGGCACCGTGATGTGGCCGAGGTCGCCCGCCGCACCCTGGGCGCCGCGCCGCAGCTCGCCGTCCATGATGACGCCGGCACCGATACCGGTCGCCACCTTGACGAACAGCAGGTCGTCGACCTCGGAGCACAGGGTCCGGTGCTCGCCCAGGGCCATGATGTTGACGTCGTTGTCCACCTGGACCGGGGCGCCGAGGCGCGCGTGGAGCTCGGTGGGGACGTCCGTGCCGTCCCAGCCGGGCATGATCGGCGGGTTCACGGGCCGTCCCGTGGTGTGGTCGACGGGGCCGGGGAGGCCGATGCCGACCCCGGCGAGCTCGTCGAGACGCCTCCCGGCCTGGGCGACGACCTTGGACCCCGTCTCGGCGACCCAGTCCAGGACGTGCCCGGGCCCGTCGGCGATGGAGACCGGTTCCTCGAGGACGCCGATCGGTTCTCCGGCGAGGTCGGTGACCGCGAGTCGTGCGTGCGTGGCGCCGAGGTCGACGCCGAGGACGATCCGCGACGTCGGGTCGAAGGCGAAGGTCGACGGCGGCCGGCCACCCGTGCTCGTCGCCTCGCCGGCGGGGGCGAGCAACCCGA
Source organism: Isoptericola sp. b515 (assembly GCF_030588125.1). Classification (NCBI taxonomy): domain Bacteria; kingdom Bacillati; phylum Actinomycetota; class Actinomycetes; order Micrococcales; family Promicromonosporaceae; genus Isoptericola; species Isoptericola sp. b515. The sequence goes on along the minus strand of NZ_JAUQYR010000001.1, from coordinate 7,278 downwards.
TCGCACGCAGCGCGTCGATGCGTCCGGCCACGGTGGAGCGCGACTGCCCGGTGGCGGCGACCAGCGACGCACGGGTGCGCGGTCGACCGTCCCGGAACAGCTGAAACATCGCTCCGGCTCCCGTGGGACGCGGGGGAAACTTCGCCAGCCCTTCCATGAGCACAGTGAACCACGCCTTCATTCCCCATCGCATGTGTCGACGGAGTTCGCATCACAGCGAGGTAACGATCCGAAAGTCTCGGAACTTATGATTGACGACGAGCAGAAGTCTCTCTAGAGTCGTCGCATGGTCACCGAAGACCCCGCAGCGCCGCTGCTGCAGATGCAAGGGATCGTCAAGCACTTCCCGGGTGCCAAGGCGCTCGACGGTGTGGACCTCGACGTCCTCCCCGGCGAGGTCCACTGCCTGCTCGGCCAGAACGGCGCCGGGAAGTCCACGCTCATCAAGGTCCTGGCCGGGGCCCACCAGCCCACGGCCGGCACCATCCTGCTCGACGGCGAGAAGATCGCCATCCCGCACCCCGACGCCGCGCTCGAGCACGGCGTGGCGACGATGTACCAGGAGCTGGACGTGGTCGACGGCCTGACCGTCGCCGAGAACATCTACCTGGGGCACGAGCTCGCCTCCGCCGGTTTCACGCGTCGCCGCTCGGCGGCGCAGCGGACCCGGCAGCTCATGGACCGCCTGGGGCACCCGGAGATCTCACCGCACCAGGAGGTCGGGGAGCTGCCGGCCGCCGGCAAGCAGATCGTCTCGATGGCACGGGCGCTCTCGCGGGACGCACGCGTCATCGTCATGGACGAGCCGTCGGCCGTCCTGGACTCCGGCGAGGTCGACAACCTCTTCCGGGTCGTCGACGAGCTGACCCGCCAGGGCATCGCCATCATCTACATCTCGCACCGCCTGGAGGAGATCCGGCGGATCGGCGACCGCATCACCGTCCTCAAGGACGGCCGCACCGTCGGTCGGAACCTGGACGTGTCGACCACGCCGACCGACGAGCTCATCAAGCTCATGACCGGCCGGGAGATGGAGTACGCGTTCCCCGACCGGCCCGGCGTGCCCGAGGAGGCGCCGGTCCGGCTCGAGGTCACCGACCTGGCCCTCTCCGGGGTCTTCTCCGACGTCTCCCTGTCGATCCGTGCCGGGGAGATCGTCGGCCTGGCCGGCCTCGTCGGCTCGGGGCGGTCCGAGATCCTCGAGACCATCTACGGCGCACGTCGGGCGACGGGCGGGAAGATCACGCTCGACGGGAAGAGGCTGCACCGCGGTTCGGTGTCCGGGGCGGTCGCCGCCGGCATCGGGCTCGCTCCCGAGGAGCGCAAGAGCCAGGGTCTCGTGCTCGACGAGCCGGTCTACCGGAACATCACCCTGTCGACGTTCGCGGGCATGGCACGCGGCGGCTGGCTCGACGAACGTGCCGAGAAGAAGGCCGCCCAGGAGCAGGCCACGGCGCTCGACCTGCGTCCGCCGGACGTCGACCGGGCGATCCGCACCCTGTCGGGCGGCAACCAGCAGAAGGCGATGCTCGCCCGCTGGCTGGTGCACGGCGTCGAGGTCCTTCTCCTCGACGAGCCGACCCGGGGCGTCGACGTCGGCGCGCGGTCGGAGATCTACTCCCTGATCCGCCGCCTCGCCGACGCCGGGACCGCCGTGCTCGTCGTCTCCAGCGAGATCCCCGAAGTCCTGGGCCTGGCCGACCGCGTCCTCGTGATCTCCGAGGGCCAGGTCGTGCACTCAGGGCCCGCCGAGTCGATCGACGAGCACCAGGTGCTCGACATGGTCATGGAAGGAAGTGTCGCGTGAGCGAGCAGAAGGTGTCGTCACGTCCGACGACAGAAGCATCGAGCGCACGAGCAGGCGGCCGCCGGGCCCTCTCGGGGACCGTCGTCCGCAACTTGGGGCTGGTCGCCGCGCTCCTCCTGCTGTGCCTCGTCGGGTTCCTGACGGGCGGCGAACGGTTCGCGAGCCTGACGAACCTGACGATCATCCTCAGCCTGGCGTCCGTGACGGGGGTGATGGCCATCGGCATGACCTTCGTCATCACCACGGGCGGCATCGACCTGTCGGTCGGTTCCGTGCTCGGCCTGACGACGGTGTGGGCCACGACGCTGGCGACGCAGGACCTGGCCGGCCAGTACGGCTGGATCGTCATGGTCGGCTGTGCGCTCCTCGTCGGGCTCGGAGCCGGGCTGGTCAACGGCGTGATCATCGCCTACGGGAACGTCGTCGCGTTCATCGCGACGCTCGCCATGCTCGTCGCGGCCCGCGGGCTCGCCGAGCTCATCGCGAACCGTCGTACCCAGCTCGTCCAGACGTCGTCGTTCGAGAACACCTTCGAGGGCAACCTCCTGGGCGTGCCGAAGATCGTGTGGATCTTCGCGCTCGTCGTCGTCGCCGGCTGGTTCCTGCTCAACCGCACGACGTTCGGTCGCCGCACCGTCGCGGTCGGCGGCAACCCGGAGGCGGCGCGCCTGGCCGGCATCAAGGTCAAGCGTCACCTCATGTACGTCTACGGGCTCTCCGGTCTCACCGTCGGCATCGCCGGCACGATGATGCTCGCCCGGACCGGGGCCGGCTCGTCGACCAACGGCCTGCTCTACGAGCTCGACGTGATCGCCGCGGTCGTCGTCGGCGGCACGCTCCTGGCCGGGGGACGCGGCACGATCATCGGCACCGTCATCGGCGTCCTCATCTTCGCGACGCTCTCGAACGTCTTCATCATCAACAACCTCGACAGCTCGGTGCAGCAGATCGCCAAGGGCGCGATCATCGTCGGCGCCGTGCTGCTGCAGCAGCGGATCTCGGCACCCTCGAGATCGAGCTGACCCCACCCCCGCACACACCACCACACCCACCCAGCACGATCCGGACCGAATCGAGGAAGATCCCATGTCCGTACGTATGAACCGCCGCCAGCGCATGCTCGGCATCCCCGCTGCCCTCGCCGCCTCGGCGCTCCTGCTGACCGGCTGCGTGAGCAACGAACCGGCCGAGGAGGAGAGCGAGGCGTCCTCCGAGGAGGGCGGCGGCTCCACGGCCGTCTCCGACAACGACGAGGCCGGCGAGGAGGTCGTCATCGGCTTCTCCGCCCCTGCCGCCGACCACGGCTGGATGGGCGCGATCACCTCGGCCGCCGAGGCCGAGGCCGAGAACTACGACGACGTCGACCTCCGTGTCGCCGAGGGCACGAACGACGTCAACGTGCAGATCAGCCAGATCGAAGGCTTCATCGCCGACGGTGTGGACGCCATCGTGCTCCTGCCGTTCGACGGCGCCGCGCTGACCGACGTCGCGATCGAGGCCATGGAGGCCGGGATCCCGGTCATCAACGTGGACCGCGAGTTCTCCGACCCGTTCGCCGCCCGCTCCACGGTGCTGGGCGACAACTACGGCATGGGCGTCTCGGCCGGCCAGTACATCTGCGAGCAGCTCGGCGACCAGCCGGACGCCGTCGTCGCCGAGATCCAGGGCATCGCCTCGCTGCCGCTGACCCAGGACCGCAGCCAGGGCTTCGAGGACGCGCTGTCCGAGTGCGGGCTGGACGTCGACAACCAGGTCGCGGCGGACTTCACCGTCCAGGGCGGCGAGTCGGTCACCTCGAGCCTGCTGCAGGCGGCCCCCGAGATCGACGCCATCTGGAACCACGACGACGACCAGGGTGTCGGCGTCCTCCAGGCGATCGAGAACGCCGGTCGTGACGAGTTCTTCGTCGTCGGCGGTGCGGGCTCGGCCAACATGATGCGCGAGATTCAGGAGGGCGACTCCGTCGTCCAGGCGACCGTCATCTACCCGGCGACCCAGGCCGCCGACGGCATCAAGCTGGCCCGCCTGGTGGCGCACGAGAAGGACATGAGCGACCTCGCCTCGTCGAGCGTGCCGCGCACCGTCCAGCTCTTCGCCCCGGTCGTGACGGCGGACAACGTCGACCAGTACCTGCCCAACGCGTTCGAGTCCTGACCGGACCGCACCCCGACGGTGGCGGGGCCTGCGGGCCCCGCCACCGCGGCTCGTCCGCCCGCATGGGCGCCCGGGCCGCACGAGGAATGAAAGGACACTCCAATGGCTGCAGCAGACGGCGCCCGCCTGGGCGTCGGCATGGTCGGCTACTCGTTCATGGGTGCGGCGCACTCCCACGCCTGGCGCACCGCTCCCCGCTTCTTCGACCTGCCGCTGCGCACCGAGATGACGGCGGTCGCCGGACGGAACCGCGAGAAGGTCACCGCGGCCGCGGACCGGCTCGGGTGGGGGTCCGCCGAGACCGACTGGCACCGGCTGCTCGAGCGGGACGACATCGATCTCGTCGACATCTGCACCCCCGGGAACACCCACGCCGAGATCGCCGTCGCGGCCCTCGACGCCGGCAAGCACGTCCTGTGCGAGAAGCCGCTGGCCAACTCCGTCGCCGAGGCGGAGCAGATGGTGGCCGCCGCGGACCGCGCCGCGCGCCGCGGGGTGCACGCGATGGTGGGGTTCACCTACCGGCGTGTCCCCGCCATCCAGCTCGCACGGCAGCTCGTCGTCGACGGGCGGATCGGCGAGATCCGCCACGTGCGTGCGCAGTACCTGCAGGACTGGCTCTCCGACGCCTCGACACCGCTGAACTGGCGGCTCGACAAGGACAAGGCGGGGTCCGGCGCGCTGGGCGACATCGGCGCCCACGTCGTCGACCTGACCCAGTTCATCACCGGCGAGCGGATCACGGGCGTGGCCGGGATGCTCGAGACCTTCGTGCCCGAGCGTCCCGTGGCCACCGAGTTCTCCGGGCTCTCCGGGACCGGCGGGACCGAGACGGGGCCGGTGACGGTCGACGACGCGGCCGTGTTCTTCGGCCGGATGTCCGGGGGCGCCATGGCGAGCTACGAGGCGACCCGGTACGCCGTCGGGCGCAAGAACGCGATCCGGATCGAGATCAACGGGTCCGCCGGGTCGCTGGCGTTCGACTTCGAGGACATGAACGTCCTGCACTTCTACGACGCGTCCGAACCGGCGGTGACGGCCGGGTTCCGACGGATCGTGGTGACCGAGGCCGAGCATCCCTTCGTCGCGGCCTGGTGGCCTCCGGGACACGGGCTCGGCTACGAGCACGCGTTCACCCATCAGGTCGTCGATCTGGTGGGAGCGCTCGCAGCCGGTCAGGCGCCCGCGCCGTCCTTCGCGGACGGTCTCGCCGTGCAACGGGTGCTCGATGCGGTGGAGCGGAGCGCGTCGGACAAGCACCGTTGGATCGAGCTGGCCTGAGAACGAGAGAGGAACGACCATGACACGACCGATCAGCCTGTTCACCGGGCAGTGGGCGGACCTGCCCCTGGAGGAGGTGGCCGGACACGCCGCGAAGTGGGGGTACGACGGCCTGGAGCTGGCCTGCTGGGGTGACCACCTCGACGTCTCCCGCTGGGACGACGCCGACTACGTCCAGGGGCGCCAGGACCTGATGGCCCGGCACGGGCTGCAGATCGTGGCGATCTCGAACCATCTGACCGGCCAGGCGGTCTGCGACGACCCGATCGACCGGCGGCACCAGGAGATCCTGGCGCCGGAGATCTGGGGCGACGGCGACCCGGAGGGCGTCCGGCAGCGGGCGGCCGAGGCGATGAAGGACACCGCGCGCATGGCGGCGAAGCTCGGCGTGCGGACCGTCGTCGGCTTCACCGGGTCCTCCATCTGGAAGACCGTGGCGATGTTCCCGCCGGTCCCGGCCGACATGGTCGAGGCGGGGTACCAGGACTTCGCCGACCGTTGGAACCCGATCCTCGACGTCTTCGAGGAGGTCGGCGTCCGCTTCGCCCTCGAGGTCCACCCGAGCGAGATCGCCTACGACTACTGGACGACGCAGCGGACGCTCGAGGCGATCGGGCACCGGGAGTCCTTCGGCCTCAACTGGGACCCGAGCCACATGGTCTGGCAGGACGTCGACCCCGTGGGCTTCCTGTGGGACTTCCAGGACCGCATCTACCACGCGCACTGCAAGGACACGAAGAAGCGCCTGAACGGTCGCAACGGTCGGCTGTCGTCCCACCTGGCGTGGGCCGACCCGCGGCGGGGCTGGGACTTCATCTCCACCGGCCACGGCGACGTGCCGTGGGAGGACTCCTTCCGGATGCTCAACGCCATCGGGTACGACGGCCCGCTGTCGGTGGAGTGGGAGGACGCCGGCATGGACCGCCTCGTCGGGGCACCCGAGGGACTGGAGTTCGTGCGCCGGCTCGCGTTCGACCCGCCGGACGCAGCCTTCGACGCGGCCTTCTCCACGAAGGACTGAGGCCGACCCGCTCACTCCACGGGGGTGTGCAGCATGACCACGTCGTCGTGCTGCACACCCCCGACGTCATAGGTGCGGGCGCCGATCACGGCGAACCCGTGCTTGCGGTAGAAGGCCTGGGCGCGGGCGTTGTCACCGTTGGTCCCCAACCACAGCGGCCGGTGCGGTGCCAGGACCCCGGCGCCCTCGACGGCTCCGGTCATCAGGGTGCCGGCGGTGCCGTCACCCAGCCGGTCGGGGTGGACGTAGATCTTCGAGAGCTCGACGTACGGTCCCGCGCCGACGGTCGTCCGCAGCGCCTCGCGCTCGGCGACGCCCTCCGGCTCGCCCCGCAGCAGCAGCGCGTAGCCGACGAGTCCGCCGGCGTCGGCGACGAGGAGGGAGCAGTCGTCGGCCCTAATCCAGCTGCGGAAGGTCTCGGGCGTGAGCCGGTGCGCGATGTGGTGGGCCATGGTGACGGCCGAGGTCCCGGGCGGGCAGGCGAGGGGGAAGGTCAGGGCCCCGAGCCAGGCGACCTCGGCGGCCTCCTCCTCCCGGGCGGGACGGACGACGACGGGTGGTGCGCTCACGGTGCGAACCTAGCGCGAACGGCCTCGTTCCGCGGCTCAGCCCACCCTGCACGACCTGCGACGACGGTGTCGGCGGTCACTGTGCGCCGGGTCACCCCGCACGGGCTTGGACTCGCTGCCGGGGACGTGTAATGTTCTTTCACGTCAGCCCGACAGGGAACGGACACCGCGAGGTGGCCGCCGGGGTTGAAACTCTCCTCGAACGGACAGGGCGCTTCGTGCGCCCCTCGGACGAGGCAGGGGCCTGACCTCGAGCAGGTCGCTCACTGATTCGCAGCAGCGAGTTGGACAGGGCGGATCGGTTCGGGTAAGGTTGAAGGGTTGCCCCGGACGGGGTCGGGACGAAGGGTTCCGGCTTTCGGATGGTGTGTGTCGGTTGTTTGAGAACTCAACAGTGTGCTTGATAGTCAATGCCAAATTTTGAACCTTCATTGGTTCCTTTGGAT
>NZ_JAUQYR010000014.1:0-521 GCF_030588125.1 Isoptericola sp. b515 | reverse complement strand
GATTCACACGGGATTTCACGGGCCCCGTGCTACTTGGGATCCCCTCCACCAGGCCACGCGATTTCGTCTACGGGACTCACACCCTCTACGGTCCGCCTTTCAATGCGGTTCGACTATCACGCGACTTTCTTACTGGTCAGAACCATGTCAGTGGTTCTCGGAAGGTCCCACAACCCCGCACACGCAACGCCTGACAGCTTGACACGCATACGGTTTGGCCTCATCCGCTTTCGCTCGCCACTACTCACGGAATATCTCTTCCTGTCGGTACTGAGATGTTTCACTTCCCGACGTTCCCTCCAGGCGCCCTATACATTCAGGCGTCGGTGACCGCACATGACTGCGGCCGGGTTCCCCCATTCGGACACCCTCGGATCACAGCTCGTTTGCCAGCTCCCCGAGGCTTATCGCAGGCTACAACGTCCTTCTTCGGCTCCTAGTGCCAAGGCATCCACCATGTGCCCTTAAAAACTTCGACACACTACAAAATTGCTACAGAAATCCAAGAAAACACACCCCAC
>NZ_JAUQYR010000013.1:0-522 GCF_030588125.1 Isoptericola sp. b515 | reverse complement strand
CCGGCATTCGGAGTTTGGTTGACGTCAGTAACCTGGTAGGGCCCATCGGCCATCCAGTAGCTCTACCTCCGGCAAGGAACGCGTGACGCTGCACCTAAATGCATTTCGGGGAGAACCAGCTATCACGAAGTTTGATTGGCCTTTCACCCCTAACCACAGGTCATCCCCTCAGTTTTCAACCTAAGTGGGTTCGGTCCTCCACGCCGTCTTACCGGCGCTTCAACCTGCCCATGGCTAGATCACTTCGCTTCGGGTCTAGACCCGGCGACTGAATCGCCCTGTTCGGACTCGCTTTCGCTACGGCTTCCCCACACGGGTTAACCTCGCCACCGAGCACTAACTCGCAGGCTCATTCTTCAAAAGGCACGCCGTCACCCCCACCAGGGAGGCTCCGACGGCTTGTAGGCACACGGTTTCAGGTACTATTTCACTCCCCTCACGGGGTACTTTTCACCGTTCCCTCACGGTACTGATCCGCTATCGGTCACTAGGTAGTATTTAGGCTTAGCAAGTGGTCTTGCC
>NZ_JAUQYR010000012.1:0-594 GCF_030588125.1 Isoptericola sp. b515 | reverse complement strand
TCCTTCTTCGGCTCCTAGTGCCAAGGCATCCACCATGTGCCCTTAAAAACTTCGACACACTACAAAATTGCTACAGAAATCCAAGAAAACACACCCCACCAGCCCCTGAAGGCAAGGAGGGATGTACTTGAACATCTGGGATGCTCGCGTCCACTGTGCAGTTCTCAAGCAACGGACGGACCCGCCGGCACCTGGCGCACCTACCCCCACCCGAGCCACCACCAGCTCACGCTGCGGCACCCGTGGAAGCGGTCTGCGACCGACCGACGACCCGTATCCATCAAGACCCCGACCAAGCGGCCGGCTGCCTCAGGACCCAACAGTGTGCTCACCAGCCCGCCACCAGCAGACCGACCCTTCCGACCGCGAACCCGGCACCCCAGGGGGCACCGCACGGTGTACTAGCTCGACCCACCCAGCGGCAGGCTGTAGTCAATGTTCCACCCAGAGCAACCACCAGACGCACGATCGGCGCCTCAAGCGGCTTGCCATGACCCCCCACCACGCGGGCGGGAGGTATGTGCTCCTTAGAAAGGAGGTGATCCAGCCGCACCTTCCGGTACGGCTACCTTGTTACGACTTAGTCCCAATCGC
>NZ_JAUQYR010000011.1:0-657 GCF_030588125.1 Isoptericola sp. b515 | reverse complement strand
TTCTGCAGGTACCGTCCACCCGAAGGCCTTCTTCCCTGCTGAAAGAGGTTTACAACCCGAAGGCCGTCATCCCTCACGCGGCGTCGCTGCATCAGGCTTTCGCCCATTGTGCAATATTCCCCACTGCTGCCTCCCGTAGGAGTCTGGGCCGTGTCTCAGTCCCAGTGTGGCCGGTCGCCCTCTCAGGCCGGCTACCCGTCGACGCCTTGGTAGGCCATTACCCCACCAACAAGCTGATAGGCCGCGAGCCCATCCCCCACCGAAAAACTTTCCAACACCCGACATGCGTCGAGTGCTCGTATCCGGTATTAGACCCCGTTTCCAGGGCTTATCCCGAAGTGGAGGGCAGGTTGCTCACGTGTTACTCACCCGTTCGCCACTGATCCACCCAGCAAGCTGGGCTTCACCGTTCGACTTGCATGTGTTAAGCACGCCGCCAGCGTTCGTCCTGAGCCAGGATCAAACTCTCCGTGAAAGAGAGAAAACACCACACACCACCAGGGCGTGCGATGCCATATCGATACTGGCCAGACAAGCTAGCAAAAAACTAGTTGTCCGATCCAAAGGAACCAATGAAGGTTCAAAATTTGGCATTGACTATCAAGCACACTGTTGAGTTCTCAAACAACCGACACACACCATCCGAAAGCCGGAACC
>NZ_JAUQYR010000010.1:0-809 GCF_030588125.1 Isoptericola sp. b515 | reverse complement strand
GATTTGCCTACGAGGCGGGCTACGGCCTTGGACGTGGTCAACCATCGCCACGCCGGGCTACCTTCCTGCGTCACCCCTGTTAACACGCTTACCTAGTACTGGCTCGGGTCCCACGCCTAGTCACCGGTGACGTCCCGAAGGACGTCGGTGGTGGTTCGGGGTGGTTAGCATCACCGGATTCGGTATGGGCGGTTCTTCGCCGGTAGGAGAATATCAACTCCTTGTCCATCGACTACGCCTGTCGGCCTCGCCTTAGGTCCCGACTTACCCAGGGAGGATTAACCTGGCCCTGGAACCCTTGGTCATTCGGCGGACGGGTTTCTCACCCGTCTTTCGCTACTCATGCCTGCATTCTCACTCGTGTGGTCTCCACCGCTGGATCACTCCGCGGCTTCACCGCCCACACGACGCTCCCCTACCCGCCCACACGCCTGAACAGCGATCAAGTCGCTGCTGGGCTTGTGTGAGCGCCACGGCTTCGGCGGTGTACTTGAGCCCCGCTACATTGTCGGCGCGGAATCACTTGACCAGTGAGCTATTACGCACTCTTTCAAGGGTGGCTGCTTCTAAGCCAACCTCCTGGTTGTCTGGGCAACTCCACATCCTTTCCCACTGAGCACACGCTTAGGGGCCTTAGCCGGTGGTCTGGGCTGTTTCCCTCTCGACTACGAAGCTTATCCCCCGCAGTCTCACTGCCACGCTCTGGCTTGCCGGCATTCGGAGTTTGGTTGACGTCAGTAACCTGGTAGGGCCCATCGGCCATCCAGTAGCTCTACCTCCGGCAAGGAACGCGTGACGCTGCACCTAAA